>NZ_JBBUKU010000003.1:0-538686 GCF_038066655.1 Pigmentiphaga sp. YJ18 | reverse complement strand
GGACCTTCCAGGTCCACTTCTTCGATGGTCAGGGGCGCGCCTGCCTTCCAGGCGATCGCGGCTTTGGTCTTCATGGGCTGCTCCTAGGCTCTCGAGGGAATCATCCGGGATTGTAGTGGGGCGGCGCGGGGCCGATCGGCAAATAGTCCTAAAGTCCGGCGACCTTGGTGCCGTCAACCGTCATGAGTCGTTGTCCATACCAAGAGTCATGCGCAAGAATCTGCCCGTCACGTCGCTCGAGCGCTTCGTCGAGAAAAGCCGCCCCGTGGTGACCACCACCGACCTGAAGGGGCGCATCACCTATGCGAACCCCGCGTTCATCGAAGTCAGCGGCTTCTCGCGCGATGAACTCATCGGCCAGCCCCACAACATCGTCCGGCATCCCGATATGCCGCCCGAGGCCTTCGCCGACCTCTGGCAGACCATCAAGCGCGGCCAGCCCTGGCGGGCGATGGTCAAGAACCGCTGCAAGGATGGAGGCTTCTATTGGGTCGAGGCCTACGTCACGCCACTGTACGAGAACGGCAGGCACGTCGGCTACATGTCGGTGCGCAGCGCGCCCGACCGCGCCGAGGTGGCGTCCGCCCAGGCCCTGCATGCCGACGTGTCGGCGGGCAAGGTGAAATTCCCCGCCACGCCGCGTCCGCGCTGGTGGCACGCGCCCACCCCCTGGGGCGCGGGCGTGGCCGTCCTGTCGCTGGGCATGGCGCTGGGTGCCTGGCTGCTGCCCCACTGGGGCTGGATGCTGGGGCAGGTCGCGGTGGCGGGTGCCGCCGCGGCGGTGTGGCGGTACCGGGTCTGGGCGCCGCTGCGCCGTGTCGACCGCACGCTGGCCGCGATGGGCGAGGGTATGCTGTCGGTGGCCGTGGAAGGTCGTCATCAGTTCGATCTGGGCGGCCTGCCCATGCGTATCGAATCGACCCGCATCCACCTGCGTTCCACGCTGTGCGACGTGCTGCAGGTCGCGCAGGCGGTGGATGGCAACGCCGACCGCGTCAACGGCGAGATCGCCGCGATCCGGCAGGTCATCGACGAGCAGCGCGACCGCCTGACCCGCATCGCGGCGGCGGTCGAGCAGATGAGCGTGGCCATCCGCGAAGCGTCGCAGCATACGGGCACGGCCCTGTCCTTGTCCGAGTCGGCCCTGAGCGAGGTCGATACGGCCGAGGCCAAGATCGGCGATTCGGTGCGCGGCACGGATTCCGTGGCCAAGGCCGTCGGCCGCACCAACGAACAGATAGGCTCGCTGCACGACCTGGTCTCGACCATTTCCGGCGTGACCCAGGCCATCAGCGAGATCGCCAACCAGACCCGCCTGCTGTCGTTGAACGCGGCCATCGAGGCCGCCCGCGCGGGCGAGAACGGCCGCGGCTTCGGCGTCGTGGCCGAGGAAGTGCGCACCCTGTCCGACCGCACGGCCGGCAGCACGGGCGACATCGGCCACGCGCTCCAGGCCATCACCCGCTTCGCCACCGAGACTTCGACCTCCATGCAGGACGCGGTGGCCTCGGTGCAATACAGCGGCGAGCAGATCCGCGAAAGCGCCGGCTTCTTCGAACGGGTGCGCCATTCGTCGTCGCTGGTGGTGGAGCGGGCGCGCGACATTTCCGGCATGTTGCAGCAGCAGTCGGCGGCGTCGCAGGAAGTCGCCGACAGCATGGAAGGCATCTCGGGCGAAGTGGAACGCACCTCCGCCTCGGTCGCCTCGCTGGCCCAGGCCACCGAGGCGCTCAAGGGCACGGTGGGCGACATGCGCCAGTTGCTGGTGCGCTACGAGGCCTCGCTCCATCATTGAGCGGCATGCCGGCGGCCGCGCCGGGAACCGTTATGCTCTAGCCTGTTCGAACCACGGAACGGGAACAAGGGGGCAGGCGTTGTTGCAGAGTGGCGCGCGAGCCGGCGTGGCCGAGGGCCGGCGCGGGACGGGAAGAGCCGGGGGCAGGCCCGGCGTATGGATGCGGGCCGCGGCGGCGGTGTGCGCCTGCCTGGCATTCACCATGGCGCGGGCGCAGGACCTGCCCGCGGAATTGTCGGCGGCCTGGGCCGCCACGGGGTTGCCCGAGAGCGCGCTGTCGGTGGTGGTCGAACCGATCGATGGCCCGCGCATGGTCTCGGTCAACGCCGGGCAGCCGCGCAACCCCGCCTCGGTCATGAAGCTGGTGACCACCTTCGCCGCCCTGGACAGCCTGGGGCCCGCGCATATCTGGCGCACCCAGCTGCTGGTGGAGCCGGGCACCACGATCTCGGCCGACGGCGTCCTGTCCGGTCCGCTGTACCTGCGCGCCAGCGGCGATCCCTTCTTCAAGCTGGAAGACCTCTGGCAGCTGCTGCGCGAGCTGCGCGTGCGCGGCGTGCGCAGGATCCCGGAACTGGTCGTGGACCGCTCGGTATTCGGGCCGGTGGCGATCGACCCCGGCGCCTTCGACGGCGATCCCTCGCGGCCCTACAACGCCAGTCCCGACGCCTGGATGGTGGGCTTCGGCGCGGTGCGCCTGCTGTTCACCCCGGACCTGCGCAGCAGGCACTGGCGGGTGACCTTGGACCCGGCCCTGCCCGGCGTCAAGGTCGAGGGCGGACTGAAATGGTCGGACAATCCGTGCCCCGGTTCGCCCGTGGTGCAGACCGAGCCGTTCCTGACCTCGTCCGGCGTGTCGCTGCGCGTGGCGGGAACCGTATCGGGGGGCTGCGGCGAGTTCAGCCTGTACCGGCTGGCACTGTCCCAGCCGCGGCATGCCGAGGCGGTCTTTCGCGTGCTGTGGCAGGAAATGGGCGGCAGCCTGGCGGGCCGGATACGCGAGGGCGGCGTGCCGGGCGATGCCGTGCTGTTCGCCACCCACGATTCGCCGTCGCTGGCCGAGGTCGTGCGGCATATCAACAAACAGAGCAACAACGTCATGGCCCGCCTGCTGCTGTTGACGCTGGGCGCCGCGTACGAGCCGGGCCCGGCCACCGTGGCCAGCGGCGATCGCGCGGTGGACGGGATCCTGGCCGCGCGGGGCCTGACGCTGCCCGAGCTGGTGCTGGACAACGGCTCGGGGCTGTCCCGCGACGGCCGGATCTCGGCCGACAGCCTGGCGCGGCTCCTGGCCGCCGCGTGGCGTTCGCCGGTCATGCCGGAGTTCGTTTCCTCGCTGGCCATTTCGGGCATGGACGGAACGGTGCGCCGCCGCATGCGCGACTCCGATGCGGCGGGGCTCGCGCACCTGAAAAGCGGGTCGCTGCGCGACGTGCGGGCCCTGGCCGGCTACGTGCTGGCGGCCAGCGGGCGCCGCTACCTGGTGGTCAGCGTGGTCAACGACGAACGTGCGCAGCAAGCCAACGGCTTCAACGACAAGCTTATCGCGTGGCTGGCCGGCCACTGATGCAGGATGCAAGCGCGGGGTTGCAGGTGTTACCCGATGCTGCCCTCCGGATGCAAGGGTTCCGGTATGCGGGGGCGACTGCTATCATCGGATCGTCCAATCGTAAAAACAACGCAGGGAGCGCAACACGATGACTACCAGCACCGCAGGCAAGGAAAAACTCATCTCGGACGTCAAGGTCGTGCTGAACGACGCGGAAGACCTGCTCAAGCAAGCCGCTTCCAGCACCGGTGACCGCGCCGTCGAACTCCGCGAAAGCGCCCTGACCTCCCTCAAGCGCGCGCGCGAAAAGCTCCTGGACGTCCAGGACTCCATGCTGGAACGCAGCAAGGCAGCCGCCCGCGCCACCGACGACTTCGTGCACGACAATCCCTGGCGCGCCATCGGCGTGGCGGCGGCGGTCGGCTTCCTGGCCGGCCTGCTGGTCAACAGCCGCCGCTGATACGCGCAGCGTGTCCGCGTCGCCGCATCTGCTGGGTTCGCTCCGGGCGCTGGCTGCCACTTCCATCGGCATCCTGCGTACCCGGCTCGAACTCGTCGCCATCGAACTGGCCGAGGAAAAGTCGCGCCTGCTGGGCATGGTGCTGGTCGCCCTGGCGGCCCTGCTGTGCCTGACGCTCGGCCTGATGATGTTCTCGTTCCTGATCGTCGTGGTGTTCTGGGATACCGAATACCGGCATCTGGCCATCGCGCTGGTCGGGGCGGCCTATCTGCTGGTCGGGCTCATCATGCTGGTCATGGTGCGCCGGCAGGCCGTGCATGCACCCCTGGTGTTCGAGGATACTCTGGCCGAACTCGAACGCGACCGCGACATGCTCGCCGCGGTGGCCGAGTCCGACCCCGACAGCCGCCGGGGGCCGCGATGAGCGCCCGTCGCAGGGCGCGCGAGGCGGGAGACATCGAGGCCCGCAAGGAATTGCTGCTGGCCCGGTCGTCCATCGAGCGCATGGAGCTGGCGGCCCACCTGCACCAGATCAAGGAAGCCGTCACGCCGGGGCAGGTGCTCAAGTCGGTCCTGCCCAGCCTGGGCGGCAGCCGCGGCATGGCGACCGCCATGCAGGCCTGGCGTTTCCTGCGGCGCTATCCGATCGTATCGTCCGCTGCTTCGATGCTGCTGGCCCGCGTGCGGCTGGGCGGCGTCTTCCGTCTGTTGAAGCTGGGCGGCGGCGCGGTGGCCGCCTATCAGGCCTACAAGCTCTGGCGGGCCATCAAGGAAGACCGCAGCCGGCCCGACCCGCGCTAGTACCGGCCCCGGGGCCGCCGGGTTCAGCCCGGCAGCCCCAGTTCCTGCCACAGGCCGTCCACCCGTTTCTTCACGTCCGCATCCATCACGATGGGGCGTCCCCATTCCCGATCGGTCTCGCCCGGCCACTTGTTGGTGGCGTCCAGGCCCATCTTGCCGCCCAGGCCCGAGACCGGCGATGCGAAGTCCAGGTAGTCGATGGGGGTGCGGTCGGCCAGCAAGGTATCGCGGACGGGGTCCATGCGCGTCGTGATGGCCCAGACCACCTCCTGCCAGTTGCGCACGTCGATGTCCTCGTCCACCACCACGATGAACTTGGTGTACATGAACTGGCGCAGCACGCTCCAGATGCCGAACATCACGCGCTTGGCGTGCCCGGGGTACTGCTTGCGCATCGAGACGATGGCCAGGCGGTAGCTGCATCCTTCGGGCGGCAGGTAGAAATCGACGATTTCCGGCAGTTGCCGGCGCAGCAGCGGCGTGAAGACCTCGTTCAGGGCGACGCCCAGGACGGCGGGTTCGTCGGGCGGCTTGCCCGTATAGGTGGAGTGGTAGATGGGATCGCGCCGCATGGTGATGCGGTCGACGGTGAAGACCGGGAACCAGTCCTGCTCGTTGTAGTACCCGGTGTGGTCGCCATAGGGGCCTTCCAGCGCCATCTCGTAGCCGTTGTCGGGCGGGGCCACGACGTCGGGGGCGGGAGTGGGGGCGATGGCGCGCGGATCGGAGGCCGGCAGCAGGTGGCCCTCCAGCACGATCTCGGCCGAGGCGGGTACGGACAGCGTGCTGCCCAGGCAGCGGACCACCTCGGTGCGGCCGCCGCGCAGCAGGCCGGCGAACTGGTATTCGGACAGGGCGTCGGGCACCGGCGTGACGGCGCCCAGAATGGTGGCGGGATCGGCGCCCAGAGCGACCGCGACCGGGAAGGGCTGCCCGGGGTGAGCCAGCATGTGTTCCCGGAAGTCCAGCGCGCCACCCCGGTGCGACAGCCACCGCATGATGAGCTTGTTGCGCCCGATGGGCTGCTGGCGATAGATGCCCAGGTTCTGGCGCTTGCGATTCGGTCCGCGCGTGACGACCAGCCCCCAGGACAGCAGCGGGGCGACGTCGCCGGGCCAGCAGTGCTGGATGGGCAGGCGCCCGAGGTCGACGTCGTCGCCTTCGAGCACGATCTCCTGGCAGGGCGCTGCCCGGACTTCGCGCGGCGCCATGTCCCACAGGGCGGATTTCAGCATCGCCACCTTGCCGAGCGCATCGCGCAGGCCGCGCGGCGGCTCGGGCTCGCGCAGCGAGGCCAGCAGTTCGCCCACGTCGCGCAGGGCGCCCACGTCTTCCGCGCCCATGCCCAGCGCCACCCGGTGGGCGGTGCCGAACAGGTTGGCCAGCACCGGCATGTCGGCTTGCTCGCGGCCGGGTTGCCGGGCGTTCTCGAACAGCAGGGCCGGTCCGCCTGCGCGCAATACGCGGTCGCAGATCTCGGTGATCTCGAGGCGGGTCGACACGGCGGTCGAGATGCGCTTGAGTTCGCCCCGCGCTTCGAGCTGGCGCAGGAAATCTCGGAGGTCGCGGTATTTCACGGGCGGGGCACCTTGATGGGGGAAGCCGGGGGAAGGGCCACTTTAACCCGCCGTGGCGGTTGCGGCGTTTGACGCACGGATGAGGTCATCGGGGTCCGTGGCGGTGTGAAACATGAAGTCCGGGACAAATTTTACATATGTTTCTGAATCTGATTCGATCGTGGCGATAGTGTATGCTTACTTTTATCTATCTTTCCATATACGGTCGCATGGGTACCGATAGAAAATCCCAATGATCGCCATTGTCTATCGGATGCACCAGAATGGTGAATTTTTACGGTTGACCACATCAAATCGCATTCCTACAATCCGCCAACTTTCAGCGTGTGCCCGGTACCGTCGTCCTGACAGCCGCCCCCAAGTCGGGGCCGGACCAGACCACCGGGCTGCTTAACGGGCCATCGGGCGCCCACCATACTGGAGTTCTCTTAGCGGCGCGAACGCGCCCTCTGCCCGAAACAGGCATGGTCCCGAGCTGTCTCTGCGATAGCGACCATGCAGGTGTGCCGCCAGTCGTCCTGACTGCGGCGCGATGTGCAGCCAAGCAGGTTGTGGCCTTGATGTCCGGAGTCGTATCTCGATCGCTTCCGGATGCGGTTTTTTTGTGGCCCGCCGTTGCAAGGAGGTAAGTATGCCCGACGCGCAGTCGAGCTCGTCGACGGAGCAGCCCGACCCCCGGCCTCGACCGGGAATCACGGATTGGTGCCGCTCCATCAATAGTTATGTAGGCCTGGCCGTGCTCGCCATGGCCGCCGTAGTGTGGTCTGTTCCTGGTCTGCGTGACCAGGCTTCGCAATTCACCGCGTTCAACGGTGTCGAGACGCCCGTGGCCGAGCCGGCCCAGGTCGATGTCGCCTCCGCCGTTGCCGCGGCGGCCGCCGTCGCGGCCGTGGCCGACAACGTACAACCGCATGCCCAGGCGACGTCTTTCCTGGGCTCGATGGGTAATGCCGCCAAGCCGGCGCAGAAGCCGCACGCGACCAAGGTGTCGGCCGTGCAGTCCGAGTCCCTGGGCCGCTATATCGCGCGCAAGTACCGGGTCTCGAACGAGGCTACCCGCATGCTGGTTTCCACCGCCTATGGCGTGGGACAGGAAATGGGCCTGGATCCGCTGCTGCTCCTGGCGATCATCGCCATCGAGTCCAGCTTCAATCCGTTCGCCGAAAGCCATGTCGGCGCCCAGGGCCTGATGCAGGTCCTGACCCGGGTCCACACCGAGCGGTTCGAGCCGTTCGGCGGTAGCCAGGCCGCCTGGAATCCGGTGGCCAACATCCGTGTCGGCGCGTCGATCCTGAAGGAATACATCGAGCGTGGCGGTTCGCTGACGGCCGGCCTGCGCATGTACGTGGGCGTGGGTCCCGATGGCACCAGCCCGTACGGCGACAGGGTCCTGGCCGAACGCCGCCGCCTGGCCTCGGCCGCGGGCGTCAACACCGAACTGCCGGGCACCGCGCCGGCCACGCCGGCGCGCTCGGCGTCGGCCAAGCCTATGCCCATCCCCACCGATCCGTCCTCGGAAGCGGTGTCGGTCAAGAGCACCGAACCCGGCTCTCCCGCCGTCATGTAGGCTCGTCCCCGGGCCTGCGCCCGGGCGACGTTTCCGCCGGCCTTTCCGGCCGGTTGCCGGATGCGGCATCCAGATGCCGCAGCTTGTCCGGATTGCGCGTGACGTAGATCGCCGCCCCACCTTGTCCTTCTCGATCAGCAAGGCCGTTGCCTGCAGGATCCCTCCGCGCTCGATGGTCGGGAAGCCCGGCAGGCCGTCCAGCATGCGCGTTACCCGAGCAATCGCTCCATGCGCGCCACGCCTTCCTGCAACCGGGCCAGGTCGGTGGCGTAGGAAAAACGCAGGTAGGAGGCGGTCTCGGCGGTTCCGAAGTCGCGGCCCGGCACCGCACACACACCGGCCTCGTGCAGCAGGCGCGTGGCGAAGGCCGCGCTGTCGGCCGCATGCGCGCGCACATCGCTATATATATAGAAGGCGCCGTCGGGCTTGACCGGGACCGTCAGGCCCAGGCGTTCGAACTCGGGCAACAGGTAGTCGCGCCGCTGGCGGAAGGCTGCCCGGCGCGCCTCGAAGATGTCGAGCGATTCGGGCTGGAAGCACGCGAGCGCCGCGTGCTGGGCCAGCGTGGACGGGCAGATGACCAGGTTCTGCGCGAGCTTCTCGAACACCGAGACCAGTTGCGGCGGCACCACCAGCCAGCCCAGGCGCCATCCGGTCATGTGGAAGTACTTCGAGAAGCTGTTGACGATGATGAGATCGTCGGCCAGCGCCAGCGCCGACCGGCGGTTGCCTTCGTAGCTCAGGCCCAGGTAGATCTCGTCGACCAGGGTGAAGCCCTGGCGGCCGCGTACCTCGCGGATCAGCTCGGCCAGCGCGTCCGGCGCGATGGAGGTTCCGGTGGGGTTGCCGGGCGAGGCCACGATCACGCCGGCGGTGCGCGGTGTCCAGTGGCGCCGTATGTGGTCGGCCGCAAGCTGGAAGCGGTCGCCGGGGCCGGCCGGGATCAGCACGGGCTCGCCGCCGGCCGCGGTCACGATGTGGCGGTTGGCCGGATAGGTGGGGTCGGGCATCAGCACCTGGGCGCCGGCATCGACGAGGGCGGTGCAGGCCAGGAGCAGCGCGCCCGAGGCGCCGGCGGTGACGATGATGCGTGACGGATCCACGGCCACGCCGAAGCGCGTCTGGTAGAAGCTGGCGATCGCCTCGCGCAGGGGGGCGATGCCGACCGCCTCGGTGTACTGGGTCCGTCCTTCGCGCGCGGTGCGTTCCAGCGCCTCGACCACGGCCGGGACGGCGGTGAAGTCGGGTTCGCCTATGCTCATCTGCACGATGTCGCGGCCCTGGGCCTGCAGGGCCGCCGCCTGCTTGACGACCTCCATGGCGTAGAAGGGAGCGATGCGGGCGATGCGGGGGGAGAGGCGCAGCATGGTGGTCGGACGGCGGGTGGTGGTCGGACGGCGGGTGGTGGGTGGGCGGCGCCGTCGCGGACGCGGCGCCGATGGGGGCTCCATGCCGTCCATGATACGCCCCGCCGCAGGCAGGGGGCGGATGGCCGTCCGCGCGCCCGCGCCGTTACAATGGACGGCATGGCACCGCTTGTTTCGTTACGTTCCATCTCCGGCCGTACCTTCCCGCCGTCCTGGCCCGAAGGCCGGCTCGGCCTCCCTCCCGGGCCGGCTTCCGGCGCGGAGTCCCTGTCATGAAACCCGGCCGCCGCGCCTTTTTCCTGCCCCGCATGCTGTCGGACGCGCCCTGGCCGGCCTTCTGCCAGCGCCTGGCGCGCATGGCCCGTGGCCAGGTCAGCGACGAGACGCCGCAGGCCGATGCCCCCGGGCGCGGGCGCCTGATCGTGGCCCGGGAAGAGGACGTCTATCATGCCGCCGCGCTGTGCCGCGAGTTCGGCGTGCTGCTGGTGCAGCCCGGCGCGCGCGAAGCGGCCCTGCCGGCCGACCGCGGCTGGCTGCGGCTGGACACCTCGCAACTGGCGGCGATCGAATCCTTCGACGAACGTGCCGGCACCATCGTGGTGCAGGCGGGCTGCTCCATGGGAGCGCTGCGCGAGCGGCTGGCGGGAACGCCGTGGCGCTGGCATGCGGGCGCCGACCTCGAACCGGTCGGCGCCTGGCTGCTGCGTACCCGCGGCTGGCTGCCGGGCCGCTGCCGGGACTCGGGTCTGGACGCCGCCCAGGTGCTGCTGGCCGATGGTGCGTTCGAGCAATTGGGCCCTTTCGGGGTCGAATCCACCCAGCCCCTGCGTTCCACGTCGGCCAGCCGCCTGGTGTCCGACCTGTTTCAACTGGCCACCGATTCGGCGGTCGCCGCGATGCTGGAACTGCCGGTCTGGCCGGCCGGCTACCGGATCGACGCGCTCGTGCCGCGCGCCGCCGCGGGCGGCGAGCCGGTGCCCAACCCCGCGCATTTCCTGCTGGGCAGCGAAGGCACCCTGGCCTGGGCCGGACGATTCCGGCTGCGTTTGCGCGATGCCGGGGAATCGCCTCCGGTGCTGTCCGTGCAGGAGCGCGAAGACCGCGCTTCGGGCCGGGAAACCCCGGCCGACCGGCTCGACGCCATGGTCAAGGCCACGTTCGACGCGGGGAGTGTTTTCCCCTCGTCGGTTGTATAACCCGTGCGGGGAGCGGATAATCCGCACCTCGCATAACTTCGTGTGACCGCCCTGCGGGCGTTATTTTTCCATGGCTCAACCCCTCGACCCCAATCTGCGCAAGGCCGCCCTCGAATATCACGAGTACGGCCGTCCGGGCAAGATTTCCATTGCTCCGACCAAGCAACTCGTCAACCAGCGCGACCTGGCTCTGGCCTATTCCCCGGGGGTGGCGGCGGCGTGCGAAGCCATCGTCGACGACCCCGCGGCCGCGTTCCGCTACACCGCGCGCGGCAACCTTGTCGGCGTGATCTCCAACGGCACGGCGGTGCTGGGCCTGGGGGCGATCGGCGCGCTGGCGTCCAAGCCGGTCATGGAAGGCAAGGCGGTCCTGTTCAAGAAGTTCGCGGGCATCGACGTGTTCGACATCGAGGTCAACGAGACCGACCCCGACAAGCTGGTCGACATCATCGCGGCGCTCGAGCCGACCTTCGGCGGCATCAATCTGGAAGACATCAAGGCGCCGGAGTGCTTCGCGGTCGAACGCAAGGCCCGCCAGCGCATGAACATCCCGGTGTTCCACGACGACCAGCACGGCACGGCCATTACCGTGGCGGCCGCCGTGCTGAACGGCCTGGCCGTGGTCGGCAAGAAGATCGACGAGGTCAAGCTGGTGGCGTCGGGCGCGGGCGCCGCGGCGCTGGCCTGCCTGAACCTGCTGGTCGACCTGGGCCTGCCGCTCGCCAACGTCTGGGTGACCGACATCGAGGGCGTGGTCTGGAAGGGCCGCACCACGCTGATGGATCCCGACAAGGAACGTTTCTCGCAGGAAACCGACAAGCGCACGCTGAGCGAGGTGATCGAAGGCGCCGACGTCTTCCTGGGCCTGTCCGCCGGCGGCGTGCTCAAGCCCGAGATGGTGGCGGCCATGGCCAAGCGGCCGCTGATCCTGGCGCTGGCCAACCCCACGCCGGAAATCCTGCCCGAGATCGTGAAGTCGGTGCGCGACGACGCCGTCATCGCTACCGGCCGTTCGGACTATCCGAACCAGGTCAACAACGTACTGTGCTTCCCGTACATTTTCCGGGGCGCCCTGGACGTGGGTGCGACCACCATCACGCGCGAGATGGAAATCGCCACGGTCCACGCGATCGCTGAACTGGCGCGCCAGGAGCAGAGCGAGATCGTCGCCGCAGCCTATGACGTGTCCGATCTCGCGTTCGGTCCGGAATACCTGATTCCCAAGCCCTTCGATCCGCGCCTGATCGTGCGCATCGCGCCCGCCGTGGCGCGCGCGGCCATGGACTCGGGCGTGGCCACGCGGCCGATCGCCGACATGGACGCCTATGTCGAGCAGCTGCAGCAGTTCGTCTATCACTCCGGCGCCTTCATGCGCCCCCTGTACGGCGCGGCGCGCCGCACGGTGCGCGAGGGCGGCAAGGCCCGCATCGTCTACACCGAGGGCGAGGACGAGCGCGTGCTGCGCGCGGTGCAGGCGGTGGTGGACGACGGCCTGGCCCGGCCCATCCTGGTCGGCCGTCCGGCGGTGCTGGCCAAGCGCATCGAGAAGCTCGGCCTGCGCATGCGCCTCGGGCAGGACGTCGAGGTCACGAACACCGAATTCGACGAACGCCACCGCAACTATTCCCAGACCTACTGGGACATGACCAAGCGCAAGGGCATCACCAAGGAATACGCGAAGATCGAGATGCGCCGGCGCCTGACGCTGATCGGCGCGATGATGGTCCACCAGGGCGATGCCGACGGCATGATCTGCGGTACGGTCGGCCCTTACGTCAACCACCTGCAGTTCATCGACGAGGTCATCGGCCGCAATCCCAGCGCCAAGGTCTACGCCGCGATGAACTTCCTGGTGCTGCCGCAACGCACCGTGGTGCTGGTCGACACGCACGTGAACGAGAATCCGGACGCCGACCAGCTGGCCGAGATCACCATCATGGCGGCCGAGGAAATGAAGCGCCTGGGCGTCGAGCCCAAGGCCGCGCTGCTGTCGCATTCGAACTTCGGTTCCAGCGATTCGCCGTCGGCGGTCAAGATGCGCCAGGCCCTGGCGCTGATCCAGGAACGCGCGCCGTGGCTGGAAGTGGATGGCGAGATGCACGGCGACTGCGCCATCGACGAAGCGGTCCGCAACCGCATCATGCCCGACAGCACGCTCAGGGGCGAAGCCAACCTGCTGGTGTGCCCCACCATCGAGTCGGCCAACATCGCCTACAACCTGCTGAAGACGGCGGCCGGCAACAACGTGGCCATCGGCCCCATCCTGCTCGGCTGCAAGGCCCCGGTCAACATCCTGACCGCCAGTTCGACGGTACGCCGCATCATCAACATGACCGCGCTGACGGTCATGGATGCCAACGCCTCGCGCCTGGATGGCAGCGGCGGACGTTGATCCCGCCGCGGGGGCCGCGCGCGCGGCCCCCACCGTGCCGGTGCTGCGGCCCGCATGCACCGGCCTCGTGCTTGCCGGCGGCGGCGCCCGCGCCGCCTACCAGGTAGGCGTGCTCAAGGCCATCGTCCGCATCCTGGGCGAGCGGCCCGGCGGCCTGCACGCCAATCCCTTCCACGTCCTGTGCGGCACCTCGGCCGGCGCCATCAATGCCGCCGTGCTGGCCTGCGGCGCCCATCACCTGCCGCAGACGATCGAGCACATGCTGGACGTCTGGGAGAATTTCCACGCCGCCCAGGTCTACCGGACCGATGCGCTGCACACCGTGCGCGGCGGGGGAAGCTGGCTGTCCATGTTGTCGTTCGCGCTGATGATGGCCCGCGTGGGCCGGAGCAAGCAGCCCGCGCTGCTGGACAACCAGCCCTTGGGAGAACTGCTGCGCGGCGTACTGGACTTCGGCCGGCTGGACGCCAACCTGGCCGACGGCGTGGTCCAGGCGCTGGCCATCGCCGCCACCGGCTACACCTCGGGCCAGCACATCACCTTCTACCAGTCGGCCTACGAGATCGAGCCGTGGCGCCGCTCGCTGCGCGTGGCGGTGCGGGCCGAGATCGGCGTCGAGCACCTGCTGGCGTCCAGCGCGATCCCGTTCGTGTTCCCGGCGCGCCGGCTGCTGGTGCACGGCGAGCCCGAGTGGTGCGGCGACGGCTCCATGCGCCAGCTCGCTCCCATCAGTCCCGCGATCCACCTGGGCGCCGGCCGCGTGCTGATCATCAGCGGCGGCCATTCCGAGGCGGATCCCCGGCGCCGGACCGGAGCGCCCACCTACCCGACGCTGGCCCAGATCGGCGGCCATGCCTTGTCCAACATCTTCCTGGACAGCCTGGACGCCGACATCGAGCGCATCCAGCGCATCAACCAGACCCTGTCGCGGCTGCCGGCCCAGGAGCGCTGGAGCGGGACGCTGCGCCCCATACGCGTGCTATCGATATCACCCAGCCAGCGCCTGGACGAGATCGCCGGCCGCCACCTGGACAGCCTGCCTCCGGCGATGCGCAGGCTGATGCGGGGCATGGGCGTCTCGTCCGGTTCCGAGGCGCTGACCGGCGCGTCGCTGGCGTCCTACCTGCTGTTCGAACCCGGCTACACACGCGAGTTGATCGCCCTGGGGTTTGGCGATACGCTCATTCGCAGCGACGAGGTGCTGGCTTTCTTCCGTACCGACGAGGAATAGCGATGTCTTCGACTCTAGGCCGTTTCCTGCGCGGATTCGCGATCGCGCTGCTGTGGCTGGTGCTGGGAGCCGGCGCCTGGGCCCGGGGGCCCGCGCCCGGCACGGTCGATGCGCGCGACCTGCCGCCCGAGGCGCGCCAGGTGCTGGCGCAGATCCAGCAGGGCGGGCCGTTCCGGCATGCCCGCGATGGCGTGACGTTTTATAACCGCGAACGCCTTTTGCCCGTGCGGGCGCGTGGGTACTATACCGAGTACACCGTGCCTACGCCCGGTGCGCGCAATCGCGGCGCCCGGCGCATCGTCGCCGGCAAGGGCGATACGGGCAACCCCGCCACCAGTGGAGAATACTGGTATACCGCCGATCACTACGCGTCGTTCCGGCGCATCCAGGAGTGATCCATGTCCTCGAATGCGAGAAACCTGAACGAATGCCTCAAGACCGGCGGCGCCCTGGCCGACCCGGACCTCGACGTGAAGGCCTTGCTCCAGGCCGCGCGGCACTTGAAGCTGGCCGTCTACGAGGTTGACTGTTCGCGTGCCAAGAGCAAGTCCGCCGTGTTGCGGGCGATCGCCAACGCGGTCGATTTCCCCGAGCATTTCGGCGGCAACCTCGACGCCCTGTACGACTGCCTGTGCGATACGGTGCTCGATCAGCCGGCCGGCATGGTGCTGGCGCTCTGGCAGTTGCACCAGGACGATCCCGGCCTGTCCGAGCATGCGGCGGCCATTGCCCAGGTGGGCGAGGACGTGGTCGAGTTCGCGCGCGAGAACGGCAAGGCTTTCACCTTCGTCCTGGACAAGGCCGACGGCGCCGCCGAGCCAGGCCGCACCCATTCCGCCTGAGTCCCGGCGCTTCCCCTATCCCTGCCGGACGCGGCGCCGGTACTCCGAGGGAGACAGGCCGAAGCGCTGATGAAAGCGGCGGGTGAAATACGCCTCGTCGCTGAAGCCGACGGCATTGGCTATTTCGAAAATGCGGTCTTCGCTGTGGGCAAGCAGGTCCTGGGCGCGGTCCATCCGCTTGACCGTCACCCAGTCGACGAAGGCCAGCCCCGTGTGCTTCTTCAACAGCTGCGACAGGTAGTTGGGCGACAGGAACGCCGCCTCGGCCACACTGTACAGGGAAAGCGGCTTGTCCAGGTTCTCGTCGATGTGGCGTATCGCCCGTTTCAGGGCGTCGGTGCGGCCCTGAAGATAGATGCGCCGTTCGGTCAGGCCGCGCAATTCCGCTTCGAAGCGTTCGGTGGTGAAGCCGATCAATTCCAGCAGCGTGCCGCGTATGCGTTCCAGCGTGCCGAGCCGGCGCCGGTGGTTGAGCGCGGTCATGTGGCGCAGCAAGCCCTGGATGTGGGCGAACTCCTGGTCATCGAATTCGAAGTCGATGTGCCCTTCGTACAGGAAGGGGGCCAGTTCGGGGTAGTCCGTTAGCGAGACCTCTTCCATTTCCAGCGGCGACAGGTCGAAGTCGCGCCGCAGGAAATTGGTGGCGAAGTTGATGATGGTGTAGCTGGGCTCGCAGGGGTTGTAGGCGCAGTGCACCCGGTAGGGCAGCACGAAGATCAGCGACCGCGCGCGATACTGGCGGCGCTGGCCGCTGATGACCTGGCTGGCGCCGCCCGTGGCATTGACCTGGATCTGGAAGAACTCGTGGCGGTGCGGCGTGGAGACCGCGGGCCGGACCGTGTGGTCCCGGATGTCGAAGTCCAGCCGTTCGGACCGCTCGACCATGCGGTAAGTCTTGATCGACGGGTCGTCGACCCGGATGCCCACGGCGTCGCTGTGCATGGCGCCTCCTGTCTCCCATGGTGGTGCCAGCGACGCTGGCGAGGCCGTGGCCTTATCTGATGGCGTGTTCCGGAGCCGGCCAGTCGCCGATGTAGGACATCAGCATGCGGTTCTCGAAGCTCTGCTGTTCATGGACCGCTTTGGCGACATCATGGAACGAAACCACGCCTTGCAGCAAGCCTCGGGCCACCACCGGGATGTAGGACTGGTGATGCGACACCATCAGCGAGCGCAGCACGTGCAGGTCCATGTCGGGCTGGGCGACGATGGGCTCGGGATTCATCACGTGCGACACCCGCAGCTCGGCCACGGGCGGGGTGGGCCCCTGCCGCAGTTCCTTCTGGCGCCGGGCCAGCACGCGGATCACTTCGCTGAAGGTCAGCAGGCCCGCCAGGATGTGGCGGTCCATGACGACCAGCGAGCCGATGTCCTGGTCGGCCATGGTGATGACGCATTCGGACAGGGGCGTGTCCGGCGCGACGGTGTACAGCGCCTTGTCCTGGATCCTGAGTATGTCGCTGACGCGCATCGTGTGTCTCCCTGGAGCATCTTCACGGTCTTGGCCCGGGCGGCGTGCCAAGCAGGAAATCGAAATCGCAGCCGCCGTCGGCCTGCAGCACGTGCTGCTGGTAGAGGCGGGCATAGCCGCGTTCGGCCCGCGGCGGCGCGGCTGGCGATTCGGCGCGCCGCCGCGCCAGTTCGGCCTCGGGCACCAGCAGGTCGATGCGGCGGTCCCTGACGCTCAGGCGTATGCGGTCGCCGTCGCGGATCAATCCGATGGGGCCGCCCGCGGCGGCTTCGGGCGCGACGTGAAGCACGATGGTGCCGTAGGCGGTCCCGCTCATGCGGGCGTCCGAGATGCGGACCATGTCCTTGACGCCGCGCGCCGCCAGTTTCTTCGGGATGGGCAGGTAGCCGGCCTCGGGCATGCCGCTGCCACTGGTGGGGCCGGCGTTCTGCAGCACCAGGAAGTCGTCGGCCTCTACGTCCAGGTCGGGATCGTCGATGCGGCGCGACAAGTCCTCCAGCGATGCGAAGACGACCGCCCGGCCTTCCCGTTCGAACAGCGTCTTGTCGGCGGCCGAGCGTTTCAGGATGGCGCCGCGCGGCGCCAGCGAGCCGAACAGCGCCACCAGTCCGCCCATCGGTTCGACCGGATCGCTGGCGCGCTTGACGACGGTATGGTCCACCCAGGCGCCGCGCTCGGCCTCCAGGCGCTCGCCCAGCGTCTCGCCGGTGACGGTCAGGGCGTCCAGGTGCAGGGTGGACGCCAGTTCCCGCAGCACGGCGGACAGGCCGCCGGCGGCGTAGAAGTCCTCCATGTAGTGGTCGCCGGTGGGTTTCAGGTTGACCAGCACCGGCGTGGTGTCGGACCACGCGTTCAGTTTCTCCAGCGACACGGGGATGCCCAGCCGGCCGGCGATGGCCGTCAGGTGGATGATCGCGTTGGTCGAGCCGCCCAGCGCGAGCAACACGCGCACCGCGTTCTCCACCGACTTGGGCGTGATGACCTGGCTTGGCCGTATCGGCTGGTGGATGAGACGGACGGCCAGCGCGCCGCTGGCTTCGGCGGCGCGCAGCCGGTCCGCGTGCACGGCGGGAATGGCGGCGGTGCCCGGCAGCGACATGCCCAGCGCCTCGGCGATGCAGGCCATGGTGCTGGCGGTGCCCATGACCGCGCAGGTGCCGGCGGTGGTGGCCAGCCGGCCTTCGACCTGACCGATTTCCTGGCCGGCGATGTCGCCCGCCCGGTAGCGGGCCCAGAAGCGACGGCAGTCGGTGCAGGCGCCCAGCTTCTCGCCCTTGTGGCGGCCGGTCATCATGGGACCGGTCACCAGTTGCA
Organism: Pigmentiphaga sp. YJ18; assembly: GCF_038066655.1. Classification (NCBI taxonomy): domain Bacteria; kingdom Pseudomonadati; phylum Pseudomonadota; class Betaproteobacteria; order Burkholderiales; family Alcaligenaceae; genus Pigmentiphaga; species Pigmentiphaga sp. YJ18. The sequence continues at coordinate 521,124 of NZ_JBBUKU010000003.1, read as the reverse complement.
CCGCGGGCACGTCGGCCGCCGCCGCGCCCATCAACTGGGCGGGCACGGTCTTGTCGCAGCCGCCGATCAGCACCACCGAGTCCATGGGCTGGGCGCGCACCATCTCTTCCACGTCCATGCTCATCAGGTTGCGGAACATCAGCGAGGTCGGGCTCAGGAACACCTCTCCCAGCGAAATGGTGGGAAAGTCGATCGGCAGGCCGCCCGCCGCGAGCACGCCGCGCTTGACCGCCTCCACCAGCTCGGGCATGCCGCGATGGCAGTTGTTGAAGCCCGAGCCGCTCGAGGCGATGCCCACCACCGGCCGCCTGAGCATCTCGGTGGAGTAGCCCATCGACTTGGCGAAGGACCGGCGCAGGTACATGGCGAAGCCGAAGTCGCCGTAGTTGGTCAGGCCGCGCGCCAGTCCGTGTTCCTGTTGTTCTTCCATGTCTTGGTCCTGTCGGGGGGGGCGCGGCGGTCAGAGGCGCGCGCGGATCAACTTGGGTTGCAGGTAGTCGTGGATGCCCAGCGAGCCGCCTTCCCGGCCCATGCCGCTTTCCTTGATGCCACCGAAGGGCGCTTCGGCGCAGGCCAGCAGCACTTCGTTGATGCCGACCATGCCGCACTCCAGCGCCTCGGCCGCGCGCGTGGCGGTACCGAGCGCGTTGGAGAACACATAGCCGGCCAGTCCGAAGGGCAGGGCGTTGGCGCGCGCGATCGCGTCCTCGAAGCGCGAGAAGGGCGTCAGCGGCGCCACGGGCACGAAGGGTTCCTCGTTCATGATAGCCGCGTCGGCCGGGACGTCGGCCAGCACCGTGGGTTCGAAGAAGTAGCCGCGCGGCAGGGCGGCGGGCCGCTTGCCGCCCGCCAGCAGGCGTGCGCCGCGGGCCAGCGCGTCGTCCACCAGCGATTGGGCGTGCGCCAGGCCGCGCGCGTTGGCCAGCGGCCCCATGTCGCTGTCGGCGGCCGATCCGGGCCTGAGCGACCGCGCCACGTCGGCGAAGGCGTCGCAGAAGGCAGGATAGATGGCCTCGTGCACGAAGAAGCGCGACGGCGAGATGCAGACCTGGCCGCAATTGCGGAACTTGGCTCGGGCCAGCGCCGTGGCGGCGGCGACCGGATCGGCGTCCTCGAACACCAGCGCCGGCGCATGGCCGCCCAGTTCCATCGAGACCTTCTTGATGCCGGCGGCGGCGTAGCCCAGCAGGCGGCGTCCCACGTCGACCGAACCCGTCAGCGACACCTTGCGCACCAGCGGCGATTCGATCAGGTGCTTAGAGATCGATCCCGAGTCCCCCGTGACGAGGTTGATCGCGCCGCGCGCCACGCCCGCATCGTGGCAGGCCTGCACCAGGGCCATACACGAGCCTGGCGCCTCGCTGGCTGGCTTGATCACCACCGAGCAGCCGGCGGCCAGCGCGGCGGCCAGCTTGCGCGCAGGCAGCAGCGCGGGGAAATTCCAGGCCGAGAAAGCCGCCACCACGCCAACGGGGTCAAAGCGGACCGTCATCCTGACGTCCGGCGTGCGCCCCTCGATGGTCTGGCCGTAGATGCGCTTGGTCTCCTCGGCGTACCACTCGAACTGGTCGGCCGCCGCCTGGGTCTCGCCCCGGGCCTCGGCCAGCGGTTTGCCGGTTTCCCGGGCCATCAGCCGGGCGATGGCTTCCTCGCGCGCGCGGATCAGGTCCGCCGCGCGCCGCAGGGCCGCGCTGCGGGCCCAGGGCGATTCCTGGCGCCACCGCGCCAGCCCCTCCCGCGCGCTCGCCAGCGCGGCGTCGAGGTCGGCGGGCGTCGCGACAGGCACGAAGCCGATGATCTCCTCCGTGGCGGGGTCGAACACCTCGCGCGCGGCCAGGTCGCGCGCCGCCAGCCACTCGCCGTCGATGTAGAGGCCGTATTCCTGGTAAAGGCCGAATTGTTCGCGCTTCACGTCTGTTCCTCAGATGTCCATGGATAGATAGCGCTGTTGCACTTGCTCGCACCAGTTGCCGACGTTCCACGAACCGTAGGCCCCCAGCCCGCCGCGTTCGTCGCTGCCGGCATAGACCGGCACGTGCACGACCGACAGCCCCGGATGGGCATGCGCCTCGCGCAGCGCCTGCTGCAGGCTCCTGGCGGTATGGCCGCCCCAGACGGCCTTGACGCCGCGCACGGCCAGGGCCATCGCCACGTAGTCCACCGCCACGCCGTCGTTGGTGCGGAAGTCGACGCCGTACTGCGCGTGCTGCAGGCTGGAGATCGCCGCCATCCGCCGGTTGTCGAAGATCACGATCATGCCGTTGGCGCCGTGCTCGACCGCGCTGATCAGCGCTTGCGGATTCATCATGAACGAGCCGTCGCCGGTGAACGCGACGGCATAGCGCGGCCGGGCCGCCAGGCCCGAGGCCACCACGGCGCAGGTGGCGAAGCCCATGTACGAGGCGCCCGACTCCGTGTAGGTCCGGAAGGGCGTGTCGTCCTCGACCGTCTGGAAGCCATTGGCCTGCACGTCGCCGGCGTCGAACAGCTTGACGGCGTCGATGTCGCCGGCGAAGTCGGCGACGATCTTGATCGCCTCGGGCTGGGTCAGCACGATGCCGTTCCAGACCTCGTCGTGAAGCCCACCCAGGTTTTGCCGCGACGCCAGGAAATCCTTCCAGGCGCGCTTGGCGGCGGCGCATTCGTCCAGCCAGCCCTGCCGGCCGAGCGAGGTGTCGCGCACGACCACCAGCGCCGACAGCAACTGGTCCAGCACGGCGCCGATGTCGCCATGCAGCCCCAGCGTGCGGTTGTAGTGCGCCACGTCGTCCAGGTCGCCGTTGATGTTGATCACGTCGCGCGCACGGGGATAGCCGGTGCCCGAGCAGTCCGACTGGCACACCGCGCGCGAGCCGATCACCACCAGCAGCTCGGCGCGTTCCATCGCATGGTTGCCGCTGATCGAGCCTTTCGATCCGCCCACGTGCATGTTCTGCGGATGGGCATCGGGCAGCACGCCGGTCGAGCCGGGAGACAGCACGGCGACCGCGCCGGTGGCCTCCACCAGCCGGCGCACCGCCGCCGCATGGGCCCGCGCGCCGCCGCCCGCCTTGACGACGATGCGGTCGTACTTGCGCAGCAGCACCGCGGCTTCCTCGATCGCCTCGGGGTCGGCCACCGCCTGCCGCGCCACCCGCAGGCGCTCGGGCAGGGCCGCCAGGTTGAGCTGCTCGATGCGCCGCGGCTGGGTGTTCACCGGCAGCAGGAGGTAGAAGGGGCCCGGTTTGAAGGGATGATGGACGCGCCGCGTGCCGCGCCGCAGCGCATCGCGCAGCGCCTCGGGCGTGTGCAGCACGTAGGAGTCCCCCATCAGGGCCGTCATCTGCCCATAGACATGCTGGACGGGACGGGGCACCTGCTGCATGTTGTAGCCTTCGCCGTGGGTCGTCTCGTCGCCGTAGATGTGATAGAGCCCGACGCCGTTCGAGGCGGCCGCCAGCGAGCCCGCCATGGCCTGCAGCGCGCCGGGGCCGATGGAGGTCACGACCGCGCAGGTCTCGCCGTGGATCCAGGCTAGCGCGGTGCCGGCATGGGCCATCTCGACCTCGTTGCGGAAGTTGAAGACCCGCGTCACGCCGGCCTCGGTGTAGACGCGCAGGACCTCGCCCAGGTCGGTGGAGCCGTGGCCGAAGATCGCCAGGTACTTGCATACGCCCTGCCGCAGCAGCCCCAGCACCAGGGCTTCCGACAGCGAGACCGAGACGCGCCGGCTCAAGAGGCCTTGTTCGAGCGCCTCCTGCAGGCCGCCGGCGCGGGCGATGGCGGCCGCGCGGGCCTGCATGCCCGCGGCGTTCGGCAACTCGGTCCTGGGCAGATCCACCGTTTGATTCATGTCGTGCTCCCGTGCGGCCGCCGCCAGGCGGCCAGTGTTCAGAACTTCGCCTGCGGCTCCGGCGTCTTGCGCAGGCCCACGTCGGTCATCAGCTTGGCCAGCAGCACGTCCTCGGTGGCGATGGTGTGGCCGAAATCCGGCGCCGACTGGAAGGCCGGCACGAAGCCCAGCTTTTCCCCCTGGGTCTTGAACTCGGCGCTTTCCACGGCCTTGCGCACGGCCGCTTCCAGCCGCGCCACCACGGGGGCCGGCGTACCCTTGGGCACCGCGATGCCGCGCCACATGTCGGCCTGGAAGTCGAAGCCCTGTTCCCGCGCGGTCGGGACGTGGGGGAAGGCCGGCTCCCGGTTGGAGCCCATCACGCCCAGGACCTTCAGCGTGCCGGCCTTCACGTGCGCGGTCAGCGCGCCCGGAAGCTGAACCAGCGCGTCGATGTGGCCGCCGATCAGGCTGGTGACCACCTGGGATGCGCCGAAGGCGACATGGGTCACTTCGGCCCGCGTCTCGTGGAAGAAGGCCACCGCGGAGGTATGGGTGTGGCTGCCGAAGCCGGAGTTGCCGAGCCGGATTTCGCCGGGCCGCTTCTTCGCGTCCGCGACCAGATCGCGCAGCGAGTTCCACGGCGCGTCGGCCTTCACCGCCACCACGGGCAGTTCGACCGAGACCCGGGCCACGGGATCGAAGGCCTTGTAGTCGAACGGCACCAGTCCCTGGTAGTAGGCGGTGGAAATGGAGTTGGAGTTGAAGACGATCGAGTAGCCGTCGGGCTTGCGGGCCTGCACGTACTTGTAGCCGATGGCGCTGCCGGCGCCGGGGCGGTTCATGACCGTGACGGGCTGGCCGAGTTGGCGCGACATGCCGTCGGCCAGGACACGGGCGACCACGTCGGCGGACGAGCCGGCGGGAAAGGGTACGGTCATCTCGACGGGCTTGTCCGGAAACTCGTCGGCCGTGGCGGATGCCGCGTGGGCGATGGCCAGGGTCGACATACCGATGGCGCACAGCCATCCCTTCGCTGTCTGCCTGCGAACGTTCATGGTCGTCTCCTACCTCTGTTTGACCGCCGGGACCGTCCGCGTCGTTGGCGTGTAGCGGCTAGGGGCGGTAAGTCGGGAAATGAGTCATGCCACCTTGCGTTGCTCCCTGGGTTGCACGGCCCGCTTCAGACGCAGGGCCTCCAGTACGCGCTCGGGCGTGGCGGGAAGGTGCGTCATGCGTACTCCCACTGCATCGTGGATCGCGTTCACGATCGCCGGCGCGGTCGGGGTCAGGCATGGTTCGCCGATGCCCTTGACGCCCAGGGGCGTCTTGGGGTCGGGTTCGTCGATCAGCACCGACGTGACATGGGGCACGTCCAGCGTGGTCGGCAGGATGTACTTGGCCAGTCCGGGCGTGGTGGTGTGGCCGGCGGCCTGGCTGTAGGCCTCCATCAGCGCGTGGCCCACGCCCATGACCACGCCGCCCTCGATCTGGCCCTCGACCTGCTGAGGGTTGATTACCCGCCCCACGTCATGGGCCGCCCAGACGCCCAGCACCTGCACCTCGCCGGTGTCGGTGTCCACCTCGACCTCGGCGATCTGCGTGCCGAACACATAGCTCTGCCATGGCGTCGCGGCGCCGGTTTCTGGGTCGAGCGCGGTGTGCGCCGAGGTGAACAGCCCGCTGCCCACGATGACGATGCCGCGATCCTTCTTCAGGACGTGCACCGCATGTTCCATGCTCATGCGCTGGCTGGGCGAGCCCGCGACCCACACTTCGCCGGCGCGGGCGCGGATGGACGCGGGGCTGACCTGCCAGAGGTCGGCCATGGCCGCGGCGAACTTGCCGAAGGCCTCGCGGCAGGCCAGCGCCACCGCGTTGCCTATCATGTAGGTCATGCGCGTGGCGCCGGCGTGGGCGGCCTCGGGCACGCGCGCCGTGTCGTTGTCGGCCAGCACCACGTCCTCCGGGCGCACGCCGGTTTCCTCGGCGGCGATCTGGCACAGCCCGGTCAGCACGCCTTCGCCGATCTCGGTCACGCCGGTGGCCACCTTCAGCGTCCCGCCGTCGTCGATCTCGACCCAGACGGCGGCCCGATCCATGGCGGCGGTGCGGGCGATGCCGTACCAGCCGCAAGCCATTCCCCGGCCTCGTTTCTTCATGTCGTCTCCTTGTCGGTGGCCATCGTGCCCAGGCCCAGCGTGCAGGGCGCGCGGGTGCCCGGGCCGCCCAGGTCGATGCGCGCGGGCTCGCCCCGGGCTTCCCGGTGCGGCACGCCCGGATCCCAGCGCGCGGCCGCCAGCGCGGCGTCCAGGCAGGCGGTGGCCGCCACGCGGTCCAGCGGCTGCCGGGTATGGGTGGTCGCGCCGTCCTGCATGAGGTTGAGGCGCCGCAATTGCGCCGGGTCCATGCCCAGCCGTTCCGCGCACAGGTCCAGGTGGGACTCGGTGGCGAACTCGGACTGGAACGCACCGAAGGCCCGGAACGCGCCGCTGGGGGTGTTGTTGGTATAGACGCCGATGGCATCGACCCACACGTTGGGAATGGCGTAGGGGCCGGGCCCCAGGATGGCGGACTTGTTCATGACGCCCGGCGTCGACATGGCGTAGGCGCCGCCGTCCGACACCATGATCATCCGGGTGGCGACGATGAGCCCGCCGCGCCTCAGGCCCATGGTGTAGTCGATGCTGAACGGATGCCGCTTGGCGCTGGCCGCGATGCTTTCCTCGCGGGTGAACACGTATCGCACCGGCCGGCGCGTGCGGATGGCGGCCAGCGCCAGCATGCCCTGGTACAGCATGTCCTCCTTGCCGCCGAAGCCGCCGCCCACGGTACTCATGATCATGCGCACCTTGTTGATGGGCCGGCCCAGGATCCTGGCCAGCATGTGGCGGTGGTGGGTGATGTTCTGGCTGGGCGACATCACGGTCACGCAGCCGTCGGGCTCCAGGTAGGCCAGCCCCGCCTCGGGCTCCAGGTAGGCGTGTTCCAGGGCCGAGGTGCGGTAGGTTTCCTGGACGACGAGGTCGGCCTCGCCCAGTCCCGCCTCGACATCCCCCTTGCGTATGCGCGTGTGCTTGCAGATATTGCCGGGCGCGAAGTCGTGCAGTTGCGGGGCGCCTTCCTTCATGGCCTCGAAAGGATCGAACACGCCCGGCAGGAGGTCGTAGGTCACGCGGATCCGCTTCACGGCCTCGCGCGCGATGTCCGCGGTCTCGGCCACCACGGCGGCGATCCCCTCGCCCACGTAGCGGACCATGCCGCGCGCCATGATGGGCTGGTCCTCGATGAAGACGCCGAAGTTGTCGACCCCGGGCACGTCGTCGCAGGTCAGCACGCATTCCACGCCCGGCATGGCGCGCGCCTCGCCCACGTCCAGCCGCTGGATGCGGGCGTGGGGGTGCGGGCTGCGCAGCACCTGCATGTGCAGCATGTTGGGCATCCACAGGTCGGCCGCGTACTTGATGGCGCCCGTGACCTTGGCCGGCGCGTCCAGCCGGCGGGTGCGCGAGCCGATGAAGCTGTCGGTGGCGGCTTCTTCCAGGTCTGTTTCCGGGCGCGTGCCGTTCAGCACGTCGCGGGCCATGGCCACGGCGTCCAGGATCTTCTGGTAGCCGGTGCAGCGGCAGATGTTGCCGCCCAGCCCTTCCTTGATCTCGTCCAGGCTGGCCCGCGGCCGCTTGCGCAGGGTGGACGTGGCGGCCATCACCATGCCGGGGATGCAGTAGCCGCACTGGCTGGCGCCACATTTGTGGAAGGCGCGCTGGATCACGGTCATGCCCTGGTCCGCGTCCAGGTCGTCCACGGTTTCCACGGTCCTGCCGTGGATCTTCTGCACGGGGGCGAGGCAGCTCTTGATCAGCGTGCCGTCGACGAACATCGAACACGTGCCGCATTCGCCCGCGCCGCAGCCTTCCTTGTTGCCCGTCAGCTTCAGTTCCTCGCGGACGAAGTCGATCACCCGGTAGTGGATGGGGACGGTACGCGCCACCTTGCGTCCGTTGACGGTCGCGACGATGTGCGTCGTGGGCGGATGGGCGGCATCGAAACCCGATGGGTCAGGCATGGACGATCTCCTGGGGCAGACGCTGTACCGCCAGCCCGCATTGTTCGAGCGCGGCGACCAGGCCGCGTTCGACGAAATTCACCAGGACTTCGCGGCGGTACTCCTGGCGGCTGCGCGAACGCACCCTGTCGGCGGCCAGCACGGCGGCCTCGCGTATCGCCGCGGGTGTCGGACGCTGGCCCCGCAGGGCGGCCTCGGCGTCGCCCAGCCGCTCGGGCACCGGGCCTACCGCGCCGATCGCGATGCGCACGTCGGCCAGCGTCCCGCCGGCCGGGGCGAGCCGGGCCAGCACCGCCAGACACACGGTGGATATCACCAGCGAGCGGCGATGCCCGACCTTCTCGAAGGCGCCGCCATGGCCGGGCACGGCATCGCAGTCGATGCGCACCAGGATCTCGTTCGCGCCGAGCCGCGTCCGGCCCGGTCCGGTAATGAAATCCGCCAGCGGCATTGCCCGCTCCCGGATGCCGGCGCCGTCGCGGCGGGCAAGCACCACCTGGGCATTCATGGCCAGCAGCGCCGGCAGCGTGTCACCGGCAGGCGACGCATTGACCAGATTGCCGCCCAGGGTGGCCTGTTCGCGGATCTGATCGTCGGCGAACCAGACCGCGCACCGAGCCAGCAGGCCCGCGTCGCGCAGCAGCAGGGGATGCCGTTCGCACGCCGCGATGGACGTGGCGGCGCCGATGCGCAGCACGCCGCCGTCGGCCGTGACGTCGGTCAGGGCCGGGATCGCACCGACATCGACCAGCGCCGGCAGATGGACGTCGCCGGCGCGGCCCTCGCGCGCCCACGGCAGCAGGTCGGTGGCGCCGGCCACCAGGCGCGCCCCGGGCGAGGCGTCCAGGGCGTCGAAGGCCTCGTCCAGGGTCGCCGCCGTCACGTAGCGATCGAAGGTCAGCATCGCCCGCTCCGTCAGGCCGCCTGCTGGTTCATCTTCACCACGACCTTGATGGCGTCGTCGATGCGCTCGCGCGCATAGCGCAGGGCCGTCGGCACTTCCTCCAGCGGGAAGGTGTGGGTGTGGATGATCTTGGCGTTGAAGCGCTTCTGCGCCATCAGGGAGGCAGCGCGATGGGTGGCGCTGCGGCCCTCGCCGCGGATGCCGAACAGATAAATGTTGTTGCGGACCAGGGCGGCCACGTCGATGGCAACCGGCTCGGCTGGGAAAGCGGCCAGGCAGATCCGGCCGCCGCGCTTGAGCATGGCCGACGCGTCGTTGATGGCGTTGGGCGCGCCCGAGCATTCCAGCACGTAGTGCGCGCCGCCATTCGTGTATTCCTTGACCTTCGCCACCGCGTCCTCGTTGCGCACGTTGATGACATGGTCGGCGCCCAACTGGCGGCCGATCTCCAGGCGGTTGTCGCGGGTACCGGTCAGTATCACTTCCCCGGCCCCCAGCGCCTTGGCCACCGCCACACCCAGGAGGCCGATGGGGCCGGGGCCCATGACGACCACGGATTGCCCCGCCACCAGGCCGGCGGTCACGTCCAGGCCGTACATGGCGGTGCCCGCCGTGACGATCAGGGTGGCTTCCTCGTCGCTCATGTCGTTCGGCACGTGGGCCAGCGTATTGACGTTGTTGATGGCGTACTGGGCGAAACCGCCGTCGGTGGTGAAACCGTTGGCGCGGTGCCCCTTGTCCACGTCGCCGTAGTTCTGCCCGTAGTTCAGGCAGGCTGTGTACATGCCCTCGCGGCACCGTTCGCAGCGGCCGCAGCCGGCGTGGACCTCGACCGCCACGCGGTCGCCCAGTCTGAACTCGTCCACGCCGGGGCCCAGCTTGACGATGGTGCCCATGTATTCGTGGCCGGGCGTGAAATTCTTGTTGAACGGCAGGCCGCCCTGGATGAGCGCGGGCGGACCGCGATGAATGATCTCCAGGTCGGTGGCGCACACGGCGATCGCGTCGATCCGGACCAGCACCTCGGCCGGGCCGGGCTGGGGCACGGGCTTGTCCACGAAGGACAGTTGCTCGGGGTCGTCCAGGACCCAGGCCTTCATGGTCTGCGGGATCGTGTAGGTGTTCTTGAACGCGGTTTCGGTAACGGTGTTCATCCGTGAGTCTCCTCTGCGGCGTGTGGGGATGGGCGGACTGTATAGGCGTGCCGCGGCCGCGAACAAGGGTCGCCGGACCCATCTCGCGGATCTGTTCAAGACTTTCCTGGTTTTGTCCAAGCCCTGGCCCGGATGTGACGATTCTTAACGGCGGACGTCTTTTTTCGCCGTCTCGCCGCCGTTACCATGGCAGTGGCAGGCGGCCGGTGCGCGGCCGTGCCCCACAAGGAGGAAGGTGCGATGAAACGCCACATTGCGGCAATGCTGTTCCTGGGAACGTCCACGCTCTGCGCGCCGGCCCTGGCCGACCTGTCGATTCCGATGACCACCGTGGACGCCCAGGGCAAGGGGCAGGACATCGGCAAGGTCACGGTGAAGGAAACGCCCTATGGCTTGGTGTTCACGCCGGCGCTGAGCGGCCTCGCGCCGGGCCTGCACGGCTTCCACGTCCACCAGAATCCCAGTTGCGATCCCGGCCAGCAGGACGGCAAGCCGGTGGCCGCGCTGGCTGCGGGCGGCCACTACGATCCCAAGAAGACGGGCAAGCATGGCGAGCCCTGGGACGACGGTGGCCACCTGGGCGACCTGCCCGCCCTGTACGTGGACGCTGGCGGCAAGGCGAACTACCCGGTGCTGGCGCCCAAGCTCAAGAAACTGTCCGAGGTGCAGGGCCACGCGCTGATGGTGCACCAGGGCGGCGACAACCATGCGGACCACCCCATGCCGCTGGGCGGCGGCGGCGCCAGGATGGCTTGCGGTGTGATCTGACGGTGGCTCGCCCCCGTCAGATCCAGTCCAGCTTGGCGGACAGGGCCGAGATCAGCGCGGTGCCGGCCGTCTCGGTGCGCAGGATGCGGTCGCCGAAGCGGACGGCGCGTACGCCGTGGCGGGTGGCCAGGGCGTATTCCTCGGGCGACCAGCCGCCTTCGGGGCCGACCAGCAGTTCCAGGTCGGCCGGCGCGGCGGGCAGGTCGCCCAGCCACTGGGTAAGCCGGATCTCGGCGTCGGGGTCGCAGAACACCCGCTGGCTGCCGTCGGGCACGGGGCGCGACAGCCATTGCTCGGGCGTCAGCGGCGCGGACACGATGGGGACGCGGTTGCGGCCGCACTGTTCGCAGGCGGCAATCGCTACCCGCTGCCAGTGCTGCACCCGCTTCTCCAGGCGCTCGCCCGACAGCTTGAGGATGCTGCGGGCGGCCGCCAGGGGCTGGATGGCGTGGGCGCCCACTTCCACCGCCTTTTCCACCACCCAGTCCATCTTGTCGCCCGACGGGATGGCCTGGGCCAGCACGATGCGGCCCGGCAGCTCGGCCTCCCGCGGATCGTGGGTGCCCAATTGGGCCGCAGCCGCCCGGCCGTCCACTTCCAGCCGCGCGGGGTACTGGCCGCCTCGGCCGTCGAACAGGACGATTTCCTCGCCGTCGCGCAGGCGTAGCACGCGCAGGGCATGATGGGCGATGGGCGCGGGCAGATCGAGCCGGGCGCCGGATTGCAGGGGAAGGTCGACGTGGAAGCGGGGCAAGGGCATGGATGGGAGAGCGATGTAACTTTTGACAAGCATCCTGGCCCTCGAAAGGGCGGGGGACTTGTACGAATGTTAAACTCGAAAGCTTTGTAGCAGCGGGTTTTCCCGCCGGAACGAGTGTCTTCATGAGCAATCAAGCCGCCTCTCAACTCAATATGGCGGATGCCATCCGTGCACTGTCCATGGATGCCGTCCAGAAGGCCAACTCCGGCCACCCCGGGGCGCCCATGGGCATGGCGGAAATCGCCCTCGCGCTCTGGCATGGACACCTGCGCCACAATCCGGCGAATCCCGCCTGGGCCGACCGCGACCGCTTCGTGCTGTCCAACGGCCACGGCTCGATGCTGATCTATTCGCTGCTGCACCTCACGGGCTACGACCTGCCCATCGAGGAACTGCGCAATTTCCGCCAGATGCATTCCAAGACCCCGGGCCACCCCGAGGTCGGCATCACCCCGGGGGTCGAGACCACCACCGGTCCGCTGGGGCAGGGCGTGTCCAACGCCGTGGGCATGGCGCTGGCCGAGGCGCTGCTGGCGGCCGAGTTCAACCGTCCGGGCCTGCCCATCGTCGACCACTTCACCTATGCCTTCGTCGGCGACGGCTGCCTGATGGAAGGCATCTCGCATGAAGTCGCCTCGCTGGCCGGCACGCTCAAGCTGTCCAAGCTGGTCGTGCTGTACGACTCGAACGGCATTTCCATCGACGGCGAGATCAAGTACTGGTTCGCCGACGACACCGCCAAGCGTTTCGAGGCCTACGGCTGGAACGTGATCCGCAACGTCGACGGCCATGACGCCAAGGCCATCGAGGCCGCCATCGCCCAGGCCAAGTCGCAGGCCGGCAAGCACGGCGGCCCGACGCTGATCGAATGCCGTACCGTCATCGGCAAGGGCGCACCCACCATGGCCGGTACCGACAAGGTCCACGGCTCGCCGCTGGGCGACAAGGAAATCGCCGCCACACGCGAAGCCATCGGCTGGCCCTATGCGCCCTTCGAGATCCCGGCCGAAGTCTATGCGTTCTGGGACGGCAAGGCCAAGGGCGCGCAGACGGAAGGCGCCTGGAACGAGTTGTTCGCCCAATACGCCGTCCAGTTCCCCGAGCAGGCCGCCGAATTCGAGCGCCGCATGCGCGGCGACCTGCCGGCCGAGTTCGCCGAGAAATTCGCCCAGTTCCTGGCCGAGACCAACCAGAAGCAGGAAACCGTCGCCACCCGCAAGGCCTCGCAGTTCGCCATCACGGCGCTGGCCGGCATGCTGCCCGAGCTGCTGGGCGGGTCGGCCGACCTGACCGGTTCCAACTACACCGACTGGAAGGGCGTGGCGCCGGTGCGCGCCGGCAAGGACGGCATCGAGTTCGGCCGCCACATCAACTACGGCGTGCGCGAGTTCGGCATGGCCGCCATCATGAACGGCATCGCGCTGCATGGCGGCTACCTGCCGTTCGGCGGCACCTTCCTGACCTTCTCCGATTATTCCCGCAATGCCCTGCGCATGGCGGCGTTGATGAAGCAGCGCGTGGTGCACGTCTTCACGCACGACTCCATCGGCCTGGGCGAGGACGGCCCCACCCACCAGTCCGTCGAGCACGCGGCCAGCCTGCGCCTGATCCCCAACCTGGCGGTCTGGCGTCCCTGCGACACCACCGAGACCGCGGTGGCCTGGGGCGCGGCCGTCGAGCGTCCGGCCAGCATCGGCATGGATGTGCATGCCGGCGGCCCGTCGGCGCTGCTGCTGTCCCGCCAGAACCTGCCTTTCGTCGAGCGCGACCAGGCCACCATCGCGAACATCTCGCGCGGCGGCTACGTGCTGCGCGACGCGCTCAACCCGCGCGCCGTGATCATCGCCACCGGCTCGGAAGTCGCGCTGGCGCTGGCCGCGCAAGAAGCGTTGGCCAAGGACGAGATCTTCGTGCGCGTGGTGTCCATGCCGTGCACGCAGGTCTTCGACAAGCAGGACGACGCCTGGCGCCAGCACGTGCTGCCGCGCAGCCTGCCGCGGGTGGCGGTCGAGGCCGGGGTCACCGATTACTGGCGCAAGTATGTAGGCCTGGACGGCGAGGTCGTGGGGATCGACACCTACGGCGAATCCGCGCCGGCCGGCGTGTTGTTCAAGCATTTCGGATTCACCGCCGAACGGGTCGTCGAGGCCGTCCGGAAGCTGGTGGGCTGAGCGGGGCAGTCGTCCACCAACGTCACAGATTCTTCTCATCAAAGCAAAGGAAACACCATGACCATCCGTGTCGCGATCAATGGCTATGGCCGCATCGGCCGCAACGTCCTGCGTGCCCACTATGAAGGTGGCAAGAAGCACGACATCGAAATCGTCGCCATCAACGACCTGGGCGACCCCAAGACCAATGCTCACCTGACCCGTTACGACACGGCCCATGGCAAGTTCCCGGGCACCGTCGCGGTCGAGGGCGACTACATGGTCGTCAACGGCGACAAGATCCGCGTGCTGGCCAACCGCAACCCGGCCGAGCTGCCCTGGGGCGAGCTGGGCGTGGACGTGGTGCTCGAATGCACCGGCTTCTTCACCAGCAAGGAGAAGGCCGGCGCCCACCTGAAGGGCGGCGCCAAGAAGGTCGTGATCTCGGCCCCCGGCGGCAAGGACGTCGACGCCACCATCGTCTACGGCGTGAACCAGGACGTGCTGAAGGCGGAACACACCGTCATCTCGAACGCCTCGTGCACCACCAACTGCCTGGCCCCGCTGGTCAAGCCGCTGCATGACAAGCTGGGCATCGTCTCGGGCCTGATGACCACCGTGCACGCCTATACCAACGACCAGGTGCTGACCGACGTCTATCACGAGGACCTGCGCCGCGCCCGCTCGGCCACCCAGAACATGATCCCGACCAAGACCGGCGCCGCCGCCGCGGTCGGCCTGGTGATGCCCGAGCTGAACGGCAAGCTGGACGGCTACGCCATCCGCGTCCCGACCATCAACGTGTCGGTGGTCGACCTGACCTTCGTGGCCAAGCGCGACACTACCGTCGAGGAAGTCAACGCCATCCTGAAGGAAGCGTCGGAAGGTTCGCTCAAGGGCATCCTGAACTACAACACCGAGCCGCTGGTGTCGTCCGACTTCAACCACGATCCCGCCTCCAGCACCTTCGATGCCACGCTGACCAAGGTCACGGGCAACCTGGTCAAGGTCTCGTCGTGGTACGACAACGAGTGGGGCTTCAGCAACCGCATGCTGGACACCACCGTGGCGCTGATGTCGGCCAAGTAAGCATGAGCAAGGTCATCACGCTGGCCGATCTGGCGGCCAAGGGAAAACTGGACGGCAAGCGGGTGTTCATCCGCGCCGATCTGAACGTGCCGCAGGACGACCAGGGCAACATCACCGAGGACACGCGCATCCGTGCCTCGGTGCCGGGCATCCGCCTGGCGCTGGACGGCGGCGCCGCCGTCATGGTGACGTCGCACCTGGGCCGTCCCACGGAAGGCACCCTGACGCCCGCCGATTCGCTGGCGGTGGTGGCCAAGCGCCTGTCCGAGCTGCTGGACAAGCCCGTGCGGCTCGTGGCGGACTGGGTCGACGGCGTGTCCGTCGCGCCCGGTGAAGTCGTGCTGCTCGAGAACTGCCGCGTCAACAAGGGCGAGAAAAAGGACGACGACGCGCTGGCGCGCAAGATGGCCGCGCTGTGCGACGTCTACGTCAACGATGCCTTCGGCACCGCGCACCGCGCGGAAGCCACCACGCACGGCATCGCCCGCTACGCTCCGGTGGCCTGCGCCGGCCCGCTGCTGGCGGCCGAGCTGGATGCCCTGGGCCGCGCGCTCAGCGCGCCCAAGCGGCCGCTGGTGGCCATCGTGGCCGGTTCCAAGGTCTCGACCAAGCTGACCATCCTCAAGAGCCTGGCCGACAAGGTCGACCAGCTCATCGTGGGCGGCGGCATCGCCAACACCTTCATGCTGGCCAAGGGCCTGCCCATCGGCAAGTCGCTGGCCGAGCCCGACCTGCTGAACGAGGCCAGGGCCATCATCGAGGTCATGGAAAAGCGCGGCGCGGCCGTGCCCATCCCGACCGACGTGGTGTGCGCCAAGACCTTCGCCGCCGACGCGCCGGCCGAGACCAAGTCCGCCGATGCCGTTGCGGCCGACGACCTGATCCTGGACATCGGCCCCGTCACGTCCGAACGCCTGGCGCAATTGCTCAAGGCGGCCGGCACCATCGTCTGGAACGGCCCGGTGGGCGTGTTCGAGTTCGACGCCTTCTCGCATGGCACCGAAACGCTGGCCCGCGCCATTGCGGCCTCGCCTGCGTTCTCGATCGCCGGCGGCGGCGACACGCTGGCCGCGATCGCCAAATACGGCATCGCGGACCAGGTTGGCTACATCTCGACCGGTGGCGGTGCCTTCCTCGAGTTCCTGGAAGGCAAGGCCCTGCCCGCGGTCGCCATCTTGGAGGAGCGCGCCGCTCAAGGCGCCTGACCCTGTGGACGCACCTTCCGCTCGTGCCACGAAGATCGTGGCTACACTCGGGCCGGCTTCCAGCTCGGCCGACACGCTGGCGCGGATGATCCGCGCCGGAGTCGATGTAGTACGGCTCAATTTCTCGCACGGCACGGCGGAAGACCACGCGGCGCGCGCCGCCCTGGTCCGCGCGGCCGCGTCGGCCTGTGACCGCGAAGTCGCGATCATGGCCGACCTGCAGGGGCCCAAGATACGCGTCGGCAAGTTCGCCGACGGCAAGGTCCAGCTCGAGCCGGGCCAGCCCTTCGTGCTCGACGCCGCCTGCGAACTGGGCGACCAGGGCAAGGTGGGCCTGGATTATCCCGACCTGCCGCGCGACGTGCGGGCCGGCGACATCCTGCTCCTGAACGACGGCCTGATCCGCCTGCTGGTGATCCGCGTCGCCGGTACCGAGATCCATACCGAGGTGCTGGTCGGCGGCGAGCTGTCGAACAACAAGGGCATCAACCGCCAGGGCGGCGGCCTGACCGCGCCCGCGCTGACCGGCAAGGACATGGAAGACCTCCGGTCCGCGGTGCAGATGGGCGTGGACTACATCGCCATCAGCTTCCCCAAGAACCGCACCGACATGGAAATGGCGCGCCAGCTGGTGGCCATCGCCGGCGCGCCCACCGGTGTCCGGCCCCAGCTCATCGCCAAGATCGAGCGGGCGGAGGCCATCGCCGTGCTGGAAGAAATCATCGATGCCTCGGACGGCATCATGGTGGCGCGCGGCGACCTGGCGGTGGAAGTGGGCGCCGCCGCCGTGCCGGCGCTGCAGAAACGCATGATCCGGCTGGCGCGTTCGCGCAACCGTACCGTCATCACGGCCACGCAGATGATGGAATCCATGATCGTCAACGCCATGCCCACGCGCGCCGAGGTCTCGGACGTGGCCAACGCCGTGCTGGACGGTTCGGACGCGGTGATGCTGTCGGCCGAAACCGCGGTCGGGCGCTATCCGGTGGAAACCGTCGAGGCCATGGCCTCGATCTGCCTGGAAGCCGAGAAGTCGCAGCATTTCGAGCTGGACAAGGATTTCCTGGACCAGACCTTCCACCGGGTGGACCAGTCCATCGCCTATGCGGCGCTGTTCACGGCGCACCACATGCGCTGCAAGGCCATCTGCGCGCTGACGCATTCCGGCGCGACCACGCTGTGGATGAGCCGGCACGATAGTGCAACACCCATTTACGCCCTGACCCCGCGCGTGGCGACGCAGCGTAAGGTAGCGCTGTATCGCAACGTGCGGACGCTGCAACTGGAAGATTCCGGCGATCGCGACGCGTCGCTGCTGGCGGCCGAGAAGCTGCTGGTGGAGAAGGGCGTGGCGGGGCCGGGCGACCTGATCGTCTTCACCGTGGGCGAGCCGATGGGCTCGCCGGGCGGAACCAATACTCTAAAAATCGTGAGGGTAGGCCAGCAAGGCTGAACCCCCCAACCATTTCTTATCCAGGAGTTCACAATGGCACTCGTTTCCATGCGTCAACTGCTCGACCATGCGGCTGAAAACGGTTACGGCATCCCGGCGTTCAACGTCAACAACCTGGAACAGGTCCAGGCCATCATGGAAGCCGCCGACGAGACCAACAGCCCGGTCATCATGCAGGCCTCGGCCGGCGCCCGCAAATATGCCGGCGAAGGTTTCCTGAAGGCCCTGATCGCCGCGGCGGTCGAGTCCTATCCCCACATCCCCGTCGTCATGCACCAGGACCACGGCCAGTCGCCCGACGTCTGCAAGGGCGCCATCGCCATGGGCTTCTCCAGCGTGATGATGGACGGCTCGCTGATGGCCGACGGCAAGACCATCGCCGACTACGACTACAACGTCGACGTCACCACCCAGGTCGTGAAGATGGCCCACGTGCAGGGCATCTCGGTCGAAGGCGAACTGGGCTGCCTGGGCTCGCTCGAGACCATGAAGGGCGACAAGGAAGACGGCCACGGCGCCGAAGGCACCATGACCCGCGAACAGCTGCTGACCGATCCCGAGCAGGCCGCCGACTTCGCCAAGCGCACCCAGATCGACGCGCTGGCCATCGCCATCGGCACCAGCCACGGCGCCTACAAGTTCTCGCGCAAGCCCAGCGGCGACATCCTGGCCATCGAGCGTATCAAGGAAATCCACCGCCGCCTGCCGACCACCCACCTGGTGATGCACGGCAGCTCCAGCGTGCCGCAGGACCTGCTGGCCGAGATCCGCGAATTCGGCGGCGACATGAAGGAAACCTACGGCGTGCCGGTCGAGGAAATCCAGGAAGCCATCAAGCACGGCGTGCGCAAGATCAACATCGACACCGACATCCGCCTGGCGATGACCGGCGCGATCCGCCGCTTCCTGGCCGAGAACCCCTCGAAGTTCGACCCGCGCGAATACCTCAAGCCCGCGCGCGCCGCCGCCAAGAAGATCTGCGTCGAACGCTACAACCAGTTCGGCACCGCCGGTAACGCCAGCAAGATCAAGGCCGTTGCGCTGTCGCAGATCGCCGCCGACTACGCCTCGGGCAAATTGGCCCAAATCGTCAAGTAAGCCCTCAACCGTCGAAGCAGGCCGCATCATGTCCGCACCGCTCTATCAGTCCACCATCCGTTCCCTGCCGCTGCTGGCGCGCGGCAAAGTGCGCGACATGTATGCTGTCGGCGACGACAAGCTCCTGATCGTCACCACCGACCGCCTGTCCGCCTTCGACGTCATCCTGGACGATCCGATCCCGGGCAAGGGCGAGGTGCTGAACTCGCTCACCAATTTCTGGCTGGGCCGGCTCGGCAACATCATTCCCAACCACCTGACCGGCGTCGATTCCGAGAGCGTCGTCGCCGCCGACGAACGCGACCAGGTCGCGGGCCGCGCGGTGGTGGTCAAGCGGCTCAAGCCGGTGCTGGTGGAAGCGGTGGTGCGCGGCTACCTGATCGGCTCGGGCTGGAAGGACTACCAGGACACCGGCAGCGTGTGCGGCATCAAGCTGCCGGAAGGGCTGGTGCAGGCGCAGCAGCTGCCCGCGCCCATCTTCACGCCGGCGGCCAAGGCCGAACTGGGTTCGCACGACGAGAACGTCAGCTTCGAGCACGTGGTCAAGGAAGTCGGCCCGCAACTAGCCGAGCAGATCCGCGAAGTCTCGCTGCGCATCTACCAGCTGGCGTCCGAGTATGCCGCCCAGCGCGGCATCATCATCGCCGACACCAAGTTCGAATACGGCCTGGACGAGAACGGCGTGCTGCACCTGATGGACGAGGTGCTGACTCCCGATTCGTCGCGCTTCTGGCCGGCCGATTCCTACGTGCCGGGCAGCAGCCCGCCGTCGTTCGACAAGCAGTTCGTGCGCGACTGGCTGGAAACCCAGCCCTGGGACAAGACCGCTCCCGCGCCGCGGCTGCCGCAGAACGTGCTGGAGCGCACGTCGGACAAATACCGCGAGGCGCGGGTCCGACTGGTCGGGGTTTGATCGCCGGCTTGCGCAAGGCAGGGTGACGGCGGGCAGGATGGAAACATCCTGCCCGCCGTTTTTCTTTTGGATGTCATGGCATAGAATATTTGCATGACCGCTGCCCTTGCCTTCGATACCTTGCAGTATTCCAAGCGCCTGCAGCAGGCAGGCGTGGCGGCGCCCTTGGCGGATGCGCAAGCCGAGGCGCTGGCGCAGGTGTTGACGACCGGTATGGACGCCTTGGCCACGCGGGCGGATCTCGAACGAATCACGCTGGCCACACGCGCCGATCTCGAGCGGGTCACCCTGGGCATGCGCGTAGAACTCGAACGAGTGGAAACCGGTCTCAAGGGCGATATCCGGGCCTTGGAAAACCGGTTGGTCAGCTCAGAAGGCCAACTGAGGTCCGAGCTCCGTTTGCTCGAACAGCGCATGACCATCAAGCTCGGCTCGCTGCTGGTGGTGGCAGTGGGTGTCATGACTGCCCTGAACAAGCTGCTCTGAATCAGATCAGCGCGATCTCCAGCCTGACCGCATCCCCCCGGTATATCCCTTCCCCCACGTAGATCAGCTTGCCCGACGTGTCGATGGCGCGCCGCACGACGTGCGCCACCGGTGCGTTCAGCGGCAGTTCCAGCAGCGCTGCCATCTCGCGGTCGGCGCTGCCCAGGGTCATGATCTGATTGGCCCGCGCGATGCGCTTGCCGGCAACCTCGTGCAGGATGGGCAGGGTGGCCTCGTGCCGGAACCGTTCAGGCGGTCCTTGCCTGAACAACTCGCTGTCCAGGATGAAGCGGGCCGCCAGATAGGGGTGGCCGTCGCGCGCGTGCACCCTGCGCATCATCGTGTAATGGTCGGCCGGTTCGCCTTCGCCGGCGGCGAAGGCGGGGAGTTCGTCCAGGTCCCGCTGTTCCAGGACCTCGATGTCCGCGCCCTCGTGGGCCGAGATCAGCGAGGCCCAGTCGATGGCCAGCCGGTGCGCGCTGCGTTCCTTGGGCGTTCGGCGAACGAAACTGCCCTTGGCGCGGAAGCGCTCGATCAGCCCTTCGTCCTCCAGCACGCCCAGCGCCTCGCGTATGGTGCCGCGCGCCACCTCGAAGTCCACGGCCAGGTCCGCCACGTTCGGGATGCGGCCGCCCACCGGCCAGTCGCCGGTAATGATCTTGTTGCGGAACAGCGATGCCAGTTGCAGATAGCGCGCCATCCGGTCTAGCGTGGTGTCGGTGAATGAGGACATGGGTCGGAAGCCTGGTTCGGGAGCTGCGGTCGGCGCCGGGGCGCCGACCGCGATTATTCCATCCCCGCCATTATCCTGCGGACCGTCCATCATTCGGGCCGGATGTTCAACTCGCGCGCGAGCTTGCCGAAGGCCGCGATGTCGTGTTCCACCGTGGACCGCATTTCCTCCGGGGTGCCCCGTGCAGGCTGGAAGCCGCTGTCGGCCAGTTTCGTCCGGATGGCCGCATCGGCCAGCACCTGGCGGATGGTGCCCGACAGGCGGTCGCGGATCGGGGCGGGCGTGCCGGCCGGCAGGGCGAAGCCGAAATAGGTGTCGGGGATGGTGTTCTCGTCGCCGCCGATCTCGCTCACGGCGGGGACGTCCGGCAGCAGCGGGAAGCGGCGGCTCCCGCCCACCAGCAGCGGCCGCACGCGGCCTTCGCGGATCGCGCCCAGCGCCGGTCCGATCGTGACCAGGGCCATGTCGACCTCGCCGGCCATGGCCGCGGTCAGCGCCGGCGCGCCGCCCTTGTAGGGCACGTGGGTCAGCTGTATGCCCAGGCGGGAGCACAGCGACTCGGTGCCCAGCTGGGTCATGCTGCCGTTGCCGAAGCTGGCATAGGTCAGGCGGCCGGGCTGCTTGCGCGCGGCGGCGACGAACTCCTGGATGGTCTTGGCTGGCTGCTTGGAGCCGGCCACGAGCACATAGGGGCCCCAGACCGCGATGCCGACGTAGGAAAAGTCCTTCAGCGGATCGTAGGGCAGCTTCTTGTACAGGCTGGGATTGATGCCCAGCGCACCGCGGTCGACGAACAGCAGGGTATAGCCGTCGGGCGCGGCCTTGGCCACGGCTTCGGTGCCGATCAGGCCGTTGGCGCCGGGCCGGTTGTCGACCACCACGGGCTGGCCCAGTTTCTCCGCCAATTGCTGGGCCACCAGGCGCGCGTTGGAGTCGGCGCCGGCGCCGGCGGGGAAGGGCACGATGACACGGATCGCGCGCGTCGGGTAGGTGTCGCCCTGGCCGCGCGCGGCGCCGGCCGCGCCCAGGGCCAGGCCGGCGCTGGCGGCGATGAAGCCGCGGCGGGTGATCGAGGTGTCGCGATGGTCTTGCATGCGGTGTCTCCTTTTCTAAGTGGACGGACCTAGGCCGTCGTCCCCCGGACGGCGGCGATTTCCTGTTCCGACAGGCCGGCCTCGGCCAGGATGGCGGCGGTCTGCTCGCCCAGCGTGGGCGGAGGATGGCGGCTGGGCTGGCGCTGGCCGTCGTAGCGGATGGGCCGGCTCAGCGCCCGCACCGATCCCATCTCGGGGTGATGCAGTTCATGGAAACTGCCGGCGGCCGCGAACTCGGGATCGTCCAGGATGTCGGGCACGGTCAGGACCGGCGCGTGCGGCACGTCGGCGGCGCGCAGCGCGGCCAGCCAGTGGGCCTGCGGCTGCGTGCGGAAACGGTCCCTGAGCAACGCGGACAGCGACTCGAAGTTGGCGATGCGCGCGCCTCGGGTGGCGAAGCGTGGATCGTCCCGCAGTTCGGGCATTTCCACCGCCCGTACCAGGCCTTCCCAGAATTTCGACGGCGACGAGAGCTGCAGGCCGATGCGCGCGCCGTCGGCGCACTCGAACGCGAGGCTGTGCGAATAGGACGCGCGCGTGGTCGACCGCATGCGCGTGCCGTCGCGGGTATAGCTGGCGAAGAAGTCGGGCATGAAGGACATGGACGACTCGATCATGTTGACCTCGACCAGCCGGCCTCGCCCGGTGGCCTGCCGGGCGAACAGCGCGCCCAGGATGCCCTGGCACGCGTACATGCCCGCCAGCTGGTCCGAGATGGTGGGGCCGCGCACCTGCGGATTGGCGGGATCCAGGAAAGTGTCCAGCATGCCGCTCAAGGCCTGGCCGATGGTGTCGAAGGCGGGCTGGCCCTCGTGCCGGCTGCCGGGCAGGAAGCCGCCGATCGTGCAATAGACCAGCTGCGGCCGCCGGGCGCGCAGCGTCTCCCATCCCAGGCCCATCCTGTCCATGACGCCGGGACGGAAGTTCTCGATCAGCACGTCCGCCGTGTCCACCAGCCGCAGCAGGGCGTCGCGCCCCGCCTGGCGACCCAGGTCCAGCTTCACGCTGCGCTTGTTGCGGTTGAACGCGACGAAGTTCGGACTGTACTGGCCGTCGCGGAAGGCGCGAAAAGGGTCGCCTTCCGGCCGCTCGACCTTGATCACGTCGGCGCCCAGGTCGGCCAGCATCAGCCCGGCATAGGGGCCGGTGATGAAGTTGCCCAGCTCCAGCACCCGGATGCCTTGCAGGACGTCGCCGGAGGCGGGCGCGGACGAGGCGTTCATTGCGCGTCCCGCCGGTATTCGCCGAAACCGGGGCGATAGGTCTTGTCGTCCAGGAACTGGGTCATGGCCTGTTCGCGTCCGCCCTCGGTATCCATGAAGCGCATCTCGCGCTCCTTGGCCAACAGGTAGTCGGCGGCCTGGTCCACGCTCATGCCGCGTACCAGGCGCAGGCTTTCCTTGATGGTGCGCAGCGTCTGCGGATTCTTGCGCGCCAGCGTGGCGGCCAGTTCCTCGGTGCGCGCGCGCAGGCGGTCGAGCGGCACGGACTCGGTCACCAGCCGCATCTGCGCGGCCGTCTTGCCGTCGAAGGGATCGCCCGTCATCGCGTAGTAGACCGCGTCGCGGTAGGCCAGCCCGTCGACGATGACCTTGCCGACCAGGCCGCCGGGCAGGATGCCCCAGTTCACCTCGGACAGGCCGAACTGCGCTTCGTCCGCCGCGATGGCGAAATCGCAGGCGAACAACTGCACGAAGGCGCCGCCGTAGCAGTGCCCGTTCACCATGGCGATGGTGGGCTTGGGAAAGCTGCTGAGCAGGGTCCAGCGCCATTCGTGGTTGGCCAGCCGGGCCAGGTGCCGCTGCTTGGGCTTGTCGTCCAGGGCGCGGAAGAACAGGCCGATGTCCTGGCCGGCGCACCAGCTTTCGCCCGCGCCGGTCAGCACCAGCACGCGCACCGCCGGTTCCTCGGCCAGTTCCTTGAGCACGTCCACCATCTCGAAGTGCAGGTCCGGGCTCATCGCGTTGCGCTTGTCGGGGCGGTTCAGCGTGACCCAGCCTATGCCGTTGGCGATCTCGACTTTGACGTTCTTCAACTGATCGAATTGCATGCTTGTCTCTTCCTGGTTCAAAGCGTGATGTAGACGTTCTTCAATTGCGTGTAGGACACCAGTTCCTCGAAGGATTCCTCGCGGTTGTTGCCCGACTGCTTGTAGCCGCCGAAAGGAGCGGGGAAGAAATGCTTGGCCGCGTTGTTGACCCAGACGTAGCCCGCCTCGAAGCGGCCGGCAGCGCGGTGGGCCGTATCGAGCCGCGTGGTGTAGACGCCGGCGGCCAGCCCGTACTCCAGCGAATTGACCTGGTCGAACATCTCGTCCTCGTCCGACCACTTGAGGATGGACAGCACCGGGCCGAATATTTCTTCCCGCGCGATGCGCATGTCCATGGTCACGTCGGTGAACACGGTGGGCTCGATGAAGTATCCGTCGGCCAGCCCGGCACCGTCGGGATGCTTGCCGCCCGCCGCCAGCCGGGCGCCTTCCTGCTTGCCCAGCTCGATGTAGTGCATGATCTTGTCGTACTGCTCGCGCGAGACGATGGCGCCCATGGTCGTGGCCTTGTCCGTGGGCAGGCCGGGGCGGTAGGCGCGCACGCCTTCCAGCACGCCCTGGACCACCTGGTCGTACACCGATTCGTGCACGAACAGCCGCGTGGTCGAGCTGCATGCCTGGCCGCACCAGGTGAAGCACATGCCGGCCACGGCGCCCTTGATCGCGCGTTCCAGGTCCGCGTCGGGGTAGACCACCAGCGCGTTCTTGCCGCCCAGTTCCAGGCTGACGTGCTTGAGATGCTCGGCCGCGCCGCGCGAGATGGCCTTGCCGGTGGCGATGCTGCCGATCAGCGTGACCTTGGGCACCAGCGGGTGGTCGACCAGCGCCTGCCCGCACTCGGTCCCGCCCGACAGCACGTTGATGACCCCGGGCGGTGCGATGCCGTCTATCAGTTCCATCAGCCGATAGGCCGACAGCGGCGCCTGCACCGGCGGTTTCATGATGACGGTGTTGCCGGCGGCGACGGCCGCCGCCAGCCGGCTGGCGGTGAACATCATCGGATGGTTGTAGGCGACGATGCGGGCGCAGACGCCATAGGGCTCGCGCACCGTCATGTCGATGACGCCTTCGCCCATGGGAATGGTGGAGCCGCGCAGCTCATAGACCAGCCCGGCGAAGTAGTCGATGAGCTGGGTGGCGATGTCGACGTCGTGCATCAGCGCGGACACGGGGTTGCCGCAGTCGATGGCGTCGATCATGGCCAGCTCCTCGCGATGCTCGCGCATGACCTGGGCGATGCGGCGCAGCACCGTGGCGCGTTCGCCGGGCGCGGTGCGCCGCCATGAGCCATAGGCCTCGTGCGCGGCGCGCACGGCGGCATCGACGTCGGCGTGGCTGGCCACCGCGCAGGGGCCCAGGTTCTCGCCGGTGGACGGGCAGAAGGAGTCGGCATAGCCGCCCTCGGGGCGGTGCCAGGCGCCGCCGTAATACAGGTCGCGATGCCTGGGCAGCAGTTTCTCGATGGACATGGTCTTCCTCCTGGGTCGTTGTTGTCGTGTCGTGTCGTATCGGGTCGGCGGCCGGTTCAGTCCGCGGGCAGGAAGCCGCGCAGCACGCGCGCCAGGTCCCCGGGGTTGTCGCCGGCCAGGTCGTGGCTGCCGTCTATCTCTTCCGCGCGGCAGCGCGGGTTGGCCAGTCGCAGCTTGTCCAGCGTGGGCGCCTCGAACATGTCGGACCGGCTGCCGCGCACGAACAGCGCGGGCACCTTCAGTTCCCTGACCATGGCCCACAGGTCCGGCCCCGGCGCGGCGGGCTTGCCCTGCAGGGTCTGGCGGAAGCTGTCGCGGAAATGCAGGTCGCGCTTGAGTTCGTAGCCGCCGGGAACGGCTTGCAGGAAGGCTTCGTAGCGCTTCCTGGCGGGCGCGTTCGCGGGCAGGTCGGCGGGCAGCCCGTGGTAGGCCAGCGCTTCGTCCACGGACGCGAATACGTCCGGCTGGTTGCCGATGCGCAGGGCGACGTTGCGGCGGCCCGCGGCGGCCACGTCGGGCGCGAAGTCCAGGCAGGCCAGCGCCGCCACCCGTTCGGGGTACCAGTGCGCGGCGCACAGGCAGATGCGTCCGCCCATGGAGTGGCCGGCCAGCACGGCGCGCGGCCATTGCAGGTGGTCCAGCACGGCGACGAGGTCGCCGGCGAAGTCGCGCAGGTCGTAGTGCCGGTCGGGGCTGCGGGTGGAGTCGCCGAAGCCGCGCAGGTCGACGGCGACCACCTCGCGGTCGGTGGCCAGGGCCTCGGCGATGCCGGTCCAGTCGTACGAGAAATACGACAGGCCGTGCGCGATGAGGACGGGCGTGGCGCCGGGCGCGCCGAAGCGGCGGTAGAAGATTTCGACGTCGCCGCTGCGGGCGGTGCCGGTGCGATGGGCTATGGGTGCCATGGTGGGGTGTCCAGGTCGATGCGTGGTCGGTGTTTCAGCCGGCGGTGACGATGCCCATGCCGGTCAGCCACTCGGGAATGATCCGGTAGTAGCGCACCTGCATGGGATGCGTCTCGATCGCGCGCGCGGCGGCCGCGGCGGCCACCCAGGCCCGGATCTCGTGTCCGCCGAAGCCGCCCTGGCGGTCGATCTCGGCATCGTCGATGGCATCCAGGGCCTCGGTGTCGTAGGCGCACAGCTTGGCCATGAAGGCTTCGTCCCATTTCCGGTCGGGCGGCATGCAGGGGCCCTTGCCGACGACCAGGTCGCGGCCGGCCTGGATCACGCGGGCCTCGCGCGCGGCCAGCTCCTCGGCCGTGGGGGTATGCCGCTTCACGAGCCGTTGCGCGATGTCATGCGGCACCTGGCGCAGGCGCGGCGTGGGGGGATCGTGCGACAGGCCGCCCGAGCCGATGATGGTCACGCGCAGGCCGCGCGTGGCCAGGAAGCGGCCCACGGCCTCGCCGAACAGGCGCGACCGGCGCATGGACGGACGCGGGTCGGCGGCGCAGTTCAGGAAGATGGGCAGCACGTCGTAGCGCGCCAGCGCGCCGGTCAGCTGCGTCAGCGAGATGGCGTTGCCGTGGTCCACGCACATGTCGTAGGAGATGGCGGTGTCCAGGTCCTGGCGATGCAGCGCCCGGGCGCATTCCAGCGCCAGTTCGGTGGGTACGCGCAGCGGGCCGCCAGGCAGCCCCCAGTCGCGCGTGCCGTGCGCCGCCAGGCCCAGGCAGAACGCGGGCATCAAGTCGTAGAAGAAACCGTTGAAATGGTCGGGGCCGAAGCTGACCACGAGGTCGGGCGCGAAGGCATGGACTTCGCGCGAGACCGTTTCCATTTCGTCGAAGAAGGCGCGCTGGCCCTCGGGATCGGACGCCTCGATGTCGGCCAGCATGAGCGGACTGTGCGAGCAGCAGATCAGTTGCGCGGGCATGGGCGGCTCCTAGATGTGGACGGGGTCGAGCGTGCTGGCCGCGAACAGTTCGTCCACGCCCAGTTGGCGGACGGCCAACCCCTGTTCGTACGAATAGCGCGTCATCGCTGCCAGCGTCTTGCGGTTGGCTTCCACGCCGTAGGGCCAGAAATCCCGGCCCATGACGGCCTCGGTCGATTCCAGTTCGGCGGTCACCCACGGCAGCCCGATCTTCAGCGCGGTGACTTCGCGCAGGTCGCGCTCGGCGATTTCCTTGGCCTGGGCGAACGCCTTGTACAGGCTGGAGGGCAGCCACGGATGCGCCTGGGCGAGATCCTGGCGCACGCCCAGCGCGTGCATGATGGGGAACAGGCCGGTGCGGGCGTAGTACGCCTGCTCGACCGCGCGGTAGTCGGGGTACAGGCGCTGGACCCGGGGATGGCCATCGAGCAGGCACGATGGCGCGCGGGCGGAGATGACGGCGTCCAGTTCACCGCTGGCCAGCAGGTTCGACAGCGAGCGGCCTTCGGGCGCGCTCGACAGCGGGAAGCCCGGCGGGAGGTTGAGCGGAAACTTGTCCTTGCGGCCATACTGTTCCAGGCCACCCTGGACCCAGTCGATGTCGGCGGCCTCGATGCCGTACTCGTCCTTCAGGAAGCCCCGCACCCACAGCACGGCGGACATCTGGTACTCGGGCAGGCCGATGCGCTTGCCGCGCAGGTCGGCCGCGCTGGCGATGCCGCGGTCGTTGCGGATGTAGATGGCGGAGTGGCGGAAGGTGCGCGACAGGAAGACGGGCAGGGCGACGTAGGGCGCGATGCCGCGCGACAGCGCGATCAGGAAGGGACTGAAGCCGATCTCGGCGACGTCGAACTCCCCGTGGAAATAGGCGCGGTGGAAACATTCCTCCACCGGCATGGGAAGGTAGTTGACCTCGCAGCCTTCGACGGTGACGCGGCCGTCCAGCAGCGGACGGACCCGGTCATAGTCCCAGGTGGCGATGGTGATGGGTAAGCGGGCCATGATGCTCCTGCGGTTCGATCATCGGCGCCCATTCTAGACCTCAAAAAATCAAAAGTATAGATTTTTGAGTTTTAGAGGTTTAGCATCGAGTCTGCGCATGCCGGACCATCCATTCGAAAGACACAGGCATGCGTATACGAGGAGACTTCCATGCACCGATCCATCGCGCGTTGCGCGCTTGCCGCCGTGTTCGTCTGCGCGTCCGCGGCGGCCCAGAAACCTTCCTATCCCGACCGGCCCGTGCGCGTGGTCGTGCCCTATGGGCCGGGCACGGCGCCGGACATGATCGCGCGCGTCGTGAGCGAACAACTGTCGCGCCAGACCGGCCAGTCCTTCGTGGTCGAGAACAAGCTGGGCGCCGGCGGCAAGATAGGCACCGAAGCCGTGGCCGATGCCAAGGCCGACGGCTACACGCTGCTGCTGGGCGGCAAGGACACGCACGGCATCCTGACCCATCTCTATCCCGACTGGCGCATCAAGCCGGAGAAGGACTTCGCGCCCGTCGCGCTGCTGGCTCGTATCCAGAACGTGCTGCTGGCCAGCCCCAAGCTGCCGGCCTCGAATCCGCAGGAGTTCCTTGCGCTGGCCAGGCAGAAGGAGTTGCGCTATGGCACGCCCGGCGTCGGCACCAACCTGCACCTGGCCGCCGCCTACCTGCAGAACAATTATGGGCTCAAGCTGCTGCACATCCCGTACAGCCGCAGCTTCGCCGAGGCCTTGCCGGCGCTGGCGCGCGGCGAGCTGGACCTGGTGGTGGCCGGCCTGCCGCCGGCCATGCCGCTGCTCAAGGACGGCCGCATCAAGGCCATCGCCGTGACGGGCACCCAGCGTTCGCGCTTCGCGCCGGACATTCCCACCTTCGCCGAATCCGGCGTGTCGGGCCTGGAGTCGGGCGGCTGGTTCGCGCTGTTCGCGCCCAAGGGCACGCCCCAGGCCGCCGTGGATGCATTGTCGAAAATGGTGGCGACGGCGCTGCGCGAGCCCGCCGTGGCAGAGAAACTGTCCGGCGTCTATGCCGACCCGGCCCCGTCGTCACCCGCCGAACTGGGCAAGCTGGTCGCCGACGAAACGCAGCGCTGGGGCAAGGTCGTGGCCGACACCGGCATAAAAATCGAGTAGAAGAAGAGGACCCCCCCTACGCGCTTACGCGCGCCCCCCAGGGGGCGAAACCGGCGGACTGGCGGAGCCAGATCCGCGGTTTCCTGGGTCTAGGGAAAGTATCTTGGACTGAAGCACGGTTGCTATCGCTGGCTGCCCGCGGTAGCAACGGTGTGGCGTACCAAGAAACAGGCTCTAGACCCAGGGCGCCGCGGATCCGGCTTTGCCGGTCCGCCAGCGCCGCCCCCCTGAGGGGGTGCCCGAAGGGCGTAGGGGGTGGGCTTCCCCTGGGGGTC
The DNA here is from genome assembly GCF_038066655.1 of Pigmentiphaga sp. YJ18. Lineage (NCBI taxonomy): Bacteria > Pseudomonadati > Pseudomonadota > Betaproteobacteria > Burkholderiales > Alcaligenaceae > Pigmentiphaga > Pigmentiphaga sp. YJ18. The sequence goes on along the minus strand of NZ_JBBUKU010000003.1, from coordinate 491,647 downwards.
AAAATAGTACCGTCGACAGTTTGCGGCGGTACTGCGAGACCAGCTCGGGTTGGGCCGAGGCCATGTCGAAGACGGCGATCAGGGTCTTGCGGCCGATTTCTTCCTGGAAGCCGCGGTCGCGCTGGACGATTTCCAGCAGTTCGTCCATCGCGCCGGCCCAGGCGCGGCGCGCGATGCGCTTGTTGGCCAGGTCCAGGCGCGCCTGCAGGTCGCCGGGGTTCTGCTGGATGCGGGCCAGCAGCTCGGTTTCCTCGGGCGAGTCCTGCGCCTGTTCGACCGCGTTCAGGGCGGTCTCCAGGTTGGCGTAGTGGGGATCGGCCTTGGCCTGCGGCGTCAGCAGCGCGAACTGGGCCTTGGCGTCTTCGGGCCGGCCGGTGGTCAGCAGCAGCTCGACGTAGTCCATGCGCGCCGGATCGTAGGCCGCGTCCAGGACCAGCGCCGCGCGCAGGTGTTTCTCGGCGGTGGCGATGTCTCCGGCCTGCATGGCGGCCATGGCCTGCTGGTGTTCCTGCTCGTGGGGCAGCGGCAGCAGGCGGTCGATGAAGGCGCGGACCTGGCCTTCCGGCAGCGCGCCGTTGAACTGGTCGACCGGGCGCCCATCCAGGATGGCGACCACCAGGGGAATGCTGCGCGCCTGGAAGTGGGCGGCCAGTTGCTGGTTTTCGTCGACGTTGACCTTGACCAGCTTGAAGGCGCCGCCGTAGTCGCGCTCGAGCTTTTCGAGGATGGGGGTCAGCGAGCGGCAGGGGCCGCACCAGGGGGCCCAGAAATCGACCAGAACCGGCTTTTCGCGCGAGGCCTGCAAGACCTCGGCTTCGAAATTGGCGAGCGTGACATCCATACCGGGAATCCTATGGCTATGAAGCAGTAATCAAACAGAGATTGTGCTTCATTTTTCCCGAGGGCGGGCCGGGTCCCCGGTTGCGGTCGCATCGTGCGCGAAGGCCCGCAGGTAGGCCGTCAGCCGGCGCACGCCGGGCGTGGCCAGCTTGCGCGTGTGGGAGATCAGGTAGAACGAGCGGTCGAGGCGGGGCAGGTCCGTCGGCAGCTCGACCAGTTCGCCGGTCGCCAGCATGTCGCTGACCACCCAGCGCGACAGGCAGGTGATGCCCAGTCCGCCCGCGGCGGCGCGCTTGATCGCTTCCGAGTTGCCGAACTCGATGCCCGATTTCATGTGGTGCAGGTATGGGGTCAGCGCTTCGCGTATGGTTTCGCGGGTGCCGGAGCCTTCCTCGCGCAGCAGCCACGTGGCGGCGCGCAGCTGGGCGGTGGAGACCCGTCCGCCCGTCGGCGGCACGATGGGGTCGCGCGCCCCGGCCACGATCACGAGTTCGTCGGTCAGCCAGGGTTCCACGGTCAGCTCGGGCTGTTCGCACGGCCCCTCGACCAGGGCCAGGTCCAGCTCGAAGTTCACCACCTGCGTGGCGATGGCCAGCGTGTTGGCGATGGCGACGTGGGCGGTCCATTGCGGCTGTCCGCTGTCCGCCAGGTCGCGCTGGAAGCCCGCCAGCAGGGTGGGCAGCACGTAGTTGCCGATGGTGGTGCTGGCGCCTATGCGCAGCCCGCCCACGTGGCCCTGGCCGTCGCGGGCCCAGCGTTCGATCGCGGTGGCGCGGTCCAGCAGTTCGCGCGCCTGGGGCAGCAATTCCCGGCCATTGTCGTTGAGCACCAGGCGCTTGCCCACCCGGTCGAACAAGGCCATGTCCAGGGCCCGCTCCAGGTCGTTCAGCGCCGCGCTGGTGGCGGACTGGGACAGCGCCACGGCCGTGGCCGCGGCGCTGGTGCTGCCGGTGTCGGCGACGGCGGCGAATATCTGCAATTGGCGCAAGGTCAGGCGCAAGGCTTCCATATAACTCGAATTACCAGTTTTCCAGTTTGAATATACAAAAATAAACCGTTTTGACGGATCGAAGGGCTTGCTTAGAGTGGAGGGCATTCATTCCAGAAGTTATTAGCTTATGTCGAATTCGTCTGCTACCCACGTCGCCGCCGCCGGCCAGCCCTCCCAGGGCAAGGCCGGATTCTTCAGGCAGGCGGCCCCCGGTCTCCTGCTGGCCGCGGCCATCGGGGTCGCCGCGATGGGGCTGGCGGGGTGGGATTTCTTCGCCAGCCGGGGGTTCAGCGCGCTGACGCTGGCCATCGTGCTGGGCATGCTGGTGGGCAACACCGTCTATCCGCGCATCGCGGCGCCCAGCGCGGTCGGGGTGGGCGTGGCCAAGCAGACGTTGTTGCGCGCGGGCGTCATCCTGTATGGCCTGCGCCTGACCTGGCAGGACATAGGCGGCGTCGGCGCCGCGGGCGTGGCCATCGACGCGGTCATGCTGCTGTCGACCTTCGGCCTGGCATGGCTGGTGGGCACGCGGGTGTTCAAGCTCGACCGGACCTCGGCCTGGCTGATCGGCGCCGGCGGCTCCATCTGCGGCGCGGCCGCGGTCATGGCCACCGCGCCGGTGCTGCGCGCCAAGGCCGACCAGGTCGCGGTGGCGGTCGCGACCGTGGTGGTGTTCGGCACGGTGTCGATGTTCCTCTACCCCTTCCTGTACGAGCTGAACCAGCAGTGGGGCCTGATCCCCGGCGGCACCCACGGTTTCGGCGTCTACGTCGGTTCCACGGTGCACGAGGTGGCCCAGGTCATCGCCGCGGCCCGCGCGGTGGGAACCGAGGCGGCCGACACCGCCGTCATCGCCAAGATGGTGCGGGTCATGATGCTGGCCCCGTTCCTGCTGGCGCTGTCCGCCTGGCTGGCCTGGGAATGCGCGCGCGGCAAGGCCGAAGGCAAGGGCGAGGGCAGCGGCCTGTGCATCCCCTGGTTCGCCGTGGGCTTCATCGCCATGGTCGTGTTCAATTCGCTGGTGGCCATCCCCGACTGGCTGATGTCGGCCGCGATCGACTTCGACACTCTGCTGCTGGCCATCGCGATGGCCGCGCTGGGGCTGACCACCCACGTCGGCGCCATCCGCCGCGCCGGGCTGCGTCCGCTGCTGCTGGCCGGACTGCTGTTCGTCTGGCTGGTGGGGGGCGGAGCGCTGGTCAACGCGCTGATCGGCTAAGACCTGTCGCGGGATCGCCCCAGGGACGGGCATCCCGCTGCGGCGATGCCGTGGCGGGTTAAAATCGCGCTTTTCGACGCTCGCCCGCTGCCCCGGCACGCCGGGTGCCCGCAAGGTCCCACATGTCCAGTTCCCCTTCTTCCTCTTCTTCCTCCGGGGCGGTGCAGATCGGCATCGTCATGGGGTCTTCCAGCGACTGGGAGATCATGAAGCATGCCGTCGTCGTGCTCGACGAGTTCGGCGTGGCGCATGAAACCCGCGTGGTCTCGGCCCACCGCATGCCGCTCGACATGGTCGAGTACGGCGCCGAAGCCACCCGCCGGGGCCTGCGCGCCATCATCGCGGGCGCCGGCGGCGCGGCCCACCTGCCGGGCATGCTGGCGGCGCTGACGCCGGTGCCGGTGTTCGGCGTGCCGGTGCCGTCCAAGTACCTGCGCGGCGAGGATTCCCTGCTTTCCATCGTCCAGATGCCCAAGGGCGTGCCGGTGGCCACCTTCGCCATCGGCGAGGCGGGCGCGGCCAACGCGGCGCTGCACGCGGTGGCCAACCTGGCCTGTACCGATCCGGCGCTGCGAAAGAAGCTCGAAGCCTTCCGCGCCCGCCAGACCGAGGCCGCGCGCGCGATGGCGCTGCCCCCGGGAGGCCAGGCATGAGCGGGGACAAGCAGGCGCGCGTGGTGCAGCCCGGCGGCTGGCTGGGGCTGCTGGGCGGCGGACAACTGGGGCGGATGTTCTGCCATGCCGCGCAAAGCATGGGATACCGCGTGGCGGTGCTGGATCCGATCGCCGATTGTCCCGCCGGCGCGGTGGCCGACCTGCACATCCGTGCCGGCTACGATGACGAGACCGGCCTGGCGCAGCTGGCCGAACGCTGCTCCGCCGTCACGACCGAATTCGAGAACGTCCCGGCCGCCAGCCTGGAGAAGCTGGCCTTGCGCTGCCAGGTCAGCCCGGCCGCGGGGGCGGTGGCCATCGCCCAGGACCGCATCGCCGAGAAAGGCTACATCGCCTCGATAGGCGTGCCCGTGGCGCCCTATGCCGAGATCCGTTCCGAGGCCGACATCGCCGCGGCCTCCGCCTCGCTGTATCCGGGCATCCTGAAGGCCGCGCGGCTGGGCTACGACGGCAAGGGCCAGGCCCGGGTCGAGTCGGCCGAGCAGGCCCGCGCCGCGTTCGCCTCGTTCGGCAACGTGCCCTGCGTGCTCGAGGCCCGGCTGCCGCTGGAGTTCGAGATTTCCGTCGTGGTCGCGCGCGGCTTCGACGGCGAAGTGGTGACCTATCCCGTCTCCGAGAACGTGCATCGCGACGGCATCCTGGCGATCTCGACCGTGCCGTCGCCGCGCGCCTCCGAGGACATCGTGCGCCGCGCCCGCGCCGCGGCGCTGCAGGTCGCGGCCGGGCTGGAGTATTGCGGCGTGCTGTGCGTGGAGTTCTTCGTGCTGCCGGGCGAGCGCCTGATCGTCAACGAAATCGCGCCGCGGCCGCACAACAGCGGCCACTACAGCATCGATGCCTGCGTCACCAGCCAGTTCGAACAGCAGGCGCGGGTGCTGGCGGGCCAGCCGCTGGGGTCGTCCGATCCGCTGGCCGCCTCGGTCATGCTCAACATCCTGGGCGACATCTGGTTCCAGGCGGGCGAACAGGCCGCCGAGCCGGCCTGGAGCCGGGCCTTGCAGGCGCCCGGCGCCAAGCTGCACCTGTATGGCAAGGCCGAGGCGCGGCGCGGCCGCAAGATGGGCCACGTGACCTGCCTGGGTACCGACCGGGCGCAGGCCGAGCGCAGTGCCGCGCAGGTGGCGGCGGCGCTGGGCATTGCCTATCCGTAGCGGCATGAGCGCGCGCATCCTGCCGCCCACGCCCGACGCCATCGCGCAGGCGGTGGCGCTGCTGCGGGCCGGGCAACTGGTGGGCCTGCCCACCGAGACGGTCTACGGCCTGGCCGCGGATGCCTCGGATGCCGAGGCGGTCGCGCGCATCTTCGCCGCGAAAGGCCGGCCCAACGACCATCCCGTCATCGTTCACGTCGCGGCCGGCACCGACCTGTCGCGCTGGGCCGCGAATGTTCCCGACGTCGCCCGCCGGCTGATGGACGCGTTCTGGCCCGGGCCGCTGACGCTGATCCTGCCGCGCGCCGCCGGCGTGCTGGATGCCGTGACGGGCGGGCAGGACACGGTGGGGCTGCGCTGTCCCTCGCATCCTGTCGCGCAGGCCCTGCTGGCCGCCTTCGACGGCGGACTGGCCGCGCCGTCGGCCAACCGCTTCGGCCGGGTCAGCCCGACCACCGCGGCCCACGTGGCCGACGAGTTCGGCGACTTGGTGCCGCTGGTGCTGGACGGCGGTCCGTGCGAGGTCGGCATCGAGTCGACCATCGTCGACGTTTCCACCCAGATTCCCATCCTGCTGCGTCCGGGCCATGTCTCGGCGCTGGCCCTGTCCGAGGTGCTGGGCAGCGCCGTGCTGACCCGCGCCCAGATGGACGCGCAGCGCCCGGTGCCGCGCGTATCGGGATCGCTGTCGGCGCACTATGCGCCGCGCACGCCGCTCAGGCTGGTCGATGCCGGCCGGCTGGCGGGCGAGATCGCCGCCGAGGCGGCGCGCGGCCGCTCGGTGGGGGTATGGTCGCGGCAGGATCCGGGCGGCGCCGCCTGCTGGCTGGAGGCGCCCGCCGATCCGGAGCGCTACGCGCAGTCGCTGTACGCGACCTTGCGCGAATTGGACGGCAAGGGAGTGGATGTCCTGCTGTTCGAACAGCCGCCCGGCGCGCCTGCCTGGACGGCGGTGCGCGACCGCCTGGGGCGGGCGGCCGTGGGGTCGGGCGAGGCCTGAGCTACTGCTTGCGCGCGTAGGCGAACCAGCCCGCCGACTGGCCGCTGTTGGTGGCCATGATCAGCAGCAGCGGCTGCTTGTCCTTTTCCGTCAACCGCATCGCCACGCCCTGCATGCTGGCGCCCGCGTGCTGGCTCAGGCAGTTCGTGGCGCTGCCGAACGAGAAGGTCGTGGTCGCGTAGTTCTTGCCCGACGAGGCCTTGGCCAGCTTGCCATTGATGCTGCACGTGTCCGGTCTGCCGCTGACCTGCGAGTTGGCCGAAAAATCGCCGTTGGACTGGATGGTGAATGTCACGGACGAGCTGCTGATGCTGTCGCGGCCAGTCCATGTGCCGGCGTAGTTGGCCAGGTCGAAGGCGTCGTTGTACTGGCTGCTGAAACTGGAGGAGAAGGTCACGTTCTGGCCCAGGTTCCCGTCGAAGCTGGCCGCGCTGGTGACCGTGCCGGTCAGGTTGGCCGTCTCGACCGTGGTGTCGCCGGTGCCGAAGGTCTTGCCCGTGCCGGTGAAGGCCTTGCCGTTCAGGGATCCGGTGCCGCGGGTCATGCGCCGGACCTGGCTGAAGCCCTCGCTCCAGGACATGGCCCACAGTTCGTTGCTGGGCGTGACCAGCATGCTGAGCGACAAGGTGTCGCTGGTGAGGTTGCCGGTCCAGATGCCCTGCGCGTCGCTGTTGCTCCCGCCGTCTCCGCCTCCGCCATCGCCGTCGCCGCCCGAGCCGAAATAGCCGTTGCAGGCGGTCAGGGACAGGGCGCAGAGCAGGGCGAGGACGGTGCGACGATGCATGGGAAGCCTGGCGGGTAAGGGGTTCAGGGGGCCTTGCGCGGCCGCTGCGGTGTCAGGTCGAAGCCGCCGGCATGGAACACCAGCGGCATGGCGTCGGTGTGGCCGCAGTGCTCGACTTCACCGACGAAGATGCAGTGGTCGCCTTCGCGATACCTGCTGCGGTTATAGCATTCGAACCAGGCCGTGCAGCCGTCGATCAGCGGGGCGCCGTGGCGGCTGGGCCGCCAGGTGACGTGCGCGAAGCGCTCGGCCGGATGGCCGCGCGTGGCGAAGCGCCGGGCGACGTCGATCTGGTCGGCCGCCAGCACGTTCACCGCGTAGTGGCTGGCCGCTTCGAGCACCGGCAGGGATCCGGAAGTGAGCGACAGGCTCCACAACACCAGAGGCGGGGACAGCGACACCGAATTGAACGAACTGACCGTCAGGCCGACGGGATGTCCGTCGGCGCCCATGGCGGTGACGACCGTCACGCCGGTGGCGAAGCGGCCCAGGGCGGAGCGGAAGGCGGTGGAGTCGAAATCCGGAAGAGCTGCGGGCATCCAGGGGGAGGGCTGACGCACCCAGGGTGCGGGTGGCGTGGCTGATGTTGCTGTAAACCCTCATTCTATCCGGGAGGCGCGGAGCGTGTCGCGATTTCCCTTGCCAGGAGCTCGAGCGTCAGGGGGGCGCTGCCCTCGGCCTTGTTGTTGGCCACGATCCAGGCCGGCTGGCCCGATGCGTGGGCGGCCAGCGCGGCCTCGGCCAGGACCCGCCGTGTCTCGGGGTCCTGGACCTGGATCTTGTCGAAAGGCGAGAAGCGTGCCTTGGCTGCTTCGTAGCGCTGGCCCGCCAGCAGGCTCCAGCGCACCACCAGTGGCCCGGGGCCGGTCGCGGCCACGGCTTGCATCTGGCGCGCCGCCGACGGCATCCGCGCATGGATGGCCACGCAGTAGCGCACGCCGCGTTCCGCCAGCATCTTCATCATGCGCGGCGTGACCGCTTGCGGGTCGCGGAACTCCACCGCGTAGAAGGGGCGTTCATGGCCCTGCGAGGCAGGCAGCGGCGGCAGCGCGGCCAGGAAGGCCGACAGGCGGGCAACCCAGCCGGCGGGGTCGCCCAGGATCTCGGGCGGCAGCGGAGAGAACTGGAATACCAGCGGGCCCGCCTTGGTGCCCAGGCCTTCCAGGCAGGGCGTGACGAAATGGTCGGTGGCCAGCACCGGATCCAGGAAACTGGGGTTGGGCCCGGACGGCGCGCCACGATCGTCGCGAAGCACGGCATCGGTTACCAGGTTGGGCGCCTTGACGACGAAACGAAAGCCCACGGGCACCTGGTGCGCGTAATGGGCGTACTGCTCGGCGGTCAAGGGCGCGTAGAAGGTGCGGTCCAGGCTGACGCTGTTGAGCAGGGGGTGCGAGGAATACGCGGGCAGGCCCTCGCGCGACAGCAGCGATTCGCTGGCCTTGGCGCCGTAGACGATGCCGTTCCAGCCGGCGAAGGCCCACGACGAGGTGCCCAGGTGCAACTGCCCGGGCATCGCGGCGCCCAACTGCCGCAGCGCGTCGGGGTGCTCGGCGGCCGGGATCGTCTTGGCCCGGCTCTTGGCCTTGGCCGGCTTCGGGGCGGGCGCGTCGCCGAAGAACGAGCGCTGTGCGCCGTCCTCGCCGTCCGCCGGCTCGTCCGGATCGGAAGACGGGTCCTGCGGGATCATGCGGCGGTCATGGCGCCAGGCGCACGATGTGCCAGCCCCCTTCGGACCGGGGGCGATAGAGCAGGCGGTCGTGCAGGCGGGACGGCCGGCCCTGCCAGAATTCGACGGCGTCGGGCACGACGCGGTATCCGCCCCAGTGCGCGGGGCGGGGGGGATGCTCGCCCAGCTCGGCCAGCAACTGGGCTTCGCGCGCCCGCAGCACGTCGCGGTCGGGAATCTCGGTGCTCTGGTCCGAGGCCCAGGCCCCGATGCGCGAGGCCAGCGGCCGGCTGTGGAAATAGGTGTCCGATTCCTGGTCCGAGGCCAGTTCCACGCGGCCTTCGATGCGGATCTGCCGTTCGTGCAAGGGCCAGAAGAACAGCAGGCTGGCATAGGGCAGATGAGCCAGGTCTCGCCCCTTGCGAGACCGGTAGTTGGTGTAGAACACGAAGCCGCGTTCGTCGTAGCCCTTGAGCAGCACCGTACGCGCGGCCGGGCGGCCGCGTTCGTCCACGGTGGCCAGCGCCATGGCGTTGGGGTCGGGCAGCTTGTCGGCGACGGCGCGGCCGAACCAGGCTCCGAACAATTCGAACGGCGAGGCGGGGGCGTCGGCTTCCAGCAAGGCGCCCTGCTGGTAGATCTGGCGGATGTCGGCGATGGACATGATCGGCGGAAAGAAAGGACTCCAGCCCTCACTATACCGGGTTGCCGCCGTCGTCCCCGCCCGTGGCGGCCAGGCATTGCGCGAGGCGTTCGAGCGCGCGGTCGCGTATTCCGTGGGTGCGCAGCGCCCGCGCGGTGTCCAGCACGTAGTCCACGCAGGCGCCGTAGCGGCCGTGGCCCTGGCGGATCGCCGCCAGCAGTTCGGTTTCCCGCAGGCCGCCGGCATAGCCCGTGCCGCGCCGGTCGATCACGAAGGCCAGCGCGTCGACGGGGCCCTGGGTGGTCTGGCAGCGCAGCCAGCGGGGCAGGTAGGAGCCCATCATCATTTCGCGTTCCCAAAGGGTGGCGAAGACGGGCCGGACGTCGGCGGCGGCGATGCGCAGCGCGAAGCCGCGGCAACTGCCGCCCCGGTTCAGGCCGAACACCAGTCCCGGCGCGGACAACGTGCCGCGATTGATGCGCGACCACAGGCACAGCGAACGGTGGTAGCCGCGCACGACCGCCTGGCGCCGTTCCTGCAAGGGAAAGCCGGCATTCCAGATGAGCGAGCCATAGGCGTACACCCAGACGTCGTCGCGCGGGCGCCAGGCGCTCAAGGCCGCGTCGATGGACGCCTGGCGCTGGGCTTCGGTAAGCAGCAGCGGGTGGTATTCGGGCGGGAACGTATCGGTGGACACGTCAGTTGGCCTCGCTGCGCCGCGCGGCCACGGGCCGCTTGGGCGCGCGGTTGAAGATGCCGCCCGCCAGCAGGCAGGCCGCCACGGTCCAGAAGGGCAGTCCCAGGCCGGCCAGCGCGCTCAGGCTGCCGAAGGCCAGCGGCAGCACGAACTGGCCGCCGTTGATGGTCGCCATGCGCAGCCCCAGCGCCTCGGCGGCGCGGCCGGGCGGCGCGTGCGCGTGCAGCAGCGCCAGCAGGCTCGGCTGGCCGCTGCCCAGCGCCAGGCCAAGCAGGAAGGCCAGCATGATCAGGATGGGGACGTCGCGGAAGAACGGATACAGCACGTAGACCGCGCTGGCGGTGAACATGGCGGTGCGCAGCAGGGTCCAGGGCGCCAGGCGCCGCTGTATCCACGGCAGCAGCATGCGGATGACGAAGGTGGCCACGGCGAAGGCCGACAGGATGACGCCTATGGTCGTGGCCGACAGGCCGATCGAGGCGCCGAAGATGGGCATCATGAAAGAGTTCAGGTCCCAGGCGCCCGACAGCAGGGCCGTGGCGACCAGCACGCGGCGCAGGATGGGGCTGGCCAGCAGGTCGCTGACCTGTTCGCGCGAAGCGGGCCGGGTGTTGCTGGCGGCGCGCGGCAGCCGGTGCTGCTGCCGCAGCAGCAATCCCAGGGCGCCCAGCTGGCACAGCAGCAGCACGCCGAAGGCCCAGCGCACGCCCAGGTGGTCGATGGACAGGCCGGCCACCAGCGGGCCGCCGAAGCCCGAGATCGACAGTGACAGGGACAGCCGCGAGAAATTCAGGATGCGCCGGTCGGGCGTGGCATGGATGCCCATGACGTTCTGCACCGCGATCTGGCACACCATGCAGCCTATGCCGGTCAGGCAGCTGGACAGGAACAGCACCTGCGTATCGGGCACGATGAAGGGCAGCAGGTTGCCCGCGATCAGCAGGCTCACGCCTATGCGCAGCGGGCGCCGCGCGCCGATGTGATCGACCCAGCGGCCGGTGTGGACCGACAGCAGCATGGGGACCAGCGCGAACAGCGCCATCAGCACGCCCACCGTGAAGCTGGAGGCACCCTGCGCCAGCGCGCCCAGCGAGACGGTCACCCGGCCGCCGGTCAGCGCCATGTGGCTCAGGATCGCCAGCGTGCAGAAGACGGCGACACCGCGGTCGTCGAGCGGCGCGTCGTGCGGCTGCTCGGGGGCGGGGGCGTCCTGGCGCGGCGTGGGTGCAGGCAAGGTGGGGAGCGAACGGGAAAAATGTCGCCGTGGTCTCGCGGCGGTTTCTTGTGGCAGGGTCCATTCTACCCCCGGGGGCCGGGGAAGAGGGCGGCCCGGCGGGCTGCTAACATCGGAGCCGTCTTCGTTCCGGCCGCTGGCAGGCTGTTTCCATGTCTTCTCGTCTTTCCCTCCCGGAGTTCCCGTCATGAGCTGCGACCTCGACACCGAGCGCCGCTTCGGCGGGCTGGACCGCCTGTACGGGGCGGGCGCCCTGGACGCGTTGCGCGCGGCGCGCGCCACCGTGGTGGGGCTGGGCGGAGTGGGATCGTGGGCGGCCGAGGCGCTGGCCCGCAGCGGCATCGGCACGCTGACGCTGATCGACCTGGACCACATCGCCGAATCCAACATCAACCGCCAGGTCCACGCCCTGGGCCGCACGCTGGGGCAGTCCAAGGTCGAGGCCATGGCCGACCGCATCCGCGACATCTCCCCGCGGTGCGTGCTGAACCTGGTCGACGATTTCCTCGAGCCCGGCAATGCCGCGCGGCTGCTGGCCGACGAGGCCAGCGTGGTGCTGGACTGCACCGACCAGGTGTCGGCCAAGATCGCGATGATCCTGCATGTCCGGCGCAGCGGTGCGCCGCTGGTGGTGTGCGGCGGGGCGGGCGGCAAGACGGACCCGCTGGCGCTGCGCGCGGGCGATCTGTCGGAAGCCGTCAACGACGCGCTGCTGGCCAAGATCCGCAACCAGCTCCGGCGCCAGCACGGCTATCCCAAGGCATCGACCGCCGCGGGCAAGCCGGCGCGCCGGGTGCCCAAGATGAAGGTACGCGCCCTGTGGGTGGACCAGCCCGCCCGGCTGCCGGCGGCCTGGACCCAGGACGTGGACGCGCCGGCCGGGGCGCCGCAGGGCCTGTCCTGCGCGGGCTACGGGTCGGCGGTCACGGTGACCGCCGCCATGGGGCTGGCGGCGGCGCATGAGGTGCTGCGGGTGGTGTTTCCGGCGGAACGCTAGGGCCCATTCCCGGCCTGTGCGAGGCTCCTTTTAGCGGGAACAGGCCCTAGTCCAGGACCACGTCGAACCAGCCGCGCAGGGCGTTGGACAGCCGCAGCCCCCGCGCACGGCCAAGGTCGGCGCGCGTCACCACGGCTTCTTCCACCTTTTCCTCGTCCAGCAGCGCGGCGCGCTGCACGCCGGGCAACAGGCCGCAGGACACCGGCGGCGTGACCCAGCGCCCGTCCAGCAGCAGATAGGCGTTGGTGCGGCTGCCCTCGCACAGTTCGTCGCGCTCGTTCAGGTACAGCAGGTCGAAGTGGTCGGGGTGGCCGGCCAGCCAGGCCGCCGCGCTTTCGTACCAGGGGCGCCACGTGGTCTTGTGGCGCAGCAGCGCCGTGCCCGAATCCAGGCGCTCGGCGGCCAGCGCCACGCGGGGGCGGGACGGCAGCGGCGGCAGCGGCGAGGTCTCGACCTCGACGGCGCCGTTGTCCGCGACCAGCACGCGCATGCGGTGGCCGGCGCCTTCGGGCAGCGTGGCGGCGGCCCGGGCGATGGCCCGCTGCACCGCGTCCACCGACCAGTGGTAGGCCAGTTCCGAACACGAGGCACCCAGCCGCTCCAGGTGCCAGGGCAGCAGCGGCATGCGCCCGTCATGCTCGACCCGGATGGTCTCGATCAACTGCGGCCGCATGCTCAGGACGCCTTGGCGGCCGCTTCCTGCGGCGCCATGAACTCGGCCAGGACCCGGCCGGTGTGCGAGCGCGCGCGCTGCGCCATGACGTGCTCGGGCGTGCCCTGCACGACCACCTGGCCGCCTTCGTTGCCACCCTCGGGGCCCATGTCCAGCAGCCAGTCGGCCTCGGCGATGACGTCCAGGTTGTGCTCGATCACCACCACCGTGTTGCCGGCGTCCACCAGCCGGTGCAGCACGCGTATCAGCTTTTCCACGTCCGCCATGGACAGGCCCACGGTCGGTTCGTCCAGCACGTACAGCGTGTGCGGTGCCTTGTAGGCCCGGCCGGTGCGCATCGTGCCTTCGTCCAGCCTGGCCTTGGCCAGCTCGGTCACCAGCTTGATGCGCTGCGCCTCGCCGCCCGACAGCGTGGGCGAGGGTTGGCCCAGCGTCAGGTAGCCCAGCCCCACACTTTGCAGCAGTTGCAGCGGGTTCAGGATGGACGGATGGGCGGCGAAGTACTCGACGGCGTCGTCGATCTCCATCGCCAGCACTTCGCCCACGCTCTTGCCGCGCAGGTGCACGGCCAGGGTCTCGCGGTTGAAGCGGGCGCCGTTGCAGGCGTCGCAGGGCACCTTCACGTCCGGCAGGAAGTTCATCTCGATGGTGCGCATGCCCTGGCCCTCGCAGACCGGGCAGCGGCCTTCGCCGGTGTTGAAGCTGAAGCGCCCGGCGGCCCAGCCGCGCATGCGCGCCTCCATCGTGTCGGCGAACTGCTTGCGGATGGTGTCCCAGAAGCCGACGTAAGTGGCGGGGCAGGAACGCGGCGTCTTGCCGATGGGGGTCTGGTCGACCTCCAGCACGCGGTCGATGCCCTTCCAGCCGTCGATGCCGGCGCAGCCGGTCCAGCCGCCCTGTTCGGCGGCGTCCTTGCCCACGCGGCGTTGCAGGTTGTCCAGCAGCACGTCGCGCGCCAGCGTCGACTTGCCCGAACCCGACACGCCGGTCACGACGGTCAGCCGGCCGACGGGGAAGCTGGCATCGACGTCGCGCAGGTTGTGCAGGCGCGCCTTGCGCACCGCGATGCGCGGCGTATCGTCGTTGATCGCGCGCCGGGGCTGGAGCGGATGCTGCAGGGGATGGGCCAGGTACTTGCCGGTCAGCGACGCGGGGTTGGCGATGATGTCCTGCACCCGGCCCTGGGCGACGACGGTGCCGCCCCGCACGCCGGCGCCCGGGCCGATGTCGATCACGTGGGCGGCGCGCCGGATGGTGTCCTCGTCGTGCTCGACCACGACCAGCGTGTTGCCCTTGCCTTCCAGCCGCGACAGCGCGTTCAGCAGGATGCGGTTGTCGCGCGGGTGCAGGCCGATGGTCGGCTCGTCCAGCACGTAGCAGACGCCCTGCAGGTTCGAGCCCAGTTGCGCGGCCAGGCGGATGCGCTGGGCCTCGCCGCCGGACAGCGTGGGCGCGGCGCGGTCCAGCGCCAGGTAGCCCAGTCCGACTTCCTCCAGGAACTCCAGCCGGCTGCGCAGCTCGGCCAGGATGTCCCGCGCGATGTCAGCCTCGCGGCCCGCGGTTTCCAGGTCGCGGAAGAAGGCGCCGGCATCGCGCACCGCCAGCGACGACAACTGCGCGATGGAGCGGTCGCGCCAGCGCACCGCCAGCGCGTTGCGGTTCAGGCGCTGCCCGTGGCAGTCGCCGCAGGGCTGCGCCTCGCCTTCGTACCAGGCGTTCCAGGCCGTTTCCTCGCCGGTCTGCTCGGCGTCGAAGCCTTGCAGCTTGAGGCCCGTGCCGAAGCAGGACGGGCACCAGCCGTGCTTGGAGTTGTACGAGAACATGCGAGGATCGGGCTCGGGAAAGCTCAGGCCGCACGAGGGGCAGGCACGCTTGACCGAGAACACGCGCTGCTCCAGGTCGGGCGCCGGCGCCTCGGCGCCGCTGGCCATCGCCACGCGCAGCTTCTGCAGTGGCCAGGCCACGCTCATCACGCCGTGGCCGTGTTCCAGCGCCTCGTGCACGGCGGCCCGCAGCGCCGCCTCGTTGGCCGGGTCGACGACGAAGTCGGCCACCGGCAGGTCGATGTCATGTTCCTTGAAGCGGTCCAGCCGGGGCCACTTGGCGGTCGGGATGAAGGCGCCGTCCACGCGCAGATGGGTGTAGCCCTTGTTCGACGCCCACTTGGCCAGGTCGGTGTAATAGCCCTTGCGCGCGCTGACCAGCGGCGCCAGCACGCCGATGTGCTGGCCCTTGAGCTCGCGCATGATGCGGCTGACGATCAGGTCGAAGGTCTGGGGCTCGACCGGGATGTCGCAGTTCGGGCAATACTGGGTGCCCAGCTTCATGTACAAGAGGCGCATGAAGTGGTGGGTCTCGGTCATCGTGGCCACGGTCGACTTGCGGCCGCCGCGGCTGGTGCGCTGCTCGATCGCCACGGTGGGCGGGATGCCGAAGATGGCGTCCACGTCCGGTTTGCCCGCGGGCTGGACGATGGACCGCGCATACGCGTTCAGCGATTCCAGGTAGCGGCGCTGTCCTTCGTTGAACAGGATGTCGAAGGCCAGCGTCGACTTGCCCGAGCCCGACACCCCCGTGATGACCGTGAAGGTGTTGCGCGGAATCTCGACGTCCACGTTCTTCAGGTTGTGCTCGCGCGCGTTCTTGATCTCGATCGCGCGCGCGGCGTGGCGGCGGCGGGACAGCAGGTTCTGCAGCGGTACGCCTTCGGGTTCGTCGTTGCGCGCGACCACGTAGGGTTCGAAGTGCTCGGCCACGGCGGGCGCCGGGGCGGTGGCCCGGGCATCGGCCAGGCTGCCGATCTCGGCCTCGTATTCCCGCAGCGCGCGGCCGGTGTGCGAGGCCGGATGGTCCATGATGGCCTGTGGCGTGCCGGTGGCCAGGACTTCCCCGCCGGCGTCGCCGCCTTCCGGGCCCAGGTCGATCAGCCAGTCCGAGGCGCGGATCACGTCCAGGTTGTGCTCGATCACGACCAGCGTGTGGCCGGCCGCCAGCAGCTTGCGGAAGGCGCCCATCAGGCGCGAGATGTCGTCGAAGTGCAGGCCGGTGGTGGGCTCGTCGAACAGGAACAGGCTGCCCTTCTTCGACAGCTTGGCGCCGATGGTGGAAATGCCCGAACGCGCCGCCTCGGCCAGGTGGCCGGCCAGCTTCAGGCGCTGCGCCTCGCCGCCCGACAGGGTCGGCACGGGCTGGCCCAGGCGCACGTATTCCAGGCCCACGTCGGCCAGCGGCGCCAGGCCGTACTGGATGTCGCGCTCGCCCTCGAAGAAATCCAGGGCTTCGGTCACGGTCATCTCCAGCACGTCGGAGATCGAGGCCGCCCGGCCCTTCCGTTCGATGGTGACTTCGCGGATCTCGGGCCGGAAGCGGGTGCCGTCGCAGTCGGGGCAGCGCAGGTACACGTCGGACAGGAACTGCATCTCGACGTGTTCGAAGCCGGTGCCGCCGCAGGTCGGGCAGCGGCCGTCGCCGGCGTTGAAACTGAACATGCCGGCCGTGTAGTCGCGTTCCTTGGACAGCCGCGCCTGGGCGAACAGCTTGCGCACGCCGTCGAACGCGCCCACGTAGCTGGCCGGATTGGAGCGCGCCGTCTTGCCGATCGGGGACTGGTCGACCATGACCACCTCGGCGATCCAGTCGTCGCCCAGGATGCGGTCGTGCGCGCCGGCGGCCTCGGTGGGCTTGCCCTTGAGCTTGAGCAGGGCGGGGTACAGCACGTCCTGGATCAGCGTCGACTTGCCCGATCCCGACACGCCCGTCACGCACACCAGGCGCCCCAGCGGGAACTCCACCGTCACGTTCTTCAGGTTGTGCTCGCGCGCGCCCTCGACGATCAGCCGGGGCGTATTGGCGTTGACCGGCATGGGGCGCGGCGCCGCCACGTGGCGGCGGCCCGATAGGTAGTCGCCGGTCAGCGTTTCCGCCTTGCGCAACTGCGCCGGCGAGCCGTTGAAGACGATGTTGCCGCCGCGCTCGCCCGGCCCCGGGCCGATGTCGATGACGCGGTCGGCCGCCAGCATGACCTGGGGATCGTGCTCCACCACCACCAGCGAGTTGCCGGCGTCGCGCAGCCGGTGCATGACCTCGACGATGCGGTTCATGTCGCGCGGATGCAGGCCGATGGACGGCTCGTCCAGCACGAACAGGGTGTTGACCAGGGATGTCCCGAGAGCGGTGGTCAGGTTGATCCGCTGCACCTCGCCGCCCGATAGCGTGCGGCTCTGGCGGTCCAGCGTCAGGTAGCCCAGGCCGACGTCGCACAGGAACTTCAACCGCGCGCGCACTTCCTGCAACAGCAGCTCGGTGGCGGCATCCATCACGCCCTCGAAGTGCAGGGCATCGCAGAACGTGCGCACGCGCTCGATGGGCAGCAGCATCAGGTCATGGATGGACAGGCCGGGCAGGGCCGTCAGGGTGGCGTTGCCCCAGGACACGTTCACCGGCCGGAAGCGGGCGTAGCGGCCGTCGGACTCGGGCAGTACCTGGTCGGCCTCGGCCTTGGTGCCTACCCGCCACAGCAGCGAATCGGGCTTGAGGCGGGCGCCGTTGCAGGCCGTGCACGGCGTGTACGCGCGATACTTCGACAGCAGCACGCGAATGTGCATCTTGTAGGCCTTGGTCTCCAGCCAGTCGAAGAAGCGCTTCACGCCGTACCACTGGTGTTTCCAGGCGTCGTTGCCGCCCTTCCAGTCGGGCGTGCCCTGCAGCACCCACTCGCGCTGGGCGTCGGTCAGCTTGCGCCAGGGTACGTCCAGCGGGATCCCCGCGCGGGCCGCGTACTTCACCAGTTCGTCCTGGCATTCCTTGTAGCTGGCCGTCTGCCAGGGGCGAATGGCGCCGCCGCGCAGGGTCTTGCTTTCGTCGGGGATGATCAGGCCGTAGTCCACGCCTATCACCCGGCCGAAGCCGCGGCAGGCCTCGCAGGCGCCCAGCGGTGAATTGAACGAGAACGAACTGGGGGTGGGGGTGGAATAGGCGATGTCGCAGTCGGCGCAGTGGATTTCGTCGCTGAACTTCCACAGCGCGGTTTCCTTGCCTTCCTCGTCCACCACGCGCACGTCCACCCGGCCGGCCCCGAGCCGCAGCCCGGCGTCCAGCGCCTCCATCACGCGGGCCCGCTCGGCGTTGCCGAAGCGGAAGCGGTCCTGCACCACGTCCAGCAACTGCACGGCGTTCTTGCCGGTGCCCACCTTGCGCTTGGCGTGCACCCGCGTGTAGCCCTGGCGTTCCAGGAAGCCGCGGATCTCGTCCTCGCTGTAGTTGGCCGGCACCTGGACCGGAAAGGTCACGACCAGGCGCGGGTCGCCGGCCTGCGCCGAGCGGCGCGCCAGCGAGGCGTGGATGGAGTCGGGCGTGTCCTTCTGCACCGGCCGCGCGCACTGGCGGCAGAACAGCCTGCCGGCCCGCGCGTACAGCAGTTTCAGGTGGTCGTTCAGTTCGGTCATGGTGCCGACCGTGCTGCGCGAGGTGCGTACCGGATTGGTCTGGTCGATCGCGATGGCGGGCGGGATGCCCTCGATGCGGTCGACCTGGGGCTTGTCCATGCGGTCCAGGAACTGGCGCGCGTACGGCGAAAAAGTCTCGACGTAGCGGCGCTGGCCTTCGGCGTACAGCGTGTCGAAGACCAGCGAACTCTTGCCCGAGCCGGATACGCCGGTCACCACCACGAGTTCGTTGGTGGGGATGGTCAGGCTCAGGTTCTTCAGGTTGTTCTGGCGCGCGCCCACCACCCGGATCTCGGGTTCGGCGGCGGTTTCCTGGGGGGAGTCGGGGGAGATGGGGGCGGAGGACATCGTTCGGTTCACGTGCCGGAAGGAGGCCGGCGATTCTTCAATCGTAGCCGTTTAGGAGATGCTGCGAAAATCGCAACGTTTGACAAGATTGCGTAACAGGAAGGTACGGCTATAAAAGGGCGGCCGGGTTACGATATTGCCTATGAGCAAGCGCAAATCCTCTCCGGTCGATCTGTTGGGCGCCGAGGCTGGCGTGTACATCCCGCCGCCCACGCTCGGCGACGTTCCGCCGCCGCCTCGCAGCCTGCGCGTGGCGGTGCTGGTGGCCATCGCGCTTGCCCTGACGGCCGGCACCGTCGCCGTCCATACCATTCCCGAAGTCGGCCATACCTGGCGGGTCGTCTCGCACCAGACCGAAAAGGCGCTGGCGCGGGTGCTGGGCAAGGCCGAGCAGAAAACAACGGAAGTCGTCGGCGGCGTTGCCGGAGGCGCCCCCCAGCGTTGAGCGGCTTGACGGCAACGCCGAAAAATCCGCTAGAATAGCGGGTTAGCCGGATTCAATGACTGGAGATCGACATGGCGGAAAAGAAACGCACGCGCCGCAATACCCTTGAGCGCCGTTGCCTGGGCAAGGCCTTCAAGCGTCTTTTTGTTGGGGCGCCGAAGGGCATTTTCAAGATGCTCGAGAAAGTTAAGCGGGCGTGATGGTTTAGTTTAGCCCCCCCTACGCGCTTACGCGCGCCCGGCATGGTGAGCCCCCAGCCGCTACGCGGCAGCCCCCCGAGGGGGCGGGGACCCGCCTTGGGACGGCCCGGCGCCGGGTCCTCCGGGCGGCACTGGTGGACCGGCGGAGCCGGATCCACTGTGCCCATGGTCTGAAAGCCTCCACTTCGTGGGGGCTTTTTTTTGCCGCGCTCCCTGGGGGGCGGGTATGGCTCAAGAGGCCGGCGTGACGCAGCGGAAGTTCTTGGCGTCTTCCAGCGAACCGCTGCCGGTGTAGCGGGCCTGCTGAGGGTAGGGGCACAGCGGGCGGGTGCGGCCGGGCCAGGGGGCGTCGGAGCCGGGGCGGGCGGAGGCCAGGATCGAGGCGGGGGCGACGCCCTTTTCGACCCAGTCCACGATGGCCGTAACCATGTCGAACTTGTCGGTGGCGGGGCCGCCGCTGCAGTGGTTCATGCCGGGTATCGTGAACAGCCGGGCGAAGTCCGATGCGTCGGCGTGGGCGCGGCGCAGGCCCTGGTACCAGGCGATGGTGTCGTTCACAGAGAACACCGGGTCGCTGTTGCCGTGGTAGACGATCATCTTGCCGCCCCGGGCCTTCAGGGTGCCCAGGTCGGTCGGATCGGGCGGCGTCATGAAGCTCATCGGCGACTCGGCATAGACCGGCGTGGTCGCGAAGATTTTCGGCGCGTCGGTGTCGAAATCGAAGCCGAGCAGGTAGTCGATGACCTGCGTGCCGGTGCCGCGCACCTGGGTGGGAGGCGTGGTGAAGACGTAGGGCAGCGAGCCGCCGCCCAGGGTCGCGATCAGGGAATTGGGGACCTCGGTGGTCGAGGTCCCCAGCTTCCAGAAGCGCCAGCCCATGGTCGCCACGCCGGCGTCGTAGGGCCAGTCGGCGTACAGGGCCTCGCCCTTGCCGTTCTTCGGGCCGCCGAAGACTTTCTTCAGCGCATCCACCTGCGGGGTGCTCAGGCAGGTATCGGCCTTGGCGCCGGGGCAGGTCAGGTCCTCGGGCTTGAAGGCGGCCTTGCAGGCCACGGGGTCGTCGATCATGCCGTCGGCCGCGCCGTCCAGGGCGTCGCAGGCGGCCACCGTCCGGTCGGCCAGCAGCTGCATGTCCTGGAACGAGAATGCCTGGCTGATGATGGGCCGGTCTCCGCCCGTGCGCGGCGCCACGGCGGCGAAAGCCTGGTTGTCCCAGGCGTGCTGCACGGCGGCCTGGGGCAGGTTGAAGCCCGGATTGCCGGCGACGATGCCGTCGAACTGGTCGGCGAAGCGCGAGGCGGCCACCATGGCCTGCCTGCCGCCATTCGAGCAGCCGACGAAATAGGAGTGGTCGGCGCCGCGTCCGTAGAAGCGCTCGAGGATGGCCTTGGCGGTCGGGGTGACCGTGCCGACCGCGTTGTAGCCATAGTCCACGCGGGCCTGGGGGTCGAGGCCGAACAGCGAGCCGCCGACGATGGGTTCGCTTTCGCTGGTATGGCCGCCGTCGGTGCTGGCGACGGCGAATCCCATGGACAGCGCGTTGGTGGAGGCGCCCGCCCCCGTCAGGGTGCCCAGGGCGGGGTTGACGGCGCCATCCGTGCCGCCGCCGCCCTGGAAGAAGAAGCGGCCGTTCCAGGTGTCCGGCATGCGCAGCTCGAAGCCGATGGCGTAGGCCTTGCCGTCGACGTCGCTGTTGCGCAGGTTCAGCCGGCCTTGCAGCCGGCAGTGCGCGGGCACGGACTGCGCGGGGTTATCCGCGGAGACGGCGGCAATGGTTTCGGGGGTGGCCAGTTCAAGCCGGGGGATTCCCAGCGCGGCCGCCGTGATGTCGGCGCAGGCAAGGCGGGGCGGATCGGAAGGTTCCGCGGCGGACGGCCCCGCGTCGTCGGAACCGCCGCAGCCGTGCAGCGCTCCCAGGGCGGCGAGTACCCCGCCGGCCAGATGGCGTTTCTTCATGCTTGTCTCCTCCTCGTGGGCGGCCGCGCGGGATGTCGATTGGCTTCTTCGGGGCGCGGCGGATGACGGATTCAACCGTCATTTATTTAATATAGTTAAATAAAAAAGAATCTGGATCAGGTGTAAACCCTAGATAAATTGCTTGGAAAAAGAAATTTATTGTTTATTAAGATAATTAATTGTGTGAAGTCGTCCAGGCAAAGAAAAAGGCATGCCGGAGCATGCCTTGTTCGTGGCGCGGCCGGACCGGCCGCGGCGGGTGGCGGTCAGCGGTGCGCGGTCACCAGGACGTCGCCGCCTTCCAGGTCGGCTTCGATCTGCCGGGCGCCCGGGGCGCTCAGGGCCTGGTCCAGCCGGTCCTTGTCCAGCTCGCCTTCCCAGCGGGCCACGACGACGCTGGCCACCGCGTTGCCCACCAGGTTGGTCAGCGCGCGGCATTCGGACATGAAGCGGTCGATGCCCAGGATCAGCGCCATGCCGGCCACGGGGACCGAAGGCACGACAGACAGCGTCGCGGCCAGGGTGATGAAGCCGGCGCCGGTGATGCCCGCCGCGCCCTTGGAACTGAGCATCGCGACGAGCAGCAGCAGGATCTGGTCCACCAGCGACAGGTGGATGTCCGTCGCCTGGGCGATGAACAGGGCCGCCAGGGTCATGTAGATGTTGGTGCCGTCCAGGTTGAAGGAATAGCCGGTGGGGATGACCAGGCCGACCACGGGCTTGGAGCAGCCGGCGCGCTCCATCTTTTCCATGAGCGTGGGCAGGGCCGCCTCGGACGAACTGGTGCCCAGCACCAGCAGCAGCTCCTCGCGGATGTAGCGGATCAGCTTCAGGATGGAGAAGCCGTTGTAGCGGGCCACCGCGCCCAGCACGACGAGCACGAACAGCAGCGAGGTCAGGTAGAAGGTGCCGACCAGCAGCGCCAGGTTGGCGATGGAGCCGATGCCGTACTTGCCGATGGTGAACGCCATGGCGCCGAAGGCGCCGATGGGCGCGGCCTTCATCAGGATGGCGACCAGCCTGAAGAAGGCCGACGAGATGGATTGCAGGAAATCCAGGACCGGCGCGCCCTTGTCGCCCACGGCGCCCAGCGAGATGCCGAACAGCACGGAGAAGAACAGCACCTGGAGGATGTCGCCGCTGGCGAAGGCGCTGACCACCGTGTCCGGGATGATGTTCATCAGGAAGCCGACCAGGGTCTGGTCATGAGCCTTGGCCGAGTACGAGGCCACGGCCTTCGCGTCCAGCGTGGCGGGGTCGATGTGCAGGCCGGTGCCCGGATGCACGACGTTGGCCACGATCATGCCGATGATGAGGGCCAGCGTGGAAAAGGTCAGGAAATAGATCATGGCCTTGCCCACGACGCGACCCACTTTCTGCAGGTCGCGCATGCCGGCGATGCCGGTGGTGACCGTCAGGAAGATGACGGGCGCGATGATCATCTTCACCAGCTTGATGAAGGCATCGCCCAGGGGCTTCATCGATTCCCCGATCTGGGGATAGAAGTGGCCGAGCAGGATGCCGACCGTGATGGCGAACAGTACCTGCACGTACAGGATCTGATAGAACTTTTTCTTGCGCACGGGCGCCTGCGCCGTGCTGGGTATGTCGATCATCGGGATGTCCCCTTCCAATGGCCGCCTGCCCGCCGCGTCTTGGCGCGGGCGGGGGCTCGTTTTCAACGGTTGCCGAGCTCGTGGGAGCTTCGTTGACGCCACTAATGCAATCGGCATGCCCGTTTTGCGGTAGCGGAGGTGAATTCGTAACCTATTGATCGGACTGGATAATTTTCTCGTTGAAAGAAACTTGCCAGGGACGGGAGTGCGGTTTTTCGCTCACGTCCGTTTTCGGTGTGCGAAAATCCGCACATCGCCTTCCCGTCCGCCGCCATGCCTGCTCCTTCCTTGCCGACCCCGGACGACCGCCCCGCGCCGTCGTCCTTCCGGGTTCCCGGCCATGGCCGGGCATGGGCCTGTTTCGTCCTGATCGGCGTCGCGCTGCTGGCGTCCGCGCTGTGGGCGGCGGGAGGCGTGGGGCGTGAGCAGGCCTATTCGGAGGTCGCGGCGGCGGCGCGCAACGCGGCGGCGCTGAAGGTCGCGCTGTTGACCGCCGAGCTCGACAAGCAGCGCTCGCTGCCCTTCGTGCTGGCGCAGGACTCCGAGGTCAGTGCGGCGCTGGCCACCGGGGACCCGGCGCGCTATGGCGCGCTGAATCTCAAGTTCGAGGCGCTGAGCCGGGATACCGGCGCCGCCGTCATCTACCTGCTCGATCCTCGCGGCGTGGGCGTGGCCGCCAGCAACTGGAACCAGCCCACCAGCTTCGTGGGCTCGGATTACGCGTTCAGGCCCTATTTCCAGGGGGCGGCGCATGCCGGCCAAGCCGAGTATTTCGCGCTCGGCAACGTCAGCAACCGCCCGGGGCTGTACCTGAGCCGGCAACTGGAGCGGGACGGACGGACGCTAGGGGTGGTGGTCGTGAAAGTGGAGTTCGACGGCGTCGAGGCCGGCTGGCGGCGCTTCCCGGATCCGGCGTTCGTGACCGACGAGCACGGCGTGGTGCTGTTGTCCTCGCAGGAGGATTGGCGCTTCCAGGTCTACGGCACGCTGTCGGCGGCACAGCGGGACGCGCTGCGGACCAGCCTGCAGTTCGGCGATGCGCCGCTGTCCGCCCTGCCGGCGCGGGCCGCCCCGGACCGCCCGGGGCAGGTGGTGGCGAGCCTGCCCGGGCGGGCTGAACAGGAATACGTGCATGTGCAGGAGCCGGTGCCGGGTACGCCGTGGCAGTTCCACCTGCTGGGCGCGACCCGCGAGGCCATGGCGCGCGCGGCCGCATCGGCCCGCGTGGCCGCCGCGCTGCTGGTGCTGTGCGCCCTGTTCGTGGCGGGGATCTGGCTGCATCGCCGGCACCGCGCCCACGATCTCGTGCTTGCCCAGGCTGCCGCGCGCCAGGAACTGGAGTCGCGCGTGGCGGCGCGCACGGGCGAGCTACGGGCCGCCAATGACCAGTTGCGGGCCGAGATGGAAGACCGGCGCCGCGCCGAAGCCGAACTGCACAAGTTGCAGGAAGAACTGGTGCAGGCCAACAAACTGGCCTTCCTGGGCCAGATCACCGCCGGCGTGGCGCACGAGATCAACCAGCCGGTCGCGGCCATCCGCAGCTACGCCGACAACTCGGCCGCCTACCTGGACCGGGGCAACGTCGAGCGGGCGCGCGGCAACATGGCGTCGATCGCCGCGCTCACGCAGCGCATCGGCGTCATCACCGACGAGTTGCGGACCTTCTCGCGCAAATCCTCCGGCGCTTCTTCCGGCCCGGTGCCGGTGGCCGCCGCCGTCGACGGCGCGCTGACGCTGGTGGGTGCCCAGATGCGCCGGCATGGCATCGCGCTCGAACGCACCGGCGTGGATGACGGCCTGGCGGTGCGCGCCGAGCGCGTGCGCCTGGAGCAGGTGCTGGTCAACCTTCTGCAGAACGCCATCGAGGCGCTGGAGCGGACGTCCGGTCCCCGGATATGGATACGCGCCACGCGCGACGCGAACCAGGTCGCCATCGAAGTCGGAGACAACGGCCCCGGCCTGCCCGACAGCGTCATGGCGGCCCTCTATACCCCCTTCGTCACCACCAAGCCGCGCGGCCTCGGCCTCGGGCTGGTCATCAGCCGCGACATCGTCGCCGACTTCGGCGGCACGTTGTCCGTGCACACCGCGGGGCGCGGCGCGTGTTTCACCATCCGTCTTCCCGAGGCTGCTTCGTGAACGCTTCCTTTCCCACCGATCCCACGCCGCCGGGGGCCGACGCCGTCGACCGCGTGCTGTTCGTCGACGACGATCCCGCCATGCGGGAAGCCAACCAGCAGACCCTGGAGCTGGCCGGTTTCCGCGTCGAGACCGCTGTCTCGGCCGCCGAGGCCCTGGAGCGGGTACCGGCCGATTTCGCCGGCATCGTCGTCACGGACGTGCGCATGCCGGTGGTCGATGGCCTGGAACTGTTCCGGCGGCTGCGCGAACGGGACCCGGACCTGCCCGTCATCCTGATCACCGGCCACGGCGACGTCGACATGGCGGTGGCCGCCATGCACGAAGGCGCCTACGACTTCCTGGCCAAGCCCTATCCGGCCGAGCGGCTGGCCACGGCGGCCCGCAACGCATTGGACAAGCGGCGCCTGGTGCTGGACAACCGCCGGCTGAAGCGGCTGGCCCGCGACGCGGGCGAGAGCCTGCCGTTGATCGGCGAGACGCCGGCCATGCAGCGCCTGCGCAAGACACTGGGCCATCTGGCCAGCGCCGACGTCGACGTCCTGGTGCTGGGCGAAACCGGGGCGGGCAAGGAGGTGGTGGCCCAGGCCCTGCATGCCTGGGGCGCGCGCCATGCGCAGCCTTTCGTCGGGCTTAATTGCGGCGCCTTGCCGGACACGGTCATCGAAAGCGAACTGTTCGGCCACGAGGCCGGCGCGTTCACCGGCGCCCAGCGCCGCCGCGTCGGGCGCATCGAGCATTCCAGCGGCGGCACGCTGTTCCTGGACGAGATCGAAAGCATGCCGCTGGCAGCGCAGATCAAGCTGCTGCGGGTGCTGGAGACGCGCGAGGTTTCGCCGCTGGGTACCAACGAGGTCCGTCCGGTCGACCTGCGCGTGGTGGCGGCCACCAAGACCGACCTGAGCGATCCGGCGCAGCGCGGCCAGTTCCGTGCCGACCTGTTCCATCGCCTGAACGTGGTGACCGTCCGCATCCCGCCCCTGCGCGAACGCCGCGACGACATCCCGCTGCTGTTTTCCTATTTCGTTTCCCGCGCGGCGGCCCGCTTCAAGATCGACCCGCCCGCGATCACGCCGGCGGTGCGCCAGCACCTGCGGACCCACGCCTGGCCCGGCAACGTCAGGGAACTGATGCACTACGCCGAACGCGTGGTGCTGGGAGTGGAAGAGACGGCGCCCGAAGCGCCGGAGACCGAAGCGACCCTGCCGCAGCGCGTGGAGCGCTACGAGGCCGACCTGATCCGGGAAGCGCTGGCGCGCCACCAGGGCGACATCAAGGCCACCCTGCAAACCCTGGGTATTCCGCGCAAGACTTTCTACGACAAGCTGCAACGCCACGGCATAGACCGGGGGGTGTATCTGATCCCCCCTACGCGCTGAGAGGAAGCCCACCCCCTACGCCCTTCGGGCGCCCCCTCAAGGGGGCGGCGCTGGCGGACCGGCAAAGCCGGATCCGCGGCACCCTGGATCAAAGCAAACATGCGGTGCTTCGCACCGAGAACGACGACACAGACCACGACACGGTGGATCCGGCTCCGCCGGTCCACCGCCGTCGGCCCCCTGGGGGGCGCCCGAAGGGCGTAGGGGGGGTCATCCTATACCGGGGACTACCGTGGAGAAGCCGGCGTCTACGTGCGTGACTTCGCCGGTTACGCCGGCGGCCAGGTCCGACAGCAGGAAGGCGGCGACGTTGCCGACATCGTCGATGGTGACGTTGCGGCGCAGCGGCGCGAAGGTCTCGACGAAGTTCAGGATCTTCGAGAAGTCCTTGATGCCGGCGGCCGCCAGCGTCTTGATGGGGCCGGCCGAGATGGCGTTGGCGCGGATGCCCTTGGGGCCCAGCGACGTCGCCAGGTAGCGGGTAGCGGCTTCCAGCGCGGCCTTGGCCACGCCCATGGTGTTGTAGTTGTCGACCACGCGCTCGGCGCCCAGGTAGCTGAGCGTCAGCACCGCACCGGTGCCATTGCCTTCCGGCCCTTGCAGCAGAGGCAGGGCGGCCTTGGCCATGGCGGGGAAGCTGTAGGCCGAGATGTCGTGCGCGATGCGGAAGCCTTCGCGCGACAGGCCGTCAAGGAAGTCGCCGGCGATGGCTTCGCGCGGCGCGAAGCCGATCGCGTGTACCAGGCCATCCAGCTTGGTCCAGGTCTTGCCCAGGTCGGCGAACACGGCCTCGATCTGCGCGTCGTCGCCGACGTCGCACGGAAACACGAGCTGGCTGTCGAATTCGGCGGCGAATTCGGTGATGCGATCCTTGAAGCGGTCGCCTACGTAGGTGAAGGCAAGCTCCGCGCCTTCGCGGTGGCAGGCCTTGGCGATGCCATAGGCGATGGAGCGATTGGACAGCACCCCGGTGACCAGGATGCGTTTACCGGCGAGAAAGCCCATGTCTAGGGTCCCTGTAAAAGAATGTACCCCCTACGCGCTGCGCGCGCCCCCCAGGAGGCGGCACTGGTGGACCGGCGGAGCCGGATCCACGGTGCCCGGGCAACTGCCTGGGGGCTTATGGGGGCGTGGGAGGTGCGAGTTTACTGGATCTTCAGCGTGCGGCCGGCGGGGATGTTCGAGCCCTTGATGCGATTCAGGGCGCGCAGGCGGTCGACCGAGATGTCGTACTGGCGGGCGATGGAGCTTAGGGTGTCGCCCTTGCGGACCTTGTACGTCCGTGCCTGGACGGTCTTTTTCGCGCGGCCATTGCTCTGGACGGTGGCGCGCACGGGGGTGATGCCGGCGCTGGCGACCAGGGTGGGTTCGGCCTGGCGGCTGGTGGGCACCATGAGGATGTCGCCGGATCCGATGCGCGATCGGGTGCCCAGGCCGTTGGCCTTGCGCAGCGTCGCGACCGAGGTGCCGTATTTGCGGGCGACGGTGGTCAGGGTCTCGCCGCGGGCCAGTTCATGCGTGTGCCAGGACGACAGCGAACCGCTGTAGGCGCGCAGGTTGGCCTCGAAGATGCTGATGCGGTCGGCCGGCAGCAGCAGCGTGGGCTCGTGGCTGCCCAGGATCACGCCGCGGTTGAACGACGGGTTGAGCGCCTTGAATTCGTCGAGCGGCATCTCGGCCAGCTGGGCGGCCAGCTTCACATCGATGTTGCGGCTCTTGGTGATGGTGACGAAGTAGGGCTGGTTGTCGATCGACGGCAGCGCGATGTTGTAGGCGGCCGGATTGGAGATGATGTTCTTGATCGCCTGCAGCTTGGGGATGTAGTTGCGCGTCTCGTCCGGCATGTCCAGCGACAGGTAGTCGGTCGGCTGGCTGCGCGCCGTGTTCTTGTCGATGGCGCGCTTGACCGAGCCTTCGCCCCAGTTGTAGGAGGCCAGCGCCAGGTGCCAGTCGCCGTGGAAGTCGAACAGGTATTGCAGGTAGTCCAGCGCCGCGCGGGTGGAGGCGATGGGGTCGCGCCGCTCGTCGCGCCACCAGTCCTGCTTCAGGTTGAAGCCGCGGCCGGTGGTGGGGATGAACTGCCACAGGCCCGACGCCTGCGAGCGCGACAGCGCCCAGGGGTCGTACGAGCTTTCCACGAAGGGGAGCAGCGCGAGTTCGGTCGGCATGCCGCGCTGGTCGATCTCTTCGACGATGTAATAGAGATACTTGCCGGCGCGCTCGGCCGTCCGCTGGATGTAGTCCGGGCGTGAGGCGTAGAAGTTCTCCCATTCCTTGACCAGCGGCGTGTCGATGTTGGGCACCGCATAGCCGCGCCGGATACGGGTCCAGATATCGGCCGGCTGCACGGTCAGGTCGACCATGCGCGGTTCCAGGCCGTCATCGGGCGTGTGCAGGCTCAGGGGCGAGTCGATGCGCCGGCCGACGGGGCGGGGTGCCTGGGAGACTCGCGGGGAGGAAGAGAAGCCGGCGGGGTTGTTGGTGCCGGTGGAGGGGGCGGTCGCCACCCCTTGCATGTCCTGGCCGGTTGCCGCGGGGCGTTCCATCGAAGCGCAGCCCGCCAGGACCATCACGCACCCGGCGATCAGGATTTTGTACAGGGAGGCTGGACGACCATCGCGGACGCCCGCCCGCAGATTCCAGACGCCGCGGGGGCGCAATAGCATGTTTCGTGTCCTTGACCACATGCCTCGCTGGGCCTCGTCCCGGAGGACGGGGCCCAGCGAGGCAGTTTCAATTTGGAGCCGCGGGGATTCCGGGAAGGGGCACAGGGCCCCGGCTCGGGGGACCGGCGCGACTCACGGTGCATTTAGCGCGGCATAGTACGAATCGAGAATGGTTTCCGTCAACCCGCTTTACAAATTCGAAGCTTTTGGCGGGCATTGAACGGAAATCGGGGCAAGATGCGGCGTGCTCTACCGGAAGTCGTTCTTCCATTCGCGCAGCGCCGCGAAAACCTCGACGGCGTCGGCCATCGGCCTGCCGGCATGGGTCGCCGCGGCCGCCGCCACCTCGGGAACGGCGGTGCGCAGGAAAGGATTGACCTGGCGTTCCAGATCCAGCGTGGTGGGCACCGTGGGCTGCGATTGTTCGCGCAGGTGGCGCGCCTGCTGGTGCCACACGTGCAGCGCCGCGTTGTCGGGTTCGACGGCGGTGGCCCAGGCCAGGTTGGACAAGGTGTATTCGTGCGCGCAGTAGATGCGCGTCCTGGCGGGCAGGGCGGCCAGTTTGTCCAGCGAGGCCTTCATCTGCTGCGGCGTGCCCTCGAACAGGCGGCCGCATCCCGAGGCGAACAGCGTGTCGCCGCAGAACACCAGCGGTTCGACGCCGGCCGCGCGGCCGGCATACGCGATGTGGCCGGCGGTATGCCCCGGCACGTCCAGCACCTCCAGGTCCAGATCCAGTTCAGGCAGGGTGACCCGGTCGCCCTGGGCGAGGCGGCGGTCGCAGTGGGGCAGTTTCTCGCCCGCGGGACCGAATACCGTGGCGCCGGTGCGTTCGACCAGCTCCAGGACACCGCCGACATGGTCCTTGTGGTGGTGAGTCAGTAGAATGGCACGAAGCTGGAGGCGCTGCTGCTGCAGCGAGGCCAGGACCGGACCGGCGTCGCCGGGGTCCACCACGGCCGCCAGCGTGCCCTGCCGGATCAACCACAGGTAGTTGTCATTGAAGGCGGGGATGCCGGTTATGCCGGCCGCCGGGCCGGCATCTTGCGGGCCGGCCGATCGTTTGCTTCCTTTCGAGTCTTTCATTCCGATGCTGCCGTCTGACGTCCAGGATTCTCCGATTGTAGAGCTTGCCGCGTGGCTGGCGACCGATCCCGGCCGCCACGCGCTCGCCTGGGAGCAGGCGCGGCTGGACGAGGCGGTGTCCGACGTATTCGGCTTCCATGCCATGCAGGCCGGCCTGGCCGAACTGGACGCGCTGCGCGCCAACCGCATGCCCTTCAAGGGCTACGTCGCCGGCGCGATACCGTCCGAGCCGCAGCGGGCGCGCTGGAATGCGTTCGTGGTGGCCGACCTGGAGGCCTTGCCGTTCGATTCGCAAAGCCTGGACCTGCTGGTCCTGCCCCACACGCTGGAGTGCTCGGACGACCCCCACCAGGTCCTGCGCGAGGCCGAACGGGTGCTGATTCCCGAAGGCCGCCTGGTGATCACCGGTTTCAATCCGTGGAGCCTGTGGGGCGCCGGCCGCCTGCTGGGCCGGCGCCGGTCCTTCCTGCCGCCCGGCATCCAGCCGCTGTCCCCCGCGCGCATCAAGGACTGGCTCAAGCTGCTGTCGTTCGAGGTCGAGAGCGGCCGCTTCGGCATCTATGCGCCGGCCTGCCGCACCGAGAAATGGCTGCGCCGCTACGCCTTCATGGAAAGCGCCGGCGAGCGCTGGTGGCCGGTATGCGGCGGGCTGTACGTGGTGTCCGCGGTCAAGCGCACGGTGGGCATGCGGCTGATCGGTCCCGCCTGGAAAAAGCAGAAGGCGCCGCGCCGCGCCGCGGTGGCCACGGCCCGGGAGGTCCACCCGCTGCGGACCGGGCGCGAGCCCTCGCGGTAGGCCGCCCGCCGGGCGTCAGGCGTCGAACAGATTCTGCCGGATCTGCTGCAGGTGGCCCAGCAGGAGTTCGCGCGCCTGGGCGGCGTCGCGGTCCTTCAAGGCCTCGACGATGGCGCGGTGCTGCCGCTGGTACTGCACCCGCCGCTCCGGCGTGAGCGAACGGCGCTTCAAGCGGCCCCATTCCCCCTGTTCGCGGACACGGTTGGTCAGTTCCAGGATCTGCAGGAAGAACGAGTTGTGGGTGGCTTCGGCGAAGGACTTGTGGAGTTCGCCATCCCAGTGCTCGAAGGCCTCGATGCTGGCGGCGATTTCCGATTCCTCCACGCATTGCTGCATGCGGGCGAAGTCGGCGGCATTGGCGTTGCGGGCGATCAGGGCCGGCATCAGGGGTTCGATCAGCAGCCGCGCTTCCATGAGTTCGGCCGGGCTGGTGCTGACCTCGGGCGCGGGCGAGGGGCCGCCGGCCAGGGCCTGGGCGCCTTCGGCGACGAAGGTGCCGCTGCCCACGGACTGGATGATCAGGCCGCGGGTGCGCAGGTCGGCCAGCACGCGGCGCACCGACCCGCGCGAGATCGCGAAGCGCTGGCTCAGCTCGCGCTCGGGCGGCAGCTTGACGCCCACGTGCAGCCTGCCGCTGGATATCTCCCCCAACAGGTGGTGCATGAGCTCTTTGGCCCCGGGGGCGCGCGAAATGGGGCTGTGCGCTGCGGATTCGTCCATGGTGGCTGTCCCTCGTTCTGCCGCTACCTTAATTCAATGGTACCAATTGGTCAAATAAAGTGGGGCCGCACGCTTGATGAAGATCCAATTTGGTTTTATATTGGTATATGAATTTACCAATTGGATCTGTTAACGCATCATGAAATTCGTCCACCTGATCGCCGACGGCAAACCCGCCATCGCCCTTGCCGATGCCGACATGCGGCATTACTGGCCGCTGGCCGACCTCGTTCCCGGATTCTCCGGCGACATGGTCCAACTGGTCCAGGATTTCGACCGGATCCGTTCCAGCCTGGCCACGCGCGGGGCCGGACGGCCCTTGTCGGGCGCGCGGCTGCTGGCGCCCATCGACCGCCCCCGGCGCAACATCTTCTGCGTCGGCAAGAACTATTTCGAGCATGCGGCGGAATTCAGCAAATCGGGCTTTGATTCCAGCGCGAAGGAAGGCGAGCACGCGCCCGAAGCCCCCGTGGTGTTCACCAAGGGGTACAACACCGTGATCGGGCCGGACGCGGCCATTCCCTCGCACGAAGGGGTCACCTCCCAGCTCGACTACGAGGCCGAACTGGCCGTGGTCATCGGCAAGCCGGGCCGGAACATCCCGCGCGAGCGTGCGCTGGAGCACGTATTCGGCTACACCATCGTCAACGACTTCACGGCGCGTGACCTGCAGAAGCTGCATCGCCAGTGGTTCCTCGGCAAGTCGCTGGACGGCTTCTGCCCCATGGGACCGGCGCTGGTCACCGCCGACGAGCTGGATGCCGCCAACCTGGACATCCGCTGCTGGGTCAACGGCGAACTGCGCCAGGATGCCAATACCCGGCAACTGATCTTCGACATTCCGACGCTGATCGCGACCATCTCGTCCGGCATCACGCTGGAGCCGGGAGACGTGATCGCCACCGGCACGCCGGCGGGCGTGGGCATAGGTTTCAACCCGCCCCGTTTCGTCAAGCGCGGCGACGTGATCCGCATCGAAGTGCAGGGCATAGGCGTGCTGGAGAACGCCGTCGATTGAAGGCGCGCGGCGCAGGCCGCGCGCCGCCCGACATCCCCGGACACACGGGGGCGGGCGCCAACCCGTAGGGAAACGAGGAGACGACATGAAACGCACATTGCTGGTCTGGGCGGCCTGCTGCGCCGTCCTTGGCGGCGCGCCCGCCGCCGCGCAGGACTCCTGGCCGACCCGGCCCATCACCATGGTCGTGCCTTTCCCGCCGGGGGGCGTGGCCGACACCGTCGCCCGTCCGGTGGCCGAATCCATGAGCCGCTTCCTGGGCCAGGCCGTGGTGGTCGAGAACCGGGGCGGCGCCGGCGGCGGCGTCGGCATGGGGCATGTCGCCAAGTCGGCGGCCGACGGCTACACCATCATGATGGCGCTGTCGTCCATCTCCATTCTGCCCGAGGCCGACAAGCTGCTGGGCAGGGAGCCGATGTACCAGTTGTCCCAGTTCACCCCCATCGCCCGCTTCACGGCCGATCCGACCGTGCTGGTGGTGCGGTCCGAGAGCCCGTGGAAGACGGCGCAGGAATTCATCGCCGCCCAGAAGAAGGGCGACCGTGGCGTGGCCTATGGGTCCTCGGGCAACTACGGCACCATGCACGTGCCCATGGAGATGCTGCGCAACGAAGCGAACCTGCGCCTGCTGCACGTGCCCTACACCGGCGCCGGGCCGGCCATCGTGGCGCTGCTTGCCGACCAGGTCCAGGCGCTGTCGACGGGGCCGGCCTCGGTGCTCCAGCACATCAAGGGCGGCAAGGTCCGGGCCCTGGCGCACTGGGGCACGGGGCGGCTGGAGTCCCTGCCCGACGTTCCCAGCCTGACGGAACTGGGACACCCGGTCCGGTTCGCGCAGTGGTCCGGCGTGTTCGCGCCGGCCGGCACGCCGGCGCCGGTGGTCGACCGCCTGCGCGCCGCCGCCAAGGCCGCAGCCACGGATCCCAAGGTATTGAAGACCATCCAGGGCGCGGGCAGCCCGGTCATGTACCTGGACGCGCCGGAGTTCGCCGCCTACTGGCAGGCCGATGCCAAGGTGCTGGCCGAGGCCGTGCGCCGGATAGGCAAGGTCGAGTAGCGGAAAACGAGGGTTTACGCGGGGCTCCGAAAGCGCGAGATCCCGCGCAATCGTCATGGTCCGATGCTAAAGTGGGCGATACACCTTGTTGCGCTTTCCGCTCGCTATAGTATGCAGAAGAGTTCGTTAGTCCCCGTCGTGGTGGTTGCCCTCGCCGTCGGGGCGGGAGTCGGCTATTTTTCCCCCCGCCTGTTCGGCACCGGCGCCCCGGCGGGCGGTGCTCCGCGGGCCACGGCGCCCGATCCGGCGGCCAGGGCCGCCGGACCGCAGGCCATTCTGGTCGAGGTCCAGAAGGTCGCGCGCCGGCCGTTCGAGCGCGGCATCACCGCGGTCGGCAGCCTGCGATCCAACGAATCCGTGACCTTGCGCCCCGAAGTGGCGGGCCGCATCAGCGAGATCCGGTTCACCGAGGGCCAGCGGGTGAACAAGGGCCAGGTGCTGATACGCCTGGACGATTCCGTGCCGCGCGCCGAGTTCGAGCAGGCCCGCGCCAATTTCACGCTGGCCAAGAGCAACTACGACCGCTCCATCGAGCTGCAGCAGAAGGGCTTCATCAGCAAGCAGGCCAAGGACGAGGCCGACAACGCGATGAAGGTGCAGCAGGCCGCCATGGTGCTGGCCCAGGTCCGCCTGGACAAGAACGACATCCGGGCCCCGTTCGGCGGCGTGATCGGGCTGCGCAACGTGTCGACGGGCGACTATGTCGCGGTGGGCCA
This sequence comes from Pigmentiphaga sp. YJ18, assembly GCF_038066655.1. Taxonomy (NCBI): domain Bacteria; kingdom Pseudomonadati; phylum Pseudomonadota; class Betaproteobacteria; order Burkholderiales; family Alcaligenaceae; genus Pigmentiphaga; species Pigmentiphaga sp. YJ18. The sequence goes on along the minus strand of NZ_JBBUKU010000003.1, from coordinate 457,489 downwards.
GGACCTGGTGGCGCTCGAGGCCATCGATCCGCTCAAGGTGGATTTCCGCATCCCGGAAATCTACCTGTCGCAGACCCGAACCGGCCAGACCCTGCAGGTATCGCTCGATGCCATGCCCGACAAGTCTTTCGGCGGCACCGTCTATGCCATCAGTCCGCTCATCGATACCGGCGGCCGTTCCATCGTCATGCGCGCCCAGGTCAAGAACCCCGGCGGCCAATTGCGCCCCGGCATGTTCGCGCGCGTGAAGCTGCTGCTGGACACGCCTTCCCAGGCGCTGGCCGTGCCCGAGGCGGCGCTGGTCCCGGTGGGCGACGACCAGTTCGTCTACCGCGTGCAGAACGGCCGCGCCGAGCGGGTGCAGGTCGAGGTCGGGCAGCGGCGCGAAGCCATGGTCGAGATCACGTCCGGCCTGGCCGAGGGCGATGTGATCGTGGTGGCCGGCGCGCAGAAGCTGCGCGACGGCGTGCCGGTGAAGCTCGCCAGCGCCACGGCGTCGGCGCTCTGAGGCCCGGCACATGGTCCTGTCCGAAGTCTGCATCAAGCGGCCCGTCTTCGCGACGGTGCTGTCGCTGCTGGTCCTGCTGGTGGGCCTGATCTCGTATTCCCGCCTGACCGTGCGTGAATATCCCCAGATCGACGAACCGGTCGTGTCCGTCAGCACCGTCTACAAGGGCGCGTCGGCCGAGGTGATCGAATCCCAGATCACCAAGCCGCTCGAGGATTCCCTGTCGGGCATCGAAGGCGTGGAAGTCATGACCTCCACCAGCCGGTCCGAGCGCAGCAACATCAACGTCCGCTTCCGCCTGTCGATCTCGCCCGATTCGGCAGCGGCCGACGTGCGGGACAAGGTCGCGCGCGTGCGCGGCCGCCTGCCCGACGAGATCGACGAACCCATCATCGCCAAGGTCGAAGCCGACTCCCAGCCGGTCATGTACCTGGCCGTCGAGTCCGGATCGCTGTCGGCGATGGAAACCTCGGACTACATCAACCGCTTCATCAAGCCCCGGCTGTCCGTGCTGCCGGGCGCGGCCGAGGTGCGGGTGTTCGGCGAACGCCTGCCGGCCATGCGCATCAACGTCGATCGCGGGAAATTGGCCGCCTACCGCCTTACCGTCCAGGACGTGGAGGACGCGCTGCGCAAGCAGAACGTCGAGATCCCCTCGGGCCGGATCGAGTCCAGGGCGCGCGAGTTCTCCATCGTCGCCGCCACCAACCTGCGAACCAAGGAGCAGTTCGAGAACGTCATCATCGCCAACGTCGGCGGCTACAGCGTGCGCGTCGGCGACGTCGCCTCGGTGGGCCTGGGGCCGGTGGACGAGCGCGTGACCTCGCGCTTCAACGGCAGGCCGGCGCTGAACATCGGCGTGGTCAAGCAGTCCACGGCCAATCCGCTGGACCTGTCCAAGGCGGTGCGCGCCGAAATCGAGGAAATGAACGCCACGCTGCCCAGCGGCATGAAGCTGAACATGGCGTACGACACCTCGGTCTTCATCGAGAAGTCCATCGAGTCGGTGTTCCACACCATCGGCGAGGCCATCGTGCTGGTGGTGCTGGTGATCTTCCTGTTCCTGCGCAACCTGCGCGCCAGCCTGATCCCCATCGTCACCATTCCCGTGTCCCTGATCGGCGCCTGCACGCTCATGTATGCGTTCGGCTTCTCGATCAACACGCTCACGCTGCTGGCCATGGTGCTGGCCATCGGCCTGGTGGTGGACGACGCCATCGTCGTGCTCGAGAACATCTTCCGCCACATCGAGGAAGGCAAGTCGCGCATGCAGGCCGCGCTGCTGGGCTCGCGCGAGATCGGCTTCGCCGTCATCGCCATGACGCTGACGCTGGTCACTGTGTACGCGCCGCTGGCCTTCGCCACCGGCCGCACCGGCCGCCTGTTCATCGAGTTCGCGCTGGCCCTGGCGGGCGCCGTGCTGGTGTCGGGCTTCGTCGCGCTGACGCTCACGCCCATGATGTGCTCGCTCATGCTGCGCCACCAGGAGTCGCACGGCTGGCTGTACAACTTCATCGAAAGCGGCTTGAACGCGCTGACGCGCGGCTACCGCCGCGCGCTGTCGTTCGCGCTGGCCCATCGCGGATGGGTGGTGGTGCTGGGCCTGGCCGTGGGCGCGTGCAGCGCGCCCCTGTTCAAGACCATCAAGAGCGAGCTTTCGCCGGTGGAGGACCGCGGGGTCATCTACGGCCGTATCGTCGCGCCGCAGGGCGCCACGGTGGGCTACACCACCAGCTACCTCGAGCGCATGGAGGAGATCTACAAGGACATCCCCGAGATGGCCGCCTACCAGGCGGTGGCCGGCTTCCCGGTGGTGACCGAAGGCAACGCCGTGCTGCGGCTCAAGCCCTGGGAAGAGCGCACCCGCAGCCAGCAGGAGGTCGCGCGGTCGCTCCAGCCGAAGTTCGCCGCGCTGCCCGGCGTGCAGGCCTTCCCCTCCAATCCGCCGTCGCTGGGCCAGTCGCCCCGCTCCTCGCCCATCGAATTCGTCATCATGAGCCAGGTGTCCTATCCCGAGCTGGCTACGATGGCCGACACCTTCCTGGCCGAGCTGGCCAAGTACCCCGGCGTGCAGAACGTGCAGACCGACCTGCGCCTGAACACGCCCGAGCTGCGGGTGCAGGTCAACCGCGACAAGCTGGCCGACATCGGCGTCGATGTGGACCGCGTCGGCCGCACGCTCGAATCCATGCTGGGCGGCCGTCAGGTGACGCGCTTCAAGGACAACGGCGAGCAGTACGACGTATTGGTGCAGGTGATACCGCGCGACCGCTCCAATCCCGCCGACATCGCCGACATCTACGTGCGCTCCCGCAACGGCGAAATGGTGCAGCTCGCCAACCTGCTGTCCGTCCGCGAGGGCGTATCGCCGCAGACGCTGAACCACTTCAACCGCATGCGCGCCGTCACGATCTCGGCGTCGCTCGCGCCGGGCTACGCACTGGGCGAGGCGCTGGACGTAATGAACGGCATCGCCGCGCGCGTGTTGCCCGCCACCGCGCAGACCGACCTGAACGGCCAGTCGCGCGAGTTCCGCGATTCGTCGGGCAGCATCTACCTGGTGTTCGCGATGGCGGTGGCCTTCATCTACCTGGTGCTGGCGGCACAGTTCGAGAGCTGGCGCAATCCGTTCATCATCATGCTGTCGGTGCCACTGTCGATGACGGGCGCGCTGCTCGCGCTGTGGTTCTCGGGCGGGACGCTGTCCATCTACAGCCAGATCGGCCTGATCACGCTGGTGGGCCTGATCACCAAGCACGGGATCCTGATCGTGGAGTTCGCCAACCAGTTGCGCGACCAGGGCAAGGAACTGATCGAGGCGGTGTCCGAGGCCAGCGTGCTGCGGCTGCGGCCCATCCTGATGACGACCGGCGCGATGGTGCTGGGCGCCGTCCCGCTGGCGGTGGCCACGGGCGCGGGCGCAGAATCGCGCGTGCAGATCGGCTGGGTGATCGTGGGCGGCATGAGCCTGGGAACGGTACTGACCTTGTTCGTCGTGCCCTGCGTGTATGCGCTGGTGGCCGGCAAGCGCAAGCGTCCGCTGCCGGTGGGCGAACATCCGCTGGAGACGGATTCCCACTCCGCCCCCGTGGCGGCGGCCCCGGAATCGGTGGGCTAGGGAAGCAAGAGTCCTCGGCAACCGCTTGCGGCCGGCGGGGCCCCACCCCCCTCAGGGGCTGTTCGGAGCCGCCGCGCCAGGCAGGCAAAACGGGGAAGCAAGGGCGTGCATGTTTGAGCGCGGCAGTAGGGACAGTCCGGGGGACTGTCCCCGCGCGAGTTCACTCCCGCCCCGTTTTGCCTGCCTGGCGCGGGAAGTTTCGGCGCAGCCGAAACCGGCTACGTCAGCTCCTGAGGGGGGTGGGGCCCCGCCGGCCGCAAGCGGTTGCCGACGACTCGGCCAGCCAAATATCCTAAACTTAGGGGCCTCCGCAATTTCTCTCTGGTGCCCCCGCATGCGTTATGTCGTCCTGGATACTGAAACCACCGGCCTCGATCCGCTCCAAGGACACCGCGTCATCGAAATCGGCTGCGTGGAGATCGTCAACCGCCGGGTGACGCAGCGCCATTTCCACACCTACCTGAATCCCGACCGAGACAGCGATCCGGGCGCCCTGGAAGTGCACGGGCTGACCACCGAGTTCCTGTCCGACAAGCCCCGGTTCGAGGACAAGGTCGACGAGTTCCTGGACTTCATCCAGGACGGCCACGTCATCATCCACAACGCCGAGTTCGACATCCGCTTCCTGAATGCCGAACTGGCCCGGCTGCAGCGCGGCGGCTTCCGCGACAAGTGCGCGGGCGTCGTCGATTCGCTGATGCACGCGCGCGAACTGCACCCGGGCAAGCGCAACTCGCTGGATTCCCTGTGCGATCGCTACGGCATTTCCAATGCCCACCGGGTGCTGCACGGCGCCTTGCTGGACTCGGAGCTGCTGGCCGAGGTCTGGCTGGCCATGACGCGCGGCCAGGACAGCCTGGTGATCGACCTGGGCGATACCGGGGGGCAGGCCACGACCAGTTTCGGCGCCTTCGATACCTCGGTCTTGCAGGTGGTGCCGGTGGACGAGAGCGACCTGGCTGCCCACCAGGACTATCTGGCGGGCCTGGACAAGGAATCCAAGGGCCAGACCCTGTGGCGCAAGTGGGCGCCGCTTCCCACCGAATAAAAAAGATATGCTATAGTCATGGGCTGTCGCGATTGCGGCAGTCAAAACCGAAGGTTCTCTTCGGGCGGTTAGCTCAGTGGTAGAGCACTGCCTTCACACGGCAGGGGTCACTGGTTCGAAACCAGTACCGCCCACCAATTCCCCCCTCGTTCCCCATACCGTCTTTCCCCTCCCGGGAATGCGCTCGCGTTCGTGCGTCCGGCATCGGCTCGCGGTCAATTATTGCGTGAATAATCACGTAATTTTGATTGATTATTCACGAGTTTCTAGGTGTTTTCACCAGAATAATGGCTGAATTTATTGACTTGTTCAGCTATTGATAAATAATAAGACCGTGAAAATTCACCAAATTTCAAGTGAGCCGGCAGTTCCAGGCTTCTGAGTCGCACCTTTGTTTCGACGTGGAGCAATCATGAGAGCGATGCGAGCACTACCCCTGGCCGTCTGTCTGATCGTTGCAACCGTACCCAAGCTTGCCCATGCGGCAGAGGTCGTGCTGAAGGCGGTAAGCGCCTTTCAAGAGGGCACCTACTTTTCCAGGAACTTCGAGCGTTTCGTGAAGAAGGTCAACGAGGAAGGCAAGGGCATCGTCCGGATCGAGTACATAGGCGGACCCAAGGCGATTCCGACCATGGAGCAGGGGGCCGCGCTGCGCAACGGGGTGATCGATCTGGCCAACACCACGGCCACGTTCACGGCAAGCATCGTTCCGGAGGGACTGGCGCTGAATTACGCGACCCTGCCTTTCTCGGAAATCCGCAAGAACGGCAGCCTCGACTATCTCAACTCGATCATGCGGCAGAAGGGGCTGTACTACTTCGCGCGTACCGGCGATCGCATTCCCTATCACATCTATCTGAACAAGAAGATAGACAAGCCCGATCTCTCCGGTCTGAAGATCCGGATCACGCCCATCTTCCGGGACTTCTTCGTCAAGCTGGGAGCGGGGGTCGTCCAGATGGCGCCGGGCGAGGTCTACACCGGCCTGGAGCGCGGGGTGGTGGATGGCTACGGCTGGCCCGCGATCGGCATCTTCGACCTGGGCTGGCAGGAAAGGACGAAGTATCGATTGGAGCCCGGTTTCTACACGCTCGAGCTGGGCATCCAGTTCAGCGCCCGGCGGTGGGACAGCCTGACCCAGGAGCAGCGCGACTTCCTGCAAAAGCAGGTGGCCTGGCTGGAGAAGATGTCCCTGGACGCATCGCTGCGCGACGCGGCCGCCGATATCAAGAAGCAGTCCGAGGCCGGCATACAGCCCATCAGGCTGTCCGACGCGGATTCGGCGGCTTTCCTGGCCAAGTCGCAGGAAGCGGGCTGGGCGACGGTGTTGAGCGCCAGTCCCAAGCACGGGCCCAAGCTGCGCCAGATGATGGCGCCCTGAAAGCGGCAAGGGGCGACCGTGAAAATCTATGTGTGGATCTTGAATGCGTTCGGCCTGGTCGCCGGATTGCTGCTGGGCGGCATGGTCATCCTGGTCAGCTACGACGTCGTCGCCCGCAACCTGGGGATGCCGTCGTTCGCGGGGGCCATGGACGTTACCGAGCACCTGCTGCCGGTGGCCACGTGCATTGCCGCGCCATGGCTCATGTACAACCGCCAGCATATCCGCCTGGATGTGCTCAATGCGCTGTCCGAGCGGATCCGCTTCGCCATCTTCCGGGTCGCGGCGGTGATCGGCTGCGTCGTCAGCACCGTGATCGCCTACTACTCGATCGCCGTGATGCTGGATGCGTACGAGGCGGAAGCGGTCGTCATGAAGAGCATCGTCTTTCCCGAGTGGTTCATCTACATTCCCTTTCCCGCGTGCTTCGCGCTGCTGGCCATCGAGTGCGGCAGGCAGGCCGTGGTGGGGGAACGGACGAGTGACGAGGGCAGCGATTCGATACTCAAGCCGGAGAGCGTGCTATGAACTGGTGGGAGAGTCTCACGCTGTTGTTCGGGCTGCTATCCGTACTGCTGCTGGTCGGGGTGCCGGCCGGGTTCGCCTTCCTTGCGATCAACCTGGTCGGTGCGCTGGTCTATCTCGGCGGTGTGCCGGGCATGATGATGGTGGTGCGCAACGGCGTCGCGTCGGTCACCAGCTTTTCGCTCACGCCCATTCCCTTTTTCCTGCTGATGGGCGAGGTGCTGTTCCATACCGGCCTGGCCATGAAGGCCATCGATGCGTTCGACCGGGCGGTGCGCCGTGTTCCGGCCAGGCTGTCCATCGTGGCCGTCGTGGCCGGCACGGTGTTCTCCGCCATCTCGGGGGCAACCGTGGCCACCACCGCGCTGCTCGGCAGCCTCCTGCTGCCGGAGATGCTCAGGCGCGGCTACCATCCCCGCATGGCCATGGGGCCCATCATGGCCATCGGCGCGGTGGACATGCTGATACCGCCATCGGCGCTGACCGTGCTGTTGGGTAGCCTGGCCAATATCTCGATCTCGGGACTGTTGCTGGCGGGTGTCCTGCCGGGCCTGCTGCTGTCGGCGATCTTCGTGCTGTACATCGTCGTGCGTGCAAAGATGAATCCCGAGCTCGCGCCTAGCTTCGTCCGGGAAGAGGTAGCGGGTTGGGAGCGGTGGCGTCCCCTGATCGTGCACGTGACGCCGCTGGTTTCCATCTTCGCGGTGGTCGTCGCCTCGATGACCGCCGGATGGGCAACGCCAACGGAGTCCGCCGCGCTGGGGGCGTTGTGCACCGTGCTCGTGTGCGCGCTGTACGGCAGCCTGTCGTGGCGCATGCTGGTCAAGGCGCTGACCGGCACGGCCGCCATCAGCGGCATGATTCTCTTCATCATCATCGGCGCCACGACGTTCTCGCAGATCCTGGCGTTCTCCGGCGCGACCAACGGCCTGGTCGGCCTGGTCCAGGGATCGGGCCTGTCGAGCTGGCTCGTGCTGGCCGTCATGATGGGCATACTCCTGGTGCTGGGATGCTTCGTCGACCAGATCAGCATGATGCTGATGACCCTGCCGTTCTTCATGCCCCTGGTGGCGCACTTCGGATGGGATCCGCTGTGGTTCGGCGTCATGTACCTGATATGCATGCAGCTCGGCCTGCTGACCCCGCCGTTCGGCATGCTGCTCTTCACCATGCGCAGCGTGGCCCCGGCCCACATCCGCACCACGGATATCTTTGCGGCGGCCGTGCCCTACGTGCTGTTCGGCCTGCTGATGCTGTTCATGGTCATGCTCGTGCCGGACATCGCCACCGGGCTGCCGCGTTGGTTGATGGCGAGGTAGGGCCCGGGATTCAACAAGCGAGTGGCGCACCGCCACGTCGGAGGAAAAGATCTTGATACCCGCTCCAGACAAGCAGGAACGAAGAGGAACGCCGGAAGCGGAGCTGTTCCATGTCGCCGACTGGCCCATGCACTACATGCTGGCCATCGACCGCCAGCACGTCCACAACATGGCGAAGATACTCAAGCCGTTCGATTGCTCGCCGTTGATGTGGCGGGTGGTCAGCGTGCTTTCCGACCAGGACGGGCGCAGCGTGGCCGAGTTGGCCGAGACCACCGTCATCGAGCGCTCCAACCTGAGCCGCCTGCTCGATGCCATGGAGGAAGACGGCCTTGTCACGCGGTCCCACGGGGTCGAGGACAAGCGCCAGACCATGGTCTACGTGACGACGAAGGGGCGCAGCCTGTTCGAACGGTCGCTGCCGGCGGTGCTGGGCTACTACCAGATATTCCTGGCCGATATTTCCCCACCGGAAATGACGGTCCTGATGAAGGTGATCCGGACGATCAAGCGCAACGTCATGGAGTTCGACGCCCGGCCCGACGAGGATGAAGCGCCATGACCCGCCCCGAGAGCATCGCGGCGCCGGCGGCGGTCCGCAACGTATTGTTCATCATGTGCGACCAGCTGCGCGCCGATTATCTGGGCTGCTATGGCCATCCGTCGATCCGGACCCCCAACATCGATGCCCTGGCGTCGCAAGGCGTGCGATTCACGCGGGCCTATTGCTCGGCGCCGACGTGCGGCCCGTCGCGCATGTCCTTCTATACCGGGCGCTCGATGACCTCGCACGGCGCCATCTGGAATTTCATGCCGCTGTCGATCGGGCAGCCGACGATCGGGGATTGGCTGCGGCCCCGCGGGGTGGAAGTGGCGTTGGCCGGCAAGACGCATTTCGCGCCGGACCTGGACGGCCTGCGACGCGTGGGCGCGCAGGTGCCGCCGGCGGCACCGGTGCTCGAGGGCGGCTTCCTGGTGGTCGACCGCTACGAGGGACATGCCAATCCGGGGCCCGAGCATCCCTATACGAAGTACCTCAGGGCCGCGGGATACGACGTGGCCGATCCCTGGTCGGATTTCGTGATCGCCGGTGAAGACGAAGCGGGCCGTCCGGCCAGCGGCTGGGAGATGCGCAATGCGCACTACGCCGCCCGGGTCGACGAGCGGCATTCCGAGACGGCCTACACCACGAATGTGGCGATCGACTTCATCCGCCGCCAGCAGGGGCGTCCGTGGCTGCTGCATGTCAGCTACATCAAGCCCCACTGGCCGTACATCGCTCCCAGTCCCTATCACGCCATGTATGGCCCGGAGGACTGCCTGCCGGCATGCCGCGACGACGCGGAGCGCGACGATCCGCATCCCGTCTATGGCGCCTATCTGCGGCACGGCGAGTCGTCGGCGTTCTCGCAGGAAAAGGTGGCATCGCACGTCAAGCCCACCTACATGGGCCTGGTCACGCAGATCGACGACCATCTCGGCCGGCTGCTCGAAGCGCTGCGCGCCATCGGCCAGTACGAGGACACGCTGATCGTCTTCACGTCCGACCATGGGGACTACCTGGGCGATCACTGGCTGGGCGACAAGGATCTTTTCCATGATCCCTCGGCCCGCATCCCCCTCATCATGGTCGATCCCCGGGCCAGGCCCGACACCCGGGGCTTGAACGTGGACCGGCCGGTCGAGTCCATCGATTTCCTGGCGACGGTGGTCGATGCGTTCGAGGTGCCCGGCACCGACCACGTGATCGAAGGCATGTCGCTGCTGCCCTTTTCGCGCGGGGGCTCCGGCGCGCCGTGGCGGTTCGCCGCGGTCAGCGAGCTGGACTATGCCTTCCGCGAGGCCCGGGTCCTGCTGGGCCGTGACGCCCGCCGCTGCCGGGGCTACATGGTCAGGAGCGATCGCTGGAAGTACATCTACTGGGAAGGGTTCGCGCCTCAGCTCTTCGACATGCAGGAAGACCCGATGGAGTTCCGGGACGTCGCGGCGAACCCCGGCCATACCGGCGTTCTCGCCCTGCACAAGGAGTACCTGTTCGACTGGCTGCGGCACCGCAAGACCAGCCTGACCGTTCCGTCCACGCGCATCGTCGTCTCGCGGGACACCATCGAGCCGGCGCACGGTATCCGGATCGGTGTCTGGTAGGCCGGCCCCAGGCCGGCGTTTCATCGGTAATCAAAGGAGACGGTATGGAAAAAGATCAGATCCACGGCTGCCGGCGCTGCGACGCAGCATCGAAACCGGGACGCCAGTCCCGCCATGACAGACTCGGCATTGTCCTTTCCCCGCACCCGGGAAAGAATGGGCTACCCGGACGCGCGCCGCGCGCCGGTTCCAAGAAGGAGGTCGTATGAAAGGCTCCATTGTCGGCGGCTACCTCGCCCCGCATCCCCCACACCTGGTCTACGGCGAGAATCCCCCCCAGAACGAACCACGTTCCCAAGGCGGCTGGGAGCCGCTGCGGTGGGCGTACGAAAAGGCCCGGGCCTCGCTCGAAGCGCTCAAGCCGGATGTCCTGCTGGTCCATTCGCCCCACTGGATGACCCAGGTCGGCCATCACTTCCTGGGCGTGCCGCACCTGAGCGGAAAATCGGTCGACCCCATTTTCCCCAACCTGTTCCGCTACAGCTTCGAGCTGGACGTCGACGTCGAACTGGCCGAGGCCTGCTGCGAAGAGGCGCGAGAGGCCGGGCTGGTGGCGAAGATGATGCGCAACCCCAATTTCCGGGTCGACTACGGCACCATCACCACGCTGCACATGATGCGGCCGCAGTGGGACATCCCCATCGTGGGCCTGTCCGCCAACAATTCGCCGTACTACCTGAATACCAAGGAAGGCTTGCAGGAGATGGACCTCCTGGGCAAGGCCACGCGCCGCGCCATCGAACGCACCGGCCGGCGTGCCGTGCTGCTGGCCTCCAACACGCTGTCGCACTGGCATTTCCACGAGGAACCGGAGCTGCCGGAGGACATGACGCGGGAACACCCCGAGCGCTTCGACGGCTACAAGTGGGACGTGCGCGTCATCGACATGCTGCGCCGGGGCGAGGTGGACGAGTACTTCAAGCTGCAGCCCCAGTTCATCGACGAGGCCTTCGCCGAAGTGAAGTCCGGCGCCTTCACCTGGATGTTCGCGGCCATGGGATACCCCAACATTCCCGGCGAACTGCATGGCTACGGCACGGTGATCGGCACCGGCAATGCCGTGATGGAATGGAACCTGGTCGAGGCCGGACTGGCCGATGCGCCGGCGAAGGCCGCGGCCTGATACCGGCAACCCTGAAGAGAGAAAAGACATGCCCATAGCAAGCGCATTTCTGGTGCCGGGAACGCCGCTGCCGCTGCTGCGGCGGGACAATCCTCCCTGGGAGGCCATCGCCCGCGGCTATGAAGCCGCGGGGCAGGCGCTGGCCGCAAGCAAGCCCGACGTGGCGCTGATCTATTCCACGCAATGGATCGCCGTGCTGGACCAGTTGTGGCAGACGCGCGGCCGCATCCAGGGCTCGCACGTGGACGAGAACTGGCACGAGTATGGCGAACTGCCGTTCGACCTTCGCGTCGATACCGACCTGGCGAAGGCGTGTATCGCGTCCACGGCGCAGATCGGCGTGCGATCGCGCGAAGTGGACTACGACGCCTTCCCCATCGACACGGGCAGCATCGTTGCCACGCATTTCCTGTTGCGGGGACTGGACATCCCGGTGGTGCTGACGTCCAACAACCTCTATCACGACGGGCAGACCACCGAAAACCTGGGCCGCCTGGCCGCCCAGGCGGCGGATGCGCAAGGCAAGCGCATCGCGGTGATCGGCGTCGGCGGCCTATCGGGTTCGAGTTTCCGCCAGGACATCGACATCGCCACCGACCACATCGTCAACGACGAAGAAGACCGCGCCAACCGCGAGATGCTGGCGCTGCTGGAGCGCGGCGACGTGGCCGAGGTACGGGAGAAGGCGCCCGACTACGCGCAGTCCGCCCGGGCCGACATGGGCTTCAAGCATCTCTACTGGGTGCTGGGAGCGCTGGGAGGGCAGTACAAGAAGGCCCGCACCCATGCCTACGGCCCGGCCTTCGGCAGCGGCGCGGCGGTCGTCGAGTTCCAGCACTAGGGCTATGCCCGGCCTCTCGCGGCATGCCGCGAGGGGCTTTCATGCAGCGAGTCCCCTCATGGCATCTTCTTCATCCGCGGTCGTGTCCGGCCGCGCGGCTCCGCTCGGCCGCTACCCGCATTTCCGGCGGGCCGGTCCCTTCCTGTTCGTGTCCGGGACCAGCTCGCGCCGGCCGGACAACACCCATGCCGGCGTCGAGATCCTGCCGGACGGCGTCCGCCTGGACATCCGCGAGCAGACCCGCGCGGTCATCCAGAACATCGCCGCCATTCTGCAGGAGGCGGGAGCGAGCCTGTCCGATCTGGTCGAGGTGTCCACGTTCCTGGTCGACATGGATGACTTCGCCGGCTACAACGAGGTCTACAACGAGTTCTTCGGCTACGACGGCCCCGCGCGCACGACGGTGGCCGTGCGCCAACTGCCCCATCCCAACCTGCTGATCGAAATCAAGGCCGTGGCCTACGCGCCGCTGGACTAGGAGCAACGGGGCGCGGTGCCGTCGCGCAGCCAGGCCGAGACCTTCCGCACCCACGGGTGGGCCGGGTCCGCCAGTCCCAGCGCCGTGTCGAAATGGCCGTGCTCCGGATAAACCTCGCTCGTCACGCCCGAGGGCTGGCGCGCCAGAGTCTGGGCGGCCAGCAGGTTGCTGGCGATGATGCGCGGAAAATCGCGTTCGCCATGGCTCAGGAAAAAGGGCGTGCGGTTGCCTTCCATCTGGTGCAGGGGGCTGGCCGCCGGCGCATCTTCCGCCTGGGCCAGGAAGACCTCGTAGATGCGCGCTTCTCCGCTGCCCGGTTCGGGCGCGTCGAAGACGAGGTTCAACTGCGAGCTGACGGGAAAGCAGGCCTTGATCGTATCGGGCGGCAGGCCGGCCCGCCGGAGCAGGTCGTGCCTGAGCGTCGCCAGCGCGTACAGGTGCCCGCCGGCCGAATGCCCGCCCACGTGGATGCGATCCGGGCTGCCGCCGTAGTCCGAAATATGGTCGTGGACCCAGCGCAGGGCGGCCACGCAATCGTCCAGCGGAGCGGGAAACCGGACGCCGGGCGCGAGCCGGTACGAGACCGAGACGAAGATGGCCGGCGTAGCGACGATGGCGGGCGCCATCAACCCCATCCATTCCTTGTAGCCATGGCTCCAGGCGCCGCCGTGCGCGAACACCAGCACGGGCAGGCCGTCCAGTGGCTGGTCGGGCTGGTAGACGTCCACCTTCTGCCAGTAGTCGCTGCCGTAGGGCAGGTCCAGCACGCAGCGGGTGCGTCCCGCCGCTTCCCGCGATAGCGCCAGCGCCTGCCGGGCGTAGGTCTCGGCTTCCTCGGGATAGATGGGGGATTGGGCGGGCAGGTCGTCAAAAGCCATGGGATCGTCCAGGATGGGTCACTTGGGAACGAAGCGCGTGGTGAACGCGGCGGGCGGAACGCTGTCCAGGAAGCCGGCGCCCATGACCTCGTTGGACAGGCGCGCGAAGTTCCCCAGGTAGCGGATGTACTCGTCGTTCCAGGTCAGCACGTAGTCGGCGTTCACCCGTTCCTGCAGGATGCGCACGTTGTTGGCGTCGAAGCCGAACTGCTTGCCGTAGGCGACGAATACCTCGGGATGCGTCTTCACGTAGTTCACCGACTCGATCCAGGCGCGGACGAAATTGGCCAGCGCCTCGGGACGGGCCTTCATGAAATCGTCATTGGTCGCATAGCCGGTCCAGAGGAAGTCCTCGCCTACCTTCTCCTTGTAGACGTCGGCCAGGTTGCCGATGGAGCGGAACTTGCCCGAGGCGATTGCCTTGGCCGCCAGCGGATCGAACAGCAGGGCGGCCGAGATCTCCCCCTTTTCCAGCAACGAGGGCAGGAGGCCGGGGCCGGCATACTGCAATTGGCCACCGGTGCCCGGGTCATAGCCGAAATACTTGCTGGTCAGTACCCGCAGCAGCACCGTCGCGGTGCCGGCCGCGCCCGCGTACGAGCCGATGCGCTTGCCCTTGAGGTCGGCCAGCGAACGGATGGGGGAATCCTTGGCGACGAGCACGTCCAGCGAAGCGCCGCGGCCCACCGGATACAGCATCGTCACCGGCACGCCCTTGCTGCGGAATTGGGCGAAGGCCGTCCAGCCGCCGAAGCCGACGTCGACCTGCTTGCCGCGTATCGCGGTGAACAGGCCGTCCAGGGTGGGGTAGACCGAGTACTCCACCTTGAGTCCGTACTTCTTGTCGATGCCCTGGGACACCATGACCCCGGAGGCGATGCCGTTGACCGACTGCGCCAGGTCGCCCAGCCGGATCGTGACCGGTTCGGCGGCCTGCGCGGCCGGATACCAGGTTGCCGCGGCGAGCAGGGCCAGACGGCAAAGTCGAATTGCGAGCGATTTCCACATGCCAGTTCCTTGACGAAGATGATGGGCCGGCCGAGCCGGCGGATACGCCCGGAGCTAGGGCGTGGCAGGCGCCGCGGCTTCCGCGACTTCGAGAAACAGCTTCACCACCCTGCGGTTGATCTCGAAGATCTCGGGGTCGTCGTAGTCCCGCGGCCGGGCTACGTCTATGGGTATTTCCTGCTGCACTTCGCCCTGGGACATCATCAGGATGCGGTCCGACAGGAACGAGGCCTCGTACGAGTTGTGGGTCACGAAGATGATGGTCTTGCCGGTGTCGCGCCAGATGTCCAGCAGGTCCACGCGCAGCCGCCGCGCGGTCAGCTCGTCCAGCCCGCTGAAGGGTTCGTCCATCAGCAGCACGTCGGGTTCGACACACAGCGCGCGCACCAGCGCCAGGCGCTGGCACATGCCGCCCGACATCTGGTGGGGGTAGTGGCCGCGGAACGCATCCAGCCGCGTGAGGTGGAAGTGGCGGTCCTTCAGCTCGGCCCGGCGCGCGGCGGGAATGCGGCAGCTGCGCATGGCGAAGTCCACGTTCTGTTCCGCGGTCAGCCACGGCAGCAGGCGGGGTTCCTGGAACAGATAGCCGATGCGCAGCGGCGGCTTGCCCGCCTTGAACTTGCGGCCGCCCACGTCGATTTCGCCGCTGTAGCGGGGATCGAGGCCGGACAGGATGTTCAGGAAGGTGGACTTGCCGCACCCCGACGGGCCCAGGATGCAGATGAACTCGTTCCTGTGCACAACGAGGTCCAGGCCCTTGAGGACGCGCAGCGGCGCCGCGCCGTCGCGGCCCGGGAATTCCTTGACCAGGTTGCGGACGGAGAAGACGACATCGTTCATAGTTCCACCCTCGGGCGCCAGGAGAAGAGTCGATGCTCGATCGGCTTGAGAATCGCCAGTTCGATGATCAGCATCACGATGGTGAACAGCAGCGTCCACGCCAGCACCTGGGGCATGTCCGCGAGCTGGTACCAGTAGAAGAGCTGGAAGCCGACGCCGTTGGGGCGGCCGATGAGTTCGACCAGCACGGCGATCTTCCAGATGATCCCCAGGCCGAAACGCACCGAGGCCATCACATAGGGCAGTACCTGGGGCAGGACCACGCGCCGGAAGACGGTCCAGCGATCGGCTTCGAACACGCGGGCCATCGCCACCAGCCGGGTGTCGATGTTCTTGACCCCTTCCCACAGGTTGATGGCGATCGAGGGAGCGGCGGTGATGCCGATGGCCACGATGGTGGCCGCCTCGTTCAGCCCCAGCCAGATGAAGCACACCAGCGCGTAGCAGAGGCTGGGGACGGTCAGGCCCACCATCACCCACAGGTCCAGGGCTCGCTCGACCTGCCGGTACAGGCCCATCAGCACGCCGATGGGCACGCCTATCAGCAGCGCCAGCGCGAGGCCGGCGGTCACCCGGGCCAGCGTCATCCACAGGTGGACCAGGACGTTGCCGGCGGCGATGTTCTCCACCAGCGTCTGGAGCGTTAGCAAGGGGCCGGGCAGCACCGAGGCCGTGAAGGCCAGGGACAGCAGCCACCACAGCGCGATCGCCGCGGCGACGGAAACAAGCCTAATCATCATGGGGTTCCTTGGGAGGTCAGGGTGCGATGCCGCGGCTGGCGGACCCCGGCCTTGGCCAGGGCGTGCCCGGCCAGTTCCTCGGCGCGGTCCAGCAGGGCGGTTTCGTCGATCCGGGTCAGGCGGCGGCCCCGCATCAGCCATTCCCCGTCCACCATGGCATCGCGCACGTCCGTGCCCCGCGCGCTGAAGACCAGGGCCGCTTCGAGATCGAAGGCCGGCACCAGGTGGGGCTGGCGCAGGTCGAGCGTGATGAGGTCCGCCTGCTTGCCGCTTTCCAGCGAACCCGTCCGGCGATCCAGGCCGAGCGCGCGCGCCCCTTCGATGGTCGCCATGCGCAGCGCCCGCCGCGCGTCCAGCGCATGGGGATCTCCCGCCGCGGTCTTGGCGGTCGCACAGGCGTACTTCATGCTCTCGAACAGGTCCTGGCCGCAGTTCGCGGCGGGTCCGTTGGTGGCGAGCCCGCAGTTGATGCCGGCTTCGAGGAATGGCGTCAGGGCGGGAAATCCCGTGCCCCAGAAGAGCCGGGTCTGCGGATCGAGAACGACCGAGGTGCCGGTCTCGGCCAGCAGCGCGATCTCGTTGGGGGAAAGGTCCGACACGCCCACCGCCTGCACGTCGGGGCCGAGACAGCCGGTTTCGTGCAGCAGTTCGACGTTGCGCACCGGCCGGCCGTAGTGGCGCTCGATGATGCGGTTGAACTCGCGCGACTCGGCCACGTGCATGTGCAGGCTAATCCCCAGTTCCGTGGCGAGCGCCCGACTGGCGCGCAGCATGGATTCGTCCAGCGTCCACGGCAGCAGCGGGCCGAAGGACAGCCCCAGGCGCCCCTGGGCACGGCCGTGCCAGCGCGCATGCAGGCTGCGCACCCGCTGCGCCTGCTGCGCCGGTGTCTCGACGAATGCCGGATCGAAATGGATCGCCTCGAAGGCACGGGCCACCACGCCGCGAACACCCGTGCCTTCCATGGCGGCGAAGGCGCTGTCTTCCGGCGACACCGAGTCCGACCGGGGGGCGAACAGGTTTTCCACCAGCGTCGTGTTGCCATTCTTCAGGTTCTCGACGCAACCCAGCGTCTGCGCCGCCAGCATGGCCTCGGCATCCAGCGCGCGCATCAGCGGCATCTGCAGGTCCAGCCAGGACAGCAGGTCGGTATTCGTCGCCAGCGTGCGGCCGAAGATCATGCACAGATGCGTGTGGCAGTTGACGAGGCCCGGCATGACCACGTGGCCGGCGGCATCGTGGCGTCGCGCCTCGAGGTCGCGGGGCAGGCCTTCCCGGGGGCCGACATACGCCAGGCGGGAGTCCTCGACCAGCACGCAGCCGCGCTCGTGGATGTCGCCGGCCTGGTTCATGGTCAGGACCACGCCGTTCTCTATCAGTATCCGTGTCATGGCAACTCCGATGGGTCAGGCGGCGGAGGCGCGGCGGGACTGCGTGGCCGAGGCCGCGTCGCTGATGTGGCGCGCGGCGGCCACCACGTGCAGCACGGCCTGTTTCAGCACCTTGTCCTGGAGGCGGAAGGCCGGCGCGGCAAGGGTGATGGCGCCGATCAGCGAACCGGATGGAAAGAAGGCGGGGGCCGATACGCTGCGCACGCCGGCCTCGATCTCGCCATCGCTGATGGCATAGCCCTGCTCGCGTATGGCCGCCAGGGACCGCTCCAGCGCCTGCGGGTCGAAAGGCTTGCCCCCGGGCCGCGCCGCGCGCAGGCGCGGCAGCACGCGCGCGCGTTCCTGTTCTTCCAGGTAGGCCAGGTGGACCTTGGCCGATGAACCCAGGTGCAGCGGCACGTTGCGGACCGGATCGACCGAGACCCGGACGGCTTGCCGGCTTTCCAATGCCACCGTGCAGATGACGCGATCGCCGATGCGCGTGGTGAAGAGCACCGTTTCACCGCTCGTCAGGGCCAGCTCGTGTACGAAGGGCTCGGCGATGGAGGCCGAGGTGCTGGGATCCTCGCAACTGCGCACGAGATTGACGAAGGCGGATCCCAGGCGATAGTTGCCCGCTCCGTCCACGTCCTCGATCAGGCCGCGTTCGCGCAGGATCTGCAGGTAGCGGTAAGTGGAGCTGCGCGAGGTCCCGAACTCCCGGGCGATGGCTTGCGCGGAATGGACGGCGCCAGGGGTGACGAACGACAGCCAGATGTCGATGATGCGTTCGAACGACGGGTAATGCTCCACACCTTCTGCCTGGATCGCCATGATCGCTCCCTGCTGAGTCCGGCTATATCGGACAAGGTGTGTCTCATTATAGGAATGCGTTTTCGTCCCTCAACGGCCAGTCCAGCCATGAGGGAATCCGGTGCTCCTATGAGGGAAACTCCCAGGCTCTAGGCCCGTCGCTGCGATCCGATCGTGGCTACCCAAGCCACGCACCAGCCGATCGCGATGCCCAGGCTGTCCGCGAACAGGTCCGCCCATTCCGCTGACCGGTCGGGTGTCATGGATTGCAGGATCTCGATCAGCGCGCCATAGGCCAGGAGGCCCAGCAGGCGCGGCCACGCGGGGCCGGGATAGGCGAAGCGCGCCAGCGCGGCCAGCACGCCGAAGCCCAGCAGGTGATTGGTCTTGTCCCACCCCGTGGTGGGCAGGGGAGTGGCGGAAGGCAGGAGGGATAGCGCGAGTATCCCCAGCAGGGCCGCCCAGAACAGCGGTTTCCATCCGCCGAAGGCGGTCAGGCGTAGATTCATCGGTGTCCGAAGTAGGCGAAGGGCGGGGAAGCTTCCCCGCCCGCCATTATCGCCGTGCTTCGAGAACGCCCGGTGTCAGTTCGTTTCTTTTTCCAGCAGGTGCCGGTAGATCAGTCCGCCGATCGCGCCGCCGACCAGCGGCACGAGCCAGAATACCCACAGCTGTTCCAGCGCCCAGCTGCCCTGGTACACGGCCACGCCGGTGCTGCGGGCGGGGTTGACCGAGGTGTTGGTGACCGGGATGCTGATCAGGTGGATGAGGGTGAGCGTCAGGCCGATGGCCAGCGGCGCCATGCCGGCGGGCGCGCGCTTGTCGGTCGCGCCGTGGATCACGATCAGGAAGAAGGCCGTCAGCACCAGTTCGCAGACGACCGCCGCGGCCAGCGTATAGCCGCCGGGGGAGTGTTCGCCGTAGCCGTTGGAGGCGAAGCCGGCGCTGGCATCGAAGCCCGCCTTGCCGCTGGCGATCAGGTACAGGACCCCGCCGGCGGCGAGGCCGCCCACGACCTGGGCGATGATGTAGGGCACGGCGTCCTTGGCCGGGAGACGGCCGCCGGCGACCAGGCCTACCGTGACCGCCGGGTTGAAGTGCCCGCCGGAGATGTGTCCGACCGCGTAGGCCATGGTTACCACCGTCAGGCCGAAGGCCAGCGCGACGCCGGCGAATCCTATGCCCAGCTCCGGAAACGCCGCGGCCAGGACCGCGCTGCCGCAGCCACCCAATACCAGCCAGAACGTACCCAGGAATTCCGCGCAAAGCTTTTTGCTCATATATCCCCCATGTCGTGCAATGGTCGAGTAGCACGCGGAGCATGCTCCCACTGCGTTTCGTGCGCAATCGCGCCGTGATTCTATGAGGCATTTGCGCAACGCATGGCGCGGTGTTTGGGTTTGTTTAGCGTGCGGCCGTCAGGAGGCGGGCGCGGTCTCCATGGCCTGGAGGGCGTCGAGCACGTTGCGCTCGGTGCCGCCGATGTGACGGCGCAGCAGTTCGACCGCGCGGTCGGTGTCGCGCGCCAGCACCGCGTCGACGATGCGCTGGTGTTCGTCGTTCTTGCTGCGGTCGGTCTGTCGGTGGCGGGCCGAGAAGCGGCGGAAACGCTCCGCCTGGTCGAACAGGTTCTCGACCAGCCCCAGCAGCAGCGGCGAACTGCAAGCCGAATAGATGCCCAGGTGCAGGGATCGATGGCGGTCGGACCAGTCGTCGTCCAGCACCACGGGGCCGGACGCCAGGCGCTTTTCGACCAGGGCCAGGTTGTGGTGGGCCGCCACGACCCGGCCTTCCCAGAGGTCGTCGCCGTGTTCGATGGCGTCGCGCAGGGTCTCGGTTTCGATCATCAGCCGCAGGCGGGTCAGGTCGCGCATCGCGTCGGCATGGATGGGCGCGACGCGAAAGCCGCGGTTCTCCAGCGTCCGGACCAATCCCTGCTGCACCAGCCGGCTCAGGGCTTCCCGCAGCGGACTGCTGCTGAGCCCGAAGCGACGTTGCAGTTCTTCCACGCGCAGGCGCTGTCCCGGCTCGAAGTCGCCGCGCACGATGGCCCGGCGCAGGGCGAGATAAGCCTGCTCGGTCAGCGGCAGCGCCTCGGCGGCGGGGGTCTCCTGGATCATGCGGCGACTATGCCAGAAACGGATGTTGCGCACAAACCGAGTTTTATGCACAATAAATAAAAATATGCATAAAAAAGGAGCATGCATGCGATTCGTTTCTTTCCTCAGGAATGGGCGGGCCGGCTACGGCGTGGTCAAGGACGGCGGCATCGTGGAGCTGGGGGGGCGGCTGGACGCTCCCGACCTGCGCACGCTGCTGGCGCGCGGCATGCAGGATCAGGCCCGGGCGCTGTCGGCGCGGCTGGCGGCGGATTGCTCGCTGGCCGAGGTCCAGTTGATGCCCGTCATTCCCGAGCCCAGCAAGATCATCTGCGTGGGCATCAACTACGTGGCCCATGCCGCCGAGGCCGGCCGCACGGTCGGCAAGCATCCGGTCATCTTCCACCGGTTCGCCGACACTCTGATCGGCGCCGGGCAGCCGCTCCGGCGGCCCCGCGTGTCGGACCAGTTCGACTACGAGGGCGAACTGGCCGTGGTGATCGGCAAGGGCGGACGTCATATCGCGCCCGGCGACGCCATGTCCCATGTCGCGGGCTACACCATCTTCAACGACGCGTCGGTGCGCG
The DNA here is from genome assembly GCF_038066655.1 of Pigmentiphaga sp. YJ18. Taxonomy (NCBI): domain Bacteria; kingdom Pseudomonadati; phylum Pseudomonadota; class Betaproteobacteria; order Burkholderiales; family Alcaligenaceae; genus Pigmentiphaga; species Pigmentiphaga sp. YJ18. The sequence continues at coordinate 436,668 of NZ_JBBUKU010000003.1, read as the reverse complement.
ACTGGCAGTTCCACACCCATCAATACGGCATGGGCAAGAACTTCGCCGCCAGCGGGCCGCTCGGTCCCTGGATGGTGACGGCCGACGAGATCGCCGACTACCGCGAGCTGGAGCTGCGCACCTACGTGAACGGCGAACAAGTCCAGGAAGGCCGGCTCGACGAGCTCGCCTTCGACATTCCCCATCTGATCGCCTATGTCTCGCAGGCGCTGCCCTGGAATCCGGGCGACATCCTGGCGACCGGCACGCCCAGCGGCATAGGCTTCAAGCGCACGCCGCCGCTGTTGCTCAAGCAGGGGGACAGCGTGCGCATCGAAGTGACCCGGATCGGAGAACTGGTGAACCCGGTCATGGACGAGTAGCGCCCCCGGGGCGCCGTCCGCGCAGCCGGCGCCCGATCCATTCCTACAAGAACCAGGAGGAGACATCATGCGCATGTGGAGATGGGTGGCGGCGGGCGCTTGCCTGGCCGCCGCGGGGACCGCGCACGCCGGCGATTTCCCGCAGCCGGGGCAGGCCGTGCGCATCGTGCATGGCTACGCGGCGGGCGGCAACGCCGACATCATTTCCCGGGTGGTCGGCCAGGAGCTGTCCAGGAACCTGGGCGTACCCGTCGTGATCGAGCCGCGCACGGGCGCGGGCGGCAACATCGCCTCGCAGTCGGTGGCGAAGTCGGCGCCCGACGGCCATACGCTGGTCATGCTCATGGGCGGCCACAGCGTGGCAGGCGCGCTGAGCGACAAGCTGGGCTTCGATCCGGTCAACGATTTCTCGATGATCTCGACCGTGATGGATTTTCCGTTCTTCATCATGGTCAAGCGCGATGCGCCTTACCGGAACATGGACGACCTGCTGCAAGCGATGAAGCGGCGCAGCGGCGGCGTCACGTACGGATCGGCCGGCGTGGGCACGACCCAGCACCTGACGGGCGAACTGCTGGCCGCGCAGGCGGGCGTGCCGCTGCTGCACGTACCCTATCGCGGCGGCGCCGCGGCGCTGACCGGCATGCTGGGCGGAGAAGTGGATTTCGTCATCGACACGGCCACCGTGGCCGTGCCGCAGCTCAAGGCCGGGACCGTACGTGTGCTGGCCGTCACCAGCCGCGAGCGCTGGAGTGGCCTGAAGGACGTGCCGACGCTGGACGAGTCGGGCTTCGCGGGTTTCGACGTCAGTTCGTGGGCGGGCCTGGCCGCGCCGGCCAGGACGCCGGCCGCCGTGGTGGACCGCCTGAACGCCGAGTTGCGCAAGGCGCTGGCGGCGCCCGAGGTGCAGTCCCGGCTGGAACAGATGGGCGGCGCGGTCGCGCCAAGTTCCCCGGATGCGATGAAGCGCCGCATCGCCGGCGAGATCGACCGCTACCTGGCCGTGGCCAGGGACAAGAACATACCCCGGCTCTAAACTGCGGCCACTTCTAGACTCCAAGGCATGGAACCGTGAAACTCGTACAGATCCACCAGCCCGGCGGGCCCGACGCGCTCGTCATCGCCAACGTGCCGGCGCCCGTGCCCGGGCCGGGCCAGGTCCGCGTCGCGGCGCGCGCCATCGGCGTGGGCCGCCCCGACGTGCTGATGCGCAACGGCACCTATAAATGGATGCCGCCGCTGCCGGCGACGCCGGGGGGCGAGATGGCCGGCGTGATCGACGCGGTGGGCGAAGGCGTCGCGCCGGAACTGGCCGGCCGGCGCGTGCTGGTCAGCGCGCGGGAACTGGTCCAGCGCGGCGGCTGCTATGCCGAAGCGATCTGCGTGCCGGCCGATGCGCCGTTCGAACTGCCGGCGGCGATCTCCTTCGAGGCCGCGCTCAGCCTGCCCAATTTCCTGATGGCCGATGCGCTGCTGAATCGCTGCAACCCCGGTGTACGGGCGCGCCGCGTCCTGCTGACCGGCGCCGCCGGCGGCGTGGCCTCGGCCGTGATCCAGCTGGCCCGGCTGCAGGGCAGCGAGGTCATCGGCGTGGTCAGTTCCGACGAGAAGGCGGCCTTCGCCACCGCCATGGGGGCCGCGCACGTGATCGATCGCCTGCGGGAGTCCATCCCGGAGCGCGTCATGGCGCTGACCGGCGGCGAAGGCGTGGACCTGGCCCTGGATCACATCGGCGCGGGCATCCTGGTGGACTGCCTGCACGCGCTGGCTCCCTTCGGCATGGCTGTGTCCTACAACATCGTGGGCGGACCGCCGCAGCCGGAGATTTTCGGGGAGCTGCGCAAGCTGGTGGGCCGCAGCCTGGCCTTGCGCTGTTTCTCCATCCATAGCTTCGACCACGATCGCGCCACGCGGCGCGCCGCCACGGAAGGCCTGATCGGCCTGTTGGCCGAAGGGCGCATCACGCCGCCCGCGGCCACCCGCATGCCGCTGGACGCCGTCCGGGATGCCCATCGCATCCTCGACGCCGGCGAAACCATAGGCAAGATCATCCTGATCCCCTGACACCCTAGGAATCCTCATGCCGCTCGTTGCCGTTCGCAAGACCCAGTTGTCCATCGAAACCATCCTGCACGAACGCGGCCCCGCGGCGGCGACGCCGCTGCGGGTGGGCACGGCGCTGGCCGTGGTCGCCAACCCCTACGCAGGCCGCTACGAGCCCGACCTGCTGCCCTTCATGCAGGCGCTGCGCGAGCTGGGGCGCGACCTGTCGCGCCAGTTGGCCGACGCGTTGGGCGGGGCCGCGAACGTGCAAGCCTATGGCAAGGGCGCGATCGTGGGCGAGGATGGTGAACTGGAACACGGCGCCGTCTGGCACGAGGCGGGAGGCTGGGCCATGCGCGAAGTGCTGGGCGAGCGCAAGGCCATCGTGCCCGCCGCCAAGACCATCGGCCACGCGGGAACGCGGCTGATGATCCCGCTGGGCCATACCCAGGCAGCCTTCGTGCGCAGCCATTTCGGCGTGGCCGAGATGACCCTGTGGGATGCACCGCGGCGCGACGAGATCCTGTTCGGCCTGGCGATGGCCACGGGAGGGCGCGTCCATGCGCGGCTGGGCGGGCTGGCTGCCCGGGACGTACAGGGCCACGACGGCCTGCGCTGACGATGGACGGATAAGGGAGAAACCCATGGCGGTATCGGCATTGCCCAGCTTGTCCCATTTCGGCATCTACGTGCACGACGTGGAGCGCATGGTGGCTTTCTACACGCGGGTGTTCGGCCTGAAGGAGACCGACCGGGGCGAGGGATCCACGTTCCGCAACACCCTGGTCTTCCTGAGCGCGCGGCCCGAGCAGCACCATCAGCTCGTGCTGGCATCGGGCCGGCCCGCGGACGCCACCTTCAGCACCGTGATGCAGATGTCGTTCAAGGTGCCGGCCATCGACGACCTGCGGCGCATCCACCGCGATGCCCTGGCCCAGGGCGCGACCGGCATGCGCGGCCTGAACCACGGCAACGCGCTGTCCATCTATTTTTCGGACATCGAGGGCAATACCGTCGAGGTCTATATGGATACTCCCTACCACGTGGCCCAGCCGCATGGCGATCCGCTCGACCTGGACCTGCCCGATTCCGTGCTGCTGGAGCAGACCGAACGCCTGTGCCGGCAGGACCCGACCTTCATGCCGCGCGAGGAATGGGAGCGTCGCTTCGTCGCGTCGCTTGGCTAGGCCGCGGGCCCGGGTGTCAATGCTGGCAGCCGGGGTATTACCTTATGGGAAGGAGGGGCAGGCTACTATGGCGGCCATCTGCAATACCGCACGTTCCAGGAGCGAAACATGCCCCAAGCCCCCATGCGCCTTCCCGTCTATATGGACTACAGCGCCACGACGCCGGTCGATCCGCGCGTCGTCGACGCCATGGTGCCCTATCTGTACGAGAAGTTCGGCAATCCCGCCTCGCGCAGCCACGCCTATGGCTGGGAGGCCGAGGAAGCGGTCGAGGCCGCGCGCGGCCACGTCGCGGCGCTGCTGAACGCCGATCCGCGCGAGATCGTCTGGACCTCGGGCGCCACCGAAGGCAACAACCTCGCCATCAAGGGCGCGGCGAATTTCTACGCCGAGCGCGGCAAACACATCATTACCGTCAAGACCGAGCACAAGGCGGTCCTGGACACCTTCCGCGAACTCGAGCGCCAGGGCTTCGAGGCCACCTACCTGGACGTGGACGAGGACGGCCTGCTGCCGCTCGAGCGCCTGGAGGCGGCCATCCGCCCCGACACCATCCTGGTCTCGGTCATGCTGGTCAACAACGAGATCGGCGTGATCCAGGACGTGGAAGCCATCGGCAAGCTCTGTCGCGAGCGCGGCGTGCTGTATCACTGCGACGCCGTGCAGGGCGCGGGCAAGGTACCCATCGATGTCCAGTCCTTCCCGGTCGACCTGTTGACGGTGACCGCGCACAAGCTCTACGGCCCCAAGGGCATCGGCGCCCTGTACGTGCGGCGCAAGCCGCGGGTGCGCATCGAGGCGCAGATGCACGGCGGCGGCCACGAGCGCGGCATGCGCTCGGGCACGCTGGCCACGCATCAGATCGTCGGCATGGGCGAAGCCTTCCGCCTGGCCAGGCTGGAAATGCAGCTGGAGTCGGCGCGCGTCGGCAAGCTGCGCGACCGGCTGCTGGCGGGACTGTCCGAGATGCAGGAAGTCTATGTGAACGGCAGCCTCGAACACCGCGTGCCGCACAACCTCAACATGAGCTTCAACTTCGTCGAAGGCGAGTCGCTCATCATGGCGATCAAGGACGTCGCCGTCTCGTCGGGGTCGGCCTGCACCTCGGCGTCGCTGGAGCCTTCCTTCGTGCTGCGCGCCCTGGGCCGCAGCGACGAACTGGCACACAGCTCCATCCGCTTCACGCTGGGCCGCTTCACCACCGAGCAGGAAGTCGATTTCGTCGTCGATCTGATCAAGGGCAAGGTCGCCAAGCTGCGCGAGCTCAGCCCGCTGTGGGAGATGTACCAGGACGGCGTGGACCTGAGCACCATCCAGTGGGCCGCCCACTAAGGGACGAGACCGGAACGGCGGGGCCGCCGTTTCGCGTGCCGAAATAACCGAAGAAAGCCCGTCACGCCGCGGTCCGGCGGGGCTATGCTGCGCGGATCCGTTTGTTTCCGGCCGCGCAGCGCGGCCTTCCGCCATGTCCGATCCTTCCGCTTCCGGCGCCCGGCGCGCCCTGTCCGGCATTCGTGTCCTCGATCTCACCTCGGCGGTGGTCGGGCCGTATGCCGCCAAGATCATGGCCGACCACGGCGCCGACGTGATCAAGGTCGAGGCGGCCGACGGCGACGTCATCCGCTGGATTGCCGGGCCTTCCCCCACGCCCGGCATGTCGGGCAAGTTCATGCACCTGAACCGGGGCAAGCGCAGCATCGTGCTCGACCTGAAGCAGCCGCGCGGCCGCGAGGCCGTGATGCGGCTGGTCGCGCGCGCCGACGTGCTGCTGATCAACATGCGCCCGCAGGCGGTCGAGCGCCTGGGGCTGGACTACGGCAGCGTGGCGCGCGCCAACCCCCGGCTGGTGTATTGCGCGATGGTGGGCTTCGGCCCGGGGCCGTACCGCGACACGCCCGCCTACGATTCCATCATCCAGGGCGGGGCGGGCGTGGCCGCGCTGTCCGAGATGGCGACCGGCCAGCCGCGCTACGTGCCCTACGTCGTGGCCGACCGCACCGTGGGCCTGATGGCGCTCAATGCCGTCATGATGGCGCTGTTCCAGCGCGAGCGCACCGGCGAAGGCCAGTGCGTGGAAGTGCCCATGTTCGAGAACATGGCGGCCCTGATGCTGAGCGAGCATCTGTACGGCGCGACCTTCGAGCCGCCGCTGTCTCCGCCCGGCGACCTGCGCCTGATCGATCCGCAGGCCAGTCCCGTCAAGACGTCGGACGGCTACGTCTGCCTGACGACCAACACCGATGCCCAGGCCTTCGCGCTGATGCGCGCCATGGGGCATCCCGAGATGCAGACCGATCCGCGCTTCAGTACCAAGCAGGCCCGCGCCGCCCATAGCCGCGAGTACTTCGGCATCCGGGCCGAGGCGATCGCTCGCCGCACGACCGCCGAGTGGCTGGCCCTGCTGAAGGAAGCGGACATTCCGGCCATGCCCTACAACACGCTGGACAGCCTGCGCTCGGATCCGCACATCGTGGCTTCCGGCCTGCTGCGCGAAGTCGATCATCCCACCGAGGGGAAGATGTGGGACCTGGCCGATCCCACCCGCATGAGCGGCCGGGACGACGCGCCATCCCGGCCGGCGCCCAAGCTGGGCGAACACGGCGCCGAGATCCTGGCCGAGGCGGGTTATTCGCCGGAAGAGATCGAGGCGTTGGCCGGCACCGGCGCGCTGGGGCCTTCGTCGGCCTGATCCATGTGCCGCAGCGGCGCATGGGCCGCCAGGATCTCCAGGGCGGTCTGCCGCAGGATGGGGATGTGGCGGTCCAGGAAGTCCCGGGTCATCGTGGAGCCGAAGGTGGTCATGCTCAGCACGGCCAGCAGTTCGCCGTCCTCGGCCACCGGCACGGCGCAGGTCGCGCTTTCCCACTCCGCGGTGGGTTGCCGGACCGCGTAGCCGCGGGCCCGCGTGGCGTCCAGGACGGCCTGGAGTTCCGCCGGGGCTCCCTCGGGCAGCAGGAAGCGCCGTTCGGGTTCGGAACAGAAGGCCAGGTAGGCCAGCCCGACCGAGGATTGCGTCATCGGATGGCGGCGCCCGTACGTGGTGGGCAGGTAGGCCAGGGGGCTGTAGGGCATGGTGCTGTAGCGCACGGCCATGCGGTCGCCGTCCAGGGTCGACAGCCCCAGCGGCCACTTGATCCGGCGCGTGGTCCGGATCATGCAGGGAATGGCCGCGTCCACGATCAGCAGCCGTTCCGAGCAGCCGTCGCTCAGGTCGCGTACCTTGCCGGTCAATTGATAGCTGCCGCGGGCGTCGACCTCGCGTACATAGCCTTCATCCCGCAGCGTTTCCAGGATGCGGAAGACGGTGGGCTTGGGCAGGCCCGTGTCCCGGTGCAGGTCCGCCAGCGTGGAATGCATGCGCGCGTTCATCGCGCGCAATACCGCCAGTCCCCGGGAGATGGACCGTATCATCGCCGCGGTTCCTTCAGGTCCGGGCGTGGCGGTCAGGCATCGGCGCGAGGAGAATAGCGGGAGGCGGGCGGGCGTTCGAAGATCAGGTCCCATACGCCGTGGCCCAGCCGCAGGCCGCGGGTCTCGAACTTGGTCTGCGGCCGCCAGGCCGGGCGCTCGGCATAGCCTTCGCAGGTATTGCACAACTGCGACTCGCCGCTCAGCACTTCCAGCATCTGTTCGGCATACGGCTGCCAGTCGGTCGCGCAATGCAGATAGGCGCCTGGCGCCAGCCGGCTGGCCAGCAGCTCGATGAAGGCGGGCTGGATCAGGCGCCGCTTGTGGTGCCGCTTCTTGGGCCAGGGATCGGGAAAGTAGATGTGCACGCCCGCCAGCGAGGCCGGCGGAATCATGTCGCGCATGACTTCCACCGCGTCGTGCTGGACGATGCGCACGTTGCGCAGGCCCGAATCCTCGATGCGCCGGAGCATGGCGCCCACGCCGGCGTTGAACACTTCCACGCCCAGGAAGTTGCGCTCGGGCTGGGCCAGGGCGATCCGCTCGGTGGTCTCGCCCATGCCGAAGCCGATCTCCAGCACGGTGGGCGCCTCGCGGCCGAACACCTGGGCGAACGAGATGTGGCGGTCCGTGTAGGGCAGGGACCAGGTGTCGGTCAGGGTCTCGAGCGCTTCTTTCTGGCTGAGCGTGATGTGGCCGCGGCGGTGGACGAAGCTGCGGATGTGGGTGCCCGGCCGCGTGGCCTTGGGCAGTTCGCCGCCGGCCAGGGCCGGATCGGCCGGAATGGGCAGGGCGGGAGAAGGAGTGGTCATGTTCATCGTGATCCTAGCCTCCGCCGACGGCGACGACGATTTCGAGCCGGTCGCCATTGGCGATGAGGGTGTGCTGGTGCGCGCTGCGCGGGACGATCTCGCCGTTGCGCTCGATGGCCACGCGCTTGCCCGCGTAGCCCAGCGCCTGGATCAGATCGGCCACCGAGGAGGCTGCCTCGATGGTGCGCGGTTCCCCGTTCAATACGATATTCATGGCCGGGATTTTAGTCGGTCTCGGGCCGGTGGTGCGGCAAGCTCCGCGTCAGGTCGGTAACGGATTGCGGGTACCGGGCGATCATTCATGCGACTGATTGATTCGGGTTTACCCCATAGACCCGTGTCCAAGTGTGACCTACTATGTATTTATGCCATATATAAATCATCGTTTTATATATGGTACAAACCGGCCCTTCCGGTTTTCTCCCACTCATATGCCGGCGGGATGCTTCCCGCGCCAGGCCAGGCCGCCGCAATGGCCGGCGGCCACAACTGGAGTCCTTTCATGAAACGTCGTGAATTCCTCGGCAGCGCTGCTGCCGCTGCCGCCACGCTGCTGCCGCTGCCGGGCCTGGTGTCCGTGGTGCACGCCCAGGGCAAGGGCAAGCTGACCTTCCTGACGCCGTCGTCGTTCTCGCTGGCCTTCTCGCCGGTGCTGTACGCATCGGTGGCCGGCCATTTCGCCAAGGAAGGCCTGGACCTGAAGGTCGAGGCCGGACGCGGCGCCGCCCAGGTCGTGCAGTTGACCGCTGCCAAGCAGGTGCAGACCGGCCGCACCGGCGGCGCCAACTATATGATGGCGCGCGTCAACAGCAACGCCCCGGTCATCGCCATTGCCACCATCGCCCAGCGTTCGCCGTTCGCGGTGATCTCGTCCAAGGACGCCCCGATCCGCACGCCGCAAGACCTGGCGGGCAAGGTCATCGGCGTGCAGTCGGCCGGCGGCTCGATGGAAGCCACGCTGGACCTGATGCTGATGCGCGCCAAGGTCGATCCCAAGTCGGTGCGCCGCGAGCGGGTAGCCGATTCCGCCGCCTCCTTCGGCATGATCCAGTCCAAGCGCGTGCAAGGCTTCCTGGGCAATGCCAGCTCGGCCATCCGGCTGACCGCGCAGAACTTCCCCGTCTCCACCATGCAGATGGACGACGGCGTGCCGGGGCAGGTCTACCTGGCCGAGGAAGCCGAACTGGCCGCCAACAAGGACGCGTTCGTGGCCTTCCTGCGTGCCGCCTATCGCTCGGCCCAGGAACTGATCGCGATGGACGACGCGGCGTTGCAAAAGGCCGTGGCCCTGATGCGTGGCAAGTACGATATCCCCGGGTCGGACAACACGCCGATCGCGCTGGCCGACATGCGCGCCAACCGCGAGCTGTGGGCGACCGCGAACCCCAAGCAGGTCCTGCGCTGCAACGAAGCGCAGTGGACCGAGGGCGAGTCGCTGCTGCGCCAGGCCGGCCTGCTCAAGCAGCCGACGACCAAGCCGCTGTACACCAACGACATCTGGGAGGCCGCCAATGGCTGACAACATCGTGCGCGCGGTACCGCCGGCCGGTAACGTGCATGCGCTGAACGCCAGCCGCGGAACGGTGGTCCGCGTGGATGGCGTGTCCAAGCGCTTCGACACCAAGTCGGGTACCGTCCAGGCCCTGGAGGGCATCCGCCAGTCCATCGGCGCGGGCGAGTTCGTCGCCATCGTCGGACCCTCGGGCTGCGGCAAGTCGACCTTGCTGCGCATCCTGTGCGGCCTGGAAGAGCCCACCGAGGGCCGGATCGACTGGGGCCGGGAAGGCCAGGCGCCGCGCATGGGCGTGGCGTTCCAGGACCACCGCCTGCTGCCCTGGCTCAGCATCGAGCAGAACATCATGCTGCCGCGGCTCATGCAGGGCCGGGCCTCGGCCGCCGACATCGACCGCGCGCTCGCGCTGTGCAAGCTGGTCGGCCTGACCGGCTTCGAGAAGCGTCGTCCGGCCGAGCTGTCGGGCGGCATGAAGCAGCGCGCCTCGGTGGCGCGCGCGCTGTTCACCGATCCCGAACTGCTGCTGCTGGACGAGCCGTTCGGCGCGCTGGACGCGCTTACGCGCGAACAGATCACGGCCGATACCGAACGCATCTGGACCGAACAGGGATTCGCCGCGCTGCTGATCACCCATTCGATCAGCGAAGCCGTGCACCTGGCCGATCGCGTGATCGTCATGTCGGCCCGCCCCGGCCGCGTGGTGGCCGAATTCAAGATCGACCTGCCGCGTCCCCGCACGGAAGCCCTGGGTTCGCCCGAGTTCGGCAAGCTGTGCAGCGACATCCGGAAAAAGCTGGAGCTCTGACCCGACATGAAACGACTCGCGCTACAAGTATCCGCCGTCGTGGCCTTCTTCCTGATCTGGAAGGGATACGTGCATTTCTTCGACGTCTCGCCGCTGGTGCTGCCGGCGCCCGAACTGGTGGTGGTGGCCCTGTTCCGCCTGCTCGGTTCCACCGACACCTACTACCACCTGGGCATCACGCTGACCGAGTGCCTCGGCGGCTTCCTGTTCGCCATCGTGTTCGGCACCGTCGTCGGACAGCTCCTGGGCCGCGTCGCCATCCTCGACACGGTGTTCAAGCCCTTCGTGATCGCCTTGCAGGTCACGCCCAAGGTCGCGCTGATCCCGCTGTTCATCCTGTGGTTCGGCTTCGGGCTGGAGTCCAAGATCATCGTCTCGGCGGTGCTGGCTTTCTTCCCCGTGTTCGCCAACAGCTACCTGGGCGCCAAATCGGTGGACCGCGGGCTGTCCGAGGTGTTCACCGTGGGCCGCGCCAGGCAGTCGCGGCGTTTCCGGCTGCTGGTCATTCCCAGCTCGCTGCCCTACATCCTGACCGGGATGGAAATGGCCATCGTGCTGGCCATCATCGGCGCGGTGGTGGGCGAGTTCGTGGCCGGCACGCGCGGCCTGGGCTACCTGGCCACCATCAAGCTGCAGGAGCTGGAAGTCGACACGCTGTTCGCGGTCGTACTGCTGCTGGCGGCCATCGGCTTCTCGCTGTATTTCGCCGTCGGCTCGCTGCGCAAGGTGATGATCCCCTGGCACGAGTCCGCCAACAGGGTCGCCATCTGATGTCCAGATGCCGACACTGATGCGGGCGCTGGACGAACTGCGCGCGGCGTTGGGCGACGAGGTCGTCCGCGCCGCGGCCGACATCCCCGAGCGCCACCTGCGCGACTGGGTGGTGGCGGCGGGGCCCGAAGACCAGCCGCTGGCGCTGGCCTTGCCGCGCACGACCGACGAGGTCGCGCGCCTGCTGGCCTGCTGTGCCCGGCTGCGCGTACCCGTCGTGCCGCAGGGCGGCCTGACGGGCCTGTCGGGCGGCGCCACGCCGGTGCGCGGCAGCGTGCTGGTGTCGTTGCAGCGCATGCAGGGCATCGAGGAAACCGACGCCCAGGCCGGCACCCTGACCGTGCTGGCCGGCACACCCTTGCAGCGCGTGCAGGAGGCCGCCGACGCGGCCGGCTGGATGTTCCCGCTGGACATCGGCGCGCGCGGTTCGTGCAGCATAGGCGGCAACGCCGCCACCAACGCGGGCGGCAACCGCGTACTGCGCTACGGCATGATGCGCGACCTGGTCCTGGGGCTGGAAGCGGTGCTGCCTGACGGCACCGTCGTTTCCTCGCTCAACAGGATGCAGAAGAACAATGCCGGCTTCGACCTGAAGCAGCTTTTCATCGGCAGCGAGGGCACGCTGGGCGTCATCACCCGCCTGGTGCTGCGCCTGGCGCCCCGGCCCGCCAGCCAGAACACCGCGCTGTGCGCGCTGGCCGATTACGCCGCCGCCAGCCGGCTGCTGCGCCTGGCCCGCACGCGGCTCGGCCCGGCGCTGTCGGCGTTCGAGTTGATGTGGCCCGAGTTCTACGAACTCGCGCTGGCGCATGCCGCCCGGCAGGGACGCGGTGCCGCGCCTCTGGCCCACGGCCACGGGCTTTATCTGCTGATCGAGTCCTCGGGCTTCGAGCCGGAGCAGGACGCCGATCAGTTCACCTCCCTGATCGAGGCCGCCGTCGAGGAAGGGCTGGTCGAGGACGCCGCGCTGGCGCAGTCGCTGCGCGACACCCAGTCCTTCTGGGAACTGCGCGAATCCGGCAGCGACTTCCTGCCTGCGCTCGGCGCGCGCGTGGGGTTCGACATCAGCGTGCCCACGGCGCAGATCGGCGATTTCGTCGAAACCTGCCGCGAGCGCTTGCGAGCGCGCTGGCCGTCCTTGCGCAACATCGCCTTCGGCCATGCCGGCGACGGCAACGTCCACTTCATCGTGCAGGTGGACGACCGGCCGCTGCCGGTGCACGAGATCGAGGAAACGGTCTACGGCTGCGTGCAGGCAAGAGGCGGCTCCATCGCCGCCGAGCACGGCGTCGGGCTGCACAAGCGGCCGTTCCTGCACTATTCCCGTTCCGCCGCCGAGATTGCGCTGATGCGTACGATCAAGGCCGCGGTGGATCCGCTGGGAATCATGAATCCGGGGAAAGTGGTGGCGCGAGACGGCCAGCCGCGCGCCTCGGTGTCTTAGCGGGCGGCCTCCAGCCCCGACGCGCGGGCCAGTTCCGTCGCCTGCTCGACCTCGTCCTTCAGGAAGCCCGCGAACTCCTCGCGCGTCGTGCTCTTGGGCTCCAGCCCCTGCTTGATGAACGCCTGTTTGACGTCCGGCGCGCCGACCACCGCGACGATGGCGGCGTTCATGCGATCGACGACCTCGGGCGGCACGTTCTTCGGCATCACGACCCCATACCAGCCGTAGCGCGCGTATCCCGGCAGGCCGGATTCCCCGACGGTGGGCAGGTCGGGCATCACGGCGGTGCGGTACGGCGTGCTGACCGCCAGCAGCTTCACCTTCTTGGCGGCGGCCAGCGCCATGACGGACGGAAAGCTGGCGAACACCATGTCGATCTGGTTGGACGCGACCGCCGTGACCCCTTCCGCGACACCCTTGTACGGGATGTGCACGATCCGGGTCTTGGCCATGGTGTTGAACAGTTCATTGGACAGGTGCGCCGCGCTGCCCATGCCGGACGACGCGTAGCGCAGCTCGCCGGGGTGGGCGCGGGCCAGTGCGATCAGCTCGGCCACGTTCTCGACCGGCAGGGTCGGCTTGGCGACGAGCGCGAACGGCACGGTGACGACCAGCGAGACCGGCGCGAAGTCCTTCAACAGGTCGTACGAAAGATCCTTGTGCATCAGGTGTTGCGCGGCGTCGGCCGCCGACGCCATCAGCATGGTGTAGCCGTCGGGCGCGGAACGCGCGACCGCGGCCGTCGCGATCATCCCGCCCGCTCCGGGCCGGTTCTCCACGATGACGGACTGTCCGAGTTTCTCGGACAGCTTGGTGGCGAGCAGGCGGGCGGTGACGTCGGTGCCGCCTCCGGGCAGGAAGCCGACGAGCATCTTGATCGGCTTGTCGGGATACCCCGCCGCACAGGCGGGGACGGCGGTGGCAAGTCCCAGTACGGCAGCTACGACGGCAATCGCTTTCATGGTTGTCCCCTTGAATTATTTGGAACGTCGTATGGAGTGTCGAGGCATCGCGTCGCCTAGGCTACTTTCGGAAACTTCATGGCGCAATTGGTATTTCTAAATATTGGAACGCTTTTCTAAAAAATTGACATGCGCGCGGATTGACCCGTACATTACGCAGCCAGAGGGTGCGTGATTTGCTGCGCGAACATCGCGTCCGAGGGTATTCCCCGCCATCAGGAGGAGCAGTCCATGATTCAAGGCGTCGTCGATGCGGCAACCCTGAAGCGCATGCTCCACGACGGCGGCGAGATCGCGTTGCTCGATGTCAGGGAAGAAGGCGTGTTCGCCAAGGGGCACATGTTCCTGGCCGCGCCGGTGCCGTTGTCCCAGCTCGAGATCCGCATGCCCGTGCTGGTGCCGCGCCGCTCGACGCGCATCGTGGTGACGGACGGCGGCGAGGGCCTGGCCGAACGCGCGGCGGCAACGCTAGCCCGGTACGGTTATGGCGATGTCTCGGTGCTTGAAGGCGGCCTGCAAGCGTGGGTCGATGCCGGGTACGAGGTGTACACGGGCGTGAACGTGCCCAGCAAGGCTTTCGGCGAGTACGTCGAGCTGCACGACCAGACCCCTCGCATGGAAGCCGCCGACGTCAAGGCACGCGTCGACCGCGGCGATGACATGGTCATCCTCGACAGTCGGCCGTTGGCCGAGTACCGCAAGGTCAGCATTCCCGGCGCCATCGATTGTCCAGGCGCGGAACTGGCCTACCGCATTCACGATCTGGTGAAGTCCGATTCCACGCTGGTCGTCGTGAACTGCGGCGGGCGCACGCGCAGCATCATCGGCGCGCAGTCGCTGCGCAACGCCGGCATTCCCAACCGCGTCGTCGCCTTGAAGAACGGCACGATGGGATGGCATCTGGCCGGTTTTCCGGTGGACAACGGCAAGGACAGGACGGCGCCGCCCCCGACCGAGCCGGGCCTGCGCAAGGCGCGGGAATCGGCCCGACGCGTCGCCCGGCGCTTCGGCATCCGCTTCCTGGACGCCGCCGGCCTCGACGCATTCCGGCGCGAGGCCGACGCGCGCACCGTCTACCTGCTCGACGTGCGCAGCCCGGAAGAATATGCGAGCCGTCACTTGAAGGGCAGCGTCTCGGCGCCCGGCGGCCAGCTCGTGCAGACGACCGATACCTATGTGGCGGTGCGCAATGCCCGCCTGGTGCTGATCGACGACCATGGCGTGCGCGCGACCATGACCGCCTCGTGGCTGATGCAGATGGGCTGGAACGAGGTCTACGTGCTGCGTGATGCCTTGCAGTACGGCGAATGGGTGAGCGAGCCGCCGGCGGCCGAGGTTCTGGGATTGGACGGCATACGGTGCGAGAGGATTTCTCCCCGGTCGCTCGCGGCGCTGTCCATCGAAGGAGCGAGCATTCTCGACCTCGATTCCAAGCCGCGCTATCGCGACGGCCACATTCCCGGGGCCTGGCACGGCATCCGCGCCAACCTCGCACGCAATCTTGCCCGGCTGCCCGCGGGTGGCTGCATCGTCGTGACCTCGGCCGACGGCCTCCTGGCCACGCTGGCCGCGCCCGAGATCGCCGCGATCACGGGCGGCGACGTCCGCGTCCTGGAGGGCGGCACCCAGGCCTGGCGCGCGGCGGGCCATCCCATGGAAGAAGGCGAGACGCGGCTGACCGACGACACGGACGACGTCTGGGTGAAGGTGCACGACCGCATCGAGAACCGCGACCAGGCGATGAAGGACTACCTGACCTGGGAAGTCGATCTGATGACGCAGATCGGGCGCGACGACGACGCCGGGTTTCGCCGCTATCCCACCGCTGAATAGGACCGCAAAGGAATCCGCATGAGCCAGAACTCCGCGATCGTGAAGAACGAGGCGAGCGCCGACGCGCGCTCGGTGTCGCAGCGCATCGCCGCGCATGTGGCCGGGCTGCGCCACGGCGCGCTGCCGCCCAGCACCGTCGAGGCGTCCAAGCGATTGATGCTGGACACGCTGGCCTGTGCGTGGGCCGGCCGCGATGCGCCGGGGGCGCCCGCGGCACATGGACTGCTCGCGGCCGATGGCGGCACGCCCGAGGCCACGGTGTGGGGCTATGGCGGGAAGCTGCCCGCCGCATCGGCGGCGTTCCTGAACAGCCTGTTCGGCGCGGCGCTCGACTATGACGCCGTGAACACCGTGCACGCGGACGTCTGCGTGCTGCCGGCGGCCCTGGCCGTGGCGCAACGGCAGCGCACGAGCGGCAAGGAGTTCCTGGTCGCCTACGCGCTGGGGACCGACCTGGCCTCGCGGCTGGGAGGATCGATCACCGGACAGCACCGGGGCTGGTTCACTACCTCGATCTATGGCGTGTTCGGCGCCACGGCCGCGGCCGCCCGCCTGCTGGGGCTGGACGAGACAGCCATCGCCCATGCCTTCGGCATCGCGCTCAGCCAGGCCTCGGGCACCCAGCAGGCCAATATCGAACAGGCCCTGACCAAGCGGCTGCAATCGGCCTTCGCGGCGCGGGCCGGGGTGTTCTCGGCGCTGCTGGCCTCGCGCGGCGTGACCGCGCCGCGGGAAGCCTTCGAGGGCCGGTTCGGCCTGTTCCAGCTGTACCAGGAAGGCAATCCGCTCAAGGTGCTCGACGGTCTGGGCCTGTCCTTCGCGCTGGAGCAGACCAATCTCAAGAAGTATCCGACCTGCGCCTGCAGCCATGCCGCGCTCGACGCCGCCTTCGCCCTGATCCGGGAGCACGATCTGAAGCCGGAGGATGTGAGCGCGATCGAGGTCGTGCACTCGCCGTTGATGCACCGGCTGGTCGGGGCGCCGTTCGATCCGTCGGGCAATCCGCAGGTGACGGCGCAGTTCAGCGTTCGCTACGCGCTGGCCAGCGCGCTGCTGCGCCGCAAGGTCGCCATCGACGACATCCAGGAAGCCGCGGTGCTCGACCCGGCCATCCGCGCCATCACGGAACGAATCGCCGTCGTGGTCGACGAGGACAACAAGAGTGCCCGCGCGCCCGCCACCGTCACCATGCAGACCCGGCACGGCAGGCTGTCGCGGACGGTGCATGAATTCCCGTGGAGCGCGGAGGCACCGCCCAGCGGCGAGGAACTGGCCGCGAAGGTCGATGCCTGCTTCGGCTACGGCGGCGACGCATTGGCCCCCGCCGCGAGGAAGACGCTGATCGAACGGGTGCGCCGCATCGAGGAAATCGACGACATGTCGGCGTTCTTCGCCGGCGTGCTGTAACGCTTCAGGATCCCTTGCCAGGACGAGCGCCGATGGACACCAGCATTTCCCGCCTGGCGGATTTCGCCGCCGGACTGCGTTTCGAGCATCTGGCCGCGAGCGTGGTTCACGATTGCAAGCGCCGTCTCATCGACGCGCTGGGCTGCGGCCTTGCCGCGTGCGACGCGCCGCCTTCGCGTATCGCGCGCAGGCTGGCCGCCCGCGTGGATCTGCCGGATGGAGTCCCGGTGCTGGGAACGCGCCGGCGCACGCTGCCCGAGCTCGCGGCTTTCGCCAACGGCGTCATGATCCGCTATCTGGACGGCAACGACACCTTTCCAGGCGGGGGCGGCCATCCGAGCGACGTCATGGCGGCGGTACTGGCCGCCGCCCAGGAAGCCAAGGCAGATGGCCGCGCCGCGATCACGGCCATCGTGGCGGCCTACGAGGTATACGCGGCGCTGTTTCGCGCGGTCAACATGCGCGAGCGCGGCCTCGACCATGTCTTCTACACGGCGGTGGCCGGCGCCGCCGGCGCCTGCAACGTCATGGGGCTGGATGCGGGGCGGACCGCGCAGGCGATCGCGCTGGCCGTGACCCCCAACCTCGCGCTGGAGGCCACCCGCCGGGGCGCCTTGTCCGAATGGAAGGGCTGCGCCGCCGGCAACGCGGCGCGCAATGGCCTGTTCGCGGCCCTGCTCGCGCGCGAGGGGTTGACCGGTCCGGAACAGGCCATAGAGGGCGCGCATGGCCTGCGCGAACTGGTCGGCGGCTTCGAGCTGCCCGACCTTGCCGCGCGGGGCGCGGACTTTCGCATCGGCCAGGCACACCTCAAGCGTTTCCTGGCCGAGTTCCATGCGCAGTCGCCGATCACGGCGGCGCTCGAGCTGGCCCGCAAGGTATCCCATGCCGACATCGCGCGGATCACCTTGCACACCTACCATTTCGCCTGGAGCGAGGTCGGCCACGAGCCCGAGAAATGGCGGCCCACCACGCGCGAGACCGCCGATCACAGCCTGCCCTACATGATCTCGGCGGCCCTGATCGACGGCGATTTCAGCGACGCCGTCTTCGAGCCCGAGCGGCTGGCGGACGAGCGCATCCACGCGCTGGCGGCCAGATTGACGGTCGAGGAAGACCTGGACCTGAGCGCGCGCTTTCCGGCCTTCGTCCCCTGTCGCCTGGAAATCGTGACGCATGGCGGCATGCGCCACGTCGCGACGGTCGACTACCCCCGCGGCCATGCCGCCAATCCCATGGACGATGCCGAGGTCGAGGGGAAGTTTCTGCGCCTGGCCGGCCGTCGTCTGGACGAGGCGAGCGCGCGCCGCGCGCTCGACATGCTGTGGCGCCTGGACGCCGGCAAGACGCTTGAGGAGCTTTGGTCGGTTCTGACCATAGGGGCGGAGGAGAGACCATGAAACACGGATTGCAGGGAATGCTGGCCATCGCGCTGGCGGTGGCGGCGGGGCCGGCCTGGCCGGCGGACGCCTATCCGTCGAAACCGATACGCATCGTGATCCCGTTCGCGCCGGGCGGCACCGTCGACATCCTGGGGCGGGTGCTGGGCGAACAACTCGGCACCCGGCTGGGGCAACCCATCATCATCGACAACCGGCCCGGCGCCGGGGGCAACATCGCGGCGGCCAACGTCGCGCGCGCCGACCCGGACGGCTACACGCTGTTCCTCGGCTCCATGGGCACACAGTCGATGAACGGCGCCATCTACGCCAAGCTCCCGTTCGACCCGATCGCCGATTTCGCGCCGATCACGCGCCTGGTCACCAGCGCCAACCTGCTGGTGGTGCATTCGTCGATCAAGGCGAAATCGGTCAAGGAACTGATCGACTACCTGAAGGCCAGGCCGGGGCAGGTGAACTACGCCAGCGCGGGTATCGGCAGCTTCAACCACATCTCGGCCGCCCTGTTCGAGATGATGGCGGACGTGAAGATGACGCACGTGCCCTACAAGAGCGGCGGCCAGGCGCTCAACTCCGTGCTGGCCGGCGAAACGCAACTGGTGTTCCAGACCATTCCGGCCGCGGTGCCCTACATCCAGTCGGGCAAGCTCAGGGCGCTGGCGGTCTGCTCGGAAGAGCGCCATCCCTTGTTTCCCGACCTGCCCACCGCCAGCGAGTCGGGGCTGCCCGGCTTCGAGATCAATACCTGGTACGGCATGCTGGCGCCGGCCGCCACGCCGCGCGCGGTGATCGACAAGCTCCACGGCGCGCTGGTGCAGACGCTGCAGGACACCGCGATCCGCAAGCGCCTGACGGAGCTGGGCCTGGATGCCGCGCCGGACACGCCCGAGCAGTTCGCGGCGCTGATCAAGACCGATGCCGTGAAGTGGGGCAAGGTGATCAAGACGGCCGGCGTGGTGGCCGAATGAGCGCGGCGCCATCCCGGTCCATGCAGGATGCCGTCGCCTGGGTGGTCGGCGGCGCCGGCTCCCTGGGGCAGACGATCGCCGCGGCGCTTGCCGAGGCCGGGGCCCGGGTGGTGGTGTCGTCCCGCAGCGTGGAAGGCCGCTGGCCGGTCCGGGAACCGGACGGCATCTGGCCGCGGGGCGCGGTCGCGCTCGACCTGGGGTCTGGCGCCCGGGTCGATGCGGCCGCGCGGGAAATCGAGGGTCGATGCGGCCGCATCGACCTGCTCGTCAATTGCAGCGCCGCGCCGGTCTTCGGCGATTTCCTCGAACTGGACGACGAGGACTGGGATACGGTGCTGCAGGCCAAGCTGCTGGGCTACATGCGGACCATGCGGGCCGTCCTGCCCGGGATGGCGGAGCGCGGCGCCGGCGCCATCGTCAACATCAGCGGACGCGGCGGGCGCCAGCCGACGCCGGCGCACCTGCCCGGTTGCTGCGCGAACGCCGCGGTCAACGTACTGACCAAGGGCGTGGCCGATATCTACGGGCCGCGCGGCGTTCGGGTCAACGCCATCGCGCCCGGTCCCATCGATACCCCGCGCCACCAGGAAATCGTCCAGGGCAATGCCCGGGTCGGTTCGCCCGCCTCGAAGAAGCTGCCGCCCGTGGGGCGCCTGGGCGAGCCCCGGGACGTCGCCGGCGCGGTGCTGTTTCTTGCCAGCCCGGCGGCCGCGTTCATCACCGGCATCACCCTACCCGTGGATGGCGGCGGAACCGCCACCGTATAGGCGAGCAAAGCGCGTAGACCAGGCGCGAAAAGGAGAGGAGATGAGGAGCATTCGAGGCATTGCCCGGCTCGCGGCCGGGTGTCTGTGCATCACCGCCGGTTCGGCGGTGGCGGACGGTTTCCCGACCCGCCCGCTTCGCGTCATCGTCGGCTACCAGCCGGGCGGGGCCGCCGATCTCGTGGCGCGGGTGGCGGCCGAAGGGCTGGGCGCCAAACTGGGCCAGCAGGTGGTGGTGGAGAACCGCCCGGGCGCGGGCGGGTTGATCGCCAACGAGATGGTCGCGGCGTCATCGCCCGACGGCTATACGCTGCTGCTGGTGAATTCGTCGTTCGCCTATCTGCCCACGATGTATTCGAAGCTGAAGTTCGACACCGTCAAGGACTTCGCGCCCGTCGCGCTGCTGGCGACGACGCAGAACGTGCTGGTGGTCAACGCCAATTTGCCGGCGAAGAACGTGAAGGAACTCGTAGCCCTGGCCAAGGCCAGGCCCGGCAAGCTGACCTATGCCTCGGGCGGTCCGGGCGGCTCCACCCATCTGTCGACGGAATTGTTCAAGAGCATGACCGGCACCGACATTCTGCACATTCCCTACAAGGGCAATGCGCCGTCCATCGCCGATCTCAGCTCCGGGCAGGTCGACATGACCATCGGCCCCATCCCGGCGCTGCTGCCCTTCATCAACGGCGGCGCGAACGGCAAGCTGCGCGCGCTGGCCACCAGCGGCGCCCAGCGCACGCCCATGCTGCCCGACCTGCCGACCATTGCCGAGGCGGGTGTGCCGGGCTACGACGCGGGGTCCTGGTACGGCTTCATGGTGGCAGCCAAGACACCCAAGGATATCCGCGACAAGCTGGAGCAGGCGCTGTTGGCGGTCGGCAAGTCGGACAAGTTCATCGAGCAGTTGAAGAGCGCGGGCGCGGAGCCGTCGGTGATGCCGGCCGACGAGTTTCGGCGCTTCGTTGCGAGCGAGACCGACAAGTGGGGAAAGATCATCCGGGAAACCGGCATCCGGGGCGATTGAGCACCCGCCGCAAGGAGCACTTCATGGTTGACACCACGCGCGCGGCGCAGCGCCCGCGCAGCATGTTCGAGAAGATCTGGGCCCGCCACGTCATCACCGAGCGCGAGGGTGGCGAGTCGCTGATCTACATCGACCGGAACTTCGTGCACGAAGGGCCGTTCTATGCCTTCGACGGCCTGCGGCTGGAGAACCGCAAGATCCACCGCCCGCTCAAGCAGTTCGCGATCGCCGACCACTACGCGCCCACACAGCATCGCGAAGCGGGCGTGGTGGCCATCCAGGATCCGGACATCCGGAGAATGATCGAACAGCTCGAACAGAACGCCCGCGATTTCGGCGTGCCGCTGATCGGCATGACCGATCCGCGCCAGGGCATCATGCACGTCGTCGCTGCCGAACTGGCCCTGGTGCAGCCGGGCATGATCACGACGGCGGCGGATTCGCACACGACCAGCATAGGCGCGTTCGGCGCGCTGGCCTTCGGCGTGGGGGCGTCCGAGATCAAGCACATACTGGCGACGCAGTCGCTCTGGTTCCGCAAGCCGAAGACGATGCGGGTCACCGTGGCGGGAAGCTTGTCCCGGGGCGTGGCGGCCAAGGATGTGATCCTGGCGGTTGTCGGCAGGGTGGGGCTGTCCGGCGGGACGGGCCACGTCATCGAGTACGCGGGGCCGGCCATCAGCGGGATGACGATGGACGAGCGCATGACGATCTGCAACATGTCGATCGAAATGGGCGCGAGGGCCGGCATGGTGGCGCCCGACGAGACCACCTTCGCCTACCTGAAGGGACGCCAGTACGCCCCCCCGCCCGAGTACTGGGACCAGGCGCTGGCGTTCTGGCGCGGACTGCCGACCGAGCCCGGCGCGCACTTCGACCAGGAGCTTGCCCTGGATGCCTCGCGGATCGAGCCCATGGTCACCTGGGGCAATCTGCCCGAGCACGCGCTGCCCATCAGCGCGCGGGTGCCGCACCCGGACGAAGCAGCCACCGAGAAGCAGCGCGGCCACTACGAACGCGCGCTGGCCTACATGCAGCTGGAGCCGGGCATGCGGCTCACCGACGTGGCCGTGGACCGCGTCTTCATCGGTTCGTGTACCAACGCCCGTTTCGAGGACCTGGCCGCGGCCGCCGAGATCCTGAAGGGCCGCCACGCGGTCGTGCCGGCCATGGTGTCGCCGGGCTCGACCGACGTGAAGCGCCGCGCCGAGGCGGCGGGGCTGGACCGCATCTTTAAGGAAGCCGGTTTCGAATGGCGCGATTCGGCCTGTTCGATGTGCGTCGGGTCGAACGGCGACTTCGCGCTGCCGGGCGAGCGTTGCGCATCGACGTCGCCGCGCAACTACGAGAACCGGCAGGGGCGCGGCGTGCGCACGCACCTGATGAGCCCGGCGATGGCGGCCGCAGCCGCCGTGACCGGCAGGCTGACCGACGTTCGCAACCTGGGCTAGGAGATCCCGCATGGAGCCGTTTACCCGCCTGACCGCCATCGCGGCGCCGCTGGACCGCGCCGACGTCGACACCGACATGCTGATTCCGCAGCGTTTCCTGCGCAAGCCCCTGACGGTGGGGTACCGCAGCTTCCTGTTCTACAACGACCGCTACGACGCCGCGGGCAAGCTCAAGGGCGACTTCCTGCTCGATCGCGAGCCCTATACCCAGGCGCGCATCATCGTCTCGGGGCCGAACTTCGGCTGCGGCTCGACGCGCGAAGGGGCGGTCTATGCCGTGGTCGATTTCGGCATCCGCGCCGTGATCGCGCCGAGCTTCGGGCCGTTCTACGCCAGCAACGCCTACCAGAACGGGCTGCTGCCTGTCGTGCTGCCCGAGGACGCGGTGCGCGGGCTGCTGGAACAATTGGCGGCCGAGCCGGGGGCCGAGATCACCATCGATCTGCCCAGCCAGACGGTGACCGATCCGGCGGGCAGGCAATACCGCTTCGAGATCGAGCCGGCCCGCAAGGAGCGCATGCTGGGCGGCATCGACGACATCGCGGCCACGGGCGAGTTCGCCCAGATGCGCGATGCCCTTGAACGCAAGCTCGAGGCCGAGACGCCCTGGCTGACCGGCAAGGAGCTGGCGGAGCTCACGTCGTGACGCATGCGCCGCTGACCGCCGCGCTGGGCGATTTCGTCGCGAACCTCCGGTACGAGGACATCCCGGAGGCGGCCGTGGCCATTGCCAAGCAGGGCATCGCCGACTGCGTGGGCGTGATGCTGGCCGGCTCGGCCGAGTCGGCCGTCGAAGCGGTCCGAAAAGGGTTCGCGCCAGACACCGCCGGAGGCGGCTCGTCGATCTGCTTCGGTCCGGCGCGGGCGCCCGCGCACGTCGCGGCCTGGGTGAACGGCACCGCCGCCCACGTGCTGGACTACGACGACGTGGCGCTCAAGGGCAGCCATCCGAGCGCGGTATTGGTGCCGGCCATCCTGGCCGAAGCCGAGGCGGTGGGCGCGAGCGGGCGCGACATGCTGCGGGCCTATGCGGCCGGGTTCGAAACCTGGGGCGAACTGATCTCGCGCGACAGTGGCAACTATCAGCGCAAGGGCTGGCATCCGACCGGCGTCTTCGGCGCCATGGGCGCGGCGGCGGCCTGCGCGGCCCTGCGCGGGGCGACGGCGCGGGAAGCGGCGCACGCCCTGGGCATCGCGGCCTCGCAGGCCAGCGGGGTGATGGCGAACCTGGGCTTCATGACCAAGCCCATGCATGCGGGCAAGGCGGCGGCCTGCGGCCTGCTTGCCGCGCGTTTCGCGGCCGCCGGGCTGACGGCCGCGCCGGACGCGATCGAGCACGAACAGGGCTATCTGGGCGCGCTGTCGCCCGCGGGCGAGATCGACCGCGAGCGCGCGCCGTCGCTGCCCCCCGCGCGCTGGCGCCTGGTCGAACAGGGCCTGGCGATCAAGCAGTACCCGGTCTGCTACCGCGCGCACCGCGCGATCGATGCCATGCTCGGGCTCGTCCGCGATCGCGGGCTGGAGGCCGACGCCGTCAAGGCGATCACCGTGCGGTTCAGTCCGTCGCACTCGGTGATCCTGAAGAATCACCGGCCCCGCACGGCCATCGACGCGAAGTTCAGCATCGAGTTCGCCCTGGCCTGCGCGCTGGTGGCGGGCAGGGTGGGGCTGCGCGACCTGGTCGACGAATTCGTGCTGAGCGAACCGATCCAGCGCCTGGTGCCGCGCGTGGCCATCGAGATCGAATCCGAGGAAATGCCGGGCACGTCGGGCTATGCGCCGTACGACCTGGTGCGCGTCGAGACCGCCGCTGGCGAGGCGATCGAGAGCGAGCACGTGCGCCACGCGCGCGGCGATCCCCAGGCGCCGCTCTCGGCCGACGCGTTGTGGACGAAATTCGAGGATTGCGCGCTGTGGTCCGGCCTGCCGCTGGATGCCCGCGCGCTTTTCGACAGACTGAACACGCTGGAGACCTGCCGCTCGGCGGCGGAGCTGCTGCGATGACCCGACTACTGATCGAATCGGAGATAGGCAATGAATCAGCCGGCAGATGCGGGATTCAAATCCTGGCTGTGCATCACGTGTGGCTTCATCTATGACGAGGCCGCGGGCCTGCCGGGCGAAGGCATCGCGCCGGGAACCCGCTGGGCCGACATCCCGGACGACTGGTCCTGCCCCGACTGCGGGGTGAGGAAGGTGGACTTCGAGATGGTGGAATTCGCCTGAACCCGCAGGGGAGCCTGCCGATTCCAATATATGAAATCACGTTCTTTGAATTGACCCCCATGCTATAGTCGTTCCACGTTCAACCCCCGATGTCGTATCGCTTTGGACAAGACCGCCGCCAAGACCCTGCGCGCATTCGAACACATGTGCCGCATCGAAAAATCCATCGGGGTCAGCGCGCTCGCCGCGAAGCTCGACATCACCAAGAGCAACGCGCACCGCATCCTGACCACGCTGGTCGAGACCGGCTACGTGCAGCAGCTGGAAAGCGGCGAGTACTTCCCGACGCTCAAGATCTGGGAACTGGGCAGCATGCTGCTCAGCCGGCTGGACTTTGTCCAGATCGCCAAGCCCCATCTTCGGCGCCTGAGCGAGGCCACGGGCGAACAGGTCTATCTGGCATCGATGAGCAGCGGCGCCGTCGTCTATCTGGACGTGATCGCCAGCAAGCATCCCATACGCACCTATGCCTCCATCGGCAGCGCGGCGCCCCTGCATTGCAGCGCGTCGGGCAAGGTGCTGCTGGCGTACAACCAGGCGCTGGCCGATGAATATCTCGCGGCGCCGCTGGAGAAATACACGCCGCGCACGGTGACCAAGGAGGCCGACCTGCGCAAGGTGCTCGACGAGGTACGCAAGAAGGGTTACGCCACGAATGACGGCGAGTGGCACGAAGGCGTATGCGGCGCGTCCGCGCCCGTCCATACGGCTTTTCGCGAAGGCGTGGCGGCCGTCGGCATCTCGGCGTTGAAGGAACGCACGCCGCGAACCAAGCTGATCCGCTTCGGCGAAGAACTCAGGCAGGTGTCGGTCCGCATCTCGCGTGAACTGGGCTATCACCCGGCCTTGCAGGTCCTAGGCTAGGTCCTTCAGCAGCTCGCGGGCGTTCGCCAGCCGGTCCAGTCCCAATACCCGGTCCACCAGACGTTGTGCCTGTTCACCGTCCAGAGGCTGCACGCCCGCCCGCAGGCAGTCGAGCGCCTTCTCGCTGCGGTCGGCCTCGGCCAGGGGCGCTTCCCGCGACCCGGGGATATGGGCGACGTGGCGTTCGCGCCGCTCTCCCGAATGCAGGCGGACCACGACGGTGGCGGCGCGGCCGTTACCCCAGGATTCGTCGACGTGGACCGTTACCCGGCGCGCAAGCGCAAGCGTGGCCGGATCCAGCACGGCTTCGGGTTCGATGTCGCCCACGCCGAAGCGCCCGCGCAGCATGGCCGCGGCGACCGAATACTGGACGCTGAATTGCGCGGCCACCTGTGGGTCGCTGGAGGGATCGAACGGCGCGCCCACCAGGCGATGGACGTAGGGAGAGATGGTGACGTCCAGGTCCGCGATCCCGGATGACTGAACCGGATGTTCCCGCGCCAGTTGCAGCGCCGCCTCGATCGCGGTGTGGTTGCAGGCGCAGCTCGGAAAACGCTTCACGCCGGTTTCCACGTGCGGATAGGACACGCCCAGGCCATCCAGCAGCCGGTCGGGTTCCCCCGGCTGGTACAGCTCGTAGAACCCGAACCGGCCTTCGAATGCCTGGCGCGCGGCGGTGATTCCCCGCGCGGCCAGCAGCGCGGCCAGGACGCCGCCCTGCGCGGCGAAGGCCGAGGAGTAGCGCTTGACCAGACTGCGTTCGATATTGGGCAACTGCGTCGAGCAGGCCTGGTTCACCGCGATGCCGAAGGCGTGCATGGTCTGTTCGGCGTCGAGCTTCATCAGGCGCGCCGCGGCCGCGGCGGCGCCCATGATCCCGTAGATCGAGGTCTGGTACCACCCCCGGTGCGGCAGCGCCGATGCGGCGCCCAGGCGGGTGACGATGTCGTTGCCCAGGACCAGCGCCGCCACCAGTTCCTGGCCCGTGGCGCCGTGCTGTTCGGCCACCGCCAGCGCGGCCGGCAGCACGACGCTGTCCGAATGCACGCTGCCGCGTTCGGAGGCCCGCATGCCGTCGAAGTCCAGCGCCGCGGCGGCGGCGCTGTTCAGGAAGGCGGCGGAGCGGGCGGGAATCTTCGCGCTGGTTGCCCAGACGGCGCTTTGCGGCTTGCCGCCTTCGTCGATGAGCGCTTCGCGCACGGGCGGGATGCCCGGCGCGGAGGTGCCGGCCCAGGCCACGGCCAGGGTGTCGAGCGCCATGTGCTTGGCGGCCAGGACGGCCGCCGGCGGCAGCGCGTCCCAGGGGGTGTCGATGACGTGGGCGGCGAGCCGGGCCGAGAGCGTGTCGGGCGACATGGCGGCGGCGCTCAGGCGGCCGCGGGCCGGACGGGCGCCAGCAGCCGTTCGGCGTTGCCCGAACGGATCAGCGCCTTGTCGGCGTCCGAGATGTCCGGGTTGGCGGCCAGGAGCTGGACGTCCTTGTACTTCATGCGGCCGCCCGGGTCGTCGTGCGGATAGTCGGTGGCGAACAGGAACTGCGAGGCGCCGAACAGGTTGACGGCTTCGGGCAGTTCCGCTTCCTCGGTCTCGATGGTGAAGAACAGGTTCTTCCTGAAGTAGTGGCTGGGCGCCTGCTTGTTCTTGGGCTTGTAGTCGTCGACCGAGACGATGCGCTTGCCGCCTTCCAGCTTGCGGTAGTTGAAGCGCGGCGCGGCGTCTTCGGATTCGTAGTCGACGATCTCGTTGTTGAAGACCGAGTCCAGGTGCGAGACCAGCGGCTTGATGAAGCCGACGCCGGCCTCGGTGAAGACGAATTTCAGATCGGGGAAGTCATCCAGCAGTCCGCTCGTGACGAGCGAGACCAGGCTCATCTGGCCTTCCTGCGGCGCCAGCACGTCCAGTCCGTTGAACTGATAGTTCAGCAGGTTGGTGATGCGGTGGCCGTGCTGGATGTTGTGCAGGAACAAAGGCATGCCCAGTTCCTCGGCCCGCTTGAAGAAGGGCCAGAGTTCGCGATGGTTGCCCAGCGGATCGGAATAGCAGTGCTCGTGCACCGGAAAGACCTTGTCCATGATCACGGCGCGAAAACCATTGGCGGCGGCCCACTCCATCTCGGCGATGGCGCCGTCCACGTCCTGCAGCGCGACCAGGGCGCCGCCGATGAGGCGGTCGGGATAGCGCTTGAGCAGGTTCAGGATGGACAGGTTCCAGGAATGGGCCATGGCCGTGGCAAGGCGAGGTTCGACCAGGTAGGAGAACACCGTCGCCGTGAGCTGGGGGAACAGGAACTGCTTCTCGATGCCCAGCTTGTCGTAGTCGGCCAGACGCTCCTCGATGTAGTAGGTGCCCCGGTAGCGCGAACCGGTGCCCGGCGGAGGCAGCGGCGTGGCTCCGGGGACGCGCGGCGGTTCTCCCGGGAACTGGACGTCGACCAGCAGTCCGGCGTCATCCCAGGTCAGGCGTGGGCGAAGCGCCTCGAACTCCGGTCCGAGGTAGTCGTAGACATCGGGAGGCAGGAAATGGGTGTCGGCATCGATGATCATGGCTGGGTCTCGTCCAATCGTTTCTCGGGCAACGTCTCGCTTGGCCGAAACGCGCTGGAAACAGACTACTCCGCGGGTTTGGCGCCCGCAATACTGATTTTCTAAATAATAGAACAGCTTTCCAAATTTATTGACAGTCTTGCCGCTTGTCCGTAAATTACCCAGCCAATACGTCGTATCGCCACGAGCGTTTTCTTCCCTCCCACCCTTACACCCAGCGGGCCCGCACATGATCATCGACATGGACACCCACATCCTTCCGCGTGACATCTACGACCATGTCACCGGCAAGACCGCCGACCTGCGGCCGAGATTCGAGTTCGACAACGCGGGCATCCTGGTGAACTGGAGCTTCCCCGGCAACTACATCGTCAAGGGCTCGACGCCGTTGCCGCCGCCCGGCGCCGGCGGCAGGCATGTCGGGCTGACCGACATGGAATATCGCCTGGAGGAATACGACAAGCTGGGCATCGAGAAGCAACTGCTGCTGCCGCAGTTCTCGGCGATCTATTTCAACTACACGCTGGATCCCGAGCTTGCCGGCCAGATGGCGCATTCCTACAACCTGTCCATCCTCAATCTGCTGCAGAAGTACCCCGGCCGCCTGATCGGCTCCGCGCTGGTCGCGCTGCAGGACGTGGACGGTGCCATCGCCGAAATGGAATGGGCCCGCAAGAACGGCTTCCAGTCGGTCGCGGTCGACAAGGTGTTTCCCGTGCGCGAGCACCAGTTCTCGGAAACGCTGGGCAGCCGGCGCGAGCTGTGGCCCTTCTTCAAGCGAGCCGAGGCGCTGGGCATGCCTATCGTCCTGCACAACATCCAGCACGGCCATCGCATCAGCAACCTCAACATCTTCCAGCGCGACGGGCTGGACGTGGCGTCGCCGGCAGAAGGCCAGCTCAGCCTGATGTCGCTGTGCACCAGCGGACTGTTCGACGATTGCCCCAACCTGAAGGTGGTGTTCACCGAGGCCGGTTCGGCCTTCATCAGGCCGCTGGTGGAGCGTTTCGACGCGGCCTATGTGAAGCCGCCGCTCAACTACGAGGACGAGGACGCGCAGGCTCGCTTCCATCGCCGCGTCAAGCCGGGGGCCGAGCGCCTGTCGGCCGGCAAGCGCATCACCTCGGTCGAGGAATACGAAAGCCGCAACAAGGAGCCCGCCAGCTACTACTTCCGGAAGAACCTGTTCTTCACCATCGAGACGGAAGAACCCGAACTGCCGGATTCCATCGCGTTCCTGGGCGCCTCGCAGTTCCTGTTCGCCACCGACTATCCGCACGACGATCCGGGCGGCCGCATGAAGTACAAGGACGTCCAGCTCCTGCACGACCACCCCGGCATTTCCGAGGAAGACAAGGACATCATCCGCAGCGGCTCGGCCCTCGACATGCTGCCGGCCTGAACGGCCCACACACTTACCGGCTAGGGAGCGAGGATGGCTATCCAGACTGATGTGCTGATCGTCGGCGGCGGAAACGCCGCATTGTGCGCGGCGCTGGCGGCACGCGCGCACGGCGTCTCGGTGATGGTGCTCGAACGGGCGCCCGAGGACGAGCGGGGCGGCAACAGCCGCTTCACCGAAGGTTCGATGCGCTTCGCCTTCAACGGCGTGGACGACCTGCTGAAGGTCGTGCCCGACCTGACCGAGGACGAGAAGCAGAACACCGACTTCGGCGCCTACACCGAGGACGATTTCTTCGACGATCTTTTCCGCGTCACCGATTTCCGCAGCGATCCCGACCTGGCCGAGGTCCTGGTCAGGCGCAGCTTCGACACCGTGTGCTGGCTGCGTTCGCTGGGGCTGCGCTACGTGCCCAAGTACGGCAAGCAGGCCTACAAGATGGGCGGCCGCTTCAAGTTCTCCGGCGGGGTCGTGGTGGAGGTGGTGGGGGGCGGCGCGGGCCTGGTCGACTCGCTCTACAAGCTGGTCGCAGATCGTGGCGTCGACGTGCGCTACAACGCCCGCGCGCTGTCCCTGCTGGCCGACGACAGCGGCGTCCACGGCGTTCGCGCCCGCATCGACGGCAAGACCCAGGATATCGAAAGCCACGCGGTGATCCTGGCCTGTGGCGGCTTCGAGGCCAACGCGGAATGGCGCGCCCGTTACCTGGGGCCGGGCTGGGACCTGGCCAAGGTGCGCGGGTCGCGCTTCAACACCGGCGACGGACTGCGCATGGCGATCGACGCCGGCGCGCTGCCGGTCGGCAACTGGTCGGGCTGCCACGTGGTCGCGGGCGACCTGAACGCGCCGAATTATGGCGACCTCAAGTTCGGCGATGCCTTCCAGAAGCACAGCTACCCGTTCGGCGTGCTGGTCAATGCCGAAGGCAAGCGCTTCTTCGACGAAGGCTACGACTTCCGCATGTACACCTATGTGGAATGCGGGCTGGCGCTGGCGCGCCAACCCAAGCAACTGGCCTACCAGGTGTTCGACGGCAAGGTGCTGCATCTGCTGCGCGACGAATACCGGCTGCGCAGCGTGACCAAGGTGCGCGCCGACACCCTGGAAGAGCTGGCCGAGAGCCTGGAAGGGGTCAACCCCCAGCAGTTCCTGGCCACGATACGGGAGTACAACGCGGCGGTCCGCACCGACCGCGCATTCGACCCGAACAGCAAGGACGGGCGCTGCACGGAAGGCCTTGCCCTGAACAAGTCGAACTGGGCCAATACCCTCGACGAAGGTCCGTTCGAGGCCTATCCGGTCACCACCGGCATCACGTTCACCTTCGGCGGGCTCAAGATCAATGCCCGTGCCGAAGTGGAGGACGTCGATGCGCGCGTCATCCCGGGCCTCTACACGGCCGGCGAGATGGTGGGGGGACTGTTCTATTCGAACTACCCCGGCGGCAGCGGCCTGATCTCGGGCTCCGTCTTCGGGCGGGTCGCGGGCGACGCCGCCGCGGAATACGTGCGTTCGCGCTAGATCCCATGGAAACAACCGGTTTCGCCGACGGCGACGAGATCCGCACCCGGTTCTCCCGCCGCATGTCGGAAATGTACCGGCGCGAGGTACCGCAGTACGGCGCGCTGCTCGACCTAGTCGCGGACGTCAATGCCGCCGCGCTGCGGCGCGATCCGTCGTTGCGCGAGCGCCTGGCGCGCGCCGGAGAGCTGGAGCGCCTGGGTGTCGAGCGCCATGGCGCGATTCGCCTCGGCTCCGCCGGGGAGCTCGCCACGATGCGGCGCGTCTTCGCCGTCATGGGCATGCAGCCTGTCGGCTACTACGATCTGTCGATCGCGGGCGTGCCCGTGCACGCCACCGCCTTTCGCCCCGTGGACGACTCGTCCCTGGCGCGCAATCCGTTCCGGGTGTTCACGTCGCTGTTGCGCCTGGATCTGATCGAGGATGCCGGCCTGCGCCGGGTCGCGACGGAAATCCTGGAACGGCGCCGGATCTTCACCCCCCGTCTGCTGGCCCTGGTCGAGCGGGCGGAAGGGCAGGGCGGGCTGGCCGGAACCGAGGCCGACGAACT
The DNA here is from genome assembly GCF_038066655.1 of Pigmentiphaga sp. YJ18. Taxonomy (NCBI): domain Bacteria; kingdom Pseudomonadati; phylum Pseudomonadota; class Betaproteobacteria; order Burkholderiales; family Alcaligenaceae; genus Pigmentiphaga; species Pigmentiphaga sp. YJ18. The sequence goes on along the minus strand of NZ_JBBUKU010000003.1, from coordinate 405,408 downwards.
GGTGGCCGAGGCGCTGCAGACCTTCCGCTGGCACAGCGCGGCCACGGTGGACAAGGCGACCTACGCCAGGCTGCACGATGCCCATCGCCTGGTTGCCGACGTCGTCTGCTTCAAGGGACCGCACATCAATCACCTGACGCCGCGCACGCTGGACATCGATGCCGTGCAGGCGGCGATGCCGGCGCGGGGCATCGCCGCCAAGACGGTGATCGAAGGGCCGCCGCCGCGCAAGGTGGCGCTGCTGCTCAGGCAGACCAGTTTCAAGGCGCTGGAGGAGCGCATCGCCTTCGCGGGCGAGGACATCCGGGCGCCGGGCACCCATACCGCCCGCTTCGGCGAAATCGAGCAGCGCGGCGTGGCGCTGACCCGCAAGGGCCGCGCGCGCTATGACGCGCTGCTGGCGCGCGCCCGGCGCGGCGCGTCGGGGCAGGATTACGCCGGCCGGCTGGCCGGCGCGTTCAAGGACTTCCCCGACGATCTGCCCACGCTGCGGCGCGAGGGGCTGGCTTTCTTCCGCTATGCGCGCACCGGCCGGGGCAACCGGGACGGCGTCAGCGCGCGCCTGCCCCTGGAGACGCAAATCGAGCGCGGCCTGGTCCGGGCCGATCCCATCGTCTACGAAGACTTCCTGCCGGTAAGCGCCGCGGGCATCTTCCAGTCGAACCTGGGCGAAACCGGACCACGCAGCTATGCCGGCAACGCCGCGCAAGCGGCGTTCGAGCAAGCCCTGGGGGCGCCGGTGCTGGACGAAATCGCGCTGTACGAGGCGGCACAGGCCCGTTCGCTCGACGCGCTCGCGCAAAGGTGAGGCTATGAAGGTATTGGTCGCGGTCAAGCGGGTGGTGGACTACAACGTGAAGGTCCGCGTCAAGGCGGACGGCTCCGGCGTGGACATCGCCAATGCGAAGATGAGCATGAATCCTTTCGACGAGATCGCCGTCGAGGAAGCCGTCCGGCTCAAGGAAAAAGGCATCGCCACCGAGGTCGTGGCCGTCTCCTGCGGCGTCGCCGCGTGCCAGGAGACCTTGCGCACGGCCATGGCCATGGGCGCCGACCGAGGTATCCTGGTCGAGACCGACGAAGCACTGCAGCCGCTGGCCGTGGCCAAGCTGCTCAAGGCGCTGGCCGATCGGGAACAGCCGCAGCTCATGCTGCTGGGCAAGCAGGCCATCGACGACGACGCGAACCAGACGGGCCAGATGCTGGCGGCGTTGGCGGATCTGCCGCAGGCGACCTTCGCGGGCCGGATCGAGCTGCGGGACGGCGAGGCGGTGGTCACCCGCGAGGTGGACAAGGGCGTGGAGACCGTCGTGCTCTCCCTGCCCGCCGTCGTCACCGTCGATCTGAGGTTGAATGCGCCGCGTTTCGTCACCTTGCCCAACGTCATGAAGGCCAGGAAGAAGGCCATCGAGGTCGTCAAGCCCGACGAGCTCGGGGTCCAGGCCGGATCGCGCCTGCGCACGATCCGTGTCACCGAGCCGCGTCCGCGCACGGCGTCCGCCAGGGTGCCCGACGTGGCGACGCTGGTCGACAGGTTGCGCAACGAAGCCAAGGTCCTTTGAGGGAGAGTCGCATGGCCGCACTCGTCGTTGCCGAGCACGACAACGTTTCCATCGGTTCCGCCACGCTGTATACCATCGCGGCGGCCGCCGCCTGTGGCGGCGAGGTCCACGTATTGGTGGCGGGCAGCGGGGTGGACGCAGCCGCGCGGGCCGCTTCCCGGATCGCCGGCGTGGCCCGGGTACTGCAGGCCGAGGCGCCCTGCCTGGCCGATGGCCTGGCCGAAAACGTCGCGGCCCAGGTGCTTGCCGTGGCGGGCGGCTACAGCCACATTCTCTTTCCCGCGAACGCCAGCGGCAAGAGCGTCGCGCCCCGCGTCGCCGCGAAGCTCGACGTCTCCCAGATCAGCGACATCGTCCGCGTGGAAAGCGCGGACACCTTCGAGCGGCCCATCTATGCCGGCAACGCGCTGGCCACGGTGCAGAGCGACGATCCCGTCAAGGTGATCACCGTGCGTGCCACGGGCTTCGATCCGGTGGCGGCGACGGGCGCAGACGCGCCGATCGAAGCCATACCGGCGGTGGCCGGCCACGGCAAGAGCCGCTTCGCCGGGCGTGAGATCAGCAGCAGCGACCGCCCCGACCTGACCGCGGCGAAGGTCGTGGTGTCGGGCGGCCGCGGCCTGGGCAGCGCCGACCGGTTCCGCGAGATCATCGCTCCGCTGGCCGACAAGCTGGGCGCGGCGATCGGCGCCAGCCGCGCCGCCGTCGATGCCGGCTATGCCCCGCACGACCTGCAGGTGGGCCAGACCGGCAAGGTCGTGGCGCCGCAGCTCTATATTGCCACGGGCATCTCGGGCGCCATCCAGCACCTGGCGGGCATGAAGGATTCCAAGGTGATCGTGGCGATCAACAAGGACGGCGAGGCGCCGATCTTCGGCGTTGCCGACTATGGGCTGGAGGCCGACCTGTTCGAGGCGGTCCCGGAACTGCTGGCGCGGCTCTGACGCCTTTGCGCAAGGAATGCCATGTTTGATTTCCTGCGTTCCACCCCGCCCGTCCACGATCCGCTCGAGCCGCCCGCGCCCGGCGCCGCGAACGAGGTCAAGCACACGACCTGCTACATGTGCGCCTGCCGCTGCGGCATCCGCGTACACCTGCGCGATGGCGAGGTCCGCTACATCGACGGCAATCCGGACCATCCGCTGAACCAGGGGAAGATCTGCGCCAAGGGCTCGTCCGGCATCATGAAGCAGCACTCGCCCGCGCGGCTCACGGTGCCGCTCAAGCGCCGGCCGGGCACCGCCCGCGGCGACGGGGAATACGTCGAGATTTCCTGGGACGAGGTCTATGCCATCCTGACCGAGCGCCTGGGCCGCATCCGCGCCACCGACCCCAAGCGCTTCGCGCTGTTCACGGGCCGCGACCAGATGCAGGCCCTGACGGCGCTCTGGGCGCGCCAGTTCGGCACCCCCAACTACGCCGCGCATGGCGGATTCTGTTCGGTCAACATGGCCGCGGGCATGATCTACAGCATAGGCGGCTCGTTCTGGGAGTTCGGCGGCCCGGACCTGGAGCATGCCAGGCTGTTCGTCATGATAGGCACCGCCGAGGACCACCATTCCAATCCGCTGAAGACCGCGATCTCGAAGTTCAAGCGCGCCGGCGGCCGCTTCATCTCCATCAATCCCGTGCGCACCGGGTACTCCGCCATCGCCCATGAATGGATCCCGATACGGCCAGGGACCGACGGGGCGCTTTTCATGGCGCTGATCCGGGAACTGATCGCCACGGGCGAATTCGACCGCGATTTCGTCGCCCGCCATACCAATGCCATGGACCTGGTCGATCTGGACAGCGGCCTTATCGTCGGCACGGGCGACGCGCTGGAGGGCGAGCGCGAGGTGGCGGGCAAGCCCGCCAGGCCCGCCTTCGAGCTCCTGCGCGAACGCGTGGCGGACTGTACGCCGGAATGGGCCAGCGCCATCACCGGCATCCCGGCGGCGCGCATCGTCGCTCTGGCCCGCGAGATGGGCGAGACAGCCATGCGCGGCGCGTTCGAACTGCCCATTCCCTGGACGGATACCGACGGCGTGGAGCATGCCGGCGTCGTCGCCCGTCCCGTGGCGTTCCACGCGATGCGGGGCCTGGCTGCGCACTCCAACGGCTTCCAGACCATTCGCGCGCTGGCCATCCTGATGAGCCTGCTGGGCACGATAGACCGGCCCGGAGGCTTCCGCCACAAGGCACCGTTCCCGAAGGCCATCCCGCCGGGCGTGCGGCCGCCGAACTCCTGGGACCAGGTGCGGCCGATGACGCCGCTGGGCGCCGCCCCGCTGGGATTCCCGGCCGGCCCCGACGACCTTGCCGTCGGGCCGGACGGCGAACCGATACGGATAGACAAGGGGTTCTCGTGGGAGCATCCGCTCTCGGCCCACGGCCTGATGCACAACGTCATCACCAACGCCTGGCGCGGCGATCCGTACCGCATCGACACCCTGCTGATCTTCATGGCGAACATGGCGTGGAACTCGACCATGAACACCACCCAGGTGCGGGCCATGCTGAACGACCGCGACCCGGGCGGCGAATACCGGATTCCCTTCATCGCGGTGTGCGATGCATTCGCTTCGGAGATGACCCAGTACGCCGACCTGATCCTGCCCGACACCACCTACCTGGAGCGGCACGACGCGATGTCGCTGCTCGATCGGCCGATTTCCGAGTTCGACGGCCCGGTGGACTCCGTGCGCATACCCGTGGTCGCACCGAAAGGGCAGTGCAAGCCTTTCCAGGAGGTGCTGATCGAACTGGGCTGGCGCCTGAAGCTGCCGGTGTTCACCGACCCGGACGGCGGGCGCAAGTACCAGGGCTACGAAGACTTCATCGTCCGCTACGAGACCGCGCCCGGCTCGGGCATCGGCTTCCTGGGCGGCTGGCGCGGCGCGAACGGCGACAAATCGCTGGTCGGCGAGCCCAATCCGCGCCAGTGGGAAAAGTATGCCGAGAACCATTGCGTGTTCCATCACGAGCTGCCGCCCGGCATGCAGTACATGCGCAACTGGAACCGCGACTATCTTGCCTTTGCCCGGCAGGCCGGATTCAACGGCGCGCCCGAGCCCATCCGCATCCATCTGTACTCGCCGGTCATGCAGGAATTCCGGCTGGCCGCCCAGGGCCGGCGCGCGGGCAAGCAGCCGCCGCCGCACCTGCGCGCGCGCATCGAACGCCACTTCGATCCGCTGCCTTTCTGGTCGCCGCCGCTCGAATACGCCGCGACCGATCTCGAGAAATATCCGCTCAACGCCATCACGCAGCGGCCCATGGCCATGTATCACTCGTGGGATTCGCAGAATGCCTGGCTGCGCCAGATCCACAGCCACAACTACCTCATGGTCAATCCGGCCACGGCGCGCGCCGCCGGAATCGAGGACGGCGGATGGATATGGGTCGAGTCGCAGTGGGGCCGGCTGCGATGCATGTGCCGCTACAGCGAGGCGGTCGAGCCCGGCACCGTCTGGACCTGGAACGCCATCGGCAAGTCGCGCGGCGCCTGGAACCTGGGGCCGCAGGCGGACGAATCCAGCAAGGGCTTCCTGCTCAACCATTTGATCTCGGAAGAGCTGCCCCTGCCGGGCGGGGGCCCGGTCGGAACGGTTTCCAACAGCGATCCGGTCACTGGCCAGGCCGGATGGTACGACGTCCGCGTGCGCATCAGTCCGGCGGACCCCGGCGAACCCAAGGAGGTCTGGCCACGGTTCCCCGCCATGAAGCAGATGCCGGGCACCGGCATCATCCGCAAGGTCCAGGCCTATTTCGCCGGCAACAAGTGATCCCATGACCCAACTCGCGCTAGTCATCGATCTGGACGTCTGCGTGGGCTGCCACGCCTGCGTGACCTCCTGCAAGCAATGGAACACCTCCGGCTCGGCCGGTCCGCTGGAGGACGCGAATCCTTACGGCGAAAGCCCGAGCGGCACGTTCTTCAATCGCGTGCAGACCTTCGAGGTGGGTGAGTTCCCGCTGACCGAAACACTGCATTTCCCCAAGAGCTGCCTGCACTGCGAGGATCCGCCCTGCGTGCCCGTTTGCCCCACTGGCGCATCGTACAAGCGCAAGGAGGACGGCATCGTGCTGGTGGACTACGACAAGTGCATAGGCTGCAAGTACTGTTCGTGGGCCTGTCCGTACGGCGCGCGCGAACTCGACGAAGGGCGCAAGGTGATGACCAAGTGCACGCTGTGCGTGGACCGCGTCCATAACGAAGCGCTGCCCGAGAGCGAGCGCAAGCCGGCCTGCGTGATGGCCTGTCCGACCAATGCACGGCTGTTCGGCGACGTGCACGACGAGGATTCCGAGGTATCGCGGGCGATACGCGAGCGCGACGGCTACACCTTGATGCCGGAGTGGGGCACCCGGCCGGCCAATCACTACCTGCCGCGCCGGAGCCGCCCATGAAGCCCGCCTGGTCGGTCATCTTCCTGACCACGCTGTGCGGCATGGCGCAGGGCCTGATGCTGGCGCTGGTCGGCGCGGACGTGTTCGGCGCGCCGCTCGAGCCGCTGGCGGCACAGCGTTTCTTCGGCGGCGGGGCGCTGCTGTGCGTGGCGCTGGCGGGCCTGGGGCTGTTCGCGTCGTTCTTCCACCTGGGGCGGCCGGAACGCTTCTGGCGCAGCGCGGCCATGTGGCGCACGTCGTGGCTGTCGCGCGAGGTGATCGCCGTGCCGGCCTTCATCGGCGCCGCGTCGTGGTATGCGTGGGCCCACCATGCCGGACAGGGCTACGCCCCGGCGGTGGGGCTGCTGTGCGTGGCCTGCGCGCTGGCGCTGTGGGTGTGCACGGCGATGATCTACGCGTGCCTGCGCTTCATCCGCGAATGGGCCAGCCCTTACACCCTGGCCAACTTCGCCGTACTGGGCTGCGCGTCGGGCTTCACCGCGGCGTCGGGCTGGGCGGCGTGGATGGCGCCCGGCTGGATGCCGGCCTACCTGTCGGCCGCTTATGTGACGCTGGCCGCCGGCCTGGCGGTCCGGTTGCTGATGCTGCGCCGCAATGCGCGGCTGCGGCCGGTGTCCACCTTGCAGAGCGCGCTGGGCGTCCGGCATCCTGCGATCGCGCAGAAATCCATGGGCGCGATGGGCGGCACCTTCAACACGCGCGAGTTCTTCCATGGCCGCAGCGCGGCCGTGATCCGCGGCGTGCGCTGGGCGTTCCTGCTGCTGCTGTTTCCCGGTTCGGCGCTGCTGCTGGCGTGGGGGCAGCTTCGGGCCAGCGGCATGCTGATGGCGGCGGCGCTGGCGGTGCAGTACCTGGGACTGCTGGCGGAGCGGTGGTTCTTCTTCGCGCAGGCCAACCATCCGCAAAACCTGTACTACCAGGTGATCTCGTAGGGCCTGCTTGAAAAGCCTGTTCGGCGAAGCCGTCTATGATCGTCAATTATCGTGCGGCATCACCCGGCCGCGATTCTTGATTCGTGCGAACATTCATGGCAAATCCCTTATCCGCAAGCTCCGGCGACGGCCGTGGCAACGAGGCGCTCGCCGCCGTACCCGGCGAACTGCGTGTCTTTCAATGGCATGACCACGCCTCGCTCTGGTTCAGCCTGGGCGTGGGGCTGCTGGTCATGCAGATGGGCTCATACCTGGTGCCCGCCCTGAGTTCCACCCAGGCCTTGTTGGTCATCGTGCTGGGCTCCGTAGTCGGGGCCGGCCTGCTGGGCTGGGTCGCGCGGATCGGCTGCCGCAGCGGCCTGTCCAGCGCCGGGCTGATGGTGGCCGTTTACGGGCGCCGCTTCGCGCGCCTGCCCATCGTCCTGAACATCGTGCAGTTGCTGGGCTGGGGCGCGTTCGAGCTGGTGGTGATGCGCGATGCCACGGTCGCCGTCGGCCGCCATGGCGGCGCCATGACCGCCGATTACTGGCCCTACCTGGCCACGCTGCTGTGGGGCGCCGTGATCCTGCTGCTCATCGGCGGTTCCATGGTGCGTCTGGTGCGCCGCATCGTCTCGCGCGTGGCCCTGCCGCTGGTCGTGCTTTCGCTGCTGTGGCTGAGCTGGCAGTTCCTGTCCATGGCGCACAGCCAGGGCATGGCCGCCTTGTGGAGCCGGAGCGGCACGGGCGGCATGAGCACGCTGTCGGCCCTGGATCTCGTGATCGCCATGCCCATCAGCTGGCTGCCCCTGGTGGCCGATTACGCCCGCCACGGCAAGAGCGGCCGTTCGGCGCTGACGGGCGCCTGGGTCGGCTATGCCGTGGCCAACATCTGGTGCTACGGGCTGGGTGTGCTGGTCGCGCTGACGCTGCCGAGCCAGGACCTGATCATGGCCCTGCTGCAGGCCCAGGGCGGCCTGATCGCGCTGTCCCTGGTGCTGATCGACGAAGTCGACAACGCCTATGGCGACGCCTACTCGGCTTCCGTGTCGGCGCACAGCATCGCGCCGCGCTGGAGCATTCGCCGCTGGGGGCTGCTGATCGCCACGGCCTGCTGCCTGCTGGCGATGGTGCTGCCCATGCACAGCCTGGAGCCGTTCCTGCTGCTGCTCAGCTCCTGCTTCGTGCCCTTGTTCGGCGTCATGCTCGGCACCCTGGGCCTCGGCGCCGACGCAAACCGGCTACTGCGCCAGGCACCCGCGATACGGGTCAAGGCCGTGCTCATCTGGGTCGCCGGCATTGCCTGCTACCACCTGCTGCCGCTGGCCGGCACGGCGCTGGGTTCGGCCCTGCCCACCCTGGCGCTGAGTTTCGGCCTGGCCGTGGTGTTCATGCGGCGGCGGGAACAGGTAGAACCCGTTCCCGCCTAGCCGGCTTCAGCGACAGACGTAGTTCGCCGCGTCATCCGGGTCGCCTGTTCCCTCGTAGGCCGCCTGCTTGGGGTAGGCGCACAGCGGGCGGGTCCTTTGTACCGATCCTCCCGCCATCCGTGATGCGACGAAGTCGTCCGGGGGCTTGCCTTGTTCCACCCACCGGTCCATGAGGGCCAGGATGTCGCGGCTCGGGTCCGGCGCGGCGTCGCCGTCGGCGCGCAAGGTGGTCGCGCCGGGGCCGCCGCTGCAGTGGCCCATGCCGGGAACCAGGAAGAGCCGGTAGAACTCATCGAGCGCTGTCCGGGATCCTTGCGCGGCGAGTACGCGATCGTAGTAGCCGATGCTGTCATAGGCACTGACCACCGGATCGCTCCAGCCGTGATAGACCATCAGCTTGCCACCCCTCGCCTTGAACGCCGACAGGTCGGCGCTGGTCTGGTCGACCAGTGGCGCGATCTTCGCATACGCATAAGAAACGTCGCGGTCGAAATCGAATGTCCACCAGTTCCACTGCGGATCGTCGAAAACCCAGTAGCGCCAGAAATCGGCCCGCACCGGTTCGGTCGATCCCATGTAGCCCGACCAGCCCGACTCGCTGCCCACGGGCCAGCCGGGATAGAGCTGGGCCTTCGTGCGGGGATTGCGCGGACCCTGATAGATGTTCCGCGCGGCGCCAAGCTGGTCGGGTGTGAGGCAGTCCGCGGCATCGCCCGCGGTGCAGAGCAGGCTGGCGACGTCGAACTTGCCCGCGGTACAGGCGCGGGGATCGTCGATGACGCCGTCCGCCACGCCATCCAGCGTGTCGCAGGCCGCGACGGCGCGGTCCGTGATGAGGCGGAGCTTGGCCGTCGTCAGGAACTGCGTGAGGTTGTCGTTGGCGGGACGGTTAGAGCGGAAACGCCACATGAATTCGATGTTCAGGGCCGTGCGGTTATTGCCCGGCGCGCCGGCGATGATGCCGTCGAAATCCTCGGGATAGCGCTGCGCCTCCGCGAACCCCTGATGGCCGCCCGTGGAACATCCCAGGTAGTAGGCCCGGTTGGCCGGCGCACCGCGCAGCTCGGTCAGCAGTTGCTTGCCGGCGACCGTGATCGCATTGACCGATCGGGAGCCCCAGTCGATGATTTTCTCGGCATTGCCGACGCCCCACAGCATGTCCTCCGTCTGATGGCCGGTATCGCCACCCAGGACGGCATAACCTTGCCGCATGGCGTAGGCCATGTCGGCGTAGCTCAGCGCCGGGCTGTAGCCGCCGTTGCCGGTCGTGACCAGCTTGCCGTTCCAGGAGGCTCCCTCGGGCACCCAGAGCTGGAAGTTGATACGCGAGCTGGCCGTGGGCATGGCCACGGCGTCGATGCGGCAGAACGCGGGAACGTCGTTCAGGTCCTGGCGGCTGTCGGCGGGGCGATAGGTGCCGGCGGGAACGGACGATACCGCCGTGATGCTCGCCGAGGGAATCCGCACGTCGGCGAAGCTTTCCAGCTGGCAGGCGCGGGCGACGGGTTCCGGGGAGACGGGCGGCGGAGTCCCGCCGCTGCCGTCACCGCCTCCGTCGCCGCCGCCGCAGGCCGCGAGCGACGCGGCCAGGACAAGCGCGACAGGCAATGCGGTGCGTGCGGGAAGTGGATATCCCATGATTTCTCCTTTGGTGTGGCGCCGCGCTCGTTGTCGATCTTGTGCGCGTGGCGAGGGTGGGCGCAGCCTTCTTGTCCGCCGCACTCTAAGCCGGGAGATTTCATTTGGGAATTCGAAAATTTACATGAATTGATCGATTGTTCAGGATAATCGGGGCGGCGAACGATGACGCGCCATGGTGAACGCCCCCTCGGCCACCAGGACCAGCACGGCCACCCAGATCGCCAGGTAGGTGGGCCAATGCGAGAAAGGAATCGATTCGCCCAGCACCCCCGCGGCGACGACCACCAGCAGGACCGGTTCCACATAGATCAGCAGGCCGAACAGCGTCACGTTCAGCTTCGGCGCCGACAGCGCCTGCAACCCCAGCGCCGAGGCGCTGATGATCCCCAGGCCGAGGATCAGCCATGGCAGGCTGGGCGGCGCATCGGCCGGCAGCGCGTAGCCGCCCTGCAGGACGAAGAGCACACTGACGGGCAGGCCCAGCGTCATGTCCAGCCACAGCGAACCCAGGGTATTGGTATGGGTGGCGCGGCGCAGCCAGAAATAGCCGGGATAGCCCAGGCACACCAGCAGCGCGGGCCAGGATACGGTGCGGACGATCGCCAACTGGTAGGCGATGCCCACGAGCGCCAGCGCGCCGGCCAGCAACTGCATCCGGCTGATGCGCTCCTTGAACGCGAGCCGGCCCAGCGCGACCATCGCGATCGGCAGCAGGAAATAACCCAGCGACACGTCGAGCCCGTGGCCGTTGACGGGCGCCCACATGAACAGCCAGAGCTGGGCGCCGAGCAGGGTGGCCGACAGCACGCGCTGCGCCCAGAAGAACCGCTCGCGGCGCACCCGCGCGGCGAGCTGGCGGATTTCGTGCCAACGCCCCATGGCCAGGACCAGGAGAGTCAGCGCGGGGACCGTCAGCAGCATGCGCCAGCCATAGATGGCCGCGCCGTCCAGGGGGCGCAGCAGGGTGGTGTAGGCGGACATCAGCGCGAAGAGCGCCGAGGATACGACGTTGAGCAGGACGCCGGTGGAGGTGTTGAGGGAGGGGGGGGCGGTCATCGGGATGGATAGGACGCAGGCAGGGAATGCCGCGTAGTGGGGCGTCCAGATAAGTGAGAATGACTACAATCTACAATATGAGGGCTTGCCCCTTATTTGCCGGCCTTCGAATTCGGGCTTAGAATTGCAGTCCTGTCGCGTCTAGCGGTAGTGTCTTCCGTCCAAGCGGTCAGCCTGGGCGTCCAAGGCGGGTGTAGTTCAATGGTAGAACGGCAGCTTCCCAAGCTTCATACGAGGGTTCGATTCCCTTCACCCGCTCCAGTCTTTCAGGCCGTTCTGGCCATCGCTGTCTTTCCCATAGTTCCAAAGCTGAGTCCGACCGTTGCCAACCACAGGTGTTGATGGGGGGCTGTTGCGGGTCAGGTAGACGATGCAGGTCTTCAGGGTGGTCGCCGGAAACACGGCTGCCAGTGCCTCGGGCATGCCCTTCAGGCCGTTACTGCCTTCTCGATCTCGGGGCACGTCGATGCGGATCGGATCGTCCTGCAATCCGGCACTGGGGACATAGGAGTCGCCATTTTCAATGCCCCAGCAGCGCAGCCGTAGCATCCATCTGTTCATGCTCGAAAGCCGCTGCGAAATCATCCAGTTCGTTCGCACGTAGTCCGACATCCGCTCCAAGAGCAGTCTGCCGCCAGTGCACGACGGCCCCATAGACGTCTGCCAAGACACCCAATGCTTGTTTTTTATCCAGTGCGAAGTAGGACGCGCGGGCTAGCAGCATCTGCACATCGGTGATCGGACCATCTGTTTCAGATAACCAGGTCTTGGATTCCCGTTCCTTGTCCGGAAAAGGGTTGACGTCGAAGGCGGGCGCAAGACGCCACAGTCCATGCGCTACATGCAGGAAACCATGGTTCTGCAAATGGTCGTCTACGTTCGTAATCAACAAGTTGAATACAAGGCGACGCCATAGCTGGCGCAAATCCCGTGTAGGTTCATGACCGTGGGAACGGATGGCATCCGCGATTTCCGTGTAGCTGCGATCTTCCTCACGCGAGGCCTGCAACAACGATGCAGCTGATTGGTATGGAATACGGCCATCGGCGCCGTCACGATCAAAGCGGCGGATGACGGCTATCGGCACGTCTGCCAGGGAGACGATGCGCGCAGGTGCGGCGTCGATGCCTGCCAGCGTTGCCAACTTTAGAGCCAAGACCTCACCGCGAGCGACGCTGCGCGTGTCGTTCACACTGGGGAACTTGCCGATTGCGAGCCAGCCGTCTTCGTCCACCATGGTGCACTTGGGCCGCATGCCGCCCAGCGAGGTGCCTTTGCCTTGCAGGTAGCGCAAGTCTTCGGCCGTCTCCTGCCCACGCTCGACAGCGCGGCTGGCTTGATAGATGTGTTCGAGCTCGATCAACGGTGGGGTAGTGCGTCGGCCTTCGGGCACTGTTCGATGCCAGGCCCCGTCCGGGCCGTGTAAGCGCAGTGCGCCGACGCGACTGAAGTCATCGACCGCCAATAGATAGTCCAACTCCGTCAATGCAGCCAATTTGGGATCGATTCGGCGCCGTTTGGCATGATCGCGGGCGATGACGCGCCGGCCCCAGGCGTCTGGGGCAGTATCGGCGATCGCACCATGGAATACGGAGTCATGGGGCGAGGCAGCCTTGTGCGGCTGGTGGCCAGGCATCAGTTGCAGGTCGGCCGATACGTTGAAGCGCTCGGGGTTGGCCAGCCACGCCTCGTCATAGGCAAAGGCGCAGTTTTCACGCCGACCTTGCTGGACGTATACAAGCGAGCCGAGCGGTAGCCCAGCCTTGCCGATGCAGACTTGAACTTGCTGACGGATCGGTGCGGCGGTAGCCATCACAATGCTCCCGAGGATCCGCCGGACTTGTTGCGTACGCGTTTGGGCAAGTTTTCGTCCATCAGCGTCAGCCCAATCTCGTCGTTCGGTGTGTCCAGCAGATGCTCCAGCGCTTGGATCTCGCCGAAGACGTGCAGCGCCCGAGCGAAGAAATGGATGGGCACGCGCACATCGCCTTTCTCCATGCGGCGCACCGTGGACAAGGATGCCCCCATGCGCTCGGCAAGCGAAGCCTGGGAGATATGGCGTCGCCTGCGGGCCAGAGAAATGTCGCCGCCGAGCTTCCGAATCGCTCGTTCGACGGGCAGGGGGATGTGGGAATTCATTTAAGTGATCCCAGAGGAGCTTAAATTATAGATAAGAGTTCCCAATGGAGCAATTATTTGATAACCGGAAGGCTGCTACCCGGCCCTTGCCACCCTTCCCAACCAAGTCCATAATCAAGTCCATCTCTACATCACCGCAGCGATCACCCCTTTAAAAATCAAAGGGTTAGGGACTGGATGCGATTCCCTTCACCCGCTCCAGTTAAATCTCCATACTCGTCGAGAGACCGTGGGAAATTTCCTAAGCTCCATCGACGTCTACAGAGACGCGATGAAATGTCTTGGGAACAGCGGCGACGGATCTGCACGTTGTCGCGGCGCCCTTGCTCTACGACCAGCCGAGTCGATATCGAAGGCGGGCGCTAGACGCCACAGCCCGTGCCCCACCTGCAGAAAACCATGGTTCTGCAAGTGGTCGTCTACGTTCGTAATCAACAGGTTGAATACAAGGCGGCGCCATAGCTGGCGCAGATCCCGGGTAGATTCATGACCGTGGGGACGGATGGCATCCGCGATTTCCGCGTAGCTGCGATCTTCCTCGCGCGAGGCCTGCAACAACGATGCGGCTGACTGATAGGGAATACGGCCATCGGCGCCATCACGATCGAATCGGCGGATGATGGCTATCGGCACTTCCGCCAGGGAGACGATGCGCGCAGGTGCGGCGTCGATGCCTGCCAGCGTCGCCAACTTTAGAGCCAGGACCTCGCCGCGAGTGACGCTGCGCGTGTCGTTCACACTGGGAAACTGGCCGATCGCGAGCCAGTCCAACTCCGTCAATGCAGCCAATTTGGGATCGATTCGGCGCCGTTTGGCATGGTCGCGGGCGATCACCCTTTATGCTCCACGCCCGTTTCGTACCTTGACCCCAAGTTCGACGCATTTGCCGCAGAACGGCATCCGGACCACCCCCGGCGCGGACCATGCGGGCACCGCGATTGCTGATGAGCGACAGTCGCCCAGCACATATCCCTTGCCCTGCCGTCTGAGGAGCCTCGCATGGTCGAGCCTGTCCAGCATCGCCGCATCCGCGTCGACAATATCGATACCTTCTACCGCGTAGCGGGCCCGCCGGACGCGCCGGCCATCCTGCTGCCGCATGGCTACCCCTGTTCTTCCTACGAATTCCGCAATCTGATGCCTCGGCTGGCGGATCGTTGGCGGCTGGCCGCGCCCGACTATCCCGGCGCAGGCTACAGCGCCACGCCCGACGATTTTGATTACAGTTTCGACGGCTATGCGGCCTTCCTGGAGCGCTTCGTCCTGGCCCTTGGCCTGGACCGTTTCGCGCTCTACCTGCACGATTTCGGTTCGCCGATCGGGGCGCGGCTGGCGATCCGGGCGCCCCATCGGGTGACGGCGCTGATCATCCAGAATGGCGACGTTCCCTACGAAGACGCCTTGGGTCCCAAATACGCGGACATCGAAGCCACCTGGACGCTGCCGCCAGCCGACATGCGTCGGACCATCGGCAGCAGCATCACCGAAGCGAGTTTTCAGGAGGAGTTCCTGAATCATGTCCGGCCGGACATCGCGGAGCGAATTTCCCCGGACTTATGGAGACTGCATTGGTCCCTGATGACGCCACGCCGCAAGGAGGTTGCCATCGACTTGATCGCCGGCCTGAAACAGAACCGATCGTGGTTTTCACAGCACCGGCAATACCTGGCGGACCACCAGCCGCCCACATTGATTGTCTGGGGGCCGCAGGACCACTACATGCCTGAAGCCTCCGCCCGTGCCTATCTGCGCGACTTGCCGGATGCCGAACTCCACCTGCTGGACGGCGGCCATTGGTTGCTGGAAACGCATCTGGACGAAGTGGTCGCGCTGATACGGGGGTTCCTGCAACGGGTGCAGGCGGCCTGATCGGCTGATACCGCTTCAGGTGAACGCTACACCCGCCGCCGCGATGCTGAAGCTGTCCCGGACATGGGTGGAAATGCCGGTGACGTCCAGGCCGACGCCTATGCCGGGTGCGTCCGGCAGCGTGATCGATCCCTGGGCGATCCAGCCCGCGTAGCTGGTGCTGGCCCGCAAGGGATTGTCGTTCACATCGAGCTCCAGGTAGCCTCGGCCGCCCACGGCAGCCAGGACGTGGGCCGACGTCATTGCCGCGATGTGGGTACCGAACGAATGGGGGCAGAACAGGCCGCCGCGGCGTTCCACCTCCCGCCCGATGCGCAGTGCCTGCGAGACGCCCCCCCACTTCGCCACGTCGGGCTGGACGACGCCGAGCCAGGCGGACGCGCGCGAGAACTCCGCTTCGCTGAACAGGTTCTCGCCGCCCGCCAGCGCCGTCGCGGCAGCCTCGCGCAGCCGCATCCAGTCGTCGTCGGCGCAGTCCGGCCGGATCGGCTCTTCTATCCATTCCAGTTCGACCTCCCGGAGTTCGCGCACGGCGGCAAGGGCGGACCGCGGGGTCCAGCCGCAGTTCGCGTCGATCATCATGCGCTCGGACGGCATGAGCCGGCGCCGCTGGTCCGCCAGCAGGGGCAGGGTACGGGCGTCGTCGAAACCCGCCTTGAACTTGAAGGCGCGGTGCCCCTGGGACCTCAAGCGGTCCAGGGCCGCCTCGGAGGCATCGGGCGCTATGCCGCTGGCGTAGCAGCGCAGGGTGGGGCTGCCGGTTCCCAGCAGTGCATGAAGCGGGAGGCCCGCCACCCTCGCGCGCAGGTCCCAGAGCGCGCTGTCCAGCCCGGCCAGGATCTGTGAGACGGGGCCGCGTTCGCCCGCCAGGATTTCCACTGGCGCCAGCCGCGTCCCCAGTGTCCGCACGCATGCCGGAATGTCCCGCACGAGCTGCCCCGCCAGGAAGGGCGCGACGAATTCGCGCAGCAGTGCGAGGCGGTGCAGGGCGCCGGCCGCCGGCATCCCGCACCAGATTTCTCCCCACCCGACGTGGCCGCTCTCGTTTTCGAGCGCGACCAGCAGGGCGCCTCGCTCCCGGCGGGCGCCGAAAGACGAGACGACGGCGGGCGTGGGTGCGAGGCAGGCGTAGGCGGAGACATTCGTCACGCGAAGCGCGAAGAGGGCGTGCAGGTCCGCTGGCAGGATGCCGCACTCGTCCGCGCTAGACGTGTCCATACTTCTCCAGGGCGGCGGACAGCGACAAGCCGTTGGCGAGTTCCTGGCGGATGCGGGCTTCCTGTTCGGTCAGGCGCTCGGCCTCGACCAGCACCTTCTCCGCATGGGCCGACGGGATGACGATGGCGCCGTCGGCATCGGCCAGGATGAAGTCGCCGGGGGACACGGCGACCAGGTTGCCCGTCGCCCCGGCCAGGTAGACCTTCTCCTGCCAGCCTGTGACGCGCCAGCGTCCGATGGACTGGACCGGCGTGCGGTAGGTCGCGAAGATGGGGAACTGCATGGCGTTGAGCCAGTGCAGGTCCCGGATGCCGCCGTCGATCAGGGCGCCGACGCAGCCGCGTTCCTTCATGCCTATGGCGATGAGTTCGCCGAAGTAGCAGATGCCGCGGCCGTCTCCGCTCCATACGCTGACCTCGTCGTCCGAGATCTCCTGGCAGGCCCGCATTTTCTGCGCGTCGCCCCCCTGGGGGCCGGGCACCATCTGGCCGCGGATGGTGAAGGCCCAGCCGGCCAGCTTGCCGGTGCCGATCAGTTGGCGGAATTCCGGTGCCAGGCCCTGGTCGAACAGGCCCAGTTCGTCGAGCACGTCGGCCACGTTGGCCGTGTCGACCTTGGCATAGCGCTCGCGCAGGGTGCGGCGTTGCTCTTTCGTCATGGTCATCGATGTTCTCCTTGGTCTAGATGCTGGCAATCAGGCCGCCGTCCACGCGCAGGACGCTGCCGGTGATGTAGCTGGCCCGTGCGCTGGCCAGGAAGGCGACCGCGTCCGCGTATTCGCCAGGGTCGCCATAGCGGCCGGCGGGGATGCTGGCGAGGCTGGCCGCCGACACCTGGTCCGTCGAGAGGCCCGAGGCGGCGGCCCGGGCCTGGTCGAGGGCGGCCACGCGGGAAGTGGCGATGCGCCCTGGGACCGCCACGTTGACCGTCACACCGTCGCGGGCGACCTCGTTGGCCAGCGACTTGGACCAGCCGACCAGGCTCAGGCGCAAGGCGTTCGAGACGGCAAGATTGGCGATGGGGGCGACCACGCCCGACGACGTGGAGGTAATGACCCGGCCCCAACCGCGTTCGCGCATGCCCGGCACGATGCGGCGGGACAGCGACATCAGCGTCAGCACCATCGCGTCGAAATGGCGGCGCCAGTCGTCGTCGGGAACCTCCAGGGGCGTGGAGGGTTTCGGCCCGCCGGAGTTGTTGACCAGGATGTCGACGGGACCGAGGGCCGCTTCCAGCGCCGCGAGCTTCTCGTCGTGCTGGTCGAGCCGGCCGAGATCCCATTGCAGCGCGACGGCTTTTCCGCCGCGTTCGGCGATGTCGGATGTCACCGCCTGCGCCGCCCCCAGGTTGAGATCAGCCACCGCCACGCGGCAGCCTTCGCGGCTCAAGGCCCGCGCGATGGCGCCTCCCAGGCCGCCGCCGCCGCCCAGGACCAGGGCGACCTTGTCCGAGATTCCTAGATCCATGCTCAACGCTCCAATTGCAATGCCGGTGCGCTATCCACCGTTTTTTTCCACATGGCCGATTCGGCCAGCCACAACTTCTGGAACTCCACGGGCGATGTTTCGCCGGGCAGAAAGCCGGCGGCGGCGATCTTCCGCACCAGTTCGGGATTCTTCAGCGCCTTGGCCACCGCGGTGGCGATCCGGTCCAGCCTGTTCGCGGGCAGGTCCTTGGCGGCGAAGAGACCGGCCCAGGTCGTCACCGCGAATCCCGGAAGGCCGGACTCGGCCACCGTGGGGACGTTCGGGGCGAGTTCGAATCTCGCGGGTCCCGTCATGGCGATGCGGCGCGCCCTGCCGGTGGCGACCACCGACTCGGTGGACGGGATGGTTTCGAACAGCATGTCCGCGTCGCCGGCGGCTACCGCCAGCACGGCGGCGGGGCTGCCATTGAAGGAGACCGTATAGATGTCGACGCCGGCGGCCTGCTTGAAGCGTTCGGCCGACACATGGGAGGCGCTGCCGGGCGCGGCGTAGGCCGCCGTCAGCTTGCCGGGCGCCTTCCGGGCCGCGGCGATGACGTCGTTGACCGAGCGCAGGCCCGAGGCGTTGCTGACGATGAGGCTGAAGTCGGTTCGATAGATCTGGCCGACCGCGACGAAGGCCGTCGGAAAGGCGCCGGCCTGCCTGGGATAGACATGCGGGCTGACCGACATGGTGCTTTGCGGGGCGATCAGGAAGGTGTAGCCGTCGGCCTGCGCCTTGAGTACTTCCCGCGCGGCCAGGATGCCGTTTACGCCGGGTTTGTTCTCGACGACCACGGGCTGTTTCAGGTCCTCCGCCAGGAAATGTCCCAGCAGGCGCGCGCCGATGTCCGGCGTCGAGCCGGGAGGCGTGGCGACGACCAGGCGGATGGGCCGGTCGGGATAGGCCTGCGCGGAAGCGGCGCAGGGAAGGGCGCTCAGCAAGAGCAGGCCCCATGCGAGGGGAAGCGGTAGGGAGCCCATGATTTCTCCTGGCGGGTTCATTGCACGGCTGTTGTGGTGCTGGCTGTAAGATGGCAGGGGTAATGCGTCCAATATCTTTCAGCGTGAAGGCGATACATGATGGATATACCCTCGGCCTTGCCCGACCTGCGGGTGCTGCGCCAGTTCGCGGCGGTGGCGGAGTCCGGAAGCTTCAGGCGTGCCGCCGACATGCTGCACATGTCGCAGCCGCCCCTGAGCGTGGCGATGCACAAGCTGGAGACCCAGCTGGACGTGCGGTTGTTCGAGCGTTCTTCCGCCGGAATCCGCCTGACGGAGGCGGGCGCGGTCCTGCTCAAGGAGGCCACGCTGCTGCTGGCCCAGGCGCGGCGGTCCGTCGAGTTGACCCAGGCGACCGCGCGCGGCGAACTGGGCGAGGTGCGGATCGCTTTCATTACCTCGGCGATGGTGAGCTTCCTGCCAGAGGTGCTAAGCCGCTTCTCCGCGGAGTATCCGGACGTCCGGCTGCGCCTTGTCGAGGGCGTATCGGTGGACGTAGCCGACCTGGTATCGAGCGGCCGCGCCGACGTCGGACTGCTGAGTCCGCCGGTCGAGCTCGCGGTGGGGGTGGAAAGCGAAACCGTCCTGGCGGACCGCCTGTGCGCCGTGCTGCCCGATGACCATCCCCTGGCGTCGCGTCGTTCGATCCCGTTGGCGGCGCTTTCGCGCGAGCGGTTCGTTTCCTATTCCGCCGACCGGGTTCCCGCTTTCCATCAACGGATCGTCGGGGCCTGCATCGAAGCAGACTTCCAGCCCAACATCGTCCAGGAGGCGGCGCATATCTACACGATCATGGCGCTGGTCGCCGGACGCCTGGGCGTCGCGCTGATACCCGGATCGGCGGCGGCGAGCGGGCATCGCGGCGTGGTTCGTGTGCCGATCGCGGGGAACAGCCGCTTGCTGGAGACGCGCATCGACGTCGTCCATCCACGTAGCGGAGCATCGGCTGCCGTGGCCAATTTCCTGTCGCACTGCCGGCGGTCGAGCGAGGCGTCTTTGCTATGATCAGCCGCGCAAGGCCGGTACTCATTGAAAATCTAGACCGCGAATGGATAAAACAGTCATCAAAGCCTTCCAGGTGTTCGAGCGCCTGTGTCAGCACGACGGGCCGGTAAGCCTGTCCGAACTGACCCGCGAGACCGAGCTGCAGAAAAGCAATGTCCATCGCCTGCTCAACACGCTGATGCATCTGGGCTACGTGTGCCAGACGCCCGACGCGAGCTACATGCCCACGCTCAAGACCTGGACGCTGGGCAGCAGCATACGCGAGCGCTACAACGTGGCGGCGTTGGCCCGGCCGGCCTTGGTTGCCTTGCGCGATGAACTGGGCGAGACCTCGTATCTGGCCGCCCTGGACCGGGACAGCATCGTGTATCTGGACGTGGTCGAAGGCACTCACCGCATCCGCGTCAACGCGAAGACGGGCGGGCAGGCGCCCATGCACGCGACGGCTTCGGGCAAGGTGCTGCTGGCGTTCTCGTCCGGGGCCGTGCTGGATGCGCTGGCCGAGCCCTATCCGCGCTTCGGCCCCAACACGCCGACCACGCGCGCCGCGCTGGAGAAGATCATGGCGAAGGTCCGGCGCGACGGCTACGCGGTCAACAACGAAGAGTGGGCCGAGGGTGTGATGGGCATTTCCGTGCCCATCCGCGATGCCAGCGGCGAGTGCGTGGCGGCGATAGGCGTGACGGGCCTGGCCGTGCGACTGGCCAAGGCGCCGCCCAAGCGGATCATTGCGCTGCTGCAGGAGCATGCGCAGGCGATATCGGCGACGCTGGGCTTTCCCGGCTGAACGGGAAAGCCTTTGTCCGCGGGGTCAGTTGGACGCGGCGAGCTTGCCGTCAACGATGACCTTGTTCCAGTAGGCGGTTTCGGACGCCATGAATTTCGCGAAGGTGGGCGGGTCGCTGAAGTCCACCGGCATGCCCGCCGCATTGAAGCGTTCGATCACGGCGGGTTCCGACAATACCTTCTTCAAGACGCTGCTGTAGCGCTGGACGATGGCCGGCGGCATGCCGGCGGGTCCCGCCAGCCCCATCCAGCCTGACCAGTCGATGTCGCCGAAGCCTTGCTCGCTCAGCGTCGGCACGTCGGGAAGGTCTTTCGAGCGTTCCTTCGAGGTGACGGCCAGCACGCGCATCTGCTTGCTCTGGATATAGGGCATGACCTTGCTGGGAAAGCCGACCACCATGTCTATCTGTCCACCTAGCGCATCCTGCAGCGCGGGCGCGGCGCCTTTGTAGGGCACGTTGAGTAGTTCGAAATTGCCCAGGCGCTGGAGTTGCAGCATGACGAGGCTGCCCAGCGTGCCCTGCGAGACGCCATAGCTGGCGCTTCGGGGTTTCGCCCGGGCGGCTTCGGCGACGTCGCGGAAGGTCTTGTAGGGCCGTTGCGCGTTGACGCCGATGGCCATGGGCGCGCGCGTGACCAGGCCGATGGGCGTGAAGTCTTCCAGGGGGCGATAGCCGGCGTCCTTCAGCAGGCTGGGCACGATGGTGTGGGCATCCATGATCAGGCTGATGGTGTAGCCGTCGGGCTCGGCGCGGCGGACGAAGTTGGCGCCCAGCGAGCCGCTGGCCCCACCGCGGTTGTCGACGATGACGGGCTGGCCGAGTTCTTTCGCCATCTCGTTCGAGAAGGCGCGCGCCATCTGGTCGACCGGACCGCCCGCGGGGTAGGCGACGATCAACTTGATGGGCCTGGCCGGTTTCCACGTGGCGTCCGCGGCCTGCGTGGCGGGCAGGCCGCCCGCGCAGGACAGCGCGAGCACCGCGAGGCCAAGGACGGGCTTGCCGAGTCTTTGCTGTGTCATGAGATGTCTCCGGTGTTTTTATCGTTGCGCACGGCGCGCGGCCTCAGGCGGGCCGCTGCGGGGCGTAGGCCTGGAAGTTCAGGCTGCCGTCCAGGCGGGCCTGTTCCAGCAGGTCGACCTCCCACGACAGGTACTCGTCCATCGCCTGCCGGGTCTGGGTCGGCCTTTCGAAGGGGCGCAGCCAGACGTCTTCGGGTTCCACCGACCAGCGTTGTCCGTCGCTGGTCAACGGCTGGCCCGCCGCGGACCAGGCCGCGATCCCGCCCGCCAGGTAGTGGACGGGCTTGCTGGTCAGGGCCTGCGCCTCGGCCAGGGCGAAGCCCGAGATGCGGCCGTCCTCGCAGGTCAGCAGGTAGCCGGCGCTGTCGGCATGGGCATCCATGGCCGCATCCAGGTGGCTGCGCGAGGCGAACACGGCGCCCGGCACGTGGCGCCGCTTGTAGTGGCGGCTCCAGGACAGGTCCAGCACCGTCACGTCCATGGCCTGCATGTAGGCCTGGGCTTCGGCGACGTCCAGCCCCGGGCGGGCGGGCGTCGGCAGCGGCGCCGGCCGCGTCGCCAGCAGGGCGGCCATGTCGCGGACCTGGTGCGGCGGCGCCACGTAGACGTCGCGCCAGCCCATGCACCGCAGCCAGGCGCCCGTCATCAGCGCCCGCGTGTGTTCCGGATCGAGCAGGAGGATGCGCGATTGCAGGGTGCCGATATAGAGATCGGTTGCCTGCACGAGTTGGCCGCCAGGCGCGGGCAGTGTCCCGGGCAGCGGATCCCGCGCGGTTTCATCGGGTGTGCGCACGTCCAGCGCATAGAGCGTGCGCGCCTCGCGCTCGTCCAGCCACTGGTGGAGCATGGGCAGGTCGGCCGTGCGTACGCCGGCGGCGTCGGCGAAGCGCTGCGCGGCCGCGCGCGAGGCCTGCGCGGCAGCGCGCGAAGGTGCGGCCAGGCGGCGTTCCGCGCCGGTTTCCACCGCCAGTCCCGCCAGGCGCCATCCCATGGTGCCGTTGCGCAAGGCGACCACGCGCTGCGGCAGGCCGGCATTGATGACGGACTGCGCCCCCAGGATGCTGCGGGTGCGGCCGGCACAGTTGATCACCACCAGGGTGTCGTCGTTCACGACGGCTTCGGGAACGCGGAACGCCAGTTCCGCACCCGGCGCGCTGGTGGACGTGGGGATGGTCTCGGCGGTGTAGTCGTCGTAGGGACGCGAGTCGAATACCTTCACGTCGGCTTGGGCGTCGAGCAGGGCCTGCAGCTCCTGAGCGTCTATCGACGGCGTGTGGTAGGCATGCTCGACGAATTCCCCGAAGGCCTTGCTGGGCACGTTGACGCCGCTGAAGACCGGCAGGCCGGCCTGGGCCCAGCCCTCGAGCCCGCCTTCCAGGGCGGAGACGTCCGTATAGCCGAGACGGGCCAGCCGCCCGCGCGCCCGCTCGTTCAGCGCCGAGTCGGCGCACAGCACGATGGGCGTCGATCGCCGGGGAACGCGCTGCGGCATCAGTACTTCCAGCCGCGACAGCGCGATGCAGCGGGCCTGCAGCAGG
The DNA here is from genome assembly GCF_038066655.1 of Pigmentiphaga sp. YJ18. Classification (NCBI taxonomy): domain Bacteria; kingdom Pseudomonadati; phylum Pseudomonadota; class Betaproteobacteria; order Burkholderiales; family Alcaligenaceae; genus Pigmentiphaga; species Pigmentiphaga sp. YJ18. The sequence continues at coordinate 382,370 of NZ_JBBUKU010000003.1, read as the reverse complement.
TGCGCGCGCGAGAAGGGCAGTTCTTCGCGAACGTCGACCAGGGCGAGCTCCCCGTCGCGCCGCAGGCGCTCCCGCAAGTCGGCGGGTGTCACGATCCGTTCCTGTCCAGGCGTGTTCATGTCGGTTGTTCCATGGTGCGGGGGGACACGTCAGCTCGCCCGCTGCGGGGTCATGCGGGTGACCGTTCCCGCCTCGAGATCGAACATGTCGCGATGGAAGGCATCGAGGTCGCGGCCGGTGACGCGCGCGAACACGGCCTGGTCGGGATAGTCGATCGCGTGGATGGCCCCCTGGGGAAACAGCCGGGCCTGCCCGGGTTCCAGCCGGAAGGACTCGGTCAGCGTGAGGTCGGCGTGGCCGGGCTGCCGGCCGTCGTCGTTGCGCCGGTAGTTGGTGATGTCCACCCAGCGGGTGACCTGGCCATAGATCGCCCACGATTCGCCGTGGTCGTGGGGCGGGGACTTGCGCGCCGCCTTGTTCAGGTGGACCAGGACCTCGAAGCCGAGCTCGGGATCGGTGTGGACGCGGTACAGCTTGCGTTCGAGCTCCGGCCCGCAGTACTTGTCGACGAATGCCGGCGATTGCAGCAACCGTTCGAAGTCGGCGCAGACGCGCTCCTGGCCGGCGCGGCCGGGGTCCTGGCGCAGCGTGGCGCGGGTGTTCTCGCAAAACTGCTCGAGCGTGTACGGATGATTCGACATGGATCGCTCCTTACACGATCTGCGGCAGGCACCACACGCGCTCGGCGTGCTCGCGCGTGACGATGTCGAACACGACGCCGTTCGGGTCGCGGTACTTGCGTTCGGTGGCCGGGCCCTTGCCCACGCCGTTTATCTGGCCGTGGTACTCGGCGCCGGCGCCCAGCACCCGGTCCGCGGCGCTTTCCATTTCGTCGATCAGGAAGCCCATGTGATGAAGGCCTTCGCGTTCTTCGGCGTTGGGATTCTTGGTCGAGCTGATGATGGCCAGGCTGACCACGCCGTCGGACATCATGACGGCGACGTTGGACTGGCGCACGCGGAACATGCCGAATGCCTGTTCGTAGAAGCGCGCGGTTTCTTCGATGTCCTTCACCGAAAGGGAAATGTGGCGGAGCTTGCCAAGCAGGGGTTGAGCCATGGTGGGGATGTGCCTTGTCATGTGTACCGAGTGCATCCGCCGGCCCCGCACCTTGTACATTCCAAATATTGGACCGACTGTTCTAAAATAATAATTGGCTGATCCAATCCGGGTCAAGCACGAAAAAACCATGGAGAAGTCGCACGATGTTTCATCCACATCCCGGCACCTTTGCCGATGCGCCCGCCGTTCCGGACAGCGTGCGCGCGCTCATGCGCGAACTGGGGCCCATCTGGGGCCGCGACATCAAGAATCACACCCGCCGCATGATCGAGGCCTATGACGCGCTGCACGCCGCCGCGCCGAAGGTGGGCAGGCGCGAGATGGACCTGTCCTACGGTCCGCACGAGCGCAACCGGCTCGATGTTTACGTGCCGCCTTCCTCTGAATCTGAAGGGACGGGCACCCGCGCCTCCCGTCCCGTCCTGATGTTCGTGCATGGCGGGGCCTTCGTGGATGGGGAAAAGAACCGCACGCCCGAGATCTACGCCAACGTGCCGTGGTTCATGGCACGCCACGGCATCGTGGGCGTGAACGTGGAGTTTCGTCTCGCGCCGGACCATCCCTTCCCGAGCGCGACGCAGGACATCGCCGCCGCGGTCGCCTGGGTGCGCAAGCATGCCGGGGAATGGGGCGGGGATCCCGACCGGATCTTCCTGATGGGGCATTCGGCGGGAGGTACCCACGCCGGCCACTATGCCGGCGACAGCCGCTTCCATCCGGCGGGGCGGAGTGGCCTGGCCGGGCTCATCCTGGTGTCGGGACGGGTGCGCGCCGAGGCCGGCGCCGAGAATCCCAACGCCCGTCGCGTGGAGGCCTATTACGGGGTCGACCCCCGGCGCATGGAGGAAGGATCGCCGGTCACCTATGCCGCCCGGGGCTTGGCCAGGCTACCGATCATGCTGGCGGTGGCGCAGTATGAGAACCCGTTGATCGACGTGCACAACGCGGAGCTGTATCACGCCCTGAGCGCCCACCGGCGCAGGTCGCCGCGCTTCATGTGGCTGGCCGGGCATAACCACACTTCCATCATCGCGCACCTGAACACCGCCGATGCGGACTTCGGAATGGCATTGGTGGACTTCATTCGGGACGGTGCTTGACAGGCCGGCGGCTACTGGACCTGGGCGCGGCGTATCGTGGCGGCCGCCTGCAGCAGCGCCGCCGCGCACTCGTGTTCGATGCGGCATCGCTCATGCGGCATCGAGCAGGTATGCACGCCGGCGATCACCGCGCTGTCGCCGCCGGCCAGCGCGAACGGAGCGGCGATGAAGCCCACGCCGGACCGCCACGTGCCGAACGACGCGCAGGTGCCGCCTTGGACGAGGTCGTGGAAAGCCTGGTAGATGGTCGCGGCGTGGGTGTGTTCGGCCGGGTTCGCCGATGCGCGCATCGGCGTCAGCCATTCGCCCTGCGTGGCGGCCGGCTGGGTCCACAACCAGGCGTGGCCCGGTGCGGTGCGGGCGATGGGCAGCCGCGTCCCGGCCCTTAGCGGGCAAGGCTCCGTGCCGGTGCCGGCCTGGTGCGCGAGCACCAGCATGTCGCCGCGGTCGCGCACGCACAAGAGGCAATGCAGGGCGTGGCGGTTGGCGAGCAGTTGCAGCACCGGCGTCGACCTGCGCACCAGTTCCGAGCCCGACAGCACCGCCTGGCCCAGGACGAAGCTGGCGACGTGCAGGCGGAAGGCATCGCGATCCGGGACGCTGAACAGGAAGTCATGCGCGGCCAGTGTGTTCAACAGCCGGCGTGTGGTGGTCCGCGGCAGGGCCAGCCGGCGGGCGATCTCGGCAACGGTCAAGGCATTTTCGCCAGGCAGGAAGCAGCGCAGGACTTCCATTCCCCGCTGCAAGGAGTCGATGCCGCGATTGCCTTCGTCGCCGTTCGCGGCGTCCAGCACCGGGGTGCGCTTGCGCATCAGGAGCCTCCCGCGCCGCCGGCCGTTTCCAGGTCGGCTTCGATCCGGCCGCGCAACCCGAGCAGCAATGGACCGATTTCGGCGATGCAGCGCTCGCGGGGATAGCGAAAAGCCGGTACCGAGCAGCCGAGTACGTATGCGCCTGGGGATTGTGCGAAATCGATGGGCGTCGCGACGCTGTTGACGTCGGGCTCCAGCGAGCCGACCGTGACGCAGAACCGGGACCGGGCGATCTCGGCCGCCGCCTCGTCCAGCGCCGGATGAAGCGTGTCTTCGGGGAAGGCCTGTTCCAGTTCGCGCAGCATGGCCGCATGCCGGGCGGGGGCAAGAGAGGCCATCCAGGCACGGCCCATGGCCGAGCGCGGCAGCTTCAGCCGCGAACCCGCGGCGACGCGGATCGTGAGCGCGCCCCGCCCACGGCAGACCTCGTGGCAGACCATCACATTGCCTTCGCGTACGGCCAGCACGACCACCAGGTCGTTGTCATCCGCGAAGCGCTGCATGTGCTCGCGGGCCCGCACGCGGATGTCCTGCGTGGACAAGGCGCCGAAACCCAGCGCGACGGCGGCGTGAGCCAGGCGGTAGCGGGCCGATTCTTCCAGGTATTCGAGGTAGCCCAGGCGGGTGAGGGTCGCGGTCAGGCGCGACACGGTGGCCTTGGGCAATTCGGTCATTCGCGCCAGTTCGCCGTTCGAGCGGGCGGCGTTGCGCGGACAGAACGCCTTCAGCAAGGCCAGGCCGCGAGCCAGGACGCGGATTTCGCCGGTGGGCGCCGCAGTCCTAGGGAAAGTCCCTAGCATGTCGTTCATGGAATGGAATTCGATGTGATGGAAAGAAACGATCCGGTGAATTTCCGCGCAATATCAATGACTTCGCGTCGATGTGCCGCGCCGTGGCATTGTGAAATTTGCCTGCTTTCCAGGCATTCCATGCCGCCATTCTACATAATTAAAATGGAATTAGACTTTTAAAAACGGAATAAGAATCTAGAATTCGGCCATCCCCTTTTCGCCATTCCCGCATGGAGGCCCGGATTCGATGATCACCCAGCCTTTCGACGAGCTGTCCGTGGGCCAGCGCCGGCGCTCCGGCGGCCGCACCATGACCGAGACGGACGTGGTCAATTTCTGCGGCCTGACCGGCAACTGGCTGGCCATCCACGCGGACGCGGAGTTCTCCAAGCGATCGCTCTATGGCCAGCGCGTCGTGCAGGGGGGATTGGTGTTCGTGGTCGTGAATGCGCTGCTCGGCTTCGATTCGAGCGTCGTCGAAGCGTTTTACGGCGTGGACAAGCTGCGCTTTCTCAAGCCCACTTTCATCGGCGACACCCTGCATGCCGAAAGCGAAATCATCAACCTGCGCGCCAAGGGCGACCGGCACGGCATCGCGACCACGAAGCTGGTCGCGGTCAATCAGCGCGACGAGACCGTGCTGAGTTGCGAGTTCAGCCTGCTCGTGCGCCGCCAGCGCCTGCCGGCCCAATGACGATTCCCCACCTTCCCACAAAGAGAGCGACATGGATTTCCTGAACGAAGAGCAGACGTTGTGGCGCGATACCGTCGCGCGGGTGATGGAGCAGGAGATCGGCCGCGAGTATGTGCGCCAATGCGACATCGACCGCGCCTATCCCTATGAAGCCTATGAAAAGGTGGCCAAGCTGGGCTGGCTGCGCCTGCTGATACCCGAGGACCAGGGCGGCGATGGCGGCACGATCTTCGACTACGCGCTGATGTGCGAGGGCCTGGCGCGCTATGGCTTCGATTTCGCGACCGCCTTCATGGTCGCGACGTTCACGGGCATGAACATCGTCAAGTTCGGCACGCCGGAGCAGAAAGCGCGCTACCTGCCCGCGTTCATGCGGGGCGAGCTGCGTTTCTCGATCTCGATCTCCGAGCCCCAGGCGGGTTCCGACGCGGCGTCGACGCGCACGCGGGCCGAGCCGCGCGACCAGGGCTGGGTGATCCGGGGCCAGAAACTGTGGTGTTCCGGCGCGGCGGCCCGGAACGTCGTGATCGCGATGCTGGTGCGTACCGACAAGGAAGCGAAGAAGCACAAGGGCCTGTCGGTGCTGCTGGTGCCCAACGACACGAAGGGCCTGGACATCCGGCGCCTGCCGACGATGGCGCGCCGTGCCACGGGCACCACCGAGATCTTCGTCGACGATGCGTGGGTGCCCGAGGCCAACATGATGGGCGAGCCGGGCGATGGCTGGCGCATCATCACCGACCACCTGGAACTCGAACGGATAGCGGTGTCCGCCGCCTACGTCGGCAACGCGCAGCAGGCCGTCAGCGACGCCCTGCGCTATGCGCACGAGCGCATCCAGTTCGACCAGCCGATCTACGACTTCCAGGTGATACGCCACATGCTGGCCGACATGCAGACTGCGGTCGATGCGTCGCGCCTCATGGTGTATCGCGCCGCCGACATGGCTTCGCGGGGCTTGCCCTGCTCGCGGGAAGTCAGCATGGCCAAGCTCATGGCGTCGGAGACCCTGCAGACGGTGACGCGCCAGGGCATGCAGATCCTGGGCGGGCACAGCATGCTGCCCGAGTCCGACATGGAGCGCTATTTCCGCGAAGGCATGCAATCGACCATAGGCGGAGGGACCTCGCAAATCCAGCGAAGCATCATCGCCAAGGCGATGCGCATGTGACCGCAGGCCGGGCGATCCCGGCGTTCCCCCCGTTGGACGTGCAAGGCCATCAAAGGAGACATGACATGAGAAAAATCCACACACTGCAAGCCCTGTTGCTGGGGGGATCGCTGGCGCTGGCCGCCTCGCCGCAGGTCCGGGCCCAGGCGGCGAGCTTCCCCAGCAAGCCCATCACCATCGTCGTGCCGTTCGGCGCCGGTACGACCACGGACCTCGCTGCCCGCTTCGTCGGCAAGCACATCACCGAGATCACCAAGCAGCCGGTCATCGTCGACAACAAGCCCGGCGCCAGCGGGTTCATCGCTTTGCAGCACGTGCTGCGCCAGCCCGCGGACGGATACACCATCGTCGTCGGCACGAACACGACGCATGCCGCGAACCTCGCGCTGTTCAAGAAGCTGCCGTACGATCCCGTGGCGGACTTCGTGCCTATTACCGCGATGATCGTGGGCGGCGTGGTGCTGACGGTCGCGCCCGGCGCGCCTTACCACAACGTCCAGGAGCTGATCGCCGCGGCCAGGAAGAACCCTGGCAAGCTGACCTTCGGCTCCGGCAACTCCTCGTCCAGGGCCGGCGGCGAAGTGCTCAAGGAACTGGCCGGCATCGACATCCTGCATGTGCCGTACAAGACGCTGCCGCTGGCCGTCACGGACGTGATGGGCGGTCAGATCGACATCGTGTTCGGCGATGCGCCGGCGGTGATGCCGCACGTGCGCGCCGGAAAGCTCAAGGCCCTGGGCGTGTCCACGCCCACGCGCATGCCCGGCTACGAGGACATCCCGACGATCGCGGAGCAGGGCGTTCCCGGCTACGAGGCCAGTGGCTGGCTGGCGGTGTTCGCGCCCAAGGGTACCCCGAACGACATCGCCGACAAGCTCAATGCGCTGATCGTTCCCATCATGCAATCGCAGGAGGCCGCCAAGTACTTCGGCGACAACGCCTGGAAGCCGATCGCGGGGACCCGGCAGGAGCTGGCGGAGTTCCAGAAGGTCGAAATCACCCGGTGGACGAAGCTGGTCAAGGCGGCGGGCATCGAGCAGCAGTGACGGCGCACGAGGATTCCGCTTGACATCGGTTCAGCCTGCTTACATAAATCTGGCTTTTCTTCATTACAACGCAAGCAGGCTGGACCGATCATGGAAAATTACCCCAAGGACATCTACACCGAGCCGGAACCGGATGTCCACACGCTGGCCAATCTCGGGCCGCTGACCGGCATGGCCGGCATCTGGACGGGCGCGCGCGGGCTCGACATCAACCCCAAGGCCGACGGTCCCGAGAAACAGGCCTTCATCGAGCACATGGAGCTGCAGCCCATCGACGCGCAGACCAACGGTCCGCAATTGTTCTACGGGCTGCGCTATCACACCCGCATCGTCAAGCCGGACGACGTCGAGACCTTCCACGACCAGGTGGGCTACTGGCTGTGGGAGCCCGCGACGGGCGCGATAATGCAGACGCTGTCCATCCCGCGCGGGCAGACGGCGATGGCCGTGGGCCAGGCCACCGCCGATGCGAAGCGTTTCAGCCTCCAGGCCGTGCGTGGTTCGCTGACGAACGGGATCGTGTCGAATCCCTTCCTGGAATATGCGTTCAAGACCGAGAGCTACACCATCACGGTCACGATCAACGACGACGGCACCTGGTCCTATGAGCAGGACACGATACTGGTCATCCCCGGCCAGGCGGAGCCCTTCCACCATACCGACCGGAACACGCTGCGCAAGATCGGCGAGGCCACGCCGAATCCCACGGCACAGGCGGCCATGAAGCAGGGGCTGCCGCAACTGTCCTGACGTGGCGCACCTCTTTTGTGTGTTAGTGCTTGCTACGTTTTGTAGCAACTAAATTCCGATAGTTACGAGAAAACGGGTAATTTTCGTGCGGTGGCAAGGGGGTATTGCCACAACACCGAAAATAAGCGCAACACACACCGGGGGGATCCGATGAGAGGATCAATGTGCACCCGCGCCCGCCATCTATGGCTGGCGCTGGCGGGTAGTATCGTGCTGACGCTGGCCGCCTGCGGCGGCGACGGCGCCAAGCCGGGGGGCGAGGAACCGCCTCCGGCATCGAGCAGCAAGGCCGTGATCGAAGTCCAGGCCGATCGCAGCAATGCTTCCGTGGGTAAACCGGTAGGCTTCAGCGTCGCCGCCGTGACGGACGGCACGAAGATCGACCAATACCGCTGGACGTTCAGCGATGGGCAGCGGGCCACGGGACAGCGGGTCTCGGCTTCCTTTGGCAAGGCGGGACCGGTGACGGCAACCGTGCAGGCCATCTCCGGTGGCCAGTCCGTGGCCGAGGCCAGCGCCGCGGTCGTCGTGATGGATGCCGGCAATTCGCCGTATGCCGAGTTCGGCATACCCTCGAAGATCGGCAACATCGCCGGCAATGCCAAGCCCGGCCTGGTCGATGCCATGCGCCTGGGGCAATACGTCGGGGGGTTGAACACGCTGAACGAGCTCCAGGTGGCGCGTGCGGACATCAACCTGGATGGCACCGTCGACGAAGCCGATGTCGCGCTGGCCATGCAGGCGGCCGCCGCCGGCCAGGAACTGCCATCGGCGCTTCTGCATCCCCAGGCCTATCCTGGAGCCGTGGTCGCGATGGTGTCTCCGGCGTTGTTGAATCCGGAAGCCCAGGTGGCCATCAAGGTGGACGGCGTTGCTTCGCCCCAGGTGTTCCGCATGCTGCCGGGCTATGCGTCGTTCCTGGTCCCGGCCGGGTTGGCGCGCAACGCGAAGGCGCAGGTCGTGGTGTCGGTCAACGGCGTGGCGAGCGAGACCCTGGCGCTGGACCTGCTGGCGCCGCTCCAGCCCAATGTACCGGCCGCCCAGGACGTGCGCGCCTTTTTCGATCGGATCGATCGCCTGATGCAGGCGCAGCACGATGCCATCGTGGCCGAACCCAGTGGCTTGAGCGCCGAAGGCGCCGAGCAGTTGCGCAAGGTGGCGGCCGCCGGCCGCAGCGCCTTCGGCAACGCCAGGCTGGAACTCGAGCGCGTGCTGGCCGGGCCCAACGGCGATACGCTGGCCAAGGTGTTCCAGAAGGCGCTGCTGGCCAACGGCATGCGCGAGTTCCAGGCCGAAAGCCAGGAAGTGCTGGGCAAGGTGTCCGCGAATGCCGCCGCCGGTCCCATGGCGGCCGCCGTCTCGCCGGACCAGATCTGCGATTTCGTGCTGCCCGAGCTTTGCCGGTTGAAGAAGACCGCCGACATCCTGGGCGAGGCGTCGTCGATCGCCAGCGCGGCGTGCAGCGCGGTGACCGCCACCATCTTCATCGCCGGCGCGGTCATTCCCGCCGACGGCCCCGCCATCGAGATCGGTGCCGTGGCCGCGTTCGTGAAGTTCTGCGTGCCGCTGAGCGCGACGTTGTCTGTGGCATCCACGCTGGGCGAGATCGTCAAGCCCATCGATCCCAAGCTGTACCTGACGGTGAGCCCGCTCAGCCTGAAGCCGGGCGAGTCGGCGCTGGTCAAGCCGGAAGTGGCTTTCATCGGCCTGCAGCATCTATGCGGCATGGGCGCCAGCCAGGGAGCCGGGTATCTGGTCAAGCAGATCATCGGCAAACGCGTGGTGGCGGGCATCCTGCGCAGCAATACGGCAGCGCGGACGCTGGCGGATTTCTTCGCGAAGTATGCGGAGGATCTCTATGTCAAGCTGCTGGACGGCTTGGCCGATGCCGCCGGCAATGCCCTGGATGCCGCCGGCGTGATGGGCGCGATCGAGAGCTTCGTGACCAACCGCTGCGCCGTGGTGCCTGCGGGCCGGGCGCCGATGCCGGCGAACCGCGTGCTGACGCCGCTGAGCGCGGACAAGGGCAGCTACAGCTTCAACTCCGACGGAACGGCGAACTACAACTGCCCGAGCGCGTCGCCCACGGCGGCCGGCACGGCCACGCTGGAGGCATCCTGGCCGATGTGCGACGGACTGGGCAGGGCGACCGAGATCGTCGGCTGCAGCACGTCGGATGTCACGATCACGATGGGAGACAATGGTTCCGCGCTGGACGACATCTTCGAGGTCGTCGTGTTCGGCCAGACGGTGCTGACCAGCAGCTCGCCGGTGCGCAGCGTTTCCGCTTCGGTGCCGATTCCGGCAGGCCAGGCCGAGGTGCTGATGCGCGGCCTGGCCGCGCCGGACGGGATCGGTACGTACTTCATCACCTTCGGCGGCAATGCGAGGGTGGTGGGCGGGGATGCCTTGTCCGGCAGCGACCTGACACCGGGCGTGACCAAGCGATTCATTCTCGAGGTGCAATGACATGCGTATTCGTTCGTTCATTCTCCGGTCCGTGCTGGCCGGCCTGCCGCTGGCGGCGGCCATGAGTGGCGCCGCGCATGCCCAGTTCGTCGGCGACGCCTTCTTCGTCGATCCTTCGGTGACGGCGGTGGCCGGCGCCGAGGGCGCCATACAGGTGGCCGTGTTCTCCGGCACCCAGGCGGTGGGGGCGGCCCACGCCACGGTCACCTACGATCCGGCGGCGCTGGAGATCCTGGCCATCGAGCCGGTGGCGGCCGGCCGCGTCACGCCGGCCGTCCAATGGCGCAAGGACGGCAACGTCCTGCATATCGTGATGGTCAACGGCACGTCGCTGACGCAGCCCATCGGCACCGTGCCGCTGGGCAACATCCGCTTCAAGGTGCTGGGCCCGGCGCAGGCCACGACCACGCTGACGGCCAAGGCGACCGAGATCCTGAAGCCGGATGCGACGGCCATTCCGCCGGGTGCCGATGGCTACGACGGCGAGGTGACCTTCGTCGAGTCGGTGGCGTCGCCGGCGCCCCGGTTGGCGGGGGTGGTCCAGAAGTCCTCCAGTCCCGACCTGGTGTCGCGCGCGCGGCGGATGCGGCCGGCCGGCGGCACGGTGACGCTGCAGGTCGCCAACGGGTCGGGGCAGGCGCAGCCGGTGCAGGTTCGGATACCGGCCGCTACGGCGCCCAGGGAGTAAGGAAAAGGAAGGTTCGAGCCGGCGCCCCGCCGGCTCAGCCCGCCGTCAGGCTGTCCAGCAACTGGACGGCCAGGTACCCCAGTAGCGCCAATGCGATGACGGCCTGGAACACCGCGACGAACCCGAAGAGCAGGGGCGTTTCCCGGCGCCGGATGGTGCGCGGCGGGATGACGAGTTCGCCCTCGCGCAGCCCTTGCAGGTAAAGGGGAAGAAACGCCAGCGGCAGGCACAGCAGGAGGGCCTGCATGAGGCTGTCGGGCAGCGCGATCCATCCCTGCTGCCTGGCCCAGGCGGCAAGCACGATGGCGGCGAGCACCCCGGCGAAGATGGCCTGGCGCATGGAACGGCTCCTGGGATGACCGGAGGGATGAGGAAGTCTAACAGCCCTGGCTGCCATTGTTTTGGTTCCCGCCGCGGCGATGGTACGCTTGGCCGCGGCTGGATGTTCCGACCGTGCAGTCAGGACTTGCCGGCTACATTCCAATAAGACCTGCGGAGACTTCCTTGAACGCCCTTGTGCGCATCATCCCGTTCGCTTGTAGCCTGGCCGCTGCCGGAACCAGCCTGGGCGCGACCCCCGATTCCCGGGACATCCTCGAAAGCGCCAATACGCAGGCCGCGCAGGTGCAGGCCGCGCTGGATTTCTGCAAGCGGGATGCAACCCCGGTCGTCCGGGCCCTGGATGGATTGATCGGCGCCGCGGGCCTGTCCTTGCCCCAGCGCGACCACTTGCGGCGCGCCTACGAGCAGGCGAAGCGCGACGAGACGGCGCGCATCGCCGGCATCGCCAGCCAGAAGGGCTTCGCCCAGGGCGCCTGTCCGGCCGCGACGCTGGATACGCTGGACAAGCAGACGCCCGTCATCGTCAAGTCGCTGGACGACATGCGCCGCGGATGGCGGCAAACCGCGGCTCCAGCTCCAGCGCCCGTGCAGGCCGCCGACATCGCACCTGGCAAGTACACCTGCTACACCTTCGATGCAGGCCAGTTGAACTACGCCTATACCGATGTCGTCGTGCAGAAAAGCGGCCAGTACGCGGTGGGCGCCAAGGGCGGCAGCTATCAGCTGAAGGATGGCCGCGTCAGCTTCACCGGGCCGCTGTCCAACGCGACCGGACGCTACGCGGTCAAGCAGACCGGCGTGCCGCAGCTAGACCTCGTGTTCAACGGCGACAACCGGGCGTCGATGACCTGTCCGCGCGGTCGCTGAGCGGGAAGTTATCGCCGCCTTAGTTGCCGGGCTGGCCGGCGGGGCCTTCCGCGGCCGGCGCCGCCGCGGCCGGTGCATCGTTCCGCGCGACCTCGGCGGCGCCCGCGGGACCTTCCTTGGCTTTCTCGACGGCCGCCAGGCTTTGCGTGGGCTTGCCATCCTCGCGATGCATCCGGTCGAAGACCTGGGGCTCGCCGAAGATCAGTTGTACCCAGTCGGGATAGTTGTAGGCCACGCCCTTGCTGTGGTCGATGATGGCACCGATGCCGCCGCCGATGATGATGTTGCCGAACATGCCGGCGCCGGCGCGAGAGATCAGCCGGCCGGTGGCTGCTGCCGGCTCGCCGTCCTTCTTGCAGTCGATGGAGAGGTCTTCCGAGGATTTCCTGACCGAGACCGTGGCCGGGGTCGTGGCATTGAAGACGCCCCGGTCATTGGACAGCGTGCACGCCGCGCCCGCCACGCTCTTGCCGTCCTTGTCGAGTGTTTCGACCCGCAGGGTCTGCATGCTGTCGCTGGTGATCGACGCGCATGCGCCCAATGCGCCGATGCAGGCCGCGGCCATGGCTGAACGAATGAACATCTGCAACTCCCCCGGTGCTTTTCTATGAGGGAGTGAATGTAATGAAATATTTCAGAAGGAGCAAACGCCGGCGCCCCGGCACTGGCCGGGGCGCCGGCGATCAGAACGGCTGCGCCGTGGCCGACGCTTCCATTTCCGCGCCCTGGCTGGTCGAGCAGAACGACGGGTTGTACTGATAGACCCAGTTCGTCTTCGGAATGGCGGTGGGCGCCGTCCAGGAATTCATCCGGGTCATGGTGTCGAAGATGAGTTCGGAACGCTGGGTGACCTTGGTCGTGAAGTCGCCGCCGCTGGCTTCGACCGTGAACGAGGCCTCGGCCACGACGGGGGTGCTGTCGTTCTCGTTCAGGTACCAGAGCGAGACGGTGAAGTCGGCCCCTTGCTGGCCCAGGTCGCTGTCCGGACCATCGTAGGTTTTCTCCCAGATCGACAGGCCGCCCACCACGACGAGCGGGTCGTCCCGCACGACGTCCAGGCCGGTCGCGACGGGATAGAGGTCCGTGACGTCCTTCATCTTGTTCAGGTTCTTGCCGTTCGAGAAATCCTGCTTGGTCGAACGGGAATAGGCCGTGGCCGAGGCGGTCTTGTCCATCTCGAACTTGGAGTCGGCGCCCGATTCGCTGCCGGCGATGGTGACGCCCGCGGCAGCGGACTGGGAGGTCGAGCGGAACTTCAGCGTCGATTCGCGCTTGTCGCTCACGCGTTCGCGGAAGGAATAGGACTGCGCGCGCAGCTGGCAGCTGCCCGGCGAGTCATAGAAGCGCACGGTGCGTTCCTTGTCCTTGGCGAAGCTGCCGCCGATGCTGCGGTCGAAGCCGGCGGAGGCCAGCGCGGCCTTCAGGTCGGCCAGGTACGCGTTGGACGCGTTCTTGGGATGGTCCGCGAACAGCGCGGGCTTGAGCAGCACCTTGTATTCCCGCGATGTCGGGACGTCGGCCTGCGCCGCTCCGACCATCGCCCACGCCGCGCCCAGCGCCGCGACCTTCAGCCATGCCATGGTTTTCTCCTTTGTAGGGACCTCGCGCCCGCGGGAATGATCGTCGGCGCGTGTGTCAGGCATGTGTCGGCCGCATCGATCGATGATACGGCAGGCCGGGTCAGTCGATCGCCTGCGCCCACGGTTCGCCGACGAAGTGCGTGGTCAGGTACTCCATCAGCGCCTGCACGCGGGCCGGCCTGCCGCGTCCGGGCGGCGTGACGAGGTGCAGCGCGATGGGGTCGACCTGCCAGTCGTCCATGGCCGTTTCCAGCGTGCCGGATTGCAGGTCCTGCCAGGCCAGGAATTCGGGCTGCAGGGCCAGGCCGGCGCCGGCGCGCAAGGCGGGCGTCAGCGCCTCGGCATTGTTCACGCGCAGCGGCGTGGGCATGGCCTGGGTGAATTCTCCATGGCGCGCATGGCGGAAGCGCCAGCTCGACCCGCCGCGCGCGTAGGCGTACTGCAGCGCGCGATGCCGGGCGAGTTCACGCGGATGCCGGGGCCGTCCGTACTGTTCGAAGTAGGCGGGGGAACCCACCAGCAGGATGCGCACGGTGCACAGCCGGCGCACGAGCAGGCTGGAGTCTGCCAGCGTGGAAATGCGCAGCGCCAGGTCGAAGCGCTTTTCCACCAGATCGACCTGTTCGTCGCTGAAGTGGACATCCAGGTTGACCTCGGGATAGCGCGCGAGGAACGGAGGCAGTACCGGCGCCACGTGCGAGATGCCGAAGGACATGGGTGCGGTCATCCGTATCGGCCCGCGCGGGCTGCTGGACTGCTCGGCCACTTCCGCCTCGACGGCCTCGCCCTCTTCCAGGATGCGCGAGGCGCGCTCCAGCGCGGCCAGCCCGCTCTCGGTCAGGGAGATGCGGCGCGAGGTGCGGTGGAACAGCACGGCCTTCATTCGTCCCTCCAGGCGTGAGACCGCCTTGGAGACGGTGGCCTGGGACAGAGACAGTTCGGCCGCCGCCCGGGCGAATGACCCGGTTTCGGCCACCTTGGCGAAGATCGCCCAGGCTTCCAGGTCGGGGAGTCTGCTCATGGATTCCTCTCGAATGCGTCGGTGTAGACCTAAAAAATGGAAAGTATGGTTTTCAATTAATTCTATTTCAATGGTGCCGACGAGTTCTTATAGTTCTCTACATCGAAGCAAACGAAAGCGGAGAACATCATGATCGAACGTCGTCCCTACGAGAGCCTGGGTGGAGCCAACCACGGATGGCTCGATGCCAAGCACCATTTCTCGTTCGCCGGCTATGTCGACCCGGCCCGCATGAACTGGGGCGCCCTGCGGGTCTGGAACGATGACACCATCGCCCCGGGCACCGGCTTCCCGGCGCATCCCCATGCCGACATGGAAATCATCACCTACGTCCGGGAAGGCGCCATCACCCATCAGGACAACCTGGGCAGCCGCGGCCGCACCGAGGCGGGGGACGTCCAGGTCATGAGCGCGGGTTCGGGCATCCGGCACTCCGAATACAACCTGGAACCCGGCGTGACGCGCATCTTCCAGATCTGGATCTTTCCGGACAGCCGCGGCGGCCAGCCGTCGTGGGGGGCCAAGCCGTTTCCCAAGGGCGACCGTTCTGGCCAGTTCGTCGCGCTGGCCAGCGGCATGCAGGGAGACGAGGATGCCTTGCCCATTCGCGCCGATGCGCGGGTTTCCGGCGCCACGCTGAAGGCGGGCGAGACCGCGGAGTACCGCCTGGGAGCCGGCCGCTACGGCTACCTGGTGCCGGCCACCGGCCGCGTGGACGTCAACGGCGTGGAGTTGCGGGCGCGGGACGGCGCCGCGATCCGGGACGAGGACGTGATACGCCTGACCGCCATCGAAGATACCGAACTCGTCCTCGTGGACGTGGCCGGCTGACACATTTCCTGATCGTTTCCCCAACGGAGAACCGCCATGTCTCATTATCTAGACGTCCTGACCCCGCAGAACAGCCAGATCATCTTCATCGACCAGCAGCCGCAGATGGCTTTCGGCGTGCAGTCGATCGACCGCCAGGTCCTGAAGAACAACGTCGTGGCGCTGGCCAAGGCGGCCAGGGTGTTCGATATCCCGACCACCCTCACGACGGTGGAGACCGACAGCTTCTCGGGCAACACCTACCCCGAGCTGCTGGCGGTGTTCCCGCAGAACAAGATCCTCGAACGCACCTCGATGAATTCGTGGGACGACCAGAACGTGCGCGACGCGCTGGCCGCCAACGGGCGCAAGAAGATCGTCGTGTCGGGGCTTTGGACTGAGGTCTGCAACACCACCTTCGCGCTGTGCGCGATGAAGGAGGGCGGCTACGAGATCTACATGGTGGCGGATGCCTCGGGCGGTACGTCGCTGGATGCGCACAAGTACGCGATGGACCGCATGGTGCAGGCGGGCGCCGTGCCGGTGACCTGGCAGCAGGTCATGCTGGAATGGCAGCGCGACTGGGCCCGCAAGGAAACCTATGACGCCGTGACCGGCATCGTGAAGGAACATTCGGGCGCCTACGGCATGGGCATCGACTATGCCATCACCCACGTGCACAATGGCGCGGAGCGCGTCCAGCACGGCGAGCGGATCGGCCCCAACCCGGCCAGGTAAACCTCCGCGCGCGTGCCGGCTCCCGGCCGCGCGCGACAGTCGATCGTCGAGGTCAGCGATGAAACTCTATGTACTGTCATTGGGGGCCGGCCTCTTGGTCGGCATCGTCTACAGCCTGCTGAACGTCCGCTCGCCCGCGCCTCCGCTGGTGGCCCTGGTCGGCCTGCTGGGCATCCTGGTGGGCGAACAGGTCATCCCCGTCGGCAAGCAGTGGCTGGCCGGGTCCGCGTTCATGTCCGCTTGCGACAAGTCCTCGGCCGTCGCGCACGTGTTCGGCCAACTGCCCGGCCGCAACCAGGCCGCGCCTTCCACCCGGTCCACCGAGGAGCAATCATGAGCGCATCCACCGCCGACCTCATCCTGCGGCATGGCCGCATCACCACGTTGGATCGGGCCAATCCGTCGGCCTGCGCCGTCGCGGTCAAGGACGGGCGTTTCCTGGCCGTGGGCGACGATCGGGAAATCATGGCCCTGGCGGGGCCGGCGACCCGGATCGTCGATCTGGGCGGCCGCGGCGTGCTACCCGGATTGATCGACAACCACACCCACGTGATACGCGGCGGGCTCAACTTCAACATGGAGCTGCGCTGGGATGGCGTGCGTTCGCTGGCCGACGCGATGGACATGCTGCGCCGGCAGGTCGCGATCACGCCGCCCCCGCAGTGGGTGCGCGTGGTGGGCGGTTTCACCGAGCACCAGTTCGCCGAGAAACGCCTGCCGACCATCGCCGAGATCAACGCGGTGGCGCCCGATACGCCGGTCTTCCTGCTGCACCTGTATGACCGCGCGCTGCTCAACGGCGCGGCGCTGCGAGCGGTAGGCTATACCAGGGATACGCCCGAGCCGCCGGGCGGAGAGATCACGCGCGACGCCCAGGGCAATCCCACGGGGCTGTTGCTGGCCAAGCCGAACGCGCAGATCCTGTACGCCACGCTGGCCAAGGGCCCCACGCTGCCGTTCGACTACCAGGTCAACTCCACGCGGCACTTCATGCGCGAGCTGAACCGGCTGGGGGTGACCGGCGTGATCGATGCCGGAGGCGGTTTCCAGAACTACCCCGACGATTACGCGGTGGTCCGGAAACTGGCCGACGACGGCCAACTGACGGTACGCCTGGCCTACAACCTGTTCACGCAGAAGCCGAAACACGAGAAGGAGGATTTCCTGAACTGGACCTCCAGCGTTACATACAAGCAGGGCGACGATTACTTTCGCCACAACGGCGCGGGCGAGATGCTGGTGTTCTCGGCCGCCGATTTCGAGGACTTCCGCCAGCCGCGTCCCGAGATGCCGCCGCAGATGGAAGGCGACCTGGAGGAGGTGGTGCGCATTCTGGCGCAGAACCGCTGGCCGTGGCGCCTGCATGCGACCTATGACGAGACCATTTCGCGCGCGCTGGACGTGTTCGAGAAGGTCGACCGCGACATTCCGCTGAAGGGCCTGAACTGGTTCTTCGATCATGCCGAGACCATCTCCGACCGGTCCATCGACCGCATCGCGGCGCTGGGCGGGGGGATTGCCGTGCAGCATCGCATGGCCTACCAGGGCGAGTATTTCGTCGAACGCTACGGCGCCGCCGCGGCCGAGGCCACGCCGCCCATCGCCCGCATGCTGGAGAAGGGCGTGAAGGTGTCGGCGGGTACCGACGCCACGCGCGTGGCGTCCTACAACCCCTGGGTGTCGCTGGCCTGGATGATCACCGGCAAGACGGTGGGCGGGCTGTCGCTGTATCCGCGGCGCAATTGCCTGGATCGCGAGACGGCGCTGCGCATGTGGACCGAGAAGGTGGCCTGGTTCTCGAACGAGGAAGGACGGCGGGGCCGTATCGCCCCTGGGCAGTTGGCCGACCTGATCGTGCCCGACAAGGATTTCTTCGCCTGCGGCGAGGACGAGATCTCCTTCCTGACCTCGGAGCTGACCATGGTGGGCGGCCGCATCGTCTACGGCGCGGGTGGCTTTGCCGGCCTGGACGACAACCCGTTGCCGCCGCCGATGCCGGACTGGTCTCCCGCGCGCGTGTTTGGCGGCTATGGCGCCTGGGGCGAGCCCGAGGGCGCGGGCCGCCATTCGCTGGGCTACCGCCGGGTGGCCGCGTGCGGCTGCGCGCAGGCCTGCGGCCTGCATGGGCACGAGCATGCCCGGGCCTGGGCGTCGAAGCTGCCGGTGTCCGATGCGCGGGGTTTCTTCGGAGCGCTGGGCTGCTCCTGCTGGGCCGTCTGAGGAGGACGCGACGTGAGCGTAGCGGTCAAGAGCACTTCCCAGGGCGGCTTCGGTCCGCTGAAGCAGAAGCTGTTCGCCGTGCTGTGGGGCGCGACGATCATCGGCAACACCGGCAGCTTCATCCGCGACGTGGCCAGTTCCTGGCTGATGACGGACCTGTCGACCTCGCCCACGGCGGTGGCCATGGTGCAGGCCGCCGCCACGCTGCCCGTCTTCCTCCTGGCCATTCCGGCCGGCGTGCTGTCGGACATCCTGGACCGGCGCAAATTCCTGATCGCGATCCAGGTGCTGCTGGCCTGCGTCAGTATCAGCCTGATGCTGCTCACGGCCTGGGGCTTGCAGACCATCGGTTCGCTGGTCGCGCTGACCTTCCTCGGCGGCATCGGGGCGGCGCTGATGGGGCCGACCTGGCAGGCCATCGTGCCCGAGCTGGTGGACAAGAAGGACATCAAGAATGGCGTGGCGCTGAACTCGCTCGGCATCAACATCGCGCGCGCCATCGGCCCCGCGCTGGGCGGCTTGATCCTGGCGAGCCTGGGCGGTGCGGTCACCTACGGCGTGGACGTCATCAGCTATGCCTTCGTGATCGCCGCGCTGCTGTGGTGGCGCCGGCCGCCCACGCCTCGCGACGAACTGTCGGAGCAGTTCCCGGGCGCGTTCCGGGCGGGATTGCGCTATGCGCGGGCCAGCCGGGAACTGCACGTCGTGCTGGTGCGCGCGTTCTGTTTCTTCGCGCTGGCCAGTTCGGTCTGGGCGTTGCTGCCGCTGGTGGCGCGCGGGCTGCTGGGGGGCGGGGCGGGGTTCTACGGCATTCTGCTGGGCGCCGTGGGCATGGGCGCGATAGGCGGGGCCGTGGCCATGCCCAAGCTGCGCGACAAGCTGGATGCCGACGGCCTGCTGTTGACGGCGGCGCTGGTGACGGCGGCGGTCATGGCTGGCCTGTCCTTCGCGCCGCCGCAGTGGTTGGCGGTGGTGGGCCTGCTGGTGCTGGGGGCGGCGTGGATCACCGCACTGACCACGCTCAACGGCACGGCGCAGGCCATCCTGCCCAACTGGGTGCGCGGTCGTTCGCTGGCCGTCTACCTGACCGTGTTCAATGGCGCGATGACCGCTGGCAGCCTGGCCTGGGGCGCGGTGGCCGAGTGGGTAGGCGTGCCCGCCGCCTTGCTGGCGGGCGCCGCGGGGCTGGTGATCGTGGGCGTGGTGTCCCACGTGCTCAAGCTGCCCAAGGGCGAGGCCGACCTGGTGCCCTCGAATCACTGGCCCGAACCCTTGACGGCCGCGCCGGTGGAGAATGACAGGGGGCCGGTGCTGATCCTGGTCGAGTACCGGATCGACCCCGCCGATCGCGTGGCCTTCCTGCGCGTGCTGGAGCGGCTATCGGCCGAGCGGCGCCGCGATGGGGCCTATGCCTGGGGTGTGACCGAAGACGCGGCCGAGCCGGGGCTGATGCTGGAATGGTTCCAGGTGGAGTCCTGGGCCGAGCATCTGCGCCAGCACAAGCGGGTCTCGAAGGCCGATGCCGATATCCAGGCGGAGGTGCTGCACTTTCACCGGGGGCCGGAGCGGCCCGCGGTGCGCCACCTACTGGCGGTTCATAGCCGGACGGCAATCTGATCGTATGTGTCCGAGATGTCGATCGTCTCGGTCGCGGGTTCTTCGCCGGCGTGCCAGGCCTCGGCTTGCTGGCTGTCCTGCAGAGCGGCCTCGGCGGCGGCCGGGCAGTCGGTCTGCAGTCCGCCGGGGTAGAGCATGAAGCCTTGCGGAATGCCAAGCTGGCTGAAGCGCATGACCCACCGGGTCTGGCATCGCAGGCAGACATAGCGGAGCTGATAGACGGGCGGGGGCTGCGAAGGATCCAGCGTGGTGCGTGCGACTTCCGTGGCTTCGAGACGAAGGTGGGAGTGCGGCGGGCAGTTGGGCTGGCAATCGAACAGCTGATCGCAGCTCTTGCAGACAAGGGAACTGAGTTTCATGCGTGCTTCCTTGGCCGAGCGCTAGGGGCTCTGCGGCTAAGCCGAGATGACGCACGGGCATGGGTCTTGGATAGAAGGATGGCGGACAGGCTCTTGGCGAGCGCTTTTCACAGGCTCGTTCGGAGGATAAAGAGGTGTCGCGTGCTTGGGTAGGCAAAGCTCCCGATACTAGCCATCGGTTCCATCGGGGCGCGGTCGCGGCGGCCGCGCCCCGGACCGCTCAACGCGCCGGTTGCAGCGTGATGCTGTCCGCCTTCAGGCTGTCGACCTTTTGCCGGCTGAAGGCCATGGGGAAGAGTTCCCCCTTGACCCACAGCGGCAGCAGGTTCTTGTAGTAGGGGCTTTCGGGATCGGATGACTGGCCCGGCACGTTCATGGCCAGCGAGTTGTCCCAGTTGCCCACATCGATGGCCTGCCGGTAGGACGCGCCGTGGATCTTGCGGAAATCGGCGCCATAGGCGCCCAGGTACACCGTCTCGATGTTGCCGCTCATCGGATAGCGTTCGGTCCCCAGCGCGGCGCGCTGGCCGGCCGGCAGCAGCGCCGCCAGCTGGTGGTCGAACTTGATGTGGAACAGGTCCCCCCATTTCCACTTGGCGGGATCGTTGCCCAGCACCTCCTTCAGGTTGGCGAGCCCCGCCTTCAGCGCATCGACCAGCAGCGCGTCGCGGCCCTGGACGGGTTCAGCACCGAAGGTCGCGTCGGGTTCCTTGAGCTTGTTCATCACCAGCCGCTTGTCCAGGTCGCCGAACGTGTCGCGGCTGGCGGCCGGCACGTACAGGTCCGAGACCTTGGCGACGATGACGTACTGCCAGAACTCATAGATGGTGGCGGCCACCGAGTCGGCGGACATGCGGTGGTTCCAGGCCTTGAGCCGTTGCAGCGCGTCGGCGACCTCGGCATCGGGCGAGGACAGGCCCGATGCCAGGCCCATCAGCTCGCGCGCGGGGATGGACAGATCGTCGTACTGCAGCTTGGCCGTGTCCTGTACGGTCAGGCCGCGCGCGCTGCCCAGGACCTCGCCGATGCGCTGCACCCGATTCGGGTCCGACCATTCGCGTGCCGACATGTCCTTGCGCGCATAGTCGTCCGGCACGTTGTACTCGTTGGCCGTGGCGTAGAACCCCTTGGCCGGATTCAGCACGCGCGGCAGCGAGGTGCCCGGCAGGATGCCGTCCCATTCGTAGGTGCCGTCGCCCGGGACCGGTAGCAGGCCCGACCATCCGGCCTTGGGCCGGATGGGGGCGAGCGCGCCGCCGAACCAGCCGATGTTGCCGTCCACGTCGGCATACACCATGTTCTCGCCGGGGGTGTAGTGGCGAGCCATGCCGGCGGTGAACTCGTCCCAGTTCCGCGCCTGGTTCAGGCGCAGGCTGGCCAGGTAGGCGGCGGTGCCGGGAAACTCCAGGTAGGCGGCGCGCACGGCGTAGGCCTTGCCCCGGGCGGCGTCCTCGTGCAGCACGGGGCCGTGGCGGGTGAATTTGATCGTCGCCTTCACGTCGGCCTGGCCCCGCACCTTGATCGTTTCCTCGATCCGGCGCATCTTTTCCCACTTGCCCTGGTAGCGGTATTCGTCGCGGTTGGCGGGATTGGTCTCGTAGACGTACAGGTCCTCCTCGTCGCCGAACGAGAAGATGGTCAGGCCGAAGGCGACGCGGTCGTTGTGTCCGATGGATACGCCGGGCAGCGCCGGCTCGCCCGCGCCGATGACGTTCCAGCCGGGCGAGTTCAGGTGCACCATGTAGCGCAGCGAAGGCATGGACAGGGCCCGGTGCGGATCGTTGGACAGGATGGGTCTGCCCGATGCGGTGCGCGCGCCCGAGATCGTCCAGTTGTTGCTCTCGTAGCGGGCGATGCGGCGCGTGTTGGCGCGGGCCATGCCCTCGGCCGCGCTGCTGGCGGCGGCGGGCTCGTCGGGACCCGACAAGGCCTTGGCCAGCGTGTCGCGGGCCTTCGCGCCCAACGGACTGCCGGGGAAGTCGCTGGCCTGGAAGCGCGCGGCGGCATGGCCGAGGTTGTAGGCGTTCATGATCGAGCCATCGATCTGCGACAGGTCCACGCCGCCGGGCACCTGCAGGTCGATGGGCGGTTCGAACAGGCTGAGTTCCTGCACCTTCTTCGCGCCCATCGCCGTGACGTCGCGCGCGAGAGCGACTTCGGAACCGATGTTGCGGGTGATGCCGTACTTGCGCACCAGCACCGTTTCCGGACGCCAGTGGCCGGGTTCCGTGCCTGTGAGCCGGAATTCCAGGGGTAGCCTGGACGGATCGGCCTTCACCTGGTCGATGTAGGCGTTGATGCCGGCCACGAAAGCGGAAATGATGGCCTGGCTTTGCGGATGGTAGCTGGCGTATTCCTTTTCCAGGTCGCCCCGGTACAGGAACATCCGGGCTGCCCGGTCGGCTTCGACGAAGCGCGGTCCGAACTGTTCGGCCATCCTGCCTTCGCCCTGGCGTCGCCATTGGTCCAGTTGCCACAGCCGGTCGCGCGCGGCGTTGTAGCCCTGCGCGTAGAACATGTCTTCCTGGTTCTTGGCGTAGATGTGCGATACGCCGTATTTGTCGCGGATGATCTCGACGCTTTCCTTCAGGCCGGGAAGCGTGTTGCCGCCGCCGGGCGGCGGTGCCGGGTCGTCGTCTCCTCCGCCGCAAGCGGCCAAGAGCAGCGCGGCGCTGACCGAACAGGCCGTGGCGGTTCGTCTCCATGCGTGGTCCATCGATGTCTCCTGTCTAAAGGATAGATATGTGCCGCGCATTGCGAGCCGGAGCACGGTGGGGCTTTAGCAGGCGACGTACCCAGCCGGCAGGATCGTGCCATCCGGGCCTAACGCATTGATAGGAATGAGGATTTCTCTTTCGACGGGAGGGAATGGGCGGCACCGCTTTCCGGGATTCCGCATAAAGCGGGGCGGCGGGTTGGCGGGCCGCCGGAACGGCGGGCGCCGGTTGCCTAGGCCTGGGCGGCCAGCGGCCTGCCGCGTAATGCGCCGGGCGGCTGCCCGACCACGCGCTTGAAGGCCCGGCTGAAGGCGGCCAGCGAACCGTAGCCCAGGCGGTAGGCCACCGTTTCGAGGGGCTGGCGTTCCCGTTCTATCCATTGCACGGCAAGCTGCATGCGCAGTTCGGTCAGGTAGCGCAGCGGCGTCATGCCGGTCACGGCCAGGAAGCGTTCGGCAAAGACCGAGCGGGAGCTGCCCATCTGCGCCGCCAGCTCCGCGACCGTCCAGGGGCGGCCCGGATCGCGGTGCAGCGCGACGATGACCTTGCCCAGGCGGGGGTCGCGCAGCGCCTGCACCCAGCCCGTGGCATCGCCGCATCCGCACTCGACCCAGCCGCGCACGATGAAGGCGGACACCACGTCCGCCAGCCGCGCGAGGATGCCGGCGAAACCGGCGCGCCGTGTCCGCGCCTCGCGCTCCATGGCATCGAGCATGGGCCGGATTTCGGGGTAACGGTCGAGCAGGGTGCCAACCAGCATGACTTCGGGCATCGAGGCCACGAGCATCTGCATGCCGCCCAGATGGAACTCCATGCAGCCGCTGAAGACCAGCGGACCGCCGGCCGGGCAGGCGACCGGCTTGACCGCGCAGACCTGCTCGCAGATGTCGACCGACTCGAAGGCGGCGATGTCCCGGCTGGGCGTCTCGGGCGAGGACAGCAGTTCGTGCATCCCGCCATGCGGCAGCAGCACGGCATCACCTGTGTCGAGCCGGTGCAGCGCCCGGCTCGCGGTGCGCAGCAGCAGCGGGCCGCGGCCGACGAAGTGGAACTGCGCGCGCCCCGGCGCCTGGCCGAAACGCACGCCGCAGGGGGGCGCGAGTTCGATCCGCCGGTACTGGACGCCAACCAGCCGCATGCCGAGCAGCAGCTCACTGGCGGGATCGAAGTCGGGGACGGGTTGCAGGTCGGGCGTGTCCATGATTTCCGGACGATAGATCAATAAAACAGGATCCTACGTCATAGACAGTCCTGGCGTGCGGCCGATACGCTGCGGTTTTCGGCAATCCTGGAAGTCGTCATGAGTGAATGCATTTCTCCCGGCCGCCTGGCCGCCGCGCCGGACCGGCCCGCCTGGGGCGCGGTATTCGGGTTGGCGCTGGGCGTGTTCGGCCTGGTCACGGCCGAGTTCCTGCCCGCCAGCCTGCTGACGCCGATGGCCGCCAGCCTGGGGGTGACCGAGGGTCTGGCGGGGCAGACGGTGACGGCGACCTCGGCGGTCGCGCTGGTTGCCAGCCTCCTGATCGCGGCGGCGACGCGCGGCATCGACCGCAGGTGGGTGTTGATGGCGTTTTCCGTCCTGCTGATCGCCTCGAACCTGCTGGTCGCCTTCGCGCCCAGCCTGGCTGTCATCCTGTTGGGACGGGTGCTGCTGGGCATCGCCATCGGCGGGTTCTGGACGATGTCGGCCGCGACGGCGATGCGGCTCGTGCCCGAGGCCATGGTGCCGCGTGCGTTGTCCCTGATCTTCGGCGGCGTGTCGGTCGCGACGATCGCGGCGGCGCCGCTGGGCAGCTATTTCGGCCATCTGCTCGGATGGCGCAACGTCTTCCTGCTGGCCACGTCGCTGGGCGTGGTGGCGTTGATATGGCAGGCCCTGACCTTGCCGCGCATGGCGCCCTCGGGCACCACGCGCCTGGGCACGCTGGTCGATGTGTTGCGGCGGCCGGGCGTGGCGCTGGGCATGGGGGCCTGTATCATGGTTTTCACCGGGCACTTCGCCTTCTTCACCTATCTGCGGCCGTTCCTGGAAAGCGTGCCCGGCGTGGACGTCAACGGCCTGTCGGCCATGCTGCTGGGATTCGGCGTGGCCAATTTCGTCGGCACGTCGCTGTCGGGCCTGCTGCTGCAGCGCAGCCTGCGCATGACGCTGCTGCTGATGCCGCTGGCGATGGGCGGCATCGGCCTGGTTCTGGCCGCCACGGGGACGCTGCCCTGGATCGCGGCCGTGCTGGTCGCGCTGTGGGGCATGGCCTTCGGCGCGGTACCGGTGGCCTGGTCCACCTGGTTGACGCGGGTCGTGCCCGACGAGGCCGAGAGCGGCGGCGGGCTGATCGTGGCGGCCGTGCAACTGGCCATCACCGTAGGCGCGGCCGCAGGCGGCGTGGTGTTCGACGCGGGAGGCGCGCACGGCGTCTTCGCGGCCAGCGCGATGCTGCTGCTGGGGGCGGCGCTGGTGGTGTTCAGGGGGTTCTGGCGGCGGCCGGTACTGGCCGCCGCGCCCCTGGCCCGATAAGGCTCCAGGCCCGCGGCCGGTACGCTAGCCCAGGCCGGCGTTGGCGCCCAGCACCGCGAGGGCGGTCATGTTGATGATGCGGCGGACCGTCGCGCTGGACGTCAGGATGTGCACCGGCGCGTTCACGCCCAGCAGGAAGGGCCCCACCGCCACGTTGCCGCCAGCGGCGGTCTTGAGCAGGTTGTAGGCGATGTTGCCCGCGTCCACGTTGGGGCAGACCAGCAGGTTGGCTTCGCCCTTCAGCGTGGAGGACGGCAGAATGCGCAGCCGCAGGGCCTCGTCCAGCGCGCAGTCGCCGTGCATTTCGCCGTCCACCTCCAGGTCCGGCGCCTGTTCGCGCAGCAGTTCCAGCGCGCGGCGCATCTTGCCGCCCGACGCGGAACTGCCCGAGCCGAAGTTCGAGCGCGACAGCAGCGCGGTCTTGGGTGCCAGGTCCAGCCGGCGCATGGCCTCGGCCGCCGCCTGCGTGTATTCGGCGATCTGCTCGGCGCTGGGGTCGTCGTTGACGTGCGTGTCCACCAGCGCGATGGTCCGTTCGTTCAGCAGCAGGATGTTCATCGCGGCGTAGACGCCGTGTCCGGGCCGCCGGCCGATGACCTCGTCGACGAAACGCAGGTGGTCGTGGTAGGCGCCCACGGTGCCGCAGATCATGCCGTCGGCGTCGCCCAGGTGGACCATCATGGCGCCGATCAGGGTCATGCGGCGGCGCATCTCCACGCGCGCCATCTCCTTGGTGATGCCGCGGCGGCACATCTTTTCCCAGTACGTCGTCCAGTACTGGTGAAAGCGTTCGTCGAACTCGGGATTGGTCACCTCGACGTCCTGGCCCAGGCGCAGACGCAGACCGAATTTCTCGATGCGCGCGAGCAGCACGGCGGGGCGGCCGACCAGGATGGGCTTGGCCAGCCCTTCGTCCACGATCACCTGCACGGCCCGCAGCACGCGCTCGTCCTCGCCCTCGGTGAACACGATGCGGGCCTTGCCGCCGTCGCGCACGAAACGCTTGGCGTTGGCGAACAGCGGCTTCATGAAGGCGCCTGAGCGGTAGACGAACTGCTGCAACTGCTCGGCATACGCGTCCAGGTCCGCCAGCGGGCGGGTTGCCACGCCGCTCGCCATCGCGGCGGCGGCCACGGCGGGCGCGATGCGCACGATCAGGCGCGGATCGAAGGGCTTGGGGATCAGGTAGTCGGGGCCGAAGCGCAGGTCATAGGTGCCGTACGCGGCGGCCACCACCTCGTTCTGTTCTTCCTCGGCCAGGGCGGCAATGGCGTGGACCGCGGCTTTCTCCATTTCGCGCGTGATCGTGGAGGCGCCTACGTCCAGCGCGCCCCGGAAGATGTAGGGAAAGCACAGCACGTTGTTGACCTGGTTGGGAAAATCCGAGCGCCCCGTGGCCATGACCACGTCGTCGCGCACGGCGTGGGCGGCGTCGGGAAGAATCTCGGGCGTGGGGTTGGCCAGCGCCAGGATCAGCGGCCGGGCGGCCATGGCCGCCACCATGCCGGGCTTGAGCACGCCGCCGGCCGACAGCCCCAGGAACACGTCCGCGCCGGCGATGACCTCGGCCAGCGTGCGGGCGTCGGTCGGCTGCGCGAAGGACGCCTTCTGTTCGTCCATCAGCACCGTGCGTCCCTCGTACACCACGCCTTCGATGTCGGTGACCCAGATGTTCTCGCGCGGCAGGCCCAGGTCCATCATCAATTCCAGGCAGGCCAGGGCCGCGGCGCCCGCGCCGGAGGTCACGACCTTGACCTGTCCGATGTCCTTGCCGACCACCTTCAGGCCGTTGATGAACGCGGCGCTGACCGTGATGGCGGTGCCGTGCTGGTCGTCGTGGAAGACGGGGATCGTCATGCGCTCGCGCAGCTTGCGCTCGACGGCGAAGCACTCGGGCGCCTTGATGTCCTCGAGATTGATCCCGCCGAAGGTCGGGCCCAGCGAGGCGATGATGTCCACCAGCTTGTCCGGGTCGGTCTCGTCGATCTCGATGTCGAATACGTCGATGCCGGCGAATTTCTTGAACAGCACGGCCTTGCCTTCCATGACCGGCTTGGAAGCCAGCGGGCCGATGTTGCCCAGGCCCAGCACTGCGGTGCCGTTGGAGATCACGCCCACCAGGTTGCCGCGGGCGGTGTAGCGGAAGGCATTGGCGGGGTCGGCGACGATTTCCTCGCAAGCGGCGGCGACGCCCGGCGTGTAGGCCAGGGCGAGGTCGCGCTGCGTGACCAGCGGCTTGGTCGGGTAGATCGACACTTTTCCCGGAACGGGGAATTCATGGTAGTCGAGGGCGGCCTGGCGAATCGTGGTGCTCATCTTCCTGTCCTTCCGTGCCCTGGGGCATAGGTTTGCATCAAGATCCCGCCATTCTAGGCAGCGGTTATCATTGAAATATTCTAATTGGCGATATATCCATAATATTTAGCTGATATCTCGGCGACTCCTGGCATGCCGGATTCCGTATTTCCCTCTGATGACGTGGTCCGCCGGCTGGTTTCCCGGCTGAAGATGCGTCACCTGCAACTGATCGTGCAGGTCTATCGGCTCGGCTCCCTGACGCGCGTGGCCGAACTGATGGCGACCAGCCAGCCGGCGGTGACCAATGCCTTGTCGGAACTGGAAGCCATGTTCGGCGCGCCGCTGTTCGTCCGCACGGCGCGTGGCATGGCGCCCACCGACATCGGGCGGATCGTGGCGGGCCGGGCGCGGGCCATGCTGCAGGATCTGGGGCATCTGGTCCGCGACATGGAGGCTTCCAGCGCGGGCCTGGCCGCGCGCTTGCACGTGGGGGTGACGCCCTTCGTGTCCGGGCGGTTGGTGGCCGAGGCTGTCTCCGCCGTGCAGGCGGAGCCCCGGCGGCTGGCCGTGCGCATCCACGACGGCACCAGCGAGAGCCTGTTGCGCGCGCTGCGCGATCACGCGCTGGACGTGGTCATCGCGCGGGCAAGTCCCATGCTGGATTTGCAGGGGCTGGCGTTCGAGCCGTTGTACCGCCAGCAGGCCCGGCTGATCAGCAACCGGCGCCTGGCGGCGCAACTGGGGCGCGCGCCGCTTTCATGGCACCGCCTGGCCGAACTCGACTGGGTCCTGGGCGAACCCCACACCGCGCTGCGCGAGCAGGTCGCCGGCCTGTTCATCGGGGCGGGCGTCACGCCGCCCGTGCCCATGACCGAAGGCTACTCCGCCAAGCTCATCGGCGAGATCATCGCCGCGTCCGAGCGCGCGGTCTCGCTGCTGCCCGCCGACATCGCCGAAGAACTGGTGCACGTGGCGGGCGTGGCCATCGTCCCGTATTCCATCGCCTGGAGCCTGCCGCCGATCGCGGCCATCGTGCGCGAGGACAGCGGCGAGAGCGAATCGCACCGGCGTTTCCTGGAGGCCGTGCGCCAGGCTTGCGGGGGCATGCGGCGGGACGCCCCGGATCCGGGGCGGCAGACCGAGTTCTGACGGGCGGCTAGCGCGCGCCGGCTTGGAGCAGGATGCGCTCGATGGCGGTGAAACCGCGTTGGCGGGCATGCCGCAGCGGGGTGACGCCGTTGCCGTCGGCCAGGTTCACATCGGCATGCGCATCGACCAGCAGGCGGACGATGTCCGTGTGGCGGGCGCCGCCCGTGCCCAGGATGATGGCTTCGAGCAGCGCGGTCCAGTGCAGATTGTTGACGTGGTTCACGTCCACGCCCGCCTTGATCAGCATGCGGACCGTCTCGACGTGGCCGCGTTCGGCGGCCGGGATCAGCGCCGTGCCGCCGTAGCGGTTGGTGCTTTTCAGGTCCGCCCCATGCGCCAGCGTCATCCGGAGGATTTCGTTGTGCCCCCGCGCGCCCGCATACAGGTAGGGGCTGTCGTTGATCCTGTCCTTGGCGTTGACGTCGGCGCCCGCGTCGATCAGGGCCCGGGCCGCTTCCACGTTGTTGCGGTGGGTGGCGGCCAGCAGGGGAGTGGCGCCCGCGGCATCGCGCGCTTCGATGTCCGCCCCCTGGCCGATCAGGGTGCGGACGTCGGCGGCCGTGCCCCGTTCGGCGGCGGCGCGCAACTGGCCGTCCAGGCTGGCGCCGTTCACGGGCGCCGACAGCGAGGCGAGCAGGGTCGCTGCGACCCCGAGGTGGATGGATAGGCGCTTCCACAGCATGCACGAGTCTCCTTGGATGAACGGAGACGTGATGTTAAGAGCGCCGTGGCGGATTGGAAAATCGTATATATGAATGGGCCGCAGTGGAAAAAGCTATGAATCCGGCAGGGTCAGGTGCGGTGCGCGGCCGGGTTGTCCACGGCTACCAATCGCAGGGGGTGGACGAATAGCGTCGCCTGGCAGCCGTGGCACCGGAAAAGCCGTCGCCCCGGGACGAGCCGCAGCCAGAAGCCCCGGGGCAGGCGCGATTTGCGTGCTTGGCACGGGCAAGGACGAAAAAGCATGGGAATCCTCAGGACTGTCCCGGCCACGTGCCGGGACAGCAATTAGAGGATGGGGCGAGTCCGGCGGCTATCCCGAGAAATGGGTAATCGGGGGCAGGTGGACGCGCAGGCGCGTGCCGCCCGCGTCCGACTCGATCTCCAGCCGTCCGCCTATGCGGGCGATGCGGGCCCGCATGCTGCGCAGCCCGATGCCCGCCATGGGGTGGTCGGCCAGCCCGACGTCGAATCCCGCGCCGTCGTCCTCGACGCTCAGCGCCAATACTCCGTGGCCGGCATCGGCCAGGGTCACGGTGATCGCGCTCGCGCGGCTGTGCTTGATCACGTTGGTCAAGGCTTCTTCAAGAAAGCGGGTCAGGGCGAGCAGGCGGGCCGGGTCCGGCTCCGCGGGCCAGTTCCCGGCGATCCGCCAGGCGCACCGGACCTCTTGTTCGTCGAACAGTTCGCCGTAGCGGCGCCGCAGCGGCGCGATCCAGTCCGCAGGCGAGGCCACGGCCGCGGGAGTGGCCGCGAAGCTCTGGTCCAGGATCTGCCGCAGGTCGTCCCGCAGGCTTTTCAGGATGGACACGTAGTGCTGCGGCGGCAGCGTGGCGTTGCCTGTTTCCGCCATGACGATGGATCGCACCAGCGAGCTGCCCAGGCCGTCATGCAGGTCGTGGGAGATCTGCAGCCGCTCGCTCAGCCGGGCATTGGCCACTTCCAGCTCGTGCTGCCGGCCCAACGTGTGCGTGAGTTCCCGCCGGGCCCGGTCGACGTGGTCGGCCAGTTCGCGGTTGAACCTTTCCACGCGTCCGAGGGTGGTGGTGAAGCTCCAGGCCAGGACCAGGGCCATGCCTATCATCATCAACGGTGCGGTGGCGGAGGTGTAGCCATGGACGTCGTCGATGATGCGCAGGAAGGCCAGCATGTCGTGGGTGACGGCCACCAGGAAACTCAGCATGCAGGCCGCCAGGAACAGGTGTTCGGGGCGGCGCGTGCGCAAGGCGTGTAGCTGGAATTGCACGCAGGTTCCGACGAACACGGCGGCATAACCCATCGCCACCAGATAGAACACGATCTTGGGCTGGACCGGCCCCAGTGCCAGCAGCGCGACGCACACCGCGCCCGTGAGGGTCCACAGCGCCCTTTCCAGGCGCGGGAACCGCTGGCCGCCGAAGCGCCAGGCGAACATGGCGAAGGCGCTGCAATAGATGGTGAACACCAGGGTGATCCACGTGGACCAGCCGTGCGTGGTGGCGAATGGCCAGGGGGAAGTGACGGCCGAATTCAGGCCGAACAGCAGCCAGGCCAGCGATGTCAGCGCATACCATCCATAGGCCTGCTCGTTGCGCCGCAGAAGCCAGACCACCAGGAAGAAGCAGCCCAGCGTGATGGAGATGATCAGGTTGACCTGCGGGAGGACGCGTCGCAGCAGCCATTCCCGTTCGTAGAGCGGGCGGATTTCGTCGGGCGGGCCGACGTGTACGCCGCCCAGCCCGGAGCTGTAGCGGTCGTAGCCCACCGCCCTGAACCACAAGGTGTTGGTGCCGGCGCGCAGCGCCGAGGGCGGCAGCAGGGAGTAGCGCGGCAGGTTCCAGCCGCGCGACAGGGGTTCGACCAGGCTTGCGTCCGCCCAGAGCGTATCGTCGTTGAGACGTCCCGCGCCTGCCATCGAGAGGTATTCGAGGAAGACGGCCACGGCCTGGCCGGGGCAGTGCGTCCATTCGACGCGGTACCAGACCGTGCCGTCATGCCCGGGCCAGCGCGTCGACCAGATGTCGGGCAGGGTGACGGTCTCCCAGCCCGTGGCGGGCGGCATGTCGGGGGCGTGGTCCGCGCGCGCGGCGCTGATGGAGGAAATCGCCGGACGGCAGGCATCCGCGCGGACCGTGTCCGCCAGGCCCAGCCAGAGCGCCAGGATTACAGCAAGCCAAGCGAGCGCGCTTCGTGGATCGCGCGCGTGCGGGACGTGACCGCTAGTTTCCGATAGATGTTCTTGATGTGGCATGCGGCGGTGTGGGGGGAGACGAACAGCTGCTCGGCGATCTCGCGATTGGTGTGGCCCTGGGCGACCAGTTCGAGGATTTCCCGCTCGCGTTTGCTCAGCGGCGCCTCGGCCGGTGCCGGGGCGGGCGAGGCGGGCGGGGGCAGCAGCGCCAGCAGGCGCCGGGCGACGAACGGGTCGATGGGCGCGCCGCCGCGCAGCACGCTGCGCAGGGACATCGTGATTTCCAGGTCGTCGCGTTCCTTCAGGACGTAGCCGGTGGCGCCCAGTTTCAGTGCCGCGAGGATCATGTCCTCGGTGGTGCAGGCCGAGATCACCAGGATGGCGGTCCGGGCATCGCGCCTGTGCAGCGTTTCGATCAACTCCAGGCCGCTGCCGTCCGGCAGGCCGAGATCGATCAGGGCGAGCGCGAAGCGGGCGTTGCCGTCGAAGTGGAAGCGGGCCTCGGCCAGCGTGGCGCATGAGACCAGCGCGCCTGGGGGGTAGCCGAGCCCGGTCAGCAGACTCAGGATCCGTTGGCGCATCGAGGGCTCGTCTTCGACGACGAGGACCGGTGCGGAAAGAGGGAGGTCGGTCATGGTGAAACGGAACTGGCGGGCCGGGAACTTTCCGTCGGCCGTGTCCCGTGCCTGGCAAGGGACGGTAACGCGATGTTGCGGATATGAGGACTGTACCACCACGAAATGAAAAACGGCCGCGCCGGCGGGTCCCGTGGGGATTCCGCCGGCGCGGCCGTACGTCCGGACCCCGGTGTCAGGCGTCCTGCCAGACCTCGGACGGAATCAGCACGCTGCCTTCGAACAGCCGGCGGGCGGTGCGGATCACCGCGGCGCGCCGGATGGTGGGCGTGGCGCTGACCAGGTCCACGTCGAGGTCGATGGAGATCGTGCCGGACGGATGCTCGATGCGCACCACGCCCTGCGGCGGCGTGCTGTCCAGGCCCGACAGCCGGGATGCGATGGTGCCCGGCACGGCGCAGGCGGAAGCCACGCACAGCGCGCCGGTGACGGCGTGCGCGCGGTGGCAGGAATAGGGCACGAAGTAGCGCGACGAGATCGTGCCGCCGTTCTGCGGTTCGGCCAGCAGCCCGATCTTGGGCACGACCGACGCGCTGACGTCGCCCAGCCCCATCAATTCGCCCGCCTTGCGCCGGATGGCCTCCATCCTGGCGATCAGTGCGGTGTCGGCATCGAGGTCCTCGGCGCTTTCATGGCCGGTCTTGCCCAGTTGCGCCGCCGAGAACAGCACCATGGGCATGGCGACGTCCACGCAGCTGACTTCGATGCCGTCGATCACATCCAGCGGCCGGCCGGTGGGCAGCAGCTTGCCGGTGATGGAGCCGATGGCGCTGCGGAAGTTCAGCTTGACGGGCGCGGCGGTGCCGGGCACGCCGTCGATCGCCGCATCGCCCGAGTAGGTCACTGAGCCGCCCGGCGTCTGCACGATGGCGTGGACTTCCGCCTGCGTGTTGACGTTGAAGATGCGCACGGTCGTCTCGTCGCCCTGCGCCGGCACCAGTCCGGCGTCGATGGCGTAGGGGCCGACCGCGCCCAGGATGTTGCCGCAGTTCGGGCGCGTGTCGACCAGGCGTTCGTTCACCAGGACCTGGGCGAACAGGTAGTCGACGTCTATGCCGGGGCGCTGTGAGGGGCTGATGATGGCGACCTTGCTGGTGAAGGGCGTGGCGCCGCCGATGCCGTCCACCTGGTAGGAATGGGGCGATCCCATGGCGGCCAGCAGCACCT
This sequence comes from Pigmentiphaga sp. YJ18, assembly GCF_038066655.1. NCBI lineage: Bacteria > Pseudomonadati > Pseudomonadota > Betaproteobacteria > Burkholderiales > Alcaligenaceae > Pigmentiphaga > Pigmentiphaga sp. YJ18. The sequence goes on along the minus strand of NZ_JBBUKU010000003.1, from coordinate 348,802 downwards.
CGTCGCGTCGCGCCGGATCGGACGGAAGGTCCGAGGCCAGAAAGAAAGGCCCGCGCGAGGTCCCGCCTCGCATCATGACGCACGGTATCTTCGTCTGCATGGTCATTCCACCTGGATCTTGGCGTCGGTCACGACGCGCTTCCAGAGCGTCAACTCCTTCTGGATCTGCGCCATCAACTGCTCGGGCTTGCCGATGGCGGGTTCTTCGCCGTTGGCCTTCAGTTGCTCCACGGTGTCAGGCAGCGCCAGCGCGGTGTTCATTTCCTTGTTCAGCCGCTGCTGGATGTCGGCGGGCAGGCCCTTGGGGGCGATCAGCCCATACCAGACGATCACCTCGTAGCCCGGTACGCCGGCCTCGGCCACCGTGGGGATGGACGGCTCGGCCTGGATGCGCTTGGGCAGCGTCTCGGCCACGACCTTCAGCCGGCCGCTTTTCATGTAGGGAAAGGCGGCGCCCGCGGTGCTGAAGAAGAGGTCGGTCTGGCCCGCCACGGTGTCCGTCAGGGCCGGGGCCGTGCCGCGGTAGGGCACGTGGGTCATCTCGATGCCGGCGGTGCGCTGGAACAGTTCCGTGGCCAGGTGGGAGATGCCGCCCTGGCCGGACGAGGCGTAGGTCAGGCCGCCCTTCTTGGTCTTGGCGAGCTGGATCAGGTCGGCCAGGCTGTTGACCGGCAGCGTGGTCGGCACCGAGATCAGGAGCGGGCCGCGCGCGATCATGCCGATGGGCGTGATGTCCTTGATCGGGTCGAACTTGATGGGATAGAGGCTGGGGTTGACGGAATAGCTGTTGGAGATCAGCGTGAGCGTGTAGCCGTCGGGATCGGCCTTCACGCCGGCTTCCACGCCCAGCTTGCCGCCGGCACCGGCGCGGTTCTCGATCACCACCGGCTGGCCCAGCGAGTCGCCCAGGCGCCGGCCCAGGGTGCGGGCGATGGCGTCGTTGCCGCCGCCGGGGGCGAAGGGCACGATCAGCTTGATGGGCTTGGTCGGATAGTCGGCTGCCTGCGCGGCCTGCCACGAGGTCGCGGCCAGCGTGCCCAGCAACGCGGACAGCAGGGTGCGGCGCAAGGCCTTGAACGCCGAACCGGCGCGAGGCGTGAGGGGGTACGTCATGTAGGTCTCCGGGGACGGTTCTTGTGTCTGGAATGGTTGAACTGCCGAGCAAGGCGCGTGCCATGGGCCGCGGCCGGCGGGGTATCCAGCGGCAAGTCTTTGATTCGTATGAAATTTCGAAGCGCGGCCGCGGTTCATGGTGGAGCGCTTCGGAATAAGTGGTGTTTCAATAATGTAACGTGTTTCGCCGAAACGGCATCATCGCCCGGTGGGCGCGTAGACCTCGCCCCGCATCAGCCGGCGCGCGGTACGCGTGACGGTGGTGCTTGCGACATGCGGTCGTGGTCCGCCGCTGACGGCGGCGCCTACGGGCAGCGAACCCGAGGCGTGGCCGATGACGATGTCGCGGCCGTCCGCGGGCACGCGGCCCAGTTCGGCGCCCAGGGTGCCGGGCAGGCGGACGCAGGCCGCCAGGCACATCGCGCCCGTCAGCGGCGTTGCCCGGTGCGGCTGGCCGGCCGAGAACATGCGGGCGGTGATGTCCACGTCCCGGGCCTGCAGCGGGGCGCCCGAGGGCAGCACCACGTCGGCGGGCGGCGACAGCAGGCAGACCAGCGGCAGGTTGCGCAGGCGCGTGCGCGCCTCGTCCTCGGTGGCGAGCCCCATCAGGACGGCGGCGGCCACGCGCAGTTCCTCGCATTGCCGGACCAGGTCCGGCCGCGCGTCGATCTGCGCCGCCGATTCGGTGCCGGCCAGGCCGAAGTCGGCGGCGCGCGCGAAGACCGTCGGATTGGAGACGTCGATGCACGAGACCTCGATCGTGCCCACGCCGGGGATCGTCACGGTGTCGCGCGCGGCGCCGGTGGGGAACAGCTTGCCGGTCGTGGCGCCGCCCGGGTCCAGGAAGGACAGCCGGATGGGCGAGCCGGTGCCCGCCACGCCGGGCAGCACGAAATCGCCGGCGACCGCGGCGCGGCCGTCGCTAAGGGCGAAATCGGCCACGATGATCTTGCCGGTGTTGGTGTTGTGGATGCGGACCGAGGCGCGGTCGCCCGATGCCCGCACCAGGCCTTCGTCCACGGCATAGGGGCCGATGGCCGCCGAGATGTTGCCGCAGTTGCCCCGGTACTGGACCAGCGGCGCGTCGATCGCGACCTGGCCGAAGGTGTAGTCCACGTCGGCATCGTCGCGCGAAGGCGCGCCCACCACGGCGATCTTGGACAGCGACGAGATGCCTCCGCCCAGGCCGTCCAGTTGCCGCTTGCCGGGATCCGGGCTGCCCAGCGTGGCCAGGAAGACATGGTCGCGGGCGTCGCGGCCGGCGGGCAGGTCGCGGTCGTGAAAGATCAGGGCGCGGCTGGTGCCGCCGCGCATGTAGACGGCTGGATAGGCTGATTGGGGCATCGAAGTCTCCGAATGGGATGGCCGCCTGTTGCAAGGCCCATGCCAGCCGGCTCCATGGTGCGGGAGCCCGGCACGGCGCGGCAACGGACGTGGTGTGTTTCACCGGATCTCGTGTTCATGTTTCAATATTGAAAAGGAGTGAACATGAGCATCGCCGCATCCGATGACCGCCGGCCCCTGATCTGGGCCATCAGCGCGCACCGGCTGACCGAAGTCTTCCGCACCGTCAGCCCCGAACTGGCGGACCGGGCCGCCATCGAGATCATCGACAAGGGCTTCGACGACGCGATCGCCGAGATCGCCCGGCGCAGCGAAAAGCGGGCCTGCGACGTCATCGTCGCGGCGGGCGCCCATGGCGCCTATCTGCGCCAGAACGTCAGCATCCCCGTGGCCTTCGTCAAGGTGGGCGGCTTCGACCTGATGGCCGCGATCTGCAAGGCGCGGCAGTTCTCCGACCGCATCGCCATGGTCATGCACCGCCGCGTGCCGCCGGCGTTGAACCGCTTCGCGACGCTGTTTTCTTTGCCCATGCAGATCCGCGCCTACCAGACCGCCGAGGATGCCCGGCATTGCATCCAGGAGCTGGCGGCGGCCGGCGTCGAGGTGGTGGTCGGTCCGGGCTTGATCGCCAACCTGGCCGACGAGGCCGGCCTGACGGGCATCCTGGTCTATTCGCTGGATTCGGTGCGTGCCGCCTTCGACGACGCCATCGAGATCGCCGCCGCCCAGAAGGCCGAGAAATCGCGCCGCACGCAACTCGACTCGGTGCTCTACCACTTGAACGACGGCGTCATCGCGGTGGACATGGCCGGCCGCATCGTCGCCGCCAATCCGTCGGTGGACAAGCTGACCGGGCGCCGCGTGCGTGACGCCCTGGGCCAACCGCTGCGCCAGGTGCTGCCCGACCTGGAGCCGGGGCAGGTCATGACACGCGGGGCGAGCGAGATCGGGACCGTGCAGGAGATGGGCGGCAAGTCCGTCGTGGTCGACCGCGTGCCGCTGCTGGACGAGGGCATGCAGACCGGCGCCATCTTCACGCTGCACGGATCCAGCGAACTGGAGCGCGCCGTCAGCAAGCTGCGGGCGCATACGCACCGGCGCTCCCGCGTGGCCCGGTACCGGCTGGACGATGTGGTGGCCGAGTCCGCCGCCATGCGCCAGGTGATCGCGCAGTGCCGGGTCTTCGCCGAGCACAGCGACGCGGCCGTGCTGATCCACGGCGAAAGCGGCACCGGCAAGGAGCTGCTGGCCCAGGGCCTGCACAATGCCAGCCGGCGACGCCGGCATCCCTTCATCGCCATCAACTGTGGCGCCTTCACCGAGACCCTGCTGGAAAGCGAGCTGTTCGGCTACGACGAGGGCGCCTTCACGGGCGCGCGCCGGCAGGGCAAGCCGGGCCTGTTCGAGTCCGCCAACGAAGGCACGCTGTTCCTGGACGAGATCGGCGAGATGCCGCTGCCGTTGCAGACGCGGCTGCTGCGTGCCTTGCAGGAGAAGGAGATCACGCGCGTGGGCAGCGTCGACACCATTCCGGTCGACGTGCGCATCGTCGCCGCCACCCATCGCGATCTGCTCGCGATGGTCAGGGCCGGCGCCTTCCGCGAGGACCTGTACTACCGCCTGAACATCCTGCAGGTGATGGTGCCGCCGCTGCGCGACCGGCCCGAGGACATCGAGGCGCTGGCGCGGCTGCTGCTGCCGGCGGCGCTGGGGCGGGCGGGGTTGCGGGAGGCCGTGGCGCCCATGCTGGAGGCGGCGCTGCCGGTGCTGAAGGAAGGTGCGTGGCGGGGCAACGTCCGGGAACTGGAGAACGTGTCGGAACGCCTGACCATGGCCTGCCTGACCGAGGGGCGGCCGCTGTCGCGCCGCGAGGTGCGGGCCATGCTGGCCGATGCGCCGGCCCGGCGCCAGGCGCCCGCGGCGCGCAGCCTGTCGGCGGTGCGCGCCAGCCAGGAGGCCGAGCATGCCCGCGCCGTGCTGGCCGAGTGCGCGGGCAATCACCAGGAAGCCGCGCGGCGGCTGGGCATCAGCCGTACCACGCTGTGGCGCAAGATCAAGGCGGCGCAAGCCTAGGCGCGGCGGTGCAAAATACAGGCAAACCCGCCGGCCGCAACGGCGGGCCATGGATCGGTACTGGAGAAGCCCGGTGAAACTCACGACCCTGAACGCGCTGGTTGCGGCGGTGGAGGAAGGCAGCCTGCGCGGCGCGGCGCGGCGGGTGGGCACGTCGCAGCCGGCGCTGACCAAGATGGTCAGGGAACTGGAACTCGAGCTGGGCGTGACGCTGTTGCAGCGGACCTCGCGCGGCGTCATGCCCACGGGCCAGGGCCGCATCCTGTACGAGCGCACGGTCAAGGCCCGGCGCGAGCTGAACCTGGCGGTGGACGAGATCCGGCAGATGTCGGGCTCCATGGTGGGCGAGCTGCACCTGGGCGCGGTGCCGGTGGCCGTGATGCTGCTGGTGCCCGAGGCCCTGCGGACCTTCAGCCAGGAGTTCCCCGGCATCCGGCTGCGCGTGAGCGAGGAGCTCTACGTCGCGCAATTGCAGAAGCTGCGGTCCCAGGAAGTGGATGTGACCCTGGGCGGCATACCGGAGGATTTGTCGGCGGGCGAGTTCCACATCGAACCCCTGATCCGTACGACCATGGTGCCCACCGCGCGCCGGGGCAGCCCGTGGCTGAAGGCGCGCACGCTGGCCGATCTGCAGGGGGCGCGCTGGGTGTTCACCGGCGCCGACGGAGAATCGGGCTACGCCCGGCCCCTGTTCGAGCAACACGGCCTGGAGCCGCCGGCGGTGGCCGCGGTGGCCAACTCGACCCTGGCGCTGCTGTCCCTGCTGGCGGCGGGCGACTATGTGGGCCTGATGCCGCGCCAGATCGCCATGCAGCCGCTGGCGTCCCAATTCATGTCGGTGATCGACGTGGAAGAGAAAGGCTACGACCTGACGGTGGGCGCCATGCTGCGCAGCGATTCGCTGCCGTTGCCGCTGATGCGGCACCTGATCACCCACCTGCACCGTGCCGCGCACCACATCGGGTAGGACGCGGTCCTAGCGGACGACCACGCCGGCGTCGATCGTGCCGTACACGCTGATGCCGTTGCCGCTTTGCGCGGAGCCGGAGGGGGACCGAGGCGCGGGCGTGCAGGCCACGCAGAAGGCCGCCAGCAGCGGCCCGGTCGTCTTGAGCAAGAATCGAAGCATAGGGTTTCCTGTCCGCGTCAATGCAGGCCCCAGGCGGACATGCCGTCCGACGTCCCGGGCTGGGAGCCGCCGGCGACGAAGGCCCGGACCTGTTCGTCGACGATGAAGCTCGCGGAAGAGCTGGCGCGCAGGATTTCGTCGGGCGCCATGGGCTTGGCGATGGCCCAGCCCTGCACATAGTCTACCCCCAGCTCCGCCAGCGCTTCCACCGTGGGATAGTCCTCCACCCATTCGGCGATGCTGCGCATGCCGAGGTTGCGCGCCAGCTCGACGATGGCCTCGACGATGGCGTAGTTGGCCGGGTGCTCGTGCATGCGCTTGATGAAACCGCCGTCGATCTTGAGCGCGTCGGCGGCGAATTCCTTCAGGTACGAGAACGAGGTGTAGCCGGCGCCGAAGTCGTCCAGCGCGATCTTGGCGCCGCAGGACTTGAGCCGGTCGATGAAGCGGCGGGAGTTGGCGATGTCGTGCAGGGCCACGCTTTCGGTGATCTCCATGCACAGGTATTTCACCACCGGCCCGAAGCGCGACAGGATGCGGAAGGTGTCCTCGATGAAGGCCTCGTCGTTCAGCGACGCGCCGCTCAGGTTGACGCAGACGAACCGGGTGTTGGGCAGGCGCGGCAGGTTCTCGGTCAGCCACACCAGCGTCGAGGTCAGCACCCATTTGTCCAGTTCGCCGATGGTGCCGTTGGCCTCGGCCGCCGCGATGATCTTGCCGGCCGGCACCATCGAGCCGGACGAGTCCTGCATGCGGATCAGTACTTCGAAGTCCAGCGAGGCCTCGGGCGCGCGCAGCGACATGATGGGCTGCATGACCAGCGACAGGCCCGTGGGCGTGAAGGTGCTGCCGAGCTCTTCGATCAGCCGCAGTTCCTCGGCGCGTTCCTGGAAGGCGGGCGCGTTTTCCTTGTAGATGACCAGGTGGCCGTGCTTGCCCTTCTTGGCTTCGCGGCAGGCGCGATCGGCTGCCGAGACGGCGTCCTGGACCCGCATCTCGGGCGTGATCTCGATCAGTCCGATGGACACCTTGACCTGGAACGAACGCCGGCGCAGCTGGAAGGGCATGTCGCAGATGTCGCTGATGATGCGGCGGCAGAGGTCGGTGGCCGGCAGCATGGCGGTGTCGCGCAGCACCAGGATGAACTCGTCGCCGCCGATGCGGCCGATGTGGTGGTGGTCGCCCAGCGACCACTTGACCCGCTGGCAGACCTGCTTGAGGACTTCGTCGCCGGTCTGGTGGCCGTACAGGTCGTTGATCAGCTTGAAGCGGTCCAGGTCCAGGTAGGCCAGGGCGATCGGGTGCGCCGGGTCGAACTGTTTCAGCGAGGTTTCGAGGATGTGCTCGATGCCCCGGCGGTTCAACGCGCCGGTCAGGGTGTCGTTGTTGGCCAGGAAGCGCAGCCGTTCGGTGGCCTTGCGCCGCTCGGTGATGTCCTGCAGCGAGCCTTCGATCCGGGTATGGGCCAGCGTGGCCTTGGCCAGGTACCAGCGCGGCTCCATGCCGCCTATGGGCTGGGCCTGGATCTCGGCCTCGCCGCCGCGGTCGGCGATCTCCTTGAGCCGCGCCAGCGCGCCGGGCTCGAAGTAGTTCTGCCAGCGCAGTTCGTGCAGCGGCCGGCCTTCCAGGCCCAGCTTTTCCTGCATGGCGGTGTTGGCGCGCACGAAGCGGCCGTCGGGCTCCAGCGTGAACAGGCCCACCGGCGTGACTTCGTAGGCGCGCTGCAGCTCGGCCTCGGCATGTTCGCGCTCGACCCGTTCCACGCGTATCTGCTCGGCGAACGCAAAGGCGGCCACGAGGCTGGACGCCAGCGCGGCGGTGACGCTGTTCAGGGCGCCGACCAGGGCCTTGAAGTCGAAGGCCGCGGCGATGACTTCGGAGAAGGTGGAGAACAGCACGATGCCCAGCGCCGCCGCGTACCAGAGCGCGATGCGCGAACGCGTGACGATGACGATGCGGGCCAGGAAGAAGATGACGACGAAGATGCCGAACGAGGCCACCACCCACATGGCGGGCAGGAAGGCGGCGAAGCTGAGGAAGACGGCCAGGACCAGCAGTACCAGGCCGGCGCGCGAGCCGGCGCGCAGCAGCCAGCCGTAGCCCACCCGGCTGAGCTCGGTGCGCATGAACTGGGCGAACAGCGTGTAGGTGACGATGTAGTAAGCGGCGATGGTCAGCTTGCGGGTCATCGCCATCCATTCGTTGGGAATGGTGCGTTCCAGCCACTGGGTGTCGAATCCCATGGTGATGCCGCCCAGGCGCAGGTTGCCGACCAGCCAGATCGCGAACAGCAGGTAGCGTGCGTCGCGGTTGATCAGCGCCGTCATCAGCGTGAGCACGGCCAGGGTCAGCAGCCCGCCCTCGAGCACGCCCGTGGCGTGGTGGTAGGCGAGATGGGAGAGGGCCAGCTCGGCTTCGGGCCAGGCCTCGACCGTGATGCGGGCCGGACCCGAGAAGTGCGCGCGGCACAGTAGATCGAGGGGCCGCGCGTGCACGCCCAGGTCCAGCGCGAAGCCCGATTTCACCGACTGCAGGATGCCCGACGTGCCGCCGCGCGTGGCCGCGCCCAGGGGCACCAGGCCCGCAGCGTTCCAGCACGAGACTTCCTGCGCATGGCGAGAGGGGAGTTCCACGCTTTGCGGCGTGTTCGAAGGCGGAACGGTGAAGCGGAACCAGAACGGGGTCTCGGCCAGGCGGGTATCGTGGAACCGGACGGCGGGCGCGGACGCGAGGGCGGCCAGCGCTTCGGAAGGGGGCTGGCCGGTCTTGTCGGCGACCACGGCGAAGGGCAGGACGCGGTTGTCGTTGGTGTCGTAGATGCTGTGTTCCAGCGTGAGCGCCACCAGCGAGAATACGAAGATCGCGGCCGGTACGAGGTAGTACGAGAAGTTGCTTAAGAACCAGTCGATCTTGGCCGTAACCCAGGCAACGCGGGTAGAGGGTTCCGCCGGAGGGGGCTGCATGTTCGCCTTGTTCAGGAGGGGGGGCTTGTCGTTTCGCGGGCGGCCCGCCCCCCCGGATGGGCCGCTGATCGTGCCGGATCAGGCCTGCGGTTGAAGGAGATCTTCCCGTTCCCGCGAAGCGCTGCGCAGCGCGTCAATGTTAATCAAATTCCCATCGATGCGAATGTCCGGGTGATGGGTCTTGAACACAAACTGATACAAAGGGTGGCTGCCTTCGCGCCACCGCTTTTCGGCCGTCGCGATTTCGAAAGCCAGTACGCGGTGGGGGATGTTGCCGGCGTGGCGCATCGGCATGAAGCCTTGGCCGGGGAACACTTCGCGGAACATCAGCGCCTCGTACTGGCGATCGAGCGGGGACCGTCCGGCGATGACCATCCAGTCTATGCCCGCTTGCACGCAAAAAAGGAAATAAGCCTTGAAAAGGGCTGTTTTCGCGACGCGGCCCATGCGCTCGCTGGCCACGCCCAACCGGGTGGCCTCGGCCAGGGCATAGCCCGAGAGCCAATCGGGCAGCGTGACCGACTGTTCCAGCCACAAGGGGCCGCACATGTTGGTCTGGACGCGCATGGTGCCCAGCGGCGCGCCGTCGAACTTGGATTCGGCCAGCAGCACGACCGAGCCGGGATCGGAGTCGTGCAGCTCCGGTTCGCCCAGGTTGCGGGCGATCTCCGGCACGTGGCGGCCGTAGGCCGACTGGCGCATGGAAATGGCTTTTTCCATGGCTTCACCGTCCCGGGCGATGCGGATGGTGAAGGGCAGGTTCTCGGGGGTCTGCTCGGAAAGCGGCAGCAGCAGGCCGGACCGGGTAGGCAGAGCGTTGTCGTAAGACATTTGGACTTCCTTGTAAGAGTGAGACGGTATGGCCGTTGCGGATATCGCAGCGGTAACACCAGATTCGCACGTCTGGGCGGGAAGTTGCTTACAACTGTCGGGAAAAAGGGGGTTATGGGCCGGTTTTTGTTGTGCGCTGCACAATAAGCGGTTTCAACCGCCCAGGCTGGCCCAGATCAGGCTGGCGCCGGCCAGCATCAGCAGGCCGCAGACCAGCCATTCCACGGCGCGCCGGGAAATGGGGGGCGGATGCCGGGCCTGCCACCACGATACGCCCGCGACCACGGGAACGGCGCAGACGCCCAGCAGCAGCGAACTCCATTCGAAATGTCCGCTGGCGGCCACCAGCACCAGGCGCAGGGCGGCGCTGGCGGCGAACATCATGAACAGGCACTCGCGCACCAGGTTGCGGTCCAGGGGCTGCCGGTACAGGTGATAGACCATGGGCGGCCCGGAGGTGGAGAAGAGGCCGCCGAGCAGCCCCGACAGCACGCCGAAGAACCACAGCGCCGGCTTGCCCGACGGCTGGGCGCGGGGGGCGGTCTGCACGAGCAGCAGGATGGAGCAGCCGATGATGGCCACGCCCAGCAGCAGGCGCAGCGTCGTGACCGCGTTGGTGCTGAGCCAGGCCAGCAGCGCGACGCCGCCCAGCACGCCGACGAGGCTGCTGGTCAGGATGGGACGCAGCAGCGTCCAGTCGAAGGTGACGCGGTTGTAGCGCCAGTAGGCCCAGGCGTTCGCCAGGCTCAGGACGCTGGCCACGTTGGCCGCCTCGGGAATGGGCATCAGTCCGAAGGCGCCGACCATGCCGAGCAGCAGCAGGGCGAAGGCAAAGCCGGTGAGGTTCTGGCAGTAGGCCGAGAGGCCCACGCAGGCGAGAAATAGCAGGAAGGTCAGTACGGTCATGAGCCCGAAATACTAACCCGAAAAGCAGGGGTTTTCCGGGGGCGGAGCGCTTTCAGCTCGCGCGCAGCACCGCCGAGATGCTGGCCGCGCTGCGCAGCGCGTGCTGGGCCAGCGGCGCCTCGGGATCCAGCTCGTCTTCCAGCGCCAGCCCGGCCACGATCAGCGCGGCCACTGCTTCGTCGCCACGGCCGAACACCGGGCAGGCGAGCGTCCCCACGCCGGGCCGCATCTCGCTCAGTCCGAACGACAGGCCCCGGGCCGCGCGTATCGCTTCCAGCCGTTCCGAGACGGCCGCGTAGCGTTCCTCGCCCATGCGCGCGATGCCTTGCTCGCGCGGCCACGCGGCCAGGATGGCGCGCCCGCTCACGCTGGCGTCCAGCGGGAAATGGGTGCCGATGTCGGTGATGATGTTGAGCGGCACCGAGGGGGCCCAGATGCGTTCGATGATGACCACCTCGTCCAGCGCCGGCACCGAGAGCGAGACGATCGCCCGGCGCTTGCCCACGCCTTTCTCCTGCAGCTCGATCGCGTGCGGCAGGGCGGCCCGCCGTATGCCCAGCCGGTCGTGCTGGGCCGTTCCCAGCACCAGGCACTTGGGGCCCAGCGCATAGACGCCGTCCCGCGCCTGCACCATGCCCCAGAACGCCAGGGTGCGCAGCACGCGATGGACCGTGGTGCGGTCCAGTTCCGTGACCTGGGCCAGTTCGAGTGCCGAGGCGCCGCGCGGCATCCGCATCAGGACGTCGAGCAGGAGCATGGCCCGGTCGATGACCTGGACCCGATTGCCGGGCGGCGCTGCGGAGGGGGAAGGCTGGCGGGGCATGGGCACGGTCGGGAATCGTTGACGTCGCGACATGGTATCGCTAATCTCTGGAGTGCGTATTGCAAGCTTTAAGTGCGTAATATGCACATAACCCCAGATCATGAGAGGTTACCGCCATGTCGTTCCTGCGTGTTTCCTGGTTTGCGTCGTTCCTTGTGCTGGCCGCGGTTCCCGCCGTCGCGGCGGATGGCTATCCCTCCCGGCCGGTCAGGCTGATCGTGCCGTTCGCGGCCGGCGGCGCGGTGGACGCGATCGCGCGCACGCTCGCGCTCCGGCTGTCCGAGCAGTTTTCGCAGAAGGTCGTGGTCGAGAACCGTGCCGGCGCTTCCGGCAACATCGGCGCCGAGGCGGTGGTCAGGTCGCCGGCGGACGGCTATACGCTGCTGTTCACGGCCTCGACCCTGGTGGTCAACCCGCTCATCATGAAGGACAAGCCGCCCTTCGATCCGGCCCGCGACCTGACGCATCTCGCGCTGGTCGCCTCGGGACCGCTGTTGTTCGTCACGCCCGCGTCCGCGCCGGCCGGGTCGGTCCAGGACTTCGTGGCCCAGGCCAAGGCCGCTCCCGACCGGTTCAATTTCGCGGTGGGCGGTTTCGGCGCGGCGGGCCACCTGGACGTGGAGTCCTTCAAGCATCGGGCCGGGCTGGCCGTGCCCACGGTGCTCTACAAGGGCACGGGGCCGGCGCTGGTCGACCTGATGGGCGGCCAGGTCAGCGGCATGATCGATCCGCTGCTGACTTCGCTACCCCCGGTCAAGGCCGGCAAGCTCAAGGCGCTGGCCATCACCGGGAACAAGCGCAGCACGCTGGCTCCCGACGTGCCGACGTTCGCCGAGGCAGGCTACCCCGAAGTCAATTTCTCGACCTGGTATGGCCTGTGGGGACCGGCGGGACTGCCGGCCCCCGTGGTGGACAAGCTGGAGGCCGCCGTCAAGCGCTTCGTGGCCGAGCCCGACACGCGCGCCTGGTTCGAGCGCCAGGGGCTCGAACCGTCGGGGGTGTCGGGCGCCCGTTTCCGGGCCTTCATCGACCAGGAAACGGCCAAGTCGCGCGAGATCGTGAAGCTGGCCAATATCGCCGAGCAGTGACGGGGCCTGCGGGCTCAGGCTTCGTCCACCAGCAGGGCCCGCACCTTGGCCCGCTGCACCTTGCCGTAGTGGGACTTGGGGATGGCCGGGGCGAAGCGGATCACGCGCGGTTTCTTGAATCCCGACAGAGACCGGCGGCAGTGTTCCATCAGTTCCTCGGCCGTGGCCGCCGCGCCCACGTGCAGCACGACGGCGGCGCCGACGATCTCGCCCCACTCGGGGTCGGGCAGTCCGGCCGCGGCCGCTTCGGCCACGGAAGGGTGGCTGCACAGCGCGCGTTCCACCTCGTCCGGAAGTATGGACTTGCCGCCGCTGCGTATCACTTCCTTCAGGCGGCCGGTAATGCGCAGCACGCCCGAGGCGTCCAGGATGCCGAGGTCCCCGGTGCGGAACCAGCCGTCGCGGAAGACCCGGGCGGTCAGTTCCGGCTGCCGCCAGTAGCCGGCCGCGACGTGGGCGCCGCGTATCAGCACTTCGCCTTCCGTGTCCGCCGGCGCGGTTTCCCCATCGCGCTCGATGCGGATCTCGCAGCCGAACAGCGGCCGGCCTACGCTGCGCACGGCCCGCGCCCGGGTCGCGGGGTCGGCCAGGGCATCGGGCGGCTGATAGCAGCTCCACGATGCCTCGGTCAGCCCATACAGGATGCCGAAGCGCGGGCCGAAGGCCTCGATGGCGGCCAGGAAGGTGTCGGGCGGAATGGCGGCCGCGCCCACGTCCATGCAGCGCAACGCGCCCAGGTCGTGGTCGGCGGGCCGGGTCTCCTTCAGCAGCCGCACCAGATGGGTGGGCACCAGGGAAGTCGAGGTGGCGCGGTGGTGCGCCAGCAGCTCCAGGAAGCGCGCCGGTTCGAAGCGGCCCGCCAGCACGACCGCGCCGCCCGCGGCCAGCTGGGCCAGCACGATGATGGCGGCGATCGGCCATAGCGGCCGCATGTTGAGCATGACGTCGCCGGGATGCTGGCCGCGCGCCATGACGATGTTCTGCAGCGCGGAGGTGATGCTGCCGTGGGTGATGACGACGGCCTTGGGCGCGCCGGTGCTGCCGCCGGTGTAGTTGAGCGAGGCCATGGCGTCGGCCGCGGGCGTGGCCGCGGGCGCCTCGCGGCTGCCCGCGTCGGCTTCCAGTGGACGCAGGCGCAGGCCGGGCACGCGGGCGGCCAGCTCGCGCGCGCGTTCGCCGTATTCGGCGCCATGGGCCAGCAGGCCGGCCTGGGCATCGATCAGCTGCGCGGCCTGTTCGTCGGCGCTGAGCGCCGGGTCGAGCGGCACCCGGACCAGTCCGGCCGACATCGCGCCGTAGTCCCACAGCAGGTAGGCGGGGGTGTTGTCCCCCAGGATGGCAACGCGGTCGCCGTCGCCGAGCCCGTCCGCGCGCAGCGCATGGCCCAGTCCGAACACGCGCGCGGCGAACGAGGGAAAATCCAGGACGCTGCCGTCGCGCGCGTCCACGATCGCGGGCCGGCCGGGCCAGCGCTGCGCGCAACGTTGAAGCAGGGCACCGATGTTCATAGCCAGCCCTGCATGATCACGCGGCCTTCCACGGCCTTGGTGTCGAGAAGCTCGTGCGCGCGGCGGATCTCGTTGAAGGGCAGGGTGGCGGAGATGACGGGGCGGATCTGGCCGCAGGCCAGCATCGCCAGCGCCTGGCGGATGTCCTCCAGCGTGCCGCTGCCCGATCCCATGACGCGTATCCTGCGGCCGATCAGCAGGCCGGGCAGCACGTCCACCGCCTGGCCGTCGATGTTGCCGAGCACCACCACCGTGCCGCCCTGCGCCATGCTGCGCAGGGTCTCGGGCAGCGACAGGCCCAGGTTGTCGATGGCGATATCCACGCCCTGCTTGCCCGTGAGCTGCCAGGCCTGGGCGCTGAACTTCAGGTCCGGCGCCACGATGACTTCGTCGGCCCCGAGCGATTTCAGGTGCGCGGCCTTGGCCGGGCTGGAGGTGACCGCGATGGAGCGGGCGCCCAGGGCGCGCACGATCTGGATCTGGTGCATGCCCAGGCCGCCGCTGGCGCCGGTGATGAGGACCGTGTCGCCGGGGCTGGTGCCGGCCAGGGTACGCAGCGCGCGCAGGCTGGTGCCGATCGGGCAGCACGACAGCGCCGCGGCTTCCCAGGGCAGGCCCCGCGGCACGGGGATGGCCATGGGCGCGGGTACGCAGACATATTCGGCGTAGCCGCCCACGGTGTCGACGGCCGGCAGGCCCAGCGCGCGGCACATGTCCTGCCGGCCGCGCAGGCAGTTGCGGCACAGGCCGCAGAACTGGCGCTGGTAGATGACCACCGGGTCGCCCACGCGGTGCGTGATCACGCCGTCGCCCACCGCCACGACCTCGCCTGCGGTCTCGTGGCCCAGGACGACGCCGGCGCGCGCGCCGGGCAGCTTGCCCGCGCGGTGCAGGACGTCATGGTGGCAGATGCCGGCCGCCCTGACCTGCACCAGGACCTCGCCCGCTGCCGGGGAGGGTGTGGGAACCTCGCGGATTTCCAGGGCGTCGGGGGGGCCGAAGGCGGAAAGGATGACGGCTTTCATGGAGGGATCGTCCTTGGTTGGTTGTGCATAATATGCACATAATGTTTACTATTCACACATTTGCGGTATAGTTTGCATAGCCGGCACCCGCCTGTCAACGTATCGCCGGCGCCATTCATGGGAAGAGGCCTGCATGGGTATCGACTATCGTCCGCTCGAAGGCGGCATCCACGAGATCGTCATCAACCGTCCGGAGCGCATGAACGCGCTGGACGTGCCCGCCAAGCGGGAACTGGGCCGCATCTGGCGCGACGCGGCGCGGGATCCGGCCGTGTCGGTGCTGGTGCTGCGCGGCGCGGGCGAGAAGGCCTTCTGCGCCGGTTCGGACATCAAGGAAATGCAGGCCACCGGCACCATGGTGGACACGCGCACGCTGATGGAGGCCATTCCCGGCATAGGCGTCGAACTGCACAAGCCGGTGGTGGCGGCGCTGCACGGCTTCACCATAGGCATGGGGCTGACGCTGGCCATCCATGCCGATTTCCGCATCGCCGCCGAGACGGGCAAGCTGGGATTTCCCGAGGTGCAGCACGGCATGCTCTCGGGTGTCAGCGCCGTCACCCTGCCGGGGCTGGTGGGCGAACCGCGCGCGCTGGACCTGATGCTGACGGCCCGGCTGATCGAACCGCGGGAAGCGCTGCGCATCGGGCTGGTGGACGAGGTCGTGCCCGACAGCCTTGCGGCCGCGATGGCGCTGGCGCGGCGCATCGCCTCGAATTCCGCGGCGGCGGTGGCGCAGACCAAGCGCCTGATCCTGCTGGAGCGCCGCCGCCGTGCGCGCGATCATGCCGCCGCCATCGACGATGCGCGGCTGGCCATACTCGAGTCGAAAGAGTTCGGCGACGTGGTGGCCCACAAGCCCGGAGCGGGCCGCATTCGCTAGGCGGCGCGCCTATCCGTCCATGCGCCGCCCCGCGTCCAGCAGGCGGCCGATGTCCTGTGCCGCCAGCAGTTCCACCGTTCCCTGCGCGAGCTGCGACAGCGGCCGCTCGCGGGCGGTGGCCAACACAAGGTTGTTGCGCATGCGCGGCGAGCCGATGGTGGAGATCCGGAACGGGCCGCCTTCGACGATGCTGGCGATGGGCGCCGCGCTGCGCGGCACGATGGCATAGCCCTGCCCGCTCAGCGCGAGCTTGAGCAGGGTGTGCACGGCGTCGACCTCGGCCACGACGTTCAGCTTGATGCCGTGGGGCCGGCAGCCCGCCTCGATCACGTTGCGCACGGCGTTCGGAATGCTGGGCACGAGGACCGGGTAGCGCTCCAGCTCCCGCGCCGCCAGCCGCGCGGGCAGCGGGAAGGCGGGCTTGGGACGGCCGCACAGCACCATGTCCTCGCGATACAGGCTGCGGTACTCGAGCCGGGGGCTGGGCGGAGGGTCGAACAGCAGCGCGATCTCGATCTTGCCCAGTATCAGGTCCTCGCGCAGCGCGACGCTCAGGCCCTCGGAGACGGAAATCGATGCCTCGGGGTAGCGCTTGCGGAACTGCTTGACCAGTTCCGGCGTCAGCACGTGCGCGATGCGCGGGGGCAGGCCCACGGTCAGCCTGCCGGTGGGCTGTTCGCGCAGCGCCTGGATGTCGGCGCGGGCCTGCCGCGTCAGCTTCAGGATGGCGTTGCCGTAGGACAGCAGGCATTTGCCGGATTCGGTCAGCTCCACGCCGCGGCCGGTGCGGACCAGCAGGTGGGATTTCAGTTCGAGTTCGAGCAGGCGGATGTGGCGGCTGAGCGTGGGCTGGGAGACGCCCGCCACCAGCGCGGCGCGGGTCAGGCTGCCGAGTTCGGCCACGCGGACGAAGGATTCCAGCTGCTGCAGGTCCATGGTATTGAATTTTCGGATATCAGATGTAGAAGCTATTTTATTGATGAAAATGGCCGGCGTGCTCACAATGCCGCCTCTTGACGAAACGCCGCCAGCGGGATGCCGCCAAGGCGGCATGCACGAGGAGACCCCATGCACATGTCCCGCAAATTCCTGGTCCCGGCCGTTGCCCTGGCGCTGGCTTCCACGCTGGGTGCCGCGCGCGCCGAGGATTATCCCGACCGTCCCGTGCGCATCGTGATTCCGTTCGCGCCCGGCGGCAGCAACGACATCGTCGGCCGCCTGATCGGCGAGGAACTGTCCAAGAGCCTGGGGCAGCCGTTCATCGTCGACAACCGGGGAGGCGCGGGGGGGACCATCGGTACCGAGGTGGTGGCCAAGTCCCGTCCCGACGGCTATACGCTGTTGCTGATCTCGACCCCGCACACGGCGAATTCGACGCTGTACAAGAAGCTGTCCTACGATCCGAACAAGGACTTCGCGCCCATCGCCCGGCTGGCGACCGCGCCGCTGCTGATTTCGGTCTATCCGGGCCTGCCGGTGAAGACGCTGTCGGACCTGATCGCCTACGCCAAGGCCAATCCGGGCAAGCTCAACTACGTGTCGTCCGGCGTGGGCAGTTCGCAGCATCTGGTCAGCGAACTGTTCGAGATCCGGGCCGGCATCTCGATGACGCACGTGCCCTACAAGGGCGCCGGCGCGGCCCTGACCGACGTTGCCGCGGGCCATGCCCAGGTGTCCGTCGGCACCGTGTTGCAGGCGTTGCCGCACGTCAAGGCCAACCGCCTGCGGCCGCTGGCCGTCAGCGGCAACCAGCGCCAGCCCGTGCTGCCCGAGGTGCCCACGGTCCAGGAAGCGGGCCTGGCGGGCTATGACGGCGACAACTGGTGGGGCATCCTGGCACCGGCCGGCACGCCGCCGGCCGTCGTCGACAAACTGAGCAAGACCATCGGCGACATCCTGGCCAAGCCGGAGATGCGCCAGCGCCTCGCGGCCGAGAGCGCGTCGGTGGCCTATCTGTCGCCCGAACCCTTCGGCAAATTCATGGCCGGCGAAACGACCAAGTGGGCGGAGCTGATCAAGCGGCTCGGCATCCAGGCCGACTGACGCGTCCGGCTGGCCATTTCTGGAAGATGCATCTATGAGTAGACCCGCCGCGGTGTTGTTGCGGTATTCCCCGGTGCCCGCCGACCTGGCGGCCATCGAACGGCTGGCGGCCGAGGTGGCGGCCGCCCACCCCGGGTACTTCGAGCGCGTGGACGCCAACCGCGCGCTGGACGGTTCCCATCTGTACCTGTACTTCTGGTCCGCGCGGCCCGGCGGCCCGGAGCTGGCCGGTGCCATCGCCGAACGGGCCGGCCGGCTGCTGCCCGGCCAGGCGCCGGACGTCCTGGTCCTGTCGCCGGTGCAGGATCTGCCCGGCGTCTCGCAGGGGCAGCCGGCCACGCACCACTACGTGGTCGAGACCGACGTGCGTCCGGAGGTGGCCGAGGACCTGTCGAACTGGTACGGACAGGAACACCTGCCCGGGCTGGCCGCCGTGGCGGGCAACGTGCGCGCGCGCCGGCTGGTGGCGGACAATAGCGATGGCAGCCAGCGCTCGCTGGCCTGCTATGACCTGACCACGCCCGCCATCCAGCAGGATCCCGCCTGGCTGGCCGTGCGCGCGACCGACTGGAGCAGCCGCGTGCGCCCGCATTTCCAGAATACGCGCCGGGTCATGTGCGAACGGATCTACGCACTCGAACCCGGCCAAGGAGCGATATGACTTCCGCAATCCGACGAGACGGCGCGCCCGCCCTGGTGGACGCCCGCATCACCCGCATCGAGACCATCCCGCTGAAAGTTGAGCTGGAACGTCCGGCCACGGGCTCGACCCTGAAGCTGACCCATCGCTGCACCATCGTCACGCGCGTCCATACCGACGCTGGCGTGGTGGGCGAGTGCTTCAACGGCAACGACGACGAACTGCAGGCGGACATCATCCGCCTGATCCACGACGAACTGGAGCCGCTGCTCAAGGGGCGCCGCGTCGCCGCCATCGACGACGCCTGGGCCGCCACGCGGCGCGCGACCGAGCCTTTCCTGCGTGACCGCCGGGTGGCGCTGCGGGCCCAGGCCTGCGTGGACAGCGCGCTGCACGATGCCGTGGGCAAGCTGGCCGGCCTGCCGCTGCACCTGCTGTGGGGCGGCGCGCGCGAGCGGGTGCCGGTGGTGGCGCTGGGCGGGTACTACCGCCAGAGCGGCGACCTGGAAGCCCTGGCGGACGAAGTGGCCGAACTGAAGGCCTTCGGCATCCACGGCCTGAAGCTCAAGCTGGGCGGCAAGACCCCCGCCGAAGATGCCTTGCGGGCCCAGACCGTGCGCCGGGCCGGCGGCGATGACTTCGTGCTGGCTTGCGACGCCAACCAGGGCTGGAGCCGCGAAGAGGCGCTGGAGTTCGTGCGCCGGACCCGCGACCTGAACCTGGCCTGGTTCGAGGAGCCCTGCCGCTGGGACAACGACCGTGCCGACATGGCGGTGGTGCGGACGGTGGGCGGCGTGCCGGTGGCGGCGGGGCAGAGCGAGCTGTCGCGCTTCGGCTGCCGCGACCTGCTGGTGGCCGGCGCCATCGACGTCTGCAACTTCGACGCCAGCTGGGGCGGCGGGCCGACCGAGTGGCGGCGCGTGGCGATGCTGGCCTCGGCCTTCAACGTCTCGGTCATGCAGCACCTGGAGCCGCAGATCGGCCTGATGATGTCGGCGGGCGTGGCCAACGGCCGCTATGCCGAGGTCATGCTGCCCTGGCGCGATCCGTTCTTCTACAAGCTGATCGCGAACCAGCCGGCGCGGCCGTTCGTCGACGGCTTCTATACGCTGCCGACGGCGCCGGGCTGGGGCATGAGCTTCGACCCCGAGTACCTGGAGTTCGCGCGGCGCAAGTAGCGGCCGCCGGCTCAGCGCGCCGCGAGCAGGGCCTCGACGGCGCGCGCCACCGCCAGCAGGCGGCGGTCCTGGCCGCCCGGCGCGGCCAGCATGAGCCCGACCGGCGCCGTGCCCGGTTCGTGGCAGGGCAGCGAAATGGCGCACCCGTCCAGGAAGTTGATGAAGGTCGGGTTGCGCAGCATCAGCAGGTTGGCCCGGCCATAGGCCTCGTCGTTGGCCAGCTCGCGCAGCGTCGGCGCGATCACGGGCACCGTGGGGCAGACGATCACGTCCAGCGTCTCGAAGTGCCGGCTCGTGCGCCCTATCCAGTCGGCGCGGCGGGCATGCAGTTCGGCAACGTCCCGGGCGGTCAGCTGCGCGCCTTTCTCGATGCGTACCTTGACGCGCGGATCGTACCGGTCGCCGTGCCGGGCCATCATGTCCCGGTGCAGCGGATAGGACTCGGCGGCCGTGTAGCCGCCCTTGGCATTGATGGCCGCCAGTTCCGAGAATTCCGCGAAGGGCGCGTCCACGATGGCCGCGCCGGCTTGCGACAGCCGTTGCAGCGCGGCCTGGAAGGCCGCGGCCACGTCGCCGTCCATGCCGTCCAGCACGAGGGTTTGCGGCACGCCCATGCGCAGGCCGGCCAGGGGCGCCTGCTCGTCCAGGTGCACCGGGTCGCCGGACAGGATGGCGTCGACGAGGGCGCAGCAGTTCACCGTGTGGCCGAGGCCGCCTATGCTGTCCAGCGTGGTCGACAGCGGAAAGGCGCCCGCCGCGGGCACGCGCGCCGCGGTGGGCTTGAAGCCGGCCAGGCCGGTCAGCGCGGCGGGGATGCGGCATGATCCGCCGGTATCGGTGCCCAGGCCCACGGCGGCCATGCCGTCGGTGACCGAGACCGCCGCGCCCGAGGACGAACCCCCGGGGATCCGGCCGGTCTTGCGGTCGTAGGGATTGAGCGGCGTGCCGTAGTGGGGATTGAGCCCCAGCCCCGAATAGGCGAACTCGGTCATGTTCGTGCGGCCCATGACGACGAAGCCCGCCTCGCGCAGGCGGGCGACCGCCACGGCGTCGCGCGCGGCGGGCGGGCCATCGGCCAGCACGCGCGAGCCCGCCGTCGTGACCTGGCCTTCGATGTCGAACAGATCCTTGATCGAGATGGGAATGCCCGCCAGGCGCCGGGTGCGTTCCCCCCGCGCGCGCGCCGCATCGGCCGCATCGGCGGCGCGCCGCGCGCCGTCGGTATCCACCCGGGTATAGGCGCGCGCGCCCTCGCCGGACGGATCGGCGATGCGCGCCAGACAGGCTTCCACCAGCTCGCGGCTGGTCGTGCGGCCGGCGCCCAGCTCGGCGCTCAGGTGTTCGAGGGACATCAAGGACGGCATCGCGGGGTCTCGTTCAGGCGGGGTCGTAATAGTGTATTTCCAGAAGGAGACAGCCGCCGTTCGATTTGAAGGGGCCGTGCCAGGCGCCGGGCGGGCGCACCGCGTAGGTGTAGCCGGAGAACGGCGTGCCGCCGTTGCCGTCGGCGTCATTGCCCACCGTCAGGTCGCCTGAGACCAGGAAGACTTCTTCCCAATGATCGTGGACGATGGCCTCCCGCGTGTGGAGGCCCGGCGGGAAGCGCAAGAGGCGCGTGCGGCTGCCGCGCTTGTTCAGGACGTCCAGCGCGCCGGCCAGGATCTTCTCGCGGGCGCCGGAGGCGGGGTCGTAGCCCTCGGGCAATTGCCAGCCATTCTCCATGTCCAGCGTATGGAATTCGTCGTGCAGTTTGTTCACGGGCATAGGGGTGCTCCTGATGGGAAACGGGATCAGCCGGCCACCGGCAGCGCCTCGGCGCGATAGCCATGGCGCAGCGTGCGGTCCAGCACGGGGTCGTGCAATTCGAAATCGAAGCGGGCCGAGTGGCGGATGCCGCCGTGGGCCGGCAGCGTGCCGCAGAACATGGCGCCGCCTTCGGGCAGGGCGCCCGCGCCGTCGGCGTAGCCGGCGATCAGGTCGAGCGGATGGCGCATGGCCGACACCGGGCCTTCCTGGTAGGGCACGCGCCGGCCGTCTTCCTCGATGAAGGCGCGCAGCAGCAACTGGTCCCAATGCGGGGCGACGTCGTCGAACAGCCACCAGTCGGCGCCTATGGGTTTTTCGCACAACTGCTTGGAGATCGCCACCCCCATGGTCTCGACCTTGCGGTCGGTATGGTCCGAGCCTATGCCCACCCACAACTGCCCGCCCGCGCGCAGCATGACGAATTCGACCTCGCCGCTGGAGTCGGTGCCGCTGACCTCGATGTGGTCGCGAGTGGTCAGGCGCGACGCGGCGACGCGGTAGTACATGGGCGTGGCGGCCGGGCGCGGGACGCCCAGGGCCTCCAGTTCGGCGATGTGTTTTTCCATGGCCTCGCGGTCGCGGCCGGTCCAGCCTGCGATGACGGCGTGCGAGATGGCGGTGTCGCGTGGGACTTTGCCCGCGCGGGTGATGAAGTTCAGAAGCATCGTGTGTCCATCGGGAAAAGCGTGGCGGCCGCGCATGCCGTGGCATGCGCGGCCGGATCGGTCCGGCGTCAGTCCAGCTGGGCGTTGGCGGCCTTGACCACCTTCTGCCAGCGGGCCGATTCCTGCGCGATGAAGGCGCGGAACTCGTCGGGCTTGTCGGCGATGATGGTCAGTCCCAGCGATTCCAGCCGGGCCGTGACGGCGGGGTCGTGCAAGGCCTTGGCGAACTCGGCGTTCAGCCGGTCGACGACGGGGCGCGGCGTGCCGGCGGGCGCGACGAAGCTGTACCAGTTGCCGGCCTGCACGTCGGGATATCCGGCCTCGGCCGAGGTGGGAATGTCCGGCGCCTGCGGGCTGCGTTCCTTGGCGGTCAGCGCGATGGCCTTCAGGCGGCCGCTCTTGACGTACTGGAGGACGTTCGACAGGTTGTCGCACATCAGGCCCACGCGGCCGCTCAAGACGTCCTGCATGGCCGGGGCCGGGCCCTGGTAGGGCACGTGCACCAGGTCCACGCCGGTGGCCGCCTTCAGCGATTCGCCGCACAGGTGGCTGGTGCTGCCGTTGCCGGCCGAGGCGAAGGTCAGTTCGCCGGGGCGCTTGCGCGCCAGTTCCACCAGTTCCTTCAGGTTGGACGCCGCGATGCCGGGGTGGGCCACCAGCAGGTTGGGGGTGGACGCGGCGTTGATGACCGGGTCGAAGTCCTTGGCCGGCGCGTACGCGAGCTTGCTGTACACCCAGGGGTTGATGGCCAGCACGCCCGTCGTGGCCATCAGCAGCGTATAGCCGTCGGCGGGCGAGGTCGCCACTTTTGCGGCGCCCAGCGAGCCGTTGGCGCCGGCACGGTTTTCGACGACGACCGTGGTGCCCAGGGCCTTCGAGACGTGGGGCGCCAGCAGGCGGGGAATGATGTCGCTGGTGCTGCCCGGCGGAAACGGCGTCACGATGGTGATGGGGCGGCTGGGGTACGGATCGGCCCAGGCCGTGGCCGACGCCAGCGCGAGGAGGGTACCTAGTGCGAATTTGCTGAACATGCTGAACTCCCGATGGAGGATTGGTGGGAAGGGGAGCGCATACGGCGGGTCAGGCTCCCTGGTGCATCTCCGGCCGCCGCAGGCTGCTGATCATGGACACCTTCAACAGGTACTCCCTGGCCAGTTGCCCGTCGCCGGCCGTGCGGGTCATCTCTTCGCGCCAGGTCTTCTGCCGCGCTTCGTCCCGCGTCTCCAGGTTGTTCTTGTTGGCGATGGTGATCTTGTTCACGTAGTCGAGCGCGACGGGCCGGCGTTCCGCCTCGTACCGGTCCAGCAGTGCGTCGTCGGCCTGCCCCAGGCACACGCGGGCGAGCTTGTCGGCCAGGTTGAAAGCATCATGTATGCCACCGTTCATGCCCATGCCGCCCAGCGGATTGTTCAGGTGGGCCGCATCGCCGGCCAGAAAGGCCCGGCCCACACGGTAGCGCGGCGCCACGCGCTGGTGCACGGAATAGATGGTGCGGTGCTCGATGGTGTAGCCGGCCGGGTTCGGGTGCACGCATTGCAGGCGCCGCTGGATGCTGGCGTCGGACAGGATGTCGGCGTCGGTTTCGTCGGCGCCCACCGGCAGCATCACGCGCCACAGGCCGGGCACGCGCAGCAGGAAGAACCACTGCTCGGGGTCCGCGAAGTAGCTGACTTCGGCCAGGCCGGGAATGACGTCGGCGAAGTCGAAGGGGGTGCTGGCGACCAGGAAGCGTTCAGTCCAGGTGAAGCCTTCCAGCACCACGCCCACCAGGTCGCGCACCGCGCTGCGGCCGCCGTCGGCGCCGATCAGCCAGGTGCCGCGTTCCGTCGTCTCGGCGCCGTCCGCGCGCTGAACGGTAAGCGTCACGCCGTCCGCGTCCTGCTGCGCGTTCGTCACGCGCGCGTCGAAGCGGACCTCGGCATGCGGAATGCGCGCCAGGCGGTCGACCAGGAGGCCGTTCAGCTTGAACTGCTCGCACTGGAGGCGGTAGGGGTGCGCGGTCTCGCCGCCGATGGCGCCGAAGTTGAACTCGGCCACCCAGCCCTGGCGATCGCGGTATTGCATGCGCGGGGCCACCAGGCCCATGTTGATGAGTAATTTCGAAATATCGAGGCGGGCAAGCAGGTCCAGCGTCGACGGCTGGAAGGTGGAGGCGCGCAAGGTCTGGGGCAGGCTGGCCTCGGCCTCGAACACCGTCACGGGTATGCCGGCATCCGCCAGCACGTTGGCGGCCACCAGGCCCACCGGGCCGGCGCCGGCGATCAGGACTCGTTCGTTGTTTGCGGTCATGGCTTGCAGGAATGTGGAAGAACGGGAGACATCCTAGGAGTCTTGTCCGAGGCCCGACAAACGATTTATTCTGGACACATCTTGAGTTTTTGGAATGACCCAATGCGACGCAGGCTGCCCAGCATCGGTGCGTTGACCGCCTTCGAGGCGGCCGCCCGCCACCTCAGCATCACCCGCGCGGCGGCCGAACTGGCGCTGACCGAAAGCGCCGTGTCGCGGCAGATCTCGCTGCTGGAAGAACAACTGGGTGTACGGCTGTTCCATCGCATCAAGAAGCGCATTTCCTTGACGCGCGCGGGTGCCATGTATGGCGAGCGGGTGATGCAGACCATAGAACGCATCGAACGCGACACGCAGGAAGTCATGGGACATGAAGGCGGCGGCGTGGTGCTCGAGATCGCCGCGTTGCCCACCGTCGGGTCGCAGTGGCTGGTGCCCAGGCTGGCCTCGTTCTACGATGGCCAGCCCGGTGCCACCGTGCACGTCAGCGCGCGCAGCACGCGCTTCTTCTTCAGCGAAAGCGCGCTGGACGGTGCCCTGTATTTCGGCGCGCCCGACTGGCCCGGCGCCGGCGTCGACCACCTGTTCGACGAGGTGCTGCTGCCGGTGGGCAGCCCGGCCTTGCTGCGCGGCGCCGCCTCGCTCGGTCCGCGCGACATCGTGGGCTGCCGGCTGCTGCACCTGATGACTCGCCCCGAGGCCTGGCGCCAATGGTGCGCGGCGGCGGGGCTGGCCGACGTCAACGTCATGCGCGGACCGCGTTTCGAGATCCAGTCCATGCTGATCAGCGCCGCCTGCGCGGGCCTGGGCGTGGCGCTGCTGCCGCGTTTCCTGATCGGCGACCAGCTGCGGTCGGGCAAGCTCAGGGTGTTGTCGGATCTGGCGGTGCGCAGCGAAGGCTCTTATTACTTCGCCTATCCGGTGGAAAATGCCGGCGACCCGGCTCTGGCGATTTTTCGCGCCTGGCTGCAGGCGCAGACCGAATCCCTCAGGAAACAGACACGGGCAAGCGATGCCGCTCCAGCCGCTCGCGGTCTATCCAGTCGTCCAGGCAAGGCGAGGGCGGCAGTGCCACGCGGCCGCGCCGGATGAGCGGCTCGGCGGGCACGACCTGCTCGGCCAACGTCAGGAAGAAGGTCTGCTCCGCGGCGAAGGCGCTGTCGGCGGCAGGTACGGCCGCGGCCTGCTGCAGGTTGATCAGGGTGCCCAGCGCGCTTTCCGCATAGATGCCGGTGGCGATCCGGGCGCCGTAGTCATGCGCGAGTTTGCCGATGGCCAGTGTTTCGGTCATGCCTATGCGCCCGGGCTTGGCGCTGAGCGAGCGCGCGCCCCGTTCCAGGAACAGCGCCGCATCGGCGGCCGTGGCGCAGGGGCTGTCCACCAGGATGGGCAGGGGGGTGCCGCGCTGCAAGGCCTCGAAGTGGGTATCCGGGCGCAGCGGGCAGGGGTCTTCCGCGGTCTCGACCCCTTCGTCCTCGAGCAGGCGCAGGTAGGCCGCGGCCTCGTCCGGCGCATAGGCCGAGTTGGCGTCCACGTTGAAGACCGCGCCGTCGCCCACCGCCCGGCGTATGGCGCGCAGCGCCCGCCGGTCGACGTCCATGCCTTGTCCGCCCTTGATCTTGAACGCGCGTATGCCATGGCGCTCGGCCGCGCCGGCGGCCTCGCGCGCCATGACTTCCGGGGGCTGGCGGGTCACGGTCCAGGTCACCTCGACCTCGGGCGTGCCGCCCCAGAATTGCCACAGCGGCTGCTGGGCGCGGGCGGCGCGCAGCATCCAGCAGGCGGTTTCCAGCATGCCCTTGGCCAGGCGGTTTTCCGGAAGGGGAGCCAGCGCCTGGCGCAGCGTGGCCGGATCGGAGACGTCCAGGCCGGCCGCCGCCGGCATCACCAGATCCCGGAAAGCCGCGGCCAGCGAGGCCGGCGAGACGCCGGACCAGGTCGCCTTGACCGTGCCTTCGGCCATCCCGGCCAGGCCCTCGTCCGATTCGATGCGCAGCAGGGCGTAGATGCCCGCGTCTTCGACCGCGTTGGCCCAGACCACCTGGCGGCGGTAGGGCAGGCGATAGAAATCCAGCGACCAGCGGGCGATCTTCATGGCGGAAGGTCAGCCCATCGTGATGTTGGCTTTCTTGATCAGCTTGCGCCAGGTCTCCATCTCGCGCTCGACGTGGGTCCGGAATTCCTCCGGCGTGGTACCCAGCATCTCGACGCCCTGGGACTTGAAGTGCTCTTTGAATTCGGGCGATTGCACGATCTTGTTCAATTCGCGGTTCAGCTTGTCGACGATGGGCTTGGGCGTGCCGGCTGGCGCGACATAGCCCCACCAGCCCGAGGCATCGTAGCCGGGCAGGGTTTCGGCGATGGTGGGCACGTTGGGCAGTACCGACATGCGTTCCTTGCCGGTGACGGCGATCGCCTTCACGCGGCCGGGTTGCAGGTAGGCCATCGCCCCCGTGTAGGTGCTGAACGTCAATTGCACCTGTCCGCTGGCGACGTCGTTCAGGCCCTGTGCCAGGCCCTTGTAGGGGATGTGCATCAGGTCGACGTGGGCCATGTCCTTGAGCAGTTCGCCCATCAGGTGGGCGCTGCCGCCGTTGCCGGTCGATGCGTACGAGATCTTGCCCGGCTGCGACTTGGCCAGCGCGATCAGTTCGGGGACCGTGTTGGCGGGCAGGCTGGGCGTGGCGGTCATCACGTAGGGCGAGGTTCCCACCAGGGTGATGAAGCTGAAGCTCTTGATCGAATCGTAGGGCAGCTTGGCGACCAGGCTGGGATTGATCGAATGGGAAGCCGCCGTTTGCAGCAGGGTGTAGCCGTCGGGTTCGGCGCGCGCGACGTACTCGGTGCCGATGACGGTGCCGCCGCCGGGCTTGTTCTCGACGACGACCGATTGCTTGAGCGCTTCGGACAGTTGCTGCGCGACGCGGCGCGCCAGCACGTCATTGATCGCGCCGGGCGTGTAGGGAACGATGATGCGGATCGGCCGCGAGGGGTAGTTGGCCGCGGATTCGCTTTGCGCCCACGCGGGCAGCGTTGTCGCCACGGCAGCCGCGACGGCTCCCAATTGAAGGGCGAAACGGGTCTTCATGCTGTCTCCTCGATGGCGGCTGTCCGGGGGACTTGCCGTCCTTGCCGGGGAAAAGCCAGATTGTTGTCTAAATCAACTATGGATTTTATCAACTATACCGTAGCAAGTTGCCATTTTCAACGAAGAGGCGCTGGGGAAAACCCCGGGCGCCCCCGCCCGCATCGTTCATTCGTAGGAGAGAGTGTCGAACAGTGTTTGCACGGCCGCCGGCGGGGTGCCGGCGCCCAGCGCCAGCATCAGTGTGATGCGCGCCTTGTAGGGGTCCAGGCCGGCGGCCTGGATGAAGCCGCCGCCGGGCAGCCCGACCCGGCCGGCGCCGCAGCGGGTGGCACGCACGATCGCCAGGCCCTGCCGGCCGGCCTCGCGCAGCAGCGGTTCGATGCGGCCGCTGATCGAGCCGTTGCCGTAGCCGGCCCAGACCAGTCCGCGCGCACCGCCGCGCAGGACCGCTTCGACCATCGAGGTGGAAATGCCGGGATAGTCGAACAGGATGTCCACCGGCGCGAGCGGCGCATCCGGCGCGAAGCGCGCCGCGGGCCGGCGGGGCGGCCAGAACCAGCCCACGCGGCCGTCCTGGATGAAACCGGCGGGCCCGGCTTCCCCGCTGTCGAAGGCGTCCACGCGATGCGTGTGCGCCTTGCGCAGATGGCGGGCGTGATGGATCTGGCCGTTCAGGACGGCCATTACGCCATGCCGCGCTGCCTGCGGGCAGGCCGCCACCTGCACGGCCTGCAGCAGGTTCATGGGGCCGTCGGCGGAGGCCGCGGTGGCGGGGCGCATGGCGCCCGTAATGACCAGCGGCTTGGCCAGGGCCAGCGTCAGGTGCAGGAACCAGGCCGTCTCCTCCAGGGTGTCGGTGCCGTGGGTCAGCACCACGCCGTCGACATCCGGGTCCGCCTGTGCCCGCCCGACTTCGCGGGCCAGCATCTGCCAGAAACCGGGCAGCGCATCCTTGCTGTCCAGCGAGGCCAGTTGCCGCGCGTCCAGGCGAATGTCGTCCTGCGGGGGAAGGGCGGCCAGCAGCGCATCGACCGGAAGGGCGCCGGCGCGGTAGCCGCTGGTATCGCGAGGCGATGGCGCGGCGCCGGCGATGGTGCCGCCGGTGGCCAGGATGCGCACGGCGGGTATCCGGCGCGTCATGCGGCCTCCGCGGAGTATGCTCGCGTGGGGGCGCGCAGCCGCGCCCGCCTGTCAGGACGATCCGTATGCACGATGCGACACACCGCTTGCTGGCCGCGCTCAGGATGCGCCAGCTCGAACTCATCAGCACCCTGGCCGATGCCGGCAACATGCGGGCGGCGGGCCAGCGGCTGCACCTGAGCACCGCGGCGGTCAGCAAGGGCCTGCGCGAGGTGGAAGCCCTGTTCGGCACGGCCATCTTCCACCGCCTGCCGCGCGGCGTGGTCACGACCGCTGCCGGCGACCTGATCGTCCAGCGCGCGCGGGTGCTGCTGGGCGAGGTGGCCCAGTTGGCCGACGAGCTGGCCGCGCACGGCATGCCGGCCGACCAGGGCATACGGCTGGGCGCGCCGCCCTTCATCGCCTGGACGCTGGTGCCCCGGCTGCTGCGCGACCTGGCGGCCCACGGCGGCCTGCCGCCCGTGCGCATCGTCGAGGGCCGCCTGGCCGACATGTGCCAGAAGCTGGAGGCCGGCGACCTGGACGTGCTGGTCACGATGAACACGCCGTCCGAGCTTGGCGGGCTGAGGCCCGACGGTTTCGTGATCGAACAGATAGGGACCGAGGAATGGACCGTGGTGTGCGCGCCGGCGCATCCGCTGGCCGCTGACCGCCGCCGGCGCCACGCGTGGCGGTCGCTGCGCGACGAGGCCTGGATACTGCCGCCGCGGCCGACCAACGCCCGCATGATGGTGGAGCAGGTCATGCTGCACCACGACCTGGCGCCCATCGTGCCCCGGATCGAATCCACCAATGCCATCACCAATCTGCAACTGGCCGAACAGTCGCTGGGCGTGACGCTGGCGGCGCGCTGCGTGATCGAGGATCGCCTGCGGCGCGGGACCCTGGTGGAGATCGGCATGGAGGACCTGCCCGCGCCGGTCCCCATCGCGATGGTCTATCGCTTCAGCGGCGCTCATCGCGGCGGCGTGTCGGCGCTGCGCGAGGCGGCGCAGCGGCTGCGCAGCGCGGCGACGTCGCCCGAGGCCAGCCCCAGTTCGTCCACCAGGAAGTTCTCGGCCCGGAAATCGCGCGCATAGGCGGCCTCCAGGATGTCGATGCAGGCCGACAGCAGCGGCGACTCCACGCCCGCCGCCCGCGCCAGCGCTTCCTGGAACACCAGGCCGAAGGGCGCGTCTTCCAGCACGTAGCGGTGGTCCAGGCGGGCGGGGCCCGAGGGACCCATGCCGCGCGCCTGGATGGCGGCGGCCATCTCGTGCAGCGGTCCGGCCTCGATATGGTAGGAGCGGCTGTAGTGCTCGGCCAGCGTGGGCAGGGCGAAGCCCAGCGCCGCGGCGGTGGCCAGGCGTTCCCGGTCCAGGCCCGCGGCCAGGCGGCCGACCACCGGCGTGAAGCAGCCGAACAGCGGCCAGTCCTCGCCCCGGTCCATGCGGGTCAGGTTGGGGATGACCTCGGCGGCGTGGGCGATGGGGTTGATGTTGGCCAGCGTCGGCGCCAGCAGGTCGCCGGCATCGACGAAGCGGTCACCCAGCAGGGCGGCGCAGAGCGCCAGGATGCGGTCGCCCGCTCCGGTCGAGGCCATGTCGATGCGATGGCGCAGCGGATTGGCGTGCAGCCGGCCGTCGGGCAGGAAGTGCGCGGTCGTGGGCGTCGTGGCCCAGCCCGCGGCGTGCAGATCGCAGCCGCGCCGCGCCGCGCGCTCGCGCAGCCAGAGCGGCGCCAGGCTGAGCGCGCCGCTGACGATGATGGTCTGGCCGTCGCGCCACACCGGCGTCAGCCGTCCCAGCACGTCGGCATAGGCATTGCCCGGCAGGCAGACGATGACGGTGTCGAACCCGGCCAGCCGTTCCGGCGCGGCCAGCAGCTCGATCTCCACGTCGCCGTCCAGGGCGCCGGTGCAGGCGATGCGCGCCATGCCGCCGCGGCGCTCGAGCCGGGCGGCGGTGGGGGACCACAGGAAGGGACGGTGTCCGTGACGAAGCAGATAGGCCGCGGTGGCGCAGCCGATGGGCCCGGCGCCGACGACTGCGACGTCGAGCGCGGGGTGGGAATGCGATGCCATCCTAGTCCAGGGAAATGTGGCGTTCGCGGATGATGCGGGCCCACTTGGCGCTTTCCGCGGCCGCGGCGCGGCGCAGCTCGTCGGGCGAGCCGTCGACGATCTCGACGCCCTGGCGGCGCAGCTTGTCGCGCAGGTCGTTGCCCGACAGCACCTTGTGCACGGCCTGGTGCAGGCGGTCGATGATCGGGCGCGGCGTGCCCGTCGGCGCGAACAGCGCGAAGTTGGTCGTCGACTCGAAGCTGGGGACGCCGGATTCGCCCACGGTGGGAACCTCGGGCAGCAGGGGCGAGCGGGCCGTGCCCGTCACGGCGATGGCCTTCAGGCGGCCGGCGGCGGCGAAGGGCAGGGCCACGCCCAGGTCCAGGAAGGCCGCGTCGACTTCTCCCGCGGCCACCGCGTTGTTGGCCGGGCCGCCGCCCTTGTAGGGCACGTGCGTCATGGAAATGCCGGTCAGGCTCATGAACAGCTCCGCCGCCAGGTGGCTGGTCGAGCCGTTGCCGCCCGAGGCGACGTTCAGGCGGCCGGGCTGCTTGCGGGCCAGCGCCAGCAGATCCTTCACGCCGGATGCCTCCAGCGTGGGACGCACCGCCAGGATGAGCGGGCTCGAGGCCAGCAGCGAGACCGGGGCGAGGTCGCGTTCGTTCCGGTAGGGCAGCGATTTGTACAGGTGCTCGGCGATGGCGTAGGTGCTGTTGGTGGCCAGGATCAGCGTATAGCCGTCGGCCGGGGCGGCCGCCACCTGGGCGTGGCCGATGGTGCCGTTGGCGCCGGGCCGGTTGTCCACCACCACCTGCTGGCCGAGCTGCAGGCTCAGTTCCGTGGAGACCATGCGGGCCAGCAGATCGGTGGCGCCGCCAGGAGACCACCCGACCACCATCTTGATGGGACGGGAGGGATAAGCGCCGGACTGCGCGTGGGCGGCCGGGACAAAGGCGACGGCCAGCGCGGCCCATAGGCTTATGGCGGGTAAGGTTTTCATCGAAGGGAGTCCGGGGTGAAGGGTACGATGAGTGTATTGAGCGCCTTCCCGCCTGACGAGCGACGTCTTTTCAAGCCTCGTCAACCCAGGGTTAACGCAGCGTGGCCATCGCCCGCTTCCCCGGTGGGCGCAACCCTTGCACGAGAGCAGAATGACCGCACTGTCCGTATTGGATCTGTCACCCATCTGCGCCGGCGGCACGGCCGCCGACGCCTTTCGCAACACCCTCGACCTGGCGCAGCACGCCGAGCGCTGGGGCTATCGCCGCTACTGGCTGGCCGAGCACCACAACATGCCCGGCATCGCCAGCGCCGCCACGGCGCTCGTGATTTCCCACGTGGCCGCCGGCACCACCCACATCCGGGTGGGCGCGGGCGGCGTCATGCTGCCCAACCACGCGCCGCTGGTCATCGCCGAACAGTTCGGCACGCTGGCCTCGCTGTATCCGGGCCGCATCGACCTCGGCCTGGGCCGCGCGCCCGGGTCGGACCAGGCCACCGCCCGCGCGTTGCGCCGGGGGCAGGGCGATACCGCCGACCGCTTCCCGCAGGACGTGGCCGAGCTGCAGCACTATTTCCAGGCGCCGAGCCCGGGGCAGCCGGTGCAGGCCGTGCCCGGCGGCGGACTGGACGTGCCGCTGTGGCTGCTGGGGTCCAGCCTTTTCAGCGCGCAACTGGCGGCGCAGATGGGGCTGCCGTTCGCCTTCGCCTCGCACTTCGCGCCGGGCTATCTGACGGCGGCGCTGGATCTGTACCGCACGCGCTTCCAGCCTTCCGAGGCCTTGCGGCGCCCCTATGTCATGCTGGGCATCAACGTGGTCGCCGCCGACACCCCGGACGAGGCGCGCCGCCTGTTCACGTCGCTGCAGCTGCAATTCGTCAACCTGATCCGCGGGACGCCCGGCAAGCTGAACGCCCCGGTCGACAACATCGAGGAAATCTGGAGCGGCGCCGAGAAGGCGCACATCGAGCGTTCGCTGTCCTGCGCGGTGGTGGGCACGCCGGAAGACGTCGAAACCGGCCTGGACGAATTCGCGCGCCGGCACGGGGCCGACGAGCTGATGGTGACGGCCCAGGTCTACGACCACGCCGCGCGCCTGCGTTCGTTCGAGATCGCCGCCGCCGCCGGCGCGCGGCTGGGGTGGCTGGAAAACGCGGCGTGAGGCTGGTCAGTCGTCCCGCTCGGGCAGGCGCTCGGCTTTCAGCGGCAGCACCTTGCCCAGCCAGAATCCGTGGACCAGGTGATCGCGGCGCGGAAGTCCCGTGTCCGGGTGCACCAGCACGTCCAGGCCGCGCCGGTTCAGCATGAGCCAGGGCACGAGCGAGGCAAAGACGGCGGGGTCGAACAGCAACTGATACATCGCCTGGGTATGCGGGCCGACGGGCACGTCGTGCCAGCGGCCGGCGCGCAGGGGAAAGCGCGCGACGGCTTCCTCGCGCACGATCGCGGCCACGTCGCGGGTGGCGGCGGGGTCGTAGTAGACATGGGCATGGAATGCGCGAATGATGCCGGTGTCGTAGGAGTCTGCCTGCATGGCTTCTGGCCTGGATGGCGGTGCGGACCGCGGTGGTGAATGAAAGAGAAGAAGGCGCGGCGGTGGCCGAGCCCTGTATCGATTCTATGTGACGGAGCGACAAGTGGACCTGGGATTGAAAGGAAAAGTGGCGGTGGTGACCGGCGCGACGGCAGGCATAGGCCTGGCGGCCGCGCTGAAGTTCGTGGAAGAGGGCGCCCGGGTGGCGATCTGCGCGCGCAGCGCCGACAAGCTGGCGGCCACCGTGGAGCTGTTGCGGGCCAAGGGCGGCGATGTCTTCGGGCTGGCGACGGACATCTCCAGGCCCGAGGAGATCGAGCGGTTCTTCACGGCCGTCGCGGATCACTTCGGCCGTATCGACATCCTGGTCAACAATGCCGGCACCTCGATGCGCGGCCCGTTCCTGAAGATGAGCGACGCCGACTGGGACGCCGATCTCGAACTGAAGCTGTACGGGGCGATCCGCTGCTCGCGGCTGGCCGTCCAGCACATGAAGAAGCAAGGGGGCGGCCGCATCGTCAACATCTCGACCATAGGCGGCAAGCAGCCCGCCGCCACCTCCATGCCGACCTCGGTGTCGCGCGCGGCGGGGTTGGCCCTGACCAAGGCGCTGTCGCGCGAGTTCGCGGCCGACAACATCCTCGTGAACGCCGTCTGCATCGGCAAGATCAAGGCCGGCCAGCACGAGCGCGCCGCCGCCTCGAAGGGCCGCGACGCCGACGACCTGTACCACGAGTTCGCCCAGGACATCCCCCTGGGCCGGGTGGGCGAGGCCGAGGAAGCCGCCAACGTCATCGTCTTCCTGGCGTCCGGGGCGGCCAGCTACGTGACCGGCTCCAGCGTCAACCTGGACGGCGGCGCATCCTCCGTGATGTGACGGCGGCGCGGGCTCCGGCCCGCGGCGGGGCTTGCAATTCCCAACCTTCGCCTATATAGTTAGTTCAACTAACTAACTTATTGGGCGCAGCGCCCGCGCGCCTGCCCGTCAGGACCATGTTGGACCCCACCGGCAACGAATCGATCGACCTGGCCGCGCAATTGCGGCCGGCCATCCTGCGGCTGAACAGGCTGCTGCGACGCGAGACCCAGGCCTTCGGCGTCTCGCCGCTCATGGTCATGCTGCTCTCGGCCATCGACAAGGAGCCCGGCATAGGCGTCAACGATCTCGCCAATCGCGAGAACATGCGCGCCGCCAGCATGAGCAATCACGTCAAGCAGCTCGAGGCCGCCGGCTACATCCAGCGCGACCAGACCCTGCATACGGACAAGCGCCGCGTCGGACTGGCCGTGACGCCGGCTGGCCGCAAGCTGGTGGCCGAGGTGCGCAAGCGCCGCACCGACTGGCTGGCGGGCCGCATCGCCATGCTCGATCCCGACGACCGCGCCGCGCTCGGCCGCGCGGCCAAAGCCCTGCAGCATCTCGGGGAGTGACAGCCATGGCCTTGTCCACCAACCATCACTCCCCGTTCATCACCCGCATCACGCAGCGGCTGGCCCCCATGGTCGTGCCGCTCATCGTCGGCTGCGCGCTGTTCATGCAGATGCTGGACTCCACGGTCATCGCCACGGCCCTGCCGGCCATGGCTCATTCCTTCGGCGAGGATCCGGTCCGGCTCAACGTCGCGATCACCGCCTATCTGCTCAGCGCCGCGGTGTTCGTTCCCATCTGCGGCTGGGCCGCCGACCGGTTCGGCGCGCGCCAGGTATTCGCCTCGGCCATCGTGCTGTTCACCATCAGCTCCACGCTGTGCGGTCTGTCGCAAACGCTGGGCCAGATGGTGGCCGGCCGCATGCTGCAAGGATTCGCGGGGGCGATGATGGTCCCGGTGGGGCGCATCGTGCTGCTGCGCACCGTGTCCAAGTCGGAACTGGTGCGCGCCATGTCGTTCCTCAGCATGCCGGCGCTGCTGGGGCCCATCTTCGGGCCCGCCGTGGGCGGCTTCCTGGTCGAGTATGGCTCCTGGCGCTGGATCTTCTTCATGAACCTGCCCATCGGCATCCTGGGCGTGATCCTGGCGCTGCGCTACATCCGCGATACCGAGGCGGGCCAGCCGCAGCCGCTGGACATCATCGGCTTCCTGCTGACCGCCGTCTGCCTGGGCACGCTGGTGTTCTGCTTCGAAGCCGTGGGCCATGGCGTGCTGTCGACGCCCGTGGTGCTGGCGATGCTGGGCTTGGGCGGCGTGTGCGGGCTGCTTTACGTCAAGCACGCGGAGCGTTCGCCGCACCCCATCCTGGATTTCCGCCTGCTGAAGATCCCGACCTTCTCCATCGCGCTGCTGGGCGGCAACCTCTGCCGGCTCGCGGTCGGCGCCGTGCCCTTCCTGCTGGCCATGCAATTGCAGGTGGCGTTCGGCATGGGGCCCTTCGCCGCCGGGATGTTGACCTTCGCCGGCGCGCTGGGCGCGCTGATGATGAAGATGAGCGCCAGCCCCATCATCAAGCGCTTCGGTTTCCGCCGCACGCTCGTGGCCAACGCCTTCCTGACCGGGGCGTCCATCATCGGCTGCGTGCTGTTCACCTCGGTCACGCCGCATGCCGTCATCATCATCGTGCTGCTGCTGGGCGGGTTCTTCCGCTCGCTGCAACTGACCGGGGTCAATTCGCTGGCCTATGCCGACATCGGCCCCGAGCAGATGGGGCGGGCCACCGGCATGGCCAGCGCGGTCCAGCAGTTGGCCATCAGCCTGGGCGTGGCCGTGGCCGCCTTCGCGCTCAAGGCCAGCATGGCCACGCGCGGTACCACCACGCTCGATGCCTACGACGTGATCCCCGGCTTCCTGGTCATCGGCATCGCGATGATGATGTCGGTGTTTTTCTTCAGCCGCCTTTCCGCCAACGCCGGTTCCGCCGTCAGCGGAAAGCGGGAGCCCCCCCCTACGCGCTGACGCGCGCCCCCCAGGGGGCGATGCGGGTGGACCGGCAAAGCCGGATCCACCGCATCCTGGGTCTAGTACCGCTATCTTGGTTGGTGGCGCCGGTGCTTCGCTGGCTGCCAGCGGTAGCAACCGTGCTTCTATCCAAGATAGTTTCCCTAGACCCAGGAAACCGCGGATCTGGCTTTGCCAGTCCGCCGGTTTCGCCCCCTGGGGGGCGCGCGAAGCGCGTAGGGGGGGGCTTCGCCTCTACACCATGTTTTTCGGGATGACCCAGGCGTCGAACTGCTCGTTCGTCACGTAGCCCAGGGCCAGCGCGGATTCGCGTAGCGACAGGTTTTCCTTGTGGGCCTTCTTGGCGATCTGCGCGGCCTTGTCGTAGCCGATGTGGGGATTGAGGGCGGTGACCAGCATCAGGGAGCGTTCCACCAGTTCGGCGATGCGGTCGCGGTTGGGTTCCAGGCCCGCCACGCAATTCTTCTCGAAGCTTTCCATGCCGTCGGCCAGCAGGCGGACCGATTGCAGGAAGTTGTGGATCAGCATGGGCTTGAAGACGTTCAGCTCGAAGTTGCCGCTGGCGCCGCCGATGTTGATGGCGACGTCGTTGCCCAGGACCTGGGCGCCGAGCATGGTCAGGGCCTCGGACTGGGTCGGGTTGACCTTGCCGGGCATGATGGAGCTGCCGGGCTCGTTCTCGGGGATGCTGATCTCGCCCAGTCCGGAGCGCGGGCCGCTGGCGAGCCAGCGCACGTCGTTGGCCAGCTTGATCAGGCCGGCGGCCAGGGTCTTGAGGGCGCCGTGGGAGAACAGCAGGCCCTCGTGCGAGGCCAGCGCCTGGAACTTGTTGGGCGCCGACTCGAAGGGCAGGCCGGTTTCGCGGGCCAGCTCGGCGGCCACCTTCGCGCCGAACTCCGGATGGGTATTCAGGCCGGTGCCGACGGCGGTACCGCCTATGGCCAGCTGCAACAGGCTGCGCTGGGCGTGGCGGATCTGTTCCTCGGCCAGCAGCAACTGGGCCTCGTGGCCGGACAGCTCCTGCCCCAGGGTCAGGGGCGTGGCGTCCTGCAGGTGGGTGCGGCCGATCTTGACGATGTCGGCATAGGCGCGCGCCTTGTCGCCCAGCGTCTTGCGCAGGCGCGCCAGGGCAGGCAGCAGGCGGGCGTGGATCTGCAGCGCCGCCGCCACGTGCATGGCCGTGGGGAACACGTCGTTGGACGACTGGCCGCGGTTGACGTGGTCGTTGGGGTGGACCAGCCGGGCCTCGCCCCGCTCGCCGCCCAGGAGTTCCGAGGCGCGGTTGGCCAGCACCTCGTTGACGTTCATGTTGGTCTGCGTGCCCGAGCCGGTCTGCCAGACGCTAAGGGGAAATTCGTCCGGCCAGCGGCCGGCGATGATCTCGTCGGCCGCCGCCTCGACGGCATGGGCGGTACGGCCGTCCAGCAGGCCCAGGTCAGCGTTGACGCGGGCGGCGGCGCGTTTGACCTGGGCCAGGGCCGTGATCAGCGGCATGGGCATCTTCTCGTGCGAGATCGCGAAGAACTGCAGCGATCGCTGGGTCTGGGCGCCCCACAAATGGTCGGCGGGAACGTCGATCGGACCGAAGGTGTCCTTTTCAACACGGGTTTGCATGGTCATCTCCTTGCCTGCCGGCCCAGCCTGCGGGCCTGGATGATTCCAGGTTAGCAGAAGCCATCCACGCATCGGCTTGTGTCCCTGCAAGCGACTGTGGTAAAGGATGAGCGATGCCAGAACCAGGGAGCTTTTCGTGTTCGAACGAGCCGAGCGGGACCCGTCCATGGACGAGCGGGAGTACGAGCGGCGCGAGCTCGTGCTGCGGACGGAACTGCTCCAGCAGCAGTACGAGCTTCTGAAGCAGCGCGACCGCGCCGTGCTGATCGTGGTGGCGGGGGTCGACGGCGCGGGCAAGGGATCCGCGATCAACCTGCTGAACGAATGGATGGACCCGCGCCACATCCGCACCCTGGCCTTTGGCGACCCCAGCGTGGACGAGGCCCAGCGGCCGGCCATGTGGCGCTACTGGAACGCGCTGCCCGCGCTGGGGCAGACCGGGATCGTCTTCGGCTCCTGGTATGCGCCCCTGTTCAAGGAGGCCGCGCGCAAAAAGCCTGACATGGACCGCATCGAGGCGATGGCGGCCGAGATCCTGCGCTTCGAGTCCATGCTGGCCAGCGAGCGGGTGCGTATGCTCAAGCTCTGGTATCACCTGTCGCGCGATGCGCAGGTGGCCCGCATCGATGCGCAACTGGCCGATCCCGCGACGGCCTGGCGGGTGTCCGAGGCCGACCTGAAGGTGCGCAAGAAATTCGACCGGCTGCGCACGGCCGGCGAGATTGTGCTGGGCGCCACCGACGCGGCCCATACGCCGTGGCGGGTGGTGCCGGGCGCCGATGCCCGGCTGCGCGCGGTCGAAACGGCCTCGGCCGTGTTGCAGGCGATGCGCGAGCCGCTGCCGCGCGCGCCGCGCCGGCCGCCGCTGCAGGGGGTGCGCCCCGGCGGCAGGTCCAAGGCGGTGCTGGAGCCCATGCCGGGCGCGGGCAAGCTGGACGAGGTCGATTATGAAAGGCAACTGGCCGGCTGGCAGGCGCGCTTGTCGGAGCAGGTACGCGCCAAGCGCTTTCGCAAGCGCTCGCTGGTGCTGGTGTTCGAGGGTGTGGATGCCGCCGGCAAGGGCGGCGCGATCCGGCGTGTCTCGCATGCGCTGGATGTGCGGAACTTCGATATCGTGCCGATCTCCGCGCCCAGCGACGACGAACTGGCCCATCCCTACCTGTGGCGATTCTGGCGGCATCTGCCGCTGCATGGCAGGGTGTGCATCTTCGACCGTTCCTGGTATGGCCGGGTGCTGGTCGAGCGGGTCGAGTCGCTGATTCCGCCCGCCACGTGGCGGCGCGCCTACGACGAGATCAACGACTTCGAGGACCAGTTGCGCCGCGGCGGCGCGGTGGTGCTGAAGTTCTGGCTGTCGGTCTCGCGCGAGGAACAACTGCGCCGCTTCAAGGAGCGCCGCGATTCCCCGTTCAAGAGTTTCAAGCTCACCCCGGACGACTGGCGCAACCGGCGCAAGTGGGACGACTACATGTCGGCCGCGCGCGAGATGATCGCGCGCACCGACACTGCGCACGCGCCCTGGATCGTGGTGGCCGACGACGACAAGCGCACCGCGCGGGTCAAGGTCCTGGAACACATCGTGAAGGCCATGGATGAAGCCTGATCCACGCCAGCCTTCCACCGCGTGGGTGCTGGCCGTCACGCTGGCGATCCAGTCGCTGGCCTCGGCCGCCACCATCGCGCCGGCGGTGGTGGCCCCGGTGGCCACGCGCGAACTCGGCCTGCCTTCCAGCGCCATCGGCTTCTACATGGCCCTGGTCTACCTGGGGGCGATGTTCACCAGCGTGATCGGCGGTACCCTGGTCACCCGCCTGGGAGCGGTGCGCTGCAGCCAGGCGGCCCTGCTGCTGTGCGGCCTGGGCACGGGGCTGCTGTGCAGCGGCGGCCCCACGGTCGCGGCCTTGGGCGCATTGATCATCGGTGCCGGGTACGGCCCCATCACGCCTTCCAGTTCCTACCTGTTGATGCGCAGCACGCCCGCCCATCGGATGTCGCTGGTGTTCTCGATCAAGCAGACCGGCGTGCCGCTGGGCGGGGTCCTGGCCGCGCTGGCCAGTCCGCAGATCGAACACGTGCTGGGCTGGCGCTGGGCACTGGGCATTTGCGCGGTGGCCTGCCTGCTGTGCATGCTGGTCGCGCAAAGCGTGCGCCGCAGCCTGGACGTGCCGGGCGAGCCCGCCGCCCCGTGGCGCTGGCAGGACCTGGCGCGGCCGGTCGGACTGGTCTGGCGCACGCCCGCGCTGCGCCTCATGGCCGTGTGCTCGCTGTTGTTCTCCTTCATCCAGCTGGCGATCACGGCTTACCTGGTGACCTACCTGAACCTGTCGTTGGGATGGACGCTGATCGCGGCGGGTGTGATCCTGTCCTTGTCGCAGGTCGCGGGCGTGGCCGGGCGGATCCTGTGGGGCATCGTGGCCGACCGCTGGGCGCCGCCGCGCAAGGTCCTGGGCGGGCTGGCCCTGACGATGGCGGCAAGCTGCGTCGCCACCGCCTTGTTGCAGCCCGCCACGCCCTGGGTGCTGGTGGCCGCCGTCGCGGTGGTGTTCGGCGCTTCGGCCATAGGCTGGAACGGCGTGTTCCTGGCCGAGGTCGCCCGGCGCGCGCCGGCGGGGCAGGCCGGCGCGGCCACGGGTGGGACTCTGCTGTTCACCTATTTCGGCGTATTGGTGGGCCAGCCCTTGTTCAGCTACGTGGCGTCGTTGGCGGGCCCGGCCGGGCAGCCCGGCTATGCCTGGGCATACGGGCTGCTGGTGATTCCCGCGCTGTTCTGCGCCACCTGGCTGCTGCGCGCGCGGAGCTAGCGGACCTGCGCGATGACGTGGGCCACGGCAGCGGTCAGCTTCTTCACGTAGGGAATGTGCAGGAACTCGTTGGGCCCGTGGGCATTGGACCGGGGGCCCAGCACGCCGGTGATCAGGAACTGGGCCTCGGGGAATTTCTCGCCCAGCATGCCCATGAAGGGAATGGTGCCGCCTTCGCCTATCCAGGCCGTGCCTTGCCCGAATGCCGACTGCGACGCCGCGTCCAGCGCGCGCGCGAGCCAGGGGGCGGTCGGCGGAGCGTTCCAGCCACCGGCGCCGCCCTCGCTCTCGAACCTGACCCGGGCCTGGTAGGGAGGGTCCCTTTCCAGCGCGGCTTTCATCGCATGCGTCGCGCGTTCGGCGTCCACCGTGGGCGGCAGGCGCATGCTGAGCTTGAGCGAGGTCTTGGGACGCAGCACGTTGCCGGCGGCGTCGATGGACGGCAGGCCGGCCGCGCCGGTCACGGACAGGGCCGGCCGCCAGGTGCGGTTCAGGATGCCTTCGACCGGGTCGGTGGTGGTGGGCTGGGCGTGGGCATGGCCGTCGGCGCCGTGCGAGCATCCCACCCAGGGGAATTGCTTCCACACCTGGTCGCCCAGGATGGCGCCCGCCGTGCGGGCCTGGGCCAGGCGCTCATCCGGGATGCCGGCATGGAGTTCGGGCAGCAGCACGCGTCCGGTGGCCGGATCGTCGATCCGGTTGAGCAACTGGCGCGCGACCCGGAACGAGGACGGCACCAGGCCGCTGGCCATGCCCGAGTGGACGCCTTCGTCCAGGATTTCCACCGTCAGCACGCCGCCGGTCAGCCCGCGCAACGAGGTGGTCACCCACAACTGCTCGTAGTTGCCACAGCCCGAATCCAGCCCCACCACCAGCGTGGGCGGGCCGATGCGCGGGGCGAGCAGGTCGAGATAGGCGGGCAGGTCGTAGCTGCCGCTTTCCTCGCAGGTCTCGATCAGTCCCACGCAGCGGGGGCGCGGAATGTCCTGCGCATCCATCGCGGCCAGCGCGGCCAGGGCGGCGTAGATGGCGTAGCCGTCGTCCGCGCTGCCGCGTCCATAAAGCTTCCCGTCCTCGATCTTCGGCGTCCACGGACCCAGGTCCTGGCGCCAGCCGGTCATTTCGGGCTGCTTGTCCAGATGGCCGTAGAACAGCACGGTGCGGTCCCCGCCCAGTCCCTGGGTGGCCGGCGCCTCGAAATACAGGCAGGGGGTGCGTCCCGGGATGGCGACGATCTCGACGTGCAGTCCGGTAACCGGCTGAGCGCGCGCCCACTTCGCCGCCGCCTCCACGACCGCGGCCAGATGGCCGTGCTCGGCCCAACTGGCATCGAACATGGGCGACTTGGCGGGGATGCGCACGTAGTCGGCCAACAGGGGAATCAGTTCGTCGTCATAGCGGCGCGCCAGCACCGCGGCAAGGTCGGACAGGTCCATGAAGGGGCTCCCGGATCAGGCTCCAGTGTAGAACTTGTAGCCGGGGAAGGCAGCTTGCAAGATTTACATGTAATTCTTACCTGAGGTAGGG
The DNA here is from genome assembly GCF_038066655.1 of Pigmentiphaga sp. YJ18. Lineage (NCBI taxonomy): Bacteria > Pseudomonadati > Pseudomonadota > Betaproteobacteria > Burkholderiales > Alcaligenaceae > Pigmentiphaga > Pigmentiphaga sp. YJ18. Next base: position 306,859 of record NZ_JBBUKU010000003.1, on the reverse strand, counting down.
TGGGAGGCCATGCAAATCTTATAAACACCCCTGCGCCTACCCAGCGCGACAGGCTTTTCAACGGGCAAGGCCGGCATGGTACGGAACGTGCTCGTTGTTTCCGGCACGACGCTTACCGCGTCGCCAAGACAGAACCCGCCATCAGCGGGACGAGTTTTACGGGAAAGCCAAGGAGAAGAACCATGTTGCGCTGGGCTACTATCTTTTTCGTGATTCCCTTGCTGGTTGCCGTCGCGGGATTCAGCGACTTCGCGGCCAGTGCCGCGAACATCGCCGTCGTCCTGTTCCTGGTTTCGCTGGGGGCCTTTCTCGCCACCTTCTTCATCCGGACGCCCGAGGACGTGGAAGAGGGCTACGAGGGGGAATGGTCCCGATGAACCCACAGTTCCTTTTCCGCGGTTGAACATGGTTGCAAGACGCGTTTCGCAGGCGGCCGGGCCGCCCGATTCCTCTTATCGCAGATTGGCCGAGCACGCGCCGGGCGTACTTTGGTCAGCCTCGGAGACAGGGGAGTGGCTGTATGTGAATCCGGCCTGGACCCGCCTGACGGGGCAGCCCGCCAAGGCGGCCCTGGGCTGGGGCTGGCTGGCCTGCGTGCCCGCCGACCAGCGCGACCGGGTCCGTGCCGCCGTCGCCAAAGGAGCCGCCGATGCCGCGCCCTTCGAGGTGGTGCACGGACTGGCCACTGCCGACGGACGGTGGGTGGATGCGCATACGCAAGCGCAGCCCAGCCTGGAGGCCAATCAGCAGTTCGTGGGATTCAGCGGTACCTGCCTGCCGTGGCGCGAGTTCGCCGCGGTTAGCCCGTCCGCCGAGGAAGAGCCCGACGGACGGCAATTGCTGGACCTGCTGCCCCATGCCGTCGTCGCCTACGACGCCTCCTTGCGCTACGTGTACGCGAACCGCGCGGCCGGCGAGCTGTTCGGCATCGAGCCCGCCGTCTTCGCCGGCAAGACCGCGCGGCAGTTGGGCGTGGCGCCCTATATCGCATCGGCATACGAACAGGCGGTGGCCGACGCGCTGGCCACGGGGGTGCCGCAGACCTTCGACTACCGCATCGATACCGGCTCCTCCACGCGCCACTTCCGCGCTCGCGTCGTGGCCGATGGTGACGGCCGGCGCGCCGTGGCTTCCACTTTCGACACCAGCGCCTGGGTGCGCGTCCAGGTAGAGCAGGACACGCTGCTCCTGCGCGAACAGGCGGCGCGGACCCAGGCGGAAACCGCGATCGGGATACGCGACCAGTTTCTCTCCATGGTCTCCCACGAATTGAGGTCTCCGCTCAACGGCATCCAGAGCTGGGCTCACGTGCTGGAGAGCCGGGTCGATGCCGGCGTGCCCACGATCGCGCGCGCGCTGGCGGGCATCAGGACCGGCGTGCAGCAGCAGGTCGGACTGATCGACGAACTGCTCGACGCCACGCATGCCATGACGGGACGGCTTCAGCTTTCGATGGCGATGGAGGCGCTGGGGCCCATCGTCGAACGCGCGATCGCCCGCGCCGCCCCGAAGGCGGCCGAACGCAACGTGAGCCTGCGTGCCGAACTGCCGCCGGGCGAGATCCGGGTCTGGGGCAGCGCCGAGCGCATCGAGCAGATGGTCGGGCACCTGCTGGGCAACGCCATCAAGTTCAGCCAGCCCGACGGCCAGGTCGCGGTGCGGGTCGAAGCGACGCAGGACGAGGTGCGCATCGCCGTCGGCGATACCGGCAAGGGCATCGCGGCCGACGTCATGCCTTATCTGTTCGATCCTTTCCGCCAGCTCGACGCTTTTCGCGCTCGCCGCCCGGACGGCCTGGGCCTGGGATTGACGCTGGTGCGGCACCTGGCCGAATTGCAGGGCGGCAGGGTGGCCGCCCAGAGCGGAGGCGAGGGGCAAGGCGCGGTTTTCTCGATCTACCTGCCGCTGGCCGGCGATGGCGAGGCGCCCGTGCCGGCCGTGCGACCCGAAGCGGCCGGCGTGTCCGCCGGCATGCTGCGTGACATACGCATCCTGCTGGTCGAGGGGCACGCCGAGGCGCGAGCCGCGCTGGCCGATTCCTTGCAACAGGCAGGGGGCGCGGTGGTGGCGTGCGACTCCAGCGCAGCGGCCCTGGAGCATCTGCGCCGAACCGGCCCGGGGGAGCTTCCCCATGTCATCGTCAGCGACATGACCCTGCCCGGCATGGATGGCAGCGACACGCTGGCCCGCATCCGCGAACTCGAACGCGGCGAGCCGGACCGTTTTCCTTCGCCTACTCCCGCGGTCGCGCTGACCTCGGCCAGCCGGTGCGAGGATCGTATCGGCGCGCTGGCCGCCGGCTTCCAGGTCTACCTGGCCAAGCCGGTGGAGTTTCCGCAATTGGTGGGATTGATCCAGAATCTGGCGCGGGCCGCCTCTCTGGAGCGACGCTAGCGAAAAGGCGGCCCGCAGGCCGCCTTTCCGGTCAGGCGTGCGCGCGCATCCGGTCGCGCAGTTCCTTCACCTGATCGTGGTTGCGCACGACGCCTTCATATTGCAACTGGATGAGTGCCAGGAGCTGAGGCGGAAGTTCCTCGCGCAGGGCAGCCTGGTAGCGGCCCTTGGCGACGTCCTCGCCGCGTTCGCACTCCTCCAGGATGGCGAGATCCGTTCTTCCCGCCACCGCCGATTTCAATCCCAGCCAGCCACGGTGCAGCGCGCCGGCCGCGGTGCCGCCTTCTTCCGGCTCGTCGCCCAGTGCCGATACCTGCTCCTGCAACTGGGCCGCGGCCGTCGAGCAGTCGCTCGCGCGCCGGGAGAAAAGCGTCTTCAACTCGGGATCGTGGGCGTCCTGGGCAGCTTGCCGAAAGCCGTACTCGCCGTCCTTGCAGGTCTCGACCAAGTCGTTCAGTACTGTCGTCACATCTCGGGCCATCTTCGTCTCCTGGGTAGTCCGAATGAACCGGGCCGCATCGGGCCCGGTCCGGGACTTCAGCAGGAAACGGGCCCGCCTGACGATGGCTATTTCTTGGGATGGCTGGGCTTGAGCTTCCAGTCCTTGTCGTCCTTGTCGGTACGGACTTCCTTCTCGGCATGGGCGGCGGCCCCGGGCGAGATCGGATCGCTGGCCGGGAAGGTATCCTCCAGCGAATCGTCCAGCAGTTCCTGGTAGGTCGGCAGCCCTTCGTCGGACTGCTTGGCCTTGTCCTTCGGATCCTTCTCCGAACGGTTCTTGGGTTCAGTCTTCATGCCATGCTCCCGCAAATTGTCGCGTGGTCGAGTCGGCAAGAGTCATGCCCGGGCCTTACGCCCCGGCGGCGCCGCCCGCCGACGGTGGCGGCACCGAAACCTGGGGTCCGTCGCCATCCAGGCGGCGGACGAAGCTGGCCTGCGGATTGGCAAACTTTATCCCCAACTGCTTGAAACGGCGATAGATGCGCTGGTTGAATCCGCGCTGCACCGCGGCCTTGCCGCGATCCAGCGTGCGGATCTGCCCCGCCAGCGTGACCGAGGCGCCGTCCACCTGATCCACGCCCCACAGGTCCAGGTCGGCCAGCATCAGCGGACCCAGGTTGGGATCGTTGCGCATTTCCTCGCCCACGTTGCGGATCGCGGCCATGACCTCGTCCAGGTCCGAATCGGCGCTTACGCTGACCCGCACCGAGGCGTTGCCGATGCCGCGGTTGCTGTTCGAGACCGTGCCCACGGCGCTGAACGGGACCACGTGCAGCGAGCCGTCGCCCGCGCGCAGCCGGACCGTCCGTATGGACAGATACTCGACCGTGCCCGACACGCCGGCCAGCGTGACCGAGTCGCCCACCTGCATCGCGTTCTCCATCAGCAGGAAGATGCCGGTGATGAAATCCTGCACCAGCTTCTGCGAGCCGAAGCCGATGGCCACGCCGATGATGCTGGCGCCGGCCAGCAGCGGCGCGATGTTGATGCCCAGCTCGTTGAGCGCGGTGAACAGCACGATCAGCGCGATCACGATGAACAGCGTCGTGCGCAGGATGGGGACCAGCGTGCGCAGCCGCGTCGCGCGGGCGAGGTCGCCGGCCCGGGTCCAGCGCTCCATGCGCCGGTTGATCGACAGGTTGGCGGCTTCCCAGGCGACCAGCGCCAGGATGCACGACACCGCGATGGTGGCCGTGGCCGACACCAGCCTGCGGCCCACCGTGCCGGTCTCGAACCAGTCCAGCGCGCGCACGCCCCAGACCTCCAGCAGCGCGATCGCCGTGGCGACGAATACCAGGATCATCACCACGCGCTGCGCCAGCGTCTGGTAGGGCCGCCGGCCCGGCTGGCCGTCGCCCCCCGCGGGCGCGTCGCTGTAGAAGGCGCGGTCCAGCGCCCCGAGCAGGATCATGCTGAGCACGGTGGCCGCCAGCATGACCAGCGCCGTGCCCCAGACGTAGTGCAGCAGCTGCGACAGCCCGCTGGCCGTGCCCAGCGCCCATACCGCCCACAGGCCGGCGATCACCGCGATGGCCGTGGGTGCCCAGACATTGGCCAGCACCACTCGCAGTCCCTCGCGTTCCGGCCCGCGTATCCAGCGCGAGACCTGGCGCCGCCGCTGGACCACCATGATGATCAGCATCACGTGCACGGCCAGGCCCACCAGCTTGGACAGCACGTTGCGCGCGTCGTCGCCGGCCCCCAGCAGATAGGCGATCTCGGTCGCGGCCACGCCGAAGGCGCCGACCGCCACCACGCGCCGCAGCCACGTGTCCAGGTAGCGCGCCGCTTCGTCGCCCAGCCGCGACAGGCGCAGGCAGGCGGCCGACGGCGAGGTCAGGAGACGCAGCGCGGCCATCGTCAGGCGCATGGCGAGATAGGCGGCGATCAGCGGCAGGATGAACGGATAGAAATCGGCGGTCGGCGCGCCGAACAGCGTCATCAATACCGTCGCCACGACCAGGAAGCCGGCCAGCGGCACCAGGGTCAGGATGGCATGCGCCAGCGCGGCGGGCAGCCGGCGCACGATGCGCAGGTGCTGGTCGGGCTCGGCGGGCGTTTCCGTGTCGGCGTCCGGCGCGGAGGGCGGGACCGTGTCCGGAATGTGCCGGCGTTCCGCGTAGGCCATCAGCATCGCGCGCGGCCGGCGCAGCAGCCGCCCGATCCCGGCTTCCACGCCCAGGGCCGCGGCCAGGATCAGCAGGATGGTGCCCAGGCCCTGGAAGGTGGCCGCGCGGGCCTCGGGCGTGCCGAGGTAGTACTGCCACCAGGCGCCCGCGGAACGCAGCGACAACAGCGTCGCGCCCGTCAGCCGCAGCTCGTCCAGCGCCGAGTGCACCCAGCTGCCCGCCTGCGTGAAGGCCTGGGCGACCAGTCCGTCCTTCTCCAGCGCGGCGGGGACTTCGGGCGCGGAGGGTGCGGCCGCCTGTTGCTGCGTCGCTTCGGCGATGACGCCCAGCGTCTGTTCCAGTTCCGCCCGCCGGGCATCGTCGCGCAGCAGGTCCAGGACCTGGCGCGCCTGGGCGGGCGTCACGGCGGCGGGCGCGGGGGCGGCGGCGCCGGCTGGCCGCGACATCCAGAGGGCCAGGCACAGCAGGGCGAGGGCGGTCCAGGGGCGTGGGCGTCGTGTCTGCATGGGATCGGTCGGAAGGGGGATAGGGCGATTCTACCCAGCGGTGCGGGATGTCTGGGGGGAGTTGCGGGGCAATCAAAAAAACCGCTATAATCTTTCTTCTTTGCAGGGCTGTTAGCTCAGTTGGTAGAGCAGCGGACTCTTAATCCGTAGGTCGAGTGTTCGAGCCACTCACAGCCCACCAGAATTCGAAATCAACGCCTTAGCCGCTATGCGGCCTAGGGCGTTTTTTCTTTTGCGGCAACGCCTGTCAGGCATGGCTCGTAGCTTCTGGAATGAGCAACGCCGTCGAAGGACCCTCGAAAGAACCGTCATGGCCGTGGCCATGAAGGGCTTTCATTCTTGCAACCACATGTGGTGAAGATATGAACAAGCCTTTCATTTCGCTGTGTCCAGAGATCACTCGGGCAGACGCGCTGACGCTGATGGATTGGTTGGAAGATGAGCGCGTCATCCGCTACCTGAGCGATTCGCGCCACGTCTCCCGGTTCATCGAACAGGTCATCGGCCGGGTTCAGTTGCCGATCCTGACCCATCTGTTCAACCAGGGCGGCCGGTTCTTCATGGCCTACGACCGGCATGACGTGCCGGTGGGGTTCGTGCGTCTCGTCAAGACCGGTCCGGACTGCGAGATCGTCCTGGTCATCGGCAATCGCGACAACTGGGGCCGCAAGCTTGGCGCCAGCGCCATCCTCGAAGGCATGAAGCTCGCCTTCTTCGACATGCGGGCCGAGAAACTCATCGCCAAGGTCCACCCGGACAACGCGCGCTCGTTGAAAGCCTTCCTGCGCTGCGGCTTCCTGCTTGAAAGCGAAACGCCCACGCTGAAGTCATTTTCCATGACATTCGAGCGCTATCTCCGGCTGCTGCGCGAAAACGCCGTGGGCGACTCCACCGACATCTACATCACCGAAATCGACAAGGCCCGGCTCAGCAGCCTGGTCGGGTTCGAACAGGGGCCGGCTGTCGTCGACCTCGAGCACGAGATCGAACGAGCCATCGTCGTCGATTCGCGGCAAGTGGCGCGCAATGTCGTCACGATGAACTCCAGGGCCTTGCTGCACCTGGACGACGAGGAAGTGGAAGTCGCCCTGGTCTACCCCGAGGACGCGGACGGCAGCGCCGGGAAACTGTCGGTGTGCTCCGACGTCGGCGCCGCGATCCTGGGCTACCAGGAGGGCGATGCCATCGACTGGCGGATTTCGGACCGGACCCGCCGTATCTGCATCGAGAAAGTGCTTTACCAGCCGGAAGCCGCCGGCGATTTCCACCTGTAGCGTCGCACGCTTGCGCCTGCGCGGTTTGCATCTTCGATATGTGCCGTCCCCGCCGCCTAGCCGATGGACGGCTGGTGCCGCCGGTGCATGACCAGCCACTTGCCCACGGCGATGACGGATAGCGCGGCCACGATCTCCACCGCCAGTTCGACCATGGGGCCGGGTTCGCCCAGGTGTTCGACGACGAAGGTGTCGCTGATCAGCATGCCGCCGGCGATCCATCCCAGCATGCCCGCGCCCAGCGTGACGATCACGGGGAAGCGGTCTATCAGCTTCAGGACCAGCGTGCTGCCCCAGACGATGATGGGCACGCTGACGCACAGGCCGAAGATCACGTAGTACAGCTGGTGTCCGAGATGGGCGCTCTCGGCCGCGCCGGCGATGGCGATGACGTTGTCCAGGCTCATGGCGAAGTCGGCGATGATGATGGTCCGGATGGCGCCGAAGACGGACGTGCCGCCGTCGATGTCGCCGTGCGCGTCCTTGTCCTGGGCCAGCAGCTTGATGCCTATCCAGATCAACAGCGCACAGCCCACGATCTTCAGGAAGGGCATGCTCAGCAGCGCCAGCGCGAAGGCGATCAGCAGGACGCGCAGCAGGATGGCGCCCGCGGTGCCCCACAGGATGCCTTTGATCCGTTGCCGGGGCGGCAGGTTGCGGCAGGCCAGGGCGATGACGATGGCATTGTCGCCGCCCAGCAGGATGTCGATCAGGATGATCTGGAAGACGGCGCCCCAATGAAGCGTCTCGATGAGTTCGAACATGAGCTTGCCCCCGGAAAGAACAAGGAAGGCCGCATCGATACCGGCGCAAGAGCCGTACGCATAAGGATGAGCCGCGAAACATTCTATTCCTAGAATGTTTTAAACATTCTAATAATGGCACTATTAAAAGGGTCACTCGCCTTCCCGGAACGGCGGGACCGTATGTTTCCGCTGAAAAATAGATATCTGTTTATCGGATGGGATGTGACTTGTCCTGACCGATTGGTGGATGGAAACTGGCCGCCATGATCAATATTGGGGTGGTCGATGTCCATCAGGCCCCGCGTACCGCGTTTCCTTTGTAGTGCCGTGCTGTTCTGGGGCCACTGCGCGCGCAGGTTCCTGTCTGCCCGTGCGATCCAGCGCGCCATCCGCCGGCGCGAATTCCGCATGGTGTACCAGCCCATCGTCGCGCTCGACACCCTGGCGTTCAGTGGGGTCGAGGCGCTCGTGCGCTGGCACCGGCCGGGCCGGGGCGGCGTGCCGCCCGATCGGTTCATTCCGGTGGCGGAGAGCCGCGGCCTGATGGCCGAACTGACTCGCCACATCCTCGACCTGGTTGCCCGCGACGCCGTCAGCCTGGGGCTGGGGGCCCAGCATCGCCTGGCCGTCAACATCAGCGGTTCGTACCTGGCTACGCAGGCGTTCGCCGAGGACATCCGCCGTTTCATGGGCCGGCTTGGTCCCGACCGGCCCGTGGTCGTACTCGAACTGACCGAGCGCGAATGCCTGCCCGACAGTCCGCTGGTCCGGCACAACATGGCGCAGGCGCGTGCACTGGGCGCCCTATGGTCGCTGGACGATTTCGGTACCGGCCACAATTCCCTGGCCTGTCTGGACCGGTTTCCTGTCGATCATCTCAAGATCGACCGTTCGTACATACGCGGCATCGGGACCGGTTCGATCCGCGCCGTGGTGCTGGACACCCTCATCGACCTGGCCCGGCGGTTGAACCTCGCGGTGGTGTCCGAGGGCATCGAGACCGAGGCGCAGGCCGCCTATCTGCGCGATCGCGGCGTGGCGCTGGGGCAGGGCTATCTGTTCGCCAAGCCGCTGGAGGCGGCGGATCTCGCGGCCTGGCGCTAGCCGCCGGGGATCAGGTGCCGCCCAGGTTGCGCATCAGGCCGCCGTCGACGAAGTAGCTGCTGCCCGTCACGTAGCTGGCCTCGTCCGAGGCCAGGAACAGCACCACGTTGGCCACTTCCTGCGGCTGGCCCGGCCGCCCCTGCGGGATCTGCGAGGCCGACTCGCGTGCCTGCGCGGGATCTTTCAGGCGGTCCTGCGTCATGGGTGTGGCGATCATGCCCGGCGCGACATTGTTGATGCGTATGCCGCGCGAGGCCAGCTCGAGCGCCAGTGTCCGCGTGACCGATCGCAATCCCGCCTTGGACGCGTCGTAGGCCGCGCTGCCGGGCAGGGAAATTTCTTCATGTACCGACGTAATATTTATGATGACGCCGCCGGTGGACACCATGCGGCGGGCGGCCGCCTGGCACAGCAGCCAGGGCGATACGAGATTGATGTTCAGCATCCACGAGAATTCGTCGGGCGGGATCTCCAGCGAATCCTGGCGCGTGGCGCCCGCGCCGGCGTTATTCACCAGCACGTGCAGGCCTCCCATCCTTGCGTGGGCCTGTTCGAAGAACGCCTGCGCGCGCGCGGAGTCGGAGAAGTCCGCCTGCAAGACCTCGGCGCGCCGCCCGGCTGCCCGCACCTGCGAGGCCGTGGCGTTGGCTCCTGCTTCATCCCGGTGATAGTGAACCAGCACATCGGCACCTTCGCGGGCGAACGTCGCGGCCACCGCCTGGCCGATGCCGCTGTCCGCGCCGGTCACCCAAGCGATCTTGTCCTGGAGTTTCATGTCGGCTCCCTGGTCGTAGGCGGACTGGCGCCGACGCAAGCGGCGTGCCGCCCGTGCCGAAGGGTGTTGTAAAAAAGCCGTTTCCCCGCGCCGGGTGCGGCGCCCGGCGCTAAGATACGCGCCACCCCGGAACACAGGCGTCGCGTCGAACGCCGGTTCGCCACTCCCATAGGCCATGTCCGCCCCTTCCTCCCGCATGCCGCTGATCGATGCGATCAAGGCCGTCGCCTGCCTGGCCATCGTGCTTCATCACCTGGCCTTCTACGGCCCCATGTCCGAGATCGCCCACCCGCTCATGCCGCGCGTGCTGGATGCGCTGATGCACTACGGCAGGATGGCCGTCATGGCGTTCTTCGTGGTGTCGGGATTCCTGGCCGCGCGTGCCTTCGCCCCGGCGGGCGTGTCGCGGGTGGAGCAGCCCCTGGCCGCGATCAAGCGGCGGTATTTCCGGCTGGCCGTGCCCTTCATGGCGGCGCTGGTGCTGGCCATGGGCTGCGCCGCGCTGGCGCGGGCCTGGATGGAACACGACTCCATCCCGGATACGCCCACGGCGCCGCAACTGGCGGCCCACGTGCTGCTGAGCAACGGCCTCTTGCGCCAGGAGTCGCTGTCGGCGGGTGTCTGGTACGTGGGCATCGATTTCCAGCTGTTCAGCGTCATGGCGCTGCTGCTGGGGCTGTCTCGCTGGATCGGCGTGCGGCGTCCCACCTGGCGGTGGCTGGGCGCCGCCGCGATCGGCGGACTGACGCTGGCGTCGCTGTTCGTCTTCAACCGCAATCCCTATTGGGACGAGACCGCGCTGTATTTCTTCGCCTACTACGGCCTGGGGTGCTGCGCCTACTGGCTGACCGGCCGACCCAAGGGCGGCCTGTGGCTGCTGGCCATGGCCGGGGTGGTGGCCGCGGCGCTGGTCACGGATTTCCGTGAACGCATCGTCGTGGCGGCGGCCATCATGCTGCTGCTGGGCGCGGCCCGCCAGGCGGGCTGGCTGGAGACGGTGGCCGTGCCCGGCGTCCTGAGCCGGCTCGCGCGCATCTCCTATTCGGTGTTCCTGGTGCACTTTCCGCTGTGCCTGGTGGTCAGCGCCCTGGTGTTCCACTTCTTCCCGGAGCAGGCCTCGGCCAATGCGCTGGGCATGGGGCTGGCGGTACTAGTCAGCGTCGCCGGCGGTGCCGCCTTCCACCGGCTGGTGGAGTGCCGCACGCTGGACCCGATCGTGCGGCGCGCCGTCATGGGGCTCTTCGCCGTGGGCGGCGCGCTGGCGGTCTACTCCCAGGTCTAGGGCCCTACACCAGCCTCGGGCCCCGGGGCTGGTGCCGGGCTTCGGCGGCCGAGGTCAGTCCCGCTTCCTTCTCGAAATCCGCGCCCTGGCTCTGGACCTGGGTGTAGGCGTGCTCGCGGAACAGGTTTTCGGCGCGGTCGGCCTGCCCGCTTTCTATGGCGGTGACGATGGCATGGTGCTGCCGATGGGCGTAGAACAGGAAGTTGAACATCATGTCCCGGCTCTGCGTGTCGAACGCCAGCGTGAGCGGATCGGTGAACGGCACGATGTTGCAGCGGCTGACCAGGCTGGCCAGCAGGGGCATGTCGGCGCCTTCCAGGATCAGCGTATGGAAGCGCGCGTTCATTTCCGCATAGCGGATCTCGTCGTCGTCCGATAGTTTGCGCTCGGTGAAGATGCGGTCGCCCTGAGCCAGGCAGTCCTTGAGTTCGGCCAGCAGTTCCGCGCTGGCGCCGTTGGTGGCCAGCGCGCGCGCCGCCAGCCCCTCCAGCGCGGCGCGCACGTGCAGGGCCTCCGTGCTTTCGCGGGCGGAAAAGGCGCGTACCGCGAAGCCACGGGCGCCGGATGGCACCAGCAGGCCTTCCTGGGCGAGCGCGGGCAGGGCCTGGCGCACGGGCGTGCGCGAGGTGCCCAGCCGTTCGGCCAGGTCGGCTTCCCGTACCCGTTCTCCCGGCGCGAGTTCGCCCCGGAGGATCATTTCACGAATATGCAGCATGGTCGTGGTCTGCTGCATGCGTGCTCCCTGAGTGATGATGCGGTTGCCTCGCGGCTGGCGAGGTGGGTGCAAGTATAAGACTCGTTTGGGATCCCGTATTGGATCCCAAGCAGGCGCCTAAACCCGAAAAAACCCTTGATTGCTTTATTTTGGGATCCCATATAATCTCCGCTACGCATAAAAAAGGGCTGGTGGCGCATGGCGATGCGGCCGCGCCGCCTTCCTATCAGACGGAGCACGCATCATGGCAAGAATCATCGGCGGCATCGGCAGCTCGCACGTGCCGACCATAGGCGTCGCCTATGACAAGGGCAAGCAGAACGATCCGGCCTGGGCGCCGCTGTTCGACGGCTACAAGCCGGTGGCTGCCTGGCTGGCCGAGAAGCAGGCCGACGTGCTGGTGTTCTTCTACAACGACCACTGCACGACCTTTTTCTTCGACATGTATCCCACGTTCGCGCTGGGGGTGGGGGCAAGCTTTCCCATCGCCGACGAGGGCGCGGGCCTGCGCAACCTGCCCGCCATCCGCGGCAACGTCGATTTCCAGGCCCACATCGCCGAGTCCCTGGTGAACGACGAGTTCGACATCACCGTCTTCCAGGACAAGCCCATCGACCACGGCTGTGCCTCGCCGCTGCCGTTGCTCTGGCCGCACCAGCCCGACTGGCCGGGCACCGTGGTGCCCGTCGCGATCAACGTGCTGCAATATCCGCTGCCCACGGCGCGCCGTTGCTATCGCCTGGGGCAGGCCGTGCGCCGCGCGGTGGAATCCTATCCCGAGGACCTGAAAGTAGTGGTGGTCGGCACCGGCGGCCTGTCGCATCAGGTCCATGGCGAACGCACCGGCTTCAACAATACCGAGTGGGACATGGAGTTCCTGCGCCTGCTGGAGGAAGATCCCGAGGCGCTGCTGCGGATGAAGCATGCCGACTACGTGCGCCTGGGCGGCGCCGAGAGCGTGGAGCAGATCATGTGGCTGTCCATGCGCGGCGCGTTGGGCACCGGTCCGCTGCGCAAGCTGCACCAGAACTACTACCTGGCCACCACCACGGCGATGACGGTGGTGCTGTACGAAGAAGGCGAGCCCGTCGCCCGGCAGGCCGGCCCGGCCGCCGCGGCCGTGGCCTGAGGAGCGCGCGATGAATCCGCAACTGGAAGGCATCGAGCAGATTCCCGGCACCTACGCGTTCGACCTGCGCATCAGCAACCGTACGCTGAAGATCAATCGCTTTTTCTGGAACATGATAGGCGCCGACTGGCGCGCGCGCTTCATCGCCGACGAGGAGGGCACGATGGATGCCGCCGGGTTGACGGAAGAGGAAAAAGCCCTGGTGCGGGCGCGCGACTGGCTCGGCTTGATCCAGCACGGCGTCAACTTCTTCGTGCTCGAGAAGTTCGGCCGGGTCGTCAAGAAAACCAATCTCGAGATCTACGCCATCATGCGCGGCGAGAGTTTCGAGGAATTCATGAAGACACGGCTGGTCCCGGACGCTAGGTAGAAGACCCCCGTACGCGCTTCGCGCGCCCAGCATGGTGAGCCCCCAGCCGCTACGCGGCAGCCCCCCGAGGGGGCCGGGACCCGCCTTGGGGCGGCCCGGCGCCGGGTCCCGTGGGGGCGGCACTGGCGGACCAGCGGAGCCGGATCCACTGTGCCTTAGCTACACCATTACATCGCAACACCACCGACGATAGGCGCAGCGCGCCAAGGAGAGAGACTATGCGAATCGGGAAACGCGTGGCGGGGCTGCTGTGCGCCGCCGCGGCCGTGGCGGCGGCGGGAACGGCCGCCGCGGCGGAAATCAAGGTCGGCCTGCTGAGCCAGTTCTCGGGCGCCTACACCTGGTGGGGCCGGGAGTATCAGCGCGGCGTCGACCTGTACCTGGCCCAGCGCGGCGGCAAGTTCGGCGAGCACACCATCACGGTGCTGTCGCGCGACGAGGCCGGTTCCAATCCCCAGCGTGCGCGCCAGTTGTCGCAGGAACTGGTGGTGCGCGACAAGGTGCAGTACCTGATCGGCGGCGTCTTCACGCCCACGGTGCTGGGCGCGGTCGATGTCATCAACCAGACCAGGACGCCCTACGTCATCCTGAACTCGGGCACGTCCAGCGTGACCGACAAGTCGCAATACTATGTGCGCGCCGGTTTCACGCAATGGACGGTCAGCATCCCGCTGGTGCAGTGGGCCTATGACCAGGGCATGAAGAACGCCGTGGTGCTGGCGGCCGATTACGCGCCGGGCCACGACGCGCTGGAGGCCTTCGGCCAGACCTTCGCCAAGCTGGGCGGCAAGGTGGTGGGCGAGATCAAGGTGCCCATGGGCACCACCGATTTCTCCAGCTACCTGCAGCGCGTGCGCGACCTCAAGCCGCAGGCGGTGTTCATGTTCATGCCGGTGGGCCCCATGTCGGCCGGCATGATCCGCAGCTTCAAGGAACGCGAGCTGGACAAGGCCGGCATCACGCTGCTGGTGACCAACGAGGCGCAGGAAGAGGATATCGCCCCCATCGGCGACGCCGCGATCGGCCTGACCTCGGCGCTGCACTATTCGCCCTACCTGGATACGCCGTTGAACAAGGAGTTCGTGACCGCCTACAAGGCCAAGTACGGCAAGGACGAACTGCCCAGCGTCGCGTCGGTGGCGGCCTACGACGGCATGCGGCTGATCGAGCAGATGGTGCGCGCCACTGGCGGCGTGAAGGACGGCGACAAGGCCATGGCCGCGATCAAGGGCTACAAGTGGGACAGTCCGCGTGGTCCGGTCAGCATCGATCCGCGTACCCGCGAGATCGTCCAGAACGTCTACATGCGCAAGGTCGAGAAGATCGACGGCAAGCTCGGCAACAAGGTGTTCCACACCTATCCCGCCGTGAAAGACCCCTGGCACGAGATCAACAAGTAATTCCCGCGCGGGCGCGGCCCTGGCGCCGCGTCCGTTCCCTTCTTCCTCGCGCCGGATGACGCATGACTTCGACGCTCGCCACTTTCCTCAGCCTTGCCGTGGACGGTATCGCCTACGGCATGATGCTGTTCCTGATATCGGTCGGCCTGACCATCACGCTGGGCGTGATGCGCGTGGTCAACCTGACCCATTCGGCCTTCGCCATGATCGGAGGCTACATCGCGCTCTGGTTCATCCAGCGCGCGGGCGTGCATTTCTTCCTGGCCGTGCCGCTGGCGGTCCTGGCCACGATGGCCATCGGCGCGCTGCTTGAACGCACGCTGTACCGCTGGGTCTACGGCACCCACGGACTGGGCCAGCTGCTGATGACCATCGGCCTGACCTTCATCATCACGGCCATCGTCAAGAACCTGGCCGGCACGCAGCTGCAGTCCCTGCCGCTGCCGCCTTCGCTGCAGGGCAATTTCAGCGTGGGCCCGCTCACGCTGTCGGTCTATCGCGCCTTCCTGATCGGCGCCAGCGCGGTCGTCGCCTTCGCGCTGTGGCTGGGCATCGAACGCACGGCCTTCGGCGCCCGCCTGCGCGCCGCGGTCGATAACCAGCGCATGGCGCGCTGCGTGGGCATCAACGTGCCGGCGGTGTTCTCGGCCACGTTCGCCATCGGCTGCGGGCTGGCCGCGGTGGGCGGCGCGCTGGGCAGCCCCATGCTGCCGCTGGAACCGTACTATGGCCTGAAGTACCTGGTCATCGTGATGATCGTGGTGGCCGTGGGCGGCCTGGGCAGCCTGCGCGGATCGCTGTACGCGGCGCTGCTGCTGGGCCTGATCGATACGCTGGGCCGCTACTACCTGCCCGCGCTGGGCGCTTTCGTGATCTATCTGGCGGTGCTGGCGATCCTGCTGGTGCGCCCCCGTGGCCTCGTGGCGAATTGATCATGACGACACCTTCCCTGAACTCATCCGTCGCGCGCGCGTTCTCGCGCCATCGCTACAACCTGCTGGACCTGGTGCTGCTGGGCGCGGCGGTCGCGACCTTCTTCCTGGCCGACCTGTACCTGGCCCTGGCCACCGCCGTGCTGATCATGATCGTGTTCGCGCTGTCGCTGGACATCGCGCAAGGCTACGGTGGCATCGAGACCCTGGGCCACGCGGCCTTCTTCGGCACCGGCGCCTATGCCGCCGGCCTGTACGCCATGCACGTCTCGTCCGAGCCGATCTCGGGCCTGTTCGTGGGCATGGCGGCGGCCGCCGTCGTGGGCCTGCTGTCCGGCCTGGCCGTGCTGCGCACCGCGGGCCTGACCCAGATCATGCTGACCCTGGTCTGCGCGACGCTGCTGCTAGAGCTGGCCAACGTGGCCAAGCCGCTCACCATGGGCGACGACGGCTTGACCGGCTATTCGGTGGCCCCGGTGCTGGGCCTGTTCCAGTTCGACATCGAAGGCCGCACCGCCTACTGGTACGCGCTGGCCGTGCTGGTGCTGGTCTACGCCTTCTGCAAGTTCCTGGTCAGCTCGCCGCTGGGCCTCACGGCGCAGGGCGTGCGCGAGAACCCGACGCGCATGGCGCTGCTGGGGGTGCCGGTACGCCGGCGCCTGCTGACGCTGTATGCCATCTCGGCCGCGCTGGGCGGGGCCGCGGGCGCGCTGTCGGCGCAGGTCAACAACATCGTCGGGCTGGACAGCCTGGGCTTCACCATGTCGGCCAACGTGCTGGTCATGCTGGCGCTGGGCGGCACCGGCCGGCTCTACGGCGCCTTCCTGGGCGCCATCGTCTTCATGCTGCTGGCCGACCGCGCGGCGGCGCTGGACCCGACCAACTGGCTGGCGGCGCTGGGCGTGCTGCTGATCGTCGTCGTGCGCTTCGCGCCCACCGGATTGTCCGGCTGCCTGGCCCGGTGGACGAACAAGGAGGGCACGCAATGAGCACCCCTCCGCTGCAGCTCGTGGGCCTGTGCAAGCAGTACGGCGCGCTGAGCGTGACCCGCGACGTGAACCTGACGCTGGAAGCGGGCGCCCGGCACGCGCTGATCGGCCCCAACGGCGCCGGCAAGAGCACACTGGTGCACCAGATCACCGGCGTGATCCGGCCCAATGCCGGCAAGGTCCTGCTGGAAGGACGGGACGTCACCGCCATGCCGGCCGAGCAGCGCGTCAAGCTCGGGCTGGCGCGCACCTTCCAGATCAATTCGCTGTTCAATCACCTGACCGTTGCCGAGAACATCGGCCTGGCGCTGTCCGCGCATCGCGGCCTGGACGGCCGCATCGGACGGCCGCTGCCGGCGCGCCCGGCGTTCGTCGACGAAGCCGTGGAGTGCCTGCGCGAACTGGGGCTGCTCGACCTGGCGGGCAGGCGGGTGAGCGAGCTGGCCTACGGCCAGCGCCGCCAGATCGAGATCGCGCTGGCCCTGGCGCTCAAGCCGCGGGTGCTGCTGCTGGACGAGCCGGTGGCCGGGGTGCCGTCGACCGAGGGCAAGCGCCTGTTCGAACTGCTGGAGCGCCTGCCGCAGGACGTGGCCGTGCTGGTGATCGAACACGACATGAGCCTGGTATTCCGCTTCGCGCGGCGCATCACCGTGCTGGTCGAGGGGGCGGTGCTGCTGGAGGGCAGCGTGGACGAGGTCCGGACGGATCCGCGCGTGCGCGACGTCTACCTGGGCAAGCGGGGGCATCATGACTGAGCGGGTACTGGAACTGCGCGACCTGAGCGCCGGCTATGGCGAGACCGTGGTGCTGGAGGACGTGTCGCTGCACGTGGACGCAGGCGAGGCGCTGGCGCTGCTGGGCCGCAACGGCGTGGGCAAGACCACGCTGCTGACCACCGTGCTGGGGCTGAACACGGTGCATGGCGGCAGCGTGCGCTACGTGGGCCAGGACATCGCCGCCTGGCCGGCGCACGTGCGCGCGCGCAAGGGCCTGGGGCTGGTGCCGCAGGAGCGGGAGATATTTCCGTCGCTGACCGTGCAGGAGAACCTGACCGTGGCGGCGACGGCGGGGACCTGGACCCTGGAGCGGGTGTACGAATTGTTTCCGCGGCTGGCGCAGCGGCGGCGCAACCTGGGCTACCAGTTGTCGGGCGGCGAACAGCAGATGCTGGCGATCGGCCGTGCGCTGATCGGGAACCCCAGGGTGCTGTTGCTGGATGAACCCTTCGAGGGACTGGCGCCGGTGATCGTCGACGCCCTGGTCGATGCGTTCGGCAAGCTGCGCGAGGGCGGGGCGCTGTCCATCGTGCTGGTCGAGCAGCATGCGGAACTGGCGCTGGACCTGACCGAGCGCGCCGTGGTGCTGGATAGGGGACGCATCGTCTGGCAGGGCGCGAGCCCGGATCTGCGCGGCGATCCGGAGCGGCTGGCGTCATTGATAGGTTTGGAGGAAGTGTAATGAGCAGTCTGTCGAATCCGCCCCTGGTGCTGCTGCCGGGCCTGCTGTGCGACTTCGCCGTCTGGGAGGACCAGCGCGCGCGTTTCGGCGATCGGTTCGCATGTCAGGTGCCGGACTACGGCATGCTGGATACGCTGACGGCGATGGCCGAGCACGTGCTGCGGCACGCGCCCGCCGACCGGTTCAACCTGGCCGGCCATTCCATGGGCGGCCGTGTCGCCCTGGAGGTGACGCGCCTCGCACCGGAGCGGGTGCTGCGCCTGGCGCTGATGGACACCGGCTACCAGGGCCTGGCCAAGGGCGTGGCGGGCGAGTCCGAGCGCGCCGGGCGGCTGGCGCTGCTCAAGGCCGCGCGCGAATCGGGCATGCGCGAGATGGGGCGGATCTGGGCGCGCGGCATGGTGCATCCCGACCGGCTGGACGGGCCGGTGTTCGAGGCCGTGCTCGACATGATCGAGCGCCGCACTCCCGAGGTGTTCGAAGCGCAGATCCACGCCCTGCTGAACCGGCCCGACGCCACGGGCCAACTGGCCGGCATCGCCTGCCCGACGCTGGTGCTGTGCGGCCGGCAGGACACCTGGAGCCCCTTGTCGCGCCACGAGACGCTGGCCGCCGAGATCCCGGGCGCGACGCTGGCCGCCATCGAGGATGCCGGCCACATGACCACGATGGAGCAACCCGGCGCGGTCAACGAAGCCCTGGCGCAATGGCTGCGGGCGGAGGTACGCCACTGATTTCGCAACCCTTCGCGCGGGGCCGGCTCGCGGCCCGCGGCGCGAAGTCATCACTGAGGAGACTCACATGTCGTCCAATCGCGGTGTCGTCTACGTAGGTCCCGGCAAGGTCGAGGTGCAAGGCATCGCCTTCCCCGAACTGGTAAGTCCGGCCGGCAAATCCATCGAGCATGGCGTCATCCTCAAGGTGCTTTCCACCAACATCTGCGGCTCGGACCAGCACATGGTGCGCGGCCGGACCACCGCGCCGGCGGGACTGGTGCTGGGCCACGAGATCACCGGCGAGGTGCTCGAGGCCGGGCGCGACGTCGAGACCCTGAAGAAGGGCGACATCGTTTCGGTGCCGTTCAACGTGGCATGCGGCCGCTGCCGGCTGTGCAAGGAACAGCAGACCGGCGTCTGCCTGAACGTGAATCCCTCGCGCGCCGGCGGCGCGTACGGCTACGTGGACATGGGCGGGTGGATAGGCGGGCAGGCCGAGTACGTCATGGTGCCGTACGCCGACTTCAACCTGCTGAAATTCCCCGACCGCGACCAGGCCCTGGCCAAGATCCGCGACCTGACCTGCCTGTCGGACATCCTGCCCACCGGCTATCACGGGGCGGTCACGGCGGGCGTGGGGCCGGGCAGTACGGTCTACGTGGCCGGCGCCGGACCGGTCGGCCTGGCGGCCGCCGCATCGGCCCGCCTGCTGGGCGCGGCGGTGGTCATCGTGGGCGACGTGAATCCCGCGCGGCTGGTGCATGCGCGCAAGGTGGGCTTCGAAACCGTGGACCTGTCGAAGGATGCCTCGCTGGGTGACCAGATCGCCCAGATCCTGGGCGTGCCCGAAGTGGACAGCGCGGTCGACGCGGTGGGCTTCGAGGCCCGCGGCCATGGACACGAGGGCGCCCGCCACGAGGCGCCGGCCACCGTGCTCAATTCGCTGATGGAGGTCACGCGCGCCGCCGGCAAGATCGGCATTCCCGGCCTGTACGTGACGGACGATCCCGGCGGCGTGGACAGGGCCGCCCAACAGGGTTCGCTCAGCATCCGCCTGGGCCTGGGCTGGGCCAAGTCGCACAGCTTCTTCACGGGCCAGACGCCGGTGATGAAGTACAACCGCGCGCTGATGCAGGCCATCCTGTGGGACCGCATCAAGATCGCCGAGGTCGTCGGCGTGGAAGTCATCACGCTGGACGAGGCGCCCAAGGGCTATGCCGAGTTCGATGCCGGCGTACCCAAGAAATTCGTCATCGATCCGCACGGGCAGTTGCCGAAGGCTGCCTGATCGTCTCCCCCATCCTAGGGAATGTACCGAGGCCCGCGGCGCCCACCAACGATTGACGTTGGGGGCGCCGTGTTTCATTATTCTCCTGCAATTCACCAAAAAGTGAATTAAGCGCGAGCGACGGGATCCCGTGTTCGCGCCGCACCGGTTGCATGCGTATAAAAGACACCGCACCAGGAGACAACCATGAACTTCGTCCGCGCCGCAGCACTCGCTCCGGTATCGTGCCTGATCGCCCTGGCCCACGCGCCGGCCGGCGCCCAGGATGCCGCCTACCCCACCAAGCCCATCCGCGTGATCGTGCCGTTCACGGCGGGCAGCACGACCGACATCATCGCCCGCGCCATCAGCGACAAGCTCGGCGCCAGCCTGGGCCAGACGGTGGTGGTCGAGAACCGCGCCGGGGCCGGCGGCACCATAGGCGCGGCCCAGGTCGCCCAGGCCGCGCCCGACGGCTACACGATCCTGATCCACTCCTCGTCGCATACGGTCAATCCCTCCACCTTCGCCAAGCTGCCGTTCGATACGGTGAAGGACTTCGCGGGCGTGACGCCGATCTCGACGCTGCCCAACGTGCTGGTGATCGCACCGTCCAAGAACATCAAGTCGCTGTCGCAACTGCTGTCCACTGCGCGCAGCCGCCCGGGCACGCTCAACTACGCGTCGTCGGGCACCGGCAGCGCCACGCACCTGAACGCCGAGCGCTTCCGGCTGCAGGCCAAGATCGACGCCACGCACATTCCCTTCAAGGGTTCGCCCGAGGCCGTGTCCGAAGTCATCAGCGGCCGGGTCGACTACTACTTCTCGCCCGTGGCGCCGGTCATCGGCCAGATCAAGGAAGGCCACCTGGTGCCGCTGGCGGTGGGATCGCCGCGCCGCTCCAGCATCCTGCCCGACGTGCCGACCACGGCGGAAGCGGGCGTACCGGGGTCCGAGTTCAACTTCTGGATAGGCATGATGGTGCCGTCCAGGACGCCGCGCCCCATCGTCAACAAGCTGCAGGCCGAAGTGGCCAAGGCCCTGGCCACGGAAGAGGTCAAGACGCGCTTCGCCGCGGTGGGCGCCGATGCCTTCGTGCTGGCGCCCGAGAAGTTCGACGCCTACATCAAGGATGAAATCGAGTCGAACGCCCAACTCGTGAAGGCCGCGGGCATCGAGCCGATGTAAGGCGTGCTAGGCGATGGCCGGGTGGGGCCAGAGCGCGTTGCGGTCGATGTCCCGCAGCGTGCGGCAGCCGGCCAGGGCCATCGCGATCTCGAGCTCGGTGCGCAGCATGTGCAGCACGTGGATGACGCCCACGGCGCCGGCCGCCGCCAATCCATGCACGTAGCCCCGGCCCACCATCACGGCGCTGGCGCCCAGCGCCAGCGCCTTGAATATGTCGGTGCCGCGCTGGATGCCGCCGTCCATCAGGACCGGCAGGCGGCCACCCACTTCGGCGGCGATCCAGGGCAGGGCCTCCAGCGTGGCGGGCAGCGTGTCCAGGCCGCGGCCGCCGTGATTGGACACGACGATGGCGGCCGCGCCGGCATCGATCGCCAGCCGGGCATCGGCCGGCGCCAGGATGCCCTTGAGCACCAGGGGCAGCCGGGTGGCCGAGCGCAGCCAGGCGATGTCGTCCCACGACGGCGCGCCGTCCAGCGTGCCGCCGCCGAAGATGGCGCTTTCCCCGGCCCGCGCCACCGCGCCCGCCATGGGGCGCATGCCCCGCAGGTTGACAGCCTCGACGTCCGGGGGCAGCCCGAAGCCCTGGCGCTGTTCGCGGTTGCGCACGCCGTTGACCGGCGCATCCACCGTGACCACCAGCGCGCGATAGCCAGCCGCCTCGGCGCGCCGGACCAGCCGCAGGGTGTCGTCGCGCTCGCGCTGGAAATAAAGCTGGAACCACAGCGGCGCTTCGGCCGTGCGCGCCATGTCCTCGAGTCCGACGCTCGCCTGCGTGCTGGCCACCATGACCGTCTTCATGGCGGATGCCGCCAGCACGCTGGCCAGTTCGCCCTGCGGATGGACCAGTTTCTGGTAGGCCACCGGGGCCAGCAGGATGGGGAAGGGCAGCGGCGTGCCCAGCAGCTCGAGCCCGGTGCCGCCGCCCGTCAGGTCGCGCAGCACGCGCGGCTGTATGCGTACGCGCGCATAGGCCTCGCGGTTGGCGCGCAGCGTGTGTTCGTCGGCAGCGCCGCCCGACAGGTAGGCCCAGGCGGCGTCGCTCATGCGTTCCCGCGCGTAGTCCTCGTAGTCGGCCACGGCGGCGATCTGCGGGGGAATCTGCGTCAGGGGGGGCAGGGGCATGTCGGCTCCGGGGCGCCCGCTCAGGTCTGCGACCATTGCCGCAGCAGGTTGTGATAGATGCCGGTCAGCTGGACCACGGCGTCGCTGCCGGGGACTTCGCGGGACAGTTGCTGGATGGCCGTGTCCATGCGGTACAGCGTTTCGCGTTGCGTCTCGTCGCGCACCAGGCTTTGCACCCAGAAGAAGGCCGAGACACGGGCGCCGCGGGTCACGGGGGTGACGCGGTGCAGGCTGGTGCCGGGATAGATCACCAGGTGGCCGGCGGGCAGCTTGACGCGGTGGGCGCCGTAGGTGTCCTCGACCACGAGTTCGCCGCCGTCGTAGTCTTCCGGCGGCGTCAGGAACAGGGTGGCCGAGATGTCGGTGCGCACGCGGTGGGCGCTGCCGGGCAGGCTGCGGATGGCGTTGTCGATGTGGTTGCCGTAGTTGCCGCCACCTTCGTAGCGGTTGAAGGCCGGTGGCAGCACCTTCAGCGGCAGCGTGGCGGAAATGAACAGCGGGTTGGCGCCCAGCGCGTCCAGGATCTGGTTGCCCAGTTGCGCGCCCAGCGGATCGTCATTGGCCAGTTGCTGGTTGTGCTTGGCGTGGACCGCCATGTGCCCGGCCGTGGCGCGGCCATCGACCCAGGCGGCACCCGCCAGCGCCTGCCGGCAGCGTGTCACCTGCTCGGCCGTCAGCACGTCGGGAAGGGTCAACATCATGGCGGAGTATCCTCGTGAGTATCCCGGCAAGTTTACCCTTGCCGCCCAACCAGGAGCCCCGCATGCCCGCCGATATGCCCGACCTGCAATCCCTCTGGATGCCCTTCACCGCCAATCGCCAGTTCAAGGCCGCACCCCGGCTGCTGGTGTCGGCCAAGGGCATGTACTACACCGACGCCGACGGCCAGCGGATCCTGGACGGCACGGCCGGCCTGTGGTGCTGCAACGCCGGACACGGGCGCGAGGAAATCATCGAGGCCGTGCACGGGCAGATGCGCGGGTTGGACTATGCGCCGCCTTTCCAGATGGGGCATCCGCTGGCCTTCGAGGCGGCGCGGCGGCTGGCCGCGCTGATGCCGGCGGGGCTGGACCGTATCTTCTTCACGAACTCGGGGTCCGAGTCGGTCGATACCGCGCTCAAGATCGTGCTGGCCTACCACCGGGCGCGCGGCGAAGGCCAGCGCATGCGCTTCATCGGCCGCGAGCGGGGCTATCACGGCGTGGGGTTCGGCGGCATGTCGGTGGGCGGTATCGGTACCAACCGCAAGGCCTATGCGGGCAACCTGATGCCGGGCGTGGACCATCTGCCGGCCACGCTGAACCTCGCCGAGGCGGCGTTCACGCGCGGGCAGCCGGCCTGGGGCGCGCACCTGGCCGACGAACTGGAGCGCTTGCTGGCCTTGCACGATCCTTCGACGGTGGCGGGGGTGATCGTCGAGCCCATGGCCGGCTCGGCGGGCGTGCTCGTGCCGCCGCTCGGCTACCTGGAGCGCTTGCGCGAGCTATGCACGCGCCACGGCATTCCGCTGATCTTCGATGAAGTGATCACCGCCTTCGGCCGCTTGGGCGCGGCCACCGCGGCGCAGCGCTTCGGGGTGACGCCGGACCTGCTGACGATGGCCAAGGGGATCAACAATGCCGCCATTCCGATGGGCGCGGTGGCGATATCGCGGGAGATCCACGACACGATCATGGCGGCGGGGCCGGGCAACGCGATCGAGCTTTTCCACGGCTACACCTATTCGGGGCACCCCGCCGCGGCGGCGGCCGCGGTGGCCACGCTGGACCTGTACGAGAAGGAAGGGCTGTTCGCGCGCGCCGCGAGTCTGGAGCCGGTGTTCGAGTCGGCGGTTCACGGCCTGCGGGGAGCGCCGCACGTGAAGGACATCCGCAACATCGGGATGGCGGCGGCGATCGAACTGGAACCGCGCGCGGGGCAGCCGGGGGCGCGGGCCTACGAGGCGTTCCTGGCCTGCCTGAAGGCAGGGGTGCTGGTGCGGTTCACCGGGGACATCCTGGCGTTCTCGCCGCCGCTCATCATCGACGAGGAGCAGATAGGCGTGCTGTTTTCCGTGGTGAAGACGGCGCTGGATGCCGTGGGCTAACCAGGGCGCAGCGGATCCGGCTTTGCCGGTCCGCCAGCGCGTAGGGGGGTCAGCTATAGTCCGGCTGCTTCGCCGGCACGGCCTGCTGGAACGCGGGCTGCTGCTGGCAGTGCTCGTACACGGCCATCACCCGGGGGTAGGCCGAGGTGTCGCAGCCCATGCGCTGGGCGTTGCCGACCTGGGGGACCAGGCAGCAGTCGGCCAGCGTGGGGGCGTCGCCGAAGCAGTAGGGACCGGAGCCGTGGGCCTGGAGCAGGCGTTCGACGGCGGCCAGGCCGTCCTGGATCCAGTGGTCGTACCACGCCTTCTTCTGTTCCTCGGTGACGCCGATGACGTCGGTGAGGTACTTCAGGATGCGCAGGTTGTTGACCGGATGGATGTCGCAGGCGATGGCCAGCGAGACCTCGAGCACGCGGGCGCGCTGCATCTTGTCCTGCGGGATCAGGCGCGGCTCGGGATAGGTGGCGTCGAGGTAGTCGAGGATGGCCAGCGACTGCCCCAGTTGCACTTCGCCGTCGACCAGCAGCGGGACATTGGCCGAGGGGTTCCTGGCCACGTAGTCCGCCGCGCGGTGCTCCAGCTTGCGGATGTTGACGCCGTGGTACTCGTAGGCCAGGCCCTTGAGCGCCAGCGCGATGCGGACCCGGTACGAGGTCGAGCTGTTGAAGAAGCTATAGAGTTCCATATCGGCTCGTCCGGCCTCAGACCACGCGGACCTTCAGTTCGCCCAGGCCGGCCACGCCGCTTTCCATCAGGTCGCCCTTGACCACGGGGCCCACGCCTTCGGGGGTGCCCGTGAAAATCAGGTCGCCCGGTTCCAGGCGGAAGTACTTGGACAGGTAGGCCACCGTTTCCGCGATCGACCAGATCAGCTTGGAGGTGTCGCTGCGCTGCTTGTCCTGGCCGTTGACCTTGAGCCACAGCTCGGCCTTGTCCATGTCGCCGACGTCGGCGGCCTTGTGCAGCGGCGCGGTGGGCGCGCTCTGGTCGAAGGCCTTGCCGAGTTCCCAGGGGCGGCCGACTTCGCGCATCTTGATCTGCAGGTCGCGGCGGGTCATGTCCAGGCCGACGGCGTAGCCCCAGACGTGGCTCAGCGCCTGTTCGACCGGGATGTTGGAGCCGGCCTTGCCGATGGCGGCGACCAGTTCGATCTCGTAGTGGAAGTTCGAGGTCTCGGACGGGTAGGGCAGGTCCAGGGTCGTGCCGTAGGGCACGGCCACCACGGCGTCGGCAGGCTTGCAGAAGAAGAACGGCGGTTCGCGGTCGGGATCGAAGCCCATTTCGCGCGCGTGGGCGGCGTAGTTGCGGCCGACGCAGTAGACGCGGCGCACGGGGAATTGTTCGTTGCTGCCGACGACGGGCAGCGCGGTGACCGCTTCGGGTTGGAAGACGTACGACATGGGCGGGTAACCTTTGGTGGAGGGATGGGAAAAGGGATCAGGCGACGCGCTCTTCGCGCAGCAGCCCCAGCGCGGCCTGCACCGGACGATCAGAATAGCTGAATAGCACCGCGTCTTCGAGCGCGGCCAGTTGCACCGGTTTCCAGGGCGGCACGGAGAATACGTCGCGCGGCCCGAACTGGAAGACTTCGTCGCCGATGCGCACGCTGCCCTGGCCTTCGACCACGCTGAACACGGTGGAGTCCGAGGTGCGGTAGGTCTTGCCCTGGAAGCCGGCCGGCAGCCACTGCATGAAGGTCGCCATGGTGGGCATGGGGTAGCCGCCGGTGGCCGGGTTCACGTAGCGCAGCTTGACGCCGTCCCAGGGGTCGAGTTCGCCGCGGCGCGCCAGCTGGTCGAGGGCCTCGCGCGAGCGTTCGTAGGGATAGTTGAAGATGGGCGAGGACGTGCCGCTGAAGGTGTGGCGCACCGGCGCCATGTTGTAGCCGTAGCGGGCGAAGCTGTCCCCCTCGGGGCGCATGACGGGCTGCGAGGCCTCGGGGTAGTTTTCGGCGAAGCCGGCGTCCAGCGAGCGCAGCAGCGGGATGTCCAGGCCGTCGAGCCAGACCACCGGCTCGCCGCCTTCGGCCTCGGTGGGGTTGCCGTGGTCGTGCCAGGTCCAGGACGGCGTGATGATGAAGTCGCCGGGATGCATGGTGGTGCGTTCGCCGTTGACCGCCGTGTAGGCGCCCTTGCCTTCGACGATGAAGCGCAGGGCGGACTGGGTGTGGCGGTGGCTGGGGGCGATCTCGCCGGGCAGGATCAGCTGCAGGCCCGCGTACAGCGTCTGGGTGATGGCCGACTGGCCTTTCAGGCCGGGGTTCTCCAGGATCAGTACCCGGCGCACGGCTTCCTCGGCGCTGATGATGGAGCCCGACTCCATGACGTCGGCGCGCAGCTTCTCGTATTTCCAGATCGCGGGCACGCACTGCGGCTGCGGCTGGGGCGGGACGAGGGTATGCAGGGATTCCCAGAGGGGGCTCAGGTTCTTCTGCGCGATGCGGTCGTAGTAGTCGCGGCGCGCGGCATCGGGAGCGGTCTTGTCGAGCATGGATGTCTCCGTGTCTGGCGGAATGGCGCGGAGTGCCCCCGCAGCCGTGGTTTCGGCCATTGTATGCGTCGAGGTATGCAAATCGATATGAAATTATCTTATCAACCATATCAATAAAAATATGGCTTGCGGCATGTAGGCCGGCTCATCCATGCACCAACCGGAGGGCCGGGACTAGAATCGTCGATGATGCCGACCAGCGTGAGCCCCCTATGACCTATTGTGTGGCGACGCGCGTGGACCAGGGGCTGGTGTTCCTGGCGGACACGCGTACCAACGCGGGCGTGGACCACGTCAGCACCTTCCGCAAGATGACCGTGTTCGAGCAGCCCGGCGAGCGCGTCATGGTGTTGCTGACGGCGGGCAACCTGGCGCTGACCCAGTCGGTCGCGCAGCTCCTGTCGCAGCCGTCCGACCCGGACCTGTCCACGCCATGGAACGTGCCCAACATGTTCGAGGCGGCTTGCCTGGTGGGGCGGGCGGTGCGCGAGGTCCACCGCATGCACGGCAGCGCGCTGAACGATTTCAACATCGAGTTCAATTGCAGCTTCCTGCTGGGCGGCCAGATCCGGGGGCAGCCCATGCGGCTGTTCCAGATCTACGCGGCGGGCAACTTCATCGAGGCTTCGACCATGAGCCCGTATTTCCAGATCGGCGAGGCCAAGTATGGCAAGCCCATCCTGGACCGGGTGCTGACGCCGTCGATGCCGCTGGACGAGGCGGCCAAGTGCGCGCTGATCTCGATGGATTCCACGCTGCGCTCGAATGTGTCGGTCGGCCTGCCGCTGGACCTGCTGGTGTACGAGAAGGACAGCCTGCGCGTGACCAAGTTCGCGCTGATCGACCACGACAACGACTACTTCCGGATGATCCATTCGTCGTGGGGCGAGCGGCTCCGGCAGGTGTTCGCCGAGATTCCCGACCCGCAGTGGGCGCCGGTTTCGGCGCTGCCCCACGGCAAGTCGCCGATGCGCTCCGAGCCGCCGCTGGCGCCGGGGCACGGGCCCTACAAGTCGGTGCACGAGCCCGCCCTGGCACAGACCCTGGCGCAGTCGCCGGGGCGTCAGCCCGGGCCGGACTAGGGCCTGTTCCCCCTAGGCGATGGGCGTCAGCGCGTTTTCCAGCGCCTGGGCGGTCAGCGGCCGCGAGAACCAGAACCCCTGCGCTTCGTCGCAACCCAGTTCGCCCAGCCGGCGGGCGTGGGCGGCGGTCTCCACGCCTTCGGCGGTGACCTTGATGCCCAGCGCGTGGGCCATGCCTATGATGGCGCTGATGATGGCGTCGCCGTTCTTGACCGACGAGATCGCGCGTACCAGCGAGCGGTCGATCTTGATGCGGTTGACCGGGAAGCGCGCCAGGTAGGCGAAGCTGGAATAACCGGTGCCGAAGTCGTCGATCGCGATAGCCACGCCCAGCTTGCGCAGGCTTTGCAGCGTGTCCGAGACCTGGCGGGTATTGTCCAGCAGCAGCCCCTCGGTAATCTCGAGTTCCAGGCAGCCCGGCGGCAGATGCCAGCGTTCGAGGGCGGAGGCGACCACGCCGTAGAGCTTGCGGTCGCGCAACTGCGTGGGAGAGATATTGATCGCCATGCACGGCGACTGGCCGAACTTGGCGTGCAGGCGCACGGCCTGCTGACAGGCGGTGTCGATCACCCAGGCGCCCAGTTCGTCCATCAGGCCCAGGTCTTCGGCCATGGGGACGAACTCGGAGGGACCGACGGCGCCCAGCCGCGGGTGCTGCCAGCGCAGCAGGGTCTCGGCGCGGGTGATGTGGCCGGTGCCCAGGTCGACCTGCGGTTGGTAGGCCAGCGAGAACTGGCGCGTTTCCACCGCCTCGCGCAGCAGCGTCTCGAGATGGTTGCGGCGCGCCGACTGCGTCTGCATGCCGAAATCGAAATGGCGGGCGGTGCCGCCGCCGCTGCGGCTGGCCGCGTGCAGGGCCAGCAGGGCGCGCTGCAGCAGGGCCCGGGCATCGTTGCCGGCCGTGGGATGGGAGCTGACCCCGATGCTGGCGGTGACGTGCAGCGTTGCCGAGGCGAACGGGATGGGCCGCGAGACTTCCGCCATCAGCGCGGTCTCGCGCTCGACGGACAGCGTGTTGCGGCCGGTGGAGATCATGACGAACAGCGAGCCGCGCATCAGTCCGAGCACGTGCTCGTCGCCGCACAGGCGCTTCAGGCGGGACGCCACCTGCTTGATGGCGGTGTCGGCGGCGGCATGGCCGAGGGTGTCGCGCAGCTTGCGCAGGTTGTCCAGCTCCAGCAGTACCAGCAGGACCGGATCGCTGCCGTTTTTCGCGCGTTCCAGCGCCAGTCCCAGGCGCTCTTCCAGCAATTCCTGGTTGGGCAGGCCCGTCAGGGGATCGTGGTGCAGCAGGTGCCAGAGCTGCAGGCCATTGCGGGGGCGGCGGGAGTTGTCGAAGACCGTGCCCACGTAGCCGGCGGTCTGGCCATCGGCCT
This sequence comes from Pigmentiphaga sp. YJ18, assembly GCF_038066655.1. NCBI lineage: Bacteria > Pseudomonadati > Pseudomonadota > Betaproteobacteria > Burkholderiales > Alcaligenaceae > Pigmentiphaga > Pigmentiphaga sp. YJ18. The sequence continues at coordinate 277,828 of NZ_JBBUKU010000003.1, read as the reverse complement.
GGGTCAGCCGGCTCAGGGCCAGCGTGACGGTGACGCGGGCGCCGTTGCGGCGCATATAGGTCCAGTCGGCTTCCGCCCCCTGGCTGGCGATCATTTCGGAGTCGGGGTGCAGGCCGACGATGTCGCGCACCGGCGGCGAGGCCAGTTCGCCCTGGCGCAGCGCCAGTTCGGACGGGTCGTGAAGCGCGTCGAAACGCAGCTTGCCGATCAACTGGCCGGCGGAATAGCCGGTGATGCGCTCGTAGGCGGGATTCACCATGGTAAACACGCCATGCGCATCGCACATGAATATGCCGCAGGGAGCCGACTGCATCGCCAATTGATAGGCGGTGGCGGTCCATTGCTGAGCGGACCACGCCGTCGTGGTGCCCGCATCGTTGTGCACGGTCTCATTCCTCCACGACCAGGACATTCTGTCGTGCCGGCCCCGCCGGCACGGCATCTATTGAATCACAAGCGGCCACGGCGCGGCAGGCGATGATGGCGCTACGCCACGACTTTTCAGGGATCTCCCTTGGTGGCGCGTTCGGGGGGCGGCTTTTTTTCGCCGCCGGGCCGCCCCAAGGCAAAAAAACGCCCCCTCGGGGGCAGCGGGAAGGCCGGCCCGGCCTCAGGCTTTCAGCCGGGCATCCATCGTGATCTGCGCGTTAAACAGCTTGGACACCGGGCAGCCCGCCTTGGCCGCGTTGGCGGCTGCCTCGAAGGCGGCCTGGGCGGCGCCGGGAATGGCGGCCTCCACGTCCAGGTGGACCGCCGTGATCGAGAAGCCATCGCCCACCTTGTCCAGCGTGACCGTGGCCGTGGTCGCTATGCTTTCCGCCGTCATGCCCGCCTTGCCCAGCTCGGCGGACAGGGCCATCGAGAAGCAGCCGGCGTGGGCCGCCCCTATGAGTTCCTCGGGATTGGTGCCCTTGCCGCCCTCGAAGCGGGTATGGAAGCTGTAGGGCGTTTGCGACAGCACGCCGCTCTCGGTGCTGAGCGTGCCATTGCCATCCTTGATGCCGCCTTTCCAGACTGCCGAAGCCGATTTCTTCATGAATGCCTCCTGGTTGACAGAGCCGTCCAGCTTAACGCCGGGCGGCCGGCGCGGGCCGGGAGGGAATCGCAAGCGGCTGTAACGCCTTGAGGCGCGGGGCTGTCAAACTACAATCCACGCGATGCACGGAACACGAACGGACATGACGCGGAACGCCGCGGCGGACACGCGGGCCGCCGTGCCGCTGCGCGTGCTGCGCGCGGTCGCCGCGGTGGCGCAGGCAGGCGGCGTGACCCCGGCCGCGCTGGCGCTGCACCAGTCCGCCTCGTCCGTGACGCGGGCCATCCAGGAGGCGGAGTCGCTGCTGGGCATACGCCTGTTCGACCGTGGCGCGCGAGGCATGGCCGCCACGCCGGCGGGCGAAGTCCTGGCGCTGCGGGTCGCGCGCGCAATGGCCTTGCTGCGCGCGGCCGCGGAAGGGCTGCGGCTGCGCGGCGCGCCGGCGTCGGTCATGGCGCTGCCGCGACTGGTCGGCGACACTTCGCTGGCGGCGCTGGCCTTGCGCGCCGACCATGCCACCGAAGGCGCCGCGGCGGATGCGCTGGGCATTTCCCAGTCGGCGCTGCACCAGGCGCTGCGCCGGCTCGAGCACCTGGCCAAGCTGCCGTTGTTCGAGCGCACGCGGATCGGCACGCGGCTGAACGAATCGGGCCGCTGGCTGCTGCTGCACGCGCGCCGGGCCGTGGCCGAGATCCGCATCGGCCACGAGGAACTGGCGCGCTGGCGAGGCCTGGGCGGGCGTCGCGTATCGATAGGCTCGCTGCCCATGACGGGCGACGTGCTGGTGCCGCGCGCGGCCGCGCTCGCGATCGGCGCCGAGTCCGATATTTCCCTGACCATCAAGGGCGGCACCTACGAAGCGCTGACCGAGATGCTGCGCGCCGCCGACATCGATTTCATGGTCGGTCCCCTGCGCGGAGCCGCGCTGGCGGCCGACTTCGTCGAAGAGGTGTTGTTCATCGATCGCTTCGTCGCGGTCGTGCGTGCCGGCCATCCGCTGCTGGCGCGCCGCCGGCGTCCCTCGCTGCGCCAGCTGGCGGCCTATCCCTGGGTCGGGCCCTTGCCCGGCACGCCCGCGCAGCGGGTGTTCGACCACCTGTTCGCGCAGGCGGGCATCCCCATGCCCGGCGTTTCCATGCAGGCCCACAGCACGGCGGTGGTGCGGTCCGTCCTGCTGTCGGGCGACCACGTGGCGCTGGTCTCGCCGCTGCAGGTCAGGGCGGAGGTGGCGGCCGGCCTGCTGGTCCATGCATGCGGTCCCCTGGCCGGCACGGAGCGCGGCATCGGCATCACCCAGCGGCGGGACGCCCTGGCGTCGTCGGCCTGCCTGGCCGCCATGGCGGCCTTGCGCCAGGCGGCGGCGGAGGCCATTGTCACACCCATCGATAAGTAGAACGCAACGCAGGATCCCCAACACGCAAGGCTGGGCTCGCATCGGCAGGGGTGCAGTTCGTATACTGCCCGGCAAGGAAAACCTCCGGCGCTGCGTGGCGGCTTCACGCGATGCACGGCCGGTGGAAACGACAAGAAAACAGGGGAGACCACGACATGTGGAATAGCTTGCGCGCAACGATTTTCCTGACGGTCCCGGCCATCATGGCCTGCGCGGCCACCAGCGCGGTCCACGCGCAGGATGCCGCCGCCAATTATCCGAATCGGCCATTGCGTCTGGTGGTGCCTTTCACGCCGGGTGGGTCCACCGACATCCTGGGACGCACCATCGGCCAGCAACTGAACCAGGCCTGGGGCCAGGCAGTGGTGGTCGAGAACGTGCCGGGCGCCGGCGGCAGCATAGGCGCGGACAAGGTCGCCAAGGCGCCCGCCGACGGCTACACGCTGTTGATGGGCCACATCGGCACGCTGGCCGTGACTCCTTCGCTGTACACCAAGCTGCCTTATGACCCGATCAAGGCCTTCGCCGCCGTAGCCTGGGTGGCGCGCGTTCCCAACGTGCTGGTGGTGCATCCCTCGGTCCAGGCGAAGAGCCTGCAGGAACTGGTCGCCTATGCCAAGGCTCACCCCGACGCGATCAACTACGGATCCGGCGGCAACGGCAGCGCCGCCCACATCGCCACCGAATACCTCAAGCTGCAAAGCGGGGCGAGCATGCAGCACGTGCCCTACAAGGGCACCGCGCCAGCGGTCAACGATCTCGTCGCCGGCCACATCAAGGTCATGTTTACCGGCGTGCCCGCGGTGATCGCGCAGATCAAGGCCGGCCAGCTGCGGCCGATCGCGGTATCCTCGCCCCAGCGCGTGAAGATGCTGCCCGACGTGCCCACCGTGGCCGAGAGCGGTTATCCGGGCTTCGAGGCGGACCAGTGGTATGGCGTGGTCGCGCCGGCGGGCACGCCGCGCGAAGTGGTGGCCAAGCTGAACAAGCAGATCAACCAGTCCCTGTCGTCGCCCGAGATCGAGCAACGCCTGGCCAGCGAAGGCGCCGAGGCCACGCCCAACCCGCCCGAGGTCTTTGCCAAACTGATCAACGCCGAGATCGCCCGCTGGCGGCCGGTGATCGAGAAGGGCGGCGTCAAGGTGGATTGATCGTTCTTTCCGCAACGACAGGACCAAGGGCCCGGCGTGTTCGCGTCGGGCCCTTGTTGCGTTGCCGATACGCCTGCCGTCATGCCGCTGTCACCCGATGACGCGGGAGCCGCGATAGATCGGCCCGCGCCAGCGGTCTGCCTGGGCGTCGGTGGAAAGCGTTACATCTGAGAAGGTAAAACATTCGCGAAAATCGGCTGGCAGCGAAGGCCATGGATTAAGCTTTGCCCAACCTCACTTCAAATGGAGGGCATGATGCTCGAGTGGCTTCGTAGGTGGGTACTGAGTCACGCCCCGACCCCGGAAAGAGAAGCAGAAAAGGCGCTGAACGAGGCGCGGCTGGCGCTGTATCGCGCCGAGCAGCGGGTTCGCGATGCGATCATGTACGCGGAGTACTACCGCGAGCGGGTCAGCTTCCTGAAGCGGGTCAAGGAAGAAGGCATCGAGAACGTGACCGACGTGCGGGCCATGCGTCCGTATGGGGGCCAGGCCGGAGGTTCGCAGGCGACGCTGCGGCTGCATCCGAAGGCGGTCACGAACGAGTAGCCGCGCACCGCTGGTTCGCAAGCAAGATACCGACCGCGCGGCGGCAAAAAAAAGCCTCCGCTCTGGGAGGCTTCATGGCAACCATCCGAGGATGGTTGGTAGGGTGGGAGGGACTCGAACCCTCGACTCTCTGATTAAAAGTCAGATACTCTAACCAACTGAGTTACCACCCCACGTACTCACGGAGTTCGCTGTTCGATCAACTGAACTTGCGACCCGAAGCCCAAAATTATGGCAACCCAAAGACTCTTTGTCAAATGAAAAAGGCCGGTATATCCGGCCTTTTTCATTTGAGCGGGTATCGCGTCACTTCAGCAGTTCGAGGCGATCCTTCGCGGTCTGCGCGGCGGGCACGCCGGGATAGTCGCGCACGATGCGTTCGAGCGTGGTGCGCGCACCGCGCCGGTCGTTCAGTTCGACCTGGCTGCCGGCGATGACCAGCAGCGCGTCGGGCGCGCGGACGTTGGTGGGAAAGTTCTTGACCAGCGCCTGCTGCTGCGTGATGGCCGCCTTGTAGTCCTTGAGCGCGTAGTGGCTGCTGCCGACATAGAACTGCGCGGCGGGCGCGTACGGGCTCTGGGGGTACTGGCGGACGAAGTTCGACAGGGCGGGGATGGCGTCGGCGTAGTTGCCGTTGCGGAACAGGTCGATGGCGGCGTCATAGGCGCGCTTCTCGTCGGCGCCCACGGTGGCCTGCTGGCCGTCTATCGAGGCCGTCTGGGGTTCGAGGCGCTTGAGGCGCGTGTCGAGGTCCAGGTAGATGTCTTTCTGGGCTTGCTGGGTGTCGGCCACCTGCTTGGTCAGAATTTCGATCTGACCGCGCAGGCGGGCGATTTCCTGCTGCAACTGCTCGATCTGCGAGGCAAGCTGCAACTGGCTGCGCTGGCTCTGGGCCAGGTCGTCGGTCAGTTTGCGGCCTTGCTGGTCGGACCGCTCGCGCACTTCCTTGCGCAGGTCGATGATGGCCTGGCGCGCCTCGTCGTCGGAGAACAGGGCCGCGTGGGCCGAGAAACCCGTCAAGCTGGCGCCGATGCAGGCGGTGGCGGCCAGCAGCCGGAGGCGGGAAGTGCGGAGCGTCATGAGGGCGGATCCTTAGCGGTAGGCGATGTCGGCGCGGCGGTTCTCGGCGCGCGAGGCTTCATCCGTGCCGGTGGACTTGAGCTTTTCCTTGCCGAAGCTGATGGCTTCGACCTGGTCGTCGCGCACGCCCAGCAGCACCATCATGCGGCGCACGGCTTCGGAACGGCGCTGGCCCAGGGCCAGGTTGTATTCGCTGCTGCCGACGTCGTCGGTGTTGCCTTCGATCACGACCTTGCGGTTGCGGTTGTTGTTCAGGAAGCGCGAGTGGTTTTCGACGATGGGACGGTACTGGTCCTTGACCACGTAGCTGTCGAAGTCGAAGTACACCGAACGCTGGGCCAGCACGCCCTTGGGATCGTTCAGCGGATCCAGGCCCTGCTGGGTGGTGTCGACGCGGGCGACGCCGTTGGGGTTGGCGCCGGTGTTCTGGCCGGAGCGGTCTTCGACCGGGACGTTGCTGCTCTCATCGAGCTTGACGGGGCTGCTGCAAGCCGAGACTACCGCGACAACGCTCGCCACGACGAACATTTTGAATGCACGAGTAGACATGATTTTTCCTTGGGTTCCGAGGGACGATAGTGGGTTGGAAAAGACGATGACCAGACCGAAACGTGATCCTAAAGTGTCACATGAGCCCCACGGCGCGCAAGGTTGCAAGACGTGACAACGATGCGGCGCCGCGACAGCGGGGCCCTTTTCAGGTAATCAATTGTTCAGGAAAGGCCCCCAGGTGGGTTCGCGTACGTCACCGTTGAGCACCGACAGAGTCTGGGTAACGCGACCGTCGCTCGAAACCGCAGCCAGCACACCGCGGCCGGACTGCGATGTTGCATAAAGAATCATCTTTCCGTTGGGGGCAAAGCTGGGGGATTCGTCCCGGCCGCCGTTGGTGAGGACGAGCTCATTACCGGTGGCGAGGTCTAGGGAAGCTATCTGGAAGCCGGCGCGGCGGGTGACGTACAGCAAGGTTTTGCCATCAGGCGACAACTGGGGAGAAATATTGTAAGTCCCTTTGAACGTGACGCGCTCGACTTGATTGTTGTCCACGTTCAGCCGGTAGATCTGCGGGCTGCCGCCACGGTCGCTGGTGAACAGAATGCCACGGCCATCGGGCGTGAAAGTAGGTTCCGTATCGATGCCGGGAGACTGGGTCAGCCGGCGCAGGCCCGAGCCGTCGGCGTTCAGCATGTACAGCTGGGACAGGCCGTCGCGGGTCAAAACGACCGCCAGGCGGTTGCCATCGGGCGCCCACGCCGGGGCGCTGTTATTGCCCTTGAAATTGGCAACCGGTATCCGTTGGCCCGTGGTGATAGTGTGCACATACACAACAGGCTTGCGCGATTCGAAGCTTACATAGGCCAGGCGGGTGCCGTCGGGCGACCAGGAGGGCGAGATGATGGGCTCGCGCGAGCGCAGGGCCGTCTGGGCGTTCTGGCCGTCGGCGTCGGCGATCTGCAATTCGTAGATGTTGTCGCGCTTGAGCACGTAGGCGATGCGTGTTGCGAAAATGCCACGATCACCGGTCAGCTTCTCGTAGATGCGGTCGGCGATCTGGTGCGCGGTGCGACGCATTTCATTGGCGCCCGAGGCGAAGGCCACGCCGTCGATCTGGGCCTGCTTGACCGTGTCGACCAGGCGATAGCGAACGTCGTAGCGGCCATCGCTGGTGCGTTGCACGCTGCCCACGGCCAGCGCGTCGGCGCCGCGGGTCTTCCAGGCGGCAAAGCCGATGACGGCCGAGTCCGACAGCGGGGTGTCGCCGGCATCGATGATGCGGAACAGGCCGGTGCGGTTCAGGTCGGCGCGGATGATTTCCGCGATCGCCTTGCCCTGCGGATCGGCCGACTCGAAGTTGGCGATGGCCACCGGATACTGGTTGGCGCCGGCGCCCGAGATCTGGACGGTGAGCTGGGCGCGGGCCGGGGCGGCGCCCAGGGCGAAGGCCGTCGCGGCCAGCGCCGCGGCGCATTGCAGGAGCCGCCGTCCTAGCCGGCTGCCGAGGTCACGCAGGCGAGCGCTGCCGGACAGGGCGGACGAGGGGGGGAAAGCGGGATTTGCAAATGTCATCAGTCGAACATCCGATATTGAACTTCTATGTTGGACTCGTACCGGCCGGAAGACGGCCGCGGGAAGGGGTCGCAACGCCGGATACCGGTCTCGACCGCGCGATCGAAAGCCGGGACGCCGGAGGAGCGGACGAGGCGCGGCGCGCCCGCCTGGTCCCCGGTGGGTAGCAACTGGACCCGGAACACGGCTGTGGGGTTCCCGCCGGAGGAACTGCCACTTGCACTATAAATGACTCCGGGTTTGATGCAAGCGCGCACCAGATCCGCATAGCCGGGGTCGCCCCCGCCGCCGCCCGCCTGGTTGCGGTTGGCGGTGCCGCCCTCGCGGCCGCCTTCCAGGCCGGCCGCGCGCGCGGTGTCGTTGCGGAAGGCTTCGCGCAGCTTGCGGTCGCGCTCGGCCTGGGCCTTCTTGTCGGCAGCGGCCTTCTTGTCGGCGGCAGCCTTGTCGGCCGCGGCTTTCTTCTCGGCGGCGGCCTTGTCGGCGGCCAATTGGTCGGCCTTTTTCTTGTCGGCTTCGCGCTGTTCGGCTTCCTTCTTTTCTTGCGCGCGCTTGTCGGCCTGCTTCTTTTCTTCCAGCCTCTGCAGTTCGCGCTTGCGCTCGGCCTCGCGCTCTTCGGCTTCGCGCCGTTCAGCCTCGCGGCGCTTCTTTTCCTGCTCGATGGCGATGTCGGGCTTCTCCTGCGTCACCTTGGGTTCAGGCGGCGGAGGCGGTGGCGGGGGCGGCTTGACAGGCTCGGGTTGCGGTTCGGGCGTGGGGGTGGGCGGCTCGGGCTGGTTGGGCGCGGGCAGCGCCGTCCACAGTTCGGCCTGGACCGGCCCCGGCGAGCGCCGGTTCCAGTCCAGGCTGAAGATCAGGGCGGCGGCCAGCAGCACGTGCATCAGCACCGCCAGGCCGAAGGATTTCCACTTGCCGGGTTCCGGCGGTCGTCGGAGAGGTCGGTTGGATCGGTCGTTGGGCGCCATGGGCAATCAGGAGCCTTGTTGCTTGACCAGCAGGCCGACCCGCTTGACGCCCTGGCGCTGCAGGTCGTCCATGACTTTCAGCACGGACTCGTATTGCGCCTTGCGGTCGGCGGAGATGACGACGGGCTGGTCGGGATGTTCGGACTGGCGTTCGCGCGCGAGGCGGGCGAGGTCGTTGCGCGGGACGGCATGCGGCGTGCTGTCGCCGCGCTCGCGGTCGCGGATGGTGACATTGCCGTCGGCGGCCAGGATGATCTCGAGCGGCTTGACCGGTACCTGCGAGGCCTTGCCCACCGTGGGCAGGTCGATCAGGCCCGGCGACATCATGGGCGCGGTAACCATGAAGATCACCAGCAGCACCAGCATGACGTCGATGTACGGGACGACGTTGATCTCGTTCATGGAGCGGCGCCCACCTCGGCCGCCGCGGTTGCTGGAGCGGTTCGAGGGCATCAGCGCACCTGTCGTTGCAGGATGTTCAGGAACTCGTCGATGAAGCTGTCGAAGCGGATGGACAGCCGGTCGATGTCGTGCGAGAACCGGTTGTAGGCGACCACCGCGGGAATGGCGGCGAACAGGCCGATGGCCGTGGCCACCAGCGCTTCGGCGATGCCGGGCGCGACGCTGGCCAGCGTGGCCTGTTCGACGTTGGCCAGGCCGCGGAAGGCGTGCATGATGCCCCAGACCGTGCCGAACAGGCCGACGTAGGGGCTGACGGAGCCGGTGGAGGCCAGGAAGGCGAGGTGGGATTCGAGCGAGTCCATCTCGCGCTGGTAGGCGGCCCGCATCGCGCGGCGGGAGCCGTCCAGCAGCGTGTTGACGTCGCTCAGCTTGCTCTGGCGGCCCTTGACGAATTCGGCCATGCCGGCCTCGAAGATGCGCGCCAGCGCGCCTTGTTCGCCGCGCCGCGTGGTGACCGCCTGGTGCAGCATGTTCAGGTCGCCGCCGGACCAGAAGTCGGCCTCGAAGCGCTCGGTCTGCTGCTTGGCGCGCTTGATGGCGAAGTGCTTGCGGAAGATGTAGGTCCAGGACATCAGCGACACGATGGCAAGGATGGCCATCACGCACTGGACGGTAAAGCTTGCCTGGGTGATCAGGGACAGGATGGACATATCCTGGTTGACGTTCATGCAGAGTCCTTTGGGGGGCGAAAGAGGATGCCTGAAGGGTTGATGTCGGGGTTAATCGGTTGCGGGTTCCGCCGCGAGCGGCGCGAGCGCCCGGACGAGATCGGGCGGCAGCGCGCGCGGCCGCAGCGTCGCGCGATCGACGCATCCTACCTGGACCTTGCCGGTCGCGAGCAGTTCATCGCCACGTTCGCAAAACTGCAGGAAATCGATGGAGGCCTTGCCCAGGCGGGAGACCTGGCTGCGTATCGTCAGGCTGTCGTCCAGGGCGGCTGGCCGCCGATACTGGGTGTCGATGCCGCGCACGACGAAGATGCAGCCGGTCAGGTCCGCCAGCGCCCGCTGTTCGACGCCCAGCGCGCGCAGCCACTCGGTGCGGGCGCGTTCGAAGAACTTGAGGTAGTTGGCGTAGTAGACCACGCCGCCGGCGTCGGTATCTTCGTAGTAGACCCGGATCGGAAACCGGAAATCTTCACTGGCGGGTTGGAGCACGAGGCGGAACCTTGGACGAGTCTGGCGAGCTGAGGCCGATGAAGCCCCTGGGGCGAAATTGTAAACAACCCGCCGGTCCGGGGCATCCGGCCACCATGCGGGCATTGTGCCAAATGTGACGGCTTGTAAAGCGGGAAACTTTAGCGCGCCAGGGCCGTCAGACGCCAGGAAGCGTTGATTGCAAGCCTGTGCGGCTTCGGGTGCGTGGGTGGCGCCGTCCGGGTTATCGACGCTTCCACCCTTCTTTTATAGGCCGGGCGATTCTGCACCGAGCTGTCATGGCCGCGTCATCGACGCCGTTCATGATCTCGTCCGACTTGATGTCAACTGTGCCCTGCACAGTCGAACCCGTGACCTGGGGGATGCCCAGCACGGGTTTTGTTTTTGTACCCCCCTACGCGCTTACGCGCGCCCAGTATGGTGAGCCCCCAGCCGCTACGCGGCAGCCCCCCAAGGGGGCCGGGACCCGCCTTGGGGCGGCCCGGCGCCGGGTCCCGGGGGCGATGCGGGTGGACCGCCGGATCCGCCGCATCCTGGGTCTGCCTCGATCATTTCCGTATCAACTGGAAAACAGATCGCCGCCGGTTTGCGTGGGCGGGGTCAGGCCCAGGTGGCGGTACGTGCCCTGGGTGGCGATGCGGCCGCGCGGGGTGCGTTGGACGTAGCCGTGCTGGATCAGGTAGGGCTCGATCACGTCCTCGATGGTGTCGCGTTCCTCGCCGATGGCGGCGGACAGGCTGTCCAGCCCCACGGGGCCGCCGTCGAACTTGTAGACGATGGCTTCCAGCAGCTTGCGGTCCATGATGTCCAGGCCGGCCGGGTCGACGTCCAGCATGGACAGGGCGGCGTGGGCGACTTCGCCGGTGATGCGGCCGCCGGCCTTGACCTCGGCGTAGTCGCGCACCCGCCGCAGCAGCCGGTTGGCGATGCGGGGCGTGCCGCGCGAACGGCGCGCGATCTCGCGGGCGCCGTCCTCGGCGATGGCGGCGTTGAGCAGGCCGGCGCTGCGGGTCACGATGGAGGACAGCTCGTCGGCGGTGTAGAACTCCAGGCGCGCGATGATGCCGAAGCGGTCGCGCAGCGGGTTGGTCAGCATGCCCGCGCGGGTGGTGGCGCCGACCAGCGTGAAGGGCTGCAGGTCGAGCTTGACGCTGCGGGCGGCGGGGCCTTCGCCGATCAGGATGTCGATCTGGAAGTCTTCCAGCGCGGGGTACAGGATTTCCTCGACCACCGGGGACAGGCGGTGGATCTCGTCGATGAAGAGGACGTCGTTGCGTTCGAGATTGGTCAGCAGGGCCGCGAGATCGCCCGGCCGCTCCAGCACCGGTCCGGAGGTCTGGCGCAGCTGGACGCCCATCTCGCGCGCGACGATGTGGGCCAGCGTGGTCTTGCCCAGGCCCGGCGGGCCGAACAGCAGGACGTGGTCCAGCGATTCCTGGCGCTTGCGCGCGGCGGCGATGAAGATCTCGAGCTGTTCGCGGATGCGGCGCTGGCCGACGTATTCGTCGAGCGCCTTGGGGCGCAGCGCGCGTTCGATGGCCTCTTCGTTGGGGGACGAGGCGCGTGGAGAGATCACCCGCATGTCGGGGGCGTCGTCTCGGATGGAAAGCTTGTCGGGCTGGATCGCCATGGGGGTATTCTGCCTTGAACTGCGGGTATGTTAGCCCGTTCCGCGCCGGGCTGCGGGCGCCGCCGCCGGCTTAGTAGTCCAGCCGTCCGTACAGTTCGCCGAAGGGCACCATGACGTGCTCGCGATAGGGCGCGCGCTGCTGCAGCCGCTGGTACCAGGCCCTGACGTGGGGCACGTCGGGCCGGGCGATGTCCAGGCCGAAATAGCGGTACAGCGCCGTGCCGGCGGGAATGTCGGCCAGGGTCAGTTGCGCGCCGCCCAGAAAGGGCTGGTTCGCCAGCCGCGCATCCAGCAGGCGGAAATAGCCGGCGCATTCCTCGACGCGGGCGCGGATCCGGTCGGGGTCGCGCAAGGGCTCGGGCGTCCGGTAGTAGCCCCAGAACACGCCGGTCAGGAAGGCGGGTTGCAGCGAGGTGTGGGCCCAGTCCATCCAGCGTTCGGCCTGCGAGCGGGCGGCCGGGTCGGCCGGCCAGAAGTCCGGTGCGCCATGGCGGGCCGCCAGGTAGCGCAGAATGGTGTGGGATTCCCAGACCACGGCGCCGTCGTCGTCGATGACCGGCACCCTGCCGTGGGGGTTCAGCGCGCGGAATTCCGGCGTGTCGATCAGGCCATGCTCGCCGCCGGCGGGGATGTGTTCGTAGGCCAGCCCCAGTTCGTTCGCGAACCAGAGCACCTTCTGCACATTGAACGAGTTGCGCCGTCCCCAGATCCTGAGCATGCGGCCTCCGTCGGCGCGCCTAGCGGGCCAGCGCCTTGAGCGCCTGCTTGATGCCTTCCGAGACGCCCACGCCGGCCGGCAGGTTCTTCACCGAGGCCACGGCCTCGCGTTCGGAATAGCCCAGCGCCACGAGCGCGTTGAGAATGTCGGTCTGGCCGTCGACCACCACGTGGCCGGCCGCGGCCCCCAGGTCGGCGCCCAGCTTGCCCTTGAGTTCCAGCAGCAGCCGTTCGGCCGTCTTCTTGCCTATGCCCGGCACGCGGGTCAGGCGGCCGGCCTCCTGCAGGGTGACGGCCTGCGACAGCTCGGCTACCGTCATGCCCGACAGCACGGCCAGCGCGATCTTGGCGCCCACGCCGCTGACCTTGATGAGTTCGCGGAAGGTGACGCGTTCGGCCGCGGTGCCGAAACCGTACAGCACGTGGGCATCCTCGCGTATGGCCAGGTGGGTGAGCAGCGTCACCCGGGCCCCGAGTTCGGGCAGGGAATACAGCGTGCTCATCGGCACGTCCAGTTCATAGCCCACGCCGTTCACGTCCAGGCAGACGGTGGGCGGTTGTTTCTCGACCAGCGTTCCGGTCAGGCGTCCGATCATGAATTCACCTTGGCGACTTGTCTTCGCGCGTCATACTAATCTTCCGGCCCGCAGCCGGGTACCGCGGCGGGCGAAGGCGGGATGGCTGCCGTGTTCGCGCAGGCGGTCGGCCATGGGCGAGACGTGCGCATGGCAGATGGCGCAGGCCAGCGCGTCGGCGGCATCGGCCGCGGGGGCGCCGTCCAGCGCCAGCAAATGTTGCACCATGGACTGCACCTGGGTCTTGGCGGCGCGTCCGGTGCCGACCACCGATTTCTTGATCTGCAGCGCAGTGTATTCGTGCACCAGCAGTCCGGTGTCGGCCAGCGCGCACAGCGCCGCGCCGCGCGCCTGGCCCAGCAGCAGCGTCGAGGCGGGGTTGGTGTTGACGAAGACCTTCTCGACGGCGGCGAAATCGGGCGCGGTGTCGCGCACGACCTGCCGCAGGTTGTCCAGGATGATCTTGAGCCGCGCCGACAGGTCGTCGTCGGCGGGCACCACGATGGTCCCGCTGGCGACATAGCGCAGCCGCGGCCCCTCCGATTCGATCACGCCGAACCCCGTACGCCGCAACCCCGGATCCACCCCAAGAATACGCATAACGTCAGCCTACCCCGGATCCAGGGCGCCGAGGATCCGGCTCCGCCGGTCCGCCAGCGCCGCCCCCGGGACCCGGCGCCGGGCCGCCCCAAGGCGGGTCCCGGCCCCCTCGGGGGGCTGTCGCGTAGCGGCTGGGGGCTCACCATGCCGGGCGCGCGTCAGCGCGTAGGGGGGGGCCATCTCTAGTGGCGGAAGTGGCGGGTGCCCGTGAGCACCATCGCGATGCCGCGTTCGTCGGCCGCCGCGATGACCTCCGCGTCCCGCATGCTGCCGCCGGGCTGGATGACGCAGCTCGCGCCCGCGTCCACGACCACGTCCAGGCCGTCGCGGAACGGGAAGAAGGCATCGGAGGCCACGGCCGAACCCTTGAGCGACAGGCCGGCGTTCTCGGCCTTGATCGAGGCGATGCGGGCGGAGTCGACGCGGCTCATCTGGCCGGCGCCCACGCCCAGCGTCATGCCGCCGCCCACGAACACGATGGCGTTGGACTTGACGAACTTGGCCACCTTCCAGGCGAACAGCAGGTCGTCCATCTGGGCCTCGGTGGGCGCGACCTTGGTGACGACCTTGAGCTGGTCGCGCGCGACGTTGAACGAATCGGGCTGCTGCACCAGCCAGCCGCCGCCCACGCGCTTGACGTCGAAGGCGTTCACGCCGTCGCCCATCGGGATTTCGAGCAGGCGCACGTTCTGCTTGGCGGCGAAGATCTCCAGCGCGCCGGCCTCGTAGGCGGGGGCCAGCAGCACTTCGACGAACTGCTTGCTGACCGCCTGCGCGGTGGCAGCGTCCACGGGGCGGTTGAAGGCGATGATGCCGCCGAAGGCGGACGTGGGATCGGTCTTGAACGCCTGCTGGTAGGCGTGGAGCGCGTCGGTCGACACCGCCACGCCGCACGGGTTGGCGTGCTTGACGATGACGCAGGCCGGCGCGTCGAAGGTGCGCACGCATTCCCAGGCGGCATCGGCGTCGGCGATGTTGTTGTAGGAAAGCTCCTTGCCCTGCAACTGGCGGTAGTTGGCCAGCAGGCCGGCGGCCGGCGCGGTGTCGCGATAGAAGGCCGCGGACTGGTGCGGGTTCTCGCCGTAGCGCATGGCCTGGCTCTTGGCGGCCTGGAAGCTCAGGATCTCGGGATAGGCCTCGCGCGCCGGCACGGCCTCCTGGGCCGGCGCGTCGGTCAGGCTGGTCAGGTAGTTGGCGATCGCGCCGTCGTACGAGGCGGTATGGGCGAACACCTTCTTGGCCAGGTTCAGGCGCAGGGCGTAGGACGTGGCGCCGGTGGCATCCATTTCCTTCAACACCTGGGCGTAGTCGGCCGGATCGATGACGACCGTGACGCCGCCGGCTTCGGTGCCGTGGTTCTTGGCCGCGGCGCGCAGCATGGCCGGCCCGCCGATGTCGATGTTCTCGACGGCGTCGGCGAAGGTGCAGTCGGGCTTGGCGACGGTCTCGCGGAAGGGATAGAGGTTCACCACCAGCAGGTCGATGCGGCCGATGCCGTGGCCGGCGATGGCGTCCAGGTGCGCCTGGGCGTCGCGGCGGGCCAGCAGGCCGCCGTGGATCTTCGGATGCAGCGTCTTGACGCGGCCGTCCATCATCTCGGGAAAGCCGGTGTAGTCGGAGACTTCCTGCACGGGCAGGCCGGCCTGGGCCAGCAGCTTGGCCGTGCCGCCGGTGGACAGCAGTTGC
The DNA here is from genome assembly GCF_038066655.1 of Pigmentiphaga sp. YJ18. NCBI lineage: Bacteria > Pseudomonadati > Pseudomonadota > Betaproteobacteria > Burkholderiales > Alcaligenaceae > Pigmentiphaga > Pigmentiphaga sp. YJ18. The sequence continues at coordinate 262,766 of NZ_JBBUKU010000003.1, read as the reverse complement.
ACGCCGCGGTCGTGCAAGGCCCTGGCGAAGTCGACGATGCCGGATTTGTCGGAAACGGAAAGAAGCGCGCGTTCGATTTTCATGGGTGTGGGGCAGAATGGCGTGCCAGGGCCGGCACGGGACAATGGGGATAAAGGGGCCGGGTCAGAGCTTGATCTGATAGTGGTCGAGCTTCTTGCGCAGGGTATTGCGGTTGATGCCCAGCATCTCGGCGGCGCGCGATTGGTTGCGGTCGGCCTTCTCCAGCACGACCTCCAGCATGGGGCGCTCGACGGCCGTCAGCACCATGTCCCAGATGCCGCTGGTCGTCTCGCCTTCGAGATCCTTGAAGTAGCGGTCCAGGGTGTGGCGTACGCACTCTTCAAGCGTATGTTCTTTCATTGGGTTGTTTCCTTGATGCGCGGTCTAGGCGGCCAGCCGCGAGGCTGGCGTGTCGATCGGGTGATCGAACCAGTCGGCCACCGCCTGCCATTGGTCGCGCGTGTTTTCTATCAAATTCAGCTGCGCACAGAACTGCGGCCCTCCCGGCAGCGAGCCCAGATACCAGCCGATATGCTTGCGCGCGGTCCGCACGCCCGTGTATTCGCCGTAGAAACGGTAGTGGTCGTCGAGGTGCTGCAGCAGCAGTTCGCGCATTTCCGCCTGCGTGGGAGCGGGCAGGCGGGTTCCGGTGCGCAGGTAATGGTCGATTTCCCGGAACAGCCAGGGCCGGCCCTGGGCCGCCCGGCCGATCATGACGGCGTCGGCGCCGGTTGCATCCAGCACGCGCCGCGCCTTTTCGGGCGAGTCGATGTCGCCGTTGGCGATGACGGGAATGGCGAGCTCGGCCTTGACCGCGGCGATGGTCTCGTATTCCGCCTCGCCCATGTAGAGGTCCTCGCGGGTGCGGCCGTGCAGGGCCAGGGCCGCGATGCCGATGTCCTGCGCGCGCTGCGCGACCCGCAGCACGTTGCGGTCGGCCCGGCGCCAGCCGGTGCGGGTCTTGAGCGTGACGGGCACGCCCAGCGGCTCGCAGGCGCGCACGACGGCCTCCAGGATGCGGGCGACCAGGTCCTCGTCGCGCAGCAGGGCCGAGCCGGCGGCCACGTTGCAGACCTTCTTGGCCGGACAGCCCATGTTGATGTCGATGATGCGGGCGCCCTTGCCGACGTTGAAGACGGCGGCCTGCGCCATCATTTCGGGGTCGCTGCCGGCGATCTGCACGGCGATGGGATCGCTTTCGCCTTCATGGTCCAGGCGGCGCGAGGTCTTGACGCTGTTCCACAGCCGCGGATTGCTGGCGGCCATCTCGGACACGGCATGGCCGGCGCCCAGCCGCTTGCACAGCTGGCGGAACGGACGATCCGTCACGCCTGCCATGGGAGCGACGAAAACGTTGTTCGGAAGGTCGTAGGGGCCGATGCGCATGACTGAATGCGCCGTCAGCCCTGTTCATCGGGGATGCGGCGCGTGAGGCAAAAATGTCCGAGGAAGGCGGGGATTGTACCGCTGTCGGGGCGCCGCGGCGATCAGGCCCGCAGCCCCTCCATCAATTGTCGCGCCAGCGGTCCGCGCAGCGTGCGCGATACGTCCAGGCCCAGCAGGGCCAGGCCGCAGGCATGTTCGACGGGGGCCAGGCCGGTCGTGAAGATGCGCGGCATGAAATCGGTCAGGCCGCTGGTCAGCCAGCGGTCGGCCCCGCGGGCGCGGGCGTAGGCCGCCAGCAACGGCGCGGCGCCGGCGGACGGATCGCGCAGCAGGGGGGCGAGGCTTTCGGCCAGCCGAGCGGCGTCGCGCAGGCCGAGGTTCATGCCCTGGCCGGCCACCGGGTGCAGGGTCTGGGCGGCGTTGCCGATGGCGACGGCGTTGCCGTCGACCACGTGACGGCGCAGGTTGATGCCCAGCGGGTAGCGGTGGCGCGGACCGGCGGCGGCGAAGCTGCCCAGCCGGGTGCCGAATGTCTGTCCCAGGGCCTCGGCGAAGGCGCCGTCGTCCAGGGCCGCCAGGCGCTCGGCATGGCCGGGGCGGCAGCACCAGACCAGGGCGTAGCGGCCGGCGTCGTGGGCCGGCCCGGCGGGGTAGGGGAGCAGGGCCAGCGGGCCCTCGGTGGTGAAACGTTCCCAGGCCCAGCCCGGACGCGGACGGCTGGCGCGGACGATGGCCAGGACCGCATGCTGGCCGTAGTCGCGGTGCAGGTCGTTGCGGGCCTGGTGGTCGAAGGTGCCGCCTTCGGCGTGGACGCAGGCCCGGGTGGCCCATTCCTGGCCTTCCTGGCCGATCACGGCGGCGTCGCCTTCCTGGCGCAGGAGGGCGGCGGGCTCGCCTGCGCGAACGGTGATGCCCGAAAGCGCCAGCGCGGCGTCCAGGGCTTCGACGATGGCCGGATAGGGTACGACCGTGCCCAGCGCCGGCACGCCGAAGTCGCTGTGCGAGATATGGGTGCGGCCCAGGCGGCCCTTCTGCGAGACATGGACGTGCAGGATGTCGGCGCCGCCGTCCGGCCAGGCGTCCAGCGACGCCAGCAGCACCCGGCTGCCATGGTTGAGCGCCATCGAGCGCGGATCGGTCGCCGCGCTGGCGGAGGCGACGGCGGGGCGCCGGGGGCGGCACAGCACGATGCGTTCGGGCCGGGCGGCGGCGCGGGCCAGGAGCAGCGCCAGCGTGGCCCCGACGGGGCCGCCGCCCAGGATGGTGATGTCCGCGTGCATGCCCGCGTCAGCCCCGCATCAGGGCTTCGATCTCGTCGGCGGCAACGGGCACGCCGCGGGTGATCAGGTCGCAGCCGGACTCGGTCACGACGGCGTCGTCCTCGATGCGGATGCCGATGTCCCAGAACCGCTCGGGCACGTCGGCGGCCGGGCGGACGTAGATGCCGGGCTCGATGGTGAGCACCATGCCCGGCCGCAGTTCGCGCCACGGGCGGGGTTCGTCCGCGGCCGGCGCGGTGCCCGGCTCGCGGTAGTCGCCGACGTCGTGCACGTCCATGCCCAGCCAGTGGCCGGTGCGGTGCATGTAGAAGCGGGCGTACTGCTGGGACTCCAGCACGCCGTCCAGCGTGCCCGTCAGCAGGCCTTCGTCGATCATGCCCTGCGCCAGCACGCGGACCGCGGCGTCGTGGCCCTCGTTCCAGCGCGCGCCGGGGCGGGTCAGGGCGGCGGCGGCGTTCTGCGCTTCCTGCACCAGGTCGTACAGCGCGCGCTGCGGACCGCTGAAGCGGCCGTTGACCGGAAAGGTGCGGGTGATGTCCGAGGCGTAGCCGTCCAGTTCGCAGCCGGCGTCGATCAGCAGCAGGTCGCCGTCCTTCAGTTCGGCATCCCCGGCGCGATAGTGCAGCACGCAGGCGTTGTGGCCGGTGGCGACAATGGAGTTGTAGGCCACGGCCTGCGAGCCGTGGCGGCGGAATTCGTGCAGCAGCTCGGCTTCGATCTCGTATTCGTGCAGGCCCGGCCGCGACGCCCGCATGGCGCGCACGTGGGCGCCCGCCGAGATGGCGCCCGCGCGGCGCATGGTCTCGATCTCGAAGGCGTCCTTGACCAGGCGCATTTCCGCCAGGATGGCGCGCAGGTCGTAGCTGCTGGCGGGCGCGGTGGCGCCGGAGCGGCCCATGGCGCGCACCCGGTCCAGCCAGCCGCGCAGGTGGGTGTCGAACAGGCGGTCGCTGCCCATGGGCACGAACAGCGCCGGCTGGTCGGCGATCAGCTTGGGCAGTTCGTCGGCCAGCGCCTCGACCGGCAGTGCGCGGTCGAAGCCGAACTGCTCGGCGGCCGCGTCGGGACCGATGCGGTAGCCGTCCCAGATCTCGCGTTCCAGGTTCTTGCTGCGGCAGAACAGGATGCTGCGGTCTTCCGTGCCGGCGATCAGGACCAGCCAGGCCTCGGGCTCGGGAAAGCCGGTCAGGTAGAAGAAGTCGCTGTCGAAGCGGAACGGGAACTCGGCGTCGCGGTTGCGGACGAGTTCGCGCGAGGTAGGCAGGATCGCGATGCCGCCGCCGCGGGCATGCATGGTGTCCAGCACGCGCCGGCGGCGCGCGGCGAAGGGGGCGAGGTCCGGGGCGGGAATGCTCATGGCGATGGATCCGTGCGCGGGAATGACCAGGGTTTATTGTAGGCTGGCGTCGAGCTCGGCCAGGCGCTGCGGCGTGCCCACGTCGGTCCAGCGGCCGCAGTGATGCATGCCGGCGACCTGGTCGCGGCCCATGGCGGCGCGCAGCAGGGGCGCCAGCCTGGCCGGCTCGCCCGCAGGCAGGCTGGCGAACAATGCCGGCTGGTAGACGCCGATGCCGGCGAAGGTCAGCCGAGGTTCGCCGTCCCGGACCAGGCCGGCGGGCGTCAGGCGGAAGTCGCCCGTGGGATGGTGGACGGGATTGTCGACCAGCACCAGCCAGGCCAGGCGGCCGTGCCGCGGCAGGTCGTCGGCCGCGGCGCGGGCCAGGGAGGGATCCCAGTCGGTCCAGATGTCGCCGTTGATCACCAGGAAGGGGTCGCTGCCCAGCAGGGGCAGGGCCTGGCGGATGCCGCCGGCCGTCTCCAGCGCGGTGGCCTCGGCCGAGTAGCGCAGGCGCACGTCCCAGCGCGAGCCGTCGCCCAGCGCTTGCTCGATGCGCGCGCCCAGCCAGGCATGGTTGACGACGATGTCGCGCACTCCCGCCCGCGCCAGCCGCTCGATGTGCCAGACGATCAGCGGCTTGCCGCCCGCCGGCAGCAGCGGCTTGGGCACGGTGTCGGTCAGCGGCCGCATGCGTTCGCCGCGACCGGCCGCCAGGATCATGGCGCGCATCAGAAGGTGTATCCGGTGGCGGACGTCTGGCCGTCAAGCTTGTCCAGCAGCTTCATCAGCGGCTTGAAAGCCAGGTAGCGGCTGGCCACCTGCCGGACGTAGGTATTGACGCGGGGCATGTGGTCCAGGTAGGCGAGCTTGCCGTCGCGGTGGGCCAGGCGGGCGAAGACGCCCAGGATGCGCAGGTTGCGCTGCAGCCCCATCCATTCGTAGGCGCGATGGAAATCGGCGAAGTCGGGCGCCACCGGCAGGCCGGCCTTGCGCGCCATTTCCCAGTAGCGGATGCCCCAGTCGAGCTGTTGCGGTTCGTCCCAGGTGGTACGGGCATCGGTCAGGACCGAGGCCAGGTCGTAGGTGATGGGGCCCACCACCGCGTCCTGGAAGTCGATGACGCCGGGATTGGGGCCGTAGTCCGGTCCGCCCGCCGGCAGGTCGGTCAGCATCAGGTTGGGCGAGTGGTAGTCGCGGTGCACCAGGACGAAGGGCTGGGCCATATTGGCGTCGATCAGCGTTTCGAACACGGCGTCGAGCGCGGCCCGGTCGGCCGCGGCCAGGGGCTGGCCGCGGTAGCGCGCGGCGTACCAGTCCGGAAACAGCTCGAGCTCCGTCGCCAGGCGGGCCTTGTCATAGCGCACCAGGTCGGTGGTTGCGCTTTGTTGCAACTTCACCAGCGCCGCCAGCGCGTCCATGTAGATGCGGTGCGTATCGTGCGGGGTGGGCGTGCCCCGCAGGTAGTCGACGTAGGTGCTGCGCCCCAGGTCCGACAGCAGCAGGAAGCCCTGGCCCAGGTCCTGCGCCAGCACCCGCGGCACGTGCACGCCGGCGTCGTGCAGCAGGCCCGCCACGTGGAGGAAGGGACGGCAGTCCTCCTTGTCGGGCGGGGCGTCCATCACGACCGCGGTGCTCGGGCCCATGGCGACCCGGAAATACCGCCGGAAGCTGGCGTCGCTGGAGGCCGGCTGGAGGGTGGAAGGGTCGAGCTGGAGCTGCTGGGGAAGGCTGGACAGCCAGGCGGCGACCTGGGCCCGCCTGGGGTCGGCGCCGGCCTGGCCGGCGGCTGGATCGGAAATGGCGTTCATGCCTCCTATAATACCGACCGATATCGGTTCCCGGAACGAACCCGGCCCCCTTTTCGGCGGGGCCCGGCGCCCCCCGCCAAAAGCCGCGGGCCGCTATCTTTTTTTACCGCGCGCGGCCGTCGGCTCGCGTATTCTTCGACTTTCCGTTTTTTCATTCCTCGAGGCCCGTGCGATTGATCCGGTGGTTCAGCCTGTTTGCAGCATTTGCGGTAGCGCCGCTGGCCTATGCGCAAGACGGTCCGTCCGAATCCCAGGCCGGCGCCGGGCCGGTATCCGGCCCTGGCCTGCGCCTGTCGCCGGGCCTGCGCCAGCACACCTACGATCCCGACCAGTTGCCGGTGTTCATGCAGGCCGATACGCTCACGGCCGAGGACCAGGACAAGCTCCGGCTGGAGGGCAGCGCGCAGGTGCGGCGCCAGGACACCATCCTGAAGGGCGACACCATCGAGTACGACAAGGTCGAGGACGAACTGGAAGCGCTGGGCAACGTGCGGCTGTTCCGCGAGGGGAATCTGCTGACGGGGCCGAGACTCAAGCTCAACATGAGCAGCGGCACGGGCGAGATCGACAACGCCCGGTTCTTTTTCGGACTCAACGGCGGCAGCGGTTCGGCCGAGCGCATCCGCATGCTGGGACAGAACCGGGTGCGCGCCGACCGGGTGCGCTATACGGGGTGCGCGTGCGAGACGCCTGACTGGGAGCTTCGCGCCCGGCGGGCCGACTTCGACTATGACGCCGGTACCGGGGTGGGCTATGGCGGGGTGCTCTATTTCAAGGATTTCCCCATCCTGGCCTCGCCCATCATTTCCTTTCCGCTGAACAACGAGCGCAAGTCGGGCTTCCTGTCGCCCACGTTCGGCCTGACCAGCAAGAGCGGTCCGGAATTCTCGATTCCGTACTACTTCAACATCGCGCCCAACCGCGATGCCACGCTGACGCCCAAGTTCATGACCCGCCGCGGGCTGCAACTGTCGGGCGAGTTCCGCTACCTGGAGCCTTCGTTCAGCGGGGTGACGCGGCTGAGCTACCTGCCCGACGACCGGGTCGCGCAGCGCGACCGCTATCTGTTCAGTTCGCAGCACCGGCAGCAGTTGACGCCCAACCTGGGCTTCAACTGGAACGTGTCCAAGGCGTCCGACGACGCGTACTTCCGCGACCTGTCCGTGCTGGGCACGGGCCTGGCCTCGACCGCGACGCTGGAACGTTCGTTCTCGCTGAACTGGCAGCAGGGGTACTGGGAAGCCTACGGCCGCGTGATCAGCTACCAGACGCTGCAGGATCCGCTGGCGCCCATCGTGCCGCCGTACGGCCGCGAGCCGCAACTGCACCTGACCGGCCAGCGCTACGACTGGAACGGCTTCGACGTGCGGATGGACGCGGATGCCACGCGCTTTCGCAGCAATACGCTGGTGAACGGGTCGCGCGCCTATGCCTATCCGTCGGTGTCGTATCCCATCATCCGGCCGGGCGGGTTCTTCATCCCCAAGATCGGCATCCATTCCACTCGCTACAACACGGACTCCTACCAGGGGGCGGCGTCCTACACCGCCAACCGTACCGTGCCCATCATGTCGCTGGACACCGGCCTGATCTTCGAGCGCGACAGCACGCTGCTCGGCAGGGAGGCGCGCCAGACCCTGGAGCCGCGCCTCTACTACCTGCGCGTGCCGTACCGCAACCAGTCGAACCTGCCCATCTACGATACGGCGCTGGCGGACTTCAATTTCGCGCAGATATTCTCCGAGAATCTGTATTCGGGCTGGGACCGGATCGCCGAGGCCAACCAGCTGACCGCGGCGCTGACCACGCGCTGGCTCGACCCCAAGACCGGCGTGGAGCGCGCGCGCATCATGGGTGCCCAGCGGCTGTACTTCAGCGACCAGCGGGTCACCCTGCCGGGCGAGGAGCCCAGTTCCGACGGCCGTTCCGACTTCCTGGTGTCGGTCTACGGCGCGCTGACGTCCACGCTCAGCGGCGAGACGACGGTGCAATACAATCCCAAGATCGAGCGCGTGACCCGGTCCACGATCGGCGCGCGCTGGAGCCCGCAGCGTCTCAGCACGGTATCGCTGGCCTACCGCTACAAGCGGGAGATGGTCAGCGTGCCGGGGCAGGAGTTGATCGACATCGCCTTCCAGTGGCCGCTGGCCCCCCGCTGGTTCGGCATCGGGCGCATCAACTATTCGCTGCTCGAGAACCGGATCGCCGAGGCGGTGGCCGGGATCGAATACAACGGCGGGTGCTGCTGGGCTTTCCGCCTGGTCGGCCAGCGCTACGCGGTGGCCAAGGACAACGCCACGACCGCGATGTTCTTCCAGCTCGAGCTGACCGGATTCGGCGGCATCGGGGCGAGCCCGATGACGACGCTGCGCCGGAGCATCCCGGGTTATCAGGTAATCAACCCGCCGCCTGAGAAAGGGACGGTGTTCGAAAGGTACGAATGATGGTTTCCAAGGTATTGCCCAGAATGACGAAAGCGGCCCACGGTGTCGCCCTTTGCTGCCTGGCCGCTTTGGCGGGTGGGTCGGCGGTGGCCCAGGGGCTGCGCATGCCAGGTGACCTCGGCGGCGCGCCGGGCGGCAACGGGCCGACCCTGCTGGCACCGCAGCCCGCGCCGCCCGCCAGCCAGGCTCCCGTGGCCCCGGCCGCGCCGGCGGCCCCGGCTGCGCAGGCGCCGCGCAGCACCAGCGGTTCGCGCATCCAGCTGGGTGACAATATCGTCGCCGTGGTCAACACCGACGTCATTACCCGCCGCGAACTCGACGCCCGCGTGCACGCCGCCCAGGCCACGCTGGCGCGCCAGCAGATCGCGCCGCCGGACGCGGCCACGCTGGAGAAGCAGGTGCTTGAACGCATGGTGGTCGAGAAGACCCAGTTGCAGGAGGCCGCGCAGACCGGCATCCGCATCGACGACCTGCAGCTCGACCGCGCCATCAGCCGGATCGCCCAGCAGAACAACGTGTCGGTTTCGCAGATGCGTGACCAGATCGAGCGCGATGGCCTGCCGTTCTCGGTCTACCGCGACGACCTGCGGCAGGAAATCACGCTGATGCGCCTGCGCGAACGCGCGGTCGACAGCCAGATCCAGATCTCCGAACCCGAGATTGATGCCTATCTGTCCGAGCAGCACGAGGGCGCGCCTTCCGACCTGTCGCTGGCACAGATCCTGGTGCGCGTGCCCGAGGGCAGTTCGTCCGACATGGTGGCGCGCCTGCGCCGCAAGGCCGAGACCCTGCTCCAGCAGGCGCGCGGCGGCGCCGATTTCGCCCAGTTGGCGGCCTCGTCCTCGGACGGCGAGGAGGCCCTGCGCGGCGGCGACCTGGGGTCCCGTCCCACCGACCGCTGGCCGTCGATGTTCGTCGACGCGGTGGCGCAGCTGAGCCAGGGCGGCATCAGCGAGATCATCCAGAGCGGCAACGGTTTCCACATCATCAAGCTGGTCGAGCGCAAGTCGTCCGGCGGTGCCGGTGGCGGCGCTGGCGCGATGCCCGTGCGGCAGACGCATGCCCGGCACATCCTGATCCGGCCGACCCAGGTGCTGACCGCCGAGCAGGCGCGCGAGCGCCTGGCCAACATCCGCCAGCGCATCGTGCAGGGCGGGTCGAGCTTCGCCGACATGGCCCGGCAATATTCCAACGATGCCTCGGCGCCGCAGGGCGGCGACCTGGGCTGGCTGTCGCCCCAGGAAACCGTGCCGGAGTTCGAGCGCGCCATGGATGCGCTGCAGCCCGGCCAGGTGAGCGAGCCCGTGCAGTCGCCGTTCGGCTGGCACCTGATCCAGGTCGTCGAGCGCCGCACGCAGGACGTCGGCCGCGAGCGGCAGCGTGCCGAGGCGCGTCAGACGCTGTTCCAGCGCAAGCTGGACCAGGCGTACGAGGACTGGGCTCGGCAGTTGCGGGACAAGGCCTATGTCGAAATGAGGTTGAGCCCCCCCCCTACGCCCTGAGGGGGAGGCCCACCCCCTACGCGCTTCGCGCGCCCCCTCAAGGGGGCGGCACTGGCGGACCGGCGGAGCCGGATCCGCTGTGCCCTGGGGGACTACCCGGCTGGTGGGGGACGGCGTTTTGGGCGCCGTTTTTTGTTTCTTCTTGTTGAGGCCGGTATTGATCGGCGGATGAGTGAGATGAGTGCGATGCGCAGGCTGGTCTTGACGACCGGCGAACCGGCGGGGATCGGGCCTGAGTTGTCGGTCGCGGCCGCGGCGTGGTTCGCGGGCGAGCGCGGGGCGGGGCGGGTGCCGGCGGATGTGGAGCTGGTGCTGGTGGGGGATCGCGATCTGCTCGCGCAGCGCGGCGGGCAGGATGCCGCGGCGTTGGCGGGGGTGGGGGTGCATCACGTGCCGCTGCGCGTGCCGTCCGAGCCGGGCAGGCTGGCGGTGGCCAATGGGCGCTACGTGCTCGACACGCTGGATGCGGCCATTGCCATGGTGGCCGATGGCCGGGCGCAGGCCATCGTCACGGCGCCGGTCCACAAGGGGGTGATCAACGATGCCGGCGTGGCTTTCTCGGGACATACCGAATACCTGCAGGAGCGGGCGGGGGTCGACAAGGTCGTGATGATGCTGGCCGGCGGCGGCCTGCGGGTGGCGCTGGCGACCACGCACCTGCCGCTGCGGGCGGTGCCCGATGCGGTCACCGCGCAGACGCTGGACCAGGTGCTGCGCATTCTGGATGCCGACCTGCGCCGGCGCTTCGGGCTGGCGCACCCGCGCATTGCCGTGTGCGGCCTGAATCCGCACGCGGGCGAAGGCGGGCACCTGGGGCGGGAAGAAATCGAGGTCATCGAACCGGCCATCGCGCGGGCCCGCGCCGCCGGCATCGATGCGCGCGGGCCGCTGCCCGCCGATACGCTGTTCGTGCCCGCGCACGTCGCGCAGTTCGACGCGGCCCTGGCCATGTTCCATGACCAGGGCCTGCCCGTGCTCAAGCACGCGAGCTTCGGGCACGGCGTCAACATCACCCTGGGCCTGCCCTATGTGCGGACCTCGGTGGACCATGGCACCGCGCTCGACCTGGCCGGAACGGGCAAGGCCGATCCCGGCAGTTTGCAGGAGGCCATCGTCACGGCCCTCCAGATGATACGAACCGGCACCCAGGCGGATGCCGGCTCCGGAGTTTCCGCATGAAACATCAGGCGCGCAAGCGCTTCGGCCAGCACTTTCTGGTCGACGAAAGCATCACCGACTCCATCGTCCGCGCGGTGAACCCGCGCCGGTCCGACAACGTGGTCGAGATCGGCCCCGGCCTGTCGGCGCTGACCCGGCCGCTGCTGGACAAGCTCGATCGCCTGAAGGTCGTCGAGATCGACCGCGACCTGGCGGCGCGCCTGCGCGGGCAGTATGCGCCCGAGCGCCTGCAGGTGACCGAGGCCGACGTGCTGACCGTGGATTTCGCGCCGTTCGGCGAAGCGCTGCGCGTGGTGGGCAACCTGCCCTACAACATTTCCAGTCCGCTGCTGTTCCACCTGATGACCTACGCCGACCAGGTGCGCGACCAGCATTTCATGCTGCAGCGGGAAGTCATCGACCGCATGGTGGCCCGGCCGGGCGATGCCGACTACGGCCGCCTGTCGGTCATGCTGCAGTCGCGCTACGACATGGAGAAGCTGTTCGACGTGCCGCCCGAGGCCTTCGATCCGCCGCCGCGCGTGGTCTCGGCCGTCGTGCGCATGATTCCGCTGCCGGCCGACCGTCCGCGCGCGCGCAGCGAGGAAGCCCTGTCCGCCACCGTGGCCCGGGCATTCGCCCAGCGCCGCAAGATGCTGCGGCGGGGCATGGGCGACTGGGCGGCGCTGGTGCCGTGGCAGCAACTGGGAATACCGGAGACCGCGCGCGCCGAGGAGTTGTCGGTCGCGCAGTTCATCGCCATGGCCGACGTGCTGCACGCAGCCGGCGTGGCCTGACCGCGCCGGCCCGCCGCGACGGGCGCGTCATTCGGGCTGGATGCCCGCCTTGGCGACAATGCCCCGGTAGGTGTCCACGCTGCCGGCCAGCAGCGAGGCGAATTTTTCCGGAGAAGGATGCGCCTCGACCTCGAAGCCCGCGGTTTCCAGGCGTTCCTGAAGATCGGGCGAGGCCAGGGCTTGTTCGATGCCGGCGCGCAGTTTCTCGATCACGGCCGGCGGCATGCCGGCGGGGCCGAGCAGGCCCACCCAGGTGTCGGGTACGGCGAAACCGGGCAGGCCGGCCTGGGCCAGCGTGGGCACGTCGGGCGCGGCCTTGGCCCGTTCGGCCTGCAGCACGCCCAGCAGGCGCAGCTTGCCCGCCTTCACGTGGGGCAAGACGTTGGAAAGCACCAGGATGCCGACCGGCACCTGTCCGCCCACCACGTCGTTGAGCGCCGGCGCGCCGCCCTTGTAGGGCACGTGGATCATGTCTATGCCGGTCGAGGCCTTGAGCAGTTCGCCGCCCAGCTGCTGGGACGAACCGACGCCCGACGTCCCGTACGAGAGCTTGCCGGGCCGCGCCTTGGCGTAGGCCAGGAACTCCTTCAGGTCTTTCACGGGCAGCTTGGCGTTGACCACCATGGCCTGCGGCGCCGTGCCTATCATCGCCACCGGCGTGAAATCCTTGACCGGGTCGTAGGGCACGTTGCGCGAGAAGAACGGCAGCGTATTGTGGGGCGGCCCGAGCTGCATCAGCAGCGTGTAGCCGTCCGGGGCGGCCCGCGCCACCAGTTCGGAGCCGATCATGCTGTTGCCGCCGGCGCGATTGTCGACGATGAAGGCCTGGCCCAGCGCCTCGCCCAGCTTCTGGGCCACGGACCGCGCGACCGTGTCCGCGGCGCCGCCCACCGCGAAAGGCACGACCACCCGGACGGGGCGGTCGGGATAGGTTCCGGCCAATGCCGGCAAGGGCATCAGGCACAGGGCGGCCAGCGCCCGCCTCATGGGGTTCATGGTGTCTCCTTGATGTTCGTGGTCGCGGCCGCGCGAGCGGCGGCCGTCGCCGTGTCAGGCTTGCTGCGGGAAGCGCTCGGAATAGGAAATGAAGCCGATGCGGTTTTCGTTGACCCAGTGGGCCAGTTCGTCGTGCCGGGGAAACCAGACGCCGGGATGGGAGGCGATGTAGCCCAGCACCTCGTCCAGCATCGCGCTGATCAGCGGCCGTCCGCCGAAGTGGCCATGCACGGTGATGTTGATGAACGCGTTCGGCTCCTTGCGATACAGGAAATCGAAGGTGTCGCGGTAGCACTGGAAGAAGTCGCGCGGAGCCGCGCGCAGCACCCGGTTGTCGGCGAAGTCGCTGTGCGGGATGGCGACCATGCCGCCGTGCCGGGTCTGGATCTGGCAGGGCAGGTCCAGGTAGTTGTAGTCGCCGTGCCAGAGCATGCCTTCCTCGGCCAGCAGGTCCGCGGTCCGTTCGGTGGTCGCGATGGTGGAGCTCAGCCAGCCTTGGGGCCGCACGCCGGAGGTGCGCTGCAGGATGTCCAGGCTCTTGCGGATCAGGGCGCGTTCCTGCGCCTCGTCCAGGCCGGGCAGCACTTCATCCTGCGCGTAGTTGTGCCCGGCCAGCTCGAAGCCCTGGCCGACGATGGCGTGGATGACCTCGGGAAACAGTTCTGCCACCCGCGCGTTGACGCAGAACGTGGCGGGCAGCCCGCGATCGCGCGCCAGCCGCATCAGCCGGTAGGCGCCGGCCCGCGCGCCGTATTCCGACCAGGTGATGCCGGCCAGGTCCTTCGCGCCCGGCTTGGGCGGACTCGTCATGGGCGAGTAGGGCGGGGCCTTGCCCTCGGACCAGCTTTCGACCAGGAAGGTCAGCGCCACGACGATGCGCGCGCCGCCCGGCCACATGGATGCGGGAGTGGACATGAAGTCTCCGGTTGACGTTGCCCACGGTCTGGCCGTGGTGATGCCGCCCACTATCCGTTCTTCCTGGACTTTTAACAATTTTAACTTTTTTAATTAAAATTAAGTCTTATTGGAAATCGGCCGTTATCTCCATGCCCGACGCGTTCAAGATCCCCCAGCTTCGTCAGTTCGTCATCGCCGCCACGCGGCAAAGCCTGCGGGCGGCGGCCGAGGACACTCACCGCACCCAGGCCGCGGTCACGCTGGCCATGCAGAATCTCGAAGCGCAGATAGGCGGCAACCTGTTCGAGCATGGACACCAGGCCCGCCTCACGCCCCTGGGCGAATCGGTGCTGCCGCTGCTGCGCGAGCTGGTGGCGCTGCACGACCGCGTGCAGAACGAGGTCGGCCTGCTGGCCGCGGGCGAACAGGGCTCGATCGCCCTGGCCGTCATGCCGTCGCTGGCGGAGGAATGGCTGCCGCTGATGCTGCGGCGCTTCGCCGTGGACTATCCCGGCGTCAGCCTGAAGATCGCCGACGTGTCCTCGCCCCAGGTCGGCCCCATGGTGGCCAGCGGCGAGGCCCAGCTCGGCATCGCCGGCGTGGGCGCGGATCTCGCGGGCCTGCGCTGCATACCCGTGGCCCAGGATACGTTCGGCGTCGTCTGCCGCCACGACCATCCCATCGCGGGGCGAGGACGGTCGGTACCCTGGCGGATACTGGAAGGCGAACCCATCATCGAGAACACCACCTTCCACGCACTGCGCGAGCATCGCATGGCGGCGCTGTTGCAGCGGCCCCATCTGGTGATCAAGAACCGCACGTCGCTGATCGCCGCCGTGAAGGCGGGCCTGGGCATTACCGTGCTGCCGACCCTGGCGCGGCCCGGGGTGGAACACGACCTGGCGTTCGTGCCGTTGACGGCGCCGCGCATCGAGCGCCGCGTCGGCGTGCTGCATGGCGCGGGCCGGTCATTGTCGCCGGCGGCGGCGCACATGCTGGCGCTGATGCTCGATTCGCTGCGGGCGTTCGCGCACGCCAAGGGCGCGCGGCCGATCGATCAGCCGAAGAACCAGTAGCACACGCCGATGGCGGCCAGCACGCCCGCCAGGTCGGCCAGCAGCGCGCAGCCCACGGCGTGCCGCGTGCGCTGGATGCCGACCGCGCCGAAGTACACCGCCACCACGTAGAAGGTGGTTTCCGTGCTGCCTTGTACCGTGGCCGACAGCAGCGCGGGGAAACTGTCCACGCCGTGGTTCTGCATGGTCTCTATCATCAGCGCGCGCGCCGCGCTGCCCGAGAAAGGCTTGACCAGCGCGGTCGGCAGGGCATCCACGAAACGGGTGTCGAAACCCAGCCACTGGATCGCCAGGCGCAGGCCGTCCAGCACGAAGTCGAGCGCGCCCGAGGCCCGCAGCACGCCGATCGCGCACAGCATGGCGACCAGATAGGGCAGCAGCCCCTTGGCCACGTCGAAGCCGTCCTTGGCGCCTTCGATGAAGCTTTCGTAGACGGGAACCTTGCGGATCGCGGCCACGACCAGGAAGAACAGGATCAGCGCGAACAGCGTCAGGTTACCCAGCAGCGAGGACAGCGCGCCCAGCGCCGCCACCGACAGCGTGGACAGGAAGGCCATGAAGCTGCCCAGCAGCAGCGCGGTGCCGCCGACCCAGGCCAGCACCACGGGATCCCAGACCCGCAGGCGCTGCACCGCCGCCACGCACAGGAAGCCGGCCAGCGTCGAGGCGCTGGTGGCCAGCAGGATGGGCAGGAAGACCAGGGTGGGATCGGCCGCGCCCTGCTGCGCGCGGTACATGAAGATGGTGACCGGCAGCAGCGTCAGCGACGAGGCA
Source organism: Pigmentiphaga sp. YJ18 (assembly GCF_038066655.1). Taxonomy (NCBI): domain Bacteria; kingdom Pseudomonadati; phylum Pseudomonadota; class Betaproteobacteria; order Burkholderiales; family Alcaligenaceae; genus Pigmentiphaga; species Pigmentiphaga sp. YJ18. The sequence goes on along the minus strand of NZ_JBBUKU010000003.1, from coordinate 247,288 downwards.
TTGAGCACCAGGAACAGGATCTGCGCGTTGCTGGCCGTGGTGGTGCTGGGGTTGAGCGTCTGCAGCGATTTCATCGCCCGCAGGCCGATGGGCGTGGCGGCGTTGTCCAGGCCCAGCACGTTGGCAGCGAAGTTCAGCGTGATCAGGCCGATGGCGGGATGGCCGCGCGGCACCTCGGGCATGAGCCGCGCGAACAGCGGCCCCAGGATGCGCGCCAGCGCATCGACCAGCCCGGCCTGCTCGGCGATCTTCAGGAAGCCCAGCCACAGCGCGATGGTGCCGAACAGCAGCACCATGACTTCCACCGACAGCTTGGCCATCGCGAACAGCGATGCGACCATGGCCTGGAAGACCGACGGGTCGTGGGCGATGCCCCAGCGCGCCAGGGCGGCGGCGGCCGCGGCGATGAAAAATCCCAGCCAGAGTTTGTTCAGCATGCGCGACAGGAGTGGGGAAGGCGCCGGCCCGGCGGGCGCGGCAGTCCGCTGATTGTAGCGATTAGGGCCTGTTCACACTAAAAGAGGCTCGCATGCCCTAGCCTGGCGGGTGGTCAGCGGCGGCGGGCGTAGGCCGCCGGCGTCATGCCGTTCCAGCGCTGGAAGGCGCGCGCGAAGGCCTTGTCCGATTCGTAGCCGACGGCGGCGGCAACCTCGTCCAGGGTCAGGGCGGGATCCTTGAGTTTCTCGGCGGCGACGGCCATGCGGTATGAGGTCAGGTATTGCATGGGCGTCATACCGACCAGTTGCCGGAAGCGTTCGCTGAACACGGTGCGCGAGAGATAGCAGGCCGAGGCCAGCATGGCGACCGTCCAGGGGCGCCCGGGATGGTCGTGGATGGCCAGCATGGCGCGGGCGATGCCCTGGTCCGCCATGCCGCGCAACATGCCGGTGCGGCGTTCGGCCGATGTGCGCAGATGTTCCCCCAGGATGTGCACTAGCAGCAGGTCGGCCATGCGCGCGGTGGCCAACTGCCACCCCGGCGGTTGCAGCAGCGACTGGTCGACCAGCGAGGCCATCGTCTGCGCCAGCGCCGCGGTCACCGGCGTTTCGCGCTGGCGGATCACGATCAGGCGGGGCAGGGTGTCGACCAGCGTGCCCGGCCCGCTGTCCGGCATCCACAGGTGGAGCGAGAACATGCCGGTGACCGGCCCGTCGCCGCCGTGCGAGAACACGATGGGCCGGTCGCCGTGGGCGCCGACCTGGTGCGCGGCGATCAGCGGCTGGAAGGGGCGCGCCGACAGCCCGGGCGCGGACGAGATGGTGTGGGCGTCGCCGTGGGGCAGCATCAGGATGTCGCCGGCCTCGATCCGCTGCGGCGTATCGTGGTCGAGGGCGATCCAGTAGGGCGTGTCCGCTGCCATCCTGATCAGCGCGCCTTCCACGCCGTCCGACCGCAGGGCCCAGGGCGCGGACAGCGCGAAGCGGGCCGTTACCGCGCGATCGGATCGCCAGTGGGCCAGCAGGCGGCTGAGGAGGTCACCGGAGGCGTGCATGCGGGGTCGGAGGTCTGGGCGGGGCCGCGTGGCGGATTTCCGGACGCCTGGTGCCCGGATCCGGCGTCCCGAGGGTTGAGGCGGGCGCCGGCGGCATCGACACTTACGGCATCGACACGGAGATTATCATGCCTCGAATCGACCACGCCCTGATCGTCGGCGCCGGCATCGCCGGCTGTTCGGCCGCGATCGCGCTCGCGCAGCAGGGCATGCGCGTGACCCTGGTGGAAAAACAGCGGGCCTGGCAATTCCAGAGTTCCGGCCTCTTCATCTACAGCAATGGCCTGCGGGCGCTGCGCGAGATCGGCGTGCTTGCGCCGATCCTCCAGGCGGGGTTCGCCGTGCCGGGCGGACGCAACCGCTATTTCGGCCCGGACGGCTCGTTCATCGTCGAGACGGTCTATCCCTCGCTGGACGGGCTGCCCGCCATCCTGGGCATCAAGCGCGCCGAACTCCATCGCATCCTGGCGGCTCGCATCGAGGAGCTGGGCATCGTGCTCAAGCTCGGCACGACGCTGGCAAGCCTGCCGTCCGGCCAGGACGACGGACCGATGCGCGTGGCCTTGTCCGACGGCACGCAAGTCGCCTGCGATCTCGTCATCGGCGCCGACGGCATCCGCTCCCAGGTACGGGCCGACGCGTTTCCGGAACTGGTGCCGAGCTATTCGGGTTTCGGCGTCTGGCGCAGCGTGCACGACCGCCCGCGGGGCCTCGATGCCAAGATCATGATGATGGGCACGGGCAAGCGCCTGGGCATCATGCCCATCAGCGACGAGAAGCTCTACCTGTTCGGCGTGATGCTCGAACCCCAGGACTCCTGGTACGAGCGTGCCGAGTGGCCGGCGCTGATGCGCGAGCGCTTCGCCGAGTTCAGGGGCCCGGCGGCGCCCTTCCTGGATCAGCTGGGCGAAGGCGCCGAGGTGCTCTACACCGGCGTGGAGGAGGTGATCGCCCCCTTGCCCTGGCACCGCGGGCGGATCCTGCTGATCGGCGATGCCGCCCATGCGTCGACGCCCTTCATGGGACAGGGCGGCGCGATGGCGCTCGAGGATGCGGTCGTGCTGGCCGAGGCGCTGGGGTCGGAAGCGACGCCGGAGCAGGCCTTGCTGGCATTCGGCCGGCGCCGCCATCCCATGTGCAGGCTGGTGCAGGATGTCTCGCGGCAGGTGGGGCAGGCCGGCGCGCTGGAAGACGCCCAGGGATGCGCGCGGCGCGACGAGGCGTTGCGGCGGGAAGGGCAGGCGAAGGTGGACGGCTTCTTCACCGAGCTGGAGCGACTGCGCGCGGCGGGCCGGTAGCGACCGCCGCGATAGCGCGTCAGTCCTTGTGGGTGTTGGCCTGGATGAATTCGATCTTGTAGCCGTCCGGGTCCTCGACGAAGGCGATGACCGTGGTGCCGTGCTTCATGGGACCGGCCTCGCGCGTGACCTTGCCGCCCAGTTCGCGCACGCGGTCACAGGCGGCATAGGCGTCGTCCACCGCCACGGCGATGTGGCCGTAGCCGGTGCCGAGGTCGTACTTCTCCACGCCCCAGTTGTGCGTGAGTTCGAGCACGGAGCCGTCCTTCTCGTCTTCATAGCCGACGAAGGCCAGCGTGAACTTGCCGTCGGGGTAGTCCTTGCTGCGCAGCAGGCGCATGCCCAGGACCTTGGTATAGAAGTCGATCGAGCGCTGCATGTCGCCGACGCGGAGCATGGTGTGGAGTAGTCGCATGGGTTACCTCGCTAATCGTGGGAAGGGGAACAGGCCCTAGTGTAAACAGGCCTAGTCGAACCGCGGCAGGCTGCCCGGATCGTGGCGCCGCAAGGTATCGCGGGCGTCCTCGAAGCCGGGCATCAGCTGGCCGACTTCGGCCCAGAAGCCCGGGCCGTGGTTCATCTCGCGCAGGTGCGCCAACTCGTGCGCGATGACGTAGTCGATGATGCCGACAGGGAAATGGATCAGGCGCCAGTTCAGCAGGATGTTGCCCTCGCTGGTGCACGATCCCCAGCGCGTGGCGGCCGACGACAGCCGCCAGCGGTTGATGGTCAGGCCGGTGCGGGCCAGGAAATCCAGCAGGCGGACGTCGAACAGGACGCGGGCGCGGCCCTGCAGCCAGGCCTGGACGGTGTCGCGGATGCGGGCCGCCGTCGCGTCGGACGGCAGGCCCAGCCAGAGCACGTCGCCGTCGGCGGGCGCGTCGAGGTCGGCCGTGGCCAGCGCCGTGTCGCGCTGCGCGTCCAGGCGCATGACGATGCGGCGGCCCAGATAGGGCAGGTCGCCGCCGTCTTCCCAGCGCGTCTGGTTCAACGCCAGGCGTTCCCGGCGCAACTGCCATTCGTGCAGCTTGGACAGGATCCAGCGCGCCTTCTCGCGGACGGCGCCATCGATCTCGGCCAGGCCGACCCAGCGCGGCGCGGTCACGCGCAGGCCGTCGTCGCCGATCAGGAAGCCGATGGTGCGGCGGCGCGAGCGTTGCAGGACGAAGCGTATCCGCTGTCCCTCGGCCACCACTTCGTGCCAGCGCGCGCCGGGCGGCAACTGGATGGCGGGGGCAGGCGGCGGCGCGGCGGGCGCGCGGGCGACGGGTGGCGGCGGCGCCGGAACGGCCACGGCCTGGGGCGGCTCGGCGAACAGGTCGAGCTGCGCGGAGTGGGGACCGGACTCCCGCTGCGGAGCCGGGGGCGCGCCGGTGTCGGAAGCGGGGCGTGTGGCCATGGAGGCTAGCCGGCGGCGCGTTCGGCGCCCCGGGTATCCGGATAGCGCTCGGGGTTGAGCTGGCGCATCTCGGCCTCGATCCAGTCCTCGACTCGGCGGTTGATCTCGTCGGCGGTCAGGCCTTGCGGATCGATAGGCGGGCCGATGGAGACGGTGATCAGGCCGGGACGCTTGACGAAGGTCTTGCGCGGCCAGCATTCGCCGGCGTTGTGGGCGATGGGCACGACCAGCGCGCCGGTGCGCGCGGCCAGGCGCGCGCCGCCGCTCTTGTACTTGCCCTTCTTGCCCGGGGCGATGCGGGTGCCTTCCGGGAACATGACCATCCAGCGGCCCGCGGCCAGGCGTTCGCGGCCCTGCGCCACGACCTGCTCGAAGGCGTCGCTGCCTTTCTTGCGGTCGATGGCGATCATGCGCAGCCCCGCGAGACCCCAGCCGAAGAAGGGCACCCAGTTCAGCTCGCGCTTGTACACGTAGCAGACTTCGCGCGGCATCCAGGCGGGAAAGAACATGGTTTCCCAGGTCGATTGGTGCTTGGGCAGCAGGATGGCCGGCTGGTCGGGAAGATTGTCCCAGCCCTTGATGCGCCAGCGCATGCCGGTGATCCAGCGGCCGCCCCAGATCATCAGGCGCGGCCATCCTATCGTGAACCGGTAGCGCCACCGCAGGGGCAGGGGCAGCCACAGCACGCAGAGGATGGCGTAGGGAATCACCGTGACGATGAAGAAGATCGAGAACAACAGCGAGCGAAGCCAGCGCATCAGTGCTCCTCGGCCTGGGCGGCGGTTTCGAGCGCGTCGGCGACTTCCCCCAGGTCGTTCCAGACCACCGTTCCCGCCGGCAGCTGGCCCTTGGCGAGGGTCTTGGGCCCGTTGCCGGTCAGCACCAGCCAGGGCGTGCAGCCGGCGGCAGCGGCGGCTTCCAGGTCGCGGGCCGAATCACCCACCGAGGGCACGCCGTGCAAGTCGGACTCGAAGCGCCGGGCGATCTCGCGATACAGGCCGGGCAGCGGCTTGCGGCAGTCGCAGCCCTCGTCCGGCGCGTGCGGACAGATGAAGATGGCGTCGATGGCGCCGCCATGCTTGGCCAGCGACGCCCGCAGCTTGGCGTGGATGGCGTTCAGCGTGGCCGCGTCGAACAGGCCGCGGCCCAGGCCCGACTGGTTGGTGGCGACCACGACGCGATAGCCGGCCTGGTTGATGCGGGCGATGGCTTCGAGCGCGCCGGGCAGCGGAATCCACTCGTCGGGCGATTTGACGAAGTCGGGGCTGTCCTGGTTGATGACGCCGTCGCGGTCCAGGACCACCAGCTTGGGGCGGGCAGGAGTGGTGGGCATGTCAGGTATCCATGGTGTGGCACGATACGCATCGCATGAAACGGGCGCGACTCGCTCCGGGACGCAGCGGATCCGGCTTTGCCGGTCCGCCTGCGTCGCCCCCTGGGGGGCGCGCGTCAGCGCGTAGGGGGGGGCTCATCATGTCAGGCGGTTGCCAAACGGGACAGATCGGCCACGTGGTTCATCGTGCGGTGCAGTTCGGCCAGCAGCGCCAGGCGGTTGGCCCGCACGGCCGGATCCTCGGCCATGACCATGACGTCGGCGAAGAAGGCGTCGACCGGCTCGCGGGCCTGCGACAACACCGTCAGGGCGCCGGCGAAGTCGCCCTGCGCGAACTTGCCCTCGGCCTGCGGCCGCAGCGTGCGCACGGCTTGCGCCAGCGCCTGTTCGGCCGGTTCCTTGAGCAAGGCTTCGTCGACCGCGCCCGGCTCGCCCTCGACCTTCTTGAGCAGGTTGCCGATGCGCTTGTTGGCGGCAGCCAGCGCGGCGGCCTCGGGCAGCGCCGAGAAGGCGACCACCGCGCGCACCCGCGCCGGCACCTGGGCCAGGGGCGGCGCCACGGCGACCACGGCATCGACCGCGGCGCGGTCGAACTGGCCAGCCAGCTGGTTGCGGTAGCGTTCGAACACGAAGGCGCGGACCTCGTCGATCTGGGCCGCCGTGGGCGGCGTGGCGAAGGTTTCCGCCGCCCGTGCCAGCAGGCCGTCCAGCGTGAGCCCGGCGCCGCCGGCGGACAGGCGCCCACCCGCGTCGAGCTGCTCGAACGCGCTGATCAGCCCCAGCGCCGCGCGGCGCAGGCCGTAGGGGTCCTTGTCGCCGGTCGGGACCAGGCCGATGCTCCAGATGCCCAGCAGCGTTTCCGCGCGCTCGGCCACGAACAGCGCGGCGGCGGTGGCGCCGTCGGCGTCGACGGGCTGGTCCAGGCGGATGCGGTACTGCTGGCGGATGGCCTCGACCACGTCGGAGGCCTCGCCGTCGGCCGCCGCGTAGTAGGCGCCCATGACGCCCTGCAGTTCGGGGAACTCGCCCACCATGCCGGTGACCAGGTCGGCCTTGGCCAGCAGCGCGGCGCGGTCCGCGCGCTCGGGATCGGCGCCGATCGCGCCCGCCACCCAGCGCGCCAGCGCGCGCACGCGCTGCGCGCGTTCGAGCTGGGTGCCGAGCTTGTTGTGATAGACGATGGTGCCGAGCTGTTCGACCCGGCCGGCCAGCGGCACCTTCTTGTCGGTCTCGAAGAAGAAGCGCGCGTCGGCCAGGCGCGGCCGGACGACCCGCTGGTTGCCCTCGACGATGTTGGACGGGTTGGCCAGGGCCATGTTGCTGACGATCAGGAAGCGGTGCGTCAGCTTGCCGGTGGCCGCGTCGAACAGCGGGAAGTACTTCTGGTTCAGCCGCATCGTCAGGATCAGGCATTCCTGGGGCACGGCAAGGAATTCGGATTCGAACTCGCCCACGTAGACCGTGGGGTACTCGACCAGCGCGCACACCTCGTCCAGCAGCGAGGCCACGTCGGCCTCGTCGCCCAGCGAGGCCTGCAGGCGCGCGGCCTGGTCGCGCAGCTGGCGTTCGATGGCGGCGCGGCGCTGGTCGAACGAGGCGATCACGCGGCCCGGTTCGTGCAGCAGCGCTTCATAGGCGTCGGCCGAGGGCAGTTCGATCGTCGCCCGCGACTGGAAGCGATGGCCGCGCGTGTTGCGGCCGGCGCGCAGGCCGAGCGCGCAGATGTCGACCACCGTGTCGCCGTGCAGCGCCACCAGGCCGTGCGCGGGGCGCACGAAGCGGACGGTGGTGACGCCGTCGGCCAGTTGATAGCTCATGACCTTGGGGATGGGCAGCTTGCCCAGCGTGTCTTCCAGCGCCGCCTGCAGGGCGGGCGCCAGCACCGCGCCCTTGGCGATGCCGCGATAGACGAGCTGTTCGTTCTTGCCGTCCGACTCGCGCGCGAGCCCGGACACGTCGACGCCTTCCAGGCCCTTGGCCGCGAGCTTCTTTTGCAGCGCGGGCGTGGGCTGGCCGCTGGCGTCCAGCCCCACGCTCACGGGCATGAGCTTTTCGGAGAATTCGCTGTCGGCCCCTTGCGGCAGCACGGCCGACAGGCGCACGGCCAGCCGCCGCGGCGTGGCATAGGCGGTGGTGGTGCTGCCGTCGGCCAGCAGGCCCCGGCTCTTCAGGCCGGCGGCGATGCCTTCGGCGAAGGCCTGTCCCAGGCGGTTGAGCGCCTTGGGGGGGAGTTCCTCGGTGAACAGTTCCAGCAGGAGGGGGTGAGCGGCCGGCATTTACGCGGCCTCCTTGCGTGCAAGCATGGGAAAGCCCAGTCGTTCTCGTGATTCGTAGTACGCCTGCGCGATGGCGCGCGACAGGTTGCGGATGCGGCCGATGTAGGCGGCGCGCTCGGTGACGCTGATCGCGCCCCGGGCATCGAGCATGTTGAAGGTGTGGGCCGCCTTGAGCACCATTTCGTAGGCCGGCAGCGCCAGCGGCACTTCCACCAGGCGCTTGGCCTGGGCCTCGTAGTCGTTGAAATGGCGGAACAGGGTCTCGGCCGACGAATGCTCGAAGTTGTAGGTGGACTGCTCGACTTCGTTCTGGTGGTAGACGTCGCCGTAGGTGACGCGCGTGCCGTCCGGCGCCTCGGTCCAGACCAGGTCGTAGACGCTTTCGACGCCTTGCAGGTACATGGCCAGGCGTTCCAGGCCATAGGTGATCTCGCCCATGATGGGCTTGCAGTCGATGCCGCCGACCTGCTGGAAATAGGTGAACTGCGTCACTTCCATGCCGTTGAGCCAGACCTCCCAGCCCAGTCCCCAGGCGCCCAGCGTCGGGTTTTCCCAGTCGTCTTCGACGAAGCGGATGTCGTGTTCCTGGGGATCGATCCCCAGCGCCTGCAGCGAACCGATGTAGAGGTCGAGGATGTTCGGGGGCGAGGGCTTGAGCACCACCTGGTACTGGTAGTAGTGCTGCAGGCGGTTGGGGTTCTCGCCGTAGCGGCCGTCCTTGGGGCGGCGCGAGGGCTGCACGTAGGCCGCGCGCCAGGGCTCGGGGCCGAGCGCCCGCAGGAACGTGGCGGTGTGCGACGTACCGGCACCGACTTCCATGTCGTAGGACTGCAGGAGGGCGCAGCCTTGCTGGCTCCAGTATTCCTGGAGTCGGAGAATGATTTGTTGAAATGTCAGCATGGTGTTGGAGTAGATGCGGCCGCGGGCGGCCTTGCGGCACGGCGAAACCCTGGATTTTAACTGGCCCTGGCGAAATGCGGAGGGATGGCGCCCCGGGGCGCCGCGGCGTATCAGTCCACGCGACGGATCCGCAGCCAGCCGAGCACCGCCAGCAGGGCCGCGACGATGAACAGGATGGGCACGTTGCCGGTGCGTGCGTAGGGCGTGAGCCCCGTGGTGCCCTGCACCGTCGCGTCCAGCGCGCCGACGCTGTGCGGCGCCAGTTCGCCCACCACCTGCGCCCGCTCGTCCACCACCGCCGTCATGCCGGTGTTGGTGGCGCGCAGCATGGGGCGCCCGGTCTCGCGCACCCGCATGCGCGACATCTGCAGGTGCTGGGGCAGCGCCAGTGAATTGCCGAACCAGGCCAGGTTGCTGACGTTGGCGAGGATGGTGGCGCCAGGATCGGTCGGGCCGGGCCGGACCGCGGGCAGCAGTTCCTCGCCGAACACGTCTTCGTAGCAGATGTTCATCGCGATGTACTGGCCGCCGATGTCGAACGGTTTCTGCCGTTCCCGGCCCCGGTCGAAGTCGCCCAGCGGCATGACCATTTCATCCACGAACCAGCGGAAGCCGGGCGGCACGAATTCGCCGAAGGGGACGAGATGGCGCTTGTCGTAGCGGTGCGCGACGCGGCCGGCTACCAGTTGTTCCGGCGAACTGCGGCCATCGAGCGAGATGACGCTGTTGTAGTAGTAGTCGCGGTCGGGATGGATGTCGCGCATGGCTACGCCCAGCGCGAACGTGCCGCCGCGCAGCGCGGCGCTGTCCACCCATTCCTTCCAGGCCTCGGCGCTGAGCTGGTCCTGGAATACCGGCACGGCGGTCTCGGGCAGCAGCGTAAGGGCAATGGGCTTGCCGTCGGCCCGCGGCGCCTCGGCCAGATCGCGGTGCAGGTCCATGCCCTGCCAGATCTGGGCCGGATCGAACTTGTCGGCCAGCGGGATATTGGCCTGCACCAGCCGGACCGTCAGCGGCGCGCCGTAGGGGCGCACCCAGTTCCAGGCCGCGCCCGCCATGCCGACGAGCAGCACGGCCAGCGCCGCCGCAGGCGCCCGCCATCCCGGGCGCAGCGCGGCCGCGAGACTGGCGGTGCCGCGCTCGGCGGCGGCGCTGGCCGCCCAGACCAGCCCCGAGGCGGTCAGCGCGGCGGTGAAGGCCACGCCGTAGACGCCCAGCAGCGGCGCCCAGCCTTGTAGCGGGCCGTCGACGTGGGCATAGCCGATGTTGAGCCAGGGGAACCCGGTGAACAGGACGCCGCGCAGCCATTCCGCACCGGTCCAGGCCGTCGCCATCGCCAGCACACAGGTCAGTGGCGAGGCAAGCCGGGCCGGGCCGTCCGCGGCGGTTGGCCGCTGCGACAGCCACCATGCCACGCCGGTGGCCAGCGCGGGATACAGCGCCAGATAGGCGGCCAGCAGGCCCACGCCCAGCGCCGCCAGCGGCGCCGCCATGAAGGCATAGACGTGCAGGCTGATGTAGATCCAGGACACGCCGACCAGGAAGGTGCCGGCGCCGAAGGCCGCGCCGATCCATATGGCGCCCCGCAGGCTCGTGGCGCGCCAGATCAGCCAGCTCATGCCGCCGAAGGTGGATAACTGCAGCACCGGCAGGAACCAGGCTGGAAACGGAGTGGGCGCGAAGGCCAACCCCTGTAGCATGCCGAGGATCAGCGCTCCGGCCAGCGCGGCATAAGACAGGGGCACGGGCGGAGTCAACCTTGGTTGGGGAGCGGGGAGGCCGGCGCGGAGCCAGCTGCCAGGCGGGAGACGCGCAGCCAGAGCGCGCGGCGGGCGTCGGCGCGGATCACGTCTATGCGCAGGTCGTCGCGTTCGATGCGGTCGCCGCGCCGGGGGATGCGGCCCAGGGTGCCGGCCATCCAGCCGCCCACGGTGTCGTATTCGTCGTCGTCCAGCGACGAGCCGAACGTTTCGTTGAAGCGGCGGATGTTGGTCAGCGCCATGACCCGCCAGCGGTTCTTGCCGTCGGGGAAGATGGACTGCTCGACGGCGGCGTCGTCGAACTCGTCCTCGATTTCGCCCACGATCTGCTCGAGCACGTCCTCGATGGTGATCAGGCCGGCGGTGCCGCCGTGCTCGTCGACGACGATGGCGATATGGTTGCGATTGCTGCGGAATTCGCGCAGCAGCACGTTCAGCCGCTTGGATTCGGGAATGAAGACCGCCGGCCGCAGCAGCGTGCGCAGGTCGAGTTCGCGGTCGATCATGTAGCGCAGCAGGTCCTTGGCCAGCAGGATGCCGATGACGTTGTCGCGGCTGTCCTCGAACACCGGGAAGCGCGAATGCGCGGTCTCGATGATGGTGGGCAGCAGGACGTCGATGGGCTGCGAGACTTCCAGCATGTCCATGCGCGAGCGCGGGATCATGATGTCGCCCGCCGTGAGCTCGGAAACCGCCAGCACGCCCTCGATCATGGACAACGCCTCGGCGTCGAGCAGGTCGCGGCTGTAGGCGGCCTCGAGCACGGCCTTGAGGTCCTCGCGGTCTTCCGGTTCGCGGTGGATCAGCGCCGAAAGCCGTTCGAAGAAGGTTCTGGGAGGTTGTTTGGGCGTACGCGAAACGTACGCCGGACTAGGGGAGGTGTCTGACATCGTCCAATAGGACAAGTGTTGCAAAAGTTTAGGATACCCGATACGGGTCGGGTATTGCCATCTCGGCCAGGATACGGGTCTCCAGGGCCTCCATCCGCCGGGCGTCGCGGTCGTTCAGGTGGTCGTAGCCCAGGGAATGCAGCACGCCGTGGACCACCAGATGGGCGGCGTGATGCAAAAACGGCTTTTTCTGCGCCCGCGCCTCGGACGCCAGCACCGGCAGGCACAGCACGATGTCGCCGCCCACCACGCCATCCGGATCCGCGCCGTACTCGAAGGTCAGCACGTTGGTGGCATAGTCGCGCTGGCGGAAATCGCGGTTCAGCCGCCTGCCCTCGGCGGCGCCCACCAGCCGCAGCGTCAGGACGACCCCCGCCACGCCGGCCAGTTCGGGCGCCCGCAGCGCCTGGGCCACCCAGCGCCGCAGCCGCCAGCGCGGCAGCCGAGGCTCTTCCCGCCCGTACTGGATCGCAAGGGACAGCGCCGGCGCGGCGGCGGGCGCGTCAGCGGCCCGGGGCTTGCTGCTGGCCATGTTTCTCGTAGGCGTCGACGATGCGCGCCACCAGCGGGTGGCGCACGACGTCGCCGCTGGTGAACTGGGTGAACGACAGGCCCTGTACCGAAGCCAGCACCTGCGAGGCATCCAAAAGGCCGCTGCGCTGGCCCTTGGGCAAATCCACCTGCGACGGATCGCCGGTGATGACCGCCTTGCTGCCGAAGCCGATGCGGGTCAGGAACATCTTCATCTGCTCGGGCGTGGTGTTCTGCGCCTCGTCCAGGATCACGAAGGCATGGTTCAGCGTGCGCCCGCGCATGTAGGCCAGCGGCGCGATCTCTATCGTCTGCTTCTCGAACAGCTTGGTCACGCGTTCGAAGCCGATCAGGTCGTACAGCGCGTCGTACAGCGGGCGCAGGTAGGGGTCGACCTTTTGCGTCAGGTCGCCCGGCAGGAAACCCAGCCGCTCGCCCGCTTCGACCGCGGGCCGCGTCAGCACGATGCGGCGCACCGACTCGCGCTCCAGGGCATCGACGGCGCAGGCCACGGCCAGATAGGTCTTGCCGGTGCCGGCCGGACCCATGCCGAAAGAAATGTCGTGCGTCAGGATGTTGCGCAGGTAGTCGCGCTGGCGAGGCGTGCGGCCGCGCAGGTCCTGCCGGCGCGGCAGACGCAGCACCACCTCGGTCTCGCCCGGGGCGCCCTGCGGCGGCGTGTCCTCGTCGGTGTCGTGGGCGGCGGTCATCGCGCCCAGCTCGACCAGATTCAATTGCAGCTGGTCCACCGACAGCGGCTGGTCGGCGTGTTCGTACAGATATTGCAGTGCCGCCGAGGCCGCGTCGGCGCGTTCGCCTTCCAGCGTGATGCGGTGGCCGCGGCGCGCCAGCTCGACGCCGTAGGCGGCGGCCAGCTGACGCAGGTTCTCGTCCAGTGGGCCGCAAAGATTCGACAGCCGGGCGTTGTCGTCGCCCAGCGAGACGACGACCGGCGCGGCGCGGCGGTGGGAAGCGCGGGAGGCGGCCGTCATGCGGACACCCCTCCGGCCGTCTCGCGCGTCACGACCTCGCCGCGCAGCGTGTGCGACAGCGCCGTGGTGATGCGGATGTCGGCCACCTGGCCGACCAGCCGCGCGGGCGCGGGGAAATTCACGATACGGTTGTTCTCGGTACGGCCCATCAGTTCGTTGGGATCCTTGCGCGACGGGCCTTCGACGACGACCCGCTGCGTGGTGCCGACCATGCCCTGGCTGATCGCCGCGGCCTGGTCGTTGATCAGCGCCTGCAGGCGCTGCAGGCGCGCGAGCTTGACGGCCTGCGGCGTATCGTCGGCCAGATCGGCCGCCGGCGTGCCGGGGCGGCGCGAATAGACGAACGAGAACGACGTGTCGAAGCCGACCTCGTCGATCAGCCGCATGGTCTTCTCGAAGTCCTCTTCGGTTTCCCCGGGAAAGCCCACGATGAAGTCCGACGACAGCGACAGCCCGGGCCGGGCGGCGCGCAGCTTGCGCACGATGGACTTGAACTCCAGCGCCGTGTAGCCGCGCTTCATCGCCGCCAGCACGCGGTCGCTGCCCGCCTGCACCGGCAGGTGCAGGAAGGACACCAGTTTGGGCAGCCGCGCGTAGGCCTCGATCAGCCGCGGCGTCATTTCCTTGGGGTGCGAGGTCGTGTAGCGGATGCGCTCGATGCCGGGGATGTCGTGCACGTATTCCAGCAGCAGCGCGAAATCGGCGATCTCGGTCGAGCCGCCCATGCTGCCGCGATAGGCGTTGACGTTCTGCCCCAGCAGCGTCACTTCCTTGACGCCCTGGTCCGCCAGGTCGGCGACCTCGGTCAGCACGTCCTCGAACGGGCGCGAGACTTCCTCGCCGCGGGTATAGGGCACGACGCAGAAGCTGCAGTACTTGCTGCAGCCTTCCATGATCGACACGAAGGCGGTGGCGCCTTCCACCCGGGCCGGCGGCAGGTGGTCGAACTTCTCGATCTCGGGGAAGCTGATGTCCACCTGCGACACGCCCGAGGCGCGCCGCCTGGCGATCAGCTCGGGCAGCCGGTGCAGCGTCTGCGGACCGAACACCACGTCGACATAGGGCGCGCGCGCCACGATGGCATCGCCTTCCTGGCTGGCCACGCAGCCGCCCACGCCTATGACCAGGTCGGGCTTCTCGCGCTTGAGCATCTTGGCGCGGCCCAGGTCGGAGAAGACCTTTTCCTGCGCCTTCTCGCGCACCGAACAGGTGTTGAACAGGATGATGTCCGCGTCTTCGGGACGGTCGGTGATTTCCAGCGGCTGGTCGGCGTTCAGGACGTCCACCATCTTGTCCGAGTCGTACTCGTTCATCTGGCAGCCGAAGGTGCGGATGTACAGCTTGCGGGGAGTGGGATGGCTCATGTCGATTGCCGTGACGGGGTTATAGCCCGGGGGCAGAAAGGCGGAACAGGACATTTTAACAGAGGGGGCACGGTTGGCCGGACGCCACGCGGGCGCCGTGTTCAGGTCTCTGTCAGTCCCTCCGGGCTAGACTGAAGCCTCAGATGATTGCTTTGCCGCTACGGGCGCCGGCGGAATCCGCAGATCCCCAGCGCCTGGCAGGGTTGTTGTCCGACACCGATACCGCGCTTCCCCCGCGAGCATATTGAGGCGCGGCATTGTGTGCTCCCTATTGGCCCGACAGTTTACTGTCGGGCCATTTTTTTGGGTGCTTCAGGGGCCCTGGTCTGGGCATGGCTGTCCATTTGCGTCCCGTTTCCTGACTGTATATAATCGCGGTCTTGGCTTTTTTGGCGCATTAGCTCAGCCGGTTAGAGCGACGGAATCATAATCCGCAGGTCCCCTGTTCGAATCAGGGATGCGCCACCAAATTTCACAAGGGTGCCCACGTAAGTGGGCACTTTTGTTTTGTTCCGCAAAAACGGCGTTATTCCGCAAAATTCATTCCGTGGGCGTCGTCACATCCCCCTTCCTCTTGCGGACATAGGTCTCGGTCATGGCCACCGAGGCATGCCCAAGTTGCTTCTGAGCTTGTCGAATGTCCTTGGACGATTCGGCTTTATCCGTACCTGCCTTAGCTCGAAGACCCCGGAACTGAAATGCAGACTTCCGGATGTTGGCTGCTTCTCGTGCTTTATCGAAACGGCTGCGAAGCGCTTCACGTCCCAGGGCTTGCCCCTGCCCGTTCACGATCAGCTTTCTGCTGGCAACCTTGTAGGTGGCCTTACGGGCTAGGATCCGTTCGATCACCTGTGCCAATTTGCCGATGATCTGGATACGTAGCTTCTTCTTCGTCTTACCTTGTTGAAGTTCCAGTTGCCCATTGATGATGTGGTCTTCAGAGAGCTTCAGGGTATCTGCGGGGCGTTGACCCGTGAGGTAAGCCACGTCCATGGCGTCCATCAAGGGTTGATCAGCCTTGTCGTAGACGGCTTTGTATAGGCCGTTCTCGACGTACACATCTCGATCAGATTCTTTGTTCTTCCGCACCCCCTGAGCCGGGTTCGGTGCGCTGGTGAGACCCACCTCGTGTGCATAGTTGAAGATGGTGCTAAAGAGGGCGATGTCCCTGTTGGCTCTTACATGGCCAGCGTTCTGAGGAACCGGCTGGCCTTTGTCCTTGTACCAATCCGCCGCTTGCTTCATCCGCCAGCGGATGTACTTGGCGATGTGAACAGGCTGGATCGCGTCCAGTGGGACAGGGGGCTTGTCGAAGCTCAGCCCTGGCGTGGAAACGCGCCGGGGCTTTTTGTTGTCTAGTGTGTTCGCTTAGAAACCAGACGGGTCTTCGGAAGGAGGGTTAGCACGCACGAGGACTTGTCGGTGGAGTCAGAGACCTCCGTAAGACCGCCTTTAAGATTGGCAGTGAAGGTCTCGTTGATACGATCAATGGTGACTTTGAAGCTACTGCCATCGTGGTATTCGCCGGATACTGTGCGTTTTCCATCGCCATCCGAAATCGAAATAGTCGCGACCTCCAGCAAATTGATGCGAATATCGTCGGGCTGGAGTGCTGGTAGCAGAGTTCCATCGGGCTTCAGCGTGAATTCGACCATACGGCCCCCGGGTAAGTTTTGACCATCAAATACAACCATTCTAGTTTTGCTGCCACTGCTATCCCAACGTGGAGCGAGGTCCGCGAAGGTCTGGCGGTCCTCGCTCCCTGCTTCAGGGGCATTCAGGCAAGCTCAGAAGGTTGTTTTTCTGCGTCGCGTCGGGTTGAGTGCGCAGGTATTTGTTTCCCCCGCGGCTGGTGGCTACCTCGACCCAGACGGTCCGGCCATCAACCGAAACATAGAAATTCCACTCACCTCGCTCGATCCTCCCGATCGCGTCTGCAAGAGTCAATTTCCAGCGGCTGGAGCCGTAACCCCCCACGTGCGTGATCGATTCGTTCGGATCGTTGCGCGGAACCTTGTTGATGCACTTGATCTCAGCGTTTTGAGCCATCACTTGTCTCCAATGGTGTGGAGATAGAAGTCTGTATATTTTTGTTACATAGCCGCAATGCTGGTTAACCTTTCAGGTAGTCGTCGTTAACCCAACCCCAAGGATCGCACTTGTCGCGCTCAAAACTACGAAGCGCTCCTCAGCGCATTGCTTCGGTTCGCCATCGTGTGGCGACAGCACAGGCACCCAGCGAGTTGCGGATGCAGGATGCGCCAGGCGGTGGCCAAGCCTGGCGCCGCTGGTGTCAGATAGGCGGTAAGGAGGTTCAGGTAGAAGATCAGGGTAGGGAGCTTTTTCATGGTCGCTTCAACGAAAGAAGACGACCTGAATGATCTTGTCACGACCGGCGGAAATCCTCTTGTGGATTTTCAGATCGGCCGGCCCGGCCGTCGCGACGGCGACGCGTCAAGTGAAAACTCGGGTCCAGGGCGTGTGACCAAAACGTGCCTAAAAAGGAAGAAATGGGCACAAAAAAGTATAATTTCGGCTTGCAGTAAAGCTTGGATGGTGCTGCAAGTTAGTGATTTAAAAGACTTTATTTTGCTGTCTATTTATGGCTTGTGGGGATCATAATCCGCAGGTCCCCTGTTCGAATCAGGGATGCGCCACCAAGAATTGATACGGCCCGCAGCAATGCGGGCCGTTTTGTTTTCAGCACTTGGCTCGCCGCATCGCGCTACTTCCTTCGGTAGCTCTTGTTTCCGCTGTCCGTGAGGCAGTACACCCCGCCGCGGGGGCCCGTGCAGTACGTCCCGCTTCGGCAATTGCATGATCCGTCCGCGGCCGGCGCGGCCCGCTTTGGCGCCGCCATCAGTCCCTGCTTGCCGCCGAAGGTCGCCTGGCAGGACTTCTTCGAGGCGCTGATCGAGCCGTCGTTGCAGATGAACGTGTCGCCGTCGCACTGGGCGATGCCGCCTTTGCGGCCGGAGCATGGCTGGTTCGCGGCGTCTGCCGCGGGCCAGGCCAGCAGGCTGCCGATGGCCAAGGCGAAGCATGCGATCTGTTTCATGCGCGGCTGCGGTCTGCTCATTCCGGCAACCGCGCCGGAAGCACCAGCAACAGCCGCGCGCCATCTTCTCCCATCGTGAACGCCACACGCCCGCCCAGCTCGCGAGCCCGGCGGTGCATGTTGCGCAGCCCGTTCCCCGCGCCGGCCTGGAGCGGCCGGCCGCCATCGTTGAACACCGATAGCGCCGCCATTCCGTCCTCGGTCGTCCTGCCTTCGATAGCCAGGCGACGCGCGGGCCCGTGGCGGATGGCGTTGGTGACGGCTTCCTGGAGGATGCGCAGCACGGACAGGGCGTTCTGGGGCGTGACGCCGGTTACCGCGGGCAGTTTCTCGGTGGACCAGTGGAATTCGATGCCCAGGCGCCGCAATTGCGGTTCCAGCCGTTCGCGGAAGGCCGCCAGGGCCACGCCCAGGTCGCCGTCGCCCAGGTCCAGGGAATGGACCACCAGCCGCAGGTCGTCGAGCGCGGCGCGGGCCGCGCGCTCGATGGCGTGGCCGCCTTCCTGGTTGCGTTCGGCCAGCGCGATGATGGCGACGAGGTGGCCGCTCATCCCGTCGTGCAGGTCCCGCATCAGGCGCTGGCGCTCCTGTTCGCGCACCATCTGGCTGGCGTGGACCTTTTCCTTTTCGTGCAGCAGTCCCAGCTCCGTCTCCCGCGCCGCCAGTTTCTGCCGGAGCGTGTCGTTGGCGTGGTCCAGGCTGTTGAGGCTGCGGGCCAGCCGGCTCATCAGGATGACCATGATGGCCAGCAGCATCAAGGTGCGGGCGTACGAGGCCAGGAGGAAAGGATCGTCGTATCGTCCGGTCACCACGAGGATGTCGTGCACGCCGAACCAGACCGTCAGCGCGCAGGGGCCCACCATGATGGCGGCATCCCAGTTCCTGTCCTGCGCGAACTGATGCGCCAGGATGCCGGCGGCGACGACATAGGCGGTCAGCGTGATGCAGGCGCTCAGGAGTCCGATCACCGGAAACGGAACCAGCCCGGTCTGTCCCAGGACCAGGAGGAAGGCGGGAACGGCGATGACGGCCGGCAGCAACTGCCTGGGGCGGCGCCGTCCCACGATGGCCAGGGCCATGCCGATCGCCATCAGGCCGACGGCGGACACGAGCGAGATCGTCTGGAGTTGTTGCAAGGTGCCCAGCGGGGCGTGCGGGGATTGGCCAAGAACGACGAGGATGCTGGTGACCGACATCGCGGCCAGCCATCCAAAGACCGGGTCGTGCCTGCGGGCGGTCCAGATGCTGGCGATGCCTATCGTCAGGGCGATGTGCAGGGCGAAGGTCATGGCGCGGATTTCCTCGATCAGGAAATTCGACAACTGGTACGCGGGCATGACCGCGGCGGCGGTTCCCACGCTGACCTGGGAAAGGCGGCCCGGCAGCCATCCGATCTTGCGGGTCTGCCGCAGCAGGATTTCGTTGTCGCCCGCGTGAATCGCGCCGTCGGGAATCCGCGCCAGGAAGGAATAACCGCTGGTGGGCGTCGACCACACGGTATCCGGCGCCGTGTCCGCTCTCCGGCCGTTCACCCAGGCTTCGACGCGATGGCGCACGGCGGGGATGAACAGGAACATCGACTCGTCGGGCACGTCCGAGAGGTGAAAGGAAAGGCGATAGCTGCCGGTCGTGAGCTCGTACAGCGTCTCGGGCATCCATTGATGGGGCAGGGGGACGGTCTGTTCCGGGCTTTCCCCTTCCTGGATGAAGCGGGCCTGGGTGATCGCCAGGGCGTCCGGTGGCGGGGACGTGTCCACGAGGTGGGGCAGCGCGCCGATCGCCAGGATCAGCGCGATCAGGACGATCCCGGCGAGCAGTCTTCCATGATCGTGCGACAGGCCTGCGCGCAGTCCCATCACAGCTTGATGAGCCCGAGCCGCGAGGCTTCGAAGACGGCTTCGGAACGGTTGGTGGCTTGCAGTTTGCGATAGATGTTGCGGATGTGAACGGGAACGGTCTGCCGGGAAATGGCGAGCTTGTCGGCCAGTTCGCCATAGGTGTAGCCCTTGGCGATGCCCCACAGGATGTCCATCTCGCGTTCGGTCAGGGAGGGCTTGTCCGCTGCCTGCGCCGTGTCGCTGGCCACATGCCCCTGTTCGGCCAGGCGGCGGACCAGGACGCGGGCGATGCGCGAGGAAATGGGCGAGCGGCCGGCCATGACGTCCCGGATCGCGTCGAGCAGGTCGATGGAGTCGGCATCCTTGAGCAGGTAGCCGGCGGCGCCCGCCTCGATCGCGTCGAGGACGGAGCGCTCGTCGGCCAGGATGGAAATGACCATCGCCTCGGCCTTGGGCTGCCGCTTGGCCAGGAAGCGGATGGCGTCGATGCCGCTGCCGTCCGGCAGGTTGAGGTCGGTGATCAGGAGGTCGATCTCGTTGGCGCCGATGGCGATCAGGGTTTCCTCGAGGTTGGCGCAGGCCGCGCACAGGTCCGCCTCGGGCCATTCGCCGATGATGCGGGCGAGGCGCTCGCGTATGGGCCCATCGTCTTCGGTCAGCAGAATCCTGAGCGGACCCGTCGTCATTGCAGATCTCCTGGCCGCACTGCCGCCGCGGCCGTCCCGTCGGCCCATGGCGAGTGCGCATTTCTCGATTGAGCAAGTATCGCAGAGGGAACCGCGCCGACCATACCATGTACATGGTATTCAACCGGCGGCCCAGGCGTGACTAAGATGCGCCCATCGCGGCGATCGACTGCGCGAGTCCTGGGGGAATACCAATGAGAAGATACATCCAGCGCCTGGCGGCGGTGGGAGCCGCCACCGTCACGGGACTGGCCGGCTGCGGCGGCGGCTCGTCCAGCAGCGGCGATGGCCAGGCCGAGGGGCCGGATGCCAATCCGCCCAATATCCTGTTCGTCGTGATGGATGACGTGGGCATCGACCAGATGGCCGCCTTCGGCTATGGCGGCGCCACCGCGCCCAGCATGCCCAACATCGGCGCGGTCGCCTCGGCCGGCGTGCGCTTCCGCAATACCTGGTCGATGCCGGAGTGCTCGCCGGGCCGGGCCGCCTTTTTCCTGGGCCGCTACCCGACCCGCACCCGCATCTATCAGGCCATCGGGCCCAACGATCTCGCCAATTCGCAGGTGTCGCCGTACGAGGTGACGGTGCCCAAGCTGCTCAAGCGGGCCAACTACGAAAGCGCGATGTTCGGCAAGTTCCACCTGGCCGGCCCCGAGAACAACGAGGCCGGCAACGCCACGCCCAGCGTGCTGGGCTGGGACCACTTCTACGGCTGGATCGGCGGGCTGCCCGGCTCGATCGACTCGACCGCGGGCGGCATCGCGGCCGAGAAGACCTATGCCTGCGGCTTCGTGCCGGGCAAGGCCGCCGGCGGCGCGGACACGGGGGCCTGCTACCAGGCCGACAACAGCTGCACGACGGTCAGCCGCACCTCGCCCCTGCAGGACGCGGCTGGCCTGCAATGCCTGTCCGCGGGGGGCATCTTCGTGCCCCGTGAGAGCTGTGGCACGGCGCCGGCCACGCTGAATTTCGAGCGCGAGAACGCGTATTACGTGTCGCCGCTGGTGATCATCGACGGCGGCAAGGTCACGGAAGTTCCGCTGAGCGACCCGCGTGCGCGCGGTTATCGCACGCGCATCGAAACCGATGCCGCCATCGACTGGATCAAGTCGCGTCCGTCGTCGCGGCCGTGGATGGCCACCGTCAGCTACAGCGCGGCCCATACGCCCTGGCAGCAGCCGCCTCGCAGCCTGGTGCCGGCCAGCGGCAACGCGACGGCCGACGGCTGGGACTGCAACGGCACGCTGACCGGCCGCCGCATCCAGGACCAGATGACCGAGGCCCTGGACACCGAGTTCGGCCGCCTGCTGGTCGAGACCGGGCTGGCGCGCCGGAGCGATGACGGCCAGTTGCAGTACGACCCGAAGGCCGCCAACACGGTGATCGTGATCGTGGGCGACAACGGCACGCTGGGCTCGGCGGTCAAGCTGCCGTTCAGCGGTTCGCAGGCCAAGGGCACGGCCTACCAGACGGGCGTCTGGGATCCGCTCATCATTGCCGGGCCCCAGGTCGCGCAGCCCGACCGCGAGGTCGATCACATGGTCAACATGGTGGACCTGTTCCAGTTCTTCGGCGAGGTGGCCGGCATCGACGCGCACGCGGCGGTCCCGCGCACGATCGACTCGGTGGCCATCCTGCCCTACCTGACCCACCCCGACCAGCCCAGCCTGCGCACCGTCAACTTCACCATCGGCGGCTACAACCAGCAGGCCGAGGGCGGACGCAACGGCGCCTGCGTGATCAATACGAGCTGCACCCAGATCCCCGTCTCCAAGAGCGTGTGCGAGGACAACCAGGGCACGTGGTGGGGCGCCGGCTACGACGATCCCTCGGTGATTCCCAACGGAGGAGCCGGCTACGGCTCGTGCTGGAGCGTCAACCAGGCGCTCTACAAGGCCGACCGCGATCAGCTCGAGATCCTGCCCGAGATATCGGCGGCGATCCGCGACGACCGCTACAAGCTGGTCCGCAATACCCGCCAGGCCTACGACAGCGCGAGCGACAGCGGTACGACGATCGTGACCGAGGAACTGTACGAGGTGGACCAGGCCGCACCTGAGCCCTTGCTCGACACGCCCGATCGCAACCTGTTGCCGCCGGCCACTGCCGAGGCCAGCTCCGCCTATGCCGACCTGCGCGCCAAGCTCGACGACATGCTGGCTGCCGATCCTGACTGCCCGGGCGATGGCAACCGCGACGGCGTGGTCGATGCCGAGGACCTGTCCAACTGGAGCCGGCTGGCCCGGGACTGGGGCCTGTCCAGCGTCTACGACTTCGTGATCGCCAACGTGCTCGATGGGCGCACCAACGACGCCGATGGCCAGATCGTTCGAAACAACCTGGGCAAGACCTGCCCCAAGAGCCATGGCATCTATTGACCTGAAGAACAGCCGCCGGCGCCTGCTGGTGGGCGGCGTGGCCCTGGCGGCCGCGGGTACCGCGGCAGGCGGCGTCCTGGGCTGGCAGGCCTGGCGCAGCCGTCCCGCGCAAAAGCCGCGCGTCGTCCTGGGCGATGGCATCAAGACGCCCAAGGACATGGCCTGGGTGCCGGGCGGGGTGTTCCTGATGGGCAGCGACCACAAGCTGGCCTATCCCAACGAACGCCCCACGCACGAGGTGCGCGTTCCGGGATTCTGGATGGACGTCACGCACGTCACGAACGACCAGTTCGCCCGCTTCGTGCACGAGACCGGCTATGTCACCACCGCCGAGCAGAAGCCGGACTGGGAAAGCGTGCGCGTGCAACTGCCGCCCGGCACCCCGCGCCCGCCTGACGACGTGCTGGTGCCCGGGGCCATGGTGTTCGTCGGCACCGACCGGCCCGTGCGCCTGGACGACTATTCCCGCTGGTGGCGCTACGTCCCGGGCGCGGACTGGCGTCATCCCCAGGGGCCGGGCAGTTCCATCGAGGGCAAGGGCGGCCACCCGGTGGTCCAGGTCAGCCATGCCGATGCGCTGGCCTATGCCAAGTGGGCGGGCAAGCGCCTGCCGACCGAGGCTGAATGGGAATTCGCCGCGCGCGGCGGCCTGGAACAGGCCACCTATGGCTGGGGCGACGAGCCGCTGCTGGACGGCGCGCGCCAGGCCAACTACTGGGACGTGCGCGAGCGCCGCTTTCCCGTGGTCAGCCCGCGCGCGGGCGGCGCGGCCGGCACGGTCGAGGCCGGCACCTTCCCGCCCAATGGCTATGGCCTGCTGGACATGACCGGCAACGCCTGGCAGTGGGTGGCCGACTGGTATCGCGCCGATTACTTCGTGCAGCAGTCCAGGCTGCCGGTCCATCCCATCGACAACCCCCAGGGGCCCGCCGACTCCTACGATCCCGGCGAGCCCGGTGTTCCGCTCGACGCGCCCAAGCGGGTCATCCGCGGCGGTTCGTTCCTGTGCAACGAAGACTACTGCCTGTCGTACCGGCCCAGCGCCCGGCGCGGCTCCGACCCCTACAGCCCCATGTCCCACCTGGGATTCCGGCTGGTCAGGACTTGAGAGGGAGAACAAGCATGAAAACGATAGCGCGCGGCAAACCGATCATCCTGTGCGCGGCGGCCGCGGCCGCATCCGCGCTGCTACTGTCGAGCTGCTCGGACGATAGCGGCGCCAAGCCCTCGCCGCAGGCGGAGCAGAAACCCAACATCCTGTTCATCGTGATCGACGACTTCGGCCTCGATCAGCTGACCTCCTACGGCTACGGCGGCGCGGTGCCGCCCAAGACGCCCAACCTGACGGCCATCGCCAAGGCTGGCCTGCAGTTCCGCAATGCCTGGGCCATGCCCACCTGCACGCCCACCCGCGCCACCTATTTCACGGGCCGCTACCCGTCCAGCACCAACATCCTGAACGCGGTGGTGTCCACCGACCTGGCCAACTCCGAAATCTCGCCCTACGAGGTCACGCTGCCCAAGCTCCTGCGCACCCAGGGCTATACCAGCGCGCTGATCGGCAAGATGCATCTGACCGGCTCCGACCTGGGCACCGCCGCCAACCTGCCCTATGGCCACCAGACCATGTGGAAGCTGGGCTGGGACTACTTCGACGGCTATCTGGACGGCGCGCCCTATCCGATCGATACGCGGGCGGGCCTGGCCACCGTGGCCGAAGGTACCTACAAGTGCGGCTTCGTGTCGAACACGACGATGGATCCCGTCAACGGCGCCGATGGCGGCGCGTGCTATTTCGCCACGGGCGGTTGCGAGTCCATTGCCCGCAGCAGCGACATCGTCACGCCCGGCCGCAGCTGCATGGAGCGCGGCGGCATCTTCGACCCCGGCCAGTCCTGCCAGAGCACCCGGCCCGGCTACATCGACTTCAGCGCGCAGAACGGCTACTACACCGGCGAGTTCATCCAGAGCTGGGCCGATGGCAGTTCGCGCAAGGTCACGGCCACCGATCCGTCCGCGCGCGGCTACCGCAGCACGATGGAAACCGATCGCGCCGCGGCCTGGGCCAGCAAGCAGTCCAAGGACAAGCCCTGGATGATGTCGGTCGGCTATTCCGCCATCCACGCGCCGCTGCAAGTGCCGCCCCTGTCGCTGGTATCGGAATCCACGCCGGGCCGCAACGACAACCTGCTGTGCTCGCCTGCCAGCGACATCGAGGGCGCGCCGGGCCAGATCACGGCCCTGGTCGACGACCACATCGTCACCAACCTGATGGTGGAGGCCATGGACAAGGAAATCGGCCGCCTGCTGGTCGAGCTGGAGCTTGCCACGTGGAACGACGACGGCACGCTGAACTACCAGCCGGAGAAGACCAACACCATGGTGGTCGTCATGGGCGACAACGGCACCTACGTCAACAGCGTGAAGTTCACCGCGCCGGGCCGCTTCGATCCCACCCGGGCCAAGGGCTTCCCCTACCAGACCGGTGTGTCGGTGCCCCTGCTGGTGGCCGGCCCCATCGTGAAGGAGCCGGGCCGGGAAGTGCCGCATCAGGTCAGTTCGCCCGACCTGTACCAGTTGTTCGCCGAAATCGCCGGCGCCGACGTCAAGGCCACCGTACCCGCCAACCGTCCGGTGGATGCCCAGCCCATGCTGGCCTACCTGACCACCCCCGACCAAGGCGCCATCCGTACCCTGAACTTCTCCGAGATGGGCACCAATTTCATCAACCCGGCCACGGACATCACGCCCCAGCCCTGCGTCGTGGAGGCCGCCAACGTCTGCTTCACCATCTTCCCGAACAAGGCCTTGTGCGAAGACCAGAGCGGTGTCTGGTACGGTGCCGACTCCGGACTGGCGGGCGTGCCCGCGGAAGGCTTCAGCCAATGCGGCCAGGTGCTGTCCTACCGCAAGGCCCTGGAGGCGGACGACCCCGTGGACATCCTGCCTGATTCGCAGAAGGCCGTCAGCGACGGCAGCTACAAGCTGGTGCGCCTGAACCGCAAGACCTATACGGTGGATACCGCCAATCCGGTCAACTCGGCGTACGTGGAAAACAAGAACACCGACGAGCTGTACCGGATCGACATGGCCGTTCCCAACCCCACGCTGGACCGCAGCGGCAGCGCCATCGCCACGGGTACGCCCACCATCACCGCCGCGCTGGACGGCGAGGCGCAGCAGGCCTATGCCACGCTCAAGGCCGAGATGGACAAGCGCGACCAGGTGGCGGCCTACAACTACAGCTATGACACGCTCAACTGCCCAGGCGACGGCAACCGCGATGGCGTGGTCGACCAGAAGGACCTGGACAACTGGACGGAGCTCAGCCAGTTGAACCTGCACGAAGGTGTTGCGCAGTCCAGCTGGTACGACTTCAACCACGATGGCAAGACTGATGCCGCGGATCGCGCCATCATCCAGACCAACATGGGCAAGGCTTGCAAGCTGAGCGTGGCCGGTTGAGCGTGCGCGGTGGCCGAGGACTCAGATCGTCCTCAGCCACCTGCCACGGCTCTTGCGCTGCTGGCCGGCCAACGGCGGCAGGTCGAAGGGATGGTCGTCGTCGAACGGCGATTCGTACGGTGTCCTGATCAGTCCGGCCAGCTTGTAGGGCGGGGACGGCAGGGGTTCGAAGCGCCGGCCCGTGCGGGCCAGGCGATTCATCTTGTCGGCGTTGTACAGGCGCCAGCCGGGTGGATCGCCCGAGCGGCCATCGAGCTGCCAGGCGATCACGACCAGCGTGCCGTCGGTGGTGGCGCCCAGGCTGTGGGGATGGGCTATGCGCGTGGCGCCGTGGTAATGGAACTGGAGTTCGGACCGGACGGCAATGGCGGCGGACAATAGGGTGGAGCGGGTTTCGTTGTGCATCGCAGCTCGGGTAATCCTGATGGATTCCCTTGATGGTAGCGCCTGAAAAACCGGATCGCCAGGAAAATGTTGCGATGCACAAATACGGGTCGGAACGCACCATGACGGCGCGTCCGGGACCCTGTCCTGGTGCCTTGCCGGTCAGAGTTCGACCAGCTTGCGGTTGGCCGCACCCGGCAGCGTGGCGAGGCTCTGGCCCAACGATGCGCGATAGCCGCGGGCATGCACCGTGTCGACGTATTGCCAATCGGCGCGGATGCGCTCGGGCGTGACGGTCAGGACCATGTAGCCGCGCAGGCTGGTGTCGGCGTACTTCAGGCTGCCCGCCCACTTGTTGCCCGCGGGCAGGGTGGACAGGTTGGCCAGGCCGGTCAGCAGGGCAGCCAGTTGAGCCGGCGGCACGCCGTCGCCCAGGTATTCCTCGAAGCCGGGCGAGGTCACCGACGACGCGGCGAACTCCACGCCCACGGCGTTGCCGTCCTTGTCGCGCAGGTCGCTGGCCCAGGCGTTGTGGGTATCCCCGGCCAGCACGACCAGGTTCTTGTCCAACTGGCGCGCCATGCCCAGCACGGTCTCGCGCGCGGCCCAGTAGCCGTCCCAGGAGTCGAGGTTGTACGGGATGCAGGGCATGGCCAGGATGGCGCGTTCCTGCGCCGTCAGGGTCGGATCGCCGGCCTGCTGCCGGGCGACGAGCCGGGCGTAGGCCGCGGGGTCCATCGCGAACTGGGCGGGGATCTCGACGTCGCCCAACTGGCCCGTGGAGGCCAGCAGGCCCAGCAGGACCGGCATGGGCAGGTGCACCGGCGCCATCAGCACCTGCTGACCCAGGACCTGCCAGGTTGCGCTCGACGAGGCCATGCGATCGCGCAGCCAGGCGGTCTGGGCCTGCCCCATCAGTTGGCGATCGGGCGCGGCGACGTCGGCGGTGAACGCGGCGGCGAACTGCGCGAGCCCGGTCGCGGGGTCGGGACTGCCGAGCAGCGCGCCAAAATAGCTGGCGTAGGACAACTGCCGGGCGCGAGCCAGGACGCGCGTGTCGAGCATGTGGAGCGACAGCAGGTTGCCGAAGTCGAAGCTGCGGTAAATGACGTTGGGCGCCGACTGCGGACGGGTGGGCAGCCACTCGTGGTAGGCGCGCACCGCGGCCGCCTTGCGCAGCGCGAAGTCGCCCTCGGAGTCGGGCTGGTGGTTCTCGGCGCCGTTTTCCCAGGTGTCGTTGGCGATCTCGTGATCGTCCCAGACGGCGATGAAGGGCAGGGCGGCATGAACCGCCTGCAGGTCGGGGTCGCTGCGGTACTGGGCATAGCGGCGGCGGTAGTCCGCCAGCGACACGATCTCGTTGGCCGGTTCGGACGGCCGGCCCATGGCCTGCGCCTGTTCCGAGGCATAGCCGTCGCGGCCGTATTCGTAGATGTAGTCGCCCAGGTGGATGGCGGCATCCAGGTCGCCGCGCTTGGCCGCCTCGGCATAGACGTGGAAATAGCCGGCGGGGTAGTTGGAACAGGAGAAGACCACCAGCTTGACCTGCTTGACCGAGCCAGTAGGCAGGGTACGGGTGCGGCCGACGCCGGAAACCTTGTCTTCGTGCTTGAAGCGGTACCAGTAGGACGTGCCCGCGGCCAGGCCGGTGACGTCGATCTTGACGGTATGGTCCTGGTCGGCGCGGGCGCTGGCCGACCCGTTCTTGGCGATGTTCCTGAAGGCCTCGTCCGTGGCCATTTCCCATTCGATGTCGACGTCGCCGCCGCCGGCCGGGACGGCGCGGGTCCAGATGACGACGCGGTCGGCCAGCGGATCGCCGCTGGCCACGCCGTGGGTGAAGCTGACGTCGGTGGGATGGTCGTCGTCGCCGCCGCCGCAGGCGGCCAGGGCCAGGGTAGAGGCGGCGCCGGCGCCGCCCAGGGCGACGCCGCGCAGGAAGCGGCGGCGCGCAAGGGTATCGGTCATGTTCGTCGTGTTCACGTGGGGGAGACGCCGGGCAGCCTACCCGCCACAGGTGACAACGAAGTGAACGATCGGCTAGGGCGCCGGTTCCCCCAGCACGCGCTGGATGACCCCGCGCAGCCAGATGCTCTTGGGGTCGTCGTGGAAGCGTCGGTGCCAGTACTGCTTGAGGTCGTAGCGGCGGATGGGGAAGGGCGGTTCGATGATGCGCGCGTTGGCGCTGCGCACGTGCAGCTCGGCCACCGCGCGTGGCAGCACGACGATGAGGTCGCTGTCGTTGATCAGCGTGCCCAGGCTCATGTAGTGCGAGGTGTGCAGCGCGATCTTGCGCTCGATGCCGCGGGCGGCCAGTTCCTGCTCGAACATTTCCTGGCTGCGCCCGTCGTCGCGCACCAGCACGTGGTCCATGCCCAGGAATTCGTCCAGCGTCATGCGCGGACCGGGCAGCGGATGGGCCTGGCGCACGAGACAGGTCAGGTCGTGCGAATACAGCCGCTGCTGGAAAATGAAGTGGGATTGCAGATCGGGAAAATAGCCCAGTACCGAATCGACGCGGCCTTCGTACAGGGCGCCTTCCAGCTCGGCCGGCAGCAGGCCGACGGTGCGCAGCCGCGCACCGGGGGCCTCGGCGCGGATGCGCCGGTACAGGGCGGGCAGGAAGACCGCCTCGCCGATCTCGCTCATGCACAGCGTCAGTTCGCCGTCGAAACGGGCCGGCGAGAACTCGGGGTTGGGCAGGATCTCGTGGTCGATGACCTGGATGACCTCGCGCGTGCGGGCAATGATGTGCTGCGCGCGCGGCGTGGCTTCCATGCGGGAGCCGCGCCGCACGAACAACTGGTCGCCCAGGGATCCGCGCAGGCGCGACAGCGCGGCGCTGGCCGCCGGCTGGCTCATGGCAAGGCGT
Organism: Pigmentiphaga sp. YJ18; assembly: GCF_038066655.1. Taxonomy (NCBI): domain Bacteria; kingdom Pseudomonadati; phylum Pseudomonadota; class Betaproteobacteria; order Burkholderiales; family Alcaligenaceae; genus Pigmentiphaga; species Pigmentiphaga sp. YJ18. Next base: position 218,372 of record NZ_JBBUKU010000003.1, on the reverse strand, counting down.
TGCGCGGCGGCGCTGACGCTGCCGGTGTCGTAGATGGCGACCAGCACGCGCAACAGATTCAGGTCGGTCTTCATGCGGCGGATATTATCCGAAAATCAAATAGTCGATATTGAAAATATTTGCTATTGAAATTCTGTCGGTGCCGGTAGATTGCTGGCTGAGCCCCGTTCCGGGGCCATCCAAGAACGAGGCGCCACGCGCCGACAGGAGATGATGCATGCAAGCAAGATATCCGCTGGCCGCGGCGCTGGCCTGGGCGTGCCTGGCCTCGGGGGCGCAGGCCCAGGTCAGGATCGGTTTCATGGGAGAGCTGTCCGGTCCGCAGGCCATGCTGGGCCAGGACATGTACGACGGCTTCATGCTGGCGGTGGAACAGGAAGGCGGCAAGCTGGGCGGCATTCCCGTGGCCATCGTGCGCCGCGACAGCCAGCTCAAGCCCGAGGTCGCCACGCAGATCGCCGACGAGTTGATCGAGCGCGAGAAAGTGGCGCTGGTGGCCGGCATGACCTTCTCGAACGTGGCGATGGCGGTGGCCCGCAGGTTCGCCGCGGCGCAGGTGTTCATGGTGTCGGGCAATGCCGGGCCGTCGCCCCTGGCCGGGTCCGCCTGTACGCCTTTCTTCTTTTCGGCGGCCAAGCAGAACGACCAGTTCGCCGAGGCCAGCGGCACCTATGCCAAACAGCAGGGTTATGCGCGCGTGATCGCGCTCGCGCCCAACTACCAGGCCGGCAAGGATTTCGTGGCCGGCTTCAAGCGCAACTACGGCCAGCCGCTGGCCGACGAGATCTATACCCCGCTGGCCCAACTGGATTTCTCGGCCGAGATCACCCGCATCGCGGCCGCGCGGCCGGACGCCGTCTATGCGTTCTACCCGGGCGCCAACGGTGTGGCTTTCGTCCGGGCCTACGGCCAGGCGGGCTTGCTGGGCAAGATCCCGCTGCTGACCAACGCGGCGGCCGACGGCACCAATCTGCCCGCGCTCAAGGAAGCCGCGCTGGGCGTGTTCAACAGCAGCAACTGGGGGCCGGATCTGCCCAACGCCGAGAACCGGCAGTTCGTCGCGGCCTTCGAGGCGAAGTACGGCCGCATTCCGTCCGAGTACGCGGCGCAGTCCTACGACTCCGCCCGGCTGATCGGCTCGGCGCTGAAGGCCACCGGGGGCAAGTTGGACGACAAGCAGGCCCTGGGCAAGGCCTTGCGCGCGGCCGATTTCAAGTCGGTGCGCGGCAACTTCCGCTTCAACACCAATAACTATCCGATCCAGGATTTCTACATGTTCGTGGCCGCGCGCGATGCCCAGGGGCGGGTCAGCCTGAAGACCGTGTCCAAGCCCTTGTCCGACGCCAAGGACAGTTTCCACGCGCAATGCCGCATGTCGTGAGGATGGCATGGAGTTCCTGAGGAATTGCTGGTACATGGCGGGCTGGAGCGAGGAGCTTGCCGCCGGGACGCTGCTGCCGCGCACCTTCCTGGAGCAGCCGGTGGTGCTGTTCCGCCAGCAGGACGGTGCGCCCGTCGCCCTGCTGGACCGCTGCCCGCACCGCGTGGCGCCGCTCAGCCGCGGCACGCTGGCGGGCGACACGCTGCGCTGCATCTATCACGGTCTGCGTTTCGATGCCCACGGGCGCTGCGTGGAAAACCCGCACGGCGCCATTCCGGCCAAGGCCAGCGTGCCGGCCTTTCCGATGGCCGAGCGCGACGGCGTGCTGTGGATCTGGATGGGGACGCCGGACGCCGCCGACCCCGCCCGGGTGCCCGATCTGAGCCACATGGCGCGCGTGCCCGCCACCGCGCAGTCGCGCGGCGCCATGCCGTCCGCCTGCCATTACCAATTGATCGTCGACAACGTCGCCGATCTCAGCCATGTCGAGTACCTGCACGCGACCACGCTGGGCGGCGGGGCCTTCGTCGAAAATCGTCCCGTCGTGTCCGAGCAGGGCACCGAGGTGGTCATCGAGCTGCGCAGCCAGGGCCAGCCGGCCCCGCCGGTCTACGACCGTTTCCTGCCGCAACCCGGCGTGCCGGTGGACTTCGTCAATCGCGTGACCTGGTGTCCCGCCGGACTGCTCAAGCTGGACATCAGCGTCACGCCCATGGGCGCGCCGCCGGAGCAGGGGCTGCGGACCTTCAATGCCCACATCGTCACGCCCGAAACGCGCACGTCGTCCCACTACTGGTATTGGCTGACGCGCGAATACCGGCAGGACGACGAGGACATGACCCGGCTGCGGCATGCGCTGATGACGCGCGTGTTCGTCGAAGAGGACAAGCCCGTCATCGAGGCGCAGCAGCGGCTGCTGGGAGCCGTCGACCTGTTCGACGCCCAGCCGGTGCTGCTGGCCACCGACACGGGCTCGATCCGTATCCGCCGGGTCCTGAAGCAGTTGCTCGCGCAGGAGGGCGGCCCGACGGCTTGAGCGCCGCGGTGTCGCGCCGCAGGAACGGTTCGCCCGGCTGATTGCAACATCGCCCCACCCGCGCCGCGCCAGGGGATTCCGGCCGCCAGTCGGCGCGGACATACGTTTGATTACGTATGTAGCAATGTATCAATATTGCCGCGGTGTACAGTCAGCTTGCCGAAAGCCAAGTGTGCTCGCCCACCCCGTGCGGGGTGGCACAGGAGGCGGCGGGTTAGAAGGAAACGACATCATGATCAAGAAGACGCTGGTGATAGCGATGGCCTGTGCCGGCCTCGCCCTGGGCGCTGCGGCCCAGGCCAAGGGCGACCGTTGGGACCGCGGCCATGGCCACGGCCATTACGACAAGCACGACCGGGGCGATCATCGCCGCTGGGACGATCGCCGCCGCGACCGCGACTACCGCCATGGCTATCGCGACGGTTACCGCGATGCGCCGCGCGTCGTCCATCGCGGCTGGGCGCCGCCTCCGCCGCACCGCTGGGCGCGCGGCGACCGCCTGCCCAACTACCATCGCGGCGGTTATTATGTCGTGAACGACTGGCACTCCCATCGGCTCTACAGGCCGCAGCCCGGCTACCAGTGGGTGCGCATGGGGTCCGAGTACCTGCTGGTCGCGATCGCGTCCGGCGTGATCGCCAGCATCATCCTCAACAACTGACCACCCCTGTCCGCAAGGACATTGGAGCGGGATTCCATGTCCATGCGGCATACGCGCCTCGCGGCGCGCGTGGCGGTCCTGGCGCTGGCGGCGGCGACGCCGCTGTCGGCCCAGACCATCCTCCACACGGAAAAATCGGCCTTCGAGGACATCGTCGTCTACGAGTCTCGGGGCGAGCGCTGCATGAAATTCGGCAGCGTGCAGGCGCCCGGGCGCCAGACCTGCCAGTTGCCGGCGCGGCCCGAGGAACTGCTGTTCGACTACACCCGGATGATGATGGCTTCGCTGTACCTGCATCCGGATCCGCGCCGCATCCTGGTGATCGGCCTGGGCGGCGGCAGCCTGCCCATGGCGCTGGCCAAGGTCGTGCCGCGGGCCCGCATCGACGTGGTCGAGATCGATCCCGCCGTGGCCCGCGTGGCCGAGCGTTTCTTCGGCTTCCGGACCGGGCCGTCCATGCGGGTGGAAGTGGCCGATGGGCGTGCTTTCGTGCAGGCGGCGGCCCGGCGCGGCGACCGCTACGACATCGTCATGCTCGATGCCTTCGACGAGACCTACATCCCCAGGCATCTGTCGACGGTGGAATTCATCCGCGAGGTGCGATCCATCCTGCGGCCCGACGGCGTGCTGGCGGCGAACACGTTCGCGTCCAGCGATTCGTACGCGAATGAATCGGCGACGTATGCCGAGGTGTTCGGGCCGTTCTACAACCTGCGCAGCGCCAATCGGGTCGTACTGGCGTCGGCCGGCGCGCTGCCCGGCCAGGACGTCGTGGCGGCGCGTGCCCGCGCGCTGCAACCGGCCCTGGCCCCCATGGGCGTCGATCCCGATCGCCTGCTGCCAATGTTCTCGACCCGCCCCGACTGGCAGCGGGACGCGCGGCCGCTGCGCGACTGATGGAATCAACGGCTATCCGAGATACAATGTATCTCAACAGTCGTTGCGGAGGCCAATATGGCTGCTACCACCATGGTCCACGTCCGCGTGGACGAGAATGTCAAGACGCAGGCCACGGAAACGCTGGCATCGATGGGTCTGACCCTTTCGGATGCGATCCGCGTCTTCCTGACTCGCGTCGTCGCCGACCAGGAGTTGCCGTTTGCGATCAAGGCGCCGAATGCCGGCAGCAGAGCTGCCATGGCCGAGGCCGACAAGATCATCAAGACTCGCCGCGCTCGTTTCGCAACCCCTGACGCCTTGATGAATGACCTCGAAGAAGCCAGCCGCAAGTAAGCGGGCGAATCTGCCGCGCGCGTCGGACTACACCAAGGAGTTCCTGAAGGATTGGCAGCGCCTGTCGCATTCTGGCCGGTACGACATGAATCGACTCAAGGAGGCGATGGTGCTGCTCATCGCCAACGAGGGTCCGCTTCCCCCCGAATGGCTAGATCATCCGTTACCAGGATCAAGCGGCCTTGCCGCTTGATCAGCGCAGCAGCGACGCCGGATCCTCGCGGTGCAGCCGGCGGACCGCGAACAATCCCGAGATCAGCGCGATCGCCATGACGAGGATGGCGCATACCACGGCCACCACGGGCGTCATGCGCACCGGCACGTTTTGTCCGCGCGCGATCGTGAGCAGGACGACACACAGGATGGCGGCCAGCGCGGTGCCGGTCACGCCCACGCCGAACGCCTGCTTCAATACCACCGTGCGCAGCGACGAGGCGCTGACGCCCATGGCCTTGAGCGTGGCATAGGCGCGCATGGAGCCGGCGATGGCGGCGATCAGGGTCTGGCTGGTGATGGCGGCGCCGGCCAGGAACACCACGCCGGCCAGGAACAGTACGCCGGCGCCGGCGCCCGTTTGCAGCAGCCAGTACAACTGCGTCTTCTTGGAAAATTCCTTGCTGCTCCAGACCTCGTAGGCGCCGAAGCTGCGCTGGTTCGCGATCCGCTCGCGCACCGCTTCGGCTTCCGACGGGTCGCGCACCTTGGCGACGAAGTAGGTGGGCAGGTCGCCTTCGTCCGGCGTGCTGATCAGCCGCGCGGTATCGGACGAGGCCAGCACGTTGGCGCCGTCCAGGGCGCGCAGGCCGCTGATGACGCCGATGACGCGTACGGGATGGCCGTTCAGCGTGGCCTGTCCGCCTTGCCGCGTACCCAGCTTGTGCAGGTCGGCGCGGTCCACGACGATGGTGCCGATCTCGGCCAGGCGCTCGCGCAGGTCGGGCGACAGGAGCCGCGAAAAAAGCATGCCGCCCGGCCGGACGTCCACGCCGGATACGGCCACGCTCATGCCGCCATGCACCTCGGGGCTGCGCCATTCGGCCGAGCGCAGGTAGAAGGGCTCCACCGCCGCGATGCCGCGGTCCATGCGCAGGGGCATCTCGATGTCGGGGTTCAGCGGCAGGCCCTGGTCGATGCTTTGCGTACCGGGCGAGCCTATCCAGATGTCGGCGTCCGACGCGGTGATGTAGACCGCCGCGTTGCCGAAGATGCCCAGCACCAGGCTGGCCTGGGCCAGCAGCAGCAGGCCCGAGAAGGCCACCGCCACTACCGCGGGCAGGAAACGCGGCCATTCGTGGATGAGAGTCTTGCGTGCGAGCATGTCGGTTATTGGGCGGAGGCCGCGGCGGTGGACGATGGTTCTTCGCCGCGCCAGGCGGGGGCGCCGCCCACGGCCTTGTGCAGCGAGATGAACGCGAGGTCTTCCGCCAGCGTGGTGGCCGACAGCGCGAGTTGGGCCTGGATGCGGCGCGAGGCGAGATCGGCGTTGTCGAATTCGCTCGACAGCTTCGAGGCCGTCAACCGGTCGGCGTGGTCGGCGGCCCGGCCGATCGCCCGCAGCGCGCGTTCCTCGGCTTCGCGGCGCTGCCGGTACTGGTCGAGTTCGATCAGCGCGGACTCGGCTTCCGACAACCCTTCCAGTACCGCCTGCCGGTAGGCCAGCAGGGCGGCATCGAGTTCGTCGCCGCGCGCATGCGCGGCGGCCTGCCGCTGGCCCCAGTCGAACAGGGGAATGTCGATCAGCGGCCCGAGCGAGAAGATGGTCTGGGTATAGGTGGGCGTGTTGCGCCGGTTGAAGTTGTTGGCGAAGTTGCTGGCAACCGTCAGCGAACCGCCTATGCCCAGGCGGGGATAGAGGTCGGCCCTGGCGATGCCCAGGGCGCCCGCCGCGTCCAGCACGCGCGCCTGGGCCATCTGGATGTCGGGGCGGGTGCGCAGCATGTCGGCGGGCGTGCTGGTGATCGCGGCCAGTGCGGGAGGGCTGGCCACGGGGGCCGGCATGCGGAGCCAGGCAGGGTCCGGCTCGTGGCGGCCGAGCAGCACGGCCAGCTTGAGCGCGCTCTGCCTGACGGCCAGGCCGGGGTCGGCCAGGGATGCGCGCGCCTGCTCCAGCGCGGCCTGCGTCCGCTCGACGTCCACCCGCGATGCGAGGCGTGTACGTTCCCGCAGCGAGATCAATTGCACCTGGCGTTCCTGAAGAGTGACCGCTTCCTTCAGCAACTGCTGCCGGGCCTGGGCGCTGCGCAGTTCGCGCCAGGCGCGCACGACTTCGGCGGCGACGCTGACGCGCGCGCCCTGCAAGGTGGCGGCCGCCGCATCCACGCTGGCGCGTGCCTGGCGCTCGGCGCCCTCGCTCCGGCCGAACAGTCCGAATTCCCAGGTGGCGTCGAACCCGGCCTGGAAGTACGAACTGCTGGCGTCCGCCGCCACGGCGTCGCGCGTGCGAAAGCCCAGGTTGGGCAGGTAGGGCGCGTCGGCCGCGTCATGCAGCTTGCGCGCGGCCTGCAGGCGGGCATGGGCCTCGGCGATGGTCAGGTTGCCGGCCAGCGCCTGCTCCACCAAGCCGTCGAGCTGCGGGTCGGCGAAGGCCTTCCACCATTCGGCGGGCGCGGGCGCGCCCGGCGCGGCGTTGCTCCATTGCGCGGGGACGTCGGCCTGCAGGTCCGGGGCCGGAACGCTCGCGCAGCCGGCCAGGGCGGCGACCGCCAGGACCAGCGCCCAGCGGAGGCCGGGGCGAAAAGGGGGGGACTGCGGAAAATAAAAAAAGGGCATGGCCAGGCGCGCAGAGGAACTGTGGGGCGTGGAGGCGGTACGCGGCCCCGGCGACGAAGGGGCAAATCGCGACAGGCGTGATCTTACTGTTTGTTGGGCATCGGGCGCGAGCGGGGCGGGGCCGGATACCGGGCAGGCTATAATTTTTCGGCGGGAATGCCTAACCGAATGGTAATGAAAATGTCCACCGTGGCCGTTTACCCTATGCGCCTCTTGCAACAGGCGCAGCCTACCGGCCGCGTTGACGATGGCAGTTCACGGCTTTTCTGCGATACTGCGCAACGACGGAGGGTCGGGAAGGTTGGCGGGGACTTCCCGTGTGCTTTCCCAGAACGATAAGCGGTGGGCGCCCAGCCTACAAGACCCGCGGCCGCAACTGATTTCCCCGAGGTTTCCCTTAATGAGCTCCGAATCCCAACTGCTTGCCGACGAAGCGCAATACTGCTCGTTCGGCGATACCGTCCATTACGTCAATCCGCCGAAGATCTTCGATCGCTGCGAAGGCAGCTACATGTACGATGCCCAGGGCACGCCGTACCTGGACCTGCAGATGTGGTATTCGGCCGTGAACTTCGGCTATGGCAACCAGCGCCTGAACAACGTGCTCAAGAAGCAGCTGGACGTGCTGCCCCAGGTTGCCAGCCAGTATCTGCACCCGACCAAGATCGAGCTGTCCAAGGTCATCGCGCAGGACGCCGAGCGCAAGTTCGGCTACAAGGGCCGCGTGCACTTCAACGTGGGCGGCTCGCAATCCGTCGAGGATTCGCTCAAGCTGGTGCGCAACGCCACGGAAGGCAAGAGCCTGATGTTCGCTTTCGAGGGCGGCTACCACGGCCGGACCCTGGGCGCCTCGGCCATCACCTCCAGCTACCGCTATCGCCGCCGCTACGGCCACTTCGGCGAGCGTGCCCACTTCGTGCCGTTCCCGTATCCGTTCCGCCGCCCGCGCGGCATGACGCCCGAGGAATACAGCGAACATTGCGTGGCCGGTTTCGCCCGCCTGTTCGAGACCGAATACAACGGCGTCTGGGATCCGAAGGTGGGGCAGGCCGAATACGCCGCGTTCTACGTCGAGGCCATCCAGGGTACCGGCGGCTACGTCGTGCCCCCGCCCGATTTCTTCAAGGGCCTGAAGAAGGTGCTGGACCAGTACGGCATCCTGCTGGTGGTCGATGAAATCCAGATGGGTTTCTATCGTACCGGCAAGCTCTGGGCCATCGAGCACTTCGGCGTCAAGCCCGACGTGCTGGTCTTCGGCAAGGCGCTCACGAACGGCCTGAATCCGCTGGCCGGCCTGTGGGCGCGCGAAGAACTGATCAACCCCACCGTGTTCCCGCCGGGATCGACCCACTCCACCTTCGCGTCCAATCCGCTCGGCACCGCCATCGGCCTGGAAACGATGAAGATGCTGGCCGAGGTCGACTACGAAGCCATGGTGATGGCCAGCGGCAAGCACTTCCTGGAAGGCCTGAAGGACCTGCAGAAGCGCCACCGCGAGATCGGCGACGTCGACGGCCTGGGCCTGGCCCTGCGCGCCGAAATCTGCACCGAGGACGGCTTCACGCCCAACAAGGCGCTGCTGGACCGGATGGTCGACATCGGCCTGTCCGGCGACCTGGACTACAAGGGCAAGAAGATGGGCCTGGTCCTGGACGTCGGCGGCTACTACAAGAACGTCATCACGTTCGCGCCTTCGCTGCACATCACGCCGGAAGAGATCGACCAGGGACTGGAACTGCTCGACCAGTTGCTGACTCGTGCAAAGAACGGCGGTTGAGGTTGCCGGTCCGGGGGCGACCCCGGACTTCCTGCGGCCGTACCTGAACAGGTTGGAACCCGAGGGGCTGGTGGGCCATTTCCTGGCTTGCCCGCCCCAAGGCTTTTCTGCATGGGTGACCGCCAGCGGCGGTCCGATGTTCCGTGCCCGTTTCGACCTGCTGACCACCGCCGACGACGGCGCCAAGCGCCTGGTTCGGCGCCTGCCGGGCTTTCGCTTCTGGAAGGGCCTGCTGCAGCCGCGCACCGCGTTCGTCGGTACGACCGTCTCGGAATACGCGCTGCTGGCAGCGGGCACGGAGCCCGCGCGCCTGGCCGCGCAGTTGAAGGCCGAGTACGGTGGCCAGCAGCCGTTCCTGATCGTCAAGGACCTGCCGCAGGATTCGCCGCTGCTGAGCGCCGAGGAAAACGGCTACGCGGCGGCGGTGGCCCAGGCCTGCCAGGCCGAGGGCTTCGTGCTGGTGGAAGGGCAGGCGCTGGCCTACGTGGCGATCGATTTCGCCAGCCTGGATGCCTACCTCGAAAGGGTGTCCTATTCGCGGCGCAAGAACATCCGCCGCAAGCTGCGCTCGCGCGCGGGGCTGGACATCGAGCGGGTCATGGCCGGCGATGCCCGATTCGCGCGGCCCGAGGTGCTGCGCGAGTTCTACGCGCTGTACCGGAACGTCTACGACCAGAGCGAGATGCATTTCGACCTGCTGACCGAAGATTTCTTCCAGCGGGTCCTGCAGGACGGCGACAGCGGCGGGATCATCTTCGTGTACCGCCGCGAAGGCCGGATGATCGGCTACAACATCTGTTTCGAGTGCGACGGCAACCTGGTCGACAAGTACATCGGGTTCCAGTATCCCGACGCGCGCGACAACAACCTGTATTTCGTCAGTTGGATGGTCAACCTCGAATACGCGCTGGAGCGAGGCCTGCGCCACTACATCGCCGGCTGGACCGATCCCGAGGTGAAGTCCTACCTGGGGGCGTCGTTCACGTTCACCCGGCATGCGGTCTACATCCGCAATCCCTTGCTGCGGGCCGTGCTCAAGCGCTTCGCGGGGCGCTTCGAGGGCGACCGCACATGGAGCGAGGGCGACAAGCCATGAACGCCGCGCCGCTCGTGCTCGATTTCGACGATGCCTGCGGCAAGGTGGACGGCGCCACGGTGCTGCCGCTGCAATCCTGGCAGGAATCCGTGCGTTTCGGCTGCTCGCTGGCCACGTTCCGCGCGCTGCGGCGCGAGCTGGACGGAACCATGCCGGCGCATCATGGCACGGTGCTGATGGGCAGCGGCGATTTCCATCACCTGAGCTGGCCCCTGATCGAGCGCATGCGCGCGCGCGGGCCGTTCCGCGTGGTGGTATTCGACAACCATCCGGACAACATGCGCTATCTGTTCGGCATCCATTGCGGGTCGTGGGTGCGCAAGGTGGCCGCGCTGCCCTTCGTGTCGCACGTCCATGTCATCGGCATCACGTCGGGCGACGTGGGCTGGTCGCACAGCTGGGAAAACTATCTGCGTCCGCTGGCGGGCGGCAAGCTCAGCTACTGGTGCATGAACGTGGATGCCGGCTGGGCCCGGCTGCTGGGCCTGGGCGGCGCGGTGCGCAGCTTCGACGGCCCGCAGGCGCTGATGGCGGCGGTGCTGCCCGTGCTGGCGGCCTCGTCCGAGCCCACCTACGTCTCGATCGACAAGGATGTGTTCCACCCCGAGGTGGCCCGTACCAACTGGGACCAGGGCATCCTGCGCGAGGAACACGTGGCCCGGGCGATCGGGGCGCTGTCGGGCCGCGTGATCGGCAGCGACATCACGGGCGAGGTCTCGCTGTACGAATACCGCGCCTGGTGGAAGCGGTGGCTGAGCGCCGCCGACGGCCAGGAGGCGCCTTCGGCGGAACTCCTGGCCCGCTGGCAGGCCCAGCAGCACGCGCTCAATGCGCGATTGATTGCCCGGCTGGCTGCCGCATCGCCGCACTGATCGCGCAGTCGGCGGCGATGCGCTGCTCGATGTGGGCCAGCGCTTCCTCCACCTGATCCACCAGGATCAGGCACAGGTCGCCCGCCCCGAGTTCATCCATGGCCGTGTCGATGGCCAGGAATTCCCCCCGGATCTCCCGCACGTCCTGCGCACGGGTCGCGCCCGCCAGTCCCTGGCGCAGCAGCGCCAGCACCTCGCCGTCCTCGCGGCCGCGCTGGCATTGGTCTTCGTACAGCACGACCTGGTCGAAGGCGGTGCCCAGGATTTCGGTCTGGCGGCAGATGTCCACGTCGCGGCGGTCGCCCGCCCCGCTGATGACCACCGAACGCCGCTTGGCGGGCATGCGCTCGATCGCGCGCACCAGCGCCTGGATGGCGTCGGGATTGTGGCCGTAGTCGGCGAAGATCGTGGCGCCGCGGAATGCGAAGCGATTGAAGCGGCCGGGCGCGGTCTGGGCGTCGTTCACGAAGCTGGCCAGGCCGCGGCGGATGACCTGCCAGTCCAGGCCCAGGGCCCAGGCGGCGGCGATGGCCGCCATCGCGTTCTCGACCTGGAAGTCGATCGCGCCGTCGTAGGTCAGGGGAATGTCGGCCAGCGCGATGCGCTGTTCCTCGGCGCCGCGCGCGGCGACGATGGCCTGGCCGTCGCGATAGACCACGCGCTGGTTCTTGGCGCGCTGGGTGGTGATCAGCGTGTGCTGGCGATCGTTCGAGAAGAAGATCACCGAGCCGGGGCAGCTGTCGGCCATGTTGGCGACGTTGGGGTCGGTGGCATTGAGCACGGCGGTGCCGGTGGGCGCCACGTTCTCGACGATCACCCGCTTGACCACCGCGAGGTCCTCGACCGTGCTGATGAAGTTCAGGCCCAGGTGGTCGCCCATGCCGATGTTGGTCACCACCGCCACGTCGCAGCGGTCGAAGCCCAGGCCCTCGCGCAGGATGCCGCCGCGCGCCGTCTCGAACACGGCCGCGTCGACGTCGGGGTGCAGCAGCACGTTGCGCGCGCTGCGCGGTCCGCTGCAGTCGCCCACGTCGATGCGCTGCTGGCCGATGTAGACGCCGTCGGAATTGGTCATGCCGACCAGGTGCCCGTTGACGCCCTGGAGGTGGGCGATCAGGCGCACGGTCGTGGTCTTGCCGTTGGTGCCGGCCACCGCGACCACGGGGATGCGGCCGTCGTCCTCGGGCGCGAACATGTCGGCGATGACGGCTTCGCCCACGGCGCGCGGCTTGCCGTACGACGGCGCGAGATGCATGCGCAGGCCGGGGGCGGCGTTGACTTCGACGATGGCGCCGCCCTGGCTTTCCAGCGGCTTGATGACGGTGCCGGCCACGATGTCCACGCCGCAGATGTCCAGGCCAACCGTGCGCGCCGCCGCGATGGCGTGGGCGGCGAATTCGGGATGGACTTCGTCGGTGACGTCGGTGGCGGTGCCGCCGGTGCTCAGGTTGGCGTTGTTGCGCAGGATGACCAGCGCGCCCTTGGACGGGACCGAATCCGGGGTGTAGCCCGCCTTGGCCAGGGTCGCGATGGCGATGTCGTCCAGGCGGATCTTGGTCAGGCTGGTGGCGTGGCCCTCGCCGCGGCGGGGATCCTTGTTCACTTCGTCCACCAGCTCGCGGATGGTGTGCACCGCGTCGCCGAACACCTGCGGCGGATCGCGCCGCGAGGCCGCGACCAGGGTGTTGCCGACCACCAGCAGGCGGAAATCGTGGCCGGGAATGTAGCGTTCGACCAGGACGGCCGACCCGTATTTCTCGGCCACGGCATAGGCCGCCAAGACCTGTTCGCGCGTCGAGATGTTGACCGCGACGCCCTTGCCCTGGTTGCCGTCGCGCGGCTTGACCACCACGGGCGCGCCGATCTCCTGCGCCGCCGCCCAGGCGTCCTCGGCATCCTCGACCGGACGGCCCTCGGGAACCGGGACGCCGGCGGCATGCAGCAGGGTCTTGGTCAGTTCCTTGTCCTGGGCGATGGATTCGGCGATGGCGCTGCTGCGGTCCATCTCGGCCGCCTGGATGCGCCGCTGCTTCTTGCCCCAGCCGAACTGGATCAGGCTGCCCTGCGTCAGGCGGCGGTACGGGATGCCGCGCTGGATTCCCGCCTGCACGATGGAGCCGGTGCTGGGGCCGATGCGGACGTCCTCGTCCAGGTCGCGCAGCTGCGTCAGCGCGGCATCGAGGTCGAAGGGCGTGTCATGCTCGGCGGCCTGGCACAGTTCCAGCGCGAATTTCAGCGCCTGCCTGCCGACCTCTTCCTCGGTGTACTCGACCACCACCTGATAGATGCCGGCGTCCAGCGTGGGGACGGTGCGCACGAAGGTGACGGGGCAGCCAGCCTGGGATTGCAGGCCCAGCGTGGCCAGCCCGAGCGCGCGGGCCATGGAGACGGAACGCTCCTGGCCCGCTGGCTGCAACAGGCCGATGGCGGGAAAGCGCGCGCGCAGGCGTGCCTCGAAGCCGGGGATGCCGGCGATGGCGCGCTCGGCTTCGGTACACGAGACGATCGCTTCGAGCGCGGTACGCCGGCTCCACAGATTGGGGCCGCGCAGTGCACGGATACGTGAGACTTCCATGATGTTTTCCTGTGCGTTTCCCAGGCTTTCAGGCCGTGGCGGCCGCGGCGGCCGGCATGCCGTAGGTTTCGATCCCGGCGCGGATGCAATCCTGCGGCAGGTCCAGCGCCCAGCCCGCGGCCACGGCGGCCAGGACGCTTTCGATCGGCAGGCCCGGCTGTCCGGCCAGGCAGGGCACGGAGACGAGCGGGGCCAAGGGAGTTTCGTTCGCGCCATGGGCGAGCACGATGGCATCGTCGCGCACGAAGACCGCGCGCTTGCCGGCGGCCCGGTGTTCGGCGATGCGGGGCAGCTTGCCGTCGCGCGCGAAGTACATCACGTCGCCGTCGCACAGCCGGGCCATGTCGGCGACCAGCTCGTCGGCGGCATTGAGCACGGCGCAGCCGCTGGGCAGCACGACGTCGACCTGGGTGCGCAGCACGTTGAAAATCTGCTGCGGCTCGACGATGGACAGGTCGGGGTGCGTTTGCGTGGGATCGAGGTCGGTCACGACGCCGACCTGGCAACGGTCGTAGGCCAGGCCTTGCGTCAGGATGGCGCGGGCACCGTTCTCGATCGCGGCCGCTTCCATCATGGGGTTCATCAGCGCGCGCTGCACGGCGGTCCAGCCGGCGGGGGCGCGATCGACCTGCCGGTGGTCGAAGTACAGGCCCTGGCTGGATGCCGTGGCCACGCGGCGGCCCGACAGCCGCAGGAACTGGCCGACCAGATGGACCACGCCGGTCATGCCGTGGCTGCCGGATACGCCCACCAGCGGGATGCGGCCTTCGCCGCCGTTGGGGAACAGGTGGTCGACGATGGCGCGGCCCACGGGGCGCGGCTTGCCGTCGGCGGGTTTCAGGTGCATCAGCAGGCCGGGGCCGGCATTGACCTCGACGATGGCGCCGCCCTGTTCTTCCAGCGGCCGCGAGATGTCCTCGACCACCAGGTCGACACCGGCGATGTCCAGGCCGACGATGCGCGCCGCGAGCCGCACGTGCGCCGCGACCGAGGGATGGACTTCGTCGGTCACGTCGAAGGCGACGTTGCCGTTGCGCTGGATCAGGACTTCCTCGCCAGCGGGCGGGATGGATTCGCCGTCGTAGCCCTGGCGTTCGAGTTCGATGCGGGCGGCGGAGTCCAGCGCGACCAGGTTCAGCGGATGCTCCTCGGTGTTGCCACGGCGCGGATCCGAGTTGAGCTGGCTGCCGATCAGTTGCTGGATGGTGGAGCGGCCGTCGCCGATGACCGAGGCCGTCTTGCCGCGCGCCGCGGCCACCATCCGGTCGCCCACCACCAGCAGGCGGTGTTCGTTGCCGGGCACGCAGCGCTCGACGATCACACCGCTGCCTTCGCCGCTGGCCACGCCGAACGCGGTCTCGATGGCCTCGCGCGTGCGCAGGTCCAGGAACACGCCGCGGCCGTGGTTGCCGTCGCTGGGCTTGACCACCACAGGCAGGCCGATTTCCTGCGCGGCTTCCCACGCGTCGTCCTTGCTTTCCACCGCGCGGCCCTGGGGCACGGGCACGCCGCAGGCCTGCAACAGGCTCTTGGTCAAGTCCTTGTCGCAGGCGATGCCTTCGGCCACGGCGCTGGTGCGGTCGGTCTCGGCGGTCCATATGCGGTGCTGCGCGGCGCCGTAGCCGAACTGCACCAGGTTGCCCTGGTTGAGGCGGATATAGGGAATGCGGCGGTCCTCGGCGGCCTGCACGATGCTTGCGGTGCTGGGCCCCAGCCAATGTTCGTTGACGAGGTCGCGCAGGGCCTCGATGGCCGCGGGCACGTCGTAGGGCCGGTCTTCGATCGCGGCCATGACGAGATCGCGCGCGGTATGGAGCGCGGCGCGCGTGACTTCTTCCTGGTAGGCGCTGACGATCACGCGGTAGACGCCGCGCGTGGACGTCTCGCGCGCCTTGCCGAAGCCGCCCGGCAGCCCGGCCAGGTTCTGCAATTCCAGCGTGACGTGTTCCAGGATGTGGCCCGGCCACGTGCCCTCGCGCACGCGGCGCAGGAAACCGCCGCGTTCGTCGTAGCTGCACCGGTGCTCGATCAGCGTCGGCAGCCAGGCCTCCAGCCGCTCGTAGAAGCCCGGAATCAGGTTGGACGGGAAGTCCTCGAGTTCCCCGATGTCCACCCAGGCCTCGAGGACGGGCGGATAAGTCCACATGCTGGGTCCGCGCAGGGACAGCACATCGAGGAATTCAATGTGTTTGCGTTTCATGACGAAGATGGGTCTGGGGCGGGGCGCACGGCGCAGAACGGAAAACCGGGGCGTGCGGGCGGCGCGGACAGGCTGAGAAGTTGGGACGAGGGTCCGGGTGGAACGATGCGAGCTGGGTGTACGCTCTCGGGGCGTACTCGAGTCAATCCGATGACAATCGTAGATGAGCGGAAATGTATTGCCCCCTTGCCTGGCAGGCAAGATGGAATACACGGTTTAGGGAATCCCCTAGATGCGACGCTACAACGCATCGGTTTCTCGAACAACGGAAGTTGGTGGGAACTATAATACTTACGTGAGGCTGACATATTTCCATGAATTAGAAATAGTTACAAATACTATGTTGCTTATTTGGGGCACCGCCCGCCGATGACTGCCGCGTCTCATCCGTTGTCTTCCCTGCCCGATGCCTGGCGCGGCCAGGCCGCCCCACCACTGGCCGCAGGCGAAACCGTATGCGCCTGGCTGGAGCTGGATCTCGATACGGAACTGCGCTATGCCCGGGGCCTGCTGGTGCTGACCGAGACCCGGCTGCTGGCGGCCTCGGCCGATGCGCCGGGATGGCGCGACTGGCCGCTGCGCGAGGGAATGCGGCTGGCCCTGTCCGACCACGCGGGCGTGGTCGCGGTCGAGCTGGTGGATGCCCGGGCGCGACAGGCGCTGTGGCGCACGACCATGGCCCATCATGCCGGCGCGGTCCGGCTGGCCGACCAGTTCGAGCGCCAGCTGGCCGCGCTGGCGCAGGGCGGCGTGGCGGCCCGCCTGGCGCCGGCCTGCCCCCGCTGCCATGCGCCGCTGCCGGAAGGCGAGCAGGACTGCCCGGCCTGCGAGGCGGAAGCGCCGGTCGAGAACCGGGGCTGGGCCCTGCTGCGGCTGAGCCGTTTCGCGCGCCCCTATCGCGGCAAGCTGCTGCTGGGCTTCATCCTGACGGTCCTGGCCACCGCCGCGACGCTGGTTCCGCCTTATCTGACCATGCCGCTGATGGACGATGTGCTGATCCCGTTCCAGAACGGCAAGCCCATCGACTACGACCTGGCCGGGCTCTACCTGTCCGGGCTGCTGGGCGCGGCGCTGGTGGCGTGGGTGCTGGGCTGGTCGCGCACCTACATCCTCGCGTGGGTCAGCGAGCGCATCGGCGCCGACCTGCGCACCAGCGCCTATGAACACCTGCAGCAGCTGTCGCTGGAATACTTCGGCGGCAAGCGCACGGGCGACCTCATGGCGCGCATCGGCAACGAGACCGACCGCATCTGCGTCTTCCTGTCGCTGCACCTGCTGGACTTTGCCACCGACGTGCTGATGATCCTGATGACGGCCGGCATCCTGGTCTCCATCGATCCCTGGCTGGCGCTGGTCACGCTGCTGCCGCTGCCCTTCATCGCCTGGCTCATCCACCTGGTGCGCGACAAGCTGCGCCATGGGTTCGAGAAGGTGGACCGCAACTGGGCCGAGATCACCAACGTGCTGGCCGACACCATCCCTGGGATCAGGGTGGTCAAGGCCTTTGCCCAGGAAAAGCGCGAAGTGGCGCGTTTCCGCGAGGCCAACAACCACAACCTCGCGGTCAACGACAAGGTCAACACCACGTGGTCGATGTTCTCGCCCACGGTCATCCTGCTGACCGAGGTCGGCCTGCTGGTGGTCTGGATATTCGGCATCTGGCAGATCGCCAACCATCACATCTCGGTGGGTGTGCTGGCCGCGTTCCTGGCCTACATCAGCCGCTTCTACCTGCGGCTCGATTCCATGAGCCGCATCGTTTCGGTCACGCAGAAGGCGGCGGCGGGCGCCAAGCGCATCTTCGATATCCTGGACCGCGTCTCCAGCGTGCCGGAGCCGGCCCATCCGGTGTCTATCGGCCGGCTGGAGGGGCGCATCCAGATCCGCGAGGCCACCTTCCGCTACGGCACGCGTGCCGTGCTGCGCGGCATAGACCTCGACATCCAGCCGGGCGAGATGATCGGCCTGGTGGGGCACAGCGGCTCGGGCAAGAGCACGCTGGTCAACCTGATCTGCCGCTTCTACGACGTGGCGCAGGGATCGATCAAGGTGGATGGCGTCGACATCCGCGCGCTATCCATTCCCGAGTACCGGCGCAACATCGGCGTGGTGCTGCAAGAGCCGTTCCTGTTCTTCGGGACGGTGGCCGAGAACATCGCCTACGGCAAGCCCGAGGCCACGCGCGCGGAGATCGTGGCGGCCGCGCGCGCGGCCCACGCGCACGAGTTCATCCTGCGCCTGCCGCATGGCTACGATTCGCTGGTGGGCGAGCGCGGACAGGCCCTGTCGGGCGGCGAGCGCCAGCGCATCTCTATCGCCCGCGCGCTGCTGATCGACCCGCGCATCCTGATCCTGGACGAGGCCACTTCCTCGGTCGACACCTCGACCGAACAGGAGATCCAGAAGGCGCTCGACAACCTGGTGCAGGGACGCACCACCATCGCCGTGGCGCACCGGCTCAGCACCTTGCGGCGGGCCGACCGGCTGGTGGTGCTGGACCGCGGCCGCATCGTCGAGCAGGGCCGCCACGAAGACCTGATCGCCAAGGGCGGCGCCTACTATCGCCTGCATCAGGCGCAGACCCGCCAGCTCGATCCTCCCGGCAGCGACAGCGACAACACCTGGGACGGCGACGACGAGGAGCAGGCATGAGCCATACCTTCCCCTATACGTTGAGCCGCAACGCCTACGGCCGGCTGATCTGCACCCCTGCCGACGGCGGGCCGGCCGAGGAAGTGACGCCCGTGCGCGCCTTCCCCATCGATACCGAATCCGAGGACATCTCGCTGGTCGGCCCGGGCGGGCATGAAGTGGCGTGGATTGCCCGCCTGGCGGACCTGCCGCCCGAGGCGAGGGAGCTGGTGCGCGAAGAACTCGGCCACCGTGAATTCATGCCCGAGATCCAGCGCATCGTGCAGGTGGCGAGCTACGTCACGCCCACGACCTGGACCGTCCGGACCAACCGCGGCGAAGCCCGGCTCTGGCTCAAGAGCGAACAGGACATCCGGCGCATTTCCCAGTCCAAGCTTCTGATCTCGGACGGCCACGGCATCCACTTCCTGATACGCGACCTGGAACGCCTGGACCGTGCGAGCCGCCGCATCCTGGACCGCTTTCTCTGAGTTCCGGAGCGCGTCAGGACGCCAGGGTCTTGCAGATCGTCTCGAATCGCTCGTCGTCCAGCCAGTGGCTGTTGGTGATCGACAGCGCGCGCGCCGCGAAATCGCGGGCGTGGGGCACCGGCGCGTCGGCGACGATGGGGCGCAGGTAGTCGTAGTCGGGCAGGGGGTGCACGAACAGGGGGCCCACGCCCAGTCCCGCGCCCCATAGCCGGTCCAGCGCGCGCTGCCGCGCCCGCGCGTCGGGCAGCAGCAGCATGAAGAACGGCCAGACGCCGTCGCCACCGGCGGTGTCCCGCATCACCCGAATCCCGGGCAGGCCTTGCAGCCGTACCAGACGCGACTGGGCACGCTCCCGGGCATCGTCCAGGAAGGCCGGCAGGCGGTGGGCCGCCCGGGCGCCCACGCCGCGGCGCCAGCGGCCGACCCGGTGGATGGGGATGTCGAGCGGGAAATCGTCGCCGGCGGCCCGGACCGGATCGCCGGCGCGCAGGGCCGCGCGCTGCGGGTTGCCGTAGGCCAGGCGCATGCCGCGAGGTCCGTACAGCAGCGCGTAGGCCAGGAGTTCCAGGCTGCGGCGCGCCTCCCATCCCGGGCGGCTGCCGACCGTGCGTGCGCTGGTGGCCCGCAATTCGTCGCGCAGCGCGGGATCGCGCGCCAGCAGCAGTCCGCCTTCGTAGATGCTCAGGCCCTTGCCCGCGGCCAGGCTGAAGAAGCCGATGTCGCCGTCCAGGCCCACGCTGCGTCCGTTGCGGCGCGCGCCCAGCGCCTGCGCCGCGTCCTCGATGACGGCCGCGCCGCAGCGGGCGGCGCAGCGCAGCGCGGCGCCCGTGTCGGCCACGCGTCCGGCCAGGTGGGTGACCACGATGGCCAGCGTATCGTTGTCGCAGGCCGCCTCGAGCGCGGCCGGGTCGAGATCGAAATGCCCGGGGGCGAGGTCGCACAGCTTCAGCCGCAGTCCGCAGTGGTGGACGGCCAGCGCGACCAGCGGGCAGGTATAGGCGGGCAGGATGACGGTCTTGCGGGGGCTGCGCCGGGCCAGCGTCAGCAGGGACACGACCAGGCTGGCGGTGCCGGAGCATTCCAGTTGCAGGGCCGGGGCGCCCAGCCAGGACGCGATGCGCGCCTCCAGGTCGGCGGGGCCGCCGGGCAGGAGGTCGTTCCAGCGCAGCGGCAGGCCCGCCGTGGGCGGGATGTCGCGCCCGTGGGCGCCGGCCGCGAGCCTAGGCGTCGGCACGGCCGGACTCCGGCTGGAGGCGCCGCGATTCGCTGGCCTCGCCGAAGGCCAGGCAGACGATGCCGCCGATGATCAGCAGCGCGCCCAGCATCTGGTTGACGGCGATGTGTTCGTCGAACAGCCAGACCGACACCAGCATCACGGTCACGACTTCGAGGTGGGAGGCGGCGAAGGCCGGGCCGATGGGCGCGCGCTTGAGCAGCGACATCCAGGTGAAGAAGGCGCCGATGTAGCCGACGAAGGCGCCGTAGATCCATGGCTGGCCGAACACCCGCATCAGCCAGTCCAGGTCGGCCGCCAGCGGCATCGCATGGTTGGCGGCGTATTTGAAGCTGATCTGCGCCAGCGTGTCGAAGGCCATCAGCAGGCCGAAACCGATCAGGTAGAAGCGGCGCATCACGGTATTCCCACGATCGCCACACCGGCGGCGATCAGCGCGATGCCGGCCACCCGCAGCGGCGTCAGGTGTTCGTTGAACAGGAAGCGGCCGGCGATCATGATGGCGACGATGTTGATCGAACCCAGCAGCACGCCCTCGGACAACGGCACCAGCGACAGGAAGGCCAGCCAGACGACGAACTCCAGGATATAGCAGGCGATTCCTATCCATATCCAGGGGCGCCGCGCCAGCTCGCGCCAGTAGCGCAGGCCGCTGCCTTCGGCCGGCGCGGTGGCGGCCGCCTTGAAGGCCAGCTGGCCACCGGTGTCGACCAGCACGTTCAGCGTCCAGAGCAGGGCGACCAGCGGCGTCATCGCGCCGCCGCCTGCGGCATGGCGCCTTCGCGCTGCGCGGCGATCTCGGAGAAGAATTCGGCTGACTCGCGTATGACCTCGCGGCGCTCGCGGTCCACCGTGATCATGTGATAGCTGTCGTGCAGCAGCACCAGCTTGGCGGGGCCGCTGACGCGCTCCATGACCAGATGGGCGTTGCCGACGCTGGCCATGTCGTCCTCGGCGGCGTGCATGACCAGGCAGGGCGCGCGCACCTGGGGCAACTGGCGGCGCACCGTGGCCGACAGGTCGATGAGCTCGGTCAGGGAGGACCAGGGGTTGCCGGGCAGGCCGGCGTCGGCGCTGTCGCCGCCCAGCATGCTGGAGGACACCGCCGCCCGTAGCCGCTCGTCCTTCAGGCCGTAAGGCGGCTCTTCGTCGAAGGACTTGTCCTGGAACAGGTTGAAGCGCTTGAACCAGGGCAGCAGGAACGACAGGCGCGAGTACCAGGGAATGTTCCAGCCGTCGTAGCGGAAGGTGGCGCCGTATACGCCGACGCCGGCGATGTCGTCGGGCCGGTCGGCCGCGGCCTTCAGGGCCAGTACCGCGCCCATCGACAAGCCGGCGACGAAGCAATGGTCGACGTCGCGGCGCAGGCGGTCGACGCCCTCCAGCACGCTGGCGTACCAATCCTTCCAGCCGGTGCGGACGAGGTCGTCGACGTCGCCGCAGTGTCCCGCCAGTTGCATGCCGTAGACCGTGAAGCCGGCCCGGTGCAGGCCCTTGCCCACGGTACGCATTTCATTGGGGGTGCCGGTCAGGCCATGGATGAGCAGCACGCCCGCGCGGCCGCCTTCGAAATAGAAATCCGCGGATTTGATCATGAGGTGAAGAATGGACCGCCCGGGTTCAGGCGGTGCTGGCTGCTGCCGGCGCGATCGTGAAGCCGCGCGGAGGTTGCGCGATGGCGTGCAACTGGCCTTTCAGGATGAAGTCGAGCGCATTGCGGGCCTCGTCGAAGCCGGCAATGGGAATGTGCACCAGGCCGTGTTCGCGGCAGTAGTCGATCAGGCGGTGCTTGGCCAGCACGAAATCGACCGTGCCCGACACGCAGAAATCCGAGGCGCCGTCGCCCACGTACAGGATTTTTTCGTGGAGGCCGCGTACGCCCGAGCCGTAGGAGCACTTGCAGGTGCCGCTGGCCTTGCGGCAGGCGGCGTCGGCGTAGGGGAAGGTCAGCCGCCAGTTGCGGGGGCCGGCCTGTTCGAAGCGGTTGGCCACCACGGGCAGGTCGGCCAGCCCGTGGCGTTCCATGATGGCCGTGATCACGCCAGCCAGACCGTCGCTGACGATGTGCACCGGCGTGCCGAGGCGGCGCGCCTGGGCCACGAATTCAGGGAAGGCCGGGTCGATCTCGATGTTCGCCACCAGGGCGTCCAGTTCTTCCTTGCTGGCGTCCAGCAGCGCGACCTGCTTGGCCATGCACTCGCGCGAGCCGATTTCCCCCCGTTCCCAGGCGCCTTCCAGCTCCTGCCATCCCGGCCGGCCGAAATGTTCAAGCAGCGTATCGGTGACATCCTGCTTGGAAATGGTGCCGTCGAAGTCGCACAACACGATCCATTCGGATCCGGGCTGTTCATCGGCGGCGTACTGACTGAGCAACATGGCAAGCCTTTAGGGAAGGAAACGGACCAGCACGCGCTGGCCGACACGCAACTTTTCGGGGTTTTCGATCGACAGCAGGCTTTCGACGCCGCGGCGGCTGATCCGCTCCTGCGGGTCGTCGCCCGGCGACATGAGCTGGAACACGCTGCCTATGCGTTCCAGGCGCGCGGAGATGGGCGTGCCGCCGGGGGCGGACTCTTCCACGATCTCGGCCTGCATGCCGGTTTTCAACGCCGCGACGTAGGCCTCGTTCACCTCGGCACGGACGATCAGGCGCCGCTTGGGCAGCAGGCGCAGCATTTCCGTCTGGGCGGTGACCGCGTTGCCGACCTGCACTTCCAGGCCCACGACTTCGCCATCCACGGGGGAACGGACCTGCTGGCGTTCCAGCGTCCATTGCGCGGCGCGCAGTTTCTGGCGCGCGACGTCCACCGCCGCCTGGGAAGCCAAGGCCTCGGCCTCGGCCTGGGCCACGGCGTTGCGCGCGTCGTCGGCGGCCTGGCCGTCGATGGCGCCGCCGGCCGCCGCCTCGGCCATCCGCTGGGCGCGTTGCTTCAGCCCGGGCAGGCGGCTGCGCAGCACGCGTTCCTGGGCTTGCGCCTGGCGCAATTCGGCGTCGGCCGCATCGACGGCCAGCTGGGCCGACGCCGGATTGAATTCGATCAGCGCCTGGCCCTTCTTGACCTGGTCGCCGTCGCGCACCGCCACCCGCACAACGGTGCCGTCCACGGCCGCGCCCACCCGCACCAGGCCGCCTTCGACATCCACGCGCCCGCGCGCGACGGCGGCGTAGGGCGGCTGGTCGGCCGCCGGGGCTTGCGCCTGCTGCTGGCGTGAACACGACGCCAGCAGCACGCCGCCCGTCAGCGCGGCCAGGATTCCAAGGCGAAGAGTAGTGAAAAGCTTAGGCACGAGCTCGAGAGTTCCTAGGTTTCGGCGACCAGCGCACCGGTGCGCCTGTCGTCCAGGATGCGTCCATCCTCCATGGTCAGGACGCGGTCGGCATGGCTGATCAGGCGCGGATCATGGCTGACGCACAACACCGTGGCGCCGTGGCGCTTGGCGATGCGGTGCAGGATGTCGATGACTTTCATGCCGTTGCCGGCGTCCAGCGCGCTGGTCGGCTCGTCCGCAAAGAGCAGTTCGGGTTCCTTGGCAAGCGCGCGGGCGATGGCTACGCGCTGCTGTTCGCCGCCCGACAGGCCGGAGGGCCGCTGGCGGGCTCGTCCGCTCATGCCCACTTCCTCGAGGGCGGCCCAGGCCTGTTCCTCGGCCTGCGGCTTGGACAGGCCCACGTAGCGCAGGGGCAGGACGACCTGTTCGACAGCCGTCAGGGCGGGAAAGAGGTTGAAGCCTTGGAAGACGAAGCCGGTATGCATCAGCCGGAAACGTTCAAGCTCTTGAAGCTGCAACAGGCCAAGGTCCTGGCCCAGGGCGCGCACCATGCCGGCATCCGGACGGAGCATGCCGCTGAGTATGGCCAGCAGGGTGCTTTTGCCGCAGCCCGATGGCCCAGAAATCAATGTCAGTTCGCCGGGCATGATGCTAACCGACAAATCTCGCAAAATGCGCTCGCGAACATTACCGGATAGAAAGGATTTGCTGAGAGACTCGGCGACGAGGCTCGGTGTGCTCCCGGGGGCGCCCCCTGGGGTACTCCCCGATGTGCGGCCTGTGGCCTGGGGCTGGGTCGCCCGCATGGCAAGGTCTCCAACTGGCTGAAAAAACAAAACCCGGCAAGGCCGGGATTGTAACGCTTGGTACGATAACCCAAGACTTGTGATCGTGGGAAGCCTTGCAACAATCCGCCCTGGGGCGGATTGTTGCAAACACGCCGCATCGGGGAAGGGCGCGGCGGGCCGCGCTTCCCCGCCGATATCAGTCCTCCAGGCGGTTGTCCTTGGTTTCCTTGATGAACAGGGTACCGATGACCAAACTCATCACCGCGACGATGATCGGGTACCACAGTCCGTTATAAATGTTACCGGTGGCCGCCACGATGGCGAAGGCGGTGGTGGGCAGGAAGCCCCCGAACCAGCCGTTGCCGATGTGGTAGGGCAGGCTCATGGAGGTGTAGCGGATGCGGGTCGGGAACATTTCCACCAGCATGGCCGCGATCGGGCCGTAGACCATGGTGACCAGGATCACCAGCAGCGTCAGCAGCAGCACCAGCATGGGTTTGTTGACCTGGGCCGGATCGGCCTTGGCGGGGTAGCCGTGGTTGCGGATTTCCGAGGTCAGCCGGGCCTTGAGCTCGTCGCCGCGGGTCTTGAGCTCGGCCGCCGCCAGGCCCGCGCCTTCGAAGGAGTCGATCGTGGTGTCGCCCACCTTGACCTTGGCCACGGATCCCGCCGGGGCCGCCTCGTTGCTGTAGTTCACCGAGTTCGAGGCCAGGAAGGACTTGACCTGGTCGCAGGAGCTGACGAACTTGGCGGTGCCCACGGGGTTGAACTGGAACGAGCAGGTTTTGGGATCGGCCACGACCACCACCGGCGCCTTGGCCTGTGCCGCTTCCAGCGCGGGGTTGGCGTAGTGCGTGATGGCCTTGAACAGCGGGAAGTAGGCCAGGGCGGCGATCAGGCAGCCGGCCATGATGATGGGCTTGCGGCCTATCCTGTCCGACAGCGAGCCGAAGATCAGGAAGAAGGGCGTGCCGATCAGCAGGGCGAGGGCGATCAGGATGTTGGCGGTGGTGGCGTCCACCTTCAGGGTCTGGGTCAGGAAGAACAGCGAATAGAACTGCCCCGTGTACCAGACCACGGCCTGGCCGGCGGTCAGGCCCAGCAGCGCCAGCAGGACCACCTTCAGATTGCTCCACTGGCCGAAGGATTCGGTCAGCGGCGCCTTCGATCCCTTGCCCTCGGCCTTCATGCGCTGGAAGGCGGGCGACTCGTTCAGCTTGAGCCGGATCCAGACCGAAATCGCCAGCAGGAAGATGGAGACCAGGAACGGGATGCGCCATCCCCAGGAAGCGAAGGCTTCCTCGCCGGTGGCGTTGCGCACGCCCAGGATCACCAGCAGGGACAGGAACAGGCCCAGGGTGGCGGTGGTCTGGATCCAGGCGGTGTAGGCGCCGCGCTTGCCCTGCGGGGCGTGCTCGGCCACGTAGGTGGCCGCGCCGCCGTACTCGCCGCCCAGCGCCAGGCCTTGCGCCAGCCGCAGGAGGATGAGGATGACGGGCGCGGCGATGCCGATGGACGCGTACGAGGGCAGTATCCCGACGATGAAGGTCGACAGGCCCATGATCAGGATGGTGATCAGGAAGGTGTACTTGCGCCCGACCAGGTCGCCCAGCCGGCCGAACACCAGGGCCCCGAACGGCCGGACCGCGAAGCCTGCCGCGAATGCCAGGAGCGCGAAGATGAAGGCCGCCGTGTCGTTGACCCCCGAGAAGAACTGTTTGGCGATGATGGCGGCCAGCGAGCCGTAAAGATAGAAGTCGTACCACTCGAATACCGTGCCTAGCGACGAGGCGAAGATCACGCGCCGCTCTTCCTTGGTCATGGGACGCGCGGCCGGAGTCGGCGCCCCTGAACTGCTGACGGTGGTGCTCATGAAGGAATGTCTCCTGGGTGGGCCTGCTGTAAAGGAGTAATAGTTGGAACGGCAGACTGGCCCTTAGCCACGGGAGCCTCGGGCTTGAAACCAGAGTAGAAACAGTTACTGACGCGGCGCTGACAAATTGCTGACGGGGAACTGAATTTTCACGAACTGGTGATATGGCCGGGTTTCGGACGTGCCGGCGCCGCCCGAGCGTGGCGGCGGCGAGACGCCATTGGAGGGAATCAGCGGACCGGCGGGGTGTCCGGCCGCAGGTGCTCGACCAGCCAGTCGACCAGGGCGGCGACGCGGGCGACGTGCTGCCTGCGCCGCGGGACATAGGCCTTGAACCAGGTTTCCTGCAGCGGGAAATCGTCCAGCACCGTCTCCAGCGTGCCGGCTTCCAGTGCCGGGCGGGCGACGTACGCGGGGAGGGCGGCGATACCCAGTTCCGACAGAGCGGCGTCCCGCAGCGTGAGGTTGTCGTCGGCCACGAGCCGGGGCGCGATGTCCAGGCTGATGCCGCCGCGGGCGCTGCGGAATTGCCAGGCGCGGCCGGATGGCTTGAAGACGAGGCAGGCGTGTTCGGTCAGGGCCTGCGGGTGGCGGGGCCGGCCGTGGCGGGCGAGATAGCCGGGCGCGGCGCAAAGCACGGTGTCCACCGGACACAGCGGGATCTCGACCACGCCTTCGTAGCTGGCCGGCCGGCCGCTGATGGCCACGTCGTAGTCCCGCTCGGCGGGGTTGGTGGAATGGTCGACCAGCGAGATCTCCATCGTGATGCCATCGTGCCGCCGCAGGAATGCATTGAAGAGCGGCCCCAGCCGGACCGTGGTCAGCGTGGTCGGCGTTGCCACCCGCAGGTGACCGACCAGCTTGGAGGCATCCCGCTCCACGCTCTGCACCAGATCCTCGAAGCTGGCCACCAGCACGCCGGCGCGGGCGTGCAGTTTCTCGCCGGCTTCGGTCAGGCGCACCGTGCGGGTGGTGCGGTCGAACAGCCGCGCGCCCACGGTGGCTTCCAGCTGGCGGATGCGCTTGGCCACGACCGAGGGCACGACGTCCATCTGCCGGGCCGCCTCGGAGAAGCCGCCGCAGGCAACGACGGTGGTGAAGGTGCGCAGCTGCGTGATGGCGTCCAATTTATTCCCGATCAAGCTTACTGATAGCTATTTTTTGAACAAATATTCGCCATTATTCCTTAATAAAATGCCTTCGCACAATGGGCCGCAAGCGACGTCCCACCGTATCCACGAAGAGGAGACAAGACATGTCCAAACCGCCGATCGCGCGCATGCTGGCCGCTGCCGCCCTGGCCGCGGCGTCCAGCGCCGCCGTCGCCGCCGCGCCGGCCTATCCGGCCCGGCCGGTCAAGATCGTGACGCCGTTCGCCGTGGGCCAGGGCCCCGACGTGCTGCTGCGCATCGTCGCCGAGAAGCTGACCGCCACCCTGGGGCAGCAGGTGATCGTCGAGAACCGGCCCGGCGCCAGCGGCTTCCTCGCCTTCGAGGCCGGCCGGCGCGCCGCGCCCGACGGCTACACGCTGGTCCACATGGACAGCTACCACGTGGGCACCCAGCCTTACCTGTTCGCCAGGCTGCCGTACGACGTGCGCAAGGATTTCGATCCGGTCACGCCGCTGGTCCGCAACTACTTCTTCGTCGTGGTGCCCGCCGCTTCGCCATGGCGGACGATGGGCGACCTGATCGCCGCGGCCAAGGCCCGGCCCGGCGGCGTTTCGTATGGATCCTGGGGTGTGGCCAGTCCGGCGCACCTGGGCGGGCTGCTGCTGGAGGCGGCCACCGGCACGAGCATGATGCACGTGCCCTACAAGGAGTCGGCCCAGCTGTTCCAGTCGGTGGCCGTGGGCGACGTGAACTGGACGCTGGGATCGCCCGTTTCGGCCGGGCCCGTGTACCAGTCCGGCAAGGTGCGCTTCCTGGCCGTCGCGGCGCCCCGGCGCCTGCCGGGCTACGCCGAGGTGCCCACCGTGGCGCAGGCCGGCGGTCCGGCCAACTTCGAGGTCGGCGGCTGGAACGGCCTGTTCGCGCCCAAGGGCACGCCCGCCGGGATCGTGCAGCGGCTGAACGAAGGCATCGCCGCCGCGCTGAAGGCGCCCGACGTGCAGGAGAAACTGGCCACCTTCACCTACGAGGCCTATGCCATGCCGCCACGCGACATGGCGCGGCTGGTGGACGAGGAAATCGCCAAATGGGGGCCCATCATCAAGGGCGCCGGTATCCACCTGGATTGACGCCGTACGGGAGCGCAGTCGTGGCAAGCAAGCACATCGAAGTCGTGGTGGCCGGCGTCCGGCCGCTGACGCCGCGCATCAAGGAATTCCTGCTGGCCTCGGCCGATGGCAGGCCGCTGCCGCGCTACGAGCCGGGGGCGCACGTGGCGCTGCACATGGTGTCGCAGGAGCGAGGTCCCATCGTCCGGCATTATTCGCTGATCGGCGGACCGGCCGGGCGGGACGATCCACGGCACGTTTATCGCATCGCCGTGCAAAAAGAGGACCGGGCGCGCGGTTCGGCCTTCATCCACGACACCTTCGCGCCGGGCACGCGCCTGCGCGTCAGCGCGCCGGTCAACGATTTTCCGCTGGACCGGCGCGATGCCTGCTCCCTGCTCATCGCCGGCGGCATAGGCGTGACGCCCATCGTGTCCATGGCGCGCAGCCTGGCCCGACGGGGCTGTCGGTACAGCGTCGTGTACGCCGGCCGCGATCCGGACGCCATGGCCTATCGCGACATGCTGGAAGAGGTGGCCGGCGACCGCGTCCGTTTCCACTACAGCGACGAGGCCGGCGTGCTGGACCTGCGCGGCCTGCTGGCATCGCAGCCCGACGGGACGCGCGCGTACGTGTGCGGTCCCGCCCCCTTGATCGCCGCCACCCACGACGCGGGGGCCGCGCTGGGATGGGACCCCGGCCGCGTGCGCAGCGAAGTGTTCACCGCCGGCCCCACGGGCGACGAAACGGCCTTCGAGGTCGAGCTGCGCCGCTCGGGCAGGACCGTGCGGGTCGGTCCCGACGCCAGCATCCTGGATGCGCTGCGCCTGGCCGACGTGCCCGTGCTGTGGGACTGCGCGCGCGGCGAATGCGGCCTGTGCCCGCTGCCCGTCGTCTCGGCCGACGGCCCCATCGATCATCGCGATCGCTATCTGAGCGCAGAAGAGCGTGCCGCGGGCGAGACCCTGTGCATCTGCGTGTCGCGCATCCGCGGCACGCGCCTGGTGCTGGACGCCTGACCATTCCGAGCCATTCCTGCAGGAGCGTGCCATCATGAACCGCATCGCCGATCCCATCCCCGAACTCCGGGCCGATTTCTCCTTCGAACCCGGCGGCTTCGCCGATCACGCCACGCCGCTGGTGCGCAACTGCTGGTACGTGGCGGGCCTGTCCGGCGAGATCACCCGCGAGCTGAGCAGCCGGCGCTTCCTGGGCGTGGACGTCGCCCTGTATCGCACGCAGGCCGGCGAGCCGGTGGCGGTCCGCAACCGCTGTCCGCACCGTTCCTTTCCGCTGGCCAAGGGTCGCCTGGACGGCGACGAACTGATGTGCGGCTATCACGGCATGCGCTTCGATCCGTCGGGCCGCTGCGTGAAGATGCCGGCCATGCCGCTGGTTCCCACCAATGCCCAGGTACGCAGCTTTCCCATCGTCGAACGGGCGCCGCTGGTCTGGATCTGGATGGGCGATCCCGACCATGCCGACCCGGCCCTGATCCCGGACACGAGCTGGCTGGCCAGCCCGGCGTGGAAGAGCGTGGGCGGGGCCTTCCACATGAAGGCCGACTACGTGTCCATGCACGAGAACTTGCTGGACCAGACCCACTTCCCCTTCCTGCATCCCGGCGCCATCGGCACGCCGGAGTACGCGCGCAGCAAGCTGGACGTGCGCCAGGAAGGCGACGTGGTCATCATCGACCGCGCGCTGAAGAACTCGCCGCCGCCCGACGTCTACGGCGTGCCCACCGGCCTGACCGGCAAGCCGGTGGACCGCTATTCGGAAGCGCGTTTCGCCTCGCCCGGCCTGCACGTCGCCTTCGCCCGCATCGTCGACAACCACGATGCCGGCGGCGCGCCGCGCACCTATCGCTTCAACATCACCCACGCCTTCACGCCCGAGACCAACGGCAGCATCCACTACTGGTGGTTCAACAGCCGCGACGCCAACCTGGACGATTCCGCCGCCGATGCCTATCTGCACGAGGCGTCGTCCAAGGCCTATCTCGAGGACGTGGATGCGCTGGAATGGATACTGGACGTGGTGACGCGCGACGCCGAGCCGCAGTTCGACCTGAACTTCGCGCCCGACAAGCCGGGGCTGCTGATGCGCCGTGCGCTGCATGACATGGCGGCGCGCGAGGCCGGGCTGGACTTCTGACGGGCCGCGGCCTCAGGCCGGCGGGAAGCGCACGCTGATGCGGGTGCCGGGCATGCCGGCGGCCGTGTCCTGCGGGTTGTCGGAAATCGACAGAATGGCGTCGTGCCGCTGGGCGATCTCGCGCACGATGGCCAGGCCCAGGCCGCTGCCTTCGGCGTTGGATCCCAGGATCCGGTAGAAGCGGTCGAACACCAGTTCGCGTTCCTCGGGCGGTATGCCCGGGCCGGAGTCCTCGACGTCCAGCGTCGCGCCCGCGCCGGTCGCCGCCACGCGCACGGTCACGGTGCCGCCGCCCGGGGTGTAGCGCAGCGCGTTGTCGATCAGGTTGTTGACCAGTTCGGCCAGCAGCAGGGCATTGCCGGCCACCGGAACCGGCGTCTCCGGGCCTTCCAGGCCCAGGTCTATCCCGCGTTCCATCGCCTCGTGCACCCAGTTCTGCGTCTGGTCGCTGGCGATGGCCAGCAGGTCGACGCGGGCGGAGACGTCCACGGGGCTGCCCTTGTCCTCGGCGCGTGCCAGCGCCAGCAACTGGTTCACCAGGCGCGTGGCCCGTTCGGCGCCCGAGATCAGATGCCGCAGGCTGGCCTCCATGTCTTCCGGGCTGGCGTTGCGCAGCGCCAGCTCGGCCTGCGTGCGTATGCCGGCAAGCGGCGTCTTCAACTGGTGCGCCGCGTCGGCGACGAAGCGCTTCTGCGCGTCGACGTTGTCCGACAGGCGCTGCAGCAGCTCGTTCATCGCGCCGACCAGCGGCGCGATCTCCTGCGGCACCTCGCGATCATCGATGGGCGACAGGTCGTCCGGCCGCCGCGCGCGCAGCCGCGCCTGCAGCCGGCCCAGCGGGGCGATGCCGCGCGACAGGCCGAACCACACCAGCACCACGGCCAGCGGCAGCACGACGAATTGCGGCAGCACCACGCCCTTGATGATTTCGTTGGCCAGCTGCGAGCGCTTCTCCAGCGTCTCGGCCACCTGCACCAGCGCCGGCTGCGCGCCCGGGATCGTGGGCAGCGATACCCAGGTGTAGGCCACGCGCACCGCGAAGCCGCGCATCACGTCGTCGCGATACTGGACGATGCCGGGCAGGGGGCGCTCGAGCGACGGCAGCGGCAGTTCCCGGTCGCCGCCCAGGTATTCGCCGCGGCTGCCCAGGACGAGGTAGAACACGCTGTCGGTCTCGTCGGCGCGCAGCATCTCGCGCGCCGAGACCGGCAGTTGCAGCCGGGCCCGGCCGTTGACGTCCTTGATCTGCTGGGCCAGGGCCAGCACGTTGTTGGCCAGGCTGCGGTCGTAGGGCGCGACCGAGATGGACTGCGCGACCACGTAGGTGATGGCGACGCTGACGGGCCACAGCAGGAACAGCGGGACCAGCATCCAGTCCAGGATCTCGCCGAACAGCGAGCGCGCCGGCCGTTCGACGGCGGGGATGGGCTGCGGCCCCTGGCGGTCGTCGTCCATGCTCCCCAAGCCGGGTCAGGCCGCGCCGTGCTGGGCGCCGGGCTCGCGTTCCAGGCAGTATCCCAGCCCGCGCACGGTGGCGATCTTGACGCCGCCCGATTCCAGCTTCTTGCGCAGCCGGTGCACGTAGACCTCGATGGCGTTGGTGCTGACTTCCTCGCCCCATTCGCACAGATGGTCCACCAACTGCTTCTTGCTGACCATGCGGCCGCTGCGCGACAGCAGGACTTCCAGCAGGCTGACTTCGCGCGCGGACAGCTCGACGATCTGCTCGTCGATGGTCACCACCCGGCCGACCTGGTCGAAGGCCAGGCGGCCGTGACGCAGCACCGCCGGGCCGCCGCCCGCGCCGCGCCGCGTCAGCGCGCGGACGCGGGCCTCGAGCTCGGACAGCGCGAAGGGCTTGGCCATGTAGTCGTCGGCGCCCAGGTCCAGTCCCTTGACGCGCTGCTCCACGCTGTCGGCGGCGGTCAGGATCAGGACCGGCATGTGCGAGTTGCGCGACCGCAGCCGGCGCAGGACCTCGGTGCCCGATAGCCGGGGCAGGCCGATGTCCAGGATCAGCAGGTCGAAGGGTTGCGCCGCCAGCGCGGAGTCCGCCTCGAGTCCGTCGTGGACGGCATCGACGGCGTAGCCGTTCTGGCGCAGGGAGCGGGACAGGCCGTCGGCAAGGATGTTGTCGTCTTCGGCGATGAGGATGCGCATGGGGGAATTGTAGCTTCGGGGTAATGCATCAAGGTGCCCCGACGCATTGTCCCCCAGGCGCGCGTCCCCGTCACTAGCGCTATTCGATCTGATACATCCCCGTGCGGCGCGTCGCGTCGGCCCAGTAGGCGGTTTCCTTGTCCACGAAGCTGCCGAATTCCTGGGGCGTCATGGGCGCGACGGCCTCCAGGCCGAGCTGGGGCAGCTTGGCCACGATCTCGGGGGTCTGCAGCACCGCCCGTACGTCGGCGACGATGCGGGCCATGGTGGCGGGGGGCGTGGCCTTGGGCGCGAACATGCCGTACCAGGCGCGTCCCGGCAGGCCGGTCAGGCCGGCGCTGCTGGCCAGCGGCACGTCCGGCATGAGGGTGGAGGGCGTGTCGCTGCTGGTGATGGCGATGGCCCGGACCCGGCCCGATTTCACCTGGGGCATGGCGCTGGGCAGGGCGTCGATCATCAGCTTGATCGAACCGCCGATCAGGTCCGTGAACGCCGGCGGACTGCCCTTGTAGGGCACGTGCACGAGATCCACGCCCGCCAGCTGCTTGAAGACTTCCATGCTGAGGTGGCTGGTGGATCCCGTGCCGGGCGATCCGTAACTGAACTTGCCGGGATTGGCCTTCAACTGGGCGATGACCTCGCGCAGCGTGGTGGCGGGGAACTGCGCGTTCACCACCATGAGCATGTCGGTGGCGGCAAGCAGCGCGACGGGCTGGAAGTCGCGCCCTACGTCGTAGGGCAGGTGCTTGTACAGATTGGGATTGATCACGACCGGGGAGTTGGAGGTGACCAGCAGCGTGTACCCGTCGCCCTCGGCCCGCGCCACTTCCTGCAGCGCGATGGAGCCGTTGGCGCCGGCGCGGTTCTCCACCACCACCGGCTGCCCCCACTTCTGCGCCAGCTTGTCGCCGATGGCGCGGGCGAGGATGTCCGAGCCCTGTCCGGGCGGGAAGGGGATGATCACGCGCACCCGCTTGCTGGGGAACGCCTGGTCGGCAAGGGCGGGTTGGCTGGCCAGGCCCACGGCCAGGCAGAGCAGCGAAAGCAGTTTGTTCATGGGAAGGGTCTCCTCGCGAATGGTGCCATTGGTGTGGCTTTTCTGTTTCCGGATTTTGATATATTGTTATAACAAACTCAAGATGTCCTTTTCCAACATCGTCCGGGGAGCTTCATGTCGCTACTTCACGGGTTCCGCATTCTTGCCGTCGAGCAGTACGGCGCGGCGCCTTTCGGCACCCAGTTGCTGGCCGCGCTGGGGGCCGAGATCATCAAGGTCGAGCAGGCCGCGCAAGGGGGCGACGTATCGCGGCTGGTCGGGCCGCATTTCCTCGCGGACCTGCCCGACAGCGCGCAAAGCCTGTTCTTCCAGAGCCTGAACCAGGGCAAGAAAAGCATCACGCTGAACCTCGCCCATCCCGAGGGCCGGGCGGTGTTCCGCAAGCTGGCGGCCACGGCGCACGGCGTGGTCGACAACCTGCGCGGCGACGTCGCGGGCAAGCTGGGCCTGACCTACGAAGACTTGAAGGACGTCAATCCGGCCGTGGTCTGCGCCCACATATCGGCCTATGGCCGCACCGGCGAACGCGCGGCCTGGCCGGGCTACGACTACCTGATGCAGGCCGAGGCGGGCTATTTTTCGCTGACCGGCGAACCGGACACCGCGCCGTCGCGCATGGGGCTGTCGCTGGTCGACTACATGACCGGCGTGATGATGTCGGTGGGGCTGCTCAGCGGCATGCTGGAGGCCGCGCGCAGCGGCAAGGGATGCGACGTCGACACCAGCCTGTACGACGTCGCGCTGTTCAACCTCAATTACGTGGCGGCGTGGTACCTGAACGGCGCCGCCGAGACCGACCGCCAGCCCCGGTCCGGCCACCCCTCGCTCACGCCGTGCCAGCTCTACCGCACCGGCGACGGCTGGATCTACCTGATGTGCAACAAGGAAAAATTCTGGCGCAACCTGTGCGAGCGGATCGGGCGGCCGGAATGGATCGCGGATGCGCGCTTCGTCGACTTCGGCGCCCGGGGTCGGCATCGCGAGGAACTGACCCGCCTGCTGGACGAGGCGCTGTCCGCCCGCACCACGGCCGAGTGGATGCAGCACTTCGCCGGCACGGTGCCGGCCGCGCCCGTATGGTCCGTGGGGCAGGCGCTGGATGCGCCCCTGGCCCAGGCCGACGGCAGGGTCCGCCGCGTCGACCTGGCCGGCGGCGGCGCGCTGCGGGTGCTGGACAGTCCGCTGCGCACGTCGCGGCCGGCGGCGGCTGTCGGACCCGCGCCGGCCATGGGCGCCGATACCCGCGAGCTGCTGGCCGGCATCGGGATCGACGAAGAGGAGCAAGGTAGACTAAGGACCCTTGGTGTTCTCTGACGTGTCGCCTCATGTTCCAGCGCAGTGCCGGTTCGCAGTACAAGCTGTTGGCCCAGACCTTGATCCGGCGGATCCGCGATGGCGAATATCCACCCGGCAGCCTGCTGCCCACCGAGAACGAACTGGGGCAGCAGTTCAACGTCAGCCGCATCACCGTGCGCGGAGCCTTGCGCGAACTGGAAGTGCAGGGACTGGTCAGCCGCCGGCCCGGCATCGGGACCCGCGTGGAATCGGCGCAGCCCTCGGGCAATTTCGTGCACGTGGGCAACACGGTGGACGACATCCTGCGCTTCACCCGCGGTTTTCGCTTCCATACCCTGAACATCCGCGAGGTCGACGGCGACGAGGGCTCGGCCCGCGCGCTGCGGCTGCCCGCCGGCCAGCGCTTCATCCGGGTGACCGGCCTGCGCCAGGCCGAGGGCGCGCCGCCGGTCGTCTACAGCGAACACCACATCCCGCCGCTGTATGCCGACGCGCTCGAGCAACTGGATGGCTATCGGGCCTCCGTGGCCGAATGGCTGGCCGAACGGCGTGGCGACCGGGTGTGCGAAATCCGCCAGGAAATCGATGCCGTCCGGCTGACCCGGGCGCAGGCCGAGTTGCTGCAGACCCGCTTCAGCACGCCGACCTTGCGCACGCGCACCTGGTACTACGGCACCAAGAAAGACCTGATCGTCGCCTCGGTGGGACTCTTCCCCGAAGGGCGGCACCTGTTCAGCACCGTGATGCGGCGAGAGCCGATCGGCTGATCCGATCGCGCGGGCCGCGACCTTGTCCCGGAGAGCCCGTGTGACCCACCCCGTCGTTCCTTCCACCTTCCTGTTCTGTCCCGGCAACCGGCCCGACCGCTACGACAAGGCGCTGCGCGGCGGCGCGCCGGGCGTCATCATCGACCTCGAGGACGCCGTGCCGGCGGCCGACAAGGCCGCCGCCCGGCGCGACGCGCTGGCCTGGCTGGCGGCGCTGCCCGTGGTCGGCCCGGGGGCGCCCGCGGTGGCGCTGCGGGTGTCTTCCCCGCAGACCCCCGCGGGTCTGGAGGACCTTTACGCGCTGGCCCACGCGGGCGCCTTGCCCGCCCTGGATCTCGTGGCCGTTCCCAAGGCCGAAGATGCCTCCGAACTGCGCATGGTCCACACGCACGCGGCCGCGGCCAACCCTGCGCTGCGGCTGATGGCGCTGGTGGAGTCGGCGCGGGGCGTGCGCCGCGCGGCCGACATCGCGCATGCCGGGCCGTGGCTGGCGGCGATGGCCTTCGGCGCCGCGGACTTCAGTGTCGAGACCGGCGCGGACAACGCCTGGGACGCGCTGGCCTACGTGCGCGGGCGCCTGCTGTTCGAGACCGCCGGCAGCGGCGTGCCCATGCTGGACGTGCCGCATATCGCCATCGACGACGACGCCGGCCTGCGCGTCGATTGCGAACGGGCGCGCGCCATGGGCTTCTCCGGCAAGCTCGCCATCCATCCGCGCCAGTGGCCCATCATCGTGCAGGCCTTCGCGCCCGATCCACGCCGGCTGGCGTGGGCCGGCGAGGTGGCCGCCGCCTACGAACGCGCCGGCCGCCGCGCCTGCGCCGTGGGGGCCACCATGGTGGACGAGCCCGTCTATCAGAGCGCCCTGCGCATCCTGCGGCGTGCCGCCGCCCCGAACCCCTCCGCCGTTGGAGACCATCATGCATAGTTCCTACTACCACCTGGGCGACGGCCTGTATGCCGAACGCTTCGGCCTGGGCTTCGAGCACCTGTCGGCCGGACAGCGTTTCGTCCATCGGCCGGGCATCACGTTCTCGCAGCAGGACAACGTGGCCGAGGCCCTGGATTCCATCAATGCCGCCATGGTCCACTACGACGACTGCTACGCCGGGCTGACGGACTGGAAGCGGCCCCTGATGGTCAGCACGCTGACCCTGCAGCGGCTGATCGGCATGACGTCCAAGACCTTCGGCCGTCGCCGCCGCATCGTGTCCATGTCCAGCATCGCGCTGACCCGGCCCATGTTCGGCGGCGATACCCTGTATGTCGAAACCGAAGTGCTGGCCACCGAGCCGGTGGACGCGCACCTGGGCCGCGCCAGCCTGCTCACGCGCGGCTACAACCAGCGCGGCGAGCAGGTGGCCGAACTGCGCTACGTGGTCGAGCTATGGCACGGCGCGGCGGGGCCCGATGTGGTCGCGGGCGCCTCGGCGGCGGACGAGGCGCGCTTCCTGTCGCATGCCGCGCGCGAGGACGGCGCCTGGGTCGAGCAGACAGGCCTTTTCTTCGAGGACCTGCGGCAGGGGGAAACCTTCGTCCACAGCCCGCGCAAGACCCTGCTGGCCGAGGAAGCCACGCTGCACGCGCTGCGCGCCATGGAGTGGCAGCCGCAAAGCCACGACCATGCCTTTGCGCAGGCGCTGGGGCTGCCCGCGCCGGTGGTGCCGCAGACCTGGGGGATAGGCGTGGCCGTGGCGCTGTCCACGCGCACCTTCGGCCGGGTCACCGTCAACCTGGGATGGACCGACGTGGAGTTCGGCGCCGACCTGATGCCGGGGGACACGCTCGAGGCGCGTTCCACGGTCGAGGGCACGCGCCTGTCCGGTTCGCGGCCCGACCAGGGCGTGGTGACGGTGCTGACCGAGGCGCGCAACCAGCGGGGGGAGATGATCAACCGCTACCGCCGCGCGCTGATGGTGTACAGGCGGGGGGCCAATCCTTATGCCAGGGCGGGGTACTGAACGGGGGCAGACGCTCCTGTTTCGAAATTTCCGTTGTTAATTTGGCCTGGGAGCTTGCAGTCCCATACTGTTTTTTTATACAGTATCGGGCAGTGCCATAATTCGCCCATCAACCCAAGGATCCCAGAATGGACGACACCAAAGCTTCCAAGGCCGCAGCCGCTGCCCAGAACGAAAAGACCAAGGCCCTGGCCGCCGCGCTGTCCCAGATCGAAAAGCAGTTCGGCAAGGGCTCGGTCATGCGCTATGGCGACAACGAGGTCGAGCACGACATCCAGGTCGTCTCCACCGGTTCGCTCGGCCTGGACATCGCCCTGGGCGTCGGCGGCCTGCCGCGCGGCCGGGTCATCGAGATCTACGGCCCGGAATCGTCCGGCAAGACCACGCTCACGCTGCAGGTCGTCGCCGAAATGCAGAAACTGGGGGGCGCCTGCGCCTTCATCGACGCCGAGCACGCGCTCGACGTCCAGTACGCCTCCAAGCTGGGCGTGAACCTGACCGACCTGCTGATCTCGCAGCCCGACACCGGCGAACAGGCCCTGGAAATCACCGACGCGCTGGTGCGCTCGGGCGCGGTCGACCTGATCGTCATCGACTCGGTCGCGGCGCTGGTGCCCAAGGCCGAAATCGAAGGCGAGATGGGCGATTCGCTGCCCGGCCTGCAGGCCCGCCTGATGAGCCAGGCGCTGCGCAAGCTGACCGCCTCGATCAAGCGCACCAATTGCATGGTCATCTTCATCAACCAGATCCGGATGAAGATCGGCGTCATGTTCGGCAACCCCGAAACCACCACCGGCGGCAACGCGTTGAAGTTCTACGCCTCGGTCCGCCTCGACATCCGCCGCACCGGTTCCATCAAGAAGGGCGACGAGGTCATCGGCAACGAGACCCGGGTCAAGGTCGTCAAGAACAAGGTGTCGCCGCCGTTCAAGAGCGCGGAGTTCGACATCATGTACGGCGCCGGCATCTCGCGCGAAGGCGAGATCCTGGACCTGGGCGTGCAGGCAGGCATCGTCGAGAAGTCCGGTTCGTGGTTCAGCTATAACGGCGAGCGCATCGGCCAGGGCAAGGACAATGCCCGCGAGTTCCTGAAGGAACGCGTGGAAATGGCCATCGAGATCGAGAACCGCGTGCGCGACAGCCTGGGCGTGGCCGCCCGGGTCGCCGGCGCCGGCAAAGTGACCGAAGCCGAGCTTGAGGACGAGTGACGACGGCAAGCCCGCCTCCGGCCCTTCGTTGAAGGCCCGGGCGGTGGGCTATCTGTCCCGGCGCGAACACAGCCGCCTGGAACTGGGCCGCAAGCTTGCCCGTTTCGGGGAAGAGGACGAGGTTCGCGCCGTGCTCGACAGCCTGGAGAAGGAAGGCTGGCTGTCCACCCAGCGCTACGCGCAGAGCGTGGTGCATCGGCTGGCGGCCAAGCAGGGCACCCTGCGCATCATGCATGAGTTGCGCCAGCATGGCGTGGCGGATGCGCAAATCGCCGAACTGCGGGACACGCTCGAAACCACCGAACTGGCCCGGGCGCGCGAGGTGTGGCGCAAGCGCTTCGGCACGCTGCCCGCCGATGCCAGCCAGCGCGCCAAGCAGGTGCGTTTCCTGATGTCACGGGGCTTCGGCCAGTCCACCATCAGGCAGGTGTTGCGAGGCGTCGATCTCGACGACCTGGATCAAGATTAGGGCCTAGGCCGCTTTCCCGAACCCCCGTACACTTTCCGCATCCGTTTTCGCCGCGAGGCCGCTATGCGTGCATTGTTGCTGGCCCTGTGCCTGAGCGTGTCCAGCCTGTTGGCCTGCGCCCAGCCCGCTCCCCAGGCGGGCGACGTGATCACGCTGGAAGGGCGTCTCGTGCTCAAGGGCAACGAGCCTTTCGTCGTGGCCGTGCTCGAATCGGGCGAGCGGCAATGGGACCTGCGCGGCCTGACCCGGCAGCAGATGCAGGACCTGCAATCCCGCACCGTCACGGTCACCGGCACGGTGGCCCGTTCCGCCAGCGAGGCCGGTGGCGGGATGCCCGCCCAGTTGCAGGTGCAGTCCATCCGCTAGTCCGCGTGCCATGGTATGTTGCGCCAAGGCTTCTTCGGCGGGGGCAAGATGAATCGCGAGACCGTGGGTACCATCCGGACATTGGCCGGAATCTCGTTGGCGGCGCTGCTGGCCTCCTGTGGCGGCGGGGGCAGCGAGGTGTCCGGATCGGGCGTGTTGTCGGTGGCGTGCAGCGGCGCGCAGTGCGGCGCGTCAGACGCCCAGACTTATCGCGGCAGCGGCGTCGGCATCTGGCGCTACGACAATAGCGGCTCGAGTTCGGGCACGTCCGTGCCGATCACCCTCAATGGCGTCAGCGGCCGCACCGTCACCCTGGTCTTCACCAATGTGTCCGACCGCGATGCCGGCATGGCCTCGGTCAGCACATCCGTGGCGGATCGGCCCGCCACGGCGTCGAAAATAGACGCCCCGTCCGATCCGGATCACCTGCCGGGCGTCAACCAGATCCCCGCGCATATCCGCGACTACCAGCCGCCGGTCGATCGCGCGTCCCAGCCGCAAGCCTCGGCGCGGCAAGGGCCCGCCGCCGCGGTGCGCGCCGCCGTCGAAGGCGATACACGGGAATGGCAGGACAGCGGCGGTACGAGGTTCCAGGCCACGCTGGCCCGCCGCTGGGCGGCCTCCGACGGGCGCTGGCTGAACATCTGGGTACAGGACGGCGAGCGGTCCGCCGCGAAGGTGAGCGAGGCCCTGCTGGACAGCCTGAAGAGCCGGTTCTCGTCGAACCAGGATTCCGTCTATCCCATCGTGACCGACCTCGCGGGCGAGCCCTGGGGCGATACCGTCGGCAGCGGCTATATCGGCGCTGACCAGGACCTGCACATCGTGCTGTCCAACATCACGCCCGACGGCAAGGCCTGGGGCGTGATCGGCTATTTCTTCAGCGCCAATGCCTTCCTGAAGAGCTACGAGGGGCTCAGCAACGAGGCGGTGGTGCTGTTCCTGGACACCGAGACCATGTACCTGGGCGGCCAGGCGGGCCGGAACACCGGCTATACGACGCTGGCGCACGAGATGACCCACATGGTCAATTTCTACCAGCGCGCCGCGCGCACGGGCGTGAGTCCGGACAACCGCTTCGCGGTCTGGCTGGAAGAGACCACGGCATTGATGATGGAAGACCTGGCTTCGGGCCGGGTGGTGCCGGGCTTCAACCCGTTGCGGGACGGGGACTACGGCAACTGGCTCCACCAGAGCCAGAACTGCGACTACATCCGGGGCTGGGACGCCAGCGTGTCCTCCAGTTGTTTCTCGTATCCCATCGCCGCCAACTACGGCGGCTACCTGCTGCGGCAATATGGCACGGATTTCTACCGCAACCTGCTGCGCGGCACCTCGTCCACCGATTCGTTCACGCTGCTCGACCAGGCCGTCAGGCAGGCGGGTGGCGCGGGCGCGCGTCCGGCCTTGCGCGACTGGGGCGCGGCGCTGGCCCTGTTGCCCGCGTCGCCGCCAGCCGGGTTCGGCTATCCGCGCCGGACGCAGGGCGGCTACGACCTGCCCGCCATCAACGGCCCCGACTACGCCTCGCTGCGCACGCTGCCGTCCAGTTCGCCGTCCACGCTCAAGGCCTCGGGCCATTTTCCGGTGGTGCGCCGGCCGTCGGGCGCGTCGTATTCCGAAACCGTGGCGGTGCCGGCGGGTTCGGCCCTGACCGTCGTCGTCCAGTAGCTCAGGGCCCCGGGGCGGCCTGGCGTTCGCCGCGGGGCGCCCGGATGCCGGTCAGGTTCCGGAACGTCAGTTCGCGCGCGATGTCCAGGAAGTTCAGGATGTAGGGCGCGTCCTGGTCCTCGACCCGCACGCCCGCGTACAGCGTGCGCCAGACGCCTTCCGCGCCCAGGCGGCAGGCATGCAGCAAGCCCTGGTCCAGGTATTCGGTCAGCGCCCAGTTGGGGATGGCCGTCACGCCGCGGCCGCTTGCCACGAGCTGGATGATCATGGGCGTGAGTTCGGTGGTGCGGATTTGCGCCGGCTCCACGTCGGCAGGGTCCAGGAAGGCGGTGAAGATGTCCAGCCGGTCGCGCTCGACGGGGTAGGTGATCAGTGTCTGTTCCGCCAGTTGCGCCGGCTCCAGGGTCTTGAACGTCGCCAGCGGGCTGTTGCGCGCCACGGCCAGCACCAGTTCGTAGCGGAACAGCGGCACGTAGCGCACCGCGTCCAGGCGGATGGGGTCGGACGTGATCACCAGGTCCAGGTCGCCGCGCACCAGCGCGGGCAACGGCGCGAAGGAGAAGGCCGCGGACAGGTCCAGGACGACCTCGGGCCATTGTTCGCGGAACACGTCCAGCGCCGGCATCAGCCACTGGAAGCAGGAATGGCATTCGATGGCCAGGTGCAGGCGGCCGGTGCGTCCCGCCGCCAGGCGCCCCAGTTCCCGTTCGGCGGCCCGCATGCGGGGCAGGACGTCGTCGGCCAGGGCCAGCACGCGCAGGCCGGCCGTGGTGAAGCGCAGCGGGCGCGTGCGCCGGTTGAGCAACTGCGTGCCCAGGCGTTCTTCCAGTTCGCGCAACTGGTGCGACAGCGCGGACTGCGTGACGTGCAGGCGCTCGGACGCTTCGACCAGGCTGCCGCCCTCGCGTATGGCGACCAGGGTTTCGAGATGGCGGATGTCTATCATGGCTGCCATCATAACTTGAGAAAAATTCATACTAGTTATGTAGAACTTGATTTTGATTCAAGCCATCCGCCTTGCACAATGCCGTGTTTCATCGGATAGGTCGGACGCGACACGGACATGGCTACGCTGCACAACCTGGGCTTCCCCCGCATCGGCGTGCGCCGCGAACTCAAGCGCGCCCTGGAAAGCTACTGGGCCGGGCTGTCCACGCAAGAAGCGCTGGAGCAGGCGGGACGCGAACTGCGCGCCCGCCACTGGGCCGTCCAGGCGGCATCCGGGGCAGCCCTGGTGCCGGTGGGCGACTTCGCCTGGTACGACCACATGCTGGAGTGGTCGGCCACGGTGGGAGCGGTTCCCGCGCGTTTCGGCCAGGCCGGCGATGCGCCCGTGACGCTGGACACCGTGTTCCGGATGGCCCGGGGCCGCGCGCCGGGCGGTTCGCCGGCTGCGGCGTGCGAGATGACCAAGTGGTTCGACACGAACTATCACTACCTGGTGCCGGAACTGCATCCGGGGCAGCAATTCCGCATCGCCCGCGACACCTTGTTCGAGCAGGTGCGCGAGGCGCGGGCGCTGGGCCATGCGGCCAAGCCCGTCATTCCCGGTCCGCTGACCTGGCTGTGGCTGGGCAAGGG
Source organism: Pigmentiphaga sp. YJ18 (assembly GCF_038066655.1). Taxonomy (NCBI): domain Bacteria; kingdom Pseudomonadati; phylum Pseudomonadota; class Betaproteobacteria; order Burkholderiales; family Alcaligenaceae; genus Pigmentiphaga; species Pigmentiphaga sp. YJ18. Next base: position 175,574 of record NZ_JBBUKU010000003.1, on the reverse strand, counting down.
CGAGGCCTACCGGGGCGCGGGCGACGCGGACAAGCTGGCGCTGCTGGCGGACCTGTTGCCCGTCTATGAAGAAGTGCTGGCGCGGCTGGCCGGCCTGGGCGTGCGCTGGGTGCAGATCGACGAGCCCATCCTGGCGCTGGACCTGCCCGCCGCCTGGCGCGAGGCCTTTGCCGCGGTGTACGAGCGGCTGGCCGGCGCGCCGGTCTCCATCCTGCTGGCCACGTATTTCGGCGCGCTGGACGACAATCTGCAGGTGGTCCAGGCATTGCCCGTGGCCGGGCTGCACGTCGACCTGGCGCGCGCGCCGGAGCAACTGGCGGCCGTGGCCGCCGGACTGCGGGCAGGCCAGGTGCTGTCGGCCGGCGTGATCGACGGCCGCAACGTCTGGCGCGCCGACCTGGATGCCTGGCGCGCGCGGCTGTCGCCGTACGCCGCGGCCCTGGGCGAGCGCCTGTGGCTGGCGCCGTCGTGCTCGCTGCTGCACGTGCCGGTGGACCTGTCGGCCGAAGACCAGCTGGACGACGAACTCAAGAGCTGGCTCAGCTTCGCCCGCCAGAAGCTGGACGAGCTGTCGCTGCTCGCCCGGGCCCTGGAGCTGGGCGAGGCCGCGGACGGCGTGGCCGGGGTAGCCGATGCGCTGGCCGTGCAGCGCCGCGCCCTGCGCACGCGCGCCGAGTCGCGGCGCATCCACCTGCCGGCGGTCCAGGCCGCCCTGCGGGATGCCGCCGGACTGGCTCGGGCCCGTGCTCCCTTCGCGCAGCGGACCGCCGCCCAGCGGGCGCGGCTGCGGCTGCCGGCGTTTCCCACCACGACCATCGGTTCGTTGCCCCAGACCCCGGAGATCCGAGCGCTGCGCCGCGACTGGCGGGCCGGGGCGCTGGGCGACGCCGCCTACGAAAAGGCCATCCGCCAGGAGATCGCCGACGGCATCGCCTTCCAGGAACGGGTGGGGCTGGACGTGCTGGTGCACGGCGAAGCCGAGCGCAACGACATGGTCGAGTACTTCGGCGAACTCCTGGCGGGCTTCGCCTTTACCCAGAATGGCTGGGTGCAGAGCTACGGTTCGCGCTGCGTGAAGCCGCCCGTCCTGTTCGGCGACATCGCGCGTCCGGCGCCCATGACGGTCGGCTGGACCGCGTACGCCCAGTCGCTGACCGAGCGGCCGGTGAAGGGCATGCTGACGGGGCCGGTCACGCTGCTCCAGTGGTCCTTCGTGCGCGACGACCAGCCGCGCGGCACGACCTGCCGGCAATTGGCGCTGGCCCTGCGCGGCGAAGCCCTGGACCTGGAGGCGGCCGGCATAGGCGTGATCCAGGTCGACGAGCCGGCCTTTCGCGAAGGTCTGCCCCTGCGGCGGGCGCAGCGGGCCGAGTATCTGGACTGGGCGGTCGACAGCTTCCGGCTCTGCACGGCCGGCGTGCGCGACGACACCCAGATCCATACCCACATGTGCTATTCCGAGTTCAACGACATCATCGCGTCCATCGCCGCGATGGACGCGGATGTCGTCACCCTCGAGACCTCGCGCTCGAACAGGGAGCTGCTCGGCGCGTTCGAGGGTTTCCGCTATCCCAATGACATCGGCCCGGGCGTCTACGACATCCATACGCCCAACGTGCCCCAGGCCGAGGCGATGGTCGGGCTGATCCGCCAGGCGGCCGCGCGCCTGCCGGCCGAGCGCCTGTGGGTCAATCCCGACTGCGGCCTCAAGACCCGGGCCTGGCCCGAAGCCGAGGCGGCGCTGCGGGAAATGGTGGCCGCGGCGCGCGCGCTCCGGCGGGGCGGCCCCGCCGCGGGGTAGAAGGGCCCGCAGGCAGGGGTGCTATACTCTCCGGGTTTTATCGCCCGCCCATTGCCTCCCGGCCACGCCCGGAATCTGCCGGCGCCCCCGATGCAATCGGCACCTTAGCGCATGCCCGTAACCGCCAATCGCCTCGCTATGCGACAGCCCGCGACTTTGCTCGTCCCGAGTACAGGTCCGTGGGCTTTTGTTTGCCCGGCCGCGGCTACGCCTGGGCTATCCCCATCCGTATCCAGGCGCATGACCCGTCATCGCGCTGGTCTTTTCCAACCGATCATTCAACGTCTACCCGACAGCGAAGGCTCCGCATGAAAATCCACGAGTATCAGGGCAAAGAGCTTCTGAAGAAATTTGGCGTCACCGTTCCGCGCGGCATCCCCGTGTTCTCGGTGGACGAGGCCGTCAAGGCCGCTGAACAACTGGGCGGCCCGGTGTGGGTCGTCAAGGCCCAGATCCATGCGGGCGGCCGCGGCAAGGGCGGCGGCGTCAAGCTGGGCCGTTCCATCGAGGAAGTGCGCACGCTGGCCGGCCAGATCCTGGGCATGCAGCTGGTCACGCACCAGACCGGCCCGGAAGGCCAGAAGGTCCGCCGCCTGCTGATCGAAGAAGGCGCCGACATCAAGAAGGAACTGTACGTCGGCATCGTGACCGACCGCAGCTCGCAGCGCGTCTGCGTGATGGCCTCGAGCGAAGGCGGCATGGAGATCGAAGAAGTCGCCCACGCCACCCCCGAGAAGATCCTGAAGGTGTTCGTCGACCCCGCCACGGGCCTGACCACCGATGAAGCCTCGCAGCTGGCCCGCGGCATCGGCGTTCCCGAAGGCTCGGTCGCCGACGCGGCTGACCAGATCCAGAAGCTGTACACCTGCTACGTCGAGACCGACGCCGACCTGGCCGAGATCAACCCCCTGATCGTTACCGGCTCGGGCAAGATCATCGCCCTGGACGCCAAGTTCAACTTCGATTCGAACGCGCTGTTCCGCCACCCCGAGATCGTGGCCTACCGCGACACCGATGAAGAAGATCCCGCCGAAATCGAAGCCAGCCAGTTCGGCCTGGCCTACATCCAGCTCGACGGCAACATCGGCTGCCTGGTGAACGGCGCCGGCCTGGCCATGGCCACCATGGACACCATCAAGCTGTTCGGCGGCGAGCCGGCCAACTTCCTGGACGTCGGCGGCGGCGCCACGGCCGAGAAAGTGACCGAAGCCTTCAAGATCATGCTGAAGAACCCCGGCCTGAAGGCCATCCTGGTCAACATCTTCGGCGGCATCATGCGCTGCGACGTCATCGCCGAAGGCGTGATCGCCGCGTGCAAGGCCGTCAGCCTGAGCGTGCCGCTGGTCGTGCGCATGAAGGGTACCAACGAGGAGCTCGGCAAGAAGATGCTGGCCGATTCCGGTCTGCCCATCATCAGCGCCGACACCATGGCCGAAGCCGCCACCAAGGTCGTGGCCGCGGCCAAGTAAGCGCACGAGCGCACAGCACAGGATATTAAGGACTCGAAATGTCGATTCTGATCAACAAAGATACCAAGGTGATCACGCAGGGGATCACCGGCAAGACCGGTCAATTCCACACCCGCATGTGCCGCGAGTACGCCAACGGCAAGAATTGCTTCGTGGCCGGTGTGAACCCCAAGAAGGCCGGCGAGGACTTCGAAGGCGTGCCCATCTACGCCAACGTTTCCGAAGCCAAGGCCGCCACCGGCGCCAACGTGTCGGTCATCTACGTGCCGCCCGCGGGCGCCGCCGCCGCCATCTGGGAAGCCGTCGAGGCCGACCTGGACCTGGCCATCTGCATCACCGAGGGCATTCCCGTCCGCGACATGCTGGAAGTCCGCAACCGCATGCGCGCCGAAAACAAGCGCACGCTGCTGCTCGGACCCAACTGCCCCGGCCTGATCACCCCCGATGAAATCAAGATCGGCATCATGCCCGGCCACATCCACCGCAAGGGCCGCATCGGCATCGTCAGCCGCTCGGGCACGCTGACGTACGAAGCCGTGGGCCAGGTCACGGAACTGGGCCTGGGCCAGTCGAGCGCCGTCGGCATCGGCGGCGATCCCATCAACGGCCTGAAGCACATCGACGTGCTGAAGATGTTCAATGACGATCCCGACACCGACGCCGTCATCATGATCGGCGAAATCGGCGGCCCGGACGAAGTGAACGCCGCGCAGTGGGCCAAGGACAACATGAAGAAGCCGGTGGTCGGCTTCATCGCGGGTGTCACGGCTCCGGCCGGCAAGCGCATGGGCCACGCCGGCGCGCTGATCTCGGGCGGTGCCGACACCGCCGAGGCCAAGCTGGAGATCATGGAAGCCTGCGGCATCAAGACGACCAAGAACCCGTCTGAAATGGGCAAGCTGCTCAAGTCCGTGCTGTAAATTAGAAGAGAGACGGGCGCGATTGACTATCGCGCCCGTCGCCATTTCAGGAGAAAAGCGTGGAATTTGGTTCAGCCGCCTTCGTACTGGCTCTTATTCAAATCATCTGGGTGAACATCCTGTTGTCGGGGGACAACGCGGTGGTCATCGCGCTGGCAGCTCGTTCGCTGCCCGCCCACCAACAAAAGAAAGCAATCGTGATCGGCTCTGCGGCCGCCATCGTGATGCGTATCATCCTGACGCTGGTTGCGGCCCAGTTGCTGCAGCTGCCCTGGTTGAAACTGATCGGCTCGCTGCTGTTGCTGTACATCGGTATTTCGTTGTTGCTGCCGGAAGGTGAAGAGGACGAAGGCAAGCTGGCCAAGGACGGCCTGATGGCCGCCATCCGCACGATCCTGATCGCCGACCTGGTCATGAGCCTGGACAACGTGATTGCCGTGGCGGCCGCCGCCATGGGCAATACCGTGCTCCTGGTCCTGGGCCTGGCCATCAGCATCCCGTTGGTGATCTTCGGCAGCACGCTGCTGCTGAAGGTCATCGAGCGCTTCCCGCTCATCGTCTGGCTGGGCGCCGCTCTGCTGGGGTTCATCGCCGGCGAGCTGTTCGTCAACGATCCCGCGCTGCACACCGAGGCCGTCGAGGCATCCATGGGGCTGAGCCACCATGGTGCCGAGATCGCCGCCGGCGTGCTCGGAGCCGTCATCGTGCTGGTGGTGGGCAAGGTGCTGATGTCTCGGCGCCGCTCCGGCGACCAGCCCGCCTGATGGCCGGCAACGCTGCATAGTCGTGGTGCACCGGCCTGGCATTCCTGTGCCAGGCCGGTTTCGTCTTCGTCGGGGGATTTACGGGCATGCGGGTGCCTGGAAATGCCGTCCCGTAAGACGTGGTGAATTCGAAAAACAAGGAAGAACCTATCTTCCGTACAGGAAGATTCGCTCGTCCGGATCTGTCTTAGGGAGCTACACGTGCTTGAATTTTTCCAGACGCTCAGTTGGGCGGCCGTATTCCAGATCATCTTGATCGACATCCTGCTGGGCGGGGACAACGCGGTGGTCATCGCGCTGGCCTGCCGCAACTTGCCCGCCAAGCGGCGGATGCAGGGCATCCTGTGGGGGACGGCGGGCGCCATCGTGCTGCGCGTCGTGCTTATCGCCTTCGCGGTCACGATGCTGCAGATCCCGTTCCTGAAGATCGTGGGCGGCGTGCTGCTGTTCTGGATCGGCATCAAGCTGCTGGTGCCCGAGGATGAGTCGCACGACAACATCGAGGGCGGCGCCACGCTGCTGGGCGCGATCAAGACCATCATCGTCGCCGACTTCGTCATGAGCCTGGACAACGTCATCGCCATTGCCGGCGCGGCCCAGCAGGCGGACGAATCCCACCAGATCGGCCTGGTCATCTTCGGCCTGCTGGTCAGCGTGCCCATCATCATCTGGGGCAGCACCCTGGTCCTGAAGCTGATCGACCGCTTCCCCGTCGTGGTGACGCTGGGCGGCGCCCTGCTGGGATGGATCGCCGGCGGCATGCTGGCGACCGACGTCGCGGTCCAGTCCCATGTGATCCAGCCCAGTTCGCTGGCGGCCTACAACACCCAGATCACCTACGCCGCGGAAATCCTGGGCGCGCTGATCGTCGTGGGGGTGGGTATGTGGTTGGCTCGCCGCAAGAAGGCGCAGCAGCCGGCCAGCCACGCCTGACCGGAGCGCGGGGCCGCAAGGCCCGGCATGGCACGCCCTGCTTCGGCAGGGCGTTGTCGTTTGTGGGGCGTCATGCGTCGAAGGGCCGCTTGCCCAACGCATCGACGACGTGGTCCACGAAGGCCGTGATGCGCGAGGCCAGGGCGGTGTTCCGGTAGTAGACCGCGTTGATCGCCTGGCGCACGTCCAGCGTCTGCCTGGACAACAAGGGCACCAGCCGCCCCTGGCGGCGGTCGTCGCCCGTCATGAAATCCGACAGGCAGACGATGCCCAGGCCCGCCAGGGCCATGTGCCGCAGCGTTTCCCCGCTGGACGAGGCGATCGTGGGCCGGATGCGAACGGTGTTCCCGTCCGCGTCGCGCAGCGGCCAGTCGTTCAGGGTCTCGGGCTGGGTGAAGCCCAGCAGCGTGTGCCGCCCGAACTGGCCCGGGGAGGCCGGCGTACCGTGGCGTTCCAGGTAGGCGGGACTGGCGAGCACACGTATCCGGCTGGTGCCCACGGGGCGGGCGTGCAGGGTGGAGTCCTTCAGGGTGCCGATGCGGAAGGCCACGTCGGTGCGCTTCTCGATCAGGTCGATGATGCCTTCGTTCGAGTTCAGTTCCAGTTCCACCTCGGGGTAGCGGGCGCGGAAACCGTCCAGCAGCGGCACGAGGACATGCAGCATGAACGGCGTGGACGCATCCACCCGCAGCCGCCCGGCCGGGTGCAGGCGCCGGGCCGCCATCTGTTCCTCCGCTTCATCGACCGAGGCCAGGATGGCGCGTGCATGGTGCAGGAAGGTCGAGCCTTCCTCGGTCAGTTCCAGCCGCCGGGTCGTACGGCGCAGCAAAGTGGTCTGGAGCTTTTCCTCCAGCCGGCCCAGGGTGCGGCTGGTGGCGGAGATGGTCAGCCCGAGCACTTCCGAGGCCGCTGTGATCGAGCCGGTGTCCACGACGGCCACGAAGGCCTGCAACTCGTCCAGGGTGGTCTTCATTGTTGAATCTAAATCAAATGATATTGGTTGATATCGGGCTTAATCTGCAAATATAAACGCGGCACACTGGCTGCATCCACAGAAAACCGTCCCAGGATGGCCGTCATGTCTCCCGCTTTCAACGATTCCAAGCCAGCCGAGATGAAATCCACCGCGGCCCTGTTCGCCCTGGCCATCGGCGCTTTCGCCATCGGCACGACCGAGTTCACCCCCATGGGGCTGTTGCCCGTGATCGCCGACGGGGTACAGGTCGACATTCCCGCCGCCGGCATGCTGGTGTCGGCCTACGCCGTTGGCGTGATGCTGGGCGCGCCGGTGATGACGCTGCTGTTCAGCCGCTTCGGCAAACGGGCCGCGCTGATGCTGCTGATGCTGATTTTCACCGTCGGCAACCTCTTGTCGGCGTTCGCGCCCGGATACGCGACCCTGCTCCTGTCGCGCCTGGTCACCAGTCTCAACCACGGCGCCTTCTTCGGCATAGGGGCGGTGGTGGCGGCCAGCGTCGTCCCCAGGGAAAAGCAGGCCAGCGCGATCGCGGCGATGTTCATGGGCCTGACCGTGGCCAACATCGGCGGTGTGCCGGCGGCGACCTGGATCGGGCAACAGGTGGGATGGCGCGTGGCCTTCGGCGGAACCGCCGCGCTGGGCCTGGTCACGATCGCCGCGCTGTGGCTGGCGCTGCCCAAGGGCGAGCCGGGCACGCGGCCGGACGTGCGCCGCGAACTGGCCGTGCTCACGCGCCCCGAGGTACTGCTTGCCATGGGCACGACCGTGCTGGGGGCGGGCGCGATGTTCGCGCTCTACACCTACGTGGCGCCCGTGCTGGCCGACATCACCCGCGCCAGCCCGGGCTTCGTGGCATTCGCGCTGGTGCTGATCGGCATCGGCTTCACCCTGGGCAATACCCTGGGCGGCCGCCTGGCGGATTGGTCCCTGGACGGCGCGGCCAAGCTCATCCTGGCCGCGCTCGCGATCATCATGGCCGTGCTGCCGCTGGTCCTGACCACCCATGTCGGCGCGGCCATCGGACTGGTCGTGTGGGGCGCCGCCGCTTTCGGTATCGTGCCGCCGGTGCAGATGCGCGTCATGCAGGCGGCGGCCCAGGCGCCCGGCCTGGCCTCGTCCGTCAACGTCGGCGCGTTCAACCTCGGCAACGCGCTGGGGGCGGCCCTGGGCAGCGCCGTCATCGGCCAGGGGCTGGGCTACGCCGCGGTGCCCCTGGCGGGCGCGGCGCTTGCCGCCGGTGGGCTGGGGCTGGTCTGGCTGGGCAACGCCGGCCGGCGCCGAGAGCCGGTGTGCGAGTAGGCGGGGCGCCCGCGCCATCGGCGGCGTGAAACAGGCTAACCTTATGCCCCGTCGGATTTCGACGTATGTTTCTTATTGCCGCGCCCGAGGGGCGGTGCCAGAGGATGGAATGAAGAGCTTGCAGAAAGGGTTGACGCTGATGCAGATGCTGGTGCTGATCGGCGCCGTCGGCGTGGCGATCGCGGTCGCGGTGTCCTACCTGCGCTGACCTCCCCGGGGCTAGCGTTCGCGGTAGCCCAGCGCCATCGACAACTCCCGCGCCGCCCGTACCACGGCGGGGATCACGGTCCCGGCCACGACCTCGTCGGTGAAGGTGTAGATCATCGAGGTCGCGTTCAGTCCGGCCACGACTTCTCCCTGGGCGTTCAGGACCGGCGCGGCGATCGAACGCACGCCGCGGTGGAATTCCTCGTCGTTGTAGACGTAGCCGCGTTCGCGCGCGGTATCCAGCAGCGCGCGGAAGGCGGCGGGGTCGACCGTGGATTTTTCGGTCAGGGCGGGTATGGGCGCGCCGTCCAGGATGCGGGCAATGTCCGCCTGGGGCTTGTAGGCCAGCAGGATCCGGCCGATCGATGACGAGTGCGGCGGCATGCGGGACCCGACATGGATGTCGATCGAGGTCGGCAGCGGGATGCGGGCCTGCGCCACGTAGACCAGCTCGTCGCGGTCCAGGATGGCCATGTGCACCGAGGCGCCGACTTCGGTGCGCAGCCGGTTCATGATCGGCTGCGCCAGCTCGACGAGGGGCAGGCGGTTCAGGTAGGCGAAGCCGAGCTTCATCGCATGCGCGGTCAGGCGGTAGCGCCGGCCGACTTCCTCGCGCTCCAGGAAGCCCAGTTTCTCCAGCGTATGCACGAAGCGGTAAGGCTTGCTGCGGCTCCAGCCCAGGCGCTGCGCCAGTTCGGTCAGGGTCAGCGAGGGCTGCTCGCAATCGAAGGCTTCGAGCACGGACAGGCCCTGGGCGAGCGCGTCGACCCAGTAAGGATCCTTGCGGGGAGCGGAAGCGTTGTCGGGCGTGTCGTCGCCGTCTTCGATAGCCGGCAGTTGGGGGTCGGTCATAGGGGGCAGATAGGACGGGGCGCAGGGCGAAGCACCTTGCGCCCGGTCATTTTATAGTCTGCGCAGCCCTATCCGGTCGATCAACAGTTTTTCCTTCTGCATGGTGTCCGCGGCGAAGCGGGTGAACTGCTCGCTGCTCAGGTAGGCGGGTTCAAGGTCGTACTGCTTGAGCGCGGCGCGATAGTTGTCCATCTCCATGGACTGCTTGAAGGCATCGTGCAGGATGCGGACCACGCCCGGATCGGTGTCGCGCGGGGCCGCCAGCCCGAAGGGCGCATTCTGCACGATGTCGTAGCCGAGTTCCTTGAGCGTGGGCGCCGCCGAGAAGCGCGCGCTGCGCGTTTCGCCGCCGGTGGCGAGCAGGCGCAATTGCCCCGACTCGACGTATTGCGCCCAGCTCGGGCCGTCGGCGAGCGACATGATGTGTCCGCCCAGCAGCGCGACCAGCGCCTCGGCGCCTCCCTTGTAGGGCACGTGGTTGAACTTCACGCCGGCCTGGAAGGCCAGGTCTTCCATGGTCAGGTGGGGTGAGGACAGCGTGCCCGGCGTGCCGTAGGTCATCTTGCCGGGGTTGGCCTTGGCGTAGGCGATGTAGTCCGCCAGTGTCTTGATGGGCGAGGAGGCCGGCACCACGAGGCCGAAGGGGTAGGCCGCCAGGCCGATGATGTATTTCAGATCCTTGAGCGGATCCCAGGTGGTCTTGACCAGATAGGGCGTGCGGAACACCGATACGGCGATCTGCGCGATCGTGTAGCCGTCGGGCTCGGTGGTTTGCATCATCTGGGCGGGGATCACCATCCCGGCGCCCGGCTTGTTCTCGACCACGACCGGCTGCTTCAGGATGGCGGCCGCGTTCTGCGCCAGGACGCGGAACGCGACGTCGGTGGCGCCGCCGGGCGCGAAGCCGACCAGCATGCGAATGGGGCGCGAGGGGAAACCGGATTGGGCGCGCGCGACCGGGGCCGCGCCGGCGCCCGCCGCCGCGATCATGGTGCCGAGGAAATGTCGTCTGTGCATGGAATGACTCCGCAGGGGAAGGGAAGGGTTCAGTGCGCCCGCTCGGGCAGGGGTTCGGTCCAGGCGTCGTAGCCATAGACCCAGTCGGCGTTCGTGTCCGAGCGCAGCCAGTCGTTCTGCAGCGAGCCGCGCTGGATGCGGCTGGCGCGTTCCAGCCGGGCCTGTTCGTAGCGCAGCAGGGCGGCGGGTACGTCGTCTCCGGCCTCGCCCAGGCAGCGGCTCAGCACCGCGGCATCCTCCAGGCCCATGGCGGCGCCCTGGGCCATGAAGGGCAGCATGGCGTGGCAGGCGTCGCCCAGCAGCGTGACGCGGCCATGGGTCCAGCGCGCCATGGGGTCGCGGGCGTAGAGCGCGGTCTTGAGGACGACGTCGCAGCCTTCCAGGATGGCCAGCGCTTCCTCGTGGAAGCCGGCGTACGCACGCAGCAGCTCGTCCTTGTGCCCCTGGATGGACCAGGACTCGTGCGTCCATTCGGTCTCGGGCACGGTGGCGAACACGAACAGCTCGCGCTGGCCGCGGTCGATCAGGAAGGTGAAGATCTGGCTGGACGCATCCGGCCCCCACCATTTGGTCGTCGGGGTCAGGTCATAGCGGGCGAGCGGCGCGGTGGGTACGATGGAACGGAACGCCACCTTGCCGGTGAAGCGGGGGGCTTCGGGACCGGCGATGGCTTCGCGCACCACCGAATGGATGCCGTCGCAGCCGACCACGGCGCGCGCGGCCACCCGCGATCCATCGGCCAGTTCCAGCCAGGCGTGGCGCTCGTCCTGGCCGATGGCGACTACCTTGGCGCCCAGGTGGACCGAGCCGGCGGGCAGGGTCGCTTCCAGCGCCGACAACAGGTCGGCGCGGTGGATGGTCAGTTGCGGCGCGCCGTAGCGGCGTTCTCCCTGGGCGTGCAATTCCAGCCGCGAGGTTTCCTGGCCGCTGTCCCACAGCCGGCTGACCCGGCAGGTGGGTTCGTAGGCGGTGGCGCGCAGCACCGCGCCCACGCCCAGTCCGTCCAGTACCTTGACCGCATTGGGCGTCAGGTTGATGCCCGCGCCCACGCGCCCGAACCGGGGTGCCTGTTCGTAGACGCCCACCTTGTATCCCGCGCGATGGAGAGCGATGGCGGCGGCCATGCCGCCTATGCCCGCCCCGATGATCGCGATGTCGACTTCCGTCATGCTTCCATCCTGATTGTTTTGTATAAGAAAACTTTTTTTGAATATAAAACTTAGAGCAGGAAGGAAGCAATAGGGGGAAGCCACGAAGGCGCAGGCGGGCACCTGCGCCGGGTCGCGGCGCATGTCGGGAAAGAGGGGGAAGGGAAGAAGGCGGACCGGAGGACGGTCCGCCATGCCGCCGGGGTCAGCCGGTGTTGCGCAGGCCCGCGGCGATGCCGTTGATGGTCAGGTGAATGCCGTTCTGGGTCCGGCCGGCCGGATCGGCCTTGGCGCGGCCCGCCTTGCCGAGGGTGGCGCGATAGCGGCGGATCAGTTCGATCTGCACGTGATTGAGCGGATCGATGTAGGCGATGCGGTCGCGGATCGAGCGTGCCAGCGAGGGATTGTCGGCCAGCAACTGGCGCTGGCCGGTAATCAGCTTCAGCGCGCTCATGGTGCGCTTCCACTCGTCGCTGATCGCGCCGAAGATGCGCTTGCGCAGCGCGGTGTCAGGCACCAGCTGGGCATAGCGCGAGGCGATGACCAGGTCGGTCTTGGCCAGCACCATTTCCATGTTGGACAGCAGCGTGCGGAAGAACGGCCAGTCGCGCGCCATGGCCTGCAGGTGTTCGATGCGCTGGCGCTTGGTGCCTTCGCCGTGGCGCAGGTAGTCGTCGATGGCCGCGCCCATGCCGTACCAGCCCGGCAGCAGCAGCCGGCACTGGCCCCACGAGAAGCCCCAGGGAATGGCGCGCAGGTCCTCGATGCGCCCGGTGGATTTGCGCGAGGCCGGGCGCGAACCGATGTTCAGGCCGGCGATCTCGGAGATCGGCGTCGAAGCGAAGAAGTAGTCGGCGAACCCCGGCGTTTCGTAGACCAGGGCCCGATAGCTGCGCATGGCGGTGGCCGACAGGCGGTCCATGGTCTGGCCATAGCTGGCGAACAGCGCGTCCTCGGCCGAGGCGCTTTCGGTGTGGTCGGCCAGGCTGGCCTCCAGCGTGGCGGCGGTCAGCAGTTCGAGATGCCAGCGGCCGATGTCGGCGTCCTTGTATTTGCTCTGGATGACCTCGCCCTGTTCGGTCAGCCGGATCTGGCCGGCCACGGTACCCGGAGGCTGCGCCAGGATGGCGTCGAAGCTCGAACCGCCGCCCCGGCCCACGGTGCCGCCGCGGCCGTGGAACAGGCGCAGCCTGACCTTGCGGGCGCGGAAGACCTCGACCAGCGCGCGTTCTGCCTGGTACAGGGACCAGTTCGACGTCAGGAAGCCGCCGTCCTTGTTGCTGTCGGAATAGCCCAGCATCACTTCCTGCACGCCGCGCTGGGCATGGCGCACGCGCGCCTTGACCTCGGGCAGGTCGAGGAACTGCGCCATGATGGCGGGGCCGTTGGCCAGGTCGGGAATGGTCTCGAACAGCGGCACCACCATCAGCCCTTCGCCGTCGGCGGGAACGTGGCCGCTCGTGGAGCCGCCCCCCGGCGCGATTAGGCCGGTTTCCTGCTGCAGCACCAGGACTTCCAGCAGGTCGCTGACCGTTTCCGTGTGCGACACGATGGCGTGGTGCACGGCCTGCGCGCCCAGGCGCTGGCGGGCGCTGGCGGCGGCCCGGAAAATCTCCAGTTCGCGGGTCGTTTCCTCGCTGTAGCGCAGCCAGGGCGAGACCAGCGGGCGGACCTCCTTCAACTCGCGCCGCAGCAGTTCGATGCGCGCGGCTTCGTCCAGGCTGGCGTAGTCGGCCTCGGCCCCGGCGCGCGCGAACAGCTCGGCCACCGTGCGTTCATGCACGTCGGAACTCTGGCGCAGGTCGATCGTGGCCAGGTGGAAGCCGAATACGTCCACCGCCTGGCGCAGCGCCGACAGGCGCAGCCGGGCGATGGGCGAGGCATGGTGGCCGTTGAGCGAATCGGCGATCACCGCCAGGTCGGCGGCGAATTCGGCGGGCTCGGCATAGGGTTGGGCGGGCGGGGCCTCGCGGCGGGCCAGGCCGCGGCCGGTCAGCACCCGCGCCGATGCCGCCAGGCGGGCGTAGATGCCGACCAGGGCACGGCGGTAGGGCTCGTCGCGGCGATGCTCGGAAAGGTCGCCGCCTTGTTCGGCCAGCGCGGTCAGCGCCTGCGAGGCGGGCGTCAGCAGCGCGCTCAGGGACAGTTCGGCGCCCAGCGCGTGGGTCTCGTCCAGGTAGTACTCGAAGGCCGTCGTGCTCTGGCGCAGCAGCGCCAGGTTCAGCGTCTCGGCATCGACGTTGGGATTGCCGTCGCGGTCGCCGCCTATCCAGCTCCCCATGCGCAGGAAGGACTTGAGCGGCGTGGGGTGCGGGCCGAACGGATCGGCCGGCTCGCGGCCGAGCAGACGCGAAAGATGGCCGTACAGCTGCGGGATGACGGGCAGGAAGGTGCTGCGGTAGTAGGACAGCGCGTTCTCGATCTCGTCGGCTACCGTCAGCCGGGAGTTGCGCAGCATGCGCGTCTGCCACAACGTGGTGATGCGGCCCAGCAGGGCCAGCGTCTGTTCGAAGGATTCATCCGTGGTGCGCGGGTCGTCGCGCTCCTGCAGCAGGTGGGCGATTTCCTTGTGCACGTCCAGCGTGCTCTTGCGCTGCACCTCGGTGGGGTGGGCCGTCAGGACCGGCGAGATCAGCGTTTCGTCCAGCAACTGGCGCATGCGCGCGTTGCCGATGCCCGCGGCCCGCAACTGGGTGACGGCGTCCTGCAGGCTGCCGCGCGCGGGGGCGTCCTGCTGCAGCAGGGTGGCGCGGCGGCGCCGGTTCTGGTCGCGGTCCTCGGCGATGTTGGCCAGGTGCAGGTAGTAGGTGAAGGCGCGGACCACGGAGTTGGTCTCGTCGGCCGCCAGCAGCTTCAGGCGTTTTTCCAGCGCGCGGCCGTCGGTGGCGTTGCCGTCGCGGCGAAAGCGCACCGCCGTGCGGCGCACGGTCTCGATGGTGTCGAAGACGCCCGCGCCTTCGCTGGCGCGGATCACGTCGCCCAGAAGGCGGCCCAGCAGTCGGATGTCGTTGCGAAGAGGTAGGTCGGGATCTTGAAGCGATGAGGTCATGGAGCGTCGCGCGTGTTGTCGTTGGAGTCGGCTGCTGCAAATGCTTGGAGACGGGCCCGAAGGCAAAAGAACGCGGTACGGGCGCCTCCAGAGCATGCCATGAAAAAAGGGCCCGTATCGAATACTTCTATAATCCCGAAGGGGGGCGCCGCGAGAGCGGAAGCCTGTCCGCACCGCAATCGAGATCCCCGCATTTTGAAAAACGATCGTTTGATCATCGCCACGCGCGAAAGCCAGCTGGCGCTCTGGCAGGCCGAACATGTACAGGCGCGGCTGCGCGCGCTGTATCCGCAGTATTCCGTCGAACTGCTGGGCATGACCACCCGCGGCGACCGCATCCTGGACCGCACGCTGTCCAAGGTCGGCGGCAAGGGCCTGTTCGTCAAGGAACTGGAAACCGCCCTGCAGGACGGCCGGGCCGACCTGGCCGTGCATTCGCTCAAGGACGTGCCGGTGGACCTGGCGCCGGAGTTCGCGCTGTCCACCATCATGGAGCGCGAGGATCCGCGCGACGCCCTGGCGTCGGCGCGCTACGCGGCGCTGGCCGACATGCCCGCCGGCGCGGTCATCGGCACCTCCAGCCTGCGCCGCGAGTCGCAGGTCCGGGCCCGCCATCCGCACCTGCAGGTGCGGCCCCTGCGCGGCAACCTGCAGACCCGCCTGGCCAAGCTCGATCGCGGCGAATACGACGCCATCGTGCTGGCGGCCGCGGGTCTGCGCAGGCTGGGCCTGGGCGACCGCATCCGGACCCTGCTGGCGCCCGAGGACAGCCTGCCGGCCGCCGGGCAGGGCGCCCTGGGTATCGAGATCCGCGCCGACCGCGAAGACCTGCGTGCCGTGCTCGCGCCGCTGTCGCATGCTGCCACCACCGCCGAGGCCCTGGCCGAACGCGCCGTGTCGCGGCGCCTGGGCGGCTCCTGTCAGGTGCCGCTGGCCGCCTATGCGCAGGCGCAGGGCGAATCGCTGCGCCTGCGGGCCCTGGTCGCGACGCCCGACGGCGCGCGCATCGTCCGGGCCGAGCGCACCGGCACCGCGCGGGACGCCGAGGCCCTGGGCCTGGCCGTGGCCGAAGAACTCCTCGCGGCCGGTGCGGCCGATATCCTCGCTACGCTGGGCTGAGCCGCGATGCCGGCCCAGCCATCCGCGCCGGTACCCGGGCGCACCGTCATCCTGACCCGTCCCGCCGGCCAGAACGACGGCCTGGCGCGGGCGCTCGCGGCGGGCGGATGGCGGCCGCTGGACCTGCCGGCGCTGCGGCTGACCCCGGAGGCCGGCCCGGTGCCCGATCCCGCGGCCTTCGATCTCGTCGTCTTCGTCAGCGGCAACGCCGTGCGGATGTTCCTGGACGCGTGGCGCGAGGCCACCGGGCCAGATCGGGCCTGGCCCGCCGCCACCGCCGCCGCGGTCGTCGGACCCGCCAGCGCGCGGGCGCTACGCGAACATCCGGCCTTCGGCCAGGGGCCGCGGCTGCTGCAGCCCGCCGCCGACAGCCCGCATTTCGACTCCGAGGCGCTGTGGGCCATCCTGTCCGCCGCGCCGCTGCCGTCGCGGGTGCTGATCGTGCGCGGCGGCCGGGGCGAGCAGGGCAGCGGCCGCGACTGGCTGGCCGGCCGCCTGCGCGAGGCCGGCGCCGGCGTCACCCTGCACCGCGCCTACAGGCGGGTGCCCGAGACGTGGATGCCGGCCCAGGCCGAGCGCCTGCGCGAACTGGCCCGCGCCGGCACGCCCACCGCGTGGCTGCTGACCAGCGCCGAGGGCGTGGACGCGGTGCGCGGGCAGCTTGCCCGCCTGGGATTGCTGGACTGGTGGGCCGATTGTCGTCTCGTTGCAACCCATCCACGGATCGCCCGGCATTTAATAACGGTGATCGCCGAAGCATTGCCCGCTCGCGACCACCCGCCAATGTTACAAACTTGCGCGCCCCGGGATGAGGACATCCTGGCCGCGATAGAATCGGTGTCATGACTGCATCCGAGAACGCATCTCCCGCATCCGCGCAGGGTCCTGCGCCCAACGATACCCGTTCCGCAACCGAGCGCGCCGGCCGTGCCCCCAAGGGGCGGACGTCCAGCCGGTCCTTCCCCTGGCTGGGAACGGTGCTCGCTTTCGCGCTGATCGTGATCGTGGTGCTGGCGGCCGCGCTGTGGCGCCAGCAGCAGCTGGTCGATGCCATCGGCCGCGAATCGGCGCGCCGCTTCAACGAGATCGACTCCTTCTCCCGCGATGCCCAAGCCCGCGCCCGTCAGGCCCTGTCCATCTCCCAGGGCAATACCGACAAGCTGGCCGTGCTCGAATCCAAGGTGCTGGAGTCGCAAAGCCAGCAGGCCGCGCTGGAGCAGCTCTACCAGGAGCTGTCGCGCGGCGAGGACGAGTGGACCCTGATCGAGGTCGAACAGGCCCTGTCCATCGCCGCCCAGCAGCTGCAGCTGGCCGGCAACGTGCAGAACTCCATCGCCGCGCTGCAGGTGGCTGACGCCCGGCTGGCGCGTGCCGACCGGCCCCAGTTCACCGCCGTGCGCCGCGCCATCGCGCAGGACCTCGAGCGGCTGCGCGGACTGCCGTCGGTGGACGTGTCCGGCCTGGTGGTCAAGATCGACCAGTTGATCGGCCTGCTGGACCGCCTGCCGCTGCTGGCCGGCGTGCAGCCGGCCCATGAAGCCGACGGCCAGGCCGCGCCGGCCGCGGCCGAAGCCGTCCAGGCGCCGGCGGCCGATGCGTCCTGGTGGAAGCGGGCCATCGCCTGGTGGGAACCCCTGCGGAACGGCTTCCTGGGCGACATGCGCGACCTGATCCGCATTCGCCGCATCGACAAGCCCGATGCCCTGCTGGTGTCTCCCGAGCAGGGCGCCATGGTGCGCGAGAACCTCAAGCTCAGGCTGCTCAACGCCCGCCTGGCCCTGCTGTCCCGGCAGGAACATGCCTGGCGCGCCGACCTGGACGCGGTCGGCCAGGCCCTGCCCGCCTACTTCGATGCCAATGCGCCGGCCACGCGCAACGCCCAGACGCTGCTGCGGCAGATCCGCGAGACCGACATCTCCATCGAGCTGCCGAACCTCAATGACAGCCTGGCCGCGGTGCGCTCGGTGCTGCCGCGCAATGCCGTTCCCGGCGCGCAGAGGTAAGGCATGCGCACCTGGTTCTGGACCCTGTTGCTGCTGGTGGCCGCCGTCGGGCTGGCGGTCGGACTGCGTTATCACTCCGGCAACGTCGCGCTGCTGCTGCCGCCCTACCGGGTCGAGCTGTCCGCCAGCCTGGCCGCGCTGATCCTGGTCGCGCTGTTCGCGGTGCTGTACGCCGCGCTGCGCGCCATCTCCTGGACCCTGGACCTGCCGGTGCGGGTGCGCCGCTGGCGTGCGCGGCGCGCGTTGACGCAGCAGCAGGAGCTGCTCGAGCGCGGCTGGATCAATCTGCTGGAAGGCCGCTATGCCAAGGCCGAGGCCGACATGAGCAGCGTGGCCGGACAGACCGACGTGCCGTCGCGCCGCGTCCTGGCCAACCTGTCGGCCGCCCGGGCGGCGCATGCCATGCAGGAATTCACCCGCCGCGACCTGCTGCTGGCGCAGGCCCGCGAGGCCGCGGAAGCCGACGCCGGACTCAAGCCCGCGGTCGTCCTGGTCGAGGCCGACATGCTGCTCGACCAGCAGCGGCCCGAGGAAGCATTGGCGCTGCTGTCGCAACTGCACGAGGGCGGGCCCAAGCACATGCATTCGCTGCGGCTCACCTTGCGAGCCCATCGCGACCTGGGGCATTGGGCCGAGGTCCTGAAGCTGGCGCGCACGCTGTCCAAGCGCAATGCCCTGCATCCGGCCGCCGCCACGCGCATGATCGCCACCGCCGCGGCCGAACTGCTGCGCTCGGCCAGCGATGCCGCCACGCGGCGCGCCATCTGGAAGGACCTGAAGGACGACGAGCGCATCCTGCCCGAAGTGGCGCAGGCCGGCGCCGCGGTGTTCGAGGCCGATGGCGACGAAGTGCGCACCCGCCGCATCCTCGAGACCGCGCTCGACGCCCAGCTCAGCCCGCTCTTGCTGCAGGCCTATGCCCGTTGCAGCCCCGAACACATACCTCCGCGGCTGGAGAAGGCCGAGAGCTGGCTGCGCCAGCATCCCAATGATCCCGACCTGCTGCAGGCGCTGGGCACGCTGTGCCTGTGCGGCCGCCTGTGGGGCCCGGCGCAGCGATATCTCGAACGCAGCCTGAGCGAGCGCGACGACCCGCGCACGCATGCGCTGCTGGCCAGCCTGTACGATCGCACCGACCGCGCCGTCGAGGCCGTGCGCCACTGGCGCCTGGCTACCGAGGCCGTGATCGGCCTGCCGGTCCTGAAGGCCGACGAAGCGGTCCTGTTCGGACCCGCCGCCGCGCGTCCCCAGTTCGAGAGCGAAGAGGACGTGGCGCCCGATCGCGCGGCTGGCCTCTAGCGGCGGTTTTTTTTCGATGTCGTACCGGCCCCGGGCCGGTCCACTTGTTTTTTCCAACCTTCCAGGCAGTTATGAATCTCGATCGAGTCGGTCCCGGCAAAAAGGCGCCGGAAGAATTCAACGTCATCATTGAGATCCCGATGAACGCGGATCCGATCAAGTACGAAGTCGACAAGGAAACCGGAGCCTTGTTCGTCGATCGCTTCATGATGACGGCCATGCACTACCCGTGCAATTACGGCTACGTGCCGCAGACCCTGTCCGACGACGGCGACCCCGTCGACGTGCTGGTCATCACCCCCCATCCGGTCACCGTCGGCGCCGTCGTGCGCTGCCGCCCCATCGGCATCCTGAACATGGACGACGAAGCGGGCGGCGACGCCAAGCTGCTGGCCGTGCCCGTGGACAAGGTCCTGCCCATCTACCGCCACTGGCAGAAGCCGGAAGACCTGCAGCCCGAGTACCTGCTGCGCATCCAGCATTTCTTCGAGCACTACAAGGATCTGGAAAAGGGCAAGTGGGTCAAGATCAAGGGCTGGGACGGCCCGGAAGCCGCCCGCCAGGAGATCGTCGGCAGCATCGAGCGCTACCAGCAGGCCGGCAAGTAAGGCAACGGTTGTGCCAGGCAGAAGACCTCCCGACGGGAGGTCTTTTTCATTGGGAAGGCGGCACCTGCGCGCGCCGTACGATCCCGCGCGCTGCCAGTTCCTCGATGCGCTGGGGCGACAGCCCGGCCAGCGTTTCCAGGATCTCCTGCGTGTGGGCGCCGGGCAGCGGCGCCGGCGCGTCGTAGCCGGCCTGGCCTGCGCTGAACTTGATGGGGAAGCCGGGGGCGCTGGCGGCCATGTCGGTGCCGGTCATGGGGTTGTGCACCGGGACCACCATGCCGCGCTCGCGCAGTTGTCGCCATTGCATGACCTCGTCGATGCTGCGCACCGGGCTGCACGGCACCTTGGCCGCGTGCAGGGCCTGGACGATGTCCTGGGTGGCGCGCGCCTCGGTCCAGGCGGACACGATGGCGTCGACCTGCGCGTTGTGGGCGATGCGCCAGCCCAGATCGTTCATCCGCGCATCGTCCGTCAGGTCGTGCCGCTCCATCGCGCCCAGCAGGGCGGTCCAGTCGGCGGCGGTGGCCGCGCCCAGCACTACCCAGCCGTCGCGCGAGCGGTAGACGTTGAAGGGCGAGAACCGCATGATGCGGCTGCCCTGGCGGTGGGGCAGGCCCAGCCGCTCGTAGCAGTCGAAGGGTTCGTCGAACATCAGCGAGAACAGGCAGTCGGCCATCGAGACGTCCACCGCCTGGCCGCGCCCCGTGCGCTGGCGGTGCAGCAGGGCGGCCAGGATGCCGGACGCGGCGAACACGCCGGCAATGGCGTCCGACAGCGGCGAGCCGGTCTTGACCGGGGGGCCGCCGGCTTCCCCGGTCACGCTCATCAGGCCCACCGCCGCCTGCACCATCAGGTCGTAGGCCTTCAGGTGGCGATCGGAGCCGGTCGCGCCGTATCCCGTCAGGGAGCAATAGACGATGCCGGGGTTGACCGCCGCCAGCGCGTCATAGCCTATTCCCAGCCGGTCCGCCACGCCCGCGCTGAAATTGTCGATCACGACGTCGGCGCCGGCCACCATGCGCAGGAATACCTCGCGGCCCGCTTCCGATTTCAGGTCCAGCATGACCGATTGCTTGCCGCGCGCGCGTTTCAGGTAGGCCAGGCCCATGTCCGCGTCCGAGGTCCGCTGGAAGGACACGCCGCCGGGTCCGGCATAAGGAGGGGAAAACGCGGTGGGATCGCCCGTGGCGGGATCGTCGATCTTCACGACCTGCGCGCCCATGCCCGCAAGGAACAGGGTGGCCTGCGGACCCGAGAAAAAGCGGGTCAGATCCAATACGAGGGTCCCGGACAATAGCTTCTGCGTGGTCTGGTTCATGGCGGGCAGTCTAAGCAGAACCGGCGATGCGGGCGTCATAGGACTTTGCGCGGGGGCCATATCCGGCCGCTATGGAACCTCCGCGGCCGCCAGCGCCGTGGCGCCGGGCCAGCCGCCCGCCGCGACGATGTCCCGCACCAGCTCGGGGATCAGCGCGGCCACGCTTTCCGCGGCGGAGCCCATGGCGACGATGTCCGGGCTGCACAGCGAGAGCCGCCGCAGGATGGGCGGGTCGCCCACCGACAGCGCCGACAGCCGGTCGCGAGCGCCTTCGCCCACCAGCGAGGACAGCGACAGGATGGTGGCCGCCTGGCCGCGTTCGACGATGGTCTGGATGGTGGACAGCGAATCGAGTTCGGCCATGACCTGGGTGGCCAGCCCGCGCGCGGCGAATACCTGGTCGATGAGCTGGCGGGTGATGTTGGCGCGTCCGGGCAGCACCAGCCGCATCGCCGCGGCGTCCTCCAGGCTGACGCGGCCGTCGCGGGCGCCTGGGGCGGGCGTGGCCGACAGCAGGAACAGCTCTTCCTCGACCAGCGGGACGCGGTGGATGTGGGGCAGGTCGCCGCCCTCGCGCGCGGCCGCGCCCGGTGGCGGTGCTGGCTCGAACAGCAGGGACATCTCCAGGCGGCCGTTGCCCACCAGTTCGCGCAGGTGGCCGCTCAGGCTTTCGACCAGGCTGAGCTGGACGTCGGGATAGCGCTGCTGCACGGTGGCGATGAGCGGGCCGGCCAGCACGTTGGCGGCACTGGTGGGCATGCCTACCGACACCGGGCCTCCGGGCAGCGCGCCGGCATGCGCGACGTCGCGGCGCAGGCGTTCGACCTGCCGCAGCACGGCCTGGGCATGCAGGTACAGCGTCTTGCCGCCGGCGGTGGGTGTGACGCCGCGCACGCTGCGCGCCAGCAGCCGCACGCCCAGTTCGGATTCCAGGTTCGCCAGCTGCGCGCTCAGGGCCGGCTGCGCGATATAGAGATCCTTGGCCGCGCGGGACACGCTGCCCAGTTCGACGATGCGAACGAAGTACCGCAACTGCCTCAGTTCCATGTTCTTCTCTCGTGCTCGCGGCGGAACACTGTAGACCATAGGTTCCGCGTATACCGGGATCGCAATGTCCTATTATTCCCGACGCATCGATGTCCCTACCATGGCTTCCCATTCCCGGCGAAGCCGCGCAAGGGCACGGACATCATGATCGACCTCTATTTCTGGACCACTCCGAACGCCTACAAGGTCTCGATCCTGCTGGAGGAACTGGGGCAGCCCTATCGCGTGGTGCCGGTGCACATCGGCAAGGGCGAGCAGTTCGATCCCGCCTTCCTGGCCATCAGCCCCAACAGCAAGGTGCCCGCCATCGTCGATCAGGACGGTCCGGACGGGCGGCCGCTGGCGATGTTCGAGTCGGGCGCGATCATGATGTACCTGGCCGAGAAATTCGCCAGCCCACTGCTGCCCGCCGATCCGGTGGGGCGCTATGCCACCGTGCAGTGGCTGATGTTCCAGATGGGCGGAGTCGGCCCCATGCTGGGCCAGGCGCATCACTTCCGCAAGTACGCGCCCGAGACCATCCCCTACGCGGTGGACCGCTACACCAACGAGGCGCATCGCCTGTACGGCGTGA
Organism: Pigmentiphaga sp. YJ18; assembly: GCF_038066655.1. Classification (NCBI taxonomy): domain Bacteria; kingdom Pseudomonadati; phylum Pseudomonadota; class Betaproteobacteria; order Burkholderiales; family Alcaligenaceae; genus Pigmentiphaga; species Pigmentiphaga sp. YJ18. The sequence goes on along the minus strand of NZ_JBBUKU010000003.1, from coordinate 153,168 downwards.
TCGACCGCCGCCTGGGCGAGGCCGAGTACCTGGCCGGCGATGCCTATACGCTGGCCGACATCGCCACCTATCCCTGGCTGCGGCCCTACAGGTGGCAGGGCCAGGACATCGACGCCTGGCCCAACCTGAAGCGCTGGTACGCGGCGGTTCGCGCCCGTCCGGCCGTGCAGCGCGGACTCGCGGTGCTGGCCGGGAAGGTGGACCGCAGCGGCGCTCCGCCCCAGGGCGAGCGTTGGAACAACCTGTTCGGCGGCGCCCGGCCGGGCGCGCGCCAAGTCTGAGAATCGCCACACCGAAGGAGTCCCATGTCCGCCGCCTTGCCCATGCTCAAGGGATACCGCGTCCTGGATATGACGCAGATCGTGGCCGGGCCGACCTGCTCGCGCATCATGGCCGAGCTCGGCGCCGACGTCATCAAGCTCGAGCTCGCGCCGTTCGGCGACCGCACTCGCGTAGGCGGATTGCGTTCGCGCGATCCGCTGCACAAGAATTCCAGCCGCAGCACCTATTACTTCCAGCACAACCATTCCAAGCGCAGCGTGGCGGTGGACATGAAGCATCCGCGCGGCGTGGCGCTGATCAAGGCGCTGGCCGCGCGCTGCGACGTGCTGGTCGAGAACTTCAGCCCGGGCGTCATGGAGCGCGCGGGGCTGTCCTACGAGGCGCTGCGCGAAGCGAACCCGGGCCTGGTCATGTGCTCGATCTCGCTGGCGGGCCAGCGCGGGCCGCTCAGCCGCAAGCCCGGCTACGACTATGTCGCCCAGGCCTATGCCGGGATCACCGACCTGATCGGCGACCCGGACGGCGATCCGGCGATGATCACCATGGCGGTCGGCGACACGGCCACGGGGCTGACGGCGGCGATGGCCGTGGGCTACGCGCTGCTGCATCGCGAACGCACCGGGGAAGGCCAGCACGTCGAGGCCTCGCTGCTGGACACCTATTTCCAGATGCACGAGGTGGCACTGCCGCGCGTGTCGCTGCGTCCCGGCTACACGCCTCGCCGCACCGGCTCGCAGCATCCCGACGGCGGTCCGACCGGCCTGTTCCGCTGCGGCGACGGCCGCTACATCGCCCTGGCCACGCTGCCCCACCAATGGGAGGCGCTGGCCCGCGCGCTGGACATGCCCGAACTGCTGGCCGATCCGCGTTTCGCCACGGCGGCCCTGCGGCGCGACAACAACGCGGCGCTCAAGACCCTGCTGGAAGGGTGGCTGGCGCGCTTCGATTCCTGCGAGACGGCCATCGCCGCGCTGGAGGCGCATCGCATTCCCTGCGCGCCCGTCCTGACGCTGAACGAGGCGATGGCGCAACCGCACCTGCGCGAGCGCGGCACCGTGCGGCGCGTCCATGACGAGGTGCTGGGCGATTTCGACATCCCCGGGCTGCCGGTCCGTTTTTCCGCCTGGGAACCGGCGCGCGAGCTGCGCGCCGATGCCCTGGGCGAGCACAACGAAGACGTGTTGAGCGAGGTGCTCGGGCTGGGGCCCGAGGACATCGCAGCGCTTTACGCGGAAGAGGTCCTGGTACAGGACAGGCTGATCGCGCGCGGCAGACGCGGGGCGGCCTGACGAGTCATCCATCCAAGGAGGAGGCATCATGCGGACATTCATGTTTGCGGCGGCGTTGGCCGTGGCGGCCGGGCCGGTATCGGCGCAGACCTTTCCGGCACGGCCCGTCACGGTGATCGTGCCGTTCTCGGCCGGCGGCCCGACGGACGTGGTCGCGCGGCACCTGGCGCTGGCCATGGGCGCCAACCTGGGACAGACGGTGGTGGTGGACAACCGGCCCAGCTCGGGCGGCATCGTCGGCGCGGAAGCGCTGTTGCGCGCCGCGCCCGACGGCTACACGCTGATGATCCACAACATCGGCATGTCCACCGTGAAGGCCTTGTCCCCGGAGATCAAGTTCGACCCGGTGCGGGACTTCGGCTATGTGGGCGAAGTGGTCGACGTGCCCATGACGCTGGTCGGCAAGAAGGACCTGCCGGCCAGGAATTTCCAGGAGCTCTCGGCCTACCTGAAGAGCCAGGGCTCGCGCATCAACCTCAGCAATGCCGGCATCGGCACGGCGTCGCATCTATGCGGGCTGATGCTGATGACGCGCCTGAAGGTGGCCCTGACGACCGTTCCGTACAAGGGCGCCGCGCCGGCCATGACCGACCTGCAGGGCGGCCAGGTCGACCTGCTGTGCGACCAGATCACGACCACCCAGCAACCCATCCTGGCGAACCGCGTGCAGGCCTATGGCAGCACCACGGCGGTCCGCCTGCCTTCGCTGCCGGAGCTGCCGACGCTGAGCGAACAGGGCCTGCCTGGTTTCGAGGTCACGGTCTGGCACGGCCTGTACGCGCCGCGCGCGACGCCGCCGGCCGTGATCGGCCGGCTGCAGCAGGCCTTGCAGGCCGCCCAGTCGGATCCGGCTTTCGTCGACAGCATGAAGAAGCTGGGGGCGATGCCCGTGGGAGCCGGACGAGCGACGCCCGCCGCGCTGGAGCAGAAGCTCAAGAGCCAGGTTGCCACGTGGACACCGCTCATCCAGCAGTCGCAGGGATTGGTGCAATAGCACGGACGCGGATTTTTCCTGGAGCAAGACGCAATGAAGATCGAGATGTACTGGGACGTGGGCAGCACCAATACCTATTTCGCCATCAAGCTGATCAAGCCATTGCTGGCGCGCTACGGTGCCGAACTGGTGCTGCACCCGTTCAACCTGGGCTACGTGTTCCGCAGCAACAACTACGAACTGATGAAGGAACCCAAGGCGAAGCTGCGCAACCGCAAGCGCGACCTGATGCGCTGGGCTGAGAAGTACGGTCTGCCGTTCCAGATGCCGCGCGAGTTCCCGATCAAGTCCAGCCGTGCCTTGCGCGGATCGCTGGCCATGCGCCGCCACGGCAAGGAACTGGAATTCGTCGAGCGGGTCATGGAGCGCTACTGGGAGCACGGCGACGCCAGCATCGCCGAGTATGCCGGCCTGCGTCCCATCGCCCAGGCGCTGGGGGTGGATCCGGACGCATTCGAGCGCCTGAGCGCCTCGGACGAGATTGCCGAGGAACTGGCCCGCAGCACCAACGAGGGCGTCGCGCGCGAGGTGTTCGGCGTGCCGATGATCATCGTCGGCGACGAGCTGTTCTGGGGCAAGGACCGGATGGAGTTCGTCGAGGACGAACTGCGGCGCCGGCAGGCCCGCGCGGCCTAGGCGCGCTTCTGTTCAGCCAGGCAATGCGGGCAGTAGCGGGCGTGCGGCTTCAGGTAGCGGTCGCATTCCAGGCACAGCGATCCTCCTCGCAGTTCGATCTCCCGCAGGCGCCGCCGCTTGCGCCAGGACGACCGAAGCTTGAGCAAGCCCAACAGGAAGGCAACCGCGAGCGAGCTGTAGGCGAGGGTGGTCATGGCGCCTCGAAAACGAGGAATAGGGACCATTTATTCTAGATTTTCCCTGTTGCATTCTGTAAACATTTCCGCAATGTAATGTTGCAGTGGTGTTTTACATACAGATACAGGTTGGCCCGGCCCGGCGTAGCGGGTTCACGCGGAATGCGATTCGTGGGGCAGGGTGAAGCGCAGGGTGGCCCCCTTGCCCGCCTCGCCATGGGCGACGATGCGTCCACCGTGGCGTTCGATGATGCGGCGGCAATGCGCCAGCCCCACGCCGGTGCCGTCGAAATCCCGGTTGGAGTGCAGCCGGCTGAACATGGTGAAAAGCTTGCCCGCCTGCCGCATGTCGAAGCCGGCGCCGTTGTCGCGCACGTTGATGGCGACGGTCTGCTCGTATTCGTCGGCCCAGACCTCGATCCGCGCGTTCGGTGTGTAGCGGGTGAACTTCACCGCGTTGTCCAGCAGATTGACCATGACCAGCCGGATCAGATGAGGGTCGGCGAACACGCGCGGCAGCGCGTCGATGCGCCACGAAACCGATCGGTCGCCCACGCTGGCGGCCAGCTCCGACTGGATTTCCTGCACCATGGTGCTGAGCGGCCATAGCGAGGGCACGATGCCGGCGCGCCCCAGGCGCGACAGTTCCAGCAGGGCGTCGATGGTGCGGTTCATGCGCTCCGCGGTGGTCAGGAGCGCGGACAGCATGGGCTTGATATCGCTGCCCGGCTGTCCGGTCTTGCGCAGCATGATGTCGGCGGCCGACATGATCTGGCGGGCCGGCGCGCGCAGGTCATGGCTGACCGAACTGGTGAAGGCTTCCAGTTCGGCCGTGCGTTCGGCCACGCGCAGCTCCAGGGTTTCGTTCAACTGCCGGATCTTGTCTTCGGCCAGCCGGTGTTCCGTGACGTCGACGCAGAACAGTTCGACCCGCTGCTTGCCGTCCCGGGTGACGCTGATCGCGGCCAGCTCGACGTCGCGTTTCTGGCCGTCCAGCGCCACCAGCCGGTAGGGCCTGAACTCGGCGAAGCCCGGGGCCTGGGCGAGTTCCTCGATGCGCCGGCGGACCTTCTCGCGGTCCTTGTCGACGATGAAGTCCGAGAACGGCCGCCCGATGGCGCGGCCCGACCAGTCCGCCGACAGCATGAGGAGCGCCGCGGGGTTGGCATAGATCAGCAGGCCGTCGACCTGGGTCAGGATGCCGATGGGGGCATGCTCGATGACGGCCTTGTACATCGATTCGCGTTCGATCAGGCCGTGCTTGGCGCGCACCGCGTCGGTCACGTCGACCAGCATCATCAGCGTGGCCTGGGGGCCCGCGTCCGTGTCGGCGTGGGGCGAGAGGAAGACGTCGAATTCGCGCTTGACGTTGTCGGGCGTGGTGAACGGCAGCCGGAAGCTCGCGGCCTTGCCCTGCGTGGCCTGTTCCAGGTGGGGCGCGCACAGCGAGGCCGCGCGGCGCGGCCACAGCTCGCGCAGGGTGCGTCCCAGCGCGACGGCGGCAGGCTTGTCGATCAGGGCCAGGTAGGGGCCGTTGGCATAGGCCAGCGAGCCGTCGGCGCCGGTGATCGCCATGGCGTGCGGCAGCAGGTCCAGCAGCGGTTCCAGGTGCGTGGCCGGCTGCGCGGGGCGGTCGAGGGCGGCTCGCGCGGCCAGCCGCTGGCCCGCTGCCTGCGAGGCCGACAGGCAAAGGTGGACCACGGCGACGGACAGCAGCGTGGTCACGGCGAACAGCGGCGCGACCGGGACGTCGGGCAGGCGCCAGACCAGCGGCAGCGGACCGATCATCCAGCCCCAGAAGTCCAGCAGCGACGTGAAGACCACCGAGGCCGCCGAGAGCAGCGTCGATTCGCGCAGGGGCAGCACGATGACGCCAGCGACCAGCGTGGAGATCAACGGAACGGCGATCGGCCATTGCAGGCCGCCGGTGACCGCACAGGCCAGCAGGGCCAGCGCGGAGCATCCGTATATCAGGCCTCGTCCCCGGACGGGAAGGCGGACTTGGGCGGAGGCAGCGGCTCCGGCGTCGCCTGCCTGGGCGCTTGCTCGGTCAGCCGACATTGGAGCTTGGTATCAATTGAAATAAAGGGTTACTTGTGGCAGCCGCGCCGGATTGTACCGGCTTCCCCCCGGACTGGGAATCATCGGTGCCAGGCGAGAACCAATTGGATCATTCCGCCGGGTCGGTCAGGCGGGTCTCGATATTGGCCAGCACGCGCGCCGACGCGCCCTTGGCCTCGAGCGCGAACAGCAGCAGCGAGTGGGCGGTGACCTGGTAGACGTCTCCCGCGTTGAACACCGGCAGGTCCTCGCGCACCGGCATGTTGGTGTCCAGCAGACAGGTCCAGGCATCGGGGCCGGGCACGTCCGGCAGCGTGAAGTTGACCGTATCGTGATGGGCGTTGAACACCAGCAGGAGGGTGGCGTCCGAGGCCGGGCGCTTGATGCCCGAGGCCTGGGCGCGGCCGTCGATCAGCATGCCGAAGCAGCGCATGGACTCGTCGGCCCATTGCTCGCCGGTCAGCGGCGTGGCCGAGGGCGAGAGCCAGCGCACGTCGGTGACGTCCAGGGCCTCGTTGTATTCGCCCGTCAGGAAGCGGTTGCGCCGCAGGACCGGCAGGCGCCGGCGCAGGTACAGGAGCTTGCGCACGAACTCCTGCAGTGCGCGGCCGTCGTCGTCGATGCCTTCCCAGTCCACCCAGCTGATCTCGTTGTCCTGGCAGTAGGCGTTGTTGTTGCCCCGCTGCGTGCGTCCGAATTCGTCGCCGGCCAGCATCATGGGCGTGCCCTGCGACAGCAGCAGGGTCGCCAGCATGTTGCGCTTCTGGCGTTCGCGCAGCGCCCGGATGCCCGGATCGTCGGTGGGGCCCTCGGCGCCGCAGTTCCACGAGCGGTTGTCCGAGTGCCCGTCGCGGTTGTCCTCGCCGTTGGCTTCGTTGTGCTTGTCGTTGTAGGACACCAGGTCGTTCAGCGTGAACCCATCGTGCGCGGTGACGAAGTTCACGCTGGCCCAGGGCTTGCGTCCGCGCCGGTTGAAGCGGTCGCCCGAGGCGGTGATGCGGGTGGCGAAATCGGCGGCAGTGCCCGCGTCGCCCTTCCAGAAGCCGCGCACGGTGTCGCGAAAACGGTCGTTCCATTCGGCCCAGCCCGGGGGAAAGCCGCCGACCTGGTAGCCGCCCGGCCCGCAGTCCCAAGGCTCGGCGATCAGCTTGACGCTGGACAGGATGGGATCCTGGCGGCAGCTGTCGAGGAAACCTCCGCCTTCGTCGAAGCCATGGTCCTCGCGTCCCAGTATGGTGGCCAGGTCGAAGCGGAAGCCGTCCACCTTCATTTCCGTGACCCAGTAGCGCAGGCTGTCCGTCACCATCTGCAGCGTGCGCGGATGGCTCAGGTTCAGGGTATTGCCCGTGCCCGTGTCGTTGATGTAGTAGCGCGCCTGCTCGGGCAGCAGGCGGTAGTACGAGGCGTTGTCGATGCCCTTGAAGGACAGCGTCGGTCCCAGTTCGTTGCCCTCGGCCGTATGGTTGTAGACCACGTCCATCAGGACTTCCAGGCCGGCATCGTGGAAGTGGTCCACCATGCCCTTGAATTCCTGCACGGCCTCGCCGGCGAAATAGCGCGGATCGGGCGCGAAGAAGCCCAGCGTGTTATAGCCCCAGTAGTTGGTCAGCCCCTTTTCCAGCAGGTGGTTGTCGTTGACGAAGGTATGCACCGGCAGCAGTTCCACCGAGGTCACGCCCAGGCCCCGCAGATAGGCGATGACCTCCGGGTTTTGCAGCCCGGCCAGGGTTCCCCGCAGCTCGCGCGGCACGTCCGGATGCAGCCGGGTATAGCCCGCCGCGTGCATCTCGTACACGACGGTCTGGTCCCAGGGCACGAGCAGCCGTTCGGGGCGGCTGCCCGATGCCGAATCGACCACGATGCACTTGGGGACGAAAGGGGCGCTGTCGCGCTCGTCGAAGGACAGGTCCGCGTCCGGATCGCCCACGCGGTAGCCGAACACTTCCGGCGACCACTGCAACTGTCCCGCGTGCGCCTTGGCATAGGGGTCCAGCAACAGCTTGTTGGGATTGAAGCGATGCCCTTCGTCGGGGGCATAGGGGCCGTGTACGCGGTAGCCGTACAGCGTGCCCGGTTGCAGGCCGTGCAGGTAGCCGTGCCAGATCTCGTCGGTGAATTCGGGCAGTTCTATCCGCTCGGTCTCGTGGCCCTGGGCATCGAACAGACAGAGCTCTACCTTGGTGGCGTGGGCCGAGAACAGCGCGAAGTTCGTGCCCCGTCCGTCCCAGGTCGCGCCCAGGGGATAGGGGTGGCCTTCGGCAAGTCGATAAATTCCGTTCGCCATGCTGCTGCTTCCGCTACGAGCCGGGTCATAGCATGCAACAAAAGCGCTCGCCCAAGTGTCCTACGCGAGGTAAAAGAAGTAAGCGGACCGAAGGCCCTAGGCGTGGAAGCGTTCCGCGGTCAGTCCATCCAGGTCGATGGCGGGCTGCCGGCCGGCCACGATGTCCGCCACGATGCGCGAGGTGCCGCAGGATTGCGTCCATCCGTTCGAGCCGTGGCCGCTATTCAGGAACAGGTTGTTCCAGCGCGTGCGGCCCAGGATGGGCGGGCCGTCCGGCGTCATGGGCCGCAGGCCGGCCCAGAATTCCACCTGGTCCCAGTCCAGTCCCCGCGGGAACAGTTCGCCCACGACGTCGATCAGCAGCTTCCTGCGCGCCGGGTTCAGGCCCAGTCCGTATCCGGTCAGCTCGGCCATGCCGGCGGCGCGTATGCGGTTGCCCAGGCGCGAGATCATGATCTTGTTGTGCTCATCCATGACCGCCATGCGCGGGACCGCGTCGGGGTCGGACACGGGCACGGTGATGGAATAGCCCTTGAGCGGATAGACCGGCAGGTTCAGGCCCAGCGGCCGCACCAGGAACGGCGCGTGGCTGCCCAGCGCGACGACGTAGGCATCGGCGCGCAGCAGGCCCTGCGACGTGCGGACGGCATCGATGGCGTTGCCGTGGCGTTCCAGCGCGTCGATGTTCACGCCGTATCGGAAGTCGACACCGCGCTGTTGCAGGAACGCGGCCAGCCCTTGCGAGAACTTGTAGCTGTCGCCCGAGGCGTCGGCGGGCATGTGCAGGGCGCCCGCCACCGTGGCGCGGCTGTGCGCCATGGCCGGTTCCAGCGCGCTGATGTCGGTGGCATCCAGGATGCGCCAGGGCACGCCGTATTCCTCGAGAGCCTTGGCCGACAGGCGGCCCAGGTCGAGTTCGGCGGGCGTGCGGAAGATCTGCAGCGTGCCGCCTTCATGGAAGTCGAACGACGGCAGGTCCTCGCCGCTGGCGATCTCGCGCAGGCATTGCAGGCTGTAGTGCGCCACGCGCTGCATGCGCAGCTTGTTGACGCGGAAGCGCTCGGCATTGCAGTTGCGCATCCATTGCAGCACCCAGGCCACCTTGCGGGGCTCGGGCAGCGGCGAGAACCGGATGGGGGAATCGCGCTGGACCGACAGCTTCAGCACCTTGGAGATCATGCCCGGCGCGGCCCAGGGGCCGGCGAAGCTCGGACACAATCCTCCCGCGTTGCCGTAGCTGGTCTCCCGGCCGGGGCCGGGCTGGCGTTCGACCACGGTGACTTCGTGACCGTCCTTCCACAGGTAGTAGGCGGTCGCGACGCCGACCACGCCGGCGCCCAGCACGAGGACTTTCATGAACCTTGCCGCTTATTCGACCGTGATCTTGGCCGCGTCGATGATCTTCTGGTAGCGCGCCATTTCCGAGTCGATGTACTTGGCGAAGTCGGCCGAGTTCTTGTAGGCCGATTCGAAGCCCAGCGACGACAGGCGTGCCTTCATCTCGGTCGAGGCCATGATCTTGGCCGCGGCGGCGTCCAGCTTCTTCAGGACCGGGGCCGGCACCTTGGCGGGCGCCCACAGGCCATACCACGAGTAGAACTCGAAGTCCTTGAAGCCGGCTTCGCGCATGGTGGGCACGTCGGGCAGCAGCGGGCTGCGTTCGCGGCCGGTCACGGCCAGGGCACGCAGCTTGCCGGCCTTCACGTGCGGCAGCGACGACAGCATCGGGTCCATCATGGCCGACACCTGGCCGCCCACGAGATCCTGCAGCGCCGGCGCGGCGCCCTTGTACAGCACGATGGGGATGTCGCCGGTCAGGTGGGTGTCATGCAGGAACAGCGCGGAACTCAGGTGGCCGGCCGAGCCGAAGCCGCTGGTCGCGAACGTGTACTTGGTGGGGTTGGCCTTCAGGACGGAGACGAATTCCTGGACGTTGTGGGCCGGGACCTGGGGGTGGACGCTGAAGATCAGCGCGCCCTGGGCCAGCATGCTGACGGGGGCGAAGTCCTTGACCGCGTCGAACTTGATGTCCTTCTTGTACAGCAGCGGATTGATGGAGTGGATGGAGGCGTTGAAGTACAGCGTGTAGCCGTCCGGCTCGGCGCGCGCGACATAGGCGGCGCCGATCATGCCCGAGGCGCCGGCGCGGTTCTCCACGACGATCGATTGCTTGAGCTCGTCCTTGAGCTTGTCGGCGAACAGGCGGGCCGTGTTGTCGACCGCGCCTCCGGGGGCGTGGGGGACGACGATGGTGATCGTGCGGGACGGATAGTCGCCCTGGGCATGGGCGGGACTGGTCAGGGCTGAGGCGCCGGCCAGGCCGGCAACGGCCAGGGTGGTGCGCAGGAAAGTGCGGCGGGTCGTGTGGTTCATGATTTCCCCATATTCGAAAAACAGAATTGTCTCCGTTTTCTATATATTTTGCGGTTATTAGAAAATGCTCCGGCTTCCCCTGTCGGGGCGGGCCGCAGCCCGCGCGTCCTGGGCCGTTCCGCAAGCGGGACGGCACGGACGCCTTGTTGTTCTCCTGTTTTCCTTCTTGTTCCCGGATCGGCGCCCGGGTTTCCGTCAGAACGTGCCCGGGTAGCCGCCGCCGTCGATCAGGAGGCTCTGGCCCGTGATGTAGCCCGTGTGCGCCGAGCACACGAAGGCGCACAGCGCGCCCAGCTCCTCGGCGCGCCCGTAGCGGCCGGCGGGGTTGTTGCTGCCGCGTTCTTCCCAGAGCTGGTCGAAGGTCTTGCCGGTGTCCTCCAGCATGCCCTCGATGTGGCGGCGCTGGGCGTCGGTGGCGAACACGCCCGGCAGCAGGTTGTTGATCGTGACGTTGTGGCGCACCGTCTGGCGCGCCAGTCCCGCCACGAAACCCACCAGGCCCGAGCGCGCGCCGTTGGACAGCCCCAGCTCGATCTGCGGCGTCTTCACGCTGCGCGACACGATGTTGACGATGCGGCCGAACTTGCGTTCGACCATGCCGTCCACCGTGCGGCGGATCATCTCGATCGGGCCCAGCATCATCGAGTCCAGCGCCTGGTGCCAGTCATCCAGCGTCCATGTGCGGAAATCGCCGGGCTCGGGGCCGTCGGCATTATTGACCAGGATGTCGGGAGCGGGACAGGCGGCCAGCGCCGCGTCGCGTCCCGCTTCGGTCGTGATGTTGGCGACCACGTAGCGCACCGGCGTGCCGGTTTGCGCCGTGATCTCCGCCGCCGCCTTCTCCAGCGTGGCCTGGGTGCGCGCCGCGATGGTCACGAGCACGCCTTCCTGCGACAACTGGAGCGCGCAGGCGCGCCCCATGCCGCGGCTGCCGCCGAATACCAGCGCGCTCCTGCCTTGGATGCCGAGGTCCATGAGTCGCGTCCGTCCGTCAGGCCGACTTCAGCTCGGGCGAGCTCCAGCCGTATTTCTTGTCCAGTTCCAGCTCGCGCACCACGCGCAGGCCCTTTTGCAGCGCCTCGGGGGCCAGGCTCTTGAGCGGCTTGCGCAGGTCGCCGGCGGGCAGGCCCACGGCCTTCATCAGCGACTTGATCGCCACCGGGTTGATGGCCGAGTACGAGAAGTGCAGCATGGGCAGCATGTGCAGGTACATGTCGCGGAAGCTCTCGGACACTTCCGGCGTCTTCCAGGGCTTGGAGATCGTGGCGATCTCGGCCGGGGCGATGTTGCCGGTCATGTTGGCGGTGCCGTGGCCGCCCAGGCTCATGGTCGGGACGACCAGGCCCAGGTTGGGCGAATCGCAGCACATCACGGCCACGTCGGGGCGGGCGCGCAGCACTTGCGCGACCTGGCCCACGCGGGTGGTCGATTCCTTGTGCACGACGTAGTTCGGGTGCTTGAAGATGCGCAGCAGGTTGTCCCAGTGCAGGTCGGTCTTCACGCGCGGCGGGTTGTTGTAGATGCCCAGCGGCAGGTCGGTGGCGTCGGCCACTTCCAGGAAGTAGTCCTCGATGTCGGACTCGGGGCCGCAGATATAGGCCGGCGCGGCCAGGATGGCGCCGTCCGCGCCGTTGGCGTGGGCGAAGCGCAGGTAGTCGATGGTGGTGTCGGTGTTGTTGCCGGTGCAGCCGTAGAAGAACTTCATCTTGCCGTTCTTCATCTTGGCCGTCTCGGCGATGATCTGCTGGCGCTCCTGCTGCGACAGCATCGAGACCTCGCCCGTCGAGCCCATGATCAGCACGGCGGAGGTACCGTTGTCTTCATGGAACTTGAGCAGGGTGCGGAAGCCTTCGAAATCGACGCTGCCGTCTTGATTGAAAGGAGTGATCAGGGCGACGAACGACCCTTCGATTTTCATCTTAGCCATGGCGATTCCACCGATTGATTAACTGTTACATGATACTCCGCGGGGAAACCCTCGTTCCCCGCGCGATACCTGGGTTTCCCGGTCAGGCGCGGCGCGCGACGGGGGGCGAATCGATTTCGGCCAGTGCGGCGAAGCCGCCTTCCAGGTCGGCGATCAGGTCGGCCGGATCCTCCAGGCCGACGTGCAGGCGCAGCGCCTGGCCGGTGTACGGCCACTTGGCGGTGACGCGGTCGCCCGACGGGTTGAAGGGGATGACCAGGCTTTCGTAGCCGCCCCACGATACGCCGATGCCGAACAGCTGCAGGCTGTCGATGAAGGCTTCCACCGCGGCCGGCGAGGCGGGCTTGAGCACCACCGCGAACAGTCCGGCGGCGCCCAGGAAATCGCGTTTCCACAGCGCGTGGCCGGGATGGCTGGGTAGCGCGGGGTGCAGCACCTTCTCCACCTCGGGCCGGGTCTCCAGCCACGAAGCCACCTCGACGCCCGACTTCCAGTGCTGCTGCAGGCGCACGTTCATGGTACGCAGGCCGCGCAAGGCGAGATAGACGTCGTCGGGACCGGCGGTCTGGCCCAGGTCCTGGGTGGTGCGCTTGATCAGCGGCCAGGTCTCCTCGGTGCAGGTGACGATGCCCAGCATGGCGTCGGAATGGCCGACGATGTACTTGGTCGCGGCCTGGATGGAGACGTCCACGCCATGCTCGAAGGGCTTGAAGAACAGCGGCGTGCCCCAGGTGTTGTCCATGACCACCTTGGCGCCGTGGCGATGGGCCACGGCCGCGATGGCGGGGATGTCCTGCATCTCGAAGGTCTCGGACCCGGGCGATTCGACGTAGACCACGCGGGTGTTGGGTCGCATGCTGGCTTCGATGCCGCCGCCCGAGGTCGGGTCGTAGATGGTGACTTCCACGCCGAAGCGGCCCAGCACCCGGGTCAGGAAGGTGCGGGTGGGCGAATAGGCGCTGTCGGTCAGCAGCACGTGGTCGCCGGCGGCCAGCAGGGCGGTCAGCGCGGTGGCGCAGGCGGCCAGCCCCGACGGGAATACCTGCGAGCGGTAGCCGCCTTCCAGTTCGGCGATGGCTTCTTCCAGCGCGTGGTGGGTGGGCGTGCCGAAGCGGCCGTAGGTGGTGGCGCCCGGCTCGTCGGCGGCGCGCCGCTTCTTCTTTTCTTCCCATTCGGCCATGGTCCCGTGAAGTATGGTCGACCCGCGGAAGATCGGGGTGTTCACGAGTCCGGCGAAACGCTCGGGGTGCCTGCCGGCGGTAACCAGCCTGGTCTTTTCTTTCATTGCTGCTGTTGTCCTCGAATACACAGACGGCGCCGGTGGCGCCGGACCCATCCGCGATACGGCCGGGCATGGAGAAAGTGTAGGGGGGATGGTGATTAAATTTTTTTCCTTATTGACACCGGTTTGTCAAAAAATGGGAAAATTATTTATCCTGTAGTCTCTAGAATAGTGATTGATTCCCCATGGATAAAAAAGACAGCAATATTCTTTCTATCCTCCAGGAAGACGCCACGCTCTCGGTCAACGAGATCGCCGAGCGGGTCAGCCTGTCCCCCACCGCGTGCTGGAAACGCATCCAGCGCCTGACGCAGGAGGGCGTGATCCGCAAGCAGGTGTGCCTGCTCGACAACCGCAAGCTGGGCGTGGGAGTGACCGTGTTCGTGGCCGTCAAGACCAACCACCACGACCTGCAATGGCTGCAGAAATTCGCCGCCGGGGTGCGCGACATGCCCGAGGTGGTCGAGTTCTACCGGATGAGCGGCGAGATCGATTACCTGCTCAAGGTCGTGGTTCCTGACATCCAGGGCTTCGACATGGTGTACAAGAAACTCATACAGGTCGTGGAACTCTTCGATGTCAGCTCGAGTTTCGCGATGGAAGAACTGAAATACACGACGGCGCTGCCGTTGGACTACGCTTGATCCCTGCCGAGACCGCCATGGCCGTAGACGTCAAACGCTTTCCGTCCCTGTCCCACTGGGGCGCCTTCACCGCGGTCGTCGCCGACGGCCGCCTGCAGGCCTGCGAGCCGTTCGCGCTCGATCCTGCGCCGTCGCCCATCCTGCAATCCATGCCCGGCATGGTCCACTCGCCCCTGCGCATCGCCCGTCCCGCCGTGCGCGAAGGCTGGCTGCGCGACCGCGAGCGGGCCGACCGCGCAGCGCGCGGCAGCGACCGTTTCGTGGAAGTGGAATGGGACGTGGCCCTGAAACTGGTGGCCGACGAACTGGCGCGGGTGCGCGCCACGCATGGCGATGCCTCGATCTTCGGCGGCTCCTACGGCTGGTCGTCGGCCGGCCGCCTGCACCATGCGCGCACGCAAACCCACCGCTTCCTGAACGCGGGCGGCGGCTGCGTCAACCAGGCCGGCAACTACAGCTGGGGCGCGGCGCAGTTCCTGCTGCCGCACGTCATCGGCACCTATTCGCCGGTAACCGGACGCGTCACCGACTGGAACAGCGTGGCCGCGCACACCCGGCTGTTCGTGGCCTTCGGCGGGATACCGCTGCGCAATACCCAGATCACCTCGGGCGGCGCCGGCGAGCATTCCGCGCCGCGCTGGCTGGCGCGCGCGCGGGAAGCGGGGGTCGAGTTCGTGGTCGTCAGTCCCACGCGGGGCGACGTGCCGGAAGGCATCGACGCGCGCTGGATTCCCATCCGCCCGAACACGGACGCGGCCCTGATGCTGGCCATGGTCCACGTGCTGCTGACCGAGGACCGGCATGCCGCCGACTTCGTGCAGACCCACTGCGCCGGCTTCGACCGTTTCGCCGACTACGTCCTGGGCAAGACCGACGGCCAGGCCAAGAGCCCCGAATGGGCGCAAGAGCTGTGCGGCGTGCCGGCGGCCGACATACGCGCCCTGGCGCGACGCGCCGCCGACACGCGCACCATGCTGACCTGCACCTGGTCCCTGCAGCGCGCGCACCGCGGCGAGCAACCCTATTGGGCGGCCATCGCGCTGGCTTCGGCTCTGGGCCAGATCGGCCTGCCCGGCGGCGGCTTCGCCTTCGGCCACGGCTCCATGAACGGCGTCGGCAATCCACGGCCGGCCGCCGCCTCGCCCGAGATGTCCTCGGGCGCGAACCCCATCGGGCGTTCGATACCCGTGGCGCGCATCGCCGACATGCTGCTGCAGCCGGGCGAGCCCTTCGAGTTCAACGGCCGCAGCGACGTCTATCCCGACATCCAGATGATCTACTGGGCGGGCGGCAATCCCTTCCATCACCATCAGGACCTGAACCGCCTGGTGCGCGCCTGGAACAAGCCCCAGACCATCGTCGTGCACGACAGCTGGTGGACGCCCACCGCGCGCCGCGCCGACATCGTGCTGCCGGCCACCACCACGCTCGAACGCAACGACATCGGCGGTTCCTCGCGCGACCGCTTCGTGCTGGCCATGCACCAGGCCCTGGCGCCGCATGCGCAAAGCCGCAACGACTTCGACATCTACCGCGAGCTGGCGGCCATGGGCGGCTACGAGCAGGCCTTCACCGGCGGCCGCGACGAGTTCCAGTGGATACGCCACATCTACGACGGCATGGCCGCGGGATGGCGCGAGTCGGGGTTCGACGCGCCCGGCTTCGAGGACTTCTGGCGCGCCGGCTACCTGGAACTGCCCGAGCCGACGCGCGAGTTCGTGCTGTTCGAGGACTTCCGCCGCGACCCCGCCGCCCACCCGCTCAAGACGCCATCGGGCCGCATCGAGATCTATTCCGAGCGCATCGCCGGCTTCGGCTACGACGACTGCCCGCCCCATCCGGCCTGGGTGCCGCCGGCCGAATGGCTGGGCGCCGACCTGGCCGCGCGCTTCCCGCTGCACCTGGTCACCTCGCAGCCGGGCGACAAGCTGCACTCGCAGCTGGACGCCGGCATCGTGTCCACCGCCAACAAGGTGCACGGGCGCGAACGGGTGCGGATGGCGGCCGGGGATGCGGCGGCGCGCGGAATCCAGGACGGCGACCTGGTCAAGGTCTACAACGATCGCGGCGCCTGCATCGCGGCCGTGTCGGTGCAGGACGGCGTGATGCCCGGCGTGGCCATCATGTCCACCGGCGCATGGTTCGACCCCCTGGACGCGGCGCTGGAGCGCCACGGCAATCCCAATGTGCTGACCCTGGACGCGGGCACGTCGCGCCTGGCGCAGGCGCCCAGCGCGCTGTCGGCGCTGGTGGAGATCCGCAAGTGGGAAGGCGAGGCGCCGCGGGTCGAGGCGTTCGAGGTGCCGGCCCTGGCGGTCTAGCGGCCGCTACTCAGGCCGCGTCCGCATCGGGCGCGGCCTGGTGGTCGCGCTTCTGCCGGCGGAACTGGGCCGGCGTCAACCGGGTATAGGCCTTGAACCGCTTGGCGAAATGCGTCGCGTCCAGGAATCCGGACGAGATCGCGATCTGCTGCAAGGGCAGGTCCGTATAGGCCAGCAGATTCTTCGAATTCTCCAGACGGATCTGGTCCAGCAGCGGCTTGAACGACTTGCCGGTCTCGTGCTTGAGCAGGTGAGTGAGATAGGTCCCCGTCAGGTGCACCTTGCGGGCGACGTCGGACAGCGTTAGCGGGCGGTTGAAGTTTTCCTGCAGGAAGCTCAGCGCCGCGCGGGCACGCTTGTCCAGGCTGGGCGCCGCGGATTCGGCCTTGTCGATGCGCTTGAAATCCTCGCTGTAGCGCCTGGCCACCGCCGTCAGCAGCAGGGTCAGTTCGGCCCTGGCCTCGGCCTGGTCGAGGATGTCCTTGCGTTGGCAGGCGGCGCGGATGCGCTCGCACCGCGCCCGCATGTCCAGGGTGGCCGCCGCATCCAGCGCGTAAGTGCAGAATCTCTGGTAGACGAACGGGGCCAGCTCGGGCATGGCGTACAGCTGCGAATCCTGCACGGCGATTTCGGACACCGAGAACCCGCGCCGAAGAAAAGGCGCGTCGAAGTACAGGACGTAGCATTCGGCGTCTTCGGGGAAGGTGACCTGGTGGACGGTGTAGGGGCTGACGAAGAAAATGTGCCCGGCGCCGGCCTCGATGGTCCTGCCCGCGATGTCGTGGGTGGCGCTGCCCGACGCGACGAAGAATATCTGGAAGAAACTGTGGCGGTGCGCGGGCATGTTGCGCTCGGCGGATTCGGTGGTTCGGACGCCGATTCCGTCCCAGCAGAAACGCTTCTGCGCGAGCGAGAAGGTAGGTATCGTCTTGGTCCCCATGGAGCGCGACTCCGCAACGGCATCGCGCCAGCTTATGCGCTTGCCGGCCGCCGTTGAATAGGGCCTTCCACGAGGCCCAGGTCGATCAGCCGCAGGCACGCGTAGATGGCGCGCAGGGTCGGAACCTCCAGTCCGTGGTGGGCCGCCAGTTCGAGCAGCGCGCCCAGGATGGGATCCAGTTCCAGCCGCCGCCCGGCTTCCACGTCTTGCAGCATGGAGGTCTTGTGCCGCCGGCTGCCGCGAGCCCGGGCGAAGGCGGCCTCGGTGTCGATGGGTTCGGCCAGCCCGCAGGCCCGCGCCACCCGCAAGGCTTCCTCCATCAATTGGCCCGCCAGCCAGGTGCCCGGCGCATCGTCCAGGACCTGGCCGAAGCCCAGGTGGGAGATGGCGCCCAGGGGGTTGAAGGCGGCATTGATCAGCAGCTTGCGCCATTTCTCGAGCCGGATGTCGGCGGCCAGCCTGACCGGCAGGCCGCAGCCGGCCAGCAGGTGCGCGGGGCGGTCCGCCGCCCCCGAACCGGCCACCACGTCACCCAGGGCGAACAGGTCGCTGGCGACGACGGCTTCCACCAGCGTGGCGTCCGGCCCGAACGACAGGCCCTTGGTCACCGTGCAGCCGGCGATGCGTTCCAGGGGCAGCGCGCGCTCGGCGTCGCCGTCCGGGTCGACCGCATGCAGCCGCAGCGGCGGCGCCCCGGTGCCCAGGAACTGCCACCAGGGAAGGCCGTTCTGGGGCAGCACGATGACCGCATCCCGGACGTGACGGGCGAATTGGCGGGCCGCGGCCGGCAGGTCCTGCGCCTTGACGGCGAAGATGACCATCTCCCAGCCGGCTTCCGGCGGAGGCGAAAGCATGCATGGCAGCGGTATCGTCCGCGCCTGGCCGCCGTCCTGTCTCGCCAGTCGCAGTCCGTGGGCAGCGACATGGCGCAGGACGGGGCCGCGTCCATGCAGCGTGACGTCGATGCCCGCCTCGGCCAGGCGCGCCGCGAAGTAGGCGCCGATCGGACCGGCGCCGATCACCAGGGTGCGCATGGGGGCCTCAAAGCTCGTAGCCCCGCTCGCGCAGGGCCTCGTCTATCCAGGCGGAATCGTAGGCGCCGTCGGCGATCTGGGCGACCAGCCGCTCCTCCCGCTGCTGGATGGCGCGCGCGGCATCCGCGACCTCTTCCAGTTGCCGCCGGGGGATGGCGATGACGCCGTTGCGGTCGCCCACCAGCAGGTCCCCCGGCTCGACCACCATGCCGTCCAGCGATATCGCGATGTTGAGCTCGCCGGGGCCGTCCTTGTAGGGGCCACGGTGGGTGTAGCCGCAGGCATAGACCGGGAATTCGGATTCGGCGATGCAATCGATGTCGCGCACGGCGCCGTGGATGATGATGCCCGCCAGCCCACGCTGGCGCGCCCACGAGGTCATGATCTCGCCCACGATGGCCTGCTCCAGCATGCCCCCCGCGTCCACGGCCAGGACGTCGCCCGGCCGCGCGGCGGCGATGGCCTTGTAGACCATCAGGTTGTCGCCGGGCGGCAGTCTGACCGTGACGGCCGGCCCGATCATGGCGCCGCCGCGGTGCAGGGGCTTGAGCGCGGTGCCCGCGGGCGAGGTCTTGCCCAGGCTGTCCGAGATGTTGGGCGTGGGAATGCCCCGGAACCGCTCGCATAGCGCGGCGGGCGGAGAAGGCGGAGAGGGATGGATGCGAAAACCAGGTTTCATGGGAGGTCCTAGGGGGCGTTGACTGGGCGTCAGTCGTTCGCGTGCTGGTAGGTGAACGTGCTGGCGTCGACTTCCGGCTCCAGCCCGACGGCCTCGTCGGCGGGGAAGTTGAGTTCCACCTTCACCCCGTTCGGGTCGAACAGGAAGAGCTGGTAGAGCCCCTGGGCGTTGACGCGGCGCTGGCGGAAATCGACCTGCCTGGCCCGCAGGCCGGCCATCATGTCGTGCAGGCCGCTGCAGCGAAAGCCGATGTGGTCGATGACTCCCGAGCCGCTGGTCTGCTCGGACTGCTGGCCGAGGTAGCGCTTGCGGTTGTCGGTGGTCTTCCTGCCGCCGTGGGTAATGTGCAGGACGTCGCGGTCACCCAGGTACATCCACTGGACGGGGAAGCCGAAATCGGGCGTCGGCCCCGGCGCCATGCCCAGCACGTGCTGGTACCAGTGGACGGTTCCCTCGAAGTCCTCGGTCTGCACGAGATAGTGTTCGATGTATTGCAGGGGCATCGCTGTGCTCTCCTTGGCGCGGCGTCCGGCGCCGCCAGTGGGGTGCGTCACGCGTTCGAGGCGCGTTCCAGGGTCATGGCGGACGTGAATTCGCCCGCTTCCAGCAGCGTGATTTCCGCTTCGCCGGCCCCATCCAGCCGATGCTGTCTGGCACGCTGGTATTCCGGCGAGTGGTAGCAATCGAGCGCCTGCTGCAGCGAGGGAAACTCCAGCACGACGAAGCGCGTGAAATGGCCGTCGCCCTCGACCTGCACGAAGGGCGCGCCCCGGGACAGCACCCGCGCTCCATATTTCTCGATGATGGCGGGAACCTGCTCCGCATATTTCATGTAGCGGACCGGATCGATGACCCGGCTGCGCGCCAGCCAGTAAGCACTCATGGAAGACCTCGACGAAAAGGGTCAGTCGGCGGGGGACAGCAGCCGCAGCGGCCGTTCGATGGCATCGCGCATCAACTGATTGGCGTCCTTGCCCGCCAGGCCACGGGCCAGTTCGCGCGCCTCGGCCACGAAACGGGAGGCGGGCAGGGAACGTCGATCGAGTTCGCGGGTCGTCCGGTCCGCCAGGTCGGCCATTCTTTCGTCGAGCGCCATCCGCTCGTGCGTGGGCAGCTCCAGGAACGCGCATCCCGCCGCCGCGAATCGTTCCCGCGCCAGGGCGCCGCCAAGGCCATACAGGATCTGGGTCTCGGCCTGGGCCTCGGCGCGCAGCCAGTCGTTCAGGATGGCCTGGAGGCCGGGTTCCAGCCGTTGCAGGAACGCGGCGCTCAGCCCGAACTCCATGTTCATCATGGAAACGCCCATCTCGATCCGATAGGGGGCCTTTGCGCCCACGCCGAAGACATCCGCCGATCCGTCGGCAAGCGAGACCGCATCGACGCGGCCCGCGAGAAAGGCCGGCAGCAGCTCCACCGAACTCAGCGCAACGGGCGTGGCATCGAGCGCCGTGGCGATCCGGCTGTCCAGGCCGGCGTTGACGGCGATCGACATGCCGCGCAGGTCCGCGAGGCGCCGGACCGGCTTGTGCGAGAACAGGTGGTAAGCACCGGTGGCCTTCAGGCGTCCCATCAGCAGGCCCGGCCTTTCGAACTCGGTCCGCAGGTATTTCGCATACAGCCGCTCCGCGACCTCGGTGCCGATCTCGCTGTTGGGAAAGAGTCCGGGCAGCGCCAGCAACTGGGCCATCGGGTAGTCGTCGGCCCGCCAGTTCGTGTAGCACGGCGCAAGGTCGGTCCGGCCGTCGGCCAAGGCCTCGAAGCCTTCAGCGGCGGGATGCGCGCTTTCCCCCCAATGGCCTTCGGCCACGAGCCGGCCGCGGGACATGCGGCGCAGCGCCGAGAACGACGGGTCGAATACTTCCCGGACCACGTACGCGTCGGCCGAGGGGTGCGCGCTGACGCGCATGACGACAGGGGGAACGGCATGCGTGGACGGCTCGGCCGGTGTCTGGCCGGCCTCGCTCGACAGCCATGCGCGGGCGGCCGCGCATCGCATGAGCTCCTGCTTGACGGAGTTGGGCATGGGGTCAGGTTCGCTTGCGAGGGGAGAGGGGGCCTGGCCTTACCGCAGGCGCAGGCCTTCGATGACCGCCGCCATTTCGCCGCGCTCGGTCTGCCCCACCTGCTGAAGCTCGGCGGGGCTGCTGGCGCGGGCCCGCAGCCCGTAGCCGGCGATCTGGTCGCGGCTGGCCTTCTGGTCCAGCACGCCCTGGACGGCTTCGCTCAGCACGCGCAGCACCGGAGCCGGCGTGTTGGGCGGCGCGTACAGGCCGACCCAGGGCACGTACTCGAACTCGCGCACGCCGGCCTCTTTCAGCGTCGGCGTATCGGGCAGTTGCGGGGATCGCGTGCCACCGCCGACGGCCAGGGGCCGCAGCTGTCCCGTCTTGATGAACGGAACCGCTACGGACACCGCGATCCAGGTCCCCTGGATCTGCCCGGACACGACGTCCGCGACCGCTTGCGGGCCACCGCGATAGGGAACGTGCAGGAGATCGGCGCCGGTGGCCGATTTCAGCATTTCCATGGCGATGTGCTGGGGGCTGCCCATGCCGACCGAGCCATAGGAAAGCTTGCCGGGATGCTGCCTGGAATAGTCCACGAATTCCCGCAGCGTCGAGGCCGGCAACGCGGCGGGCACGACCAGGACGCTGGGAAGTTCGGCAATCATGCTGACCGCCGCCAGCGTGCCGATGTCGAACGATGGCCGGTCGGGAAGATTGGGAACGAAAGTGATCAGGCCGTTGTTCAGCGCCGCCAGCGTATAGCCGTCGGGCTTGGCGCCGTGGAGCCGGGAGGCGCCCAGCACGCCGCCGGCCCCGGGCAGATTCTCGACGATCACTTTCACGCCCAGTCTTTTCGACAGTTCGCCCGCGACGACCCGGGTCGCGATGTCCGAGGCGCTGCCCGCCTGCAACGATACGATGACGGTGATGGGCTTGGACGGAAAGGGTTCGTCGGCAAGCGCGGGGCGCCATGCCAGGCCGACGACGGCAAGCAAGAGCTGCAGTCCCCGGCGCAGCCCGGCGTGAGGGGCGGATGTCATGGGGTGTCTCCGGTCTTTCGTTATGGCCTCATGGTAAGCCGGCCACCCTGGTCCGTTATGTCTGTTTCCGATGGGCTATTGGCGTTTTCCGGCCTGTCCCGCCGGCGCGGCCAGCACGGCCTTGCGGCGTGAATACAGGAAATACACCGCGAGGCCCGCCAGCACCCACACGCAGAAGGCCAGCCAGGTGATCCGGTCCAGATGCGCGATCAGGAAGACGCAGCAGGCCACCGCCGCGAGCGGCACGAAGGGGACGCCGGGGCAGCGGAAGCCGCGCCGCAGGTCCGGATGGGTCCGGCGCAGCACGATGACCGCCAGCGAGATCAGCGCGAAGGCGGTCAGCGTGCCGATATTGATCAGCTCGGCCAGCACGGCCAGGGGCACCAGCCCGGCGATCAGCGCGAAGGCCAGCCCGACGGACCAGGTCAGCGTGAAGGGCGTCGCGTGGCGCGGGTGCAGGGTGGCCAGCCGCCGCGGCAGCAGGCCGTCGCGCGCCATGGCGTAGAGAATGCGCGTCAGGCCGTAGCTCATGACGAGGATGACCGTCGTCATGCCCAGGATCGCGCCCAGGTCCACCACGCCGGCCAGGCCGAGCTGCCCCGTGCGCTGCAAGGCCAGCGACACCGGGTGGTCGGAGTTGGCGGTGAAGTCCTGGTAGGGCACGATGCCGGTCATGACCAGGGTCACGAGCACGTACAGCACGGTGCAGATCAGCAGCGAGCCCAGGATGCCGAGCGGCAGCGACCGCTGCGGATTCCTGACTTCCTCGGCCGAGGACGCGACCGCGTCGAAGCCGATGAACGCATAGAACATCAGGGCCGCGCCGGCGTACACGCCGCTCATGCCGTAGGGCATGAAGGGCGTCCAGTTCTCGGTCCGCACGTGGGTGGCGCCGGCGGCGATGAACAGCACCACCACCAGGATCTTGATCACCACCATCGCGTTGTTGACGCGCTTGGACTGGCGGATGCCCAACGACAACAGGGCGGTGATGGCGGCCAGGACCAGGAAGGCGGGCAGGTTGAACAGCGAGGCGCTGCCGGACACGGCGCCCGGCGCGGCGCGCAGCGCCTCGGGCAGGTGCAGGCCGAAGCCGGCGATCAGCGATTGCAGGTAGCCGGACCAGCCGGCCGCGACGGCCGAGGCCGCCAGGCCGAATTCCAGGATCAGTATCCAGCCGATCAGCCAGGCCGGCAGTTCGCCCAGCGTCGCGTAGACATAGGTGTAGACCGAGCCGGAGACCGGCAGCGCGGACGAGAACTCGGCATAGGACAGCGCCGAGAAAAAACAGGCGATGGCCGCCAGGACGAAGGACAGCGACAGCGCCGGGCCGGCGATCAGGCTGCCGGTGCCGGTCAGGATGAAGATGCCCGAGCCGACCACCGCGCCCACGCCCAGCATGACGAGATCGAAGGTGGACAGGCTCTTGCGCAGGCCGGCCGTCTGGCGCTGCGCCAGCATGCTGTCTATGCTCTTGACGCGGAACAGGTCCATGGGCACCCCGCTGGATGTGGTGTCGGCGCGTGCTCGCTCGGTCCGTTGTCCGCATTCTCACACAGGTGTCCTGGCGAGGCGATTCTTGTCCCGGGAGCCTTTCTGCTGGTACAGTAGCGGGCTTGCGTCCCTGTAGTTCAATGGATAGAACAGGTTCCTCCTAAGAATCAGATCCAGGTTCGATTCCTGGTGGGGACGCCACCCGCCGCCTTCCCTTTCCGCTGTACCTCCCCGCTGTCATCCCCCTGCCGCCTCGGCCGACAACTGCACTTCCTCGGTGGTCGCACGCCGCAGCTCGCGCCGCTGCGCGAAGTCGAAGCGCCGGCCGCGATGCAGGGTGGCGGTGTTGTCCCACATGACCAGGTCGCCCACGCGCCAGTGATGGCGGTACACGAACTCGCGCTGGGTCGCATGTTCGAGCAGGTCGAGCAGCAGCATGCGGCCCTCGGCCACGGTCATGCCCACGACTTCGCACGCGTGGATGCCGACGAACAGGATCTTGCGGCCCGAGCGCGGGTCGGTCTGCACGAGCGGCCAGCGCACCGCGGGCAAGGCGTCGCGCTGGGCCTGGGTGTATCCGGTGTCGCCCAGCAGGAAGCGCGAGTGCAGGGCGTAGTGCACGGCCTGGAGATCGCCGATGGCGGCCTTCATGCCCTCAGGCAGGTGATCGTAGGCGGCGCGCAGGTCGGCGAACTCGGTCTGGCCGCCGTCCTGCGGCACCACCACCGCCGACAGCATCGAATACTTGGCCCGCGGGCGCTGGAACGAGCTGTCGCTGTGCCAGAGCTGGTTGGCGATGTTGCCGACGATCTTGGCGTGGTCGCGGCCGGCGACCGAGCCGTCGACGGTGACGTTCGAGATGTCGGCCAGTTCCGCATGGTCGAAGCGGTGGGCGCCTCCCTTGACCTTGCGCAATCCCAGGTCCAGCGGGCCGAAGCCCTGGGCGAAGCGGATCTGCTGGTCCTGGTCCAGCGGCTGGTTGCGGAACACCAGCACGGCGTAGTCGTCCATCGCCTTTTCGACGGCGCGGACGGCGGCCGCGTCCAGCGGCCGGGCGAGGTCCAGCCCCGAGGCTTCGGCGACGAAACCGGGGGTCAGGGGCGTGAGTGAAAGTGCCATGGTGCGAGTCTCTCCTTGTCGGGGTTCATTCGATCTTGATGCCGGCGGTCTTGACCACCTTGGCCCATTTGTCGATCTCCGTATCGATCAGCGCGGCGTATTGCTCGGGGGTCGAGCCCACGGGCTCCATGCCCAGCTGCTGCATGCGCGCGGCCAGGTCCGGCGCCTTCACGATGCGTCCGATGTCCGCGCCGACGCGCCGCCGCAGGTCGGCGGGAACGCCCGCCGGCTCGACGATGCCGATGGTGCTCATGGCCGAGAATCCCGGCACGGTCTCGGCGATCAGGGGAATGTCGGGGTGGCTGGCGGCCCGCTTGGGACTGGCGAGCGCGATCAGCTTGAGCCGCTTGTCCTCGACGTAGGGCATGGCCGAGAACATCACGTCGAACAGCAGCGGCACGCGTCCGCCCACCACGTCCTGTTGCGCCGGGCTGCTGCCCTTGTACGGCACGTGCACCAGTTCGATGCCCGCCATGTGGGCCAGCAGTTCGCCGGCCAGGTGCGTGCCGGTGCCGACGCCGGGCGTGGCGTAGCTCAGCTTGCCCGGGTTCTTCCGCGCATAGGCGATCAGCTCGGGCACGGTGTCGACCGGCAGCGAGGGATGCGCGAACAGGCCGAAGTGCGTCAGCGCGACCTGCGAGACGGCGGCCAGGTCCTTGCGCGTGTCATAGGGCAGCGAGGGCTGCATGCTGGGGTTGATCATCAGCGCGCTGATGGCCATGCCCAGCGTGTAGCCGTCGGCGGGCGCCTTGGCGACCGTGTTGGTGCCGGTGATGGTGCCGCCGCCCGGTTTGTAGTCGACCACGACCGGCTGCTGCCAGGCGGCCTGCATCTTCTCGGCCAGCATGCGGGCGATCGTGTCGGTGGGGCCGCCCGGCGCGAACGGCACGATGAGTTTGACGGGGCGGTTGGGCCAGGCCTCGCCCTGTGCGGCCGAGAGGCGGGGCGCGGCCGCGGCGGCCAGCAGGGCGGCCAGGGCGGTGCGCCGCCCCGGGTGGAAAGGAAAGTCGGGCATGCGTGTCTCCTTGTGTTTTCTGGTCGTGGATGGGCGATGGCCTTATGCCGACGAGGCGGCCATTCGTTTGCGTGGAGCGGGCAGTGCGGCCGCCGTCAGCGCGGGGCCGCAGACGCCGCCGATCTCGTCGGCGAAATCGGCCGCCGCGCGCAGCAGCCGGGGAATGACGAGATCGTGCAGCTTGTCGGGCGTGATCAGGAACGAGGGGCCGCCGCAGTTGATTGCGAAGACCTCGCCGCTGGGCGCCCGCACCGGCGTCGCGACGGCGTTGATCTGCGCATGCCATTCGCCCTGCGAGGCCGCATAGCCCAGCCGGCGCGCCTTGCGCAGCGCGGCATCCAGGCGCGAGGCGGTCACGGTGCTGCCGGCGGCCAGCGTGTCGGCGCCCACGGTGGCGCAGGTCAGCGGATCCACGCCGGACAGCCACGCCCGCCCCAGCGCGGAACTCGCCAGCGACATGCGCGTGCCGACGTCGGCGCCCAGGAAAGCCACCGCCGACCGGGCGCGGGCCGCCTCGACCACCAGGATGTCGGTGCCGTCGCGCAGGCCCAGGAAGGCCGAGGCGCCACAGGCCTCGGCCAGCGCCACGAGATGCGGCCGCGCCAGGCGGCGCGCATCGATCGCGCCCAGGAAGGATTGCGCCAGGCGCACCACGCCGGCGGCCAGTTCGTACTTGTCGGAGTCCGGGCAGGGGCGCAACTGGCCCAGCGCCACCAGCGTGGAGATCAGGCGGTAGGCGGTGGGGCGGGGAATGCCGGTGGCCTCGGCGATGTCGCCGTTGCCCAGCGGTCCCGGGGCGCGGGCGAAGCAGTCGAGTACGGCGAAGCCGCGTTCCAGGGCGGTGACATTGGCGGGCGGCTTGGTGCGGCGGCGCATGGCGTGGGCGATATCCGGGTGGGCGGCCCGGGATGGCCGCCGTCGGAAATCACTCTAGGATCGCCGCCTGGTGAAAACAACCTTTTCCAAAAACCATTTTCATTTTTCGGCATTTGGATGCAAGTCCCTCAGGCCGGAGGCTCAGTGCTCAGCAGGGCTTCCTCGATCGCGGCGGGCGTCAGGTTTGGCGCCAGCTTGCCGACGAATTCGTACAGGTGGCGCGGCCAGTACGCACCGCGCCGGGCCAGCGCGTAGACGATGCTGGTCGGAAACAGGTGGTCCACCGGCCGCGCGTCGAGCTTGCGGTCGCGCGTGCGGGAATAGGCGATCAGCGGGATGACGGCCAGGCCCACGCCGGTGGCGGCATAGCTCTTCATGATTTCCACGTCGGTGCCGCGCATGGCGATCTTGGGCGACAGGCCGGCGGCGGCGAAGGCTTCGTTCACCCGCCGGCCGATGGCGTGCTGTTCGCTGTAGGTGATGAGCGGGTGGCGGGCGATGGCCTCCAGCGTCAACGGAGACGTCTCGAACACGGGATGGCCGCGCTCGCCGATCAGCACGTGCTTGAGCTTGTAGCAGGGGATGGTCGCCAGCGAGGGGGGAAGGATCTGCGGCGCGGTGGACAGGCCCAGGTCGACTTCGCCGGTGGCGACCAGGTCGGCGATCTCGGACGGCGTGGCCTGGACCAGGTGCAGGCCCACGCCCGGATGGCGGCGGGTGAAGCCCGGCACGATGTCCTGCAGCGCGTAGCGGGCGTGCGTGTGCGTGGTAGCGATGGCCAGCCGGCCGCCGGCCTCGCGCCGGTGGTCGGCCACGATCAGCGAGATGTCCTCGGTCGCCGCCAGGATGCCGCGCATGCATTGCAGCACCTGCCGGCCCACGTCGGTCAGCCCCAGGATGCGGCTTTTGGCGCGGATCAGCAGTGCCACGCCCAGGCCGTCCTCCAGTTGGCCGATCTGCTTGCTGACCGCCGACTGAGTAGTGTGCAGGGCGCGCGCCGCTCGCGACACGCTCATGTCGTGGTCGACGACGGCGCAGAAGGCGCGTACTTGCTGGAGTTTCATTGGGGTATTCCAGGAATACGTTTCCAAAATGGAATAGACATCCGCAATTTATCATTTCTCGGAAACAAGGGGCGGGTCTACGATGGGTTGGTACAAGAGAACTCCAGCGAGACAGCATCGTGAACTCCGACACCACGCCCGCGACACTCGAGGCGTTGCAAGCCTGGGTGGGCCGCAGCGAGACGAACGCCGACGTCGTTACCCCTCAACTGGCCGAACGCCTGTCGGCCACCCTCGAATCCTCGCGCGGCGCCGCGTTCGCGCGGGGCGCCGAATTCCCGCAGATGTGGTACAGCGTGCTCTTTCCGCGCGTCGTGCCGCGTTCCCAGCTCGGCCGTGACGGCCATCCGGCGCTGGGCGACTTCCTGCCGCCCGTGCCGCTGCCCAAGCGCATGTTCGCCGGCAAGCGCATCCAGTTCGTCGCGCCCATCCGCATCGGCGACGAGCTGGAGCGGGTGTCCACCATCGCCTCGATCACGCCCAAGCAGGGCAGTTCGGGACCCTTGGTGTTCGTGACCGTGCGCCACGTCGTCAGCAACGGCGCGGGCACCGTGGTGATCGAGGAGCAGGACGTGGTCTATCGCGACAGTACCCTGGCCAAGGACGGCGGCGCGGCCAAGGCTGCCGCCGCGCCCGCCTTCGAGGCCCTGCACCGGTCCGAGACCATCGTGGCCGATGCCGTGATGATCTTCCGCTACAGCGCGCTGTGCTTCAACGGCCACCGCATCCACTACGACCAGCCCTACGCCACCCAGGTCGAAGGCTATCCCGGATTGGTGGTCAACGGCGGCCTGGGGGCGCTGTGCGCCGCCGAGCATCTGCACGAGGCCTGGGGCGGCGCGCGCCTGTCGCGCCTGACCACCCGCAATACCTCGCCGCTGTTCGAGGGCGTGCCCTTCCGCATCGAAAGCCGCGCGGGCGCGGAGCCCGGTGCGATCGAATTCCGCGTCGTGACCGAGGCGGGCAAGACCACGCTGCAAGGCTCGGCCACCAAGGAGGCCGCATGATGGCATCCGTTTCCCGGCAAGCGGGGCGCGCGCCGCTCGAAGGCGTGCGCATCGTCGACCTGACGCAGGTGGTGGTGGGGCCCTATGCCACGCAGTTCCTGGCGGACTTCGGCGCCGAAGTCATCAAGATCGAGCATCCCTCGGGCGACCTGGCGCGCTGGATAGGCGGGCGTTCTCCCACGCCCGGCATGGCGGCGAAATACCTGCACCTGAACCGCAACAAGAAGAGCCTGGCGCTGGACCTGAAGAAGCCCGGCGCGCTCGATGCCCTGAAGAAGCTGATCGCGTCGGCCGACGTGGTGGTGCACAACATGCGGCCGCCGGCGGCGGCGCGCCTGGGGCTGTCGGCCGAGGACCTGATCCGGATCAAGCCCGACCTGATCTATTGCAGCGTGGTGGGTTTCGGCCAGGAAGGGCGCTATCGCGACAAGCCCGCCTACGATTCCATCATCCAGGGCGCCTCGGGCCTGGCGGCCATCAACAACGGCGGCGACGGCCAGCCGCGCTTCGTGCCCATGGTCATCGCCGACCGCACCGTTGGCGTGATGGTGGCCAACAGCATCCTGATGGCGGTGGTACAGCGGCTGCGGCATGGCGGCCCCCAGGTGGTGGAGGTGCCCATGTTCGAGAGCATGACCGCCTTCGTGCTGGCCGAGCACATGTTCCTGAAGACCTTCGATCCGCCGCTGGGCGCCACCGGCGACTCGCGCCTGCTCGATCCCAATTCGCGGCCCGTGCGCACCGCCGACGGCTATCTTTGCGTGACCGCCAACACCGACGCGCAGGTCTTCGCGATGTTCGACGCGATGGGCCGGCCCGAACTGCGGACCGATCCGCGCTTCGCCGAGAAACGCGCCCGCTTCGAGAACATCGGCGAGATGTTCCGCATCCGCAACGAGGTGTTCGCGACGCGGACCACGGCCGAATGGCTGGAGATCCTGGAAGCCGCCGATATTCCCGCGATGCCGCTGCACACGCTGGATTCGGTGCTGGACGATCCGCACCTGGCCGACACCGGGCTGTTCCAGAAGATCGAGCATCCCACCGAAGGCACGATCACCAACCTGCGCAACCCGGTCCGCTTCTCGACCTACGAGCCGGCGCTGAAGTGGGCCGCGCCGCACATCGGCGAGCACAGCATCGAACTGCTGCGCGCCGCCGGGCTGGGCGACGAGGACATCCAGGCCATGGTGGCCAGCGGCGCGACGGTCGACCATGCCGCCGCCCGGGAGGCAGCACGATGACGAGCATGGCCGAACAAGCCAAGCAGCGCGAGCTGCCGGTCTGGCGATCGCTGCTGTACGTGCCGGCGAACGTGCCGCGCTTCATCGAGAAGGCGCACACCCGTGGCGCCGACGCCATCATGCTGGACCTCGAGGACAGCGTGCCGGCCACCGAGAAGGCGGCGGCGCGCGAGGCGGTCGCGGGCGCCGCCGCGCAGGTGCGGCGCGGCGGGGCCGACGTGCTGGTGCGGGTGAACCGCCCGCTCGGCCTGTGCGTGCGCGACGTCGAGGCTAGCGTGGGCGCGGACGTGGACGGGATCGCCATCACCAAAGTGGACGGTCCGTCGCACGTGCGGCTGCTGGACGAACTGGTGACCGAGCTGGAGGCGGACCGGGGCCAAGCCCTGGGACGCACGCGCTTCCTGGTCATGATCGAGACGCCCGAGGCGTTCGAGCAGATGACCGACATCGCCCGCGCCTCGCCGCGCGTGGCGGCGATCAACATAGGCGGCGAAGACTTCGCCCTGAACGGCGGCTTCGAGCCCACCGACGAGGCACTGCTGATGCCCAAGCAGCGGATGATCCTGGCGGCGCGCGCCGCCGGCGTCATGCCGCTGGGCTACATCGGCACCGTGGCCGATTTTTCCGACTGGGACCGGTTCCGGGCCATGGTCAGGCGCTCGCGCCAGTTCGGTTTCGACGGCGCGAGCTGCGTGCATCCGGGGCAGGTCGCCATCGTCAACGAGGAGTACGGGCCGCGGCCCGATGACGTCGCGCATGCCGTGCGCGTCATCGAGGCGGCGGAGCAGGCGCAGGCCGAAGGCCGCGCGTCGTTCCAGCTGGACGGCAGGATGATCGACATTCCGGTCATCGAACGGGCCCGAAGGCTGATCGCGCGCCAGCGGCGCATCGAGGCCCGGGGCGCCCGTCCCTGAGCCACGGGGCGGCGGGCCCCAAGGTCCACCGCCCACATATCAATACATACAGGAGACCCATCGTCATGTTCAAGCAAGTCCTTACCTCGGCCATCGTCTGCGCCGCTTTCGCCGCTCCGCTGCACGCGGCCGACAACTACCCGTCCCGGCCCATCACCCTGGTCGTTCCGTTCACGCCGGGCGGCAGCACCGACATCATCGCGCGCGTCGTGAGCAAGCAGCTGGGCGCGGCGCTGGGCCAGTCCATCGTCGTCGAGAACAAGCCCGGCGCGGGCGGCATCGTGGGCACGCAGTACGCCAAGTCGCAGCCGGCCGACGGCTACACCCTGATCATGGGCGCCATCGGCACCTTCGGCGCCAACGCCACGCTGTATCGCCGCCTGCCTTACGATCCGGTCAAGGATTTCGCCCCGATCTCGCTGGTGGCCGGCGTGCCCAATGTGCTGGCGGTCAATCCGGCCAAGCTGGATGTGCGCACGGTGGACGAACTGATCAAGGCCGTGCGCGCCAAGCCCAACGGCTACGACTACGCTTCGGGCGGCAACGGCAGCGCGGCCCATCTGGCGACCGAGTACTTCAAGCTCAAGGCCAACATCCAGATCCAGCACGTCCCCTACAAGGGAACGGCGCCCGCGCTGAACGACCTGGTGGGCGGCGTGACCTCGATGGTGTTGACCGGCTATCCGCCGCTCTCGCCGTTCCTCCAGGCGGGCCGCCTGCGGCCTATCGCCGTGGCCACTGCCAAGCGCCTGCCGCAGTTGCCCGACGTGCCGACCATCAGCGAGACCAAGGGCCTCGAAGGCTTCGAAGCCAGCCAGTGGTATGGCCTGCTGACCATCGCCGGCACGCCCAAGCCCATCGTCGACCGCCTGAACAAGGAGATCGTGGCGGTCTTGAAGAATCCGGAGACCCTGGAGCAGTTCCGCAAGGAAGGGCTGGAGCCGATGCACAACACGCCCGAGGAATTCGCCCAGTACATCAAGGACCAGATCCAGCTCTGGCGGCCGGTCATCCAGAAGGCCAACATCATCATCGATTGATGGCCCGCCGGTCTTGCGCTACTGCTTGAGGTTGAGCTTGGGCACCAGGGTCTTGAAAGCCTGGCCCTGCCTGGCCACGTCGGACGAGAACTCGGACAGGTCGGCGTAGGCCGGCGTCAGGTTCTGCTTGCGCATGGTGGTCTGGAACTCGGTCGACTGCGACAGGGTCCGGGCCGCCGCGCGCCATTTCTCCACCGCCTCGGCGGGGGTGCCCTTGGGGACCCCCACGCCGCGCCAGACGCTGAACAGCAGGTCGTGGCCCAGCTCCTTGAAGGTCGGGACCTGGCCCAGCGTCTCGATCCGTTTCTCCGACATCACCGCGAGCGTGCGCAGCTTGCCGGCCTCCACGTGCTGGCGCAGTTCCGCGTAGGCCACCGTGGTGGCCTGCACGTCGCCCGACAGCAGGCCCATGATGGCCGGCGCCGAGCCCTGGTAGGGCACGTGCGTGAACGCGATGCCCGCCGATTCGCCAAGCGCCGCGGCCGCCATGTGCGGCACCGTGCCGTTGCCGGCGTTCGAGATCGCGACGCGGCCCGGATTGGCCTTGGCGTAGGCCAGGAATTCCTGGATGGTCTGCCACGGCGCGTCGGCGCGGACCGTGATCGACGACGGGTCGTCGGTGAAGCGGGCGATGGGCTGGAATTCATCCACGGTGGTCTTGCCTATGCCCATCAGCGGTACGACCAGCATCTCCGGCGTCATGAGGACCAGCCGGTAGCCGTCGGCCGGGCCGGTGGCCACGTAGGACCAGCCGATCGAGCCGCTGGCTCCGGGCTTGTTGACCACGTAGACGGTCTGCGGAAAGATGGGGCGCACCGCGTCGGCGATGGCGCGGGCGGTGTTGTCGCTGCCGCCGCCGGGCTGGTAGGCGACGACGAGTTCCACGGGCTTGGCCGGATAGCCGGCGGCCCAGGACGAAGCCAGCGTGGACAGGCTGGCGAGCGAGGCGCAAAGCAGGCGGGCGAGGTTCATGGTGCGGTCCTTCTGCTGTGGGAAAGCCCCCGGTGGCGCCTGGCGCCGAGGGGGCGGGGGATCAGTAGTCGTATCCCAGCCGGCGCAGGCCGGCCTGGGTCTCGCGAACGATGGCGAGGGTGCGTTCCCGTTCGGCGCCCGACAATGGGAGCCGGGGCGGCTTGACGGTTTCCGCGGTGCCGTCGATCAGGTGTTCGGCCAGCTTGATGTGCTGCACCAGCTTGACCACGGTATCCAGGTGATAGAGCGGCGTCAGCACGCGATACAGCTCGCGGGCCTTGTCGAAGTCGCCGGCGGCGGCCAGCGCCAGCAGGTCCACGGATTCGCGCGGCACCGCGTTGGCCATGCCCGATACCCAGCACCGGACGCCCAGCGCGGCGCTCTCGACCACCAGGTCGTCGACGCCGCACACCACGGCCAGGCGGTCGCCGAAGCGGGTGATGAGGTCGGTGACGCGGGTCGTGTCGTAGGACTCTTCCTTGAGCGCGACGATGGTCGGCTCTTCCAGCAGGCGGGCCACGACGTCGGGCGTGAGATCCACGCCGTAGCCGCGGGGGTTGTTGTACAGCAGGATGGGCAGGGGCGAGGCCTGCGCCACCGACCGGTAGAAGGCCACCGTTTCGTCGGCGTCCGACTTGTAGGTCAGGCCGGGGAACACCATCAGGCCGTCCACGCCCAGCGCATGCGCGTCGCGGGCGAAGGCCGCGGCCCGCTCGGTGCTGGTCTCGGCCACGCCGGACAGCACCGGCACGCGGCCCTTCACGGTGTCCAGCGCGATGCGCAGCACTTCCTGTTTTTCCTCGGGCGACAACTGGGCGTTCTCGCCCACCATGCCCATCATCAGCACGCCGTTCACGCCCCGGGCGATCAGGCGTTCCAGGCCCACGCGGATGGCGTCGGCGTCCAGCGAGCAGTCGGGTTTGAGCTTGGTCGTGACGGCGGGAAACACGCCTTGCCATCGGATCGTCATGCGGGCACTCCTTGGAATCTACAGTAAGGATATTGACTACTTTATATTGGATCCAATTTAAAGGTCCATGAAAAACGGCCAGGGAGGCCGTCGTCAGCCCGGCTGGTCATCGCCGGTAGCTGTTGGATAGTGGATCCAATATACTGATATTAAAACCCCAAGTCCGCGACGCGTCTGTCGGGGTTTACCTGGACCCCGCCATTCTTTCCCTTGCCATGCCCAGAAACGATCTTTCCCCGTCTTCCCCCGCGTCCCCCGGCAGCCGGCTGGTGCGCCGGACCACGTCCGAACTGGTGGCCGAGGCGCTGCGCGACCGCATCCTGTCGGGCGCGATCCCGCCCGGTTCGCCGCTGCGCCAGGAGTCGCTGGCGGACGAGCTGGGCGTGAGCCGCATCCCGGTGCGCGAGGCCATCCGGCAGCTCAGCGCCGAAGGGCTGGTGGATGCGATTCCCCACCGCGGGGCCTTCGTCTCCATGCTGTCGCGCGCCGAGGTCGAGGAATTGTTCGACATCCGCCTGCGCCTGGAGCCCTGGCTGATCCACGAGGCGGCCTCGCGGATCTCGGAAGAGGAGCTGGCACAGGCCGAGCAATGCGTGGCGCGCATGGATACCGCGGGTCCCGACCAGTGGGGCCAGTTGAACTGGCAATTGCACGAAGGGCTGTACCGGGCGGCCCAGCGGCCCGCCGCCCTGGCCATCGTGCGCGGGCTGCACGAGAAGTCCGAGCGCTATTTCCGCTTCCAGGTGGTCAATGCCCCGATCCGGCAGCAGGCGCACCAGGAACACCTGGCCCTGGTCGCGCTGTGCCGCGACCGGCGGGCCGACGAAGCCCGATCGGTGCTGGAGCGCCACATCGGCGACGCCGCGGAGCAGATCCTGGCCATCGTCGAACGCCTGCTGGACCAGGCGCCGGGCCGCGATCCGGCGTAGCGGGAGCGGTGCGACTACAATGCGCAGGCCGTGGCCGGTCGCGCACGCACCGGCGCCGCGGTTTTCACCGTCCAGTCCTTCATGCCGTCGCAGCCTCTTTCTTCATCGATCCCGTCGTCCCGTTCAGGAAACATCGTCGTCTGCGCATCGCTCGTGCTGCTGTTCGCGATGGGCGTGCGCGCGACCTTCGGTTTGTTCATGCAGCCCATGGGGCTGGTCCACGGCTGGGGGCGCGACGTGTTCTCGCTCGCCTTCGCCATCCAGAACCTGGTGTGGGGCGTCTCGGCCATCCTGATGGGATCGGTGGCCGACAAATGGGGGGCGGGCCGGACCATCGTCGCGTCGGCGCTGTTGTGCGCCTTGGGCCTGGTCGGCACGCGCTATGCGGGATCCGAGGCCATGCTGTATCTGTGCGCCGGCGTGCTGGTCGGGCTGGGGCAGGCCGGCACGACGTTCGCCGTGCTGCTGCCGGTGGTGGCGCGCGCCGTGCCGCCCGAGGGCCGCAGCACCGCGATGGGCATCGCCAGCGCGGGCGGGTCCATGGGGCAGTTCGTGGTCGTGCCCGCCGGGCAATTGCTGATCGACCATATCGACTGGACCGGCGCGCTGTGGGCGCTGTCGGCGCTGATGCTGCTGGCCGTGCCGTTGGCCAGCCGCCTGACGGGCAAGCCGGCGCATGTCGCGGGCGCCCAGTCGCTGGGCGCGGCGGTGCGCCAGGCCATGGGGCACGGCTCGTACCACTTCCTGTTCTGGAGCTACGCGGTCTGCGGCTTCCACACGGCCTTCATCACGTTGCACCTGCCGGCCTTCGTGGTGGACGGCGGCCTGAAAGCCTCGGACGGCGCGCTGGCCATCGCGCTCATCGGCCTGTTCAACGTGTTCGGCTCGTACTGGGCCGGCCGCATGGGCGGCCGCCACAGCAAGAAGCACCTGCTGGCGCTGCTGTACGCGACGCGTTCGGCGGCGATCATGCTGCTGATCCTCTTGCCGCTGACGCCGGCGGTGCTGTATGCCTTCTCGGCCCTGATCGGCCTGGTCTGGCTGGGAACGGTGCCGCTGACCACGGCGCTGGTGGGACATATCTACGGCATGCGCTATGCCTCGACCCTGACGGGCATCGTATTCTTCGGCCACCAGATCGGCAGTTTCGTGGGGGTCTGGCTGGGCGGCAAGCTGTATGTCGCCACCGGCAGCTACGATGCGGTCTGGTGGATCTCGGTCGCGCTGGGCCTCATGGCCGCGGCGCTGTGCATGCCCGTGCGCGAGCGCGCATTGGTGCCGGCATGAGTCCCGCCGGAAACAGGAGCGACGCCCATGGCAGATGCCAGCCGGTACGAGCAAGCCAGGAGGCGCGGGCGCGCCTGGCGGACGGTCCTTGCCTATGCTTTGCTTGGCGCCGTGCTTGCGGTAGCCTTCCTGGGCTATCTGCGCCCGCAACTCGTCGTCGGATGGGAAGGGCTCATGGCCCTGTGCGGCTTTTGAACGCCGCCGGCCGGGGAAGGAATGGGTGCCCAAAAAATGGGCGTGCCAGTTCGACCCGCATGGTTAGGCCCTCCATCCGTAAAATACCCTTCATTTTCCACAGTCGCTGGGGATAACTTGGCCACTCGCTACAACGAAGCTTCCATCCGGGTGCTGAAGGGGCTCGAGCCCGTCAAGCAGCGCCCGGGCATGTACACCCGAACCGAAAACCCCCTGCACGTCGTGCAGGAGGTGATCGACAACGGCGCCGACGAGGCGCTCGCCGGCTACGGCAAACATCTGCAGGTCACCCTGCACACCGACGGCAGCGTGACCGTCGAGGACGAAGGCCGCGGCATTCCCGTCGGCATGCATCCCGAGGAAAACGCGCCGGTCGTCGAGCTGGTCTTCACCCGCCTGCACGCGGGCGGCAAGTTCGACAAGCAGGGCGGCGGCGCCTATTCGTTCTCCGGCGGCCTGCACGGCGTCGGCGTCTCGGTCACCAACGCGCTGTCCTCGCGCATGGAGGTCACGGTCTGGCGCGACGGCGCCGCCCACCGGCTGGTGTTCCAGCACGGCGACGTGGTCGAGGAACTCGCGCAGGTTTCCGATCCCACGCGCAAGAAGAGCGGCACGCGCGTGCGCTGCTGGCCGGATCCCAAGTATTTCGACAGCGGTGCGATCCCGATGGGCGAGCTGTCGCGCCTTTTGCGCAGCAAGGCGGTGCTGCTGCCGGGCGTGAAGGTCACGCTGCGGGTCGAGAAGACCGGCGAGACCCAGACCTGGCTGTACGAGCAGGGCCTGCGCGGCTACCTGACCGAGGCGCTGGCCGGCGCCGAACTGCTCATCCCCCTGTTCGAGGGCGAGCAGTACGCCGGCGGCGACAACGAGAACTTCGCCGACGGCGAGGGCGCCCAGTGGGTGGTGGCCTGGACCGAGGACGGCAACGTCGTGCGCGAGTCCTACGTCAACCTGATCCCGACGCCGGCCGGCGGCACGCACGAAGCCGGGCTGCGCGACGGCCTGTTCAACGCGGTCAAGGGCTTCGTCGAACTGCACAACCTCAGCCCCAAGGGCGTCAAGCTGCTGCCCGAGGACGTGTTCGCGCGCGCCAGCTTCGTGCTGTCGGCCAAGGTGCTCGATCCGCAGTTCCAGGGCCAGATCAAGGAACGCCTGAACAGCCGCGACGCGGTGCGCCTGGTGGGCGGCTTCTCGAAGCCGGCGCTGGAGCTGTGGCTGAATTCCCATGTCGAATACGGCAAGAAACTGGCCGAGCTGGTCATCCGCCAGGCGCAGTCGCGCGTGCGGGCCACGCAGAAGGTCGAGAAGCGCAAGAGCTCCGGCGTGGCGGTGCTGCCCGGCAAGCTGACCGATTGCGAAAGCAGCGATGCCACCCGTACCGAGGTCTTCCTGGTCGAGGGCGATTCGGCCGGCGGCTCGGCCAAGATGGGCCGCGACAAGGAGTTCCAGGCCATCCTGCCGCTGCGCGGCAAGGTGCTCAACGCCTGGGAAGTCGAGCGCGACCGGCTGTTCGCCAACAACGAGATCCACGACATCGCGGTGGCGATCGGCGTCGACCCCCACGGGGCAAACGACGATCCCGACCTGTCGGGCCTGCGCTATGGACGGGTCTGCATCCTGTCCGACGCGGACGTGGACGGCTCGCACATCCAGGTGCTGCTCCTGACGCTGTTCCTGCGGCATTTTCCCAAGCTGGTCGAGGCCGGGAACGTGTACGTGGCGCGCCCGCCGCTGTTCCGCGTGGAC
This sequence comes from Pigmentiphaga sp. YJ18, assembly GCF_038066655.1. Classification (NCBI taxonomy): domain Bacteria; kingdom Pseudomonadati; phylum Pseudomonadota; class Betaproteobacteria; order Burkholderiales; family Alcaligenaceae; genus Pigmentiphaga; species Pigmentiphaga sp. YJ18. Next base: position 115,328 of record NZ_JBBUKU010000003.1, on the reverse strand, counting down.
GTGCCGGCGCAAGGCAAGCGCCCGCCGCGCAAGCTCTATTGCCTGGACCAGGGCGAGCTGACCGCGGTCGAGGACAAGCTGCGCAAGGAAGGCGTGCGCGAAGGCTCCTGGAGCATCAGCCGCTTCAAGGGCCTGGGCGAAATGAGCCCCGAGCAGCTTTGGGAAACCACGATGAACCCTGACACCCGCCGCCTGCTGCCGGTCACCTACGGCGAACTCGGCGCGGACGAGACCACGCGCATGTTCGACATGCTGATGGGCAAGGGTGAGGCCGCGCAGCGGCGCTCGTGGCTGGAAGAGAAAGGCGACCTCGCCGAGGTGGATATTTGATGACGGACGAACAACAACCCGGCCTGTTCGAGCGGCCGGGCGGCGATGCCGCGATCACGCTGGCGCGCTATGCGGAACAGGCTTATCTGGATTACGCGGTATCGGTGGTCAAGGGCCGGGCGCTGCCGGACGTCAGCGACGGCCAGAAGCCCGTGCAGCGGCGCATCCTGTACGCGATGCAGGCCATGGGCCTGGGTTCCAACGCCAAGCCGGTGAAGTCGGCCCGCGTGGTGGGCGACGTGCTGGGCAAGTACCATCCCCACGGCGACCAGGCCGCCTATGACGCGCTGGTGCGCATGGCGCAGTCGTTCTCGCTGCGCTATCCGCTCATCGACGGGCAGGGCAACTTCGGCTCGCGCGACGGCGACGGCGCCGCGGCCATGCGCTACACCGAGGCGCGGCTCACGCCCATCGCCCGGCTGCTGCTGGACGAACTGGACGAAGGCACGGTCGACTTCATTCCCAACTACGACGGGTCGTACCAGGAGCCCAGGCAGTTGCCCGCACGCCTGCCCGTGGTGCTGCTGAACGGCGCCTCGGGCATCGCGGTGGGCATGGCCACCGAGATCCCGCCGCACAACCTGCGCGAAGTGGCGCAGGCCGCGGTGGCGCTGTTGAAGAATCCGAAGATCGCCGACGACGAGCTGTACGGCCTGCTGCCCGGACCCGATTATCCCGGCGGCGGCCAGATCATCACGCCGCGGGCCGAGATCGCCCAGATCCTCAGCACCGGCCGCGGCTCGATCAAGGTGCGCGCGCGTTGGAAGTTCGAGGAAATGGCCCGCGGCCAGTGGCAACTGGTGGTGACCGAGCTGCCGCCCTCGACCTCCGGCCAGAAGGTGCTGGAAGAGATCGAGGAACTCACCAATCCCAAGGTGAAGGCGGGCAAGAAGAGCCTTTCGAACGAACAGCAGCAGACCAAGGCGGCGCTGCTCGGCCTGCTCGACGCGGTGCGCGACGAGTCGGGCAAGGACGCGGCGGTGCGGCTGGTGTTCGAGCCCAAGACCTCGCGCGTGGACCGCGACGAATTCGTCAACACGCTGCTGGCCCACACCTCGATGGAAAGCAGCGCCCCCATCAACCTGGTGGCGGTGGGCAACGACGGACGGCCGCGCCAGAAGTCCATGCGCGAGATCCTGGACGAATGGCTGGCCTTCCGTACCCAGACCGTCACGCGCCGCTCGCGCCATCGCCTGGACAAGGTGCTGGACCGCATCCATGTGCTGGAAGGGCGCATGGTGGTCTACCTGAACGTCGATGCCGTGATCAAGGTCATCCGCGAGTCGGACGAACCCCGGCCCGCGCTGATGCAAGCCTTCAACCTGACCGAGCGCCAGGCCGAGGACATCCTGGAGATGCGCCTGCGGCAACTGGCCCGCCTGGAAGGCTTCAAGATCGAGCAGGAACTCAAGAACCTGCAGGAAGAGCAGGGCAAGCTCGAGGAACTGCTGGCCAATCCGGCCTCGCTCAAGCGCCTGATCGTCAAGGAGATCGAAGCCGACGCCAAGCAGTACGGCGACGATCGCCGCACGCTGATCGAGGCGGCCGAGCGCGCCACCATCGAGGCCAAGGTCATCGACGAGCCGGTTACCGTGATCGTGTCGCAGAAGGGCTGGCTGCGGGCCCGACAGGGCCACGGCCACGATGCCAGCCTGTTCACGTTCAAGGCGGGCGACGCGCTCTACGGCGCGTTCGAGTGCCGGACCACCGACACGCTGATCGCGCTGGGCAGCAACGGCCGCGTCTACTCGGTGGCGGTCAGCGCGCTGCCCTCGGCGCGCGGCGACGGCGTGCCGGTGACCACGCTGATCGACCTGGAAGCCGGGTCCCGCATCCTGCACATGATCGCGGCGGCGCCCGAGAGCCGCTGGCTGCTGGCCACCGAGCGCGGCGTCGGCTTCGTCACCCGCCTGGGCGACATGGCCACGCGCCAGCGCGGCGGCAAGCAGTTCATGACGCTGGACGAAGGCGACAGCCCGCTGCGCCCCGTGCCGGTGTTCGACGGCGCCGATTCGCTCGCGCTGCTGACCGACAAGGGCCGCTTCCTGGTGTTCGGCCTGGCCGAGGTCAAGGCCTTGTCGTCGGGCGGACGGGGCACGGCGCTGATGGACATCGATCCCAAGGACACGCTGGCCCAGGTGGTGCCGGTCGGGCCGGCGGGGCTGCGGATCACGGGCATCTACCGCAACAAGCCGCACGAAGAGATCCTGTCCGGCGCAGGACTGGCGGTCTACGTCGGCAAGCGGGCACGCAAGGGCCGGCTGCTGGATGCCAAGCCCAAGCAGCCCGTGCTGTCGCCGGTGCTGTAGCGCCATGATGCGGCGAGGGGTGGCGGCGGTCCTGGCGGCCTGCGCGGTGGCGGGGTGCTCCCCCGTCAACCCGTACTACGATGCGACCCAGCCGCACCATACGCCGCACGGGTTCCACAACCTGTACTCGTATGACCATCCGGGCACGCTGGACTTCTGGCGCTGGCAGTTCGACCGTTGGGCTCAGGGGCTACCGCCGCCCCCGACCGAGTCCCTGGCGCCTGTCGTCGCGGACACCGCGTGGCTGAAGGAGCCTTCGTCCGACGTGCGGGTCAGCTGGGTCGGGCATTCCACCCTGCTGGTGCAACTGGGCCATTTCAACCTGTTGACCGATCCGGTGTTCTCCGAGCGCGCCTCGCCCTTCGGATTCATGGGGCCCAGGCGCCACCAGCCTCCCGGCATCGCGCTGGCCGACCTGCCGCACATCGATGCCGTGGTGATCTCGCACAACCACTACGACCACCTGGATTTCGAATCGGTCAAGGCGCTGGCGGCCCAGCCCGGCGGCCCGCCCGTCTTCATGGTGCCGCTGGGCGTGGACGTCTGGTTCCGCCAGTACGTGCCCGAGGCCACCGATCTGCGGCCGCTGGACTGGTGGGGCCAGACGGTGGTGGGCGATGCCATCCTGACGCTGCTGCCGGTGCAGCACTGGAGCGCCCGCACGCCCTTCGACCGGAACGTCTCGCTATGGGGCGCATGGGCGGTCCGGACGCGCGAGCCCGCGTTCAATTTCCTGTTCGGCGGCGACTTCGGCTATTCCAGGGACATCGCCGCCATAGGCGAGCGCATGGGGCCCTTCGACCTGGCCGCGCTGCCGATAGGGGCCTACGCGCCGCGCTGGTTCATGCGCGGCCACCACATGAATCCCACCGAGGCCGTGCAGGCGCACCGCGAGCTGGGCGCCCGGGCCTCCGTGGCCATCCACTGGGGCACGTTCGAGCTGACCGACGAGGCGCTGGACCAGCCGCCCCGCGACCTGGCGCGGGCCCGCCGCTACGCGGGCGTCGCCTCCGACGAGTTCTTCGTGATGCACCACGGCGAGAGCCGGGTCTGGCGCGACGGCCGCTGGCTGATCCGCGCTCCAGGGGATTGAGAGTCCCCAGGCTCCGGCGCGCGAATGTTGTGCGGAATCGGCATTTGTCTTGATTTGGTCATTGATGCGCTGTATAAAAAACCAGTGAAAGATAGCGATAGGCAATCCATTTAGGAGAAAACTGTGGCTCATCTGGTTCTCGCGCTCGATGTCGCCGGTACGCCGGTGCATTGGGTCGACATCGAAAAAGCCATCTGCCTGCACGTGGCGGGAAGGGTGGCGTGGGAACTGGGGGACACCACCGTCACCTATCGCGGGGGCACGAACCGGCTGACCGGGCTCGTCTCCACCGTCAGCACCGCCAGCATCATCGCCGTGCGCGGCCGCGAGTTCCGCGGCGACCGTTCCGCCTCCATCAGCATCAGCCGCGAGCGCCTGTTCTCGCGCGACATGCATGTCTGCGCCTATTGCGGCGGCTGTTTCCCCGAATTCGAACTGACCATCGAGCACGTCCGCCCCGAGTCGCGCGGCGGTGCCAATACCTGGGAAAACGTGGTCACGGCCTGCCGCTCGTGCAATCAGCGCAAGGGCAACCGCACCCCCGAGCAGGCCGGCATGCCGCTGCTCTACCTGCCGTACCGGCCCAATCGCTGGGAAGGCATGATCCTGCGCAACCGCCGGATCCTGGCCGACCAGATGGAATTCCTGCTGGCCGGCGTACCCATTACGAGTAGGTTGGGGCCCCCCCCTACGCGCTGAGGGGAAGCCCACCCCCTACGCCCTTCGGGCGCCCCCTCAAGGGGGCGGCGCTGGCGGACCGGCAAAGCCGGATCCGCGGCGCCCTGGGTCTGGGTGGGGGCTGTTATGCTTGAAAAAGGTGCGCGCGGCCTTATCTAGGCCGCGTGAGCTTTTTGCTCCAATCGGACAACTTCCTTTCGTCAACCGCCATGCCTGGCGCGCCTGAACCCTGCGCGCCGGGATGGGCCTTGTTATTGCCATGAGTCAGACCAACACCTCCGAAACCCTGGGCTTCCAGACCGAAGTCAAGCAGTTGCTGCACCTGATGATCCACTCGCTGTACAGCAACAAGGAAATCTTCCTGCGCGAGCTGGTCTCCAATGCGTCCGACGCCTGCGACAAGCTGCGTTTCGAGGCCATCGACCGGCCGGAACTGCTGGAAGGCGACGGCGAGACGGCCATCCGCGTGGGCTTGGACAAGGCCGCGCGGACCATCACGATTTCCGACAACGGCATAGGCATGACGCGGGACGAGGCCATTGCCAATCTGGGCACCATCGCCCGCTCGGGCACGCGCGAGTTCTTCCAGCAACTGACCGGCGACAAACAGAAGGACGCGCAACTGATCGGCCAGTTCGGCGTGGGCTTCTATTCGTCGTTCATCGTCGCGCAGAAAGTCACCGTCATCAGCCGCCGCGCGGGCCTGCCGGCGGACCAGGCCATACGCTGGGAATCGGCCGGCGACGGCGAATTCACGATCTCGGCGGCCGAGAAGGCCGGGCGCGGCACGGACATCATCCTAACGCTGCGCGAGGACGAGGACGATTTCCTGTCGTCGTGGAAGCTGCGCGACATCCTGCGCCGTTATTCCGACCACATCTCCGTTCCCATCCTGATGAAGAAAGAGGAATGGGACGCCGAGAAATCCGAGCAGGTCGTCCGCGACGAGGAAGAAACCGTCAACCAGGCCAGCGCCCTGTGGACGCGCAGCAAGTCCGAGATCACCGACGAGCAGTACGCCGAGTTCTACAAGCACGTGGCGCACGACTTCGAGGAGCCGCTGGCCTGGAGCCACAACCGGGTCGAGGGCCGCAGCGAATACACGCAGCTGCTGTACGTGCCCCGGCGCGCGCCGTTCGACATGTGGGACCGCAACAAGAAGCACGGGGTCAAGCTGTACGTGAAGCGCGTCTTCATCATGGACGACGCCGAGCAACTGCTGCCCGGCTACCTGCGCTTCGTGCGCGGCGTGATCGATTCGGCCGACCTGCCGCTGAACGTGTCGCGCGAAATCCTGCAGGAAAGCCGCGACGTGCGCGCCATCCGCGAAGGCAGCGCCAAGCGCGTGCTGAGCCTGCTGGAAGACCTGGCCGAGAACCGCAAGGACGACTACGCGACGTTCTGGACCGAGTTCGGCCAGGTGCTCAAGGAAGGCGTGGGCGAGGACGCGGCCAACCTGGAGCGCATCCTGAAGCTGCTGCGCTTCGCCTCCACGCAGGAAGGAACGCCCGCGCAGACGGTGTCGCTGGCCGACTACGTGGCCCGCATGAAGGAAGGCCAGGACAAGATCTACTACGTCACGGCCGAGACCTTCACCGCGGCCAGCAGCAGCCCGCACCTGGAAATCTTCCGCAAGAAGGGCATCGAGGTCCTGCTGCTGACCGATCGCGTCGATGAATGGATGCTGTCCTTCGTCAACGAGTTCGACGGCAAGCCGCTGACCTCCATCGCCAAGGGCGGCCTGGACCTGGGCGCGCTGGCCGACGAGGAAGAGAAGAAGCAGCAGGACGAGGTCTCGGAAGAACTCAAGCCGGTGGTCGAGCGGCTGAAGGCCGCGCTGGGCGAGGCGGTCAAGGACGTGCGCGTGACCTTCCGCCTGGTCGACTCCCCCGCTTGCGTGGTGGTGGACCAGCAGGACATGAGCCAGCACCTGCAACGCCTGCTCAAGGCGGCCGGGCAGGCCGCGCCCGAGTCGCGCCCCATCCTGGAGATCAACCCGGGACATCCGCTGATCGCGCGCGTGCGGCAGGCCGGCGAGGCCGACTTCGGCGCATGGGCCCGGCTGTTGCTGGACCAGGCCCTGTTGGCCGAGGGCGCGGCGCTGGAGGATCCGGCCGCGTTCGTGCGCAGCATGAACAACCTGCTGCTGAGCCAGGCCTCTTGAGCCGCGGGGCGCAACGGTCCGGGCCGGACCGGCGGCGGACCGCCGGTCCCAGCGAGCTCGACGAACCGACGTTCTCGGAAGAGCAGGGCGTTCGCTACCTGCATTTCGGCAGTCCCTGGATCCAGGGCGCGATGCGGATACGCAGCCCCTTCGCGCTGGAGCTGGAGTACACGCGCCAGATGATGGCGTGGCTGCTGTTCCTCGATCCGCCCGAGGCCGGCGGCGAGCAGGCCATCGGCACGCTGGGGCTGGGCGCGGGGTCGCTGACGCGCTTCTGTCTGAAGCATACCGACAGCCTGGTGCATGCGGTGGAATGGAATCCCAGCGTGACCGCCGCCTGCCGCGCCTATTTCCGCCTGCCCGCCGACAACGAGCGTTTCAGGGTGACCCATGACGACGCGGGCGCGTGGGTGGAGGACATCGCCAACCGCGGCAGTTGCCGCGCCTTGATGGTGGACTTGTACGACCATGCCGCGCGCGGCCCGGTACGCGATTCCGTCGAGTTCTACCGCGGCTGCCGGCGGGTGGTCAGCGCCAACGCCAGCCAGGCCGGCATCGTGACCGTCAATCTGTTCGGCGCGCACGACAGCTACGAGCACAATCACGGCAACCTGGACGAGGCGTTCGAGGGGCGCGTGGCGGTCCTGCCGGAAATCGAGGAAGGCAACCGGGTGGCGATCGCCCTGGCCGGCCCGGCTTTGCGCATCGACGCGCAGGCGCTGCTGGCCCGCGCCGACGAGGTCGAGAACCGCTACGGCCTGCCAGCGCGCAAATGGGCGCGTTCGCTGGTGCCGGAGCTGGAGCGGTTGTGAGCGCCGCGGCGCAGCCCCAGCTCAGCGGTTTTCCGCCGGTCCTGGCGCCCGACGCCAGGGTGCTGCTGCTGGGCAGTTTCCCGGGCGTGGCTTCGCTGAACATGGGGCAGTATTACGCCCATCCGCGCAACCAGTTCTGGCGCCTGCTGGGCGCCTGCCTGGAGGTCGAGGCACTGCACCTGATGCCCTACGAGGAACGCCTGCGCGTCGCCATCCGGCATCGCGTGGGCATCTGGGATGTCGTCGCCAGTTGCAGGCGCCAGGGCAGCCTGGATGCCGCCGTGACCCAGGCCGAGGTCAATCCGCTTGCCGCCTACCTGAAGGAACACGCGCCGCGGCTCGAGTGCATAGGCTTCAACGGCGGCCTGTCGTGGAAGCTGGGCCATCACCTGGCCGATTACGGCTACCGCGTGTTCCGGCTGCCTTCTTCGTCGCCGGCGGCCGCGATGTATGGCTTCGAGCAGAAGCTGGCGCAATGGCGGCCCCTGTTCGCATGTCGGTCGTGATCTCCTGCTGCAACAGGTCGTCCGTCAGGTGGCGGATCTCCTGGATCAGGGCCTTGCTGGCGGTCGACAGCATGGTGTCGCGCCGGTAGGCGACGCCTATCATGTGCGTGCTCAGCAGCTTCTTGCCCACCGCCGGCTGGAGCGGCAGTTCCACGATGTTGCCGGTGTGTTTCTCCAGGCGCGCGGAGTCGTAGCGGGCCAGGCCGATGCAATCGCTGGCCACCAGCGTCGAGCGGAAAAAATAGAAGGAATCGGTGCGGATCACGTTGTTGGCGAAGGGCGTGCCCTGCGCGCGCATCATCTGCCTGAGCGTGACTTCCAGCTGCGAGCATTCCGACAGCACCAGCCAGGGGTAGTCGGCCAGGTGGGTGCCGGTGCCGTCGAAGGTTTCCAGCACCGGATGGCTGGCGCGCACGAACAGCGCGGTGCGATCGGGAAAGAGCGGCTCGGACACCAGTTCGTCGGCGTATTCGTCGTCCTCGATGCCGACGATGACGAAATCCAGGTCGCCGCGCAGCAGCGGGCCCAGCATGCTGCTGCGATGGCCGAACCGATAGTTCACCGTGAGCCGCCGGGCGCGCTGCGTCAGGTTCAAAGTGGCCTTGGGCAGGATCTGGTTCTGCAGCAGGCCGGGCACCACGCCCACGTTGACCTCGCCCATCGATACGTCGCGCAGCGCGCGCGCTTCGCTTTCCAGCTTGCGGAACTCGGCGTCGACCAGCCTGGCGCGGGTATAGATGGTTTCGCCGAAGGACGTCAGGCTCACGCCGCGCGCGTTGCGGGTGAACAGCTCCACCCCCAGGGCTTCTTCCAGGTCCTGCAGGTCCTTGGTCAGCGACGGCTGCGAGACGTTCAGGTGCGAGGCCGCCTTGTTGATGCTGCCGAGTTCGGCGATGGCCAGGAAGCGTTTGAGCGTGCGCAGGTTCATGGCGCCAGCATATCAATATTTACGATAGCTGGTGGAGAAAATTGTATTTGTTGTCTATAGCTAGCCTACGTATTCTGTCGTCCATGACGAGAGCCCGCCGCGTGCGGGCGCCAGAACACGAAAGGCCGGGCCGCCGCCGCCCGGCCGGTGGGAGAGACAGCAATGAGCGCGCAACTCAGGGAAGAGCGGGGCATCCGCTTGCGGACTGCCATGGACCAGGCAGGCCTGGACCTGCTGGTGGTGACGGGTAATGCCTGGCGCAGCGATTATTTGCGCTACGCGCTGGACGTGACGCCCATGGAAGGCCAGGCCGTGGCCTTCGTTACCGCCAGCGACGCCTGGCTGATGGTCGAGACCCCGGCCGAGGCCGAGCGTATCGCGGCCGAGCAACCCGGCCTGAAGGTGGAGTGGCGCACCGACCTGCTGGCCCGCGCACGGCAGGCGCTGGATGCCGCCCGGCCCGAGCGCACCGGCCTCGCGCCCGCGCATTCGACCCCGGCCCTGCTGGCGCGCGGCGCCGCGGGCGCGGGCATGCAGGCGGCCACCGCCATGCTCGACGGCCTGATGGTGCGCAAGACCGCCGCCGAGGCCGACCGCGTCGAGCAGGCGGTGCGCCTGGCCGACGAAGGCTACGAGGTCTTTCGCGCGGCCGCCCGGGTGGGCAAGCGCGAATTCGAGCTGGTGGGCGAACTCGAGGCCTGGCTGCGGACCCAGGGCTGTCCGGAGAATTTCATGATCATGGGATCGGGCGGCAAGGAAGTCCGCACCATGCGTCCGCCGGGCGAGCGCCGGCTGGCCGCGGGCGACCTGGTCACGACCGAACTCACGCCCTGCCTGGACGGGTACTACGCGCAGATCTGCCGCACCCTGGTGCTGGGCACGCCCACGCGCGAACAGCTCGATTCCTACCAGGTGTACCTGGACGCGCTGGAGGCGGGCATCGCCGCGGTGAAGCCGGGCAATACCCACGGCGACGTGGCGCGCGCGCAGAACGACATCTTCCGCCGCCATGGCCTGGGCGAATACGTGACCTCCAAGTACACCCGCGTGCGCGGCCACGGCATGGGGCTCTACGTCGACGGCCCGCACGTGCTGGAAGACGTCGACCTGGTGCTGGAGCCCGACATGACCCTGGTCGTCCATCCCAACACCTACCATCCGGTGGCCGGCTACATCGTGCTGGGCGACACCGTGCGCGTGACCGCCGACGGCTGCAAGGTGCTGACCCGCACGCCGCGCGAGCTGCGCAGCGCCCCGGCCGGCCTGGCCTGATTCGATATTCACGGAAGGATTCGTTTATGCGTCGCGGACTCATGAGCTGGTCGCGGGAAGAATTGCCGGCCTCGGTGCTGGACGAGCGCGTTGCGCGCCTGCGGGCGGGGATGAAGCGGGAGGGCCTGGCGGCCGTGCTGGCCTACACCTCGTTCGCCGAACCGGCCGCCGTGCACTGGCTGACCCATTTCACGCCGTACTGGAGCGAGGCCATGCTGCTGGTGCTGCCGGACGAGGCGCCGGTCCTGCTGGCGTCGCTCACGCCGCGCGTGCACGGCTGGATACGCGAAGTCTCGCACCTGGGCGAGGTCGTATCCGCGCCCCGGCTCGCCCAGGGCGTGCTCGACATGCTGGCCGGCAAGGGCGTGCAGCCCGGCGCGCGCCTGGGCGTGGTCGGCCTGGACGCCCTGCCGGCGGCGGTGGCCCTGCCGCTGATGAAGGCCTGGGGAGCCGAAGCCATCGTCGATGCCGCGCCCATGTTCGCCGCGGTGCGCCAGCCCTGCGGCAAGGAAGAACTGGCGCTGGCCGATCGTGCGCTGGCCATCGCCCGGGGGGCCGTGGCCGAGGTGCCGGACGATGTCCGGAACACTTCCACGCTGGCGGCCGCCATCGAGGCCAGCGCACGCGCCGCCGGCGCCGAGGAAGTGCTCTATCGCGTTGCGCCCGACCTGTCGCGCGCCGGCGCATTGGGCCGGCTGGAAGGAGAGTTTCCGCTGGGCGCGGCCTATGCCCTGGAACTGTCGGTGGCCTACAAGGGCCATTGGATCCGCCTGGGCGGCAGCCATGCCCGCGGCGCGGCGCCCGCGGGCTGGGAAGCGGCCCGGGCCTGGTTCGACGACAGCCTGTCGCGCCTGGCCGGACACGGCGCCGACGGGCTGCCCGCTGCGCCGGCAGACGCGTCGCGCTGGGCGCTGGAGTCGTGCACGGGCGTGCAGCCCCTGAGCCTGGCCCGCACCCATGAACAGGAATTCGTGCCCCTGCCGCCGGGCAGCCTGGCGGTGTTTTCCGCCCATGCCGCGCTGGAGGGCGGCCACTGGTACCGGAGCGCGCCACTGACGCTGGGCGGCGGCGGACAGCGCGGACAGGTGCTGCGCGGCTGACGCGCGGGACCCCAGACGAACACGGCGCATGGACGCGCCGACACACAAGGAGACAACACTATGTCCAAGCACATCGTGCGGCGGCTGCTGGCGGCCGCATCGCTGGCCCTGCCCTGTGCCGCGATGGCGGCCGGTTATCCCGAGCGGGTGATCAAGGTGATCGTGCCGGTGCCCGCCGGCGGCGCCGCCGATACCCTGGCGCGCCTGGCCGGCGAGGGGATCCAGAAGAAGTGGGGCCAGCCGGTGGTGGTGGAGAACCGCGCCGGCGCCAACGGCAACATCGGCGGCGAGGCCGTCTACCGCGCCGAGCCCGACGGCTACACCTTCCTGGTGTCGCCGCCCACGGCGATCGCGATCAACCAGAGCTTCTACAAGAAGCTCGCCTACGACCCGAACCGTTTCGTGCCGGTGTCCATCATCGCCGCCAATCCGAACGTGCTGCTGGTCAATCCCAAGGTGCCGGCGAAGACGCTGCAGGAATTGATCGCCTATGCCAAGGCCCATCCGGGCAAGCTCAACTTCGCCTCCGGCGGCACCGGTTCCACGCCGCACCTGGCCGGCGAACTGCTGAAGATGACGGCCGGCATCGACATGGTCCACATCCCCTACAAGGGCGGTCCGCCCGCCTATGCCGATCTGATCGCCGGCCAGGTGGAAGTGATGTTCCAGGGCCTGGCCACCGCCTTGCCGCAGATCCGCGAAGGCAAGCTGCGCGTGCTGGCCATCGGCAGCGAGAAGCGCCATCCGGCCCTGCCGGACGTGCCCACGCTGAACGAGACCATGCCCGGCTTCATCTCGGTGTCGTGGACCGGCATGGTGGCGCCGCCGGGCACGCCGGCCGACATCGTCGCCAAGGTGTCGGCGGCGATACGCGAGGAACTGATGACCAACGGCGCCGGCAAGGACATCAAGGGCCTGGATGCGCGCGACCTGATCGCCAGCAGCCCGGCCGAGGCCGACCGTTTCATCAAGGAAGAAGTGGCCCGATGGGGCAAGGTGATTCATTCGACCGGCATCAGCATCGACTGACGCCGGTTCCTTCAGGAGATTTGTTCATGCGTGCAGCCATCACCGGACCGGCCACCTGGCGCGGCCCCGAAATCAAGGACAGCAAGGCCTGGGTGTACGAGTTCACTCCGGCCGAGATCGACGAGATCGACGCCGCGCTGCGCAACGTGCGCGCGCGGGGCAAGCTCATCTCGACCATGACGCGCGAGGACTTCCCGCTGCCGACGGTATCGAAGGTGATCGCCCATACCCGCGAGCAGATCGAGAACGGCCTGGGCCTGCAACTGCTGCGCGGCATCCAGGCCGAGCGCTACAGCAAGGACGACCTGCGCATCATCTACTGGGGGGTTGGCCAGCACATGGGCACGGCCGTCTCGCAAAGCGCCAAGGGCGACATCCTGGGCGACGTGCGCAACCTGGGCATCGACATCAACAGCCCGCAGGGCCGGGGCTATACCTCGAACCAGAAGCTGACCTACCACACCGATTCCTGCGACGTGGTGGCGCTGTTCGTGCTGCGCACCGCGCGCAGCGGCGGCCTGAGCATGATCGCCAGTTCGCAGGCCATCCACAACGAGATCCTGAAGCAGCGTCCCGACCTGCTCGAGGTGCTGTACCAGCCGTTCTACTGGAGCTGGCAGGGACAGGAAGAGCCCGGGCAACCGCCGTACTACCAGCAGCCCGTGTTCTCGATGCATGACGGCAAGTTCTCGTGCCGCTACGTGCGCACGCACATCCGCTCGGCCCAGCGCTTTCCCGACGTGCCGCGCCTGACGCCCATCCAGGAAGAGGCGCTGGATTTCCTCGACAGCCTGTCGGGCAGCACCGACTTCCATTTCTCGATGATGTTCCAGCCGGGCGACCTGCAATTCCTGAACAACCACATGATGCTGCATTCGCGCACCGCGTTCGAGGACTTCGAGGAACCGGAGAAAAAGCGCCACCTGCTGCGCATGTGGCTGTCGGTGCCCAACAGCCGCGCCCTGAGTCCGGCCCTGGGCACCATCTACCGCGACCAGCGCGCGGGCGCGGTGCGGGGCGGCTTCCCGTCGCGCACGGGCAAGCTGATCTACGAAACCGTCGGCAGCATCGAGTAAGGCGGAGGGCCTATGTTGTACGAAGCTGAGCGGGGCCGTATCAAGCTGGCGTTGGTTGGCGACATGATGTTGTCCAGGGCCTTGAAGCCTTACGCCGAAGACGACTATCTGGCGCTGGTCGATCTGCTGCGGGACGCCGATGCCAGCTTCGGCAACCTGGAGACCACCGTGCGCGAGTCCGGCGAAGGCGTGCCCAACTTCACGCAGGGCACGCCCATGAGCACCGCGCCGGGCTTGCTGGAAGACCTGAAGTGGATGGGCCTGGACATCGTGTCCATCGCCAACAACCATGCCACCGACTACGGCGTGTCGGGGGTGCTGGCCAGCCTGGCGCACCTGGACCGCGCCGGCATTCCGTACTCCGGCGCGGGCCGTACGCTGGCCGAGGCACGCCGGCCGGGCTACCTGGAAACGAACGCGGGCCGCGTCGGCCTGGTCTCGGCCACGTCGTTCTACCGGCCCTGGAACCGCGCGGCCGACGCGCGCTCCGACAGCGCCGGCCGCCCTGGCATCAATCCCCTGGGGTTCGCCACGTCCTATACGGTGGACGACGAATCGCTGGCGGCGCTGCGGCGCATCAGCGACGAGCTGGGCATGGCGCAGGAGCAGGTGCGGCACCGCTCGCAGTTCTACGCGCCGCACGAGGTGCCCAGCAATGACGACGACAGCGTGGCCCTGCTGGGCGCGAAGTTCCGCCGTGGCAAGGGCTTCGCCGTGTCGACCAAGGTCGACGCCAAGGATGCCGAAGCCAATCTGCGCTTCATCCGCGAGGCGCGCAAACAGGCGGACTGGGTGATTTTTTCCTTCCATTGCCACGAGTTCGGCAGTGCGGGCAAGCGCACCGCGCCCACCGACGTGGAGCTGGAAGAGTCCGCGCAGTTCGCCATCGAGTTCGCCCGCGCGGCCGTGGACGCCGGCGCCCACGTGGTGGCGGGTCATGGCCCGCACCTGACCATGGGCGTCGAGGTCTACCGGGGCGCGCCCATCTTCCACAGTCTGGGCAATTTCATTTTCCAGAACGAAACCATCAATGCCTTTCCCGCCGAGGCCTACGGCCGGTTCGGGCTGGATGCCGCCGCCACGCCTTCCGAGTTCCTGGACGCGCGCACCGGCAACGACAGCCGGGGTTTCCCTGCCACGCGCGAGTTCTGGGAAGGCTGTCTGGCCACCTGCCGGTTCGAGGCTGGCAAGCTGGCCGCGGTCAACCTGTATCCCATCGACATGGGGTTCGGGCGGCCGCGGGGCCAGCGCGGCCGCCCGGTGCTGGCCCGGGGCGAGGACGCGCATCGCATCCTGGCGCGCGTCGCCCGGCTGTCCCGCCCCTTCGGCACGCGCCTGGACATCGAGGGGGACGTCGGCGTCCTGCGCCTGCCATGAAGCGCCTGGCCATCCTGGACGACTATCTGCACCTGGCGCTGCGCTCGGCCGACTGGTCGGTGCTGGAAGGGCAGTGCCGGATCGACGTGATCGACCGCAAGCTGGCGGTGCCGGACGAGGCGGCCGAGGTGCTCGAGCCGTATCACATCCTCTGCCACCTGCGTGAACGCACGCCCATGCCGCGCGCGCTGCTGGAGCGGCTGCCCAACCTCGAGTTCATGACCGTGACGGGCAAGGCGCATCGCACGCTGGACCTGCAGGCGGCGACCGAACGGGGCGTCGTCGTGTCCCACGTGTCCTCGGCCGTCCAGGGTTCCAACGCGACGCCCGAACTGGCCTGGGGGCTGATACTGGCCACCGCCCGCCACATCGCCTACGAGGACCGCGGCGTGCGCGAGGGGGCCTGGCAGCGTACCGCCGGCATGCTGCTGGATGGCAAGACCCTGGGGCTGCTGGGGCTGGGGCGGGTGGGCCAGCGCATGGCCGCCATCGGCCAGGCCTTCGGCATGCGGGTCGTGGCCTGGAGTCCCAACCTGACCGACGAGGCGGCGGCCGCCTTCCAGGTCCGGCGCGTGGACAAGGACGAGCTGTTCGCGCAGTCGGACGTGCTCAGCATCCATGTGGTCCTGAGCGAACGGTCGCGTCATCTGGTCGGCCGGCGCGAGCTCGCGCTGATGAAGCCCGACGCGCTGCTGGTCAACACCGCCCGGGGGCCGATCGTGGACGAGGCGGCGCTGGTCCAGGCGCTGGCGCAGGGCCGGCTGGGCGGCGCGGGGCTGGACGTCTTCGAGACCGAACCGCTGCCGGCCGGCCATCCGCTGACCCGGCTGGACAACGTCGTGCTGACACCGCACCTGGGCTATGCGACGCGCGAGACGATCGCGGGCTTCTACCAGGCCAGCGTGGCGGGCGTGCAGGCCTACCTGGCGGGCGCGCCCGTCGGCGTGCGCGGATCGTGACCGGCACGGCCGGGCGGTAGTTCGCGCGGCGGGTGGCCGTCGTACACCGGCAGGAACTGCCGGGGGATGGGCCCCTTGTTGCGTCCGCCCTGCTCGTGCTGTTCCCAGGCATGGGCCAGGATGCCCACCGAACGGGACAGGCAGAACAGGCCTCGCGCGAGTTCGGCCGGAAAGCCCAGTTCGGCGTAGACGGCCGCGGTGGCCCCGTCGATGTTCATGGGAAGACGGCGCCCCTTGCGCGCCTGGAGTTCGGACTCCACCGCCCGCGCGATGGCGACGTGGCGGCCCGGGATCACCCCTTGCGCGATGGCCTCGTCCATCAGCGCCATCAGGCGTACCGCGCGCGGATCGATGGGATGGAAGCGATGGCCGAATCCCGGTACGTATTTGCCGCGGCGGGCGATGCAGTCGTCCAGTCCGGCGCGCACGGCGTTGGCCAGGTCGATGCCGGTATCGAGACGCCGCGCGATGTCGCCGTACAGCTCGACCGCCTGTTCGCCCGCGCCGCCGTGCACGTCGCCGAGCACGTTGACCGCCGAGCCCATGGCGTTGTTCAGCCCGACGCCGCAGGTCATCGCCATGCGCGAGATGGCGATGCTGGGCGCTTGCGGCCCATGGTCCACCGCCGCCATCAGCGCCGCGTCCAGCAGGGCGCCTTGGCCGGCCCCGGGCAGTTCGCCGCGCAGCATGAGCCAGATCATTTCTGCGAAACCCAGGTTGCCGATCAGGTCCTGCACCGCATAGCCGCGATAGCGGATGCTGCCGGGCCGCATGTCGATGATGCCGGTGCGCCACCATTGGCCGCAGGCCTGTCCTTCGTTGCCGGCGTGGTCGTTCATATGGCCCCCTCGGTTTTCAGCACGGCGATCTCGTCGTCCGTATAGCCCAACTGCGCCAGCAGCGCCACGGTGTCCTGTCCCAGTTCGGGCGGCGGCGTATCGACCGCCGGCGGCTGCCCGTCGATCTTGTATCCCCCGCGCACGACCGCGATGTCGCGTTCCGCGCCGGGTACCTGCGCGAAGCGGCCGATCAGGCCGCGGTCGCGTATCTGCGGGTGCGCCAGTATCTCGTCCACCTGGTAGACGGGCCCGGCGGGTATGCCCCGCTCGGCAAGCAGGGGCCACCAGTCGTCCGCGGGGCGGGCGGCCAGGGCCTGTTCCAGCTCCGCCTTGAGCTGATCGCGATGGGCGAGGCGCGCCTGCCGGTCGGCGTAGCGGCTGTCGCGCGCCAGCTCGGGCCGGCCCACGGCCTGGCACAGGGCCTCGAACTGTTCCTGCTTGTTGGCGGCGATGTTCAGCAGTCCACGACCGGTCCTGAAGGTGCCCGAGGGGCTGGCGGTGAAGTTCTCGTTGCCCAGCGGCCGGGGCCGGTGCCCGGCGTTCAGGTAGTTGGACACCACCCATCCCATGGTCGAGATGACCGATTCCAGCATGGAGACGTCGATGAAGCGTGCCTGGGTGCGGGCGCCGTCGGCCAGCTCGGCGGCGATCGCGAAGGCCGCCGTCATGCCGCCTATGGTGTCGCCGATGGGGTAGCCGACGCGATAGGGCGCGGTCCGCTCGTCGCCCGTGATGCTCATCGTGCCGGACATGCCCTGGATGATCTGGTCGTAGGCGGGCAGGCCGCTTAGCGGGCCGTCTTGCCCGAAGCCGGAGATGGCGCAATAGACCAGGCGCGGCCGGTGTCGGCGCAGGACGTCGAAGCCCAGCCCCAGGCGGTCCATGACGCCCGGGCGAAAGTTCTCCACGACGACGTCGGCGGTCGCCACCAGCCGCAGGAAAGCCTCCTTGCCCCGCCGGTGTTTCAGGTTGACGGTGACCGAGCGCTTGCCCGCGTTCTGCGCCAGGAAGGACAGGCCCATGCCGCGCCGGTTGAGTTCGGGGTCGGCCCCGAGCTGCCGGGCGAGGTCGCCGGAACCGGGCACCTCCACCTTGATGACCTCCGCGCCCATCAAGGCCAGTTGCTGGCAGCAGAACGGTCCCGCCAGCACGTTGGTCAGGTCGAGGACGCGCAGGGAGTGCAGTGGCTTGCTCATGGGTGTGTCACTTGATCTGGATGTTGGCGTCCTTGATGATCCCGGACCACTTGGCGGAATCGCTGGCGATGGTGTCGGTGAACTCCTGCACCGTTCCCCCCAGCACCACGTTGCCCTCGTCCATGATCTTGCGCTGCAGGTCCTGGCTCTTGAGTACGTCGTTCACCGCCTTGTTGACGGCATCCACCGCCGCCTGGGGCGTGCCGGCCGGCATGAGCAGGCCGGTCTTGGAGGCGGCCTCGAAGCCCGGCAGCGTATCGGCCAGCGGCGGGACGGCGGGCAACTGCGGAATGGGCTTGAGCGTGGTGATGGCCAGCATCCGCACCTTGGGGTTGTCGACCTGGGACATGGCCGCGGGCGTCGAGGCGAAGAAGATGTCCACCTGGCCGCCCAGCAGGTCGTTCATGGCGGGCGCCGCGCCCTTGTAGGGCACGTGCAGGACGTCGATGCCGGCCTCGTGGGCGAAGTAGCGGCCGGTGATGTCGCCCACCGTGCCGGTGCCCGCATTGCCCACCGAGAGCTTGCCGGGATGCTCCTTGGCGAACTTCACCAGTTCGGCCACCGACTTGTACGGCTTGTCGGCGCTGACCACCAGGACCATGGGCTGCGACGCCACCGAGACGACGGGGGCGAAGTCCTTGGCGACGTTGTAGGAAACGTTGGTGTACAGGTAGGGGTTGATGGACAGGTTGGAGGTCTGCCCCAGGGCCAGGTTGTAGCCGTTGGCGGGCGCGCGGGCCAGGGCGCCCAGGCCGACCATGCCGCCGGCGCCGGGCCGGTTCTCCACGATCACGTTCCATTTGTACTTTTCCGTCAGCGCCGCGGCGACGAAGCGGGCCATGGTGTCGGTGCCGCCGCCCGGCGGGAAGGGCACGACCAGTTTCAGGAGCTGGCTGGGATAGGCGTCGGCGGCCCGCGCGGCGGACCCCGCCGCCAGCGCGCATACGGCCATGGCGGTCGCGGCGGCGTATTGTCGATAGCGATTCATGGTTGTCTCCTCGTATTGTTTATATCGGAAAGCAGGGTGCTACACGGGCAAGCCCTTGGCTCGCAGGACGGCGTCGAAGCGCTCGGGATCCGACGTGCCATGCTCGTTGGAACGCCGGATGGCGTCTTCGCGCTGCAGGTGCGCCTGCGCGCGCGGCAACAGCGCCTCCGCCTCGCGGGCGGGAATGCAGATGACGCCGTCGGCATCGCCCATGACCAGGTCGCCGGGCAGGACCGCCAGCCCCGCGCAGGCGATGGGCACGTTGATGCGGCCCGGGCCTTCCTTGCTGGGACCGCGATGGGTATGCCCCCGCGCGAACACGGGCATGCGTCCATCGGCCCACTCGACCAGGTCGCGGATGGCGCCGTCGATGACGAAGCCCCCGATCCGGCGTGCCAGCGCGGTGGTGCGCATCAGGCCGCCGATCAAGGCCTGGGTCAGGTCGCCGCCGCCGTCGACGACGATGATGTCGCCGGGTCGGGCCATCATCAGGGCCTTGTGGATCATCAGGTTGTCGCCGGGGCGTACCTGTACGGTCAACGCGGGACCGCAGAGACCCAGGCGCAGATTGTCGTGATAGGCCTTCAGGCCCATGGCGCCCAGCGATCGCCCCATGCAGTCGCCGGCCACCGCCACCGGGACGTCGGAAAACCGGGCGATCAGCCCGGGGTCCAGGTGGCGCGGCATTTCCTCGATGCTGTAGCCGGGCGGCCAGGTCTTATTGCCGGACATGCTTGTCTCCTTGGTGGGTGTTCGACAGATCGGTGATGTTCACGACGCAGCCCTCGGGCAGGATGCCCCGGGTGAGATAGTCCAGAACGTTGCGGGCCGCGCTTTGCGCCATGGCGGCCAGCGCCGCCGGCGTCGAGGCGCCGACGTGGGGCGTCAGCACCACGTTGGGCAAGTGCCGCAGCGGGTTGTCCCGCGCCATGGGTTCGACGGCCAGGGTGTCCAGGCCCGCCGCATGCAGGCGGCCGTGGACCAGGGCATCGGCCAGGGCCGCCTCGTCCACGACTTCGCCGCGCGCCGTATTGATCAGGATCGCGCCCTCGGGCAGCCGGGCCAGTTGTTCGGCGCCGATGAAGGCGCGCGTCGCGGGGGTCAGGGGGACATGCAGGCTGAGCACGTCGGAGGCTCGCAAAAGCTCATCCAGGTCGGACAGCATCTCGACGCCGTCGTCCGGCGCCGGACGGACATGCGGGTCGTAGGCCGTCACGCGCATGCCCAGGGCCGCGCCATAGGCGGCGACCAGGCGGGCCACCTGCCCATAGCCGACCAGACCCAGGGTCCTGCCGCGCAGCTCGACGCCGGTCCGCAGCCGGGTCCAGCGTCCGGCGCGCATCTCGGCGTCCATGTGCGCGATGCCGCGCGCGGCCGCCAGCATCAGGCCCAGCGTCAATTCGGCCACCGAGCGGGCATTGGCGCCGGGCGTCACCATGACCGGGATGCCGCGGGACGAGCAGGCCGGCACGTCGATGTTGCTTACCCCCACGCCATGCTTGGACACGACCTTCAGCGTGGGGCAGGCCGCGATCGCGCCGGCCGGCAGGTCGACGGTGCGCGATATCACCGCGTCCACGGGCTCGCGGGCCAGCACCGCCTCGACCTCCTCGACGCAGCCCGCGCGGTTCATGAACAGGACGCGGCATCCCGCCTGCTCCAGGACCCGCCGTCCGGCGGGGCTCAGGGTGGTGTCGGTGACGAATACGGTATGGGACATGTGGCGCGTCTCGTTGCGGCTCAGGCTGAGCTTTCGCGCCATTACATCCGAGCGTAATATGAATATCTATTCGATAATTTTGATTGATCGATTCCTGCGAGGAATGAATTGAATATCGAGATCCGGGATCTGCGCTACTTCGAGGTCATCGCCGAACTGGGCCACCTGGGCCAGGCGTCCGAGGTCCTGCACCGCAGCCAGCCGGCGCTGACCAAGTGCGTGCAGCGCCTGGAGGAAGAGCTGGGCGCGGACCTGTTCGAGCGCAAGGGGCGGGGCCTGGTGCTGACGGCGGTGGGCAAGGAGTTCTACCTGCGGGCGCGGAAAATCCGCGAGACCAACGACCGCACCCTGAGCGACATGAAGGACTTCGTGGCGGGCTCGGCGGGCAAGGTCTGCGTGGGCTGCGGACCCATCACCGCCGACTACCTGCTGCCCAGGCTCTGCAACCTGGCGCTGCGGCACCTTCCCAAGGTGTCGCTGGAAATCATGATCGGGACCAGCTACTTCCTGAAGGAGCAGATACGCGAAGAACGCCTGGACATGATCGTGGGCGTCGTCGAGAACGACAGCGAGTTCGCCTGCCGCGGCTTCATCGACGATACCGTAGTGGTTGCCGCGCGCCAGGAGCACCCCATCTTCGAGTTGCGCGCGCCGCGCCTGCGCGATCTCGAGGGCTACCACTGGATCTTGCCCACGCCGCCCGTGTCCAGCCGGAAATGGCTGGACAGCGCCTTCGCGGCGCGCGGCCTGCCCAAGCCCACGCCCCACATCGAAACCAACTCCCTGCCGTCCATCCACGACCTGATCGGCTCGACCGACCTGCTGTGCTTCCTGTCCCGGCTGACGCTGGAGCACCCGAAGACACGGGGCATGCTGCGGGAGGTCCCTCTGAAGGAAACGACCATGACCCGGCAGCTCGGCATCACCTATCCCCACGGGCCGCTCACGCCGGCCACGCAGCGGCTCATCGACCTGCTCGACAGGCTGGCCTCGGAGTGAGCGCCGGAGCGGCTCCTGTCTACAATGCGAGGTCGAAGGTTCAGGCACAGGCGGGCATGGCGATGTCGCAGTACTCATTAATCGGCAACCTGGTCGTGCTGCGACCCCTGGCGCGCGGGGATGCCGCGGCGCTGGCGGCGGCGGCGCGGGACCAGGACGCGTGGCGCACCCCCTACACCCAGATCCCCGCCGAGCCGGCAGCGGCCGAGGCCTACATCGAGGCCGCGCTGCGCGCCCGCGGCACAGGCGAGTCCATGCCCTTCGCCACCACGCTGCGCGAGGACGGCCGGGTGGTCGGCTCGACCCGCTATTGCCGCATCGAGCCCGAGCATCGCAAGCGGGAGATCGGCTACACCTGGATAGGCGGTTCGTGGCAGCGGACCTTCGTCAACACCGAGGCCAAATACCTGATGCTGCGCCATGCCTTCGAAGGGCTGGGCTGCCAGCGCGTGCAACTGCAGACCGATGAATTGAACCAGCAGTCCCGCCGCGCCATCGAGCGGCTGGGCGCCCGGCTGGAAGGCATCCTGCGCAACGACCGCATCATGCCCGACGGGCGCAGGCGGCATTCGGCCCTGTACAGCATCATCGATCAGGAATGGCCGCAGGTGCGCGCCGGCCTCGAGGCCGCGATGCGCCAGAGGGGGCTCGAGCCGGCCATGGAAATGGTCGCGGGCTGAGGGGTTTTCATTCGACCAGCAGCTTGCGCCGTTTCAGGATGTCCTGGATCTGGCCCAGGCGGCTTTCCGGATCGTCGTCGGCCAGCAGATGCCGCTGTTGCGGCGGCAGCAGCGGCAGCATTTCCGCCCAGCGGTTCGCCACCCATGCGCATTCGTCCAGCCGGAAGGGGGGCGCGATCGGCAGGTCCGCGCGGGGGCCTTGATGCTGCTGGATGTCGGCGATCAGGCGGCCCAGCGTATTGGCCGCGGGTTGCAGGGCATCCGGGATGGGGACCACGGGATCGTCGGCCAGCGGTTCGACCTGCCCGACCCAGAGACCGTATTTGCCCTGTTCGCTCGACACCAGGCGAAAGCGGGTCGTTCCCACGCAGCGCAGTTGCAGCAGGCCTGGCATGGGCGCATCCCACTGTTCTATCTTCGCCATGGTGCCGAAATCGGCCAGGACCTCGGTGCCTTCGGGCGTGCGGACCTCGTGGCCGGCCAGCAGCGGCACGACGCCGAACGAGGCCTGGTCGGCGATGCATTGCTTGATCATGTCGAGGTAGCGGATCTCGAAGATGCGCAAGTGCAGCACGCCCTCGGGATACAGCGCCCGGCTGAGCGGAAAGAGCGGGGTCGTGTTCATGGCGGGTAGGCGGTTGGTTGCCCGAGGCTCCAGGATAGCGCTTCTACCAGGAATGCAGCGCAGGCCGCTTATTTCGTGCCACGCAGCCGCAGCGCATTGAAGATCACCGAAGCCGAGCTCAGACTCATCGCCAGTGCCGCAATCATTGGCGACAGGAGCCAGCCAGTGAACGGATACAGAACCCCGGCGGCAATCGGTACGCCAATACCGTTGTAGACGAAGGCAAACATCAGGTTCTGCCGCATATTGCGCACCGTATCGATGGAGACCTCGCGCGACGCCGCGATGCCGCGCAGGTCGCCCTTGATCAGCGTGATCTGACCGCTGTTCATTGCCACGTCAGTGCCCGTGCCCATGGCGACCCCGACGTCGGACTTTGCCAGTGCGGGAGCGTCATTGATGCCGTCTCCCGCCATGGCAACCACATGGCCTTCTTGCTGCAGCCGCGCCACCAGCGCCAGCTTGTCGGCGGGCTTGACCTCGCCATGCACTTCATCGATACCCAGCTTGGCCGCTACGGCCTTGGCGGTGGTGAGACCGTCTCCAGTCGCCATCACGATGCGCAGACCGCTGGCGTGCAGGGTTCGGATGGCGCCGGGCGTGCTGGCTTTGATGGGGTCGGTCACCGCCAGAATGCCCGCGAACCGCCCGTCGACAGCCAGGTGCATGATGCTGGCGCCTTCACCGCGCAGGCGCTCTGCGTCAGCCTGCAGGGACGAAACCGCCACGCTTTCCTGCTCCATCAAGGCCGTGTTGCCCAATGCCAGCCGCCGTCCCTCGACCGTGCCGCGCACGCCGATGCCGCTGTCCGACTCGAAATCGGCCGGTTTGGCCAGCGGCAGGCCCTTGGCTCGCGCTGCGCTGACAATCGCATCTGCCAGCGGGTGTTCGCTGCCCTGGTCCAGACTGGCCGCCAGCCTCAGAACCTCATCGGGCGTGAAGCCAGGCGCCGCAACGGCGGTGTCGAACGCGGGTCTGCCTTCCGTCAGTGTGCCGGTCTTGTCCACGATGAGGGTGTCCACCTCGCGCATCTTCTCGATGGCACCGGCATCGCGGAACAGCACTCCCTGCGTGGCGGCGCGCCCGGTGGCCACCATCACCGACATGGGGGTGGCCAGGCCCAGAGCACAGGGACAGGCGATGATCAGCACCGCCACGGCATTGATCAGCCCGAACACCCAGCTGGGCTCCGGCCCGAACAGGCCCCAGGCCAGAAAGGTAGCGATGGCGATCAGCACCACCGCCACGACGAACTTGCCCGCCACCACGTCGGCCATGCGCTGCATGGGAGCCTTGGAGCGCTGGGCCGAGGCGACCATCTGCACGATCTGCGACAGCATGGTGGCCGCGCCGATTTTCTCGGACCGCATGATCAGCGCGCCGCTGGTGTTCAGCGTGGCCCCGATCAACGGGGCACCGGCACGCTTGGTCACTGGCACTGGTTCGCCGGTCAGCATGGATTCATCGACCGCGCTGCTGCCTTCGGTAACGATGCCATCGACCGGAATTTTCTCGCCAGGGCGCACACGCAGCAGGTCGCCGACATGAACATGGTTGAGCGGCACATCCTCTTCGCTGCTGTCCGCGTTGATGCGCCGCGCAGTCTTTGGCGCCAGGCCCAGCAGGGACTTGATGGCCGCCGAGGTCTGGGAGCGTGCCTTCAACTCGATAAGTTGGCCCATCATGGTCAGGGAAATGATGACCACCGCTGCTTCGAAGTAGACGGCCACGCGGCCCATGAACATGAACGAGTCGGGGAAAGCGCCCGGCGCCACCGTGGCGACCACGCTGTAGACGAAGGCGGCGCCCGAGCCCAGGGCGATCAAGGTCCACATGTTCGGGCTGCGGTGGACGATCGATTGCCAGCCCCGCACGAAGAAGGGCCAGCCTGTCCACAGCACCACGGGCAGCGACAGCACGAATTCGACCCAGGTCTGGGTGGCCATGGCGAACCAGCCCAGACGATGGCCGAGCATGGCCAGGACGGTCACGATCAGAGTGAGGGGCAGCGTCCACCAAAAGCGGCGCTGAAAATCGATCAGCTCGCTGTTGCCTTCCTCGGCCAGCGGAATGATCGGCTCCAGCGTCATGCCGCACTTGGGACAATTGCCGGGGTGGTCCTGCCGCACCTCGGGGTGCATGGGGCAGGTGTAAATGGTGCCAGCCGACGCATCACTCCGTTCTCCAGACTGATGATGGTCATGGTGATGCGGATTCATGCTGTTCCCCTCGCGCCAGATCAAGGCTTGATGCTCCGCCTTGACACTATGGGAATGTCAAGTATTTTTGTGCGTGATCCGAGTACAGGATCGCATTGAGCACCTGCGAATATGCATGCAATCTTCATTCGTTGGCGTCAACACGACCTGGCCCAGCGCAACGACCGCTTCTAGTCCAGCGGAAACACCGCCTGGTCCGCGCAGGCGCGCAGCAGTTCGTCCACCGGCCCCTGGGGCAGCGTCATGCCCGGATCGATGTCCGACAGCGGGCGCAGCACGAAGGCGCGCTGGTGCATGCGGGGGTGGGGCAGGGTCAGCCGGGGCGTGTCCAGGCGCTGGCCGTCGACCGCCAGCAGGTCCAGGTCCAGCGTGCGGGGAGCGTTGCGATAGGGGCGTTCGCGGCCGTGGCGCCGTTCGATGTCCTGGAGCAGGTCCAGCAGCGCCAGAGGAGGCAGCGTGGTGTGCAGGCGCACGACGGCATTGACGTAGTCGGGACCGCTGGAGTCGATCGGCCCGGTGCGGTAGAAGCGGGAGAGCGCGTCCTGCCGCACCTGGGGATGGGCGGCCAGCGCGGCCAGCGCTTCGCGCAGGGTGGCGGCCGGGTCGCCCAGGTTTGCGCCCAATCCCACCCAGGCCGTCTGCCAGGCGGGTGCGTTCATCCGGCTACCGGGGTGCCGCCTTCCGGTCCGCCCTCGGCCGGGCCCCCCTGGCGCGAACGGCCGCTGCGCCGGCGGCGCTTGCGGGGAGCCGTGGCTTCCCCGGCCGCGCGTGGCTGGCGGGCCAGGTCTTCCAGCATCTCGGCGCGCGCCGCGTCGCTGGCGTCGGCCAGGTCCATCCACCATTGCGCCAGCGCGCTGTCGACCTCGCCGGCGGCGGCGCGCAATTGCAGGAAATCGCAGGCGGCACGGAAGCGAGGCTGTTCGAGCATGCGCCAGGCGCCCTTGCTCTGGCGCCGCTCGAAGCGCGGCTGCATGAACCAGATCTCGCGCATGTCGGACACGAAGCGGCGCTGGATGGCGAGCTTCTCGGTCTGGTCGTCCAGCACGGAATCCACGGCCATGCCCAGGGCGGGCATGGGCAGTTCGCCGTCGGCGCGGTACTGCTGCCAGCGGTGGTTGACCTGCTGCCACAGCAGCGCGGCGAACAGGAAGCTGGGGCTGACCGACTTGCCGCTACGCACGCGCACGTCGGTGCGTTCCAGGGCCAGCTTCACGAAGCGTTCGCCCCCGGGCTGCTCCAGCACCACGTCCAGCAGCGGCAGCAGGCCCTTGTGCAGGCCCTCGGCGCGCAGCCGGCGCAGGCAGTCCAGCGCGTGGCCGCAGGTCAGCATCTTCAGCATCTCGTCGAACAGACGCGACGCAGGCACGTTCTCGATCAGGTGGGCCATCTCGCGTATGGGCGCGAGCGTGGACGGCGCGATGGCAAAGTCCAGCTTGGCGGCGAAGCGCATGCCGCGCAGCATGCGGACCGGGTCCTCGCGGTAGCGTTTGGACGCGTCGCCGATGATGCTGACGGTTTTCTTCTTCAGGTCGGCCACGCCGTCGTGATAGTCGATGACGATCTCGGTGGCGGGGTCGTAGTACAGCGCGTTCAGCGTGAAGTCCCGCCGCGCGGCGTCTTCCTCCAGCGTGCCGAAGACGTTGTCGCGCAGGATGCGGCCGTGTTCGTCGGTGGTCTGTTCGTCCGAGCCCGAAGCGCGGAAGGTGGAGGTTTCGATGATCTCCTGGCCGAACACCACGTGCACCAGGCGGAAGCGGCGGCCGATGATACGGGCGCGGCGGAACAGCGGCTGTATCTGTTCCGGCGTGGCGTTGGTGGCCACGTCGAAGTCCTTGGGCTGGGCGCCCACGATCAGATCGCGCACGGCGCCGCCGACGATGTAGGCCTCGAAGCCGTTCTCGTGCAGCACGTCGCAGACCTTGATCGCATGGCGCGAGACCAGCCGGCGGTCGATGCCGTGCTTGGCCTGGGGCACGCGCAGCGGCGCATGCCGCTTGACGCTCAGGATGGGGCGCGCCGCGCGGGGGGTGAAGAGCTTGCTGATGAGCTTCTTGATCATGCGAACAGGTCCGTGATGCGCCAGCCTCGTTCGCGCGCCAGTTCGCGCAGCGCGGCGGATGGGTTGGCAGCGATCGGGTCGGTCACCGCTTCGAGCAGCGGGACATCGTTCATCGAGTCGCTATAGAAGAAAGACTGCCGGAAATCCGACAACTGCCAGCCGTGGCCGGCCAGCCACTGGTTGACGCGCACCACCTTGCCTTCGCGGAAGCACGGGATGCCCTGGATGCGGCCGGTGTAGCGGCCGGCGGTGTATTCCGGCTCGGTGCCCAGCAGCACGGGGATGCCGAAGGCGCGCGCGATGGGCGCGGTCACGAAGGTGTTGGTCGAGGTGGCGATGGCGCACAGGTCGCCCGCCTCCAGGTGCTCGCGCACCAGCGCGATGGCCTGGTCGGAGATGGCGGGGCGGATCACCTCGGCCATGAAGTCCTCGTGCCAGCGGGCCAGGTCGTAGGGGGTGCTGCGGGCCAGGAGGCCCAGCATGAACTCGGCCGACTCCATCGCGGTCAGCTTGCCGGCGTCGTAGCGCTGCATCAGCTCTTCGTTCCGGGCGCGGGCGGCCACGGGGTCGCCGACGTGGCCGGCGCGGGCGAGGAAATCGGCCCACCGGTAGTCGCTGTCGAGCGGCAGCAGGGTGTGGTCCAGGTCGAACAGGGCGAGGCGGGCAGGTGGCGCTTGGGTGGGGATCATGACAACGAAGAATACGACTGAATGGAGGACGGTGGGGGCTGTTCGGCCAGCATGGCGCGCAACAGCGGCAGCGTGATCGGGCGCTTGGCCGCCAGCGAATAGCGGTCCAGGGCATCGAGCAGAGCGGCCAGCTGGCGCATGTCCCGCTCGTAGTGGGTAAGAATCCAGTTCACCACCTCGGGCGCGAGCTGCAGCCCGCGGCTGGCGGCCTGGCGGATCAGGGCGTCGGTCTTCTCGGCATCGGACAGCACTTCCAGCCGGAAGACCAGGTCCCAGCCCAGGCGGGTGCGCAGGTCCTCGCGGATCTCGAGCTGGCCCGGCGCGCGTTCGCCGGCCACGATCAGCGACAGGGCGATGTCGGTGGCCGAGGTTTCGCGCCAGCGGTTGTACAGCGAGAACACGCTGGCAAGCCGGGGTTCGTCCAGGAGGTGCAGGTCGTCGACGGCGATCAACGCCGGGCGGACGTCGGACTCCTCGGGCTGGGCCGTGCGGCGGTAGGCCGACACGGGGCTGTGGCTGTCCAGGTAGAGCGCGCCGGGCCGGTCGGACAAGGCCCGCAACAGGTGGGTGCGGCCGCAGCCGGCGGGGCCCCAGAGGTAGACGGCGCGGCCGGGCGCCAGCGCGCGCAGGCTCGCCAGGGCCTCGGTATTGGGGCCCGCGACATAGTTTTCCAGGGACGGAGCCGGCGCGGCAAGAACGTCGAGTAGCAACTGCTTCATGAGGTGCGGCTAAGAGACCCGCAGCGTCGGACGATCATGGCGTTGGGGGGCGACAGGTCGGGCCGGGCAAGGCTGCGCAGGCAGAAAAGGAACGCGGGGCGCGGCGGGTGCCACCGGGCGTTGCCCCGATGTAAATCCCTGTCCGCTGCATGGGAATACCAATCATCGTAAAATTATAGCTTTCAGGCGGTCCCGGCTGGTTTTTTTGCCGCGAAAGCCCGCGCCCATCCACTTTTCGGTCCATCCCATGTCCGCACAACAACCCAGCGCTTCCTCTCTAACCTACCGCGACGCGGGCGTCGACATCGACGCCGGCGATGCCCTGGTCGAGCGCATCAAGCCCCTCGCCAAGCGCACCATGCGCGAAGGAGTGCTGGCCGGCATTGGCGGATTCGGGGCCCTGTTCGAGGTGCCCAAGAAGTACCGCGAGCCCGTGCTGGTGTCGGGTACCGACGGCGTGGGTACCAAGCTGCGCCTGGCGTTCTCGTGGAACAAGCACGATACCGTGGGCATCGACCTGGTGGCCATGAGCGTGAACGACATCCTGGTGCAGGGCGCCGAGCCGCTGTTCTTCCTGGACTACTTCGCCTGCGGCCGCCTGTCGGTGGACACCGCCGCCACGGTCGTCGGCGGCATCGCCAAGGGCTGCGAACTGGCCGGCTGCGCCCTGATCGGCGGCGAAACCGCCGAGATGCCCGGCATGTACCCCGACGGCGAATACGATCTGGCGGGTTTCGCCGTCGGCGCGGTCGAGAAATCGCAGGCCATCGACGGCAGCCGCATCCAGCCCGGGGACGCCGTGCTGGGCCTGGCTTCCAGCGGCGCGCACTCCAACGGCTATTCGCTGGTGCGCAAGATCATCGAACGCGCCGGCGCCACGCCGGACCAGGACTTCCACGGCCAGCCCCTGCGCGACGTCGTCATGGCGCCCACCCGCATCTACGTCAAGCAGGTGCTGGCGGCCATCGCCAAGCACGAGATCAAGGGCCTGGCCCACATCACCGGCGGCGGCCTGCTGGACAACGTGCCGCGCATCCTGCGCCCCGGCCTGGCCGCGCGCCTGCACCGCGATGCATGGAAGATGCCCGAACTGTTCACGTGGCTGCAACGCGAAGGCCAGGTGGCCGACGTCGAGATGCACCGCGTCTTCAACTGCGGCATCGGCATGGTGGTGGTGGTCTCGGCCGACCAGGCCGACGCTGTTGCCGCGACGCTGCGCGAACAAGGCGAAACCGTCTACCGCCTGGGCGAAATCGTCGACCAACAACCCGGCGCCGCCCAAACCGAAGTGGTGTAAGCCCACCCCCTACGCCCTTCGGGCGCCCCGACAGGTAGTCCACCCCACGCGGCCTATGGCCGCGCCCCTCAAGGGGGCGGCGCTGGCGGACCGGCAAAGCCGGATCCGCGGCGCCCTGGATCAAACCAAGCATGCGGTGCTCCGCACCGAGAACGGCAACACAGACTACGACACGGTGGATCCGGCTCCGCCGGTCCACCGCCGTCGGCCCCCTGGGGGGGCTCCCCTCAGCGCGTAGGGGGGATATCCCTCAATGCGCTTAGCAGCGCATCGCATTCGGCGTCGGTGCCGACCGTGATGCGCAGGTACTGGTCGATGCGCGGCTGCTTGAAATGCCGCACCAGGACCTTGCGTTCGCGCAGCGCCTTCAGCAGGGCCGCGCCATCGTGGCCGGGGTGGCGTGCGAAGACGAAGTTGGCGGCCGACGGCAGCACCTCGAAACCCAGTTCTTCCAGCTTGGCGGTCAAGCGCACGCGCGAGGCGATGACGGCCTGGCGGGTACGATCGAAATAAGCGGTGTCTTCCATGGCCGCGGTCGCGCCGGCCATGGCCAGGCGGTCGAGCGGATAGGAGTTGAAGCTGCTCTTGACCCGTTCCAGCCCCTCGATCAGATGCGGCTGGCCGATGGCGTAACCGACCCGCAGGCCCGCCAGCGAGCGCGCCTTGGACAGCGTCTGCACCACCAGCAGGTTGGGATGGGCCGCCACCAGCGGGACCGCCGACGTGCCGCCGAAATCGACGTAGGCTTCATCCACCACGACGACCGAATCCGGATTCGCCTTCAGCAGCGTCTCGATGTCCTCCAGGGGCAGCAGGCGGCCGGTGGGGGCGTTCGGATTGGGGAAGATGATTCCGCCGTTCGGCTGGCCGTAGTCCTGCACGCGCAGGGACAGGTCGTCGGCCAGCGGCACGGTGCGGTAGTCGATGCCGTACAGGCCGCAGTAGACCGGGTAGAAGCTGTAGGTCACATCCGGGAACAGCAACGGCAGGTCGTGCTTGAGCAGGCCGACGAAGACGTGGGCCAGCACCTCGTCCGAGCTGTTGCCGACGAAGACGTGGTCGGCCTGCACGCCATGGAAGCGCGCCACCGCCGCCTTGAACACGTTGGCGTCGGGGTCGGGATAGCGCCGCAGCGTCTCGTTGGTGGCCTGGCGTATGGCTTCCAGGGCGCGCGGCGAGGGCGGATACGGATTCTCGTTCGTGTTGAGTTTGACGAGTCCGTCTATCTGCGGTTGTTCGCCGGGGACGTAGGGCGTCAGTTGTTGAGTGACGCGGCTCCAGTACCTGTTCATGAATCTGTCGTCGAAAGCGCAAAGCGCGGCAACGGGCCGCGCACGCATCCAGCATAGCAGGGCCGGCGCCCCGGCGCACGCCGCGGCGGGCGGGGCGTGGCGCGGGCGCGCCGTCAGCGCGGATTGCCGGCCGCTTCCAGGGACGCGTCCAGCGTGGCGGCGGCCGCGTCGATCACGCGCGCCGTGCTGTCCGCCGCCAGGCAGTCCACCGCCAGCCGGTCGGGCAGGGCGCGCAGCCAGGTGATCTGGCGCTTGGCCAGTTGCCGGGTGGCGGCGACCGCCTGGCCCCGCATCTCGGCGCCGTGGATTTCCCCGGCCAGATAGCCCCAGACCTGGCGGTACCCCACGCATCGTATGGACGGCAGGTCGGGACTCAGGTCGCCGCGCGCCCGCAGGCGGCGAACCTCGTCCACCAGGCCGGCCTCGAGCATGGCGTCGAAGCGCTGTTCGATCCTGGCATGCAGGCCGGCGCGTTCCGAGGGTTCCAGGCTCAGGTTGACGTAGCGCAGGCCGGTGTCGGCCGGCGCGGCCTGGCCGGTCAGCAGGGACGACATGGGTTGGCCGGTCAGCGCATGGATCTCCAGCGCGCGCTGGATGCGTTGGCTGTCGTTGGGCGAGAGCCGCGCGGCGGTGGCCGGATCGACGCGCGCCAGTTCGGCGTGCAGGGCGGGCCAGCCGATGTCGGCGGCGCGGGCGTTCAGTTCCGCGCGCAGGACGGCGTCCGCCTGCGGCAGGTTGTCCAGGCCCTCGCGCAGCGCCTTGAAATACATCATGGTGCCGCCGGCCAGCAGCGGGATGCGGCCCCGGGCGCGGATGTCGGCGATCAGGCGCAGGGTCTCGGCGCGGAACTGGCCGGCCGAGAAATTTTCGGCCGGATCGCGGATGTCCAGCAGGTGCTGCGGCACGCGCAGGCGTTCCTCCCGGCTGGGCTTGGCCGTGCCGATGTCCATGCTGCGATAGATGGTGGCGGAATCGACGTTGACGATCTCGAGCGGCCAGCGGTCGGCCAGCGCCAGCGTGGCCGCGCTCTTGCCGGCGGCGGTGGGGCCCATCAGGCACAGGACGGGAAAGGGGCTGCGGTCGGCCATCTTCGGTGCGGACTCAGCGCCCGCGCAGGAACAGGCGGTCGAGATCGCCCACGCTGAGCTGCACCCAGGTCGGACGGCCGTGGTTGCACTGGTCGGCGCGTTCAGTCGCCTCCATCTGCCGCAGCAGGCCGTTCATCTCGTCCTGGTTGAGCCGGCGGTTGGCGCGCACCGCGCCGTGGCAGGCCATGGTCGCCAGCAGTTCGTTGCGCTGCTCGGTCAGCAGGCGCGAGGCGCCCACCTCGGCGAAGTCGCGCAGCACTTCGCGCGCCAGGGTCTCGATGTCGGCCTGGGCCAGCGGCGCGGGCACGGCGCGCACGGCGACCGAGGCGGGACCAGCCGGCCGCAGTTCGAAGCCGAGGTCGGACAGGGCTTCCTGCTGTTCCTCGACCAGCGCGACGTCGCTTTCCGAAGCCCGGAACACGACCGGCACCAGCAGGTTCTGCCGCGGCATCTCGCGCGCATCCAGGGCGTTCTTGAGCTGTTCGTACACGATGCGTTCATGGGCCGCGTGCATGTCGATCACGACCAGCCCGTGCGCGTTCTGGGCCAGCACGTAGATCCCGTGCAACTGGGCGATCGCCATGCCGAGCGGCAGGTCAGTGCCGTCCGGCAGCGGGCGGGGGCGGGCGCCGGCCAGGGCCTGGGCCATGCCGACGGCGCTGGGCGAGGGGGCGGGCGCCAGAGGTTCGTGCAGGGCCAGGATGCGCGCGCCCAGCTCGGGCCGATACGCGGACGGGGCATCCTGCAGCCGGAACGGCAACTGCGAGGACGAGGCCAGCGCGGGGGCCACGGGGCGCGTGGAACCCGGTTCGGACGAGACCGGCATGGGCAGGGCGCCCGCGCCGTCGACACGACCCTGGATGGTCGGCGCGGGCATGCCGTCGGCCTGGACCGTCTCGGACGGCACCGCCTGGGCCGCCGCGTCCACGCCGGTCGCCGCGCCCGCGGCATGGGCCAGGGTCTGGCCGATGATCTGCGTCACGAAGCGGTGTACCGCGCCGCTTTCGCGGAAGCGCACCTCGTGCTTGGCCGGATGCACGTTGACGTCCACCGCCGCCGGGTCCAGGTCCAGGAACAGCACGTAGGCCGGCTGGCGGTCGCCGTGCAGCACGTCGGCATAGGAGGCGCGCATGGCGTGGCTGACCGTGCGGTCGCGCACGAAGCGGCCGTTGACGTACAGGTACTGGCGGTCGGCACGGGCGCGCGAGGCGGTGGGGCGCGAGACGACGCCATGCAGGCGGATCGCGCCGGCGTCGGCCTGCACCGGCAGGCCGCCCTGGCCGAATTCCGCGCCCAGTACGTCATGGATGCGGCGCACCGGATCGGCGGGCAGGTGCTGCTGGTAGGCCCGGTCGTGGTGGAACAGGCGGAAGGCGATATGGCAGTGCGCGAGCGCGATGCGCTGGAAGGCCTCCACGCAATGGCCGAATTCCGTGGCTTCCGATTTGAGGAACTTGCGCCGGGCCGGCACCAGGTCGAACAGCTGGCGCACGTCCACCGTGGTGCCCGGGGGGCCGGAGGCGGGAGAGACCTGGCCGTCTTCCCATTGCCAGGCATGGTCGGCGCTGGCCGTGCGCGAAATCAAGGTGAGCCGGGCGACGGAGGCGATCGAGGCCAGGGCCTCGCCGCGGAACCCCATCGAGGCCACCGATTCGAGTTCGTTCAGCGACCGGATCTTGCTGGTGGCGTGGCGGGAGACGGCCAGCGGCAGTTCGTCCGGAGGAATGCCGCCACCGTCGTCGCTGACGGCGATCCGCCGGATGCCGCCGCCCTCGAGCCGCACGTCGACCGCGCGCGCGCCGGCGTCGATGGCGTTCTCCATCAATTCCTTGAGGACCGAGGCAGGGCGCTCGATGACTTCACCCGCCGCGATCTGGCTGATCAGGAGGTCGGGAAGCTGGGCGATGGGGCGACGTTCGGACATGGCCGGATTATAGTGGCCCCTCTTGGGGCGCAGGGATCCTGTCATGCTTTGACATGCGCGGAAACGCCTGCGTCGGCTATAGTGCCCGCTCGCCTTTTTCCTCGTCCCCTACCTCCGGCTTCCCATGCTCGAATTCCTGCAGATGTTGATCCATATCGACCAGACCCTGGGCGTGTGGGTCGCGCAATATGGCGCCTGGATCTACCTCATCCTGTTCCTGATCGTGTTCGCCGAGACCGGCCTGGTCGTCCTGCCCTTCCTGCCGGGCGATTCGCTGCTGTTCATCGCCGGCGCCTTCGCCGCCACCGGCAGCATGCATCCCATGGTGCTGATCGTGCTGCTGCTGATCGCCGCGGTCTCGGGCAATACCGTCAACTACTACGTGGGCCGCTACATCGGCCCCCGCGTGTTCTCGCAGAACATCCGCTTCCTGGACCGCGCGGCCCTGATCAAGACCCATGCCTTCTACGAGAAACACGGCGGCAAGACCCTGATCATCGCCCGCTTCCTGCCCGTGGTCCGGACCTTCGCCCCCTTCGTCGCCGGCGTCGGCTACATGACCGTCGCCCGCTTCCAGTTCTTCAACATCATCGGCGCGCTGCTATGGGTGCTCCTGCTCGTCCTGGCCGGCTACTTCTTCGGCAACCTGCCCCTGGTGCGCGAACACCTGAACACCATCGTCCTGATAGGCCTGGCCGCCGCCATCGTCCCCGTGGTCCTGGGCGGCCTGTGGAAACTGATAGGCGGCCTGAAGTCGCCCCCCCCTACGCGCTGAGGGGAAGCCCACCCCCTACGCCCTTCGGGCGCCCCCTCAAGGGGGCGGCGCTGGCGGACCGGCAAAGCCGGATCCGCCGCGCCCGGGATCAAGGCAAGCATGCGGTGCTCCGCACCAAGACAACCCCACCAGACCCAGGATGCGGTGGATCCGGCTCCGCCGGTCCACCCGCATCGCCCCCTGGGGGGCGCGCGAAGCGCGTAGGGGGGGACCCCTACGTCAGTTTGTTCTTCGACAGAGGCGGGTTCTTCGCGAAATAGCGCTGGATGCCCTGCATGATGGCGGTCGCCATGCTGCTCTGGTAGGACACGTCCGATAAGCGCTTTTCCTCTTCCGGATTGCTGATGAAGGCGGTTTCGACCAGGATGGACGGGATGTCGGGCGCCTTCAGCACGGCGAAGCCGGCCTGCTCGACCCGCGGCTTGTGCAGGCGGTTGATGTTGGACAGTTCGTCCAGCACCGCGCGGCCGAGCTTGAGTGAATCGTTGATCTGGGCCGTGGTGGACAGGTCCAGCAGCACCCGGGCGATCTGTTTGTCGTGCGAGCCGATGTTGACGCCGCCGATCAGGTCGGAGGCGTTCTCCTTGGCCGCCAGCCAGCGTGCCGCGCTGCTGCTGGCCCCGCGTTCGGACAGAGCGAACACCGACGAGCCGCGCGCGTCCGGCTTGATCCAGGCGTCGGCGTGCACCGATACGAACAGGTCGGCCTGCACCCGCCGCGCCTTCGCCACGCGCACGTGCAGCGGCACGAAGTAATCGCCGTCGCGGGTCAGCATGGCGCGCATGTTGGGCTGCTGATCGATCATGGCCTTGAGCCCGCGCGCGATCCGCAGCACGACGTCCTTTTCCCGCGTGCCGCCGCGGCCGATCGCACCGGGGTCTTCGCCGCCGTGTCCGGGGTCCAGCGCCACCGTGATCATCCGCGCCACCTGCGGCGCGGGATCGGACCGGCGGCGGATGGACGGTGCCTGGGGCGCCGCTTCCGGAATGGGCGCGCCGTTGGCCCCGGCCCCCGTGCCGGGTGCCGGGATGGCGTCGCGTTCGGACTGCAGGTTTTCCAGGATCTGCGCCATCGGGTCGTCGCCGCCCTTGTTCGCCAGCGCGACCAGGGGATCCTGGGCCGCCTTGGGGTAAAGGTCGAGCACGAGGCGGTGCTTGTATTCACCCACGGGCTTGAGGCTGAAGACCTGGGGGATGGTTTCCTGTTTCAGGTCCAGCACCAGCCGCACCACGTTGGGACGGTTCTGTCCGACGCGCACGCTGGCGATGTACGGATCGTCGGGCCGGACCTTGGACACCAGGTCGCGCAGCGCGGCGTTCATTTCCACGCCTTCGATATCCAGGACCACGCGGTCCGGATTGTCCAGCACGAAATGCTCGGTCTTGAGTTCGGCGTCCAGCTCCAGCGTGAGCCGGGTGTAGTCGGGGGCGGGCCACAGGCGCACCGCGACCAGTTCGGCGGCCCGCGTGGCCGTCGGGACCAAAGGCACCACCAGCGTGGCGGCCAGGCCGGCTACCAGCCGCCGGCGGGAGATGCCGCGGGGCGCGAGCACCCCTTGGGCCTGGGCATAGGACAGGGCCGGCGTGCCGGCCGGAAGGTCGGGGTCGGGTTCTAGCTCGTCGCGTCGGGAAAAAGTGTGTTCAGCCATGCCTGCCCTTTTGCGGTGTGGGCATCGAGCGTCACTCCGCGTCCTGCGCCTTCATAAGACAGCGCGATGTCCAGGTCCGGGACCGGGAGCGCACCGCCTGCGCGTTCCGCCCATTCGATGAGCACGAGGGCGTCATCGCGCAGGGCGTCCCGGAATCCGGCGTCGAGCCACTCGCGTGGATCGGTAAAACGATAAAAATCAAAGTGATAGCAGTATAAGTTCGAAACTTTGTAAGGTTCAACTAGCGTGAACGTCGGACTTTTGATTCGACCTGTAACGCCGACTCCGCGCAACAGTGCCCGGGCGAAGCTGGTTTTGCCGGCGCCGAGGTCGCCGTGGAGGTGGATGCGGCCCCCGTTGGCGACCAGCGGAGCCATCCGGGCGGCCAGGGCTTCGGTGGCGGATTCGTCGGGCAGATGGGCGTGGCGGGCGTTGGACATGGCGGGATGAAGGGCAGGGTTCATGGGCATGGGCTACCATGACAGTATGTCAGCGTCGCCCCCGTTTACCCCCGTTTCCACCCAGGACGGCCCCGACCTGGCCGCGCTGGCCGAAACCATACGCGGCTGGGGCCGGGAGCTGGGTTTTTCCGCAGTGGGGTTCGCCGACCTTGACCTGGACGAGGCCGGCCAGCGGCTGGCCGCCTGGGTGGCCGAGGGCATGCATGGCGAGATGGATTATATGGAGCGTCACCTGCCGCTGCGGCAGGATCCTGCTCAATTGGTCTCGGGGGCCCGCTCGGCCATCATGGTGCGCATGGACTACGCCCCGCTGGATGGACCCGCGCTGGCGGCGCGCCAGCGGCAGGCCCTGGAAGCGGGCGACCGGGCGGTCGTCGCCGCCTATGCCCTGGGCCGGGACTACCACAAGGTCCTGCGGCAGCGCCTGCAGCGGCTGGCGGACCGCATCGCCCAGCATGCCGGCCCCTTCGGCTACCGCGTCTTCACCGATTCGGCGCCGGTCATGGAAGTGGAGCTGGCGCGCAAGGCCGGGCTGGGGTGGCGCGGCAAGCATACGTTGTTGCTGTCGCGCGACGGAAGCTGGTTCTTCCTGGGCGAGATCCTGACCGACCTGCCCCTGCCGGCCGACCACCTGGAGACGCCGCACTGCGGACAATGCCGCCGCTGCATCGACGCCTGTCCGACCGGCGCCATCGTGGCGCCCTACGTGGTGGACGCCCGGCGCTGCATCTCCTACCTGACCATCGAGCTCAAGGGCAGCATTCCCGAGGCGCTGCGGCCCGCCATCGGCACGCGCGTGTACGGCTGCGACGACTGCCAGACCGCCTGTCCCTGGAACAAGTACGCGCGCGCCTGCGCCGAGGGGGATTTCGCGCCGCGCCATGGGCTGGACACGGCATCGCTGCTCGACCTGTTCGCCTGGACCGAGCGGGATTTCGACCAGCGCACCCAGGGCAGCGCGATCCGCCGCATCGGCTACGAACGGTGGCTGCGGAATCTGGCGGTGGCGCTGGGCAACGCACCGGCCTCGGACGAGGCGCGCGCCGCGCTGCGCGAGCGGGCCGATCACCCCAGCGAACTGGTCCGCGAGCACGTGCGCTGGGCTCTGGCGTGCCAGGGTCGGGGAAAACGAGAGGTTTGACACGCATGGCGTGTCAAACCTGTTTGCTATTCTTTTGACCAGGCCCGCTTGAACCATGAGATCAAGAAGGCATGGTCGGCGCACAGCATGGAGACTCGTGCGCAGACGCCTCCGCATCGTTGCGGCACGGGCCGATTCCGTGAAGGACCATCCACAAGAGGAGTACGCATGAAAGCAGCAAGAATCGCCGCTTCGCTGGCGGGGCTGGCCGTGTCCGCCACCATGCTCGCCGTGCCC
Organism: Pigmentiphaga sp. YJ18; assembly: GCF_038066655.1. Classification (NCBI taxonomy): domain Bacteria; kingdom Pseudomonadati; phylum Pseudomonadota; class Betaproteobacteria; order Burkholderiales; family Alcaligenaceae; genus Pigmentiphaga; species Pigmentiphaga sp. YJ18. Next base: position 77,099 of record NZ_JBBUKU010000003.1, on the reverse strand, counting down.
GGCACGGCCGCCGCCCAGTCCTATCCCAACAAGCCGGTACGCGTCATCGTGCCGTTCGCTCCCGGCGGCTCGACGGACATCATCGCCCGGCTCGTGGGCGAGCGCATGGGCCGCGAACTCGGCCAGCCCTTCGTGATCGAGAACCGCGGCGGCGGGGGCGGGGCCATCGGCGCCAGCGAAGCCGCGCGCGCCGCGCCGGACGGCTACACGCTCAGCATCGCCACCGTCTCGACGATGGCCATCAACCCCGCGTGCAACCCCAAGCTGGGCTACGACCCGCTCAAGGACTTCCAGCCGGTCACCAACTTCGCCCACACGGCCAATGTGCTGGCCGTCAACCCCAAGGTCCCGGCCAACGACTTCAAGTCCTTCCTGGAACTGGCCAAGAAAGAACCCGGCAAGTTCTCGTTCGCCACCTCGGGCACTTGCAGCATCAACCACTTCCTGGGCGAACTCTTCCAGCTGGGTACGGGCGCCAAGATCGTCCACATTCCCTATCGCGGTTCGGGGCCGGCCATCGCCGACGTGGTCGGCGGCCAGGTGCAGATGCTGTTCGACAACCTGCCTTCGTCCATGCCCAACATCCAGGCCGGCAAGCTCAAGGCGCTGGCGGTCGCGTGGGATAAGAGGGTGGATGGCCTGCCCGACGTGCCCACGTTCAAGGAACTGGGCCTGCCGCTGATGAACGATCCGGCCTGGTACGGCCTGCTGGCTCCCGCCGGTACGCCCCCCGACATCATCAACAAGCTGCGCGACGCCGCGGTGAAGGTGCTGTCCGATCCGCAGGTGAAGGACACCCTGGCCAAGCAGGGCGCCGCCGCCGTCGGCAACACGCCCGCCGAATTCCGCACCGAGATCGAGAAGGAGCTGAACAAGGCGAAGGACGTGGTGAAGAAGCAGAACATCAAATTGGAATAGGACCTCCCTACGCGCTTCGCGCGCCCCCCAGGGGGCGGCACTGGCGGACCGGCGGAGCCGGATCCGCTGTGCCCTGGGTCTGGGACGACCGCGAATACGGGAACGGCCTTGCATCTGATGCAAGGCCGTTCTCATTTGTGCTGACAAGAGGCAAGAACGTCTGTCCTCCGCCAGCCAGGTTGTACCCCAGGATGCGGTGGATCCGGCTTTGCCGGTCCGCCCGCATCGCCCCCTTGAGGGGGCGCCCGAAGGGCGTGGGGGTGGGTTTCCCTGCCGGTCCGCCAGTGCCGCCCCCTGGGGGGCGCGCGAAGCGCGTAGGGGGGGCTAAATCCCCCGAGCCATGGCGGCGGCCAGGATGGGGAGGGCTAGCCAGCCCAGGAACTGGAGGCGGATGGCCTTGCGGACTTTGCCGATGTCGGCGGGCGATGGCTGGAAGGCGGGGTCGTTGCGGGCTTGTTGGCGCCAGCGCAGGTAGTTGATGGTGGGCAGGGCCGAGATGGCGCCCACGGCCAGGAAGACCGCGATCTTGGCCCAGAAGACGGGGTTGTCCAGGTAGAAGGCCGCGCCCTTGGGGCCCCAGGCGACGCGTGCCGCGCCGATGGCCAGGATCAGCATGGCCAGGCTGCCGTACCAGGCGTCGGTCTTGCCGAGCAGGGCCAGGGGAATGGCGGGGCGCGACGGGCCCAGGAGCGTCCATTGCATGGCCAGTGCCGCGGCCATGCCCAGGAAACAGAGGTGGTGCATCCAGGCGAGAATGAAGTCGGCGATCATGGTCTTGACGCTGTCTAGATAAAGAAACGCCACGATAGTCTTTGATGTTTACACTGTCAAGAAAAAATCCGGCCGTGCCGCCCGGCCAATTTGACGGCGTAAAGATTTCTTTGCGAAGATGGCGCATGCGAGCTGATCTTCCCCTGGGCGGCAAGCGCCCCCGTCGCACCGTTGCCCGCCAGGCGGGTTCCTATCACCACGGCGACCTGCGCCAGGCGTTGCTCGACGCGGCGCAATCCCTGCTCGACGAGCGCGGCCTCGAAGGTTTCACGCTGCGCGAATGCGCGCGCCGCGCCGGGGTCTCCCATGCGGCGCCCGCGCATCACTTCGGCGATGCCGCCGGTTTGCTGACGGCCTTCGCCGCCGAGGGGTTCCGGCAGCTGTCGGCCATGATGCGGGCCTATCGCGACAAGGCGACCGCCTCGCCGCAGGCCCAATTGCGGGCCGTGGGGCTGGCATACATCGATTTCGCCATCGGCCATCGCGCCCGGTTCCAGTTGATGTTCCGCTACGACCGCTTGTCGCCGGGCGATGCCGGATTGGAGCAGGCGGGCAGCGAGGCCGCCGGCCACTTGTCCACCACCTTGGCCGGCGCGCTGGCCGAGCGGGGGCTGGACGGGCAGGGCCAGGACTTCGAGCGGCGGCTGTTGCTGGCCTGGTCGGCGGTCCACGGTTTCGCGACCTTGCTGCTCGAAGGCCGGCTTGACGGCTGGCGTGGCCGGCAGTCTGTTCCCGCATTCGCGTCCCGGACGGGCGACGACGTGCTGGCTGTCCTGGAAGTGGCCTTGCTGGCGCCGCCCGGCGCCGGCACGCGGCGGCGCAGCCGGGGGCGCACGGCATGAACGCGGCCCGGGACGGCCGGGGCCGGTCCAGGCAGGGGGTGGCGCGCCCGGGTGACGATCCCGGCATCGCGGCCTTTCTCGAAGCCATGTGGCTGGAGGACGGATTGTCCGACAACACCCTGCGTGCCTATCGCCAGGACTTGTCGGCCTTCGACGCCTGGCTGAAAGAAAAACGCGCCTCGGCACTGGATCGCGCCCAGGCGCACGACATCGAGGCGTGGTTCGCGGCGGTCCACCACCAGAGCAAGGCCACCACGGCCAACCGGCGGCTGGCGACGCTGCGCCGCTATTTCCAATGGGCCCTGCGCCTGCACCGCGTGCAGGCCGATCCCTGCCTGACGCTGCGTGCCGCCAAGCAGCCGCCCCGCCTGCCCAAGACGCTGTCCGAGGCCCAGGTCGAGGCCCTGCTGGGCGCGCCGGACCTCGACACCGACCTGGGGCTGCGTGACCGCGCCATGCTGGAAACGCTGTACGCCACGGGCCTGCGCGTGTCCGAGCTGGTCGACCTGAAGTCCCTGGACGTCGGCTTGAACGAGGGCGTGGTGCGCGTGGTCATGGGCAAGGGCGGCAAGGACCGGCTCGTGCCGCTGGGCGCGGAGGCGGCGCACTGGATCACGCGCTATATGGAGGCGTCGCGTCCCGCGCTGCTGGGCGGCAAGATCAGCGATGCGCTGTTCGTGACCGCCCGCGCTACCGCCATGACGCGGCAGAGCTTCTGGCTGATCGTCAAGAAATACGCGCTGCGGGCCGGCATACGCGCGGCCCTGTCGCCGCATGTGCTGCGGCACGCCTTCGCCACGCACCTGCTCAATCATGGCGCCGACCTGAGAGTGGTGCAGATGCTGCTGGGGCATGCCGACATCTCCACCACGCAGATCTATACGCATATCGCGCGCGAGCGCCTTAAACTGCTGCACGCGCGGCATCACCCGCGAGGCTGAGGCCGCCCTTCATCATGAGCAAAGCCCGACACGTTTCAGAAACTCCCGCCACGCAATTCCTGCGCAAGCACGGCGTCGCCTTCACCGAACATGCCTACGACTACGTCGAACACGGGGGTACGTCGGAATCGGCGCGCCAACTGGGCGAGGACGAGCACGCCGTGGTCAAGACCCTGGTCATGGAAGACGAGGCCGCCCGGCCGCTGATCATCCTGATGCATGGGGACAAGGAAGTGTCGACCAAGAACCTGGCGCGGCAGATCGGCGTCAAGAAGGTGGCGCCCTGCAAGCCCGAGGTGGCGCAGCGGCATTCGGGCTACCAGGTGGGCGGCACCTCGCCCTTCGGAACCCGCAAGGCCATGCCGGTGTACGTGGAAGGCAGCGTGCTCGACCTGCCGCGCATCCTCATCAACGGCGGCCGCCGGGGGTATCTCGTGGGGATGGCCCCCGGCGAACTGGTCCGCCTGTTGAAGGCCGTTCCCGTCGCCGCGGCGCTATGACGCAAGCGTGCGCGGCGGATTTCGTGCGCTTGCAGCGGGACAGTGTCCTGCCCAACCGGTAGAATCGCCGCCTGTCATGCCATCGTCACCGTGACGTGGCCACATAGGCCCAAGGGTTCCCCATCCATGATCACCGTCGCCGCCGCCGTCATCGCCTATCTGATCGGTTCCATTTCGTTCGCCGTGGTCGTGAGCCGGGTGATGGGGCTCGACGATCCGCGCTCCTACGGCTCGGGCAATCCGGGCGCCACCAACGTGCTGCGCTCGGGCAGCAAGGCCGCCGCGATCCTGACGCTGATCGGCGACGCCTTCAAGGGCTGGGTGGCGGTGTGGCTGGCCCAGGTCTACGCGTATCGGCTCGGCTTGGGCGAAACCACGATCGCGGTGGTGGCGCTGGCGGTATTCCTGGGCCACCTGTACCCGGTGTTCTTCCGGTTCAAGGGCGGCAAGGGCGTGGCGACCGCGCTGGGCGTGCTGCTGGGCCTGCAGCCCTGGCTGGGCGTGGCCACGCTGGCGACCTGGCTGATCGTGGCGCTGTTCTTCCGTTATTCGTCGCTGGCGGCGATCGTCGCGGCCGTCTTCGCGCCCATCTACTACGTGTTCGGCCACGGCGTGGCCTGGACCGCCGATTCCCGGATCGGCACCGCCATCGGCCTGATGGCGCTGATGCTGCTCTACCGCCATCGGCAGAACATCTCCAAGCTGATGGCCGGCAAGGAAAGCAAGCTCGGAGGGAAGGGGTCCCCCCCTACGCGCTGAGGGGAAGCCCACCCCCTACGCCCTTCGGGCGCCCCCTCAAGGGGGCGGCGCTGGCGGACCGGCAAAGCCGGATCCGCGGCGCCCAGGATCAAAGCAAGTACGCGGTGCTCTGCATCGATATATCCCCACGCAGACCCAGGATGCGGTGGATCCGGCTCCGCCGGTCCACCCGCATCGCCCCCTGGGGGGCGCGCGTCAGCGCGTAGGGGGGGGCTCCAATGGCCACCGGGGTTGGACCGTGAAGCCCATGTGGCGCTCGGTGGGGTTGGCCAGGCCGGCTTGCAGGCGCAGGGCGCCGGCGAAGGCGATCATGGCGCCGTTGTCGGTGCACAGTTCCAGCGGCGGAAAGAAGGCCTGGGCGCGCAGGCGCGCGAGGTGGGTGGCCAGGCGTTCGCGCAGCAGCCGGTTGGCGCCCACGCCGCCGGCGACGACCAGGCGCTTCAGGCCGGTGGCCTCGAGGGCCTTGGCGGCCTTGGCGACCAGTACCGAAACGATGGCATCCTGCGTGGCCGCGGCCAGGTCGGCGCGGGCTTGCGCGTCGTCGGCGTCCAGCGTCTTCATGCGGGTCAGCACGGCGGTCTTCAGGCCGCTGAAGCTGAAATCCAGATCGGGGCTGTGCAGTTTGGGGCGGGGCAGGTCGAAGCGGTCGGCGCGGCCGGATTCGGCCAGCCGGGACAGTGCCGGTCCGCCGGGGTAGCCCAGGCCCAGCAGCTTCGCGGTCTTGTCGAAAGCCTCGCCGGCAGCATCGTCCAGGGTCTCGCCCAGCAATTCGTAGCGTCCCACGCCGTCCACCCGCATGAGCTGGGTGTGCCCGCCGGAGACCAGCAGCGCGACGAAGGGGAATTCGGGTCGGGGCGTCGCCAGCAGCGGCGACAGCAGGTGTCCTTCCAGGTGATGGATGGCGATGGAGGGCAGGTCGCGGGCCCAGGCGATGGCTTGCGCCACGCTGGCGCCCACCAGCAGCGCGCCGGCCAGGCCCGGCCCGGCGGTGTAGGCGACCGCGTCGACGTCGTCCAGGGTCAGGCCGGCATCGTTCAGGGCCTGCTGCGTCAGGGGCAGCACCCGCCGCACGTGGTCGCGGGAGGCCAGCTCCGGCACCACGCCGCCGTAGGCCTGGTGCATCTCGACCTGCGAATACAGCGCGTGGGAGATCAGGCCGCGTTCGGCGCTGACGACGGCGACGCCGGTTTCGTCGCAGGAGCTTTCGAAGCCGAGGACAATCATTGAAAAATGCGCGCGGACGCGATTATGATCAGAGTTAACCCTAGCGGCAGTGTAGCACCCGGGCTGCGGAAGGGTTGGCAATATGGAAAAGGATCTGCTATATTGGCAGGCTTGATCAACCCCTAGCAACCCCGAGGCAATCGTTACATGCCGACAATTCGCGTTAAAGAAAATGAGCCGTTTGAGGTCGCCCTGCGTCGTTTCAAGCGCACCATTGAAAAGACTGGCTTGCTGACCGAACTGCGCTCGCGCGAGTTTTACGAAAAGCCCACGGCCGAACGCAAGCGCAAGCATGCCGCTGCCGTCAAGCGCCACTACAAGCGCATCCGCAGCCAGCAGCTGCCCAAGCGCCTGTACTGATTGCTGCCGCGCCCTTGGCGCGACGAAGCTTTCCGGTAGTTTCGCAAAGTTGTTGTCAGAGCCGCTACGGCACCAGCCGGGCGGCTTTTGGCGTTTTTGCCGTTATCCTCTGTCCTGGCTCGCGCCTGTCGTGGCGCCCGGCTTCTCTCTTATCGCGGAATCCCTCCATGAGCGCAGATACCCTCAAAGCCCGCCTGTCCGATGAAATCAAGAGCGCGATGCGCGCCAAGGCGGCCGAGCGCCTCGGAACGTTGAGGCTGCTGTCGGCCGCGGTCAAACAAAAGGAAGTCGACGAGCGCCGCGAGCTGGCGGATGCCGACATCGTCGCCATCGTCGAGAAGCAAGTGAAGCAGCGCCGCGAGTCGATCGCCTCGTTCGAACAGGCCGGCCGGACCGAATCAGCCGAGCAGGAGCGCGCGGAAATGGCGGTCCTGCAGGAGTTCCTGCCGCAGGCCGCTCCCCAGGAAGAGATCGACGCGGTGGTCGCTGCCGCCGTGGCCGAGGTTTCGGCGCAGGGCGTCACCGGTGGCGCGGCCATGGGCAAGGTGATGGGGCTGGTCAAGCCCAAGCTGGCCGGGCGCGCGGACATGGCCGAAGTGTCCAAGCTGATCAAGGCCCGCCTGGGTTGAGCCGGCGGCCCATGCATTGTCCTTTCGCGCCGCGCGCATGATCCCAGAATCATTCATCCAGGATCTGCTGGCCCGGGTCGACATCGTCGATGTCGTGGGCCAGCACGTGCAGTTGCGCAAGGCGGGCGCCAACCTGCTGGGATTGTGCCCCTTCCACGGCGAAAAATCGCCGTCCTTCACGGTCAGTCCCACGAAGCAGTTCTATCACTGCTTCGGTTGCGGCGCTCATGGCACGGCCATCCGCTTCCTGATGGAACACACCGGCGCCGGCTTTCCCGAAGCGGTGCGGTCGCTGGCCGGCATGGTGGGCATGTCGGTTCCCGAGGAGGAACGCAGCCCCCGCCAGCGGGCCGCGCGCCAGCAGCGCGAAGCCATGGTGTCGCGCCACAGCCAGGTGCTGGAAACCGCCAATACCTGGTACCGGCAGCAGCTGCGCGGCGCGGGTGCCGCCGTGGCCTACCTGAAAGGACGCGGCGTCTCCGGCGAGATCGCTGCCCGTTTCGGACTGGGCTGGGCCGGCGGCGAGCGCCAGGGCTTGTCCGCGGTCCTGCCCGGCTACGACGATCCGCTGCTGGTCGAGGCCGGACTGGTCATCCTGAGCGAAGATGGCCGACGTTACGACCGGTTCCGCGAGCGCGTCACGTTTCCCATCCGGAATGCCCGCGGCCATCTGATCGGCTTCGGTGGCCGCATCATCGGCAAGGGCGAGCCCAAATACCTCAATTCACCTGAAACCCCCATCTTCTCGAAGGGATCCGAGCTGTATGGGCTCTGGGAGGCGCGCCAGGCCATCCGCAAGGAGGGCATGGTGGTGGTGGTCGAGGGCTACATGGACGTCGTCGCGCTGGCGCAGCTCGGTATCGAGTGCGGCGTGGCCACGCTGGGCACGGCCACCACGCCCGTGCACGTGCAGAAGCTGCTGCGTGCCAGCGATAGCGTGATTTTCAGCTTCGACGGCGACAAGGCCGGCCGCAAGGCGGCCTGGCGCGCGCTGGAGGCTTGCCTGCCGTTGTTGCGCGACGACATCTCCATCCGCTTTCTTTTCCTGCCGGACGAGCACGATCCTGACTCGTACGTGCGCGAATTCGGCGCGGAGCGCTTCCGCAAGGCCCTGCGCGAAGCGATGCCCTTGTCCCAGTTCATGCTGGGCGAACTGGCCGAGCGGCATCAGATGGACGAGGCCGAGGGCAGGGCGCGCTGTGTGCACGATGCCAAGCCGCTGCTGCAGGCCATGCCGGCCGGCGCGCTGCGCATGCAGGTGCAGCGGGAATTGGCGCAACTGACCCGCCTGACCACGGAAGAACTGGGCCAGTTGGTCCCGTTGCAGGACGTGCCCAGCGGGCCGCTGGTGCAGACTCCGGCGCAAATGCGGGGAACTTCCCCGGCGCCGGGGCGCTCAGAGTCTAATAATGGCGTGCAGGGCAGTGCCGAAGCCCCGGACTGGGTGCCCGATCACGAACCGCCTGACGACCATTTCTACGAACCTGCCCCGGATTTTCACGAGCGGCCCGCCGGGCCGGCCGTGGGCGGCGGGTTCCGGCCGGGGCGCTTCAAGAGCGGGCGTTTCCGGGACCGCGACGGTCGCTACGGCGACGAGCGGCCGCAGGGCTACACGGGCCCGCGGGCCAGGGTGACTCCGATAGCGGGGCGATTGCTTCAGCTGCTGCTGACGCATCCCGGCCTGGTCCGGCACCTGGGCGAAGATGCCGAACATTTGCTGGAGGCCAACCAGGGATACGAATCGGTCAAGGCGCTGCTGGCGCTGGTGCGCGAAACGGGCGCCCAGCACGCGGGCGCGCTGTTGCAGGCTGCCGAGGGCAGCGCGTTGTCGCAGACTCTTGTGATGGCGTCGACGGCCACCATCTATGAAGAAGAGTTGCCGGATCCCGACGCCGAATTGCATGATGCGCTGCGCATGGTGGCCCTGCATGCCGCCATTGCTGAACAGCAGCAACTGGCCGCCGCGGGTCTGCAAGACGCCCAGGACAAGGCGCGCTACCTCGCCCTGACTGAAAGAATCCTAGAGTTGAAGAAGCCGAGAGTGGTAGAATAGAGGGTTTACCGTAGGTTAGATCGGGAGAATTTTTTCCCGTTTTCTGGTATGGATTTTGCTTGGCGCGATCTTTGCCAGGGGCCGTTACCGGATGCGCGGGAAGCCGAGATCGGCGCACACGCGCCGACCCGCGGGTTGGGGGCTGGAGCAATCCAGCCACCGGATGAAATATTAGGAGTGGTTGACCGACCATGGCGAAAACGACAGGCAAGACGCTGACTGTGAACAAATCCAAAGCCGAAGGGCAAGACCAGGCCAAGGAGAAGGCTGCGTCCAAGACGGCGGCCTCCAGTGGCGTCAGGGTGACGGTCAAGTCGGCTGGCAGGGCCCGCACCAAGCTGTTGGACCCGCAAGCCGCCGCCCAGGCGGCCGATGCCGATTTCGACGCCGTGACGGCCGAGCCCGCCGAGAAGGCCAAGCCCGCCGCCAAGGCGGCCAAGAAGGCCACCAAGACGGCGGCCAAGACCGCGACCGCCGCCGACAAGAAGAACGCCGAGAAGAAGCTGGCCGAGCTGCTGGCCAAGCCGGCGGGCCGTCGGCCGGGCCGTCCGCCCAAGGACGCCAAGCAGGGCGAGTCTTCCGGTGGCGATTTCGACGACGTGGGCGATAACGACGGTGATGCCGAGCCGATCCCCGAGATCAAGATCCCCAAGGGCCGGGGCAAGCGCGGCAAGGCCGATCCCAAGGACCTGATCGCCCGCGGACCGGTGACGCCCGAGGAATACGAAGCGCGTCGCAACCGCCTGAAGCTGCTGATCAAGCTCGGCAAGGACCGCGGCTATCTGACCTATGGCGAGATCAACGACCATCTGCCCGATGACCTGGTCGACGCCGAGGCCATCGACGGCATCATCAGCACCTTCAACGACATGGGCATCTCGGTCTACGACCAGGCGCCCGATGCCGAAACCCTGCTGCTGAACGAGAACGCCCCGGTCGCTTCGTCCGACGACGATGCCGAGGAAGAGGCGGAAGCCGCCCTGTCCACGGTCGATTCCGACTTCGGCCGCACCACCGACCCCGTGCGCATGTACATGCGCGAGATGGGTTCGGTCGAGCTGCTGACCCGCGAAGGGGAAATCGAGATCGCCAAGCGCATCGAGGACGGCCTCAAGCACATGGTGATGGCGATCTCCGCGTGCCCGACCACGATCAACGAGATCCTGGAGAACGCCGACCGCGTCCGCGCGTCCGAGATCCAGATCGACGAGATCGTCGACGGCCTGATCGACCCCAACGACGGCGAGGAATACGCCGGATCGGGCGTCACCTCGTCGTCCGACGACGATGACGAAGAAGGCGACGACGCCCCCGCCGGCGGCATGAGCAGCAAGCAGGTCGAAGAACTGCGCGTGAAGTCGCTGGAGAAGTTCGACAGCGTCAAGCGCTGGTTCGACAAGATGCGCCAGGCCTACGAGCGCGAAGGCTACAAGTCGGAATCCTACATCTCGGCCCAGGAAACCATCCTGGAAGAAATGATGGGCATCCGCTTCACCGCGAAGATGGTCGAGCGCCTGGCCGACACGCTGCGCGCGCAGGTCGAGGAAGTCCGCAAGCTCGAACGCGCGATCATGCAGATCTGTGTGGACCGTGCCGGCATGCCGCGCACGCACTTCATCAAGGCCTTCCCGGGGCATGAAACCAACCTGGAATGGGTACTTGGGGAAGTCAACGCCGGCCACGGGTATTCCGAGACGCTGTCGCGCCAGATCCCGGCCATCCAGGAACTCCAGCAGAAGCTGATCGACCTGCAGGCCCGCGTGGTGCTGCCGCTGAAGGACCTGAAGGACGTCAACAAGCAGATGGCCACCGGCGAGGCCAAGGCCCGCAAGGCCAAGCGCGAGATGACCGAGGCCAACCTGCGCCTGGTGATCTCGATCGCCAAGAAGTACACGAACCGCGGCCTGCAGTTCCTGGACCTGATCCAGGAAGGCAACATCGGCCTGATGAAGGCGGTGGACAAGTTCGAATACCGGCGCGGCTACAAGTTCTCGACCTACGCCACGTGGTGGATCCGGCAGGCCATCACCCGTTCGATCGCCGATCAGGCGCGCACCATCCGTATCCCGGTGCACATGATCGAAACGATCAACAAGATGAACCGGATCAGCCGCCAGATCCTGCAGGAAACCGGCGCCGAGCCGGATCCCGCCACCCTGGCGCAGAAGATGGACATGCCGGAGGACAAGATCCGCAAGATCCTGAAGATCGCCAAGGAACCGATCTCGATGGAGACCCCCATCGGCGACGACGACGATTCGCACCTGGGCGATTTCATCGAGGACACCGCCACGCTGGCGCCCTCGGATGCGGCGCTGCACGGTTCGATGCGCAACGTCGTCAAGGAAGTGCTGGATTCGCTGACGCCGCGCGAGGCCAAGGTCCTGCGCATGCGTTTCGGTATCGAGATGAGCACCGACCAGACGCTCGAAGAGGTGGGCAAGCAGTTCGACGTGACGCGCGAGCGCATCCGCCAGATAGAAGCCAAGGCGTTGCGCAAGCTGCGCCATCCGAGCCGGGCCGACAAGCTCAAGAGCTTCCTGGAAGGCCAGTAAAAAGCCTTGTAGCAAGGTCCGCCAAGGGAAATCCCTGCCCGCGCATGAGTGCTGGCAGGGATTTTTTTTCGCACGATATCAACCAACCGGATGGTTGACTGAAGGGAAAATGTGCGTATCATGGGCGCGTATCCAACGGGTATTCCAAGCCAAAGCGGGGTGCGTTGCCATGAAACTCGAAAGACTGTTTGCGATCGTGATTTGCTTCTCGATGCTCGCTGTCGGGATGCGGGATGTGCCCGCGCAGGAGGGGCGGAAAGTACTGCGCGTCATCAGCGGCGACGTGACCGAGCTGGATCCCACCCAGGGCAGCAACAGGGTGTCGCGTGTCTATTCGCAAATGGTCTTCGATACGCTGTTCGCGCTCGATGGCAAGCTGGTCGCCAAGCCGATGATGGTGGAGAAGTACACCGTCAGCAGTGACGGCCTGACGCGCGACTACACCTTGCGCGCGAACCTGAAGTTCCACGACGGATCGCCGGTAACCGCGCGCGATGTGGTGGCCTCGGTGAAGCGCTGGGCCGACAACACGGCCATCGGCGCGCAGCTCAAGTCGCGGTTGGCGTCGCTGACCGCTGTCAACGATCGTGACTTCCGGCTGGTCCTGAAGGAGCCGTTCGGGTTCGTGGAGTTCCTGCTGGCCGGAGCGGGCTCGCCGATTCCGGGCATCATGCGGGAGAAGGACGCGGCGCGCCCCTACAACACGCCCATGCCGCTTCCCGTGGTCGGTTCGGGGCCGTTCAAGTACGTCGATACCGAGAGGGTGGAAGGCAGCCGGGTGGTGTTCGCGCGCAATGCCGCCTACCTGTCCCGCAGCGAGCCGGCCGACGGCCTGGCGGGGGCCAGGATCGTCAAGGTCGATCAGGTCCGCTGGATCATCATGCCGGACGCGACGACGGCGTCGAACGCCCTGGCGGCGGGCGAGGCCGATCTGTGGGCCGAGGCGGATCCGGACCAGATCGCGTTCTTGAAGCAGCGGGGGCTCAGGCTCAGTCCCAACGGACTTCCCTTCGTCGAGTTCGTGCGCCCCAATTTCCAGCTTCCGCCGTTCAACGACGTCAGGGCGCGGCAGGCGCTGGCGCTGTTGGTCGATCAGGATGAAATCATGCCCGCCGTGGCGGGAGACGCGGACTGGAAGCCGTGCCATTCGTTCAGCGTCTGCGGCACCGCCTTCGGCACGGAGGCGGGATCCAAGCCGTTTCTCAAGCCGAACGTGCAGCGGGCCAGGAGCCTGCTGGCCGAGGCGGGATACAAGGGGGAGACGATCGTGCTGCTGAGCCTTCCAGCCGGTCCGAACATGGCCGTCGCGCAAGTGCTGGCCCAGCGCCTGAAGGAGGCCGGCGTCAAGGTTGATCTCCAGGTGACCGATCTTCCCACGCTCTTGCAGCGCGTCCGGGCCAAGGGCCAGCCTCCGGGCAAGGGCGGCTATCACCTGTTTCCATACAACGCCACGGGCAGCATCTGGTTTCACCCGCTGACGAATGCCGCGCTCGACATGTCCTGCGGCGGACACAACTGGCCCGGTTTTCCCTGCGACGAGGCCGGCGAGCGCCTGCGCCAGCGTGTCCTGCGTGCCTTGACTCCCGCCGAGCAACAGGAAGCGTTCGAAGCCCTGCAGGAGCACATGTGGCAATTCCTGCCCTACGTGCCGGTGGGGCAGTGGGATGTCGTCAGCGCCTATCGGCCCAACATCGCCGGCCTGCTGTCCGCCTACGTCCAGCCCTACTGGAACGTCGAGAAGCGGTGAGCGTGGCCGGAAGGTTCATTCCCTAGGAGAGGTCCATGCAGAGTCGTCAGGTAAGTCCCGAGGAAATGCGAAAGAGGGTGGCCGTCTTCCGCGAACTCCAGTCCAGCACCATGCCGCTGATCGATGCGGCGAGGCCCGAGTTCCAGCGCGAACTCCTGAGCATCATCGGCCAGGGCGTGGCCGAGGACGGCGCCATCGTTCCGCCGATCACGGATGTCGAGGGCTTCCATCTGTCCATCGTCCGGGTCGAACCGGGGAAGGGCAGCGCGCTGCACAAGCACCGGACGGTGGAGGTGTTCATGCCCCTGAATGGCCGGTTCTCGGTGCAATGGGGAGACCAGGGCGAGCACGAGATCTTTCTCGACCAGTACGACGTCATCTCGCTGCCGGTCGGCGTGCTGCGCGGATTCCGCAACGAGAGCTCCGGCCAGGCCCTGCTGCTGGTCATTATCGGCGGCGATGACCCGGGCAACGTCGAGTGGACCGACGAAGTGATGGATGCGGCGCGCCGGCAGGGCTTCGGCCTGGACGAGCGGGGCAAGATCACGGCCCGTTCCTTGAGCGAGGGAGGCTGAGCCGGCCATGCGACAGGACGAACTTTGCGGGTTGTCCGCGACGCGCCTGGCGGCTCTTGTCGCCGCGCGCCAGATTTCGCCGGTCGAGATCACCGGCGCGGTGCTCGACCGCATCGATCGGGTCAATCCACGGATCAATGCGTTTGCGCTGGTCTTGCGGGAAGAGGCGCAACGCGCGGCCCGCGAGGCCGAGCGGCGGGTGATGGCGGGCGAGGCGCTCGGTCCACTGCACGGAGTGCCCGTGACGGTCAAGGACAACGTCGCGGTGGCGGGCGTGCCGCTGGGCAACGGATCCATTGCCGTGGCGCCGGCCATACCCCGGAAGGATGCCGTGGCGGTCGAGCGGGTGCGGGCCGCGGGCGCGATCCTGATCGGCAAGACGACCCTGCCCGAGTTCGCGCACAAGATGTTGACCGAGAGCCTGGCGACCGGGGTGACGCGCAATCCCTGGAACCTGGACCATACGCCGGGAGGGTCGAGCGGCGGGGCCGGAGCGGCCTTGGCCGCGGGCATGGGGCCGCTGGCGATCGCCACCGATGGCGGGGGGTCCATCCGCTGTCCGTCCGCGTGGAATGGCGTGGTCGGCATGAAGCCGACCCTGGGGCGCGTGCCGATCGAGGCGGTGCCCGACGGCTTCGGAAACTTTGCCTACATCGGCCCCATGGCACGCACCACGCAGGACGCGGCGCTGCTGCTGTCGGTGATGCAGGGACCCTCTGCCGCCGATCCATTCTCGACCCGCGGGGCGCCACCCGCGTGGTCCGGCGGGATCCGCGGCATGCGGATAGGCTGGATCGAGCACTTCGGGGAATATCGAACCGATCCGGAGGTGCTGCGGATCACGTCGGCCGCCGTGTCCCGTCTTTCGGATCGCGGGGCGAGCGTCGAAAGCTTGCGCGAGGCCTGTTTCGATGGCCTCTATCCCTTGTATGCGACGCTTGCCAGCACGCATCGCGCCGGGCGGTATGGGGCCCTTTTCGATGCCGCGCCGGACAGGATGACGCCCACGCTGCGCGCGGGTATCGCACAGGGCCGTAGCTGGTCGGCCATCGAATTCCTGGCCGCCTGTGACCGGCGCACCGCGCTTTTTCGGTCGGTGCAGGCCATCTTCGAACGTTTCGACGTATTGGCCATGCCTACGACGACCGTCGCGGCCCCCCGTCTCGACACCGTCGACCCGGAGTATCCGGGGGCGTATCCGCAATGGGCGGCGGCGCTGCATCCGTTCAATCTGACGGGCCATCCCGCGCTTTCCACGCCCGTGGGATTCACCGGGGCAGGGCTGCGGCTGCCCGTGGGGCTGCAACTCGTGGGGCCGTGGGATGCCGAGCAGCGCCTGTTCATGCTGTCCCGGGCGCTGGAGCAGGACCTGGGCCTGTCGGGATGCATCGCGAACCTGGAGGATGCGCCATGCTAGGTTTCATCGTCCGCCGGATCCTGTCGACCCTGCCCGTCATGGGTGTGGTCGCGCTGCTGGTGTTCAGCCTGATGTACCTGGCGCCGGGTGATCCGGCATTGCTGATCGCCGGCGACCATGCCAGCCAGGAGGAGCTGGACCGTATCCGCGTGTCCCTGGGGCTGGACGAGCCGTTTCCCATCCGCTTCGCCACCTGGGTCTGGCAGCTTCTGCACGGCGCGCTGGGGACGTCGATCTTCACCAATCTGCCGGTGGGCACGCTGCTGCTGGAACGGATGGAGCCGACCGTGTCCCTGATGGCCGTGACGCTGGTCATCGCCACCAGCGCGGGGGTGCCGCTGGGGATCGCCGCCGCGGCCAGGGCCGATTCCTGGATCGACCGCCTGGTCATGACAGGAGCCGTGTTCGGATTCTCCGTGCCGGTGTTCGTCCTGGGTTATGTGCTGGCCTACGTGTTCGGGCTGCAACTGGGGATCCTGCCGGTGCAGGGATACCGGGCATTCTCGGAGGGGCTGGGCCCCTGGCTGCGCAGCGTGCTGCTGCCTTCGTTCGCGCTCAGCGGCGTCTATGTCGCCATCATCGCGCGCACGACGCGCGCCGCGCTGCTGGACGTCCTGCAACAAGGCTACATCCGCACCGCGCGCGCCAAGGGGGTCGGCCGGGTTCGCATTCTCTATGTCCATGCATTGAAGAATGCCGCCCTGCCCATCGTCACCGTCATCGGCATAGGCATGGCATTGCTGGTCAGCGGCGCGGTCGTGACCGAGAGCGTATTCGCCATTCCCGGCCTGGGCCGGCTGACCGCCGATGCCATCCTGCGCCGCGACTATCCCGTCATCCAGGGTGTGGTGCTGCTGTTCTCGTTTACCTACGTGATGGTCAATCTGCTGATCGACCTCGTCTACATCCTGATCGACCCGAGGGTGCGACTGTGAATGCCCATGCAACCACGACGTTTTCCGCGGAGCTTGCTCCGCCCGCGGCCAGGCCGCTGCCGGACCTGTTTCCCGAGACGCGTTCCGCCGGGGGCGTTTTCGGATTCGTCCGCCGCCATCCGACCATGGTAATAGGCGGCCTTCTGCTCCTGCTGATGATTCTGGTCGCCGTCTTCGCTCCCTGGCTGGCGGCGCGGGATCCTGCCTCCGTCGCGCCGGCGCTGCGCAAGATGGAGCCCTCGGCCCGCTTCTGGTTCGGGACCGACATCCTGGGCCGGGACCTGTATTCGCGCGTGCTGTTCGGCGCCCGGGTGTCCCTGGTCGTCGGCTTCGCGGTGGCGCTGCTTTCCTGTCTGATCGGCCTGGCGATCGGCCTGGTATCCGGCTACGTCCGCTGGGCGGACAACATCGTGATGCGGGTGATGGACGGCATGATGTCGATTCCGCCCATCCTCCTGGCGATCGCGCTGATGGCGCTGACGCGGGCCAGCATCGGCAACGTGATCCTGGCCATTACCGTGACCGAGATTCCCCGTGTCGCGAGAGTGGTGCGCGGAATCGTGATCTCGCTGCGGGAGCAACCCTTCGTCGAGGCCGCCATCGCCTCGGGAACCCGGGCGCCGACGATCATGGTCCGGCACATCCTGCCCAACGTCATGGGGCCGCTGATCGTGCAGGCAACCTTCATCTGCGCCAGCGCCATCCTCATCGAAGCCGCGCTGTCGTTCCTGGGCGCCGGCACGCCGTCCAACATCCCGTCATGGGGGAACATCATGGCCGAAGGCCGGAGCATCTGGCAGGTCAAGCCGTACATCGTTTTCTTTCCCGCCTTGTTTCTCAGCGTGACCGTTCTGGCGATGAACATGCTGGGCGATGGCGTCAGGGATCTCCTGGATCCGAGGATGAACGAACATGTATGAGGACGCGAGCGTCGCCGCCGCCCCCTTGCTGGAGGTCGAGGACCTGCAGACGCAGTTCCTTGCCCGCGACGGCATCGGCCGCGCCGTGAACGGCATCAGCTTCCAGGTGGCCGAGGGAGAAACCGTGGCCATCGTGGGAGAAAGCGGTAGCGGCAAGTCGGTGACCGCCATGTCCATCATGCGGCTGCTGCCCGCCCGCACGACGCGCGTGGCCGGCAAGGTCCGGCTGTTGGGCAGGGACCTGATGGGGCTGACGGAGGAGGAGATGCGGACCATCCGCGGAAACGCCCTCAGCATGATCTTCCAGGATCCGATGTCCAGCCTGAATCCGGTGCTGACCGTGGGCCAGCAGATTGGCGAGGCATTGGCGCTGCACGCGGGACTGCGCGGCCGGGCGGCGCAGGACAGGGCGGTGGCGATGCTGGAGCTGGTCGGTATTCCCGAGCCGCGGCGCCGTGTCCGGCAATACCCCCACGAACTGTCGGGCGGCATGTGCCAGCGGGTCATGATCGCGATGGCCCTGGCGTGCGAGCCGAGGCTCCTGATCGCCGACGAACCGACGACCGCGCTGGACGTGACGATCCAGGCGCAGATCCTCGACCTGGTCAAGGACCTGACGCGCAGGACCGGCGCGGCCGTGGTGCTCATCACGCACGATCTCGGAGTGGTGTGGGAGGTGGCGCAGCGCGTGCTGGTGATGTATGCGGGACGGGTGGTCGAGGAAGCGCCCGTCGCGCAGGTGTTCCAGGATCCGCTGCATCCTTATACGCGCGGCCTGCTGGGCGCAGTGCCTACGCTGGACGCCCGGGCGTGCGCGGCGGGCGGCCGGCTGGCGGAGATCCCGGGAACCGTGCCCAGCATCAAGGAGCGCATCGAAGGCTGTGCGTTCGCGGGCCGGTGCGCCTTGGCCACGGATCTGTGCCGGGCGGTGGTCCCGGCCTTGCAGATCAAGTCGCCGGGGCATCGCGTGGCTTGCCATCGGGTCGAAGCGGAAGAAGGAGCCTGCTCATGAACGCGCCGCTGTTGAACGTCACGGGTCTGAAAAAATACTACGCGATCGGGTCCCGGTTTCCCGGGGCGCGTCCCCGGCAGCTACGTGCCGTGGACGATGTGTCATTCAGCATCGGGCATGGCGAGACTCTGTCGCTCGTCGGCGAGAGCGGCTGCGGCAAGTCGTCGGTCGGGCGGTCCATCCTGGGGCTGTTCCCCATCACGGACGGCCGCATTGAACTCGACGGAACGAGGATAGACCGGCTGTCGCCCGAGGCGTTTCGTCCCGTCCGCAAGACATTGCAGGTGGTGTTCCAGGATCCCTTTTCGTCGCTGAACCCCAGGATGAAGGTCCGGGATATCGTGGCCGAGCCCCTGCGCAATTTCCGGCCGGATCTTTCCAGGCCGCAGGTCGACCGCAAGGTCGGGGACATCCTGGAGCAGGTCGGCTTGCCGCGCGATGCCATCGGCCGGTGGCCGCACGAGTTCAGCGGAGGGCAGCGCCAGCGTATCGGCATCGCCCGGGCCCTGTCGGCCGAGCCGAAGCTTATCGTGTGCGACGAGGCCGTGTCGGCGCTGGATGTGTCGGTCAAGGCCCAGATCATCAACCTGCTGCAGGACCTGCAGCGGGAGCTCGGGCTGGCCCTGCTGTTCATCAGCCACGACCTCGGCATCGTCGCCCACATGACTCACCGCGTGGCGGTGATGTACCTGGGCAAGATCGTGGAGATCGGCACGCGCCAGGAGGTGTTCTTCCAGACCCGGCATCCCTATACGAAGGCCCTGCTGTCGTCGGTGCCGTCGATGAAGGCCCGCGGTGCCGGGAGCCGGCGCATCATCCTGGCCGGCGACGTTCCCAGTCCGGTCCATCCTCCGCCGGGCTGCCGCTTCCACGCCAGATGCCCGTCCGCGATGGACCGCTGCAAGGTCGAAGAACCGCCCTTGGTGTCCCATGGGGACGGGCATGCATCGGCCTGCCACTTGAACGACACGAACGGAGCGCCCGAGCGATGATCCATCATGTTCCCGCCTCGCCCGAGAATGTCCGGGTCGGCATGTTCGACGCCGGCTTCGAGCCCATCCTGACGATCGAGTCCGGCGACACGGTCAGGGTGGAGACCGTGTCCGGCAAGTCTTCGCTGTTTCCGCAACCCGGGTCGGGGATGACTGTACCCTCGGCGCTGCGTCGCATCGCCGAGGCGAACCTGCCCATGCTGGCTCCGCACATCCTGACCGGGCCGATCGGCATCGTGGGGGCGGAGCCGGGAGACATGCTGGAGGTCAGGATAGACGCGGTGGAGCTGGGCTCGGATTGGGGGTATAACTACATCCGCCCGTTGGCGGGAACGCTGCCCGAGGATTTCCCCGACCTGACGGTAGCCACGATTCCCATCGATCGTGAGACCCGACGCGCGCGCCTGGCATGGGGCATGACGCTGCCGGTTGCTCCTTTCTTCGGTGTCATGGGCGTTGCGCCGCCATCTTCATATGCCTGCATTTCTTCGAAAGAGCCGCGCGTCCATGGCGGCAACATGGACAACAAGGAACTGGTGGCCGGAAGCACGCTGTTCCTTCCCGTCCATGTCGCCGGCGCGCTTTTTTCCGTGGGCGACGGCCATGCGTTGCAGGGCGATGGCGAGGTATGCGTCACCGCGCTCGAGACCTGCCTGGACGGCGAATTCACGCTCGCCGTCCACAAGGGGGGCGGAGCGGCCGATCCCGTGCTTCGTTTTCCGCGCGCGGAAACGCCGACGCACTACATCAGCATGGGGTTCCATGAGAATCTCGACCAGGCCCTGAAGCAGGCGCTGCGCGAGATGATCGACTTCATCGGTGCCAGGACCGGTCTTGCACGCGCCAGCGCCTATCAGCTGTGTTCGCTTGCCGTCGACTTCCATGTGACGCAGGCGGTGAACGGCGAGAAAGGCGTGCATGGGATGCTCCGCCGGGAAATACTGGACTGACCGGGGCTTGCTCCATCTTTTTTCAGGAAGCGTCAAATTGACAGTTCGCAGTACCGACAAGAAAGACAAGCCGACTTTCTTCATTTCGGCGACGAGGCGGCCGAGCCGCTCCAACGGTGCCCGGGATCCGGAGCGCACGCGGCAGAACCTGCTGGACGCGGCCTACCGGGAGTTCTCCCATAGCGGATACCACGGCGCCAGCGTCGAGCAGATCTGCACCCGGGCGGGGGTCAGCAAGCAGATCCTGTCCCATCATTTCGGCTCGAAGGAAAATGCCTACCTGGCGGTGCTCGAGGCGGCCTATACGGCGTTCCGGTCCAACGACCCCAAGCTCGAGCTGAACGCCGCCGATCCGCGCGCCGCGCTGCGGGACTTCGTCCTGTTCACCTTCGACCACGTCCGCCACAACCGCGATTTCGTCAACCTGCTCAGCGGCGAGAACGTGAACAAGGGCAGGATCATTCGCAAGTCGGAGCGCTTGAAATCCATCTACGATCCGATGATCCATCGGATCGGCATGCTGCTGCAGGCGGGGGCCGAGGCAGGCCTGTTCCGGCCCGGGCTGGACGCGCGCCAGGTCTACATCAGCATCAACGCCTTGTGCTTTTTCAGCATTTCCAATTGCCACACGCTCTCGGCGGTGCTGGGTACCGATCTGTCGGACGATGCGGCACTGGACGAGCGCCGCGAGCACGTCGTCGATTTCGTGATGGCCGCCATCACCGCGTGAAGCGCTTGGGCGGCGCCGCCGCCTCGCCCTCCAGCCCATGCTGCGCCCGGTACTGGGCCGCCTGTGCGGCCAGCCACTGCGTGAACAGGTGCAGGGGTTCGTGGTCGGCCTTCCATTCGGGCAGGACCAGGTAGTAGTTCTTGTCCCGCACCGACTCGCGCTCGCAGGCAACGATCAGCCGGCCCGACTCGAGTTCCTGCTCCGCGATCAGCCGTGGCACCAGGGCGATGCCCTGGCCGTGCACGGCGGCTTCCACCAGCATCGAGAACAGCTCGTAGCGCGGGCCGCCCAGGTCGTGCGGATGGCTGACGTTCTGCGCGGCGAACCACTGCCGCCAGGCGTAGGGGCGCGTGCTTTGCTGCAGCAGCCGGTAGGCCGAGAACTGCCCGGGCATGATGCGCTTGCGCACGCCCAGCAGCTTGGGCGAGCACACGGGCACCAGTTTCTCGGGCATCAGGAAGACCGCCTCGGTGCCCGGCCAGGGGCCGTCGCCGGCGTAGATGGCGGCGTCGAAGGGGGTGCCCTCGAACAGGAAGGGCCGGCTTTGCGGGGTGATGTTCAGGACGATGTTGGGGGCCTGGCGCTCGAAGTCGGCCAGGCGCGGCAGCAGCCAGCGGGTGGCGAAGGTGGGCACGGAGGCCAGTTCCAGCACGCCGCCTTCGCCGCGCCGGGCCATCAGGTCCAGGGTGTCGCGTTCGACCTCGTCCAGGCGGCGCGCCACGGATTCGCCGTAGGTCTGGCCGGCCTGGGTCAGGGTGACGCCGCGCCGGGTGCGGCGGAACAGCTTCAGGCCCAGGAAGGACTCCAGGCCGGCGATCTGGCGGCAGACGGCGCTCTGGGTCAGCGCCAGCTCGGTCGCGGCCTTGGTGAAGCTCTGGTGGCGCGCGGCCGCCTCGAAGGCGGCCAGGGCGGCGGTACTGGGCAGTTTGCGGCGCATGTCAGGGGCCCGGGATCGGAAGGTTCTACTTTAACAAGTGCGGAAAACGCACAGATAAGTGAAAAGAACTCGTTTGGCGTGGCCGCCGAATCCGTATATCTTGCAGGAAATTCGCCGGGAGGACACGGATTCTCCTGTTTCCCCAACTACTCGCGAGACATGAATCTTATGCACAAGCCTGCACAATTCAACTGGGCCGACCCCTTGCTGCTCGACCAGCAACTGACCGACGACGAACGCATGGTGCGGGAAGCGGCGGCGGCGTACTGCCAGGACAAGCTGATGCCGCGCGTGCTGGAGTCGTTCCGCAACGAGCGCACCGATGCCGCCATCTTCCGCGAGATGGGCGAGCTGGGCCTGTTGGGACCCACCATTCCCGAGCAATACGGCGGCCCCGGCCTGAACTACGTCTGCTACGGCCTGATCGCGCGCGAGGTCGAGCGCGTGGATTCCGGCTATCGCTCGATGATGAGCGTGCAGTCCTCGCTGGTCATGGTCCCCATCCATGAATTCGGTACCGAGGCGCAAAAGCAGAAATACCTGCCCAAGCTGGCCACCGGCGAGCTGATCGGCTGCTTCGGCCTGACCGAGCCCAACCACGGCTCGGACCCCGGCTCCATGGTCACCCGCGCCACCAAGGTGGATGGCGGCTACCGCCTGAGCGGCGCCAAGATGTGGATCACCAACTCGCCCATCGCCGACGTGTTCGTGGTCTGGGCCAAGCTCAAGGACGAGGACGGCAAGGACAACATCCGCGGCTTCATCCTGGAGAAGGGCTGGAAGGGCCTGTCGGCGCCGGCCATCCACGGCAAGGTCGGCCTGCGCACGTCCATCACCGGCGAAATCGTCATGGACGAGGTGTTCGTGCCGGAAGAGAACTACATGCCCAACGTGGCCGGCCTGAAGGGGCCGTTCACCTGCCTGAACTCGGCCCGCTACGGCATCGCCTGGGGCGCGCTGGGCGCCGCCGAGTACTGCTGGCACACCGCCCGCCAGTACGTGCTGGACCGCAAGCAGTTCGGCCGCCCGCTGGCCGCCAACCAACTGGTGCAGAAGAAGCTGGCCGACATGCAGACCGAGATCACGCTGGGCCTGCAAGGCTGCCTGCAGCTGGGCCGGATGAAGGACGCCGGGACGGCGGCGGTGGAAATCACCTCCATCATGAAGCGCAACTCCTGCGGCAAGTCGCTGGACATCGCCCGCGTGGCGCGCGACATGCTGGGCGGCAACGGGATTTCCGACGAGTTCGGCGTGATCCGCCACGTCGTCAATCTCGAGGTGGTCAACACCTACGAAGGCACGCACGACATCCATGCGCTGATCCTGGGCCGCGCCCAGACGGGCATCCAGGCGTTCTGCTAGGCGTCACGGGGCGCCGGGCGGCGCCTCTTTCAGCTTGCGCCACAGCGTGGCGGGGCTGATGCCCAGTATCCGGCACGCCGCCGCGCGGTCGCCGTGGCAGGCGTCCAATACCCGGCGCGCATGGGCCGCCTGGCTGGCCCGGGCGATCTCGTCCAGCGACGCGAAGGCGGCCCCGTCCGGACCGGCGGGCGCGGTCTCGTCCGTGCCGCCGTACAACTCGGGCACGGTAATTTCCAGTTCCAGCTCCAGTTCCTTGCGGCCGATCTTGCGGCCCGCGTGCGAGACGGCCACCCGCTCCAGCACGTTCTCCATCTCGCGCAGGTTGCCGGGCCAGGCGTAGTTCGCGCACAGCGACCGGACGAAGGCCGGCAGGCGCACGGGCCGCGTCATGCCCAGCCGCCGCTGCGCGCGGGCGTAGAGTTCCTCGGCCAGTTCGTCGATGTCGCCTTCGCGCTCGCGCAGCGGCGGCATGGTGATGCGCAGGATGTTCAGGCGGTAGAACAGGTCCTGCCGGAAGTCGCCGGCGCGCACCATGGCCTGCAGGTCGCGGTGGGTGGCGGCGACCACCCGCACGTTGACCGCCACCGGTTCCAGCGCGCCCACCGGCAGCACCTGCCGTTCCTGCAGCACGCGCAGCAGGCGCACCTGCAGGGCCAGCGGCATGTCGCCGATCTCGTCCAGGAACAGGGTGCCGTTGTGGGCCGCCTCGAACAGCCCCGTCTTGCCGCCCTTGCGGGCGCCGGTGAAGGCGCCTTCCTCGTAGCCGAACAGTTCGCTTTCCAGCAGGGGTTCGGGAAAGGCGGCGCAGTTGATGGCGACGAAGGGAAAGTCGCGGCGGGGGCTGGCGCGGTGCATGCCTTGTGCCAGCACTTCCTTGCCGGTGCCGCTTTCACCCTCGATCAGCACCGTGGAGCTGACGCCGGCGTACAGTCGGGCCAGTTCGCGCACCCGCTGCATGGGACCCGAGCTGCCCAGCAGGTCGTCCAGGTCGTAGCGCGTGCCGGATGGCCGCGCCGGCGCGCCGGTACGCAGGTTGCGGTCCACCCGCTGGATGGCCTGGGCGTCCTGTGCCGTGACCACCGCGCCCAGCAGTTCGCCGCCGCTCAGGATGGGGATGCGGTTCAGGATCAGCACCTTGTCGCGAACCTTCTGGATGGTCTCCAGTTCCTTCTGCCCGTGCCGCAGGGGGCCGTCGAGCGAGATCGCCGGCGCGGCTTCCTCCAGCGGCTGGCCGATGGCCTGCTCGCGCCGCAGGCCCAGCAGGCGCTCCATGGGCGGATTGAGCGACTGGATGCGGCCTTCGGCGTCCACCGCGGCCACGCCCTCGTTCAAGTGGGACAGCACCGTGTTCAGGTATTCGCGGCGGCGCTGCTCGATGCGCGTGAGCCGGGCCGCCTCGATGGCGTCTTCCAGCGCGACCCGGATCGAATTGGTGGAGTACAGGAAAACGCCGGCCAGGCCCTGCTGTTCGGCCAGGTCCGAGACCAGTCCGGGGCCGACGATGACCTCCAGCCCGGCGAGCTTGAGCGCTTGGACCTGCAAGGCGGCGTCCTCGGTCGTGACGTAGCTGTGGCTGGGAAAGTCCAGCCCGAAGGCCTGCTTGAAGGCCTCGGCCTCGGGAAAGGTGGAGGCGTGCGTGACCAGGGCCAGGCGGCTGGACAACTGCCTGGCCGTGGTCAGGGCGTGCATGACGTCGAAGCCCGTGACCTTGATCAGGATGACCGGCACGTCCACGTGCTGGCGCAGGTAGGCGCCGTTCGAGCCGCCCGCGACCACCGCATCGACCAGCCCCTGGCGCGCGGCTTCGTTGATCGAGCGGGCCGCCGTCTCGAAGCCTTCGTCGACGATGCGGAAATCGGCCTGTCCGGCGTAGCCGGGCGCCAGTTCGGCGAAGGCGCGG
This sequence comes from Pigmentiphaga sp. YJ18, assembly GCF_038066655.1. Classification (NCBI taxonomy): domain Bacteria; kingdom Pseudomonadati; phylum Pseudomonadota; class Betaproteobacteria; order Burkholderiales; family Alcaligenaceae; genus Pigmentiphaga; species Pigmentiphaga sp. YJ18. The sequence continues at coordinate 52,070 of NZ_JBBUKU010000003.1, read as the reverse complement.
GACACGCGGCTGATGCCCATGGTCCAGATGACGGGCCGGGATTGCGAGCGGGCGGGAAGGGCGGCTGGAAGTTCCATGGCAAGATCCGGATTGCAGATTTGATTATATAGATTTCAAATATGAAATTAATCCGGCGGTCGAGACAGGGGGACGATGATCAGGATGAATAGGCCCGTCTCCAGGGAAGCCTTGGCCCGTGCGGCTCGGCGCGGGGAAGCGCGGCGCGGGCCCACGCATGGCACGGTCTTTGCAGTAAGCTGAGTTTTCCCCCAGTCCGAGTCATCGCCATGACCTCCTCACGACCCGCCTCGCCCGGCGCCCGCTTCCGCCAAGCCCTGCGCGAAGAACACCCCCTGCAGATCATCGGCGCCATCAACGCCAACCACGCCTTGCTGGCCAAGCGCGCGGGCTTTCGCGCCGTCTACGTGTCGGGCGGCGGCGTGGCCGCCGGGTCGCTGGGCATGCCCGACCTGGGCATCAACACGCTGGACGACGTGCTGATCGACGTGCGCCGCATCACCGACGTGTGCGATCTGCCGCTGATGGTGGACATCGACACCGGCTTTGGTCCGTCGGCCTTCAACATCGCGCGTTCGGTCAAGAGCCTGATCAAGGCCGGCGCGGCCGCCTGCCACATCGAGGACCAGGTCGGCGCCAAGCGCTGCGGCCACCGTCCGGGCAAGGAAATCGTCTCGGCCTCGGAGATGGTGGACCGCGTCAAGGCGGCGGCCGATGCCAAGACCGATCCCGACTTCTTCCTGGTGGCGCGTACCGACGCCATCGCGGTTGAAGGGCTGGACGCCGCCATCGAGCGCGCCCAGGCCTGCGTGGAGGCGGGCGCCGACGGCATCTTCGCCGAGGCCGCCTACGACCTGCCCACCTACCGCAAGTTCGTCGACGCCGTGAAGGTGCCGGTGCTGGCCAACATCACCGAGTTCGGACAGACGCCGCTATTCACGGTGGAGGAACTGCGCAGCGCCGACGTGTCCATGGTGCTGTACCCGCTGTCCGCCTTCCGCGCCATGAACAAGGCCGCGGAAACGGTCTACACGGCCATCCGCCGCGAAGGCCACCAGAAGAACGTGATCGACATGATGCAGACGCGCGAGGAGTTGTACGATCGCATTGGCTATCACGCGTTCGAACAGAGCCTGGATACCCTGTTCAAGAAGAGGTAGACCCCCCCCTTACGCGCTGACGCGCGCCCCCCAGGGGGCGATGCGGGTGGACCGGCGGAGCCGGATCCACCGCATCCTGGGTCTGGTAAGCGTTTCCTGGATGTGTGGCAATTGTTACGGAGCGAGTGAGACGATGAGCGCAACAGTATCGAATCAGAAGGACCAGCCGGCCGCGGGACCGAAGCCGAAGAAGTCGGTGGCCCTGTCGGGCGTGATGGCGGGCAATACCGCCTTGTGCACGGTGGGCCGCAGCGGCAACGACCTGCACTATCGCGGCTACGACATCCTGGATATCGCCGACGAATGCGAGTTCGAGGAAATCGCCTATCTGCTGGTGCACGGCAAGCTGCCCAACCGCAACGAGCTGGCGGCCTACAAGACTAAGCTGAAGGCGCTGCGCGGGCTGCCCGCGAACGTGAAGGCGGCGCTCGAATGGCTGCCCGCGGCCAGCCATCCCATGGACGTGATGCGCACCGGAGTGTCGGCCCTGGGCTGCGTGCTGCCCGAGAAGGACGACCACAACCTGCCCGGCGCGCGCGACATCGCCGACCGGCTGATGGCCTCGCTGGGATCGATGCTGCTGTACTGGTACCACTACAGCCATCGCGGCGAGCGCATCGACGTCGACACCGACGACGACAGCATAGGCGGGCACTTCCTGCACCTGCTGCACGGCAAGCCGGCGCCCGCCTCGTGGGTGCGGGCCATGCACACCTCGCTGAACCTGTACGCCGAGCACGAGTTCAACGCCTCCACCTTCACCGCCCGCGTCATCGCCGGCACCGGCTCGGACATGTACTCGGCCCTGACCGGCGCCATCGGCGCGCTGCGCGGCCCCAAGCATGGCGGCGCCAACGAAGTCGCCTTCGAAGTCCAGAGCCGTTACGACACGCCCGACGAGGCCGAGGCCGACATCCGCCGCCGCGTCGAGAACAAGGAAGTGGTGATCGGCTTCGGCCACCCCGTCTACACCGTGTCCGACCCGCGCAACCAGGTCATCAAGGGCGTGTCGCACCGCCTGTCCAAGGAGTCCGGCAACATGCGGCTGTACGAGATCGCCGAGCGCCTGGAATCGGTGATGTGGAACGTCAAGAAAATGTTCCCCAACCTCGACTGGTTCAGCGCCGTCAGCTACCACGAGATGGGCGTTCCCACCGCGATGTTCACCCCGCTGTTCGTGATCGCCCGCACCGCGGGCTGGTCGGCCCACATCATCGAACAGCGCATCGACAACAAGATCATCCGCCCCAGCGCCAACTACACCGGCCCCGAAGACCGCAAGTTCGTGCCGCTGGCCAAGCGCAAGTAAAGAAAAGACCGCTTCATTCCTGCAATAACCAACATCCTTCAACCAATCAAACCCGCAAAGCGCAAACCGCCCATCCAGGGCACCGCGGATCCGGCTCCGCCGGTCCGCCAGTGCCGCCCCCTGGGGGGCGCGCGAAGCGCGTAGGGGGAGCCCCATGTCTTCCGCTATCTCTACCGTTCGTCCGAAGCCCGACCAGGTCCTGGTCGACATCGTCGACTACGTCCTGAAAAAGCGCATCACCAGCAAGCTGGCCTACGAGACCGCGCGCAACTGCCTGATCGACACCCTGGGCTGCGGCCTGGAGGCGCTGGAGTATCCGGCCTGCACCAAGCTGCTCGGACCCATCGTGCCCGGCACCGTCGTGCCCAACGGCGCCAAGGTGCCCGGCACCCAGTTCCAGCTCGATCCCGTGCAGGCCGCCTTCAACATCGGCACCATCATCCGCTGGCTGGACTTCAACGACACCTGGCTGGCCGCCGAATGGGGTCATCCCTCGGACAACCTGGGCGGCATCCTGGCCACGGCCGATTGGCTGTCGCGCCAGGCCGTCGCCGCGGGCAAGAAGCCGCTGACCATGCGCGACGTCCTGACCGCCATGATCAAGGCGCACGAAATCCAGGGCTGCATCGCGCTGGAGAACTCCTTCAACCGCGTGGGCCTGGACCACGTGGTGCTGGTCAAGGTCGCCTCCACCGCCGTGGTCGGCCAGATGATGGGCCTGACCCGCGATGAACTGATCAACGCCGTGTCGCTGGCCTGGGTCGACGGCCAGAGCCTGCGCACCTATCGCCACGCGCCCAACACCGGCTCGCGCAAGAGCTGGGCCGCCGGCGACGCCACCAGCCGCGCCGTGCGCCTGGCGCTGATCGCGCGCACCGGCGAAATGGGCTATCCCTCGGTGCTGAGCGCCAAGACCTGGGGCTTCTACGACGTCCTGTTCAAGGGCCAGCCCTTCAAGTTCCAGCGCCCCTACGGCAGCTACGTGATGGAGAACGTGCTGTTCAAGATCTCCTTCCCGGCCGAGTTCCACTCGCAGACCGCCGTCGAATGCGCGATGGACATCCACAAGCAGTTGCAGAAGCAGGGCCGCAGCGCGGACGACATCAAGAAAATCACCATCCGCACCCACGAAGCCTGCATCCGCATCATCGACAAGAAGGGCCCGCTGGACAACCCCGCCGACCGCGACCACTGCATCCAGTACATGGTGGCCGTGCCCATCCTGTTCGGCCGGCTGACCGCCGGCGACTACGAGGACGAGATCGCCAAGGATCCGCGCATCGACCAGCTGCGCGACAAGATCGTCTGCGTCGAGGACCCCGCCTTCACCAAGGACTACCACGACCCCGAGAAGCGCTCCATCGCCAACGCGCTGACCGTGGAATTCAAGGACGGCAAGAAGCTCAAGGAAATCGTCTGCGAATACCCCATCGGCCACAAGCGCCGCCGCAAGGACGGCATCCCGCTGCTGGAGGCCAAGTTCCGGACCAACCTGGCCCGCCGCTTCCCGACCAAGCAACAGGACACCATCCTGGGCGTGTCGCTGGACCAGCAGGCGCTGGAGGCCATGCCGGTGCATGAGTACGTGGATCTGTACGTGATCTGACCGGTCCCGGCCCAGGGCGCAACTCGGTGTAGAATTGCGCCCTCGGGCCTCTAGCTCATGCCTGGTTAGAGCAGCGGACTCATAATCCGTTGGTGCTCGGTTCGACTCCGAGGAGGCCCACCAAGTATTGACGCGGGTTCCGAGGCATTTGCCTCGGATTCCTGCGGTGGGGTGGTGGGGATTTCTTGCCGATCTCCCCTACAGCCTTTCTCAGCGCTGCCGTTGCCAGGTGCGCATACCGCTTCGTGGACTGGGCCGACTTGTGCCCCAGGACCGCCCCGACCGTATACAGGTCGATCTCCCGGTTAATCATTTCGCTTGTTGCCGAGTGGCGCAGGTCGTGGAAATGTAGCCAATCCATCCCGACAGCCTCGCGTGCCGCCCGAAAATGCCGGGAAATCGTGCTCTGGTCGGGCATGGCCATGCTGGAGCAGCATCGAATCTTCGGGTGAGTCGGCACGTAGCGCGGGTCGCCGCTCTTGGTGTCCTCGAGCACGGATAGGTCGCCCTCAACCTCTCGTTTCTGGATTTCTCCCATGCGCATGCCGGAGTAGAACGCAATGCGGATGGCGGCCCGGCTCGCGCGGTTTGCCGCCATCTCTCACAACCGCGCGGGCGATATCGGCCGCTGCGACGGCATGCTGGCGGCCGTAGATCAGGATCAGGTTCTGGTCATTGCCTCAGGCCACGGCCCGCGCCACCAAGATCATGATGTCTGCGCCGTGAACCTTGCGGCCCGCTTCGTTGATGTTTTTGATGCCCATTCCCATCCTCTTGGTGTGTGGGGATGAGGTGAATATTAGCGATGCTGCTTGATTGTGGTGAGGCGTGCCGGCTGCACGATGTTGGTGCGACGATGTATTATGAGTTACACAATGAAACGTTAAGGAGGTGGGGATGGTCGCTACGACAGGTGGCGTTGACGAAGCTCGTGAGATGGCGCATGCAATTAAGCGTCCGCGTGACGGATTCGCAGCCGCTATCGTGATCGGGATCTTTCTAGCCGTCGCCGGGTGTGCGCCCGTACCTCCCCGACCCTACCAATCTTCAAGGTATGTGCAGCCCAGTCATCCGACGGTTTCGCACGCTTATGAAGTAAAGGTCGTCGATAGCAACGGGGTTCTGATCCCCGGGGCTGACGTGGAAGTCAAGACTCGAGCGGTGCCCGACGGTCCAGAAAACTTTAACCAATGTAAGGCTAGCGGGGACGGCGCGTGCGCCATAACTGTGACCGCCTCATCTTTCACGAGCTACACGCGAAACTATTCTTCGAGAGCCGTTTTCTCAGCCAAAAAAGAAGGCTTCTACAGCGGGTCAACAACGCTATTCAATGATTTCGGCTCAAGCGACTCAAAAAAGAGTCAGACCGTTAGCGGGCAGGTTGTGCTCTATAGGCCGGATGATTATTTGAGTTCCGCGCTTAAAGAGAACCGGCAGGAGGCGCAGTTGGCGAAGAGTGCCGCTGACCTGGTTTCCATGCTGCGTCTCGAGAGCATCCTCGCAAACGCTGACGTAGTGCTCGGTGGGATAGATTTGTCGTCGTTCAAAGGGAAAAAGTATCTTCAAGTTAAGATTAATAGCACAACTGTCTATAACTATTTGAAGCTCAATAAATATGGAATTGGCAATCGACTCTTTGATGACGTTGTGCGCAAGGTCCTATCGCCATTGAACGACAAGACGCCCCTGCCTCGATCAGTGTTCGGCTATGACTTGATCGTCTATGGGCATGGGCGTAGCTTTGCTGACGAGTATTCGCGTGCCGACAAAATTGAGTATCGTTTCTTAATGCCGGCCTCTACGGTGAAAAAGTACAAGGAAAAAGACATCTCCGGGCAGCAGTTGCTGGACGCGTCGGTAATCCTAATGGATGACGAACGGATTGATCTGAAACTGAATTAGGTAAAAAGGGGGGAGGGAATGAAGCGAGCCCCCTCGCTACTACTTGCAGGCCTGGTGCTGCTCTTCGGCTGTAGCAAGGTCGAGTCAGACCAGGACCACGCGCGTAGCGCCCCTGGCAAAGCGATGCTGCCGACGCTGCTTGGGCCGGGCCCGGATGCGCCTGGCGGCGAGCCCGCAGCGCCATCCCGGCAGCCAGAGTACCGATAGGCGTGCAGACGTCTGCACGCCCGCAACACTCCGTGCATGCGCGCGAGGGCAGGGAAACTAGGCAACAAACGGCCCAGCTCGGACGCTACGAAGAGAATATGACTACGAAATTCAATTGGTGGGCACTTGGAATAGGGCTTGAGGCAGTGCTACTCGCTTTGGCGCCAATGCTGCTGCTGGCCCACCTTCTGGCAATTGCTGTAGCTGCGGCGATGTTTAACGTTGAAGCTGCTGCTGGGTCTGGAGCTGGCGTTGACGACGAGGACTTGAGACTCGCTTTCCTCGCCATCTTGGCCTTCGTGGTCACGATTTGGTCGTTGATCCAGTATTGGATTCTTGCCGTAGCGACCTCAAAGAGGAACCTGTACCGGTTTGGGCTGGGCTTCTGGCTTGCTGTCGTTGGCACGATGGCCCTGACGGTATCGCTCGGGAAGATCGCCCTATTCGGGCTCCCCGTTGTGATCGGGGCCATCCATTTCATCGCTATCCAGGTGCGTTGGCGGCGAAGAGAGGTAACGGTCCGGGTCTAGCCTCCAGCCCAAACGGTTTGTCCAGAGCGGGTTCAGGCAGACGGCGTGCAGACGCCTGCACAGGCACAATACTCCACCAGAGAGCGGCAATGAATACTTTGGGGAGAGGCAATGGCAATTGGTGATGCCCGGAGACTTGCGGTGCTTATCGACGCAGACAGTGCTTCGTCGAAGGTGCTGAAAGCGCTACTTGAAGAAGAGGCCAAGTACGGCACCGCGACGGTGAAGCGGGCGTACGGCGACCGGGCGACGCAGAACCTTGGCGGCTGGAAAGCGCAACTCCATCGGTATGCGGTGCAGCCAATTCAGCAGTTCGCCTACACCGAGGGGAAGAACTCGACTGAGTCGGCGTTCATCATCGACGCGATGGACTTGCTCTACGCTGACAACGTCGATGGTTTCTGCCTGGTATCGTCGGATAGCGACTTCACCAGGCTCGCGACGAGGCTTCGGGAAGCGGGGAAGGTGGTCTACGGGCTAGGAGAGAAGAAGACTCCTGCGGCTTTCATCGCGGCGTGCGACAAATTCATCTTCGTCGAGGTGTTGCAGGAGGCGCCGGAGGCGGCAGCAATGCTATTTTTTGGGGCTATGAACATCGCCCAGGTCCTGGACCAGAGCCAGATCAGTCAAGCCGCTTTCGCTGAAAGCGTCGGTGTTTCCCAGTCGATGGTGTGGCAGTGGATCGAAGGGAGGCGGCCGGTGCCGGAGAAGCGCTGCACTCGGATAGAGCGCATCGCCAACGGTGCGGTAATTCATCACGAATCGGGGCAAATCTACGCATGTGTTGTTGAGCTTTGAGGACTATCAGCGGCTTGCGAAGCAGCGGCGCAATATTGCCGACGCGCCGGCGATGCCGGATGTCGAGGATATCGAGTTCGAGCCGCCTCGTGTGACTATTGAATCTCAGCCGGCCGATCTTTCATAGTGCGCGTGCTGGATACCAACGTGTTATCTAAGCGAAGCAAAGTACGGCCTTGTCAGGCCGTTGGAGTGTGGTGCCAGCGTACGGAAATCTACCGTTGAGCCAGATGCCACGCCACCAGCGCATTGGCATGTCCATGCCCCAACTGATGCTCCGACTTCAAATGTGTCACCAGTTCCATGTGCTTGAGCGGCCCAGCCTTCTTGAGCACCTGCATCCAATGCTCGATGGGTTCGCCGTGCTTCTTCTCGATCGAAGGGAAGTAGGACGCCGGACCGGTGACCTTTTCTTGGGTTGCCATGTGGACCTCGGTAGGATGTGTCGAGAGCCGGCCAGCCTGTGAGGCGACCGGTGCCACGGTACGACGAATGAAGGCGGCCGAAATCGACAGCTTATAGAGCCGATTCCGCGTCCTGGCTCCGGTAGCCTCGCGCCAACCACCCCGCGGCCAACTCATCCCCACTCAACGCCCGCGAAAAATAAAACCCCTGTCCCAAGGTAAACCCGATCTCCCGCAACTGGTTGCGCTGGGCCTCGGTCTCGATGCCTTCGGCCACCATGTCCAGGTGCATCGCGCTTCCCAACCCGTAGATCGCCTGGCAGACGATTTCCGCGTCGTCGCTGGCCCCCAGGTCGTCGATCACGCTCTTGTCGATCTTGATGCAGTCGAACGGCAGGGCTTTCAGGTGGCCGATGTTCGAGGCGCCGCTGCCGAAATCGTCCAGGGACAGCGGGAAGCCCAGGGCCTTGAGGCGGTTGAGCACGTTGATGGACAGGTTGGGGTTCGTCATGACGGAGGATTCGGTCAGTTCGAACTCGATCTGCGTGGGGCTCAGGCCGTGGTCCAGCACGCAGCGCAGGGATTTTTCAGGGAAGTCGTCGTCCAGCAGTTGTTTCGCGGAAAGGTTGACGGACGTTACCGGCGGGGTGAAGCCGCGCCTGCGCCATTCGACGAGTTGGCGGCAGGTTTCCTGGAGCACCCATTCTCCCAGGGGAACGATCAGGCCCGAGGTTTCGGCCACGGGAATGAATTCATCGGGAGCCACCTTGCCCAGGGCGGGTGAATGCCAGCGGCACAGTGCCTCGACGCCGTGGAGCTTGCCGGTATCCAGGTGGACCTTGGGCTGGTATTGCAGCAGGAATTCGTTGCCGGTCTCGACCGCGCGCCGCAGTTCCACTTCGAGTTTCATGGGGCGGACGGCTTGTACGATGGTGTTTTCGTCGTAGACCTGCAGCCGGTTTTCCCCCAGCGTGATGGAGCGCGCCAGGGCCTGGTTGCCGTGTGCGATGAGCGTTTCGAGGGCATCGTGGTCGCCCGAGGACGAACTGATGCCGATGTTCAGGCTAAGGTGCAGGTCGCGGCCATGGGAGTGGAAGGGGCGGCGGAAGGCGGCGAAGACGTTGTCGACCAGCGTGACAGTCTCGTCCAGGCGGTCGGCCATGACGAACAGGCCGAAGGTGCCGTCGTCGAAGCGCGACAGGGTGGGGTTCTTCACCACGTCCTCGAGCCTGCGGGCCGCCTCGGTCAGCAGGGACTCGGACAGGCTGGGGCCCAGCGTCACGCTGACGTTGCGCAGCCGGCGGATGGAGATGAGCAGCACGGTGATCTTGTCGTCGGAGCCGGCGAGTTTTCGCAGCGCGGCATCCAGTTCGAGCCAGAAGCCGGCCCGGTTCAGCAGGCCGGAGGCCCGGTCCCGGACCAGCAGCGTCCTGACCAGGTCCTGCTGTTCGTTGAGCTTGCGGCCGAGGTTGGTCTTCTGCTGGATGAGGATGAGCATGCCCCCGGCGATCATGGTTACGCAGAACTGGGAGAGCGGCATGACGATCAGCAGCGACCCGGTCACGTGGGCCAGCCACAGCGCCGCGGCCTGGTTCAGCGAAGCCCAGGCGCCCATCGTGGCAAGGGAGCCCGCCGAGACCGCGCCGGGTTCGGGCACCAGCCGGGTGCGCCAGCGCGCCAGGACGACGATGCCGAGGAAGATGGTGGCCAGGACGGCCACGCCTATGGGTGCCGCGGGGCCGCCTATCCAGCCGCGGGTGATGGCGCCGATGGCCAGGGACACGACCGCGGGGATGGGGCCGCCGAAAAGGTAGGCCAGCACCAGGATGGCGCCCCGCATGTCGGCGATCGTGTACTGTCCGTGGTGGACCGAGGACATCATGGCCAGCCACATCGCGGCGCCGAACAGCACCGACATGTGGAGATTCCCTTGCCTGCCGCCGGGCAGCCATGCCCTGAGCGCGACATAGACCGAAGTCAGCGCGATTGGAGTCAGGGCGGACAAAAGGAGGGGGAACAGGGTGTTCATACGTTCCCGCGCGGAAGGTGCGACTCCTCACCCCCGGCGCGGCGGATTACGGTCTGGCTTCAAAAGTGTAATCGCATAATCGATCCTGGACGTGGTGGAACGGTATTGTCAGGAACCCTTACCTTGGTCCCCCCTGGACGCCGGTTTCCTTCCTCCAGAGATCATCCCGGGGCATGCTGGGATTGGCCGGCCGCCGGTCGTAGTACGGAATCAGGGGCACATACAGGCCGTACAGGCGGCGCAGCTCGCCGATGGGCTCGTCGTGTTCGTCCACCCGCAGGTCGACCCAGGCGTAGGATTTCCTGTTGTGCACCAGCAGCGCGGCGGAGTGCTGGCCGGCCACCTGGCCGCCGGCGTCGCGCGCCGCTTCCAGCACGCCAACCAGGCGGTCGGCCAGCTCCAGGTCGGCGTGCCGCTCGAAGGCGTCGGACATGGCGGTAAGCGTGCGCTCGCTGGTCAGGCGGTTGCCCAGCACGACATAGTCCTGTTTGGCGACGTGGCCCTTCCAGTCCTCGTTGTCCTTGCCGGTCACGGCGGCGGTCCGGCCGTCCTTGTCGATGACGGCGATCTGCCGCCAGGCGATGTTGTCTTCCCCGTCGCTTTCGATGATGTCGTTCAGCACCTTCCGGGCGGAATAGCCCTGTTCCAGCAGCGACAGGCCCAGCGGCCCCAGGCGGGGGTCGCCGTTGGCCTGCACGACCAGCCCCCCTATGCCGGGCCGCAGGAACGGGCACTTGGCGCCGATGGCCATGGGGCGCGTGGCGATGGCGATGCCGAACATGCCCGTGCGCGGGCAGCGGGCGATCACGGAAAACGTCATGGATACCTCCTTGGGGACGGGGTGGTGGCTAGTCGACCTTGACGTTGGCCGCCTTGATGATGGCGGCCCACTTGGGGATCTCGGCGCGCAGGTAGGTATCGAACTGTTGGGGGCCGGCGCCGATGATCTCGGCGCCGAAGCCGTCCATGCGCGTCTTGATGTCGGGCGAGGCGAGCGCGGCGGCGATGTCCTTGTGCAGCCGTTCGATGACGGGCTTGGGCGTGCCGGCTGGCGCGAAGATGCCGAACCAGACCGCGACGTCGTAGCCGGGCAGGCCGGCCTCGGCCACCGTGGGCAGGTCGGGCAGCGACGCCGACCGCTTGGTGCCCGCCACCGCCAGCGCGCGCAGGCGGCCGGCTTGGATGTGGGGCAGCAGGGCGGGCGGGTTCTCGAAGGCCATCTGCACCTGGCCGGACAGGAGATCGTTCAGCGCCGGGCCCGTGCCCTTGTAGGGAACGTGGACGATGTCGACGTGGGCCAGGTATTTGAAGAGTTCGCCGAACAGGTGCTGCGAGGAACCGTTGCCGGTGGACGAGAAGTTGAGCTGGCGGGGGTGGGCCTTGGCGTAGTCGATCAGCTCGGGCACCGAGCGGATCGGCAGCGAGGGATGGACCACGAGGATGTTGGGCACCACGGCGGCCAGCGTGACGGGCGCGAAGTCGCGCATGGGATCGTAGGGCAGCCGGGGATACAGGCCGGGCGCGATGGAGTGGGTGGGCGAGCTGCCCATGACCAGGGTGTAGCCGTCGGCCGGCGCCTTGGCCGCGTAGTCCGAGCCTATGGTGCCGGCCGCGCCGGGGCGGTTTTCCACGACCACCGGCTGGCCCAGCGATTCGGTCAGCTTCTGCGCCAGCGCCCGGCAGAAGATGTCGTTGGCGCCGCCGGGCGCCCAGGGGCTGACCAGCTTGACCGGCCGCGCCGGATACTCCTGCGCGACCGCCTGACCGCTTCCCGTGGCGACCCCCAGCAACAGGTAGCGGGACCACTTCGACAACTTGCCTTTCCATCTGCTCGAGCGCATGGCGTGTCCTTAGAAAGACGACGAGGGATCAGTTGCCGGCTCCCGCCTTGGGATAGAGGGTGGCCGTGTATCGGTAGCGTTCGGGGTGATAGACCGCATCGACGATCTCCACCGGCCGGTTCTGCACGTCGTAGTAGATGCGGGTGGCGCGCAGCACCGGTGTGTTCCGCGAGATGTCCAGGCGGGCGGCGATCTCGCTGGTGGCCGCCATAGGCTCGACGAGCTGGTCGGCGTGGTCGATGCGGACGTTCAGGTGGGTCTGGAGGTATTTGACCGGCGGCAGCGGGCCGGCCACCTCGGCGGCGCCTATGCCGTCGGCCACGTGTTCGGCGAAGTAGAAATGGGCGTAGTCCAGCGGTTCGCCGGGCGCCACGTGGTTGACCGCGCGCACGCATTTCCATTTCTGCGAGCCCAGGCCGAACAGTTCGCGCAGCCTGGCCGGCAGGGGCGTCCAGGCCTCGTCCACGACGCTGACCTGGTTGCGCGGCAGGACTTCGTCGATCACGCCGACCAAGGTGACATCCTTGGTGGCCCGGCGCGGATCGTTGACGAAGGTGCCGACGCCGCGGCGGCGGACGATCAGGTGGCGGGCCAGCAGTTCCTCGACGGCCTTGCGGACGGTGATGCGGCTGACGCCGAACTCGCGGCACAGGCTGTCTTCCGGGGGCAGGGCGTCCCCGGGGACGAGCTGGCCGCTGGCGATGCGCTGGATGAGGTGCTCGGCCACCTGCCGATACAGCGGCGCGCCGCCTTCGGTCAGCAGCGGGTTGGGAAGGTCCATGCGTGAGTCATGCCGTCATGATGTGAAGGCATCATGACGGCATGACATCATGATGTCAATGGAATGTTGACGAGATCGCGCACGCCGGCGGTTTCATGCCAGGGGGGCGGCATGAAAGAATAGCCATGCCGGTCTTCATCGAGGCCGGGGCCTAGACTCTTTGGATACTCTTTCACCATGAACAAGGTTTGCATCTTCGGCGCCGGGGCGGTGGGCGGATACATGGCGGCTCATCTGGCGCGGGCGGGCGTCGACGTGTCGGTCGTCGCCCGCGGCGAGCACCTGGCGGCCATCCGCCGCGACGGCCTGCGGTTCATCGGCCCCGACGGCGAGTTCACCGTGCGCGTGGCGGCCAGCGACCGTCCCGCCGACCTGGGGCCGCAGGACCTGGTCGTCTCCACGCTCAAGGCCCACGGCCTGCCGCCGGCGGCGTCATCGATGCGGGCGCTGCTGGGAGCCGATACGCCGGTGGTCTTCGCGGTGAACGGCATTCCGTGGTGGTATCTGGCGGCGTTGAGCGGAGGCGCATCCTCGGTATCCCGGCTCGATCCGGAAGGCACGCTTGCGCGCGAGCCGGGCCTGGCGCGGACGCTGGGCTGCGTGATCCGTTCGCCCAACGAGGTCGTCGGGCCAGGCGTGGTGCGCAACAATTCGCGCGCCAGCAGTTTCGTGGTGGGCGAGCCCGGCGGCGCGTTGTCGCCGCGGCTCGAGCAGGTGGTGGCGCTGCTGCGGCGCGGGCTGCCGGGCGCGGCGGCTACCGGGGACATCGGCCGGGAGATCTGGAGGAAGCTTCTGCTCAACGTTCCCAGTTCGCTGCTGTCCTGCCTGACCCAGTCGCCATCGTCGGGCCTGCTCGCGGATTCCGCCACGCGCGAGCTGTATGCCCGCCTTGCCCGGGAGACCTGCGCGGTGGCGGCCCGCTACGGCGTCGCCATGGAGTTCGACCTGGAGGGGCAGGTGGCGGCCACGGGATCGAACCCGCATCCGCCGTCCATGCTGCAGGACCTGCTGGCCGGACGCCCGCTGGAGCTGGACGCGCAGTTGTTCGCGGTCCAGGACCTGGCTCGGTCGGCCGGCGTGGATACGCCCATGCTGGACGTGATGCTGCCCTTGCTGGCGCGCCGTGCGCATGCGCGGCCGCCCGCGCACGGCTGACGGGTGTTCGCCTATCTGTTTTCCGGCCGGCCGTAGAGCCGCCCCGCCAGTTCCGCCACCTTGGCGATGACCTGGTCCTTGACCTCGTCCGATACCCGTGTGCTGGCGACGTAGACCGACATCAGGATCGCGGGCCGTCCGGGCGGCCAGGCGAGCCCGATGTCGTTGGCGCCTACCTTGGCGTAGGTGCCGGTCTTCTCGCCGATGCGCCAGCCGGCCGGTATTCCCGCGCGCAGCCGCTTGTCGCCCGTCGTATTGCCGACCAGCCACGCCTGCAGGCGTTCGCGCGATGCGGGCGACAGGGCCTCGCCCACCGCCAGCCTGCCCAGCGTGCGCGTGATGGCGTGGGGCGTCGTGGTGTCCAGCATGCCGGTGGCATGGGGCACGTTCAGCTCGGGTTCGTAGCGGTCGCAGCGCGTGACGCCGTCGCCCAGGCTGCGGATGAAGCGCGTCAGCGCTTCCGGGCCGCCGAAGCTGCGCAGGATGAGATTGGCGGCGGTGTTGTCGCTGGTGGTCACGGTGGCATGGCAGAGCTCGGCCAGGGTCATGCCGCGATCACCGACGTGTTTCCCGGTCACGGGCGACCAATTGACCAGGTCCTGCCGGCTGTAGCGGATCCGCCGGTCCAGCGAGTCTTCGCCCCGGTCATGCCGGGCCAGCACGAATCCGGCGGCGAGCAGCTTGAAGGTGCTGAGCATCTGGAAGCGTTCGTCGGCGCGGCGGCCGATTTCCTCGCCGGAAGCGGTATCGACGATGCACACGCCCAGTCGTCCGTCGGCCAGCCGTTCCAGGCGCGCCAGCTCGTCCAGGGCGGCGTTGCGAGTCGAGACCGGCAGGGTGCCCGCCGGCTGGCCGGCCCAGGCGCCGCGCGCGCCGCAGGCAAGACCGGAAAGGACGAGGGCATGGAACGAGCGGCGTGTGGTCAAGGATGGTTCCTCCAAGGCAGGGAATGGCAGCCCGCGCGAAGGCGGGGCCGTATTCTAGCCTCGGTGGCGGACCGGCCCGGGCGTTAAGCTATTCGACATCCCAGATCCGTAAGATGACGGTACTTCCCGCGATAGGCCCGCCATGCCCCAGACCTTGCCGCCCGCTTCCGCCGACAGTGGTTCCCGGCTTCCTTCCGTGCTCCAGATCTTCCTTGCTTTCACCAAGATCGGCCTGACCAGCTTCGGCGGCGGGCTGAGCGGCTGGATGCTGCGCGAGTTCGTGCAGCGCCGGAACTGGCTGTCGGAGGCCGAGTTCCTGAGTGGCCTCGCGCTGGCCCAGGCCTTTCCGGGCGTCAACGTGGTCAATCTGGCGATCTGGGTCGGCTTCCGATTGCGCGGCGGCGTGGGCGCGCTGGCCGGCGCGCTGGGCCTGGTGGTGCCCGCCATGGTGCTGGCGCTGGTGGTGGTGGCCGCGTTCGCGACGATGGCGACGTCCGATTCGGTGCACCTGGCGCTGGCCGGCGTGGCGGCCGCGGCCGTGGGATTGTCGCTGCAGACGGGGCTGCGCGCCGCGCGCCGGGCCGCGCGAGGCGTGCCTGCCCTGGCCGTGATGGTCGTCACCTTCGTGGCGATCTTCCTGTTGAAGCTGCCCTTGCTGTGGGTGGTCGGCGCGATGGCGCCGCTGTCCATCGGGCTGGCCTATCTGCGCCTGCGCGAGGGTGGGCAGGCATGAGGCTCGCGCAACTGCTGGAAGTGGTCCTGGTCTTCGCGCCGCTGTCCTTCCTGACGGTGGGGGGCGGGCAGAGCATCGTGGCCGACATCCACCGCCAGTCGGTGGATGTCTATGGCTGGGTGACGAATCCGCAGTTCATGGACCTGTATGCCTTGTCGCGCATCATCCCCGGGCCGGGCGCGCTGCTGGTGACGCTGGTGGGATGGCAGGCGGCGGGGTTGGCGGGCGCATTGCTGGCGTCGGCCGCGATCTTCATTCCCAGTTCGCTGCTGGTCTATGCCCTGGCGCATCTGTGGACCCGGTTCAAGGGCACGCGGTGCATACGCGCGATCGAAGCGGGCCTGGTGCCGGTGGCGGCGGGCATGGTTCTGGCTGCTTCATGCACCGTGCTGCGCGCCGCCGAGGGCGGCGCCTGGGCCTGGGGCGTGGCGGCCGCCTCGACGCTGACGCTGATGTACACGCGGCTCAGCCCGTTCCTGATGCTGGGGATAGGCGCCGTGGTGTTCCTGGTGGCGCTGGGTTGAGGTGTGATGAGGGCGGGCGAATGCCGCGCCAAGGAGTCGAAGATGGAAGACTGGACGTTGCAGGCAAGAGGCTGGGTCAATGAACGCAATTTCGAGATCGATACCTCGCCGGGCGAGGACGGCTACCGGTTCCAGGTGCGGGTGCTGGGATTTCCGTTGATGCGGGACAGCGAGGTCTTCGCTTCCGCGGAGGAAGCCCGGACGGGCGCGGTGGCGTTCCTGGAGCGGCAGTTCCAGGCCCCGGTCGAGCTGGAATGAATCAGCCTGGATAGGCCCGGCGGACCGAGCGGATGAAGCCGCGCACGGCGTCGTCGTAGGCGGCGCCGCTGCGGCTGGCGCCGGAGTGCGACGCTCCTTTCAGCCAGACCAGTTGCTTGCGCGGGGATTGCCGTGCCGCCGCCAGCAGCGCCTCGCTCATGGCGGGCGGGACGACCCGGTCCTCGGTTCCGTGCATCAGCAGCAGCGGCACGCTTAGTGTTTCGATGGCGCCGCGCGAATCGAAGGGCTGCGTGACGAGCAGGCCGAAGCCGGGAATGCCGGCCCAGCGCGTGGTGGCGATCATGTCGCGGATGCTGGTGAAGCTGGCTTCGACGATCAGGCCGGCCACCGGTATCGGCGGATCGAGGCGGGCCATCAGGTCGATCGCGATGGCGCCGCCCAGGCTGTGGCCATAGACGAAGCGGCGGGCGGGATCGGGCTGGAGCCGGGCCAGTTCGCGCAGGGCCACCTGGGCGTCCTGCCGCACGCTGGCCTGGGAGGGCAGCCGGGGCGACGAGGCGCCGAAGCCGCGATAGTCGATGGCGAGCATCGAATAGCCCAGCCCGGCCCAATGGTCCATGCGGAACGCGCTGCCGTTCAGGTTCCAGCGCGAGCCGTGCAGGTACAGCACCGTCGGGGCGCCGGGATCGGGATGCCGCCAGTACCAGGTCCGCAGGGTATCGCCGCCCGGCATGGGCAGGTCATAGACCTGGGTGCCGGCCGGCGGCTCGCGCCACCACGAGCGTTCGCCCAGTTCGACCGAGAAGATCATCCCGCGCTGCCAGCGGTCGAGCGCGACATAGCCCGCGCTGGCAAGCGCGAGCACGCAGGCGAGGGCGGCAAGACGGCGGATCCACATGCTCATTCCGAGCGCCGGATCCGCCGGAGGTTCCCGCATGGGGCGGGAACGCCGGTCAATCGGCCTGGATGCCGAATTCCTTGACGACCTTGCCGAAGAACGCGTATTCGTCGGACGTCAGCTTGCCCAGGGCTTCGGGCGTGCTGGACTTGGCGAAGGCGCCGAAGACGCGCATCTTGGCGACCACGTCGGGCATTTTCAGGATTTCGGCCATGTGCCCGTTCAACGTGCGCACGACCTCGGCCGGCGTGCCCTTGGGCGCGTACAGGCCCTGCCAGGCGGCGATGTTGATGTTCTTGTATCCCAGTTCGGCCATCGACGGCGCGTCCGGGGCGAGCGGGGTGCGTTCCGCCGCGCCGTTGGCCAGGATGCGGATCTTGCCCGAGGCAAGGTAGGGTTCCACCGGGCCGTAGGTCATCCAGCTCAGCGCCACGTGTCCGCCCAGCAGGTCGTTCACGGCGGGCGCGACGCCCTTGTAGGGGACGTGAGTGATCTTGACGCCGGCGGCCTGGTTGAAGAGTTCGCCCAGGATGTGCATGGGCGAGCCCGAGCCGGGGCTGGCGTAGGTCAGGGCCTTGCCCGCCTTGGCGTCCTTCAGGACCTGGGCGATCGAGGTGTAGCCCGAGGCCTGGCCGGCCACCAGCAGCAGGGGCTGGGACGCGGTCTGGGTGATGGGCGAGAAGTCGCGGGCGGGGTTGTAGGTGTCGGCCGAATTGGTCTTGACCACGTGGGTGGCCATCGAGAAGGTGCTGGGGGCCAGCAGCAGCGTGTAGCCGTCGGGCTTGGCGCGCGCGACGTAGTTGCTGCCGATGATGCCGCTCGCGCCGGCGCGGTTCTCGACGATCACGGGCTGGCCCAGGCGCTGCGTCAGCTTTTCGCCGAACAGGCGGGCCATGGCGTCGGTGTCGCCGCCGGCGCCGTAGGCGACGACGATGGTGATGGGCTTGGCCGGATAGTCGGCCGCCATCGCGGGAAGGGATGTGGAGATCGCGCCGGCGGTCGCCAGCGCGGCAGCCAGCGCGAGCGTGGCGCGCCTGCCGGATTGGAGTTGCGTAAACATCATGATGACCATCTGCATAGAAAGGAGAGTGGCTGGCAGGCGGGGACGGGGCTCGTGGCCCAGCCGGGGGACCGGCCGGCGGCGCATGCGCGTGCATGCGTGGCGAGGTTATACCGCAGCCGTTCGCGGCGCGGCTCCCGGCTTTGTATCTTCCAGGGAAAGCGATAGGTTGGCTGTCCGCAACATGCCAGGGGTGAAACGGCGCTGAAACGCGCGGACCCGTGATGGGGCGATCCCGCCGGAGCGGCGCGCGCCGATGGCGTAGACTGGCTGCTCCGCATGGCCGCAGGAGGCAAGATGGAGACAGGCATGGACACGGGGCACCGGCGCTACGTGGCGCGGCTGGCGCTGGCGTTCGCGGTGATCTGGGTGGCTCTGGCCATCGATCCGCTCGACCGTTCGGACTGGGCGCTGGAGAATGTGCTGGTGATTGGATTTTGTATCGGACTGGCCGCGAGTTGGCGGCATTTCCGGTTTTCGCGCCTGTCGTACACGCTGATCTTCCTCTTCCTGTGCCTGCATGCGATCGGCGCGCACTACACCTACGCGAAAGTGCCCTACGACGCCTGGTGGCAGGCGCTGGCCGGCCGCAGCTTCAACAGCCTGTGGGGCTGGGAGCGCAACAATTTCGACCGCGTGGTGCACTTCTCGTATGGCTTGCTGCTGGCCTATCCGATACGCGAGGTCTTCCTGCGCGTGGCCGATGCGCGGGGGTTCTGGGGCTATTTCCTGCCGCTGGAGTTCACGCTGGCGACCTCCGCCATGTTCGAACTGTTCGAGTGGATCGCGGCCGAGGTCTTCGGCGGCGACCTGGGCGTGGCCTACCTGGGTACCCAGGGCGATGTCTGGGACGCGCACAAGGACATGGCCCTGGCCGCCTGCGGGGCCGTGGTGGCGATGATCGCCACGGCGGCCGTGAACCGTTGGCTGCAGCGGGACTTCTCGCGGGAATGGGCGGACAGCCTGCGGGTCAAGGACCCGCGTCCCTACGGCGAGGACGAGATCGCCCGCATGATCCGGCAGGCGCACGAGTAGCGGCAGCCGGCGCCGCGGGCCCGAGCCCGCGGCGGACCGGGCTCAGGCTTCGCGTTTGAGCCTGCGCAGCAGCAGGGGCAGCACCAGCGCGGCTGCGGCCAGCGCGAGCAGCGTGGCCGAGGTCGGCGTCGACACCAGGATCAGCGGATTGCCCTCGCCCACGGCCAGGGCGCGCCGCAGCTGCGTTTCCGCCATGGGCCCCAGGATCAGGCCGATCAGGACCGGCGCGATGGGGAAATCGTAGACCCGCATGACGTAGCCCATCAGGCCGATGCCGAACATCATCGCCAGGTCGGTCCACGAGGTCGCCACGCCCCAGATCCCCACCATCGCGAAGATCAGGATGCCCGCATACAGGTAGGGGCGGGGGATCAGCAGCAGCCGCACCCACAGGCCGACCAGCGGCAGGTTCAGCACCAGCAGCATCAGGTTGCCGATGTACAGCGAAGCGATCAGGCCCCAGACCAGGTCGCCGCTGTTGGTGAAGAGGAATGGGCCGGGCTGCAGGCCGTAGCTCTGGAAGGCGGCCAGCAGCACCGCCGCCGTGGCGGACGTCGGCAGGCCCAGCGTCAGCAACGGCACCAGCACGCCGGCGGCCGCGGCGTTGTTGGCGGCTTCGGGGCCGGCCACGCCTTCGATCGCGCCCTTGCCGAATTCCTCGGGATGCTTGCAGAGCTTGCGTTCGATCGTGTAGGACAGGAAGGTGGGGATTTCGGTGCCGCCGGTGGGCAGCGCGCCGATGGGAAAGCCCAGCGCGGTGCCGCGCACCCAGGGTTTCCAGGACCGCTTCCAGTCCTGGCGCGTCATCCAGGTGCCGCCCGACAGCGGATTGATGCGCGGCGGGGCCTGGCTGTAGCGGCTGGCGACATACAGGATCTCGCCCACCGCGAACAGCGACACCAGCACCACCGTCAGCTCGATGCCGTCGAGCAGGTCGGCCGAGCCGAAGGCCAGGCGGGCCTGCCCGGTCTGGCCGTCGATGCCCACCACGCCCATGGCCAGGCCCAGGAACAGCGCGATGAAGCCGCGCACGCGCGAGGTGCCCAGCACCACCGAGACGGAGGTGAAGGACAGCACCATCAGCGCGAAGTAGTCGGCCGGGCCGAACACGAAGGCCAGCTCGGCGATGGCCGGCGCCACGAAGCTCAGGGCCAGCGTGGCGATGGTGCCGGCCACGAAGGAACCGATGGCGGCGGTGGCCAGCGCGGCGGCGCCGCGGCCGGAGCGTGCCATCTTGTTGCCTTCCAGCGCGGTCATCATGGAGCCGCTCTCGCCCGGCGCGTTGAGCAGGATGGAGGTGGTCGAGCCGCCATACATGGCGCCGTACAGGACGCCGGCGAACATGATGAAGGCGGCGGTGGGCGCGATCTGCACGGTAACCGGCAGCAACAGCGCGATGGTGAGCGCCGGGCCGATGCCGGGCAGCACGCCGATGGCGGTTCCCAGCACCGAGCCGAGGAAGGCCCAGAACAGGTTCATGGGCTGCAGCGCGACGCCGAAGCCGGTCAGCAGGGCGTTGAAGGTATCCATCGATCACCACCCCGCCGGAGGAAAGGCCAGGCCCAGGCTCACGCCCAGGTGCGAGAAACCGAGCCAGCAGATCACGCCCAGCGCGAGGCCGATGGCGCAGTCGAACACCACGCGCCGCGAGCCGAAGGCCCGGGTGACCAGGGCGAACGACCCCATGGCGGTCAGGGGAAAGCCGAGCGGCTGCATGGTCAGCAGCGGCAGCGCGGCGCCCGCGGCGGCCCACAGCAGGGCCGGGCGCGAGGCGCCGGCATCGGCCTCGGCGTTCTCCACTTCCTGGGGCGAGAAGTTCTCGCCGCGGGCGATCTGCACCAGCAGCAGGATGCCCAGGACGATCAACGCCGCGCCGATGGCGCTGACGAAGAAGCCCGGGCCCAGGGCGGCATAGCCGCCGATCTGGGGCAGGGTGCCGCCTTCATAGAGCCAGACCGCGCCTATGGCCATGACGGCCAGGCCCAGCCACCAGGGGCGCCTTCGGGGTGTTGTCATCGTGTCGTCTCCGATGGGCGCCGGCGGCGGCGCCCCGTGCCTTTTTATGTTGGCGTGGACCTTACTTGACCAGTCCGACGTCCTTCAGCACTTCGGCCTGGCGCGCCTTTTCCTTGGTCAGGAAGGCGGCGAAGTCGTCGCCGGCCAGATAGGCGTCGTCCCAGCCGCGATCGGCCAGCGCCTTCTTCCACTCGGCCGAGGCGTGCAGCTTGGCATAGCGCTGCAGCCACATGTCGCGGCCGGCCTTGCTCATGCCGGGCGCGCCGATGATGCCGCGCCAGTTGCCGATGACCACGTCATAGCCGCTTTCCTTGAGCGTGGGCGCGTCGACGCCCGGCAGGCGTTTCTCGGAGGAGACCGCGATGATGCGGATGCGGCCCTGGTCGACGAAGGTCTTCAATTCGGACAGGCCCGAGATGCCGATCTTGGCTTGCCCGCTGGCCAGCGAGGTGACGACTTCCGCGCCGCTGGTGTAGGGCAGGTAGTTGACCTTGGTCGGGTCGAACTTGGCCGCCTTGGCTAGCAGCGCGGCGGTGACGTGGTCGGTGCCGCCTATCGAACCGCCGGCCACGGCGGTGCCGCCGGGGTTGGCCTTCATCGCCTGGACCGCGTCGGCGATGGTCTTGATGGGCGAGTTGGGCGCCACCACGATCGCGCCGGCGTCGTCGGTCAGCCGTACCAGCGGCACGGTCTGGTCCAGCGTGATGGGGGATTTGTTGGTGATGATGGCGCCGATCAGGATCGCGCCCATGGACATGATGGCGTTGTCGTCGCCCTTGCCGGTGCGCACGAACTCGGCCAGCCCGATGGTGCCGCCCGCGCCGCCTTTGTTGGTGACCTGGAAACCGTCGGTGAAGATGCCGGTCTGCTGCATGATCTGCAGCGGCACGCGCGCCGCGCCGTCATAGCCGCCGCCGGGGCCGCCGGGGGCCATGACCTTGGCGGGGGCCGCGATGCCGGCCAGCGGCACGACGGCGATGGCGAGGGCTGCAACCGTTTTCTTGACGAACTTCATGCATGTCTCCTTGCTGCGAGGGGCGGCGGAAAAGCCGCCTGATAAATAGGGAACGGCAAGGGGCCGTTCCGCTACGAATACAGTATCCGTCCAAACGCGCGCGGGCGGGAAGTCATTCCCACGGCGGCACCAGCACCACGCCGTCCATCAGCCTGCGGGCCGTGCGGCTCATGGCCACAAGTGCGACGCTCCAGCGCCCGTCCCGGCCATGCGCCTGGGCGCCCACCTTCAGCGTGCCCGACGGGTGGCCGAAGCGCAGTTCGCCGCGGGCGCCGCCCAGCACGTTGGCCAGGACCGTGCCGGGTACGGCTGCGGTGGCGGCGATCGCCACCGCGCCGGTTCCCGTCATGGCGTGGTGCAGCTTGCCCATGGAAAAAATGCGCACGTTCAGATCGATGTCGCCGGCGCCGACGGCGCGGCCGCTGGCGGCCGTATAGGCCGCGGCCGGGGCGGCGAAGGCGAGCTTGGGCGTGTGCTGGCGGTGTGCGGTGGCCTGGGCGGCGTTGGGCGCCAGTCCCATGGCCACGGCCGCATGGGCGCGGATGGCCTCGGCCCGGGCCAGCAAATCGGCGCGGCTGTTCACATCGGGTTGCAATTCCGTGCCGGCGAGTCCCAGGGACGACGCGGCGACGAAAACCGTGGGGTTGCCGGCGTTCACCAGCGTTGCGCGGATTTCCCCCACTCCCGGAACGGTCAGCACGTCGGCCGCGCGGCCGGTGGGAAACATCGCGCTGCCGGGGCCTTCGCCGCCGCCGGGGTCCAGGAATTCCAGCCGCACTTCGGCCGCCGGGAAGGTCACGCCGTCCAGTTCGAAATCGCCCAGTTCCTGGACCTGGCCGCCCCGCACCGGTACGTGGGCGATGATGCGCTTGCCCAGGTTGGCCTGCCAGATGCGGACCACGGCGAGGCCGTCGCCCGCCGGCCGCACCAATCCGCGATGGATCGCGAAGGGGCCGACGGCGGCGCTGAGGTTGCCGCAGTTGCCGCTCCAGTCGATGACGGGCTGGCCGATGGCGACCTGGCCGAACCAGTAGTCGACGTCGCAGTCGGGGCGGGTGCTGGGGCCCACGATGACCACCTTGCTGGTGCTGGAGGTGGCGCCGCCCATGCCGTCTATCTGTTTCTCGTAGGGGTCGGGGCTGCCGACGACGCGCATCAGGACGCGGTCGCGGGTGGAGGGATCGGGGGGGAGGTCGGCGGGCAGGAAGAACACGCCCTTGCTGGTGCCGCCGCGCATGTAGAGGGCGGGAATGGCACGCTGTCTGTCGGTGGCGGTCATGGCGGGTCGAAGTGCCGGTTTCAGATTGTTTTCAGGAAACGCGCCCATATTTACGAGATTACTACGAGGCGCGCGGCGCGCGGGAATGCCCCGGCTGCCATCAGGGGTGTGGTACGCAGCCCCTCCCGGCCTGGCCCGAATCGGTGCAAACTAGCTTCCTTCGCCGTTTCCTACCCGGAACCGGCGCGGCTCGCGTTTCGTTCCATCAACCCTTTCGACGAGATAGCCATGACCCGCAAGACCCCCATCGAGCGCTACCGGAACATCGGCATCAGCGCGCATATCGACGCCGGCAAGACCACGACGACCGAGCGCATCCTGTTCTACACCGGGGTCAATCACAAGATCGGGGAAGTCCATGACGGCAATGCCACCATGGACTGGATGGAGCAGGAACAGGAGCGCGGCATCACCATCACGTCCGCCGCCACCACGGCGTTCTGGAAGGGGATGGCGGGCAATTATCCCGAGCATCGCATCAACATCATCGACACCCCGGGGCACGTGGACTTCACGATCGAGGTCGAGCGCTCGATGCGGGTGCTCGACGGCGCCGTCATGGTCTACGACTCGGTCGGCGGCGTGCAGCCGCAGTCCGAGACCGTCTGGCGCCAGGCCAACAAATACCATGTGCCGCGCATGGCTTTCGTCAACAAGATGGACCGCGTGGGCGCGGACTTCTTCCGCGTGCAGCGGCAGATCGTCGACCGCCTGAAGGGGCGGGCCGTCCCCATCCAGATCCCGGTGGGCGCCGAGGACCATTTCGAGGGCGTGGTGGACCTGGTCAAGATGAAGGCCATCATCTGGGACGAGGCCAGCCAGGGCGTGCGCTTCGAGTACCGGGACATCCCGGCCGGGCTGCAGGCCACGGCCGTCGAGTGGCACGACAAGATGGTGGCCGAGGCGGCCGAGGCCGACGACGAGCTGATGGACAAGTACCTGAACGGCGACACGCTGACCGAGGACGAGATCAGGCGCGGGCTGCGCAAGCGCACCGTGGCGGGCGAGATCGTGCCCATGCTGTGCGGCAGCGCGTTCAAGAACAAGGGCGTGCAGGCCATGCTCGATGCCGTCATCGATTACCTGCCGTCGCCGGTGGACGTTCCGGCCATCAAGGGCGTGGACCTGCACGACCTCGAGATCGAACGCCATCCGTCGGACGACGAGCCGTTCTCGGCGCTGGCCTTCAAGATCATGACCGATCCCTTCGTCGGCCAGTTGATCTTCTTCCGGGTGTATTCGGGCATCGTGCGCTCGGGCGACACGGTGTTCAATCCGCTCAAGGGCAAGCGCGAGCGGCTGGGCCGCATCGTGCAGATGCACGCCAACGAGCGCCGCGAGATCAAGGAAGTCTACGCGGGCGACATCGCGGCCGCCGTGGGGCTGAAGGAAGCCACCACCGGCGATACGCTGTGCGAGCCGGACCATCCCATCATCCTCGAGCGCATGGTGTTTCCCGAGCCGGTCATCTCGCAGGCGGTGGAGCCCAAGACCCAGGTCGATCAGGAAAAGATGGGCATGGCGCTGAACCGGCTGGCGCAGGAGGACCCGTCCTTCCGCGTGCGCACCGACGAGGAGTCGGGCCAGACCATCATCTCCGGCATGGGCGAGCTGCACCTGGAGATCCTGGTCGATCGCATGAAGCGCGAGTTCGGCGTCGAGGCCACGGTGGGCAAGCCGCAGGTCGCCTACCGGGAAACGGTGCGCTCGGCGGTGCGCGACGTCGAGGGCAAGTTCATCAAGCAGTCGGGCGGGCGCGGCCAGTACGGCCACGTGGTGATTTCGCTGGAGCCGCAGCCGGCCGGCTCGGGCTATGCGTTCGTCGACGCCATCAAGGGCGGCGTGGTGCCGCGCGAGTTCATCCCCGCGGTCGACAAAGGCATCCAGGACACGCTGGGCTCGGGCGTGCTGGCGGGCTATCCGGTGGTGGACGTGAAGGTCACGCTGACCTTCGGTTCGTATCACGACGTGGACTCGAACGAGAACGCGTTCCGCATGGCCGGCTCGATGGCTTTCAAGGAAGCCATGCGGCGCGCGAACCCGGTGCTGCTCGAGCCCATGATGAGCGTCGAGGTCGAGACGCCCGAGGACTTCATGGGCAACGTGATGGGCGACCTGTCGTCGCGGCGGGGCATGGTGCAGGGCATGGAGGACATCGCGGGCGGAGGCGGCAAGCTGGTGCGCGCCGAGGTGCCGCTGGCCGAGATGTTCGGCTACTCCACCACGCTGCGTTCGCTCACGCAGGGGCGCGCCACCTACACCATGGAGTTCAAGCACTACGCCGAGGTGCCGCGCATGGTGGCCGACGTGGTCATCGGCCAGCGCAAGCAAGGGGGTTAGGGCTGCGCGATGCCCGGCACGCCGCGCCGTATGGCGGCCGAGAAATCCGGATCGGCGTCGGCGTCCCGCGCCCGCTGGGTGATGCGGCCCAGCCGCTTCAGTTCCGCCAGCGGGTGCGAGGTGTCCAGCCCGCGCACGTCGTAGATGTAGCCCGGCAGGTAGCCGGCCAGGACCAGCCGGTAGTCCATGGGCAGGCCGGGAATGATCCGCGTCATCATGTGATAGACGATGGTCGTGCAGTTGGCCGTGATGGTGTGGTAGAAGCGTGGCGTCGACACCAGCTTGTTGGCTTCGTCCACGTAGGCCAGGAACAGCGACATCATGGCCTCGCGCGGCATGGATACCCGGTACAGGTAGTCGTCTTCCTCGCGGATGTTGGTGCGCACGCGGACGATGTCGCGTTCGTCCGCGGCCACGACGCTGGTCTCGAACTCCTTGAAGAAACCGCCGATGGACGAGAATTTCTCGTGCCGCTCCTTGCGGATCTCGACCGAGAACACCAACTGCCGGCCGTCCTCGAAGCCGAACGACACCAGCGTGTGAGCGATGGCCTCGATGGTCCAGTAGGACAGGATCAGGTCCACGCTGGCCAGTTTGGTCAGGTCGTAGCTGCGCGTCTCCCAGCGCGGGGTGTAGTCGGCCGGGCCGCGCCAGTCGAAGTTGCGCACGTTGCGCAGCGTGACCACGTGGCCGTCGACCTGGCCCGTGGTCATCTGGGCGACGTCGTCGGCCCAGACCCTGTCGTTCGACGGCGCGATGCTGTGCCACCAGGCCAGCAGCAGGCCGAAGCCCACGACGTACGCGCCCACGCCCCAGGCGGGCCGTCCCGCCAGCGTCAGCCACAGCATGCCCAGGCCGAAAGCCGCGCCGGCCACGGCCGCCGCGATCCGGACGGGCAACGGACCGGGGACCTGATAGCGCAGGGCGAAAGCGGCCCACAGCGTGGTGGGCAGGAAAACCAGGACGGCCAGCGCCGACAGTAGAAAAGTTCGCATGGACCCGAACATACCACCGCCCGCGACGATGCGGCAGTCCCCTCGAGAAGCCGCCCCGCAATGCGCTTGCTAGCTGGTACAGTTGTCGGCGACGTTCCTCGGCTTACCGCTCGCGACCATTCATGACGCTTCCTGTCTTTTCCGCCCGCCTCGTGGCCCGCTGGCTGCTGATTCTCATGCTGCTGGCCGGCGCCTACTTCTTCAGCGGGTTCCTGGTTCCTGGCCTGGCCGCGCTGATCATCGGCCTGGCCAGTTGGCCGCTGTACCGGCGCTGGGTCCGCATCTGCGGCGGCCGCACGGCGCTGGCGGCCTCCAGCGCGCTGCTGGTCATCGTCGTCGGGCTGATCGTGCCCTTCGCCTATTGCCTGTCCTATGCGATCCAGGAGGCCAGCAACCTCATCCGCTGGCTGCTCGAGGCCAACCGCGAGGGGCTGGCCGTCCCGCACTGGGTGGCCGGGCTGCCGCTGGTGGGCGAGCGCCTGGCGGGATACTGGGAGGAACACCTGACGCGGCCGCACGCGCTGGGCGCCTGGGTGCAACTGATCAGCGGCGAACACCTGGGCAACATCTACCGGGTCGTGCTGTCCACCACGGGCAACGTCTTCCACCTGGCGCTGACGGTGGTGTTCATGCTGATCATCCTGTTCTTCGTCTACAAAGACGGCGAACGCATGGTCGGCCAGCTCGACACCGTGGGCGAGCGCGTGCTGCCGGCCCGTTGGACCCGCCTCTCGCGCGTGGTGCCGGCCACCATCAGCGCGACCGTGACCGGCATGGGCCTGATCGCCATCGGCGAAGCCGTGGTGCTGGGCACCGCCTACTGGATCGCCGGCGTCCCGTCACCGGCCCTGCTGGGCCTGATCACCGGTTTCATGGCGCTGGTGCCCGGCGGCGCCCCGCTGGCCTTCACCATGGTTTCGCTGTACCTGATCGGCTCGGGCAAGCTCATCGCCGGCATCGGCCTGTTCGCCTGGGGCACGCTGGAACTCTTCATCGTCGACAAGACCCTGCGCCCCCGTCTGGTGGGCGGCCCCGTCAAGCTCCCTTTCCTGCCCACCTTCATCGGCCTGGTGGGCGGCGTACAGACCATGGGCCTGGTCGGCCTTTTCGTCGGCCCCGTCCTGATGGCCCTGCTGGTCGCGATCTGGCGCGAATGGCTACGAGAGGAAAGCCCCCCCCTACGCGCTTACGCGCGCCCCCCAGGGGGCGGCACTGGCGGACCGGAAGGAAAGCCCACCCCCATGCGGCCTCCGGCCGCTCCCCCTCAAGGGGGCGGCACTGGCGGACCGGCAAAGCCGGATCCGCGGCGCCCTGGGTAGGGGGCAAAACAAAATGGCCTCGCTTCAAAAAAGCGAGGCCATTTTTTTCATTTCCAACCGCCGGTAGCCAGCGAAGCACCGGCGCTACAACCCACGAAACCCGTACTAGACCCAGGATGCGGAGGATCCGGCTCCGCCGGTCCTCGCGCATCGCCCCCGGGACCCGGTGCCGGGCCGCCCCAAGGCGGGTCCCGGCCCCCTTGGGGGGCTGCCGCGTAGCGGCTGGGGGCTCACCAGACTGGGCGCCCGTAAGGGCGTAGGGGGGGGCTAGTACACCCCTTGAGCCATCATCGCGTCGGCCACCTTCACGAAGCCGGCGATGTTCGCGCCGTCCACGTAGTTGATGGAGCCGTCGGCGCGGCTGCCGTGGCGCACGCAGTTTTCGTGGATGTCCTTCATGATGGCGCGCAGGCGTTCGTCGACTTCGGCGTGGTGCCACGACAGGCGTTGCGAGTTCTGCGCCATTTCCAGGCCTGACACGGCCACGCCGCCGGCGTTGCTGGCCTTGCCGGGGGCATACAGGGTGCCCGCATGGGTGAAGACGTCCACGGCTTCCAGCGTCGAGGGCATGTTCGCGCCCTCGGCCACGCACAGCACGCCGTTGCCGACCAGGGTCTCGGCGTCCTTGTGGTCGAGTTCGTTCTGGGTGGCGCACGGCAGGGCGATGTCGACCGGGATGTGCCAGGGGCGCTTGCCGGCCTCGAACGACAGCTTGTTGCGCGCGGCGAAGTCGGTCAGGCGGCCGCGCTGGACGTTCTTGAGATCCATGATCTCCTTGAGCATGTCGACGCTGATGCCATCCTTCACGTACAGCGTGCCGTCGGAGTCGGACAGGCTCACGACCTTCGCGCCCAGGTCCAGCGCCTTTTCGGCGGCATACTGCGCGACGTTGCCCGAGCCGGAGATCGACACGGACTTGCCGTCGAAGCTCTGGTTCTTGCGATACAGCATCTGTTCGGCGAAGTAGATGGTGCCGTAGCCGGTGGCCTCGGGACGCATCAGGCTGCCGCCGAAGGCCAGGCCCTTGCCCGTGAACACCGCCGAGGCGCTGTTGGACAGCTTCTTCATCATGCCGGCCATGAAGCCCACTTCGCGGGCGCCCACGCCGATGTCGCCGGCCGGCACGTCGGTGTCGGGGCCGAGATGGCGGTAGAGTTCCAGCATCAGGGCCTGGCAGAAGCGCATGACTTCGCCGTCGCTCTTGCCCTTCGGGTCGAAGTCGGAGCCGCCCTTGCCGCCGCCCATGGGCAGGGTGGTGAGCGAATTCTTGAAAGTCTGTTCGAACGCCAGGAAGCGCAGGATGGACAGGTTGACCGACGGGTGCAGCCGCATGCCGCCCTTGAAGGGACCGATGGCCGAGTTGTGCTGGATGCGGAAGCCGCGATTGACCTGGGTCTGGCCCCGGTCATCGACCCAGCATACGCGGAACTGGATGATGCGCTCGGATTCCACCAACCGCTCCAGCAGGCCGTGCTCGGCGTAGCGCGGGTGCTTCTGCAGGAAAGGCCAGAGGCTGGTCATGACCTCCTTGACGGCTTGCAGGAACTCCGGCTGATGAGGATCGCGCAGGGCGACCTGCGAGAGAAAGCTGTCTAGGCTGGCGTGTTTCAATATCGGCTCCGTTGAATGTCCGGGCGCTTGGGGTCGTCCTGCCGCAATCAGCTGCGAGCGGCGTCGAGGGCTGCACCTTTTGCGTGCGGCAATTGCTCTGATGTGGTGCGTTACACCGAAAAAACGCGGCATTGTAATCGCGTTTTTCCGTCATCATGTCGGTAAACCCCGACTTTATGCACGTATTTAGTGCGATCTTTAAAAAGGGACGGAGCGGGGTGGTGAAGTGTTTTTCCCTATTTAAATAGGGACGGAACGAGGTGGGGACGACCCCGCTGGGCATGACGAATGGGGACGGCCCCGCAATGAGGATAAAACCATGGCTTGGACCCTTTTGATCATCGCCGGACTGATGGAGGTCGGCTGGGCGATCGGTTTGAAATACACCCACGGATTCACGCGATTGTGGCCGTCGGTGGGCACCATCGCCGCCATCGTCGTCAGCATGGCGCTGCTGGGCGTGGCGATGCGCACGCTGCCGGTAGGGACCGCCTACGCCATCTGGGTGGGCGTGGGCGCGGTGGGTACCGCGGCGCTGGGCATCCTGCTGTTCGGCGAGGCCGCCAGCCCGGCGCGCCTGGCCAGCCTGGGGCTGATCCTGGCGGGTATCATAGGGCTGAAACTGGCTTCCTAGCGCGCATTTCCATCCCATGACCACCGCCGCTCACGACGGATCCCTAGGCATTTTCGACTCCGGCGTGGGCGGCATCAGCGTGCTGAGCGCCATCCGGCAGTCCTTGCCGCACGAAAACCTCCTCTACGTGGCCGATAGCGGCCATTTGCCGTATGGCGAGAAAACGCCGGCCTACATCGTGTCGCGCGCCCTGCGCCTGGCCGAGTTTTTCCTGTCGCACCGGGCCAAGGCGGTGGCCATACCCTGCAACACGGCCACGGCGGTCGCGGTGGAGGCCCTGCGCGACCGCTACCCGGACCTGCCCATCGTCGGCATCGAGCCCGCCGTCAAGCCGGCGGCCCGGCTGACGCGTTCCGGCGTGATCGGCGTGCTGGCCACCACCGGCACGCTGCTCAGCGACCGCTTCCACGCGCTGGTCCGGCGCGAGGCGCCGGACGTGGAAGTGCTCCTCAAGCCTTGCCCCGGCTGGGTATCGCTGGCCGAAGAAGGCTGGACGCCGGACCAGGACCGTCTCGTGGCCGAGCCGCTGGCGGAGCTGGTCGAGCGCGGCGCCGACGTGCTGGTCCTGGGCTGCACGCATTTCCCCTTCCTGATCGATCCGATCCGGCGCCACGTGGGGCCGGACGTGGCGGTGCTGGAAACCGGCGTCCCCTTCGCCCGCCAGTTGCAGCGGCAATTGCTGGCCCATGGACTGGCGCGCGAGGCGGGCGGGGGCGGCGTTTCCTTCATGACCAGCGGGGATCCGGCCGAGACCGCGCGGCGCATCGCGCGCCTGACGGGGCAAGAGGCCGCCGTGGCGCGCCTGCCCCGGGAATATTGCTGAACCGCGGCGGCGGCCGGGATTCGGGATCGAGGTAGGGCCTTTCCGGCTACGCCCGGGGCGATGGGGTATCCTCACGCCTTCCGCGGGCCTTCGCGCCGCGCCCGGTCGGTCCAGCGCCGCCGTTTCCACGGATACCTCGGGAGCCTTCATGTCGCTCGAACAGAACTACACCTCCATACTCGAACAGCTCGGCGAGGACCCGGGCCGGGAGGGCCTGCGCGATACGCCCAAGCGCGCCGCCAAGGCCATGAAATACCTGTGCCAGGGCTATACGCAGAACCTGGACGAGATCGTCAATGGCGCCCTGTTTTCGTCCGACACCAACGAAATGGTGCTGGTCAAGAACATCGAGCTGTATTCCCTGTGCGAGCACCACCTGCTGCCCTTCATCGGCAAGGCCCATGTGGCCTACCTGCCCAACGGCAAGGTGCTCGGCCTGTCCAAGGTGGCGCGCATCGTCGACATGTACGCCCGGCGCCTCCAGATCCAGGAGAACCTCTGCCTGCAGATCGCCGAGGCCGTCCAGGAAGTGACCGACGCCCTGGGCGTGGCCGTGGTCATCGAGGCCCAGCACATGTGCATGATGATGCGCGGGGTCGAGAAGCAGAACTCGTCCATGGTCAGTTCCGTCATGCTGGGCGCGTTCCGCGAGAATCCCTCGACGCGGGCCGAGTTCCTCGAACTGATCCGCTAGCCGGCACGGCCGCGCCGCGCGGCCTGGCGCACCGGCCGGGTGCGGTTTCCTTTCTTCCCGCCCGTGGATGGTGCGATGCCGCACCGCCACGGCGCCTTGCGCCTCGTCGTAGGGGCCGGTTTTGCCCTGGTCCGGAGTTTGCTACGGCATCGGTAGTGGTTTACCCCAGTCGCGCCTCCAAAATCGAGGCGCTATATTTTTGCCACTGTTCCGTATATGAGATGAGGTTTCGTATTTAAGACGACGAACGATGCCGGCCCAGCGATCGAATAACACTATCGCAGTGTCCGGCCCCCCGCAACCACGGGGATGGGGCAGTTCCGCTCCCGTTCGCCGCCGGATCGAAGCTTCGGTTCCTACAGGCCCGCAACATGAATGAAATCGAGTTCCGCAAGGTTGGCAAGCGCTTCATGGATCGCCAGACGGGAGAACCCCGCACCGCGGTCACCGACGTCAATCTCAGCATACGCAGCGGCGAGGTGGTGTCCATCATCGGCCCGTCGGGTTGCGGCAAGAGTACGTTGCTGAACATGGGCGCCGGCCTCTACCTGCCCAGCGAGGGCGAGGTCTACGTGGGCGGCGAGCGCGTCACCAAGCCCGTGCGCAAGGTGGCGTTCATGCTGCAGAAGGATTTGCTGATGCCGTGGCGCACCATCCGCGCCAACGTCGAGCTGGGACTGGAAATCGACGGTGCCCCGGCCCGCGAGCGCAAGGTGATCGCCGACGAGCTGTTGGCCAAGTGCCACCTGAAGGGCTTCGAGGAACACTATCCCTACCAGTTGTCGGGCGGCATGCGCCAGCGTGCCGCGCTGGCTCGCACGCTGGCCGTGGACCCGCAGGTGCTGCTGCTGGACGAACCGTTCTCGGCCCTGGATGCGCAGACCAAGATGGTGCTGCAGCAGGACCTGGCCAAGATGGTGTACGAGAAGCGCAAGACGGCGCTGTTCATCACCCACGACCTGGTGGAGGCCATCGCGCTGTCCGACCGCCTGCTGGTCATGAGCGAGCGTCCCGGCACCATCATCGAGGAAATCGTCGTCGACCTGCCCATGCGGGACAACCCGCTGGAGCGGCGCAAGCTGCCGGAAATCGGCCCGCTGCAGGGGCGCCTGATGGAGTTGCTGAAGGTCGGCAAGGAAACCGCCGAACTGCACTGACCGTCCATTTCTCCCGATCACGCACGTCGCGCCCGTGGGCGCCCATTCTTTACAGGAAGCCCTATGAAAAAAGCTCTGGTCTCGTTCAGCTTCAAACTGGCCGCCGTCGCCGTGGCTGTCGCCTCGCCCTTCGCCGTCCACGCCGCGCCCGAGGAAGTGAACTATCTGCTGCCCGCGCCGCCCACGCTGCCGGCCTTCGCCCCGTGGATGATCGCGCAGCAGCGCGGCTACTACGCCGATGAGAACATCAAGGTCAATTTCGTGCTGGGCAAGGGCGGCGTCGACGTCGCCAAGCAGATCGGCGCCGGCAATGCCGTGATCGGCGGCGCCATCGGCGACACGCCCATCATCGTCCGCGCCAACGGCGTGCCGGTGAAGGCCGTCGCCGTGCTGGGCGCAGGCTCGCTGTCGGCGCTGGCGGTCAAGAAGAACGGTCCGATCAAGTCGGTTCCTGATCTCAAGGGCAAGACCCTGACCGTGATCTCGTACAGCGACACGACCTACTACGCGCTGCTGGGCACGCTCAAGAAGTACAACCTGAGCAAGAACGACGTGTCCATTCAGGCCGCGGGCCCGGCCGGCGTCTGGCAGCTGTTCGCCGCCGGCAAGTCCGAGGGCATGGCCGCCACGCCCGACTGGCTGGTCGATGCCGACGAGGCCACCAACGGCAACGTCGAGTACCTGAAGGTCGACAAACCGTTCAACAGCATGGCGCAGGCCATCATCGCCTCGGACGAAACGATCAAGAACAACCCGGACCTGATCAAGCGCCTGGTGCGCGCGACCCTGCGCGGCATGCAGGACGTGATGAAGGATCCCAAGAGCGCCGCCGCCACCTACGCCCAGGCCGCGCCGGCCTTCAAGGGCAAGGAAGAGAAGCTCGAGCGCATCCTGCGCCTGTACAACAAGTACGTGTACGCCGACCAGAAGGTGCTGGGCCAGATGGACACCGCCCGCCTGGCGGAAGTGCAGAAGTTCTACGTGTCGGAAGGCATCGTGTCCAAGGCCGCACCCTTGACCGATCTTTATACGAACCAGTTCGTCGGGGTTGAGCGGTAATGTCTGTATCCGTATCCAACGAAAACGCGCCCGCCGCGGCGGGCGCCGCCAAGCCGGCGGCCCGCCCGTTCTTCTCGGGCAAAGTCGCCACGGCCGCCGGCAGCCTGCTGGTCCTGGTGGTGTTCCTGGCCGCCTGGGAATGGGGTCCCGGCCTGCTCAAGATGCCGGAATTCATCCTGCCCCGCTTCAGCCGCGTGGTCCAGGAATTCGGCCATATGTGGCAGACCAGCGAGCTGCTCATGCACAGCGGCATCACCGCGTTCGAGGTGATCGTCGGCTTCATCCTGGGCGCCTTGCTGGGCCTGGTGGTGGGCGTGGTGCTGGGCCTGTCGCCCACCACCGAATCCATCCTGTCGCCGTACATCCTGGCGCTGCAGATCGCGCCCAAGGTGGCCTTCGCGCCGCTGTTCGTGATGTGGCTGGGCTACACCATCTATCCCAAGATCCTGGTCGCCATCCTGATCGTGTTCTTCCCGGTCATGATCAACGTGCTGTCGGCGGTGCGCACCGTGGATCCGGACATGGTCAACCTGGTCCGCACGCTCAACGCCAGCCGCTGGCAGATCTTCCGCCTGGTCGAGTTCCCGTCGGCGCTGCCGGCGCTGTTCTCGGGCCTGCGCATCGCCTCGACGCTGGCCGTCATCGGCGTGACCGTGGGCGAACTGGTCGGGGGCAACCTGGGCCTGGGCTTCCTGCTGGTCGACGGCGAGGGACAGGGCAATACCTCGGCCGTGTTCGTCACGATCGCGGTGCTTACGCTGATCGGCATCGTCGCCTACGCGGGCGTCGTCTGGGCCGAGAAGCGCGTACTTCACTATCTGCCGCGCGCGGCCACCACCACGGTCTGAGCGCGGGTAATGGGAGCAATGTTGGATTCAAGCACTATCGGTAATCTCCTGCGGGGCCGCCGCATCCTGGTGACGGGCGCGGCGCGCGGGCTGGGCTACGAGTTCGCGGTGGCGCTGTGCCAGGCCGGCGCGCAGGTGGCCATGGCCGACATCCTGGCCGACACGCTGAAAGAGGCGGTCGAGTCGCTGCAGGCGCGGGGCTTTCCGGTGCACGGCATCGAAGTCGACCTGGGCGACAAGGCCTCGGTCGAGCGGTGCGCGGCGCGCGCCGTCGAACTGCTGGGCGGGTTGGACGGGCTGGTGAACAACGCCGCCATCACCAACTCGGGCGGGCGCACGGCGCACCAGCTCGAGGTCGAGGTGTGGGACAAGGTCATGCAGGTCAACGTGCGCGGCACCTGGCTGATGTCCGTCGCCTGCCACGCGGCGCTCAAGGCGTCGGGCCGGGGCGCCATCGTCAACCTGGCGTCGGACACGGCCCTGTGGGGCGCGCCCAACCTGATGGCCTACGTCGCCAGCAAGGGCGCGGTCACGGCGATGACGCGGTCGCTGGCGCGCGAGTTCGGCGCCGACAACATCACCGTCAATGCCATTGCCCCGGGGCTGACCCTGGTCGAGGCGACGGAGTACGTGCCCGAGGCGCGGCACCAGCTCTACCATGACCAGCGGGCGATCCACCGCGAACAGGTGCCCGAGGACGTGAGCGGATCGGTGCTGTTCGCGCTGTCGGACCTCGCGCGCTTCGTTACCGGGCAACTCCTTCCGGTCAACGGCGGTTTCGTGATGAATTGAAAAAAGCGGGCGGCGTGGCCGGCACCGCCCGTCGGGACCGGTATCATTCCGTCCGCAAGCCATCAGACAGTCGGTCACACCATGAGCAAAGGGAATATCTCGGAGGTCGCGCAGGACAAGTATCTCGTCCCGGCGCTGGAGCGCGGCCTGCTGTTGCTGGGACAATTCAGCCACGTCGACCGCAAGCTGTCGGCCCCCGAACTGGCGCGCCGCCTCAGCCTGCCGCGATCCACCGTCTTCCGGCTGCTGATGACCCTGGAGTCCATGGGCTTCGTCCAGCGGGCCGAGGGCGGGCACGACTACCGGCTCGGACTGGCCGTGCTGCGGCTGGGCTTCGAATATCTGGCCTCGCTCGAACTGACCGAACTGGGCGCGCCCCTGCTGGAGCGCCTGCGCGGCGAGATCGGGTTCTCGTGCAACCTGGTCGTGCGCGATGGCCGCTCCATCGTCTACGTCGCCAAGTCGTCGGCGCCCACGCCCTTCACCAGCTCGGTCCACGTCGGCACGCGGCTGCCCGCGCACGCCACGGTGCTGGGCCGCGTCCTGCTGGAGGATCTCACGCTGGACGAACTGCGCGAGCTGTTCCCCGAGGAACACCTGGCCAGCTATTCCTCCAGCACGCCCACGACCGTGATGGATTTGTACGAGCTGGTGCAGAAGGACCGTGAACGCGGCTATGTGCTGCAGGAAGCCTTCTTCGAGGCGCGGGTCTCGACCATCGCCGCGCCGGTGCGCGACGCCACCGGCCGCATCGTGGCCGCGCTGGGCGCCACGATCCCCTCGTCGCGCTTCGAGCCCGAGCGTATCGACGACCTGGTCGGCCGGGTGCGCAACACCGCCATGGAGTTGTCCCGCCTGTTGAATTATTCGCCCGAGAAACTGGCCATGGGCCGGGTCGTCAACCTGTGAACGGTGCGCCGTGCCGGCCATGGCCGGGCCGTTGACCGCGTCCGGTCGCGCCGCTGTGGTGGGCGCCGGGCCGGCGGGCCTGATGGCCGCCGAGGTACTGGCCGGGGCGGGCATCGCGGTGGACGTCTACGACGCCATGCCGTCGGTGGGCCGCAAGTTCCTGCTGGCAGGCATAGGCGGCCTGAACATCACCCATTCCGAACCGGCGGCGGCCTTCCTGGCCCGCTATGGCGATCGCGCCGAGGCGCTGGCACCCATGCTCGAAGCGTTCGGCGCCCGGGCCATATGCGATTGGGTGCATGGCCTGGGCATCGAGACCTTCGTCGGCTCCTCGGGCCGGGTCTTTCCCAAGGAAATGAAGGCCGCGCCGCTGTTGCGCGCGTGGCTGCACCGGCTGCGGGGGCAGGGCGTGCGCCTGCACATGCGGCATCGATGGCTGGGATGGGAGGAAGGCGGTGCGCTGGCCTTCGACACGCCGGCCGGCCGCGCGGTCCAGCACCACGATGCCGTGGTGCTGGCCCTGGGCGGCGCGAGCTGGCCGCGGCTGGGATCGGACGCGGCCTGGGTGCCGTGGCTGGCTGGGCGCGGCGTGCGCATCGCACCGCTGGCGCCTGCCAACTGCGGTTTCGAGATCGACTGGAGTCCGCATTTCCGCGAACGCTACGCGGGGCAGCCGGTACGCGCGGTCACGCTCGCCATGTCCGACGAGCAGGGCGAGTGGCGCCGCGGCGGCGAGTTCGTCGTGTCCGGCTACGGCGTCGAGGGCAGCCTGGTCTATGCCGCCTCGGCCCGCCTGCGCGAGGCCGTCGCTCGCCACGGCCACGCCGAATTGCGGCTCGACCTGGCGCCCGGGCTGGGCATGGAGCGTGTCGCCGAGGAACTGGCGTGGCCGCGCGGCAGCAAATCCATGGCCAACCATCTGCGCGCGCGTATCAAGGTGGATGGCGTGAAGGCGGGCCTGCTGCGCGAGATCGTGCCGGCCGCCGATTTCCACGATCCCGCCAGGCTGGCCGCCTGGGTGAAGTCGCTGCCCTTGACGCTGCGCGCGCCGCGTCCCATCGACGAGGCCATCAGCAGCGCCGGCGGCGTGGCGTTCGACGGCATGGACGAACACGGCATGCTGGGCGCGCTGCCCGGTGTCTTCTGCGCCGGCGAGATGCTGGATTGGGAGGCGCCCACCGGCGGCTATCTGCTCACGGCCTGCCTTGCCAGCGGCCGCTGGTCGGGGCAGGGTGCCGCCCGTTGGTTGGCGCGGCGCAACGGCGCTTGACCTTGCCATCGTGGGAAGGGAAATACTGGCTACACCATCAAGAAAGGAGTCATGCCATGTTTGAATTCCAGGTGCAGGGAATGAGCTGCGGACACTGCGTCAAGTCCGTCACCCAGGCGGTGCAGTCCGCCTACCCCCAGGCCCATGTCGAGGTCGACCTGGGCGCCGGGAAGGTGCGCGTCGACCAGGCCGGCGATGCCGCGCGCATCGCCAAGCTGATCGAAGAGGCCGGCTACACGGTGTCGGGTTCCGAAACCGTCGGCTGATCGCCGAACAGCGCGAGCTGTCCGCCGGGGGCGCCCAGGCGCACGCCCAAGCCCATCAGCCGCACGGCGCGCGGGTTGCGGCGGAAGGCCGTGGCCAGCAGGATGCGGAATTGTTCCTCGTCCAGCGCCGCGCCCACGCCTTCGGCGGTGGTGCGGTTGAAGTCCGAGAAGCGCAGTTTCACGAACAGTTTCTGGATGTGGTTCTGGGCATCGGCGCGCCGCACGCGCGCGTCGAGCTGGTCCAGCATCTCGCGCAGGAGCGCCTGGCACGCCTCCAGCGTGTGCAGGTCGGTCACGAAGGTCTGCTCCACGCTGACCGACTTGCGTTCACGGGTGGGCGAGACCTCGCGCAGGTCGATGCCGCGGCACAGGTCGTGCAGGCGTTCGCCGAACGCGCCGAATTCGTCGCGCAGCCGGTCGTGTTCCCATTCCCGCAGGTCGGCGCAGGTCTCGACGCCCAGCGCCTTGAGCCGCGCGCCGGTCACCTTGCCCACGCCGTGAAGCTTGGCGACGGGCAGGGCCGCCACGAAGGTGTCCACGTCCTGCGGGCGCACCACGAACAGGCCGTCGGGCTTGTTCCAGTCGCTGGCGATCTTGGCCACGAACTTGCTGGGCGCCACGCCCGCCGAGACGGTGATGCCGACGGCCTGGGCCACGCGCTGCCGGATCTCGCTGGCGATCCGCGTGGCGCTGCCCTGCAGCCGGTCGCTGCCGGTCACGTCCAGGTAGGCCTCGTCCAGCGACAGCGGTTCGACCAGTTCGGTGTAGTCGCGGTAGATGTCCATGATCTGCGCCGAGGCCACGCGGTACATCTCCATCCTGGGCGGAATGATGAGCAGGTCCGGGCACAGCCGCACCGCGCGCGCCGACGACATCGCCGAATGGACGCCGTACTTGCGCGCCTCGTAGTTGCAGGTGGCCACCACGCCCCGGGTCTCGGGCCGCCCGCCCACGGCCAGCGGCCGGCCGCGCAGGCTGGGGTCGTCGCGCATTTCTATCGATGCGTAGAAGCAGTCGCAATCGCAGTGGATGATCTTGCGCATGGCCGCATTCGCCGGTTGGCCGCGCCTATTTCAGGCTGAGCTTCGCATAGCGATAGAAGCTGCCGGCGGCCGCGGTGGCCGCGAGCAGGAACCCGTGGCGGCCGTCCAGGAAGCCGCGCTTGAAGACGTACAGCCGCACGAAGGTCCAGGCGCCATGCCCGATCGCGGCACCCACGCCGGCGCGCCGGCCGCGCGCGTGCAGGGCCTGCGCGCTGTCCGTGGAATAGCGGTTCATCTTGGCGATGGCGCTGTCCAGGTCGGGATAGGTGTAGTGCAGCAGATGCGGCGCCAGGTGTCCCACCGCGCCGTCGGCGACCACCTTTTCGTGCACCAGGTCGTCGCTGAAGCGGGCCGTGCCGCGCCGGAACAGGCGCAGCACGCGGTCGGGCCACCAGCCGCTGTGGCGGATGAAGCGGCCGCAGAAACTGGACAGCCGTGGCATGTCGTAGGCGTCGTGGCGCGGTGCGCGCAGGACGTCGGCGATCGCGGCGGCCAGTTCGGGCGTCACCCGTTCGTCGGCATCGATCGACAGCACCCAGTCGCCGGTGGCCAGGGCCAGCGCGCGGTTCTTCTGCGGGCCGAAGCCGGGCCAGTCGGGGGTGGTCTCGACCCGGGCGCCGTGCTGGCGCGCGATGTCCACCGTCTCGTCGGTGCTGCCCGAATCGACCACGACGATCTCGTCGGCGAAGCGGACCGATTCCAGGCAGTCGGCCAGGTTGCGGGCCTCGTTGCGGGCAATGATGATGACGGACAGGCGCATGTCGCATGCGGAGCAGGGTGGCGATGCCGCCATTACAGCATGGTGCGCCGGGGCGGCGGGCCCGTCCGCCGCCGGTTTTTCCTTCTGGCTGACAGGCTGGCTTTTGGGGTAAAATCTAAGTCTTTGATTTTTCTGGACTATTGATACGCATCATCGTGTTGCGGCATTGGTGGTCCCCCACCATGACAGATACAGCGGCATCAGGGCCCAGTTCTTTTGCCGATTTCGGCCTGCACCCCGACATACTCAAGGCGGTCGTCGCCACTGGGTACACCATTCCGACGCCTATCCAGGCGCAAGCAATTCCGGTCGTCACCAGCGGCCGCGACGTAATGGGCGCAGCGCAAACCGGAACCGGCAAGACCGCGGCTTTCACCCTTCCCATCCTCCATCGGCTCATGCCCTTGGCCAACCACAGCGCATCGCCTGCCCGGCATCCCGTGCGCGCGCTGATCCTCACGCCCACGCGCGAGCTGGCCGACCAGGTGGCCGATAACGTCAAGCGCTACAGCCAGTTCACGCCCCTGCGCGCGGCCGTGGTCTTCGGCGGGGTCGACATCGGCCCCCAGAAGGAAGAAGTGCGGCGCGGCTGCGAGGTGCTGATCGCGACCCCGGGACGCCTGCTCGACCACGTCGAGCAGAAAACCATCAATCTGGGCCAGGTCGGCATGCTGGTGCTGGACGAGGCCGACCGGATGCTCGACATGGGCTTCCTGCCGGACCTTGAACGCATCATCCGCCTGCTGCCCCAGCAGCGCCAGACGCTGCTGTTCTCGGCCACCTTCAGCAACGAGATCCGCAAGCTGGCGCGCTCCTACCTGACGCAGCCGGTCGAGATCGAGGTCGCGGCGCGCAACGCCACGGCCGACACCGTCAGCCAGATCGCCTACAAGCTGAGCGGCGACGCCAAGCGCGCGGCGGTCGTGCACCTGGTCAAGTCGCGCGGCCTGAAGCAGGTCATCGTGTTCTCCAACACGAAGATCGGCACCGCCCGCCTGGCGCGGCAGCTCGAGCGCGACGGCGTGCGGGCCGAGTCCATCCACGGCGACAAGACCCAGGCCGATCGCATGAAGGCGCTCGAGGCCTTCAAGGCCGGCGAACTGGAGGTGCTGGTGGCGACCGACGTCGCGGCCCGCGGCCTGGACGTGGCCGGCGTGCCCTGCGTGATCAACTACGACCTGCCCTACAACGCCGAGGACTACGTGCACCGCATCGGGCGCACCGGCCGTGCCGGCGCGACGGGCGAGGCCATCGCGCTGTTCGCGCCCGAGGAAGAGCGCTTCCTGCTCGACGTCGAGAAGCTGATCAAGCGCGAGATCCCGCGCGGCCAGCTGGACCTGCCGGCGTCGGTGCTGGCATCGTCGCGCGGCGAACGCGATCGCGAACGTCCGGTCCGCAGCCATGGCGGACGCGGCGAACGTGGCGAGCGCCATCGCTACGAGCCGCCGGCCAAGCCCGTCGACGATTTCTTCTTCCGCCCCTACGTGCCCGCGAACGGCACCGAGCCGGTCCACAGCGAGGCGCCTCCCGTGCCGCCCCGCACTTCCGCCAAGCGGCCGCTGGCCGTGCTGCTGGGCGGCGGCAAGAAGGACTGACCTCCGGCCATCGTCGGGGCGCTTGCCGCGCCCCGGCCTCATCCCCGACGTATTGCCCATCGCCGCGCCCAGCGGTCCGTCGCCTCGGCCAGGAAGGCGGGGACGTCCGCCGCCGGCAGCGGCTCGCATTGCAGGTGGCGCCACGCGGCCTGCAACGCGGCCAGCGGCCGCTGCGTATCGATCGCGGCCGCGCCGGTCTGTTTCGACAGTTTCTGCCCGTCGGCATTGACCACCACCGGCACGTGCATCCACCGGGGGACCGGCAGCGCCAGCAGCGTCTGCAGGATTTTCTGCCTGGGCGTGGAGCCGATCAGGTCCTTGCCGCGCACGACGTCGGTGACGCCCTGCTCGGCGTCGTCCACCACCACAGCCAGTTGGTAGGCCCACATCCCGTCCGCGCGGAACAGCACGAAGTCGCCCACCTCGTCCGCCACGTCCTGTTCGATCACCCCCATCCATCGATCGTCGATGCGCACGGTGCCCGGCGGCACGCGCAGCCGCCAGGCGCGGGCCGGCTTGCCGTGCAGCCCGCCGCGGCAGGTGCCCGGATAGGGCAGTTCGCCGGCCGGCAGGTAGCCGCGCGCGCTCAGGACGGAATCGGCGATTTCCTTGCGCGTGCAGCCGCAGGCGTAGACCATGCC
The DNA here is from genome assembly GCF_038066655.1 of Pigmentiphaga sp. YJ18. Lineage (NCBI taxonomy): Bacteria > Pseudomonadati > Pseudomonadota > Betaproteobacteria > Burkholderiales > Alcaligenaceae > Pigmentiphaga > Pigmentiphaga sp. YJ18. Next base: position 9,869 of record NZ_JBBUKU010000003.1, on the reverse strand, counting down.
CTGGCGCCGCAGCGTATCGAAGGCCGCGCGGTAGGCCTGGTGGCGCGAGGACTGGTAGAGCACCTCGCCGTCCCAGTGCAGGCCCAGGGCCCGCAACTGGTCCAGGATGACGCGGTCGGCGCCTTCCACGACCCGCGGCGCGTCCAGGTCCTCGACACGCACCAGCCAGCGTCCGCCATGGGCGCGGGCGTCCAGATGGCTGGCCAGCGCGGCCGCCAGCGAGCCCTGGTGCAGGGGGCCGGTGGGGCTGGGGGCGAAGCGGCCGACGTAGTCCGATGGCGCGTGCATGGGGAGGCGTCGTTCCTTGAGTTCGAATGAGGTCCTCGAAGGATACGGCACAAATCGCCAAGGTTCTGCTGTCCGGCCCGCCCTGATAGACTGGAAGCCGACGAGGGTCCTCCTTCGCCCCGGGCGATTGAAATCGGTCGGCGTGTCCCACATATAAGACGGTAACCCCCCCGGCAGGGGCGGCACTTTACTTTGCGAGACCGCGGCTATGGAGTTCAAGGACTACTACGCTACTCTGGGCGTCGAGCAGGGGGCGTCGGACGACGATATCCGGCATGCCTACCGCAAGCTGGCCCGCAAGTACCATCCCGACGTCAGCAAGGAAGCCGACGCCGAGCAGCGCATGCGCGACGTCAACGAGGCCTACCAGGTGCTGAAGGATCCCGAGAAGCGGGCCGCCTACGACAACCTGGCGGCCGGCGTCTCGTCCGGCGGCGATTTCCGCCCGCCGCCCGACTGGGACAGCGGGTTCGAGTTCCGCGGGGCCAGCCCCAACGACGATGCGGCGTTCAGCGAGTTCTTCTCGTCGCTGTTCGGCGCGCGCCAGCGTCCGGGCGGCGCGCAGATGCGCGCCCGCGGCGAGGACCACCACGCCGCCATCGAGATCGACCTGGACGACGCCCTGCACGGCGCGACCCGCGACATCTCGCTGCGCTCCATCGGCCACGACGAGAACGGCCAGCCCCGGCTGCAGACGCGCACGCTGAGCGTGCGCATCCCGGCCGGGATACGGGAAGGGCAATTCATCCGGCTGGCGGGGCAGGGCATGCCGGGCCTGGGCGGCGGCGAGAACGGCGACCTCTACCTCGAGATCCGGATCAAGCCCCACCCGCGCTATCGGGTCGAGGGCCGCGACCTGTACATGGACCTGCCGGTCGCCCCCTGGGAGGCCGCGCTGGGCGCCACGGTGCGGGCGCCCACGCCGCACGGGCCGGTCGAGGTCAACGTGCCGGCGAATTCGCGCGACGGCCGCAAGCTGCGTCTGAAGGGCAAGGGCATCCCGGGGGACCCGGCCGGCGATTTCTATCTGGTACTGGAGATCGCCTGGCCGCCCGCCGACACCGAGAAGGCGAAGGCGGCGTATAGACACCTGGCGCAGGAAGTGCCCTTCGACCCGCGCCGGAACCTGGGAGACTGACGATGAAGACGGTTGCCGTCACCGCCACCCTGGTGGGCAAGGAACAGCCGCTCAGCACCGGGGAGCTGGCCCGGGCCTGCGGCGCGGAAGAGACCTGGGTGCTGCAGCTGGTCCGGGTCGGCATCATCGAGGCCAGCGGCCGTCCGGCCGACTGGTGTTTCGACAGCGCCGCGCTGCGGCAGGCGCTGGCGGCGCGCGACCTGCAGCGCGATTTCGACGCCAGCCTGGACGCGGCGGCCCTGATCCTCGACATGAGCAACGAAATACGGCGGCTGCGCGCGCGGTTGCGCGTGCTGGGCCTGGACGCCGAAGGCCGCTGAGCGTTATCTAGGGTTTACCCTAGTGACGACGGGAAGGCGGAGCGGCTATATTTCGTTCTGTTCCGTGTATGGATTGTCAGTTCATATTTGAAACGACATTCATGCCCATCCCTTAGCTGCTCGAACGAACCCTGGCGCGCGCCGTGAACCCGCTTCTTCCTCAGGAAACTTCGCAGGACAAGTACGTCGTTCCCGGCCTGGAGCGCGGCCTGCGCGTGCTGTGCGAGGTCGGCCAGGCCCAGGGCGCCATGAACGCCCCCGAACTGGCGCGCCGGCTGGGCGTGCCCCGCACCACGGTATTCCGGCTGCTGGCCACGCTCGAGCGCATGGGATTCATCCATCGCGCGGACAACGGCCGCGACTACTTCCTGGGCATGGCCGTGCTGCGCCTGGGCTTCGAATACCTCGCCTCGCTCGAACTGACCCAACTGGGGGCCCCCCTGCTGGAGCGGGTGCGCAACGAGTTCAATCTTTCCTGTCACCTGGTGGTGCGCGACGGCGCGGACATCGTCTATGTCGCCAAGGCGGCCGCCAATACCCCGCTCGCCAGCTCGGTGAACGTCGGCACGCGCCTGCCCGCCCACGCCACGGTGCTGGGCCGGGTGCTGATGGCCGACATGTCCCTGGACGAACTGCGCGAGCTGTATCCGCAGGGCACGCTGCCCATCGTCAACGCGTTCACGCCGCGCTCCGTGGAGCAATTGCACGCGCTGCTGGCGGAGGACCGCCGGCGGCCCTACCTACTGCACGAAGGCTTTTTCGAATCGGGCATCTCGACCCTGGCCGCGCCGGTGCGCGAGCAGGGCGGAGCCATCGCCGCCGCGCTGGGCGTGGCGATGCCCGCCGTGCCGCTGGAAGCCGGCCGCCTGGAGCGCCTGGCCGACAGCGTGTGCGAAAGCGCCGCCGAACTCTCTTCTTTGCTCAACTACCGTGGGCAGGATGCCGCCTACGGTCTCGATGAAAAACTGAACGGAATGGTTGCCTAATGACTATGTATAAGCTTGACGGGAAAGTCGCCGTCGTCACGGGGGGTACCTCGGGCATCGGTCTCGCGACGGTCGGCTTGTTGCTGGAAGCCGGCGCGGCGGTCGCCTTCTGCGGCCGCAACGAGGACAAGCTCAAGGAAGCCAGGGAAGGCCTCCTTGCCCGTTTTCCCGGCGCCCGCATCCTTGCGGCCCGCTGCGACGTGCTGGTGCCCGAACAGGTCGAGGCCTTCGCCGCCCAGGTGCAAAAGGAACTGGGAACGGCGTCCATCCTGGTCAACAACGCCGGCCAGGGCCGTGTATCCACGTTCGCCAGCACCGAGAACTCGGCCTGGCTGGACGAAGTCCAATTGAAGTTCTTCTCGGTCATCAACCCGACCCGCACCTTCATTCCGCAGCTTGAGCAGAGCGAGGATGCCGCGATCGTGTGCGTGAATTCGCTGCTGGCCATCCAGCCCGAACCGCACATGGTGGCCACGTCGGCCGCGCGCGCCGGCATCCACAACCTGGTGCGCTCGCTGGCCTTCGAACTGGCTCCCAAGAAGATCCGCGTGAACGGCATCCTGCTGGGCCTGGTCGAGTCGGGCCAATGGCGCCGCCGCTACGAGGAGCGCAAGGACCGCGCGCTGACCTGGGAGCAATGGACGGGCCGCATCGCCGCCGAAAAACAGATTCCGCTGGGCCGCCTCGGCCGTCCCGAAGAGCCCGCGCGGGCCATTTTCTTCCTTGCCACGCCCTTGTCTTCCTACACGACGGGCAGCCATATCGATATCTCCGGAGGGGTTTGCCGTCATGCCTAATGTCAACCGTATCACCGTCGGCGCAGCCATTGCGCAGTTCCTCGAGAACTGCGGCGTCAAGGCGGCATTCGGGGTCATCTCGATCCACAACATGCCCATCCTGGACGCCTTCGGCGAACGCGGGAACATCCGCTTCGTCATGGCCCGCGGCGAAGCCGGCGCGACCAACATGGCCGACGCCTATGCCCGCACCACCGGCGGCCTGGGCGTGACCGTGACCAGCACCGGCACCGCCGCCGGCAATGCCGCCGGCTCGATGGTCGAGGCCATCACCGCCGGCACGCCGCTGCTGCACCTGACCGGCCAGATCGATAGCCCCTACCTGGACCAGAACCTGGGCTTCATCCACGAAGCCAACCACCAGCTCGACATGCTGCAGGCCGTGTCCAAGGCCGCCTTCCGCATCCGCACGCCCGAGACCGCCATCGGCATCGTCAAGCGCGCGGTGCAGATCGCCATGACGGCCCCGACCGGTCCGGTCAGCATCGAGATCCCCATCGACGTGCAGGCCGCCCTGATCGACGAACCCGCCGACCTGAGCCCGCTGCCCGTGGCGGCGCTGGTGCCGTCCGAGGCCGCGCTGGACGAGCTGGCCCGGCGCCTGGCCCAGGCCAAGCGTCCGCTGCTGTGGCTGGGCGGCGGTGCCCGCCAGGCCGGCGAGCAGGTTCGCCGCCTGGTCAAGCTGGGCTTCGGCGTGATCACCAGCACGCAGGGCCGAGGCGTGATCCCGGAAAACGATCCGGCCTGCCTGGGTTCGTTCACGGTCGCCAAGCCGGTCGAGAACCTCTACCAGACCGTGGACGCGCTGCTGGTGGTCGGTTCGCGCCTGCGCAGCAACGAGACGCTGAAGTACGCGATCAAGCTGCCCGCCACCCGTTACCGCATCGATGCCGATTCGCAGGCGGACGGCCGTGCCTACACGACCGATTTCTTCGTCAACGGCGATGCCACCCTGGCGCTCAAGGGCCTGGCCGACCGGCTGGAAGGCAAGATGTCGGTCGACCCCAAGTTCCTGGACGACATCCAGTCCGCCAAGCAGGGCGCGATGGCCAAGCTGCGCGACGACGTCGGCCCCTACACCAGGCTGATCGACACCCTGCAATCCGTGGTGGGCGAATCCTTCAACTGGGTGCGCGACGTCACGCTGTCCAACAGCATCTGGGGCAACCGCCTGCCGTGCCTGCATGAGCCCAAGGCCGGCGTGCACGCCCTGGGCGGCGGCATCGGCCTGGGCCTGGCGATGGGCGTGGGCGCCGCCGTGGGCGCGGCCGTCAGCGGCTCGGGCAAGAAGACCTTCACGCTGGCCGGCGACGGCGGCTTCATCCTGAACCTGGGCGAGCTGGCGACGGCCGTGCAGGAACAGGCCGACATGCTGATCGTCCTGATGAACGACCAGGCGTACGGCGTCATCAAGAACATCCAGGACGCGGTCTACGGCGGGCGCAAGCACTACGTGCAGCTGCACACCCCGGACTACGCGCTGCTGACCCAGGCCATGGGCCTGGGCCATGCCCGCGTCAGGAACCTGGACGAGCTGGAAGGCGCGCTCAAGCAGGGCCTGGCCGCCAAGGGGCCGTTCATCGTCGAGATCGACATGCTGTCGGTCGGCGGCTTCAACACCAAGTTCGCGGGTCCCCCGGTCAAGGCCGCGACCGACAAGGCGGGAGCCTGAACCATGCTGATTTCCGACAAGAATCTTCCCATCTGCGTCGCCGGCGTCTGGCGCGAGGGCGGCGGCGACCGCTACGCCACGCTCTATCCGGCCACCGGCGAGCCCGTGGCCTACCTGAACGCGGCCAGCCTGGACGACGTCGAAGAGGCGATCCAGGGCGCGCACCAGGCCTTCCGCACCAGCGGCTGGGCCCAGCGCAAGCCGCACGAACGCGCCGCCGTGCTGTACCGGATCGCGCAACTGATCCGCGAGCGCGCCGAGGACCTGGCCCAGCGCCAGCGCCTGGACAACGGCAAGCCCATCAGCGAAACGCGCGCGCTGGTGGCCAGCGCGGCCGGCACCTTCCAGTTCTTCGCCGCCGCCTGCGAGACGCTGGAGGAAGTGATCACCCCGTCGCGCGGCGACTACATGTCCATGAGCGTGTACGACCCCATGGGCGTGGTGGCCGCCATCACCCCGTGGAACTCGCCCATCGCCAGCGAGGCCCAGAAGATGGCTCCGGCGCTGGCCGCCGGCAACGCCCTCGTGGTCAAGCCCGCCGAAGTCACGCCGCTGATGGCGCTGGACATGGCCGCCATCTGCGAGGAAGCCGGCGTGCCCAAGGGCATCATCAGCGTGCTGCCCGGCAAGGGTTCGGTCATCGGCGACGCCATCACCAAGCATCCGCTGGTCAAGCGCGTGTCCTTCACCGGCGGCACGACCACCGGCCGGCACATCGCCCACATCGCCGCCGACAAGATGATGCCGGTGTCGCTGGAGCTGGGCGGCAAGTCGCCCACCATGGTGTTCGAGGACGCCGACCTGGACCATGCCGTCAACGGCGTGCTGTACGGCATCTTCAGCTCGTCGGGCGAGTCCTGCATCGCCGGTTCGCGCCTGTTCGTCGCCTCGTCCATCTATGAGCAGTTCCTGGACCGACTGACCCAGCGTGCCGCCGCGCTGCGCGTGGGCGACCCCGCCGACGAGCGCACCCAGATGGGCCCGCTCATCACCGGCCGCCATCGCGAGTCGATCGAGCGCTACGTCGAGATGGGCGTGTCCGAAGGCGGCCGCATCCGCACCGGCGGCCAGCGTCCGGAAGGCGGCATCTACGACAAGGGTTATTTCTATCGCCCCACCATCATCGAAGGCCTGGACAACCAGGCGCGCATCAGCCAGGAGGAAATCTTCGGGCCGGTGCTGGTGGCGATGCCCTTCGACAACGAAGAGAACCTGATCGAGCAGGCCAACGACAGCGTGTACGCGCTGGCGGCCGGCATCTGGACGAGCGACTACAAGCGCGCCTGGCGCGTCGGCCGCGCCGTGCAGGCCGGTACGGTGTGGATCAACACCTACAAGTTCTTCTCGATCTCCACGCCGTTCGGCGGCTGGCGCGACAGCGGCCTCGGCCGCGAGAAGGGCCGACTCGGCATCCTGCAGTACATGGAACAGAAAGGCATGTACTGGGGCATGAACCAGAATCCGTTGCCTTGGGCAAACTGAGGTAGGAGAGCAAAATGGACGTATTGGGTATAGACGAAATCACCTACGGCGCCGACGATCTGGCCGCCTGCAGGAAATTCCTGTCCGACTGGGGCCTGACGCTGGCCGAGGAAACGGACAAGTCGCTGGTGTTCGAGTCGATGAACAAGTGCCGGGTGATCGTGAAGACCACCGATTTCCCGGGACTGCCGCCGGCGATCGAGGACGGCCCGACGCTGCGTGAAGTGGTGTGGGGCGTGTCCAGCGACGAGGTGCTGGAGCGTTTCGCGGCTCGCCTGAAGGACAAGCCGGGCTACGTGAACGAAGGCGGCCGGGTCGGTTGTACCGATCCCAACGGCCTGGCCGTGCGTTTCCAGACCACCCGCAAGATCGACCTCGATCTCGACAGCCCGGGCATGAACACCTGGGGTACCAAGGCCCGCCGCAACGAGCGCAGCCCGATCTACGAGCGCGCCACCCCCATCGAAGTCGGGCATGTGGTGTTCTTCGTGAAGGATGTGAAAGCCTGCGAGCAGTTCTATACCGAGAACTTCGGTTTCGTGGCTTCCGACCGCTATCCGGGCAAGGGCGCCTTCCTGCGCTGCGCGCCCGAGGGCGGCCACCACGACCTGTTCCTGCTGCAGCCGCCGCAGCCGCGCGCCGGCCTGAACCACGTCGCTTTCGCCGTGCGCGACATCCACGAAGTGTTCGGCGGCGGCATGGCGATGGCCCGCGATGGCTGGAGCACGCAGCTCGGCCCGGGCCGGCATCCGATCTCGTCGGCCTACTTCTGGTACTTCAATTTCCCGGGCGGTGGCCTGATCGAGTACTACGCCGACGACGACTACCTGGATGCCGAGTGGGAAGCCCGCGACTTCGAGCCCGGTCCCACCGTGTTCGCCGAATGGGCGATCGATGGCGGCCTGGACGGCAATACCCGCCGCCAGAAGAACGCCAAGGCGCCCGACGGCAAGTTTCTTACCGAGAAGAAGTAGGGGCGACGTATGGCCGAGCCGGCGAATGTGATGTTGACCGTGCTGCTCAAGCACGATCAGTCGAACAATCTGGACGCGGTCCAGACCAAGCTGAAAGAAGCCGACTGGTGGGAGCGGTTCCCACCCGAGGGCGTGAAGATCGTGTCCTGGACCGTGGCGATGGGGCTGGGGCAGATCGTGACGCTCGAGGTGCCGCCGCATCTGCTGGCCACGGTCAACGTCGAACTCGAGCGCTCGGCCTGGGGTGTGTTCCGCACCGAGTGCTATCCCACTTATGACTTTGTTCCCGTTCGCGAACGCATCCGCGAACGCGTACGCAACGGAGGTAAATGATGCAACAAGACCGTTATCTGGACCCGCATCAGGCACGGCGCCGCACGCCCACCGAGTGGGAAAGCCTGCTGGGCGATTCGCTCGAGCGCGCCTTCGCGGCGGGCAAGCATGAACTCGCGCCCATCGTCGAATACCTGAACCATGCCGGCCCTCCGGCGCCCAACGGCGTGCCCTGGACCGAGGACCTGCTGCAATCCGAACTGGCCCGCCTGGCCGAGACCGCCTGAGGAGTCCGCCATGATCAAGATCGATAGCCCCGACACCCTGCTCGCGAACGGCCTGAAAGACACCTGGTACGCGATCTGTCCGTCCAACTTCATCGCCGACAAGCCCGTGTCGCTGCGCCGCCTGGGCATGAAGCTGGTGTTCTGGCGCGACGAGGCCGGCAAGCTGTACGCGCTGGAAGACCATTGCCCGCACCGCGGCGCGCCGCTGTCGCGCGGCATCCTGCTGGGTGACCGCATCGCCTGCGGCTACCATGGCGTGCAGGTGCGCGCCGACGGCGTGGTGACCAACGTGCCGGGCAGCCCCGGCTGCAGCCTGGAAGGCAAGCGCGCCGCGCGTTCCTTCCACGTGGTCGAGCGCAACGGCGCGGTGTTCCTGTACAACTCGGCCACCAACGTGGACGAGGCGCCCGACTTCACGCTGCCCGAAGAACTGGTCTCGGACGAGTACGCGGCCTTCCTGTGCTACACCGAATGGCGCGGCGACTATCGCTACGTCATCGACAACGTCATGGACCCGATGCACGGGACCTATCTGCACAAGCAGTCGCACTCGATGGCCGAGGGTTCCTCGGTGGCCGATTTCGGCGTGCGCGACACCGAGCACGGCTTCGTCTTCGAGAAGAAGGGCCAGCGCGGCGTGAACTTCGACTGGACCGAATGGGCGAACACCGGCCTGCACTGGCTGCGGCTCGAAATCCCGTATCCGTCCACCGGCGGCCCCGGCGGCAGCTTCGCCATCGTCGGCACCTACACTCCCATCTCCGAGAACCTCGCCGCCGTGTTCCACTGGCGCTGCCGCAAGGTCTCGGGCTGGCAGCGCCATGCGTGGCAGTTCCTGTACCGCAACCGGCTGGAAGCGCGCCACTGGGCGGTGCTGGAGCAGGACCGCGAAGTGCTGGAAGTCATGGAGCCCGACGCCAATCAGCGCGAGAACCTGTACCAGCACGACATCGGGCTGGTTCGCCTGCGCCGCCACCTGCGCAACCTGGCGACCGAGCAGTTCGAGCAACTGAAAGGGAAGACGGCGTGAGCCGCCTTGCCGGGTACGGATTCCCCGTCCGGGGAATCCGCGGCGCCTGGAGGCCCCGATGAGCGGCGGCGCGGCCGCGCGCCGCGTCGTCGCGCCGTCGGTGCCCGAGCGCGAAACGGCCACCTGGTCCAATTGCCTGGTCCTGGGCAATGAAATCTCGATGTCGGGCATGACGGCCAACCCCGAATCGACGGCCGCGTCGCCCCTCGGTACCTACGAACAAACCCTGATTGTGCTAGGCAAAATCCGAGCTTTGGTCGAGGCCGCTGGCGGAGGGGTGCAAAATATTTATAAACTGGTGATTTACGTGACGAACATTCAGGACAAGGATGAAGTCGGAAGGGCCCGCAAGGAGTTCTTCCAGTCGCCTTATCCGTGTTCCACGTTGGTCGAGGTGCGTGGCCTCGTTTTTCCCGGTCTGACCGTGGAGATCGATGCGTTTGCGCGGCTCGACATCGCCCTGCGTGCCGACGCATAACCGTTTCTTTCGACCTTTCATGAACAGCAGCTCACTCCTTACGGTACTGGTTCACGCCATCCGCCTTGAAGCGCAGGGCATCATCAGTGTCGAGTTCCGCTCGCCCACGGGCGATGAACTGCCTGCCTTCGCCGCGGGCTCCCA
>NZ_JBBUKU010000002.1:724571-1280624 GCF_038066655.1 Pigmentiphaga sp. YJ18 | reverse complement strand
AATCCGGGCGGCAACCCGACGACGATCAGCAACGTGGCGGCGGGCGAGCTGTCGGCCACGAGCACGGACGCGGTCAATGGATCGCAGTTGTACGAGACGAACCAGAATGTGACGCAGCTGGGCAATACGTTCAACAACATCGCGGGTGACACGAGCCAGGCGAACACCGATGCGAACGGCCTGGGCATTCGCTATGCACGGACGAACGAAGCAGGGCTGACGCCCAGCGACTCGTCGGCACAAGGTCAAGGCAGCACGGCGGTGGGTTACAACGCCACGGCGACCGCCGACAGCGCGCTGGCGCTGGGCCGTGAAGCGCAAGCAAGCCACGCAAGCAGCGTGGCCTTGGGCGCGAACTCGGTCGCTGACGGTAGCACGCTGGGCATGGCGGCGTACAACCCGGGCACGGGCACGATTGCCGGAACGGTGCCCGTGGGCGAGGTCAGTGTGGGCAGCGCTGGCAACGAGCGCCGGGTCACGAACGTGGCAGCGGGTGCGCAGGCGAGCGATGCGGTGAACGTGAGCCAGTTGCAGTCGGTGGCCACGAACGTGAACAACCTGGGTGATCGTGCCGTGCAGTACGACGGCAATGTGGGCGATGCGAAGGATACGATCACGCTGGCGGGCACGCCATCGACCGACGGCGGCGTCACGGGCGGTACGCGGATCACCAACGTGTCTCAGGGCGAGCTGTCGGCGACCAGCACGGATGCGGTCAACGGTGCGCAACTGAATCAGACGAATGAAAACGTGGCCCGGAACACGTCCGATATCGCGGGAATCGGCGACACGATCACCACGATCGCGGGTGATACCAGCCAGGCGAACAGGGATGCGAATGGCCTGGGCATCCGTTACGTGCGCACGAACGAAGCTGGGCTGGCGCCCAGCGATTCGTCGGCGCAAGGGCAGGGCAGCACGGCGGTGGGCTACAACGCGACGGCCACGGCCGACAGCGCGCTGGCGCTGGGCCGCGAAGCCCGCGCCAGTCACGCGGGCAGCGTGGCGCTGGGTGCGAATTCGGTCGCTGATGGCAGCACGCTGAGTACGGGTGCGTACAACCCGGGCACGGGCACGATCGCCGGGACGGCGCCGGTGGGCGAGGTCAGTGTGGGCAGCGCCGGCACCGAACGCCGGGTCACGAACGTGGCAGCGGGTGCGGTAGCGACCGATGCGGTGAACGTGAGCCAGTTGCAGTCGGTGGCCACGAACGTGAACAACCTGGGTGACCGTGCCGTGCAGTACGACGGCAACGTGGGCGATGCGAAGGACACGATCACCCTGGCGGGTACGCCATCGACAGACGGTGGGGCCACGGGCGGTACGCGGATCACGAACATGTCGCAAGGCGAGTTGTCCGCGACGAGTACGGATGCGGTAAACGGCTCGCAGCTGTACGAGACGAACCAGAACGTGACGCAACTGGGCGACACGCTGACCAACATTACCGGTGATACGAGCCAGTCGAACACGGATGCGAATGGCCTGGGCATTCGCTATGTACGGACGAACGAAGCAGGGCTGACGCCCAGCGATTCGTCGGCACAAGGTCAAGGCAGCACGGCGGTGGGCTACAACGCGACGGCGACGGCCGACAGCGCGCTGGCGCTGGGCCGCGAAGCGCAGGCAAGCCACGCGGGCAGCGTGGCCTTGGGCGCGAACTCGGTCGCCGACGGTAGCACGCTGGGCATGGCGGCGTACAACCCAAGCGCGGGCACGATTGCTGGCGCAACGCCCGTGGGCGAGGTCAGTGTGGGTAGCACCGGCAACGAGCGCCGGGTCACGAACGTGGCAGCGGGTGCGGTAGCGACCGATGCGGTGAACGTGAGCCAGTTGCAATCTGTGGCCACGAACGTGGACAACCTGGGTGATCGGGCGGTGCAGTACGACGGCAACGTGGGCGATGCGAAGGACACGATCACGCTGGCAGGCACGCCGTCGACCGATGGCGGCGCCACGGGGGGGACGCGGATCACGAACGTGTCGCAAGGCGAGTTGTCGCCCACGAGCACGGATGCGGTCAATGGTGCGCAACTGAATCAGACGAACGAGAACGTGGCGCGGAACACGTCCGACATCGCCGGGATCGGCGATACGATCACCACGATCGCGGGTGATACGAGTCAGGCGAATACCGATGCGAACGGCCTGGGTATCCGCTATGTGCGCACGAACGAGGCGGGCTTGACGCCCAGCGACGCGTCGGCACAAGGCCAGGGCAGCACGGCGGTGGGCTACAACGCGACGGCGACGGCCGACAGCGCGCTGGCGCTGGGCCGTGAAGCGCAGGCAAGCCACGCGGGCAGCGTGGCCTTGGGCGCGAACTCGGTCGCTGACGGCAGCACGTTGGGCGTGGCCGCCTACAACCCGGGTACGGGAACCCTTGCTGGCACGGCCCCCGTGGGCGAGGTCAGCGTGGGCAGTACTGGCAACGAACGCCGGGTCACGAACGTGGCTGCGGGCGCGGCGGCGAGCGATGCGGTGAACGTGAGCCAGTTGCAGTCGGTGGCCACGAACGTGAATAACCTGGGTGACCGTGCGGTGCAGTACGACGGCAACGTGGGCGATGCGAAGGACACGATCACCCTGGCGGGCACACCGTCTACCGATGGTGGCGCCACGGGTGGCACGCGGATCACCAACGTGTCACAAGGGGAGTTGTCGGCCACGAGCACGGACGCGGTCAATGGCGCGCAACTGAATCAGACGAATGAGAACGTGGCCCGGAACACGTCCGATATCGCGGGGATAGGCGACACGATCACCACGATCGCGGGTGATACCAGCCAGGCGAACACGGATGCGAATGGCCTGGGTATCCGTTACGCGCGGACGAACGAAGCAGGGCTGACGCCCAGCGACTCGTCGGCGCAGGGCCAGGGCAGCACGGCGGTGGGCTACAACGCGACGGCGACTGCCGAGAGTGCACTGGCACTGGGTCGTGAAGCCCAGGCGAGCCACGCAGGCAGCGTGGCCTTGGGTGCGAACTCGATCGCTGACGGTAGCACGCTGGGCATGGCAGCGTACAACCCGGGCACGGGCACGATTGCTGGAACGGTGCCCGTGGGCGAGGTCAGTGTCGGCAGTGCCGGAACCGAACGCCGGGTGACGAACGTGGCCGCGGGTGCGCAAGCGAGCGATGCGGTGAACGTCAGCCAGTTGCAGTCGGTGGCCACGAACGTGAACAACCTGGGTGATCGTGCGGTGCAGTACGACGGCAACGTAGGCGATGCGAAGGACACGATCACGTTGGCGGGCACACCGTCGACCGACGGTGGGGCCACGGGCGGTACGCGGATCACCAACGTGTCGCAGGGGGAGTTGTCGGCGACCAGCACGGACGCGGTCAATGGTGCGCAACTGAATCAGACGAACGAGAACGTGACGGCGCTGGATGGCCGGGTGACCACGGTCGAAGGCAATGTGACGCAATTGGGCGACACCCTGACCACGATCGCGGGTGATACGAGCCAGGCGAATACCGACGCCAATGGCCTGGGCATCCGCTATGTGCGCACGAACGAAGCCGGGCTGACGCCCAGCGATTCGTCGGCGCAGGGCCAGGGCAGCACGGCGGTGGGCTACAACGCGACGGCGACTGCCGAGAGTGCACTGGCACTGGGTCGTGAAGCCCAGGCGAGCCACGCAGGCAGCGTGGCCTTGGGTGCGAACTCGGTCGCTGACGGCAGCACGTTGGGCATGGCCGCCTACAACCCAGGCACGGGCGCCCTGGCTGGCACGGCCCCTGTGGGTGAAGTCAGTGTGGGCAGCACGGGCAACGAGCGCCGTATCACCAACGTGGCGGCGGGCGCGACGGACACCGATGCGGTGAACGTGAGCCAGCTCAAGTCCGTTGAGGCCGGTGTCGGCAACGTCAGCGACCGTGCCGTGAAGTACGACGGTAACGTGGGCGATGCGAAAGACACGATCACGTTGGCGGGCACACCGTCGACCGACGGTGGGGCCACGGGCGGTACGCGGATTACCAACGTGTCGCAGGGGGAGTTGTCGGCGACGAGTACGGACGCGGTCAATGGTGCGCAGTTGCATCAGACGAACGAAAACGTGACGGCGCTGGATGGCCGGGTGACCACGGTCGAAGGCAACGTGACGCAGTTGGGCGACACCCTGACCACGATCGCGGGTGATACGAGCCAGGCGAATACCGACGCCAATGGCCTGGGTGTCCGCTATGTGCGCACGAACGACGCCGGGCTGGCGCCCAGCGATTCGTCGGCGCAAGGTCAGGGCAGCACGGCGGTGGGCTACAACGCGACGGCGACGGCCGACAGCGCGCTGGCGCTGGGCCGCGAAGCCCGCGCCAGTCACGCGGGCAGCGTGGCGCTGGGCGCGAACTCGGTCGCTGACGGCAGCACGTTGGGCATGGCCGCCTACAACCCGGGTACGGGAAGGATTGCCGGCACGGCACCTGTGGGTGAAGTGAGCGTGGGCAGCGCGGGCAACGAGCGCCGTATCACCAACGTGGCGGCGGGCGCGACGGACACCGATGCGGTGAACGTGAGCCAGCTCAAGGCGGTCGAGACCAGCGTCGGCAACGTCAGTGACCGTGCCGTGAAGTACGACGGTAACGTGGGCGATGCGAAAGACACGATCACGCTGGCGGGTGCGCCGTCGACCGATGGTGGCGCCACCGGCGGCACGCGGATCACGAACGTGTCGCAGGGCGAGCTGTCGGCCACGAGCACGGACGCGGTCAATGGGGCGCAACTGTACGAGACCAACCGGAACGTGGCGCAGAACGCGTCCGACATCGCGGGGATCGGCGACACGATCACCACGATCGCGGGCGATACGAGCCAGGCGAACACCGATGTGAACGGCCAGGGCATCCGTTACGTGCGTACGAACGAAGCCGGGCTGGCGCCCAGCGATTCGTCGGCGCAGGGCCAGGGCAGTACGGCGGTGGGTTATGACGCAACGGCCACGGGCGACAGTGCCTTGGCGGTCGGGCGCCAGGCGCAGGCCGGCAAGGAGGGAAGCGTGGCGGTGGGCGCCAATGCCGTGGCCGATGGCGTCCGGTCGGTGGCCGTGGGCAATGCGAACACGGTGACGGGAGACGGTGCCCTGGCGATCGGCAATGGCAATACGGTTGCCGCCGCCAACGCCTTCGTGCTGGGGAACAATGTTTCGTTGACGAACACGAACCTGAACGGAGCCGTGGTCCTGGGGAACGGTTCGACCGCGTCGGCCGCCGCGCCGTCCTCCACGGTGACGATCAATGGTGTCACCTATGTGTATGCGGGAGGGGCGCCGGCCGCGGGCGATGTGGTCAGCGTGGGTAGCGGGGAGGCGCCCCGCCAGATCCAGAACGTCGCCGCGGGTCGTGTCACCGCGGACAGCCTGGACGCGATCAATGGTTCGCAACTGTTTGCCACCAACCTCGCGCTCAGCAGCCTGGGCGATACGGTCAACCGGATCACCACGGGTGGATTCGAGAGCAAGTACTACCAGGCCAATGGCGGAGCCAACTCGGAAATGCCGGCGGCGCGGGCCACCGGCACTGGAAGCGCGGCGATGGGGCCGGCGGCCACGGCCACGGGCACCAATTCCGTCGCGGCCGGCAATGGCGCCGAAGCCAGGAAGGACGGGGACGTGGCCTTGGGCGCCGGAGCGGTCGCGGATCGCGGCGCCGAGAGCTACACCGGTCAGTACTCCGGTGCGCAGAACCGGACGGCCGGGACGGTTTCCGTCGGGGCGGCCGGTGCCGAGCGCACCATCAGCAATGTGGCCGATGGGCGTAACGCGACCGATGCGGTCAACCTGCGGCAGCTCGAGGGCGCGGTCAAGGAGGCCAATGCCTATACGGACCAGCGTATTGATGAAGTGGCAGGGACCGTGGTGGAAGTTGGCGAGACGGTCGACCGCTTGGGTGATCGTGTGACCACGGTGGAGGGCGACGTCACCAAGATCAGGCAGGGCGCCGACGGCATGTTCCAGGTCAATCAGGGCAGCACGCCGCCCACGCCGCCGCAGGCTAGTGGCGGTAATTCCGTGGCGGGCGGCAGCGGCGCGGTGGCGTCCGGCCAGAACGCGACGGCTGTCGGCAACAACGCCCGGGCCAGCGGGGAAAACTCGACCGCCGTCGGCAATGGCGCCAACGCTTCCGGCAACAACTCGGTCGCGGTCGGGGCGAATTCCACCACCACGCGCGATGACACGGTCTCCGTGGGAGCGGTAGGCCAGGAGCGCCAGGTCATCAACGTCGCGGCGGGCCGGGAGGGTACCGATGCGGTCAACGTCAATCAGCTGCGCGAGGCCGAAAGAGGAATAAACCAGCAGATGTCCGGCATGCGGCGCGACTTGCAGTATGTCGACGCTCGCCTGAGCGCGGGGGTCGCGGCGGCGATGGCGATGTCTGCGCTGCCTCAGGCTTATAGCCCGGGCAAGAGCATGGTCAGCCTGGGCGGTGCGACCTGGCGCGGCCAGAGCGGCATCGCCATGGGCATCTCCACGGTGTCCGACAACGGCAAGTGGGTGATCAAGGGCCTGGCCAGCAGCACATCGCGCGGCGACTACGGTGCGGCGGTCGGGGTGGGCTTTCAATGGTAGGCCGGCGTGGCATGAAATCAGGGAATCGTGGAGGCTATCGATCGATGAGCAGCAGGATATCGGTGTGTGGGGCGGGATCCGTGGGGGCACTGGGAGCGCTGCTTCTGTCCGCGGTACTGGCCGGATGCGGAAATCTCAGCCAGGTATCGCCGGAGGGGACGACGGAGCAGGCGGTGTTCCCTGAACCGGGGCCGTCCGCGGATACCCGGGGAACCTGGCCCAATATGGACAACTTGCGCATCGTCCGGGCGGGGATGAGCAAATCGCAAATCAATGACTTGCTTGGACCGCCTCATTTCAATGAAGGGATTCTTGGGGTGCGGGAGTGGGATTACCTCTTCCACATGCAGGCGGACGGCGGAGCCATGCAATGCCAATACAAGATTCTTTATGACAAGGATGCCTTGGCGCGCACCTTTCTGTGGAAGCCACAGGAGTGCGCGGACCTTCTGAACAATTCCCCACGTCCGTGAGAGCCGTCCTTTGGAAAGGTCGATGAAAACCGTGATGCGTTCGGGTATCTTGCTGCTATCGGCCGCGATGTTGGCAGCGTGCCAGCAGCCGATGAAAAATCCGCAGGCGGAGGCTGGGCCGCCTGCGTCATCGCCTGGACAACCGCCGGCGGCGAATCCAGCGATGGCCGCCCGGCCCGCGCCGGCACAACCGGGAGCGCAGACGCCGCCTTCGACCCAGGCTGGTCGTCCTGTATCCCAGATCGCTGCGCCCGCGGTGGATTTTCGCCTTGCCCAGGCGCAGCCTGGTACGGGCCTGCAACAATTCAACTTGCAGGGCCGCCTTTTCTATTACCTGCCCGCGCCGGTCCTGACTCGGGCCGATCTGGCCGATGCGATACCGATGAGGTCCGGCCAGGGGCAGCCGTTCCTCAGCCTCCGCTTCACCCCGGCGGGGGCCCAGAAGCTGGCGGAAATCTCGGGCCGAAACGTGGGCAAGTGGTTGATTTTCACAATCAACAATCAATTGGTTGGCGTTCCGCAAATCGTCAACCGTATTGCCGACGGCGTGCTGGATCTCGCGATGAATTCCGAACAGCAGGCGATCAACGTGGCCAATGCCATTGCGGGCAGGCCGCCGGAAGCACCTGCCCCGGCCTCCGCACCGGCACCAGCACCGGCACCCGCGCCGGCGCCAAGACCGCCGGCGCGATGATTGCCGCCGCGTTTGCGGCGCGCGCCGCAGGTTGGCGCAGGCGGGTTGAGAGTCGAGCTTAGTGTTTCCCCTTCAGCAGCAAGGGGACTTCCTTCTTGAGCACCTCCAGGACGGCTCGAATCCTGGGGGCGGTGGGGCGGTGGGCGTGCACGAGGGCGTGGGCGTCGAACGGGGGAACGACGTATTGCGGCAGCAGCTGTATCAGCCTGCCCTGTTTCAAGGCCTGCACGCATGCTGGCTGCTGGACGACGCCGATGCCGCTGCCGGCTTGTATCAGTTCATACATCGGACGCCAATGGCTGGTCGTGCAGGCGGTGTTGATCGTTATCTGCTGAAGTCCTTCCGTGGGGTGCTTCAGCGCAAGCCTGTTGTTGCTGAAGATTCCCTTGACGCGGATGAAGGGATGGTGAGCGAGATGGGCCGGAGTGTCGATGGGGCCATGCGCTTCGATGAAGGACGGCGCGGCGACCAGGACTCGGTTGACTTGCCCGAGCGGGTGGGCCACGAAGCCGCCTTCTCCCAGGGAGCCGAGGCGTATCGAGATGTCGACTCCTTCCGTGACGGGGTCGACGACGGCGTCGTTCAGGACCAGGTCGAGTTGGAGTTGGGGGTGTTTTTGGCGAGCGTGCAGCAGTGCCCGAGGCAGGACGATTTCGCCGAAACATTGGGCCGAGGCAATGCGGACCCTGCCGCGGATGTTGCCGGGTTCCTGGTTCAGGATGGAGGTAATCGTCGCATCAGCAGTAACCAGCAATCGTTTGCTGTGATCGTAGAAGGTGCGGCCTTCTTCCGTACAGACCAGCGTACGGGCGCTGCGCAAGAGCAGCTTGGCGCCGAGGTATTTTTCCAGTTTGTCGATGCGTTCGCTGACCGCAGGTTGCCCCATTTCGAATTCGCGTGCGGCGGCGGAGATGCTTCCGAGTTCTACTACCCGGGTATAGATGCGTGCTGAGGCGAGAAGATCCATCTGTTAGCGAACCTTTTCGAGCCGGCAGGCGCGAACGGTCGCAGGGATTCCAGCCGATCGGAGGCGCTCGTGCGCCGGCACGAGAAAATGCCGCGTGAGGCGGCAGCCATGCGCGGTTCTTGTTCTTATTGAGCCATGGGAAGGGGGTCGGTAGACTCGATTCTTATCATCTGGCTGGGTGAAACGAATGGTACTGGACGAGTTTTCCTCGCATCTACGGTGAAAAACCGATAATTACTATCGGTTTTCCTTGCCGCCGGCTGCACGTGAACTTCCCCCAGCAGCCCGTAGGTGTCCCAAAGAGCCCGCCGGGCATAGGGCTTGCGGCGGCCCAGCCGACCCCCCGGGGAGCCGACGATGACCACGCACGCCCAAGCCGCCTTGTCCGAGGTACTGGTGGTGCCCGACCAGCATCCCTCCACGCTGGACGCCTGCCGGCGCTGCCGGCTGTGGCACGACGCCACGCAGGGCGTGGGCGGGGAAGGTCCGAAGCGGGCGCGCATCATGATGGTGGGCGAGCAGCCCGGCGACAAGGAAGACTTGGCGGGTCGCCCTTTCGTCGGCCCCGCGGGCGCGATGCTGGACGCGGCCTTGGCCGAGGCCGGGGTGGATCGAGACGACGTGTTCGTGACCAATGCGGTCAAGCACTTCAAGTGGTCGCAGCGCGGCAAGCGGCGTATGCACAAGACGCCCGGGCAGCGCGAGATCGAGGCTTGCCGCTACTGGCTCGAGAAGGAATACGAGGCGGTGGATCCACGCGTCGTGGTGGCGCTGGGCGCGACCGCGCTGAAGTCGGTGCTGCACGATTATCGAGCTGGCCTGCGGGACCGGCTGGGTGAGGTACTGACGTGCGCCGGCCGGCTGGTCGTGCCCACCTATCATCCCTCGTATGCGTTGCGGGCGCCCGACCCGGACGCCCGCAAGCAGGCCTACGACACCATCGTGGCCGCGCTCAGGCAGGCGGGCCGGTTGATGCGCGAGGGCCGGGGCCGGTAGCCACCGGCGCGCCGGGTTCAGGACCGCCGGGCATGGGCGACGCCCAGCGCCGCGCCCACCAGCACCACGGCGCAGGCGGCCAGCATGGGCGCGCGGCCCCGCGTCGCCATGTGCGTATAGGCGCTGTGGCGCCGGCCTCGCTGCGGGTAGGCCGGCGTGTCCTCCCGGCCCGGGGACTCCAGCGCATCCTCGCGCGAGCGGGAGGGGATGCCGGTGCGCTGGTGCTTGATCAGCCAGTTCGCCATCCGGTCGGCCAGGCTGGGCATGCGCTGCCCGAACTGTCCGAGCGCCTTGGCGGCGCTGCCCACGTAAAGGTCGCGGCGCGGGTGTTCGGCGGCGTAAAGGATGGCGTGGGCCGCGACCTCGGGCGCGTAGACCGGCGGCGGCAGGCGTGGTTCGACGTCCATGTAGTTGCGCGCATGGGCGGTGAAGCCCGACGCGATGGAGGCGGGCTTGATCAGCGTGACCGAGACGGGCGCGCCTTCGCTTTCCAGTTCCATGCGCAGTGCATCGGTGAAGCCCTTGACCGCATGCTTGGAGGCGGAATAGGCGCCTTGCAGCGGCACCGCCCGATCCGATACCTCGCTGCCCACGTTGATCAGGGCCCCGCCATGTTCGCGCAGGTGGCCGACGGCCACGATGGAGCCGTAGACCACGCCCCAGTAGTTCGTGTCGAAGAGCTTGCGCTGGTCTTCGACCGGTACGTCCTCGATGCGGCCGAAGATCGAGACCCCGGCGTTGTTGATCCAGGTATCCACCGTGCCATGGGCGTCCAGCGCCGCCTGCAGCAGCCGTTCATGGTCTTCGCGCCTGCCCACGTCCATCTGCACGGCAATGGCCTGGCCGCCGTCCGCGCGTAGTTCCTCGGCCAGGGTGTCTAGGCGTTCCTGGTCGCGGCAGGCCAGCACCACGCGGGCGCCGCGCCGGGCGGCTTCGCGGGCCGTGGCCAGGCCTATCCCGCTGCTGGCACCGGTGATGACGATGACCTGGTCGGACAGTTTCTTCAGGCGATATTTCATGGGGACGCTCCTTGCTTGCTCGTCGCTCGGCTTGCGCACGAAGCGTGCCTGCCAGGAGGCGGATATGATGCCTCGCATGCGGCGCGGGCCGCCACGGACAGGAGCATCGTTTCATGGACACACCCCGGCACTTCGGCTTCATCGGACTCGGCAACATGGGCCTGCCCATGGCGCGCCGGCTGCTCGCGGCGGGCCATGCGCTGACGGTGTGGAACCGCAACGCCGGCAGGGCGGCCGAGCTGGTCGCCGCCGGCGCGCGTCTGGCGGGCACGCCCGCCCTGGTGCTGGGGGCGGCGGACGTGGTGGGGATCTGCGTCAAGGACGGGGCGGCGGTCGAGTCGGTGGTATTCGGTCCGGACGGCCTGGCCAGCGCGGGCCCGCAGGGCTCGCGCAAGGTGGTGATCGATTTTTCCACCATCGAGCCCGAGCAGGCGCGCGATCTCGGCCGGCGCCTGCGCGAGCGGACCGGCGCCTCGTGGCTGGACGCACCCGTGTCGGGCGGCGTGCCGGGGGCCGAGGGCGGCACGCTGATCTGTTTCGTTGGCGGCGAGGCCGCGGACCTCGAGGCGGCGGGGCCTTTCCTGGCGCCGCTGACCTCGCGCGTGACCCACATGGGGCCGGCCGGCGCGGGCCAGACCACCAAGATCTGCAACCAGATGATCGTCGCGGTGAATGTGCTGACCATCGCCGAAACCTATGGTCTCGCACGGCGCGCCGGGGTGGACGTGGAACGGCTGGCGCCGGCGCTGGCGGGCGGTTTCGCGGACTCGCAGCCCTTGCAGATATTCGGGCCGGCCATGGCCGCCGGCCGTTTCCAGCCCACGCGCACCGCGGTCGAGCTGATGGCCAAGGACATCGGCATTTCGCAGCGCATGGCGGCCGAGTTCGATGCCCGCACGCCGGTGTCGGCCTTTTGCTCCGGCCTGTACGAACAGGTGCGCGAGCACGAGCCCGAGGTGTTCGCGGGCGACGTGGCGGGACTGGTGCGGCGCTACGAGTGAAGCTGCCGCTGTCATCGAGCCTTCATTGATGTAACGGTGCTAAAGAGCCGTCCGGTCCGGGCCGATAAACGGAATGACGCGCAACGGCGGGGTTCTCGGGAACCCCGCCGTTGCCGTTTATGGCCTAGGGTTTTCATCAGGACGTCATGAAGATACGCAGCAAATTGTTCGCCTTGGGGATCGCCGGCATCGTGGCGATCGCGGTCGTGGCCGGTTGTGCGGTGGCCGGGCTGTTGCGCCTGAGCGCCGCCGTCGACGACTACGCGCAGCGGCGGGTGCCGGCGCTGGTGGCGCTGGGCGCGCTGCGGGAAGGGCAGGTGCAGGTCGCCCGCCACAGCCTGGAACCGCTCCAGTGGGCCGATGAATACTCCATCGAGGCCCGCAACGAATGGGAGCGCATGCTGCAGTCGAAGGGGCGCACCTGGACCGCGATGGAAGCCGCCCGGGCGGCCTTGGCGGACGCGCCCGCCACCGACGGCGAGGCCGAGGCGCTGCGGACCTTCGATACGGCCTTCCATGCTTGGGCAGAAAAGGAAAAACCGCTTACCGATCTGCTCAAGCAACTGGTGGAGGTGGACGGTGAAGAGCGCCAACGCTTCCTGCTGCTGAAATACCTGGCCGCCTATTCCGCGCAGGAGTCCTACTACGTGCAGGCGCAGCAGGCCATGCAGGCGCTGGCCGAGGCCGGCGCGCAGGCCGCGGCCGAGCGGGCGGCCGAGTTGCGGCAGGCAAGCCGCGGCCTGGCGGGCCTGATCGCGGGCGTGGGGCTGGCGGCGATCCTGCTGATGCTGGCGGGCGCCTGGCGCACGGGGCGCGCCATCGTGGGCGCGATCGATGGCATGCGGTCGCGCCTGTCGTCCATCGCCGACGACCTGGACTTCCGCCCCCGCGCGGACGTGGGCGGCAAGGACGAGGTGGCCGACATGGCGCGCGCGCTGGACCGGCTGGTGGCGCGCATGCGCACGTCGCTGGCGACGATGCAGGGCCTGTCGGCCACCATGAACGCCGCTGGCGACGAGGTGTCGGCCGGCGCGGCCGACGTGGCCGGGGGCGCGGCCCGCCAGAACGAGGCCGCCGGCCGCATGGCCACGTCCATGCAGGCGGTGGCCGCCAGCATGGCGCAGGTCGCGCAGTCGGTGGACGAGGCGATCGGCCTGTCGCGCGACGCCTGCGGCCTGGCCCAGCGCGGCGGCGAGCTGATCGGGACGGCGGGTGGGCAGATGGACGCGATCGCCGGCCGGATGGCGGCGGCGTCACGGGCGCTGGAGGCGCTGGGGCGCCATGGCGAATCGATCCGCCACGTGGCCCGGCTGATTTCGGACATCGCCGGGCAGACCAAGCTCTTGTCCCTGAACGCGGCGATCGAGGCGGCCCGGGCGGGCGAGGGGGGCCGAGGGTTCGCCGTCGTGGCCGAGCAGGTCAGGACGCTGGCCGAGAAGAGCGCGGCATCCAGCTTGCAGATCGGCCAGACCGTGGAACGCATCGCCGATGAAACGATGGCTGCCGCCGAACTGATGCGGGAAGTGGTGCAGGCCGTGACGGTGGGGCAGGCCAGCGCCGGCGAAGCGGGCCGTTTCATGGGTGAACTGCATGCGGGGTCCGAGCAGGCGGCGCGGGTGGTGGCCGCCATCGGCCAGGCGCTGCGCGAGCAGGCGTCGCTGAACGACGGCGTGGCCCGCCACGTGGGCGACGTGGCCGGCATGGCCGGGCATTACCGCGAGGCGGCGGGCGCCATGGCGGCCCAGGCCGCCAGCCTGCGTGAAACCGTTCGTACGGTCGACGAAACCGTCAGTTCGTTCAGGGTGTCGTAAGCCTTGCCGCACGCGGTTTTCCCCGGGAGGCAAGGGTGGGGAGGCGTTTCGGTTGACTCAGGGTTTGCGCTATACTTTCGGCCGGACGCGCGTGGGTATGAAACATGCATGTCCGACAGTTACCGCAGTAGCCGGTAAGACAGTTTTGGTTTTGCGCCGACAGTTTTGTGTCGACACGCGCTGGCTTCACAACGCAGCGGTCCGCGCAAAAACATACATCCTTGCATGTAAACACACGCAGGTGGTCTAGAATGGCGCCGGCCCCGGACGGGGCGGCAACGGGCGGCATTCCGGCTTGTCCGCCGCAAGGAAGTCTGGTCCGCATCCTGCCGATTTTGCAAATGACGCCTCGGGCACATTTCATGTCCGTGGCGTGACTCGAACAGGTTACCTGATGAATATCGAGAGTTACCTTCCTGTCCTGCTGTTCATCATCGTGGGCAGCGTCATCGGTTTCGCGCTGATGTTCCTGGGCTCCGTGATCGGCCCGAACCGGCCGGACAGCGAAAAGCTCTCTCCGTACGAATGCGGCTTCGAGGCTTTCGAGGACGCGCGCATCAAGTTCGACGTGCGGTACTACCTCGTCGCCATCCTGTTCATCCTGTTCGATCTCGAGATCGCGTTTCTGTTTCCGTGGGCCATGGCCAACGAGCAGGTAGGCCTGCTGGGCTTCGGGACCGTGGCGGTATTTCTGGCCGTTCTCGTGGTCGGCTTCATCTACGAATGGAAAAAGGGCGCGCTCGACTGGGAGTGATCCCAGCAGCACGCCGAAGGACATCGGGTTTCATTCATGGCTATCGACGGAATTCTCAACGAAGGCTTCATCACCACGACCGCGGACAAGGTCATCAACTGGGCGAAGACGGGGTCGCTGTGGCCCATGACCTTCGGCCTGGCCTGTTGCGCGGTCGAAATGATGCACGCGGGCGCGGCCCGCTACGACCTCGACCGCTTCGGCATCATCTTCCGGCCCAGCCCGCGCCAGTCCGATCTGATGATCGTGGCCGGCACGCTGTGCAACAAGATGGCGCCGGCCCTGCGCAAGGTCTACGACCAGATGCCGGAACCGCGCTGGGTGGTTTCCATGGGCTCGTGCGCCAACGGCGGCGGGTACTATCACTATTCCTATTCGGTGGTGCGCGGCTGCGATCGCATCGTGCCGGTCGACGTCTACGTCCCGGGCTGCCCCCCCACCGCCGAAGCGCTGGTGTACGGCTTGCTGCAATTGCAGAACAAGATCCGTCGCACCAACACCATCGCGCGTTGACGTCGATGCCGGTGCGCGCGCTTTCCACTCCCATCCTTCCGCCCGGACCGGCCCAGGCCCGTCCGGCGTCGTCTTTTGATCCGAGCGCTCATGACCAAGCTTGAAACCCTGCGCCAGAATCTGCTTAGCGCCTTGGGCGAAGATATCCGCCTGACTCTCGCCCTGGGCGAGCTGACGCTCGAGGTGCCGGTGGACCGGTACGTGGAAGTGTGCCGGACGCTGCGCGACGATGCCGGGCTGAGCTTCGAGAGCTGCATCGACCTGTGCGGCGTCGACTACTCCACCTACGGCAACGAGGTGCGCGAGACCGGGCGCTTCGCCGTGGTGCTGCACCTGATCTCGATCGCCCACAACTGGCGCCTGCGCGTGCGCACCTACGCCGCCGACGACGACATGCCGGTCGTGCCGTCCCTGGTGGACGTCTGGTCCGGCGTCAACTGGTACGAGCGCGAGGCCTTCGATTTCTACGGCGTGCTGTTCGAGGGACACCCCGACCTGCGCCGCATCCTGACCGACTACGGCTTCATCGGCCATCCCTTCCGCAAGGACTTCCCGCTGTCGGGCACCGTCGAAATGCGTTTCGACCCCGAGCAGAAGCGGGTCATCTACCAGCCCGTCACCATCGAGCCGCGCGAAGTCACGCCGCGGGTCATCCGCGAAGACGGTTACGGAGCAGGGCGCTAATCATGGCAGAGATCAAGAACTACACCCTCAACTTCGGTCCCCAGCACCCGGCCGCGCACGGCGTGCTGCGCCTGGTGCTGGAACTGGACGGCGAAGTCATCCAGCGCGCCGACCCCCACATCGGGCTGCTGCACCGGGCCACCGAAAAGCTGGCCGAGCACAAGACCTTCCTGCAGGCCTTGCCCTACATGGACCGTCTCGACTACGTGTCCATGATGTGCAACGAGCACGCCTACGTCATGGCGATCGAAAAGCTGCTGGGCGTGGAGGTGCCGCTGCGGGCGCAGTACATCCGGGTGATGTTCGACGAGATCACCCGCGTGCTGAACCACCTGATGTCGCTGGGCTCGCACGCGCTGGACGTGGGCGCGATGGCGGTGTTCCTGTACGCCTTCCGCGAGCGCGAGGACCTGATGGACTGCTACGAGGCGGTCTCGGGCGCCCGCATGCACGCGGCCTACTACCGCCCGGGCGGCGTCTACCGCGACCTGCCCGAGCGCATGCCGCAGTACCGCCCCAGCAAACTGCGCAGCGACAAGGAAATGAAGGCCCTGAACGATGACCGCTCGGGCTCGCTGCTCGACTTCATCGAGTCCTTCACCAATCGCTTCCCCGGCTACATCGACGAATACGAGACCTTGCTGACCGACAACCGGATCTGGAAACAGCGCCTGGTCGACGTCGGCATCGTCAGCCCCGAGCGCGCCAAGGCGCTGGGCTTCACCGGCCCGATGCTGCGCGGTTCGGGCATCGCGTGGGACCTGCGCAAGATGCAGCCCTACGAGGTTTACGACCTGGTCGACTTCGACGTGCCGGTGGGCACGAACGGCGACTGCTACGACCGCTACCTCGTCCGCATCGAGGAAATGCGCCAGAGCAACCGCATCATCAAGCAGTGCGTGGAATGGCTGCGCAACAATCCCGGCCCCGTCATGACGAGCAACCACAAGGTCGCTCCGCCCAGCCGCGCCGAGATGAAGACCAGCATGGAAGAGCTGATCCACCATTTCAAGCTCTTCACCGAAGGTTTCCACGTGCCCCCGGGCGAGGCCTATGCCGCGGTCGAGCACCCCAAGGGCGAATTCGGCATCTACCTGGTGTCGGACGGCGCGAACAAGCCGTACCGCCTGAAGATCCGCGCCCCGGGCTTTGCCCACTTGCAATCGCTGGACGAGATGGCGCGCGGCCACATGATCGCCGACGCCGTCACGATTATCGGCACGCAGGACATCGTGTTCGGCGAGATCGACCGCTGAACCCATGACCGCGTCCCAACCGGATACCACCATGCTGCTTTCCGAACAGGCCCTCAAGAAGATCGACCGCGAAGTCTCCAAGTACCCGGCCGAACAGAAACAGTCCGCCGTGATGGCGGCGCTGGCCATCGCGCAGGACGAGAAGGGCTGGCTGTCGCAAGAGGTGATGGAAGAAGTCGCGAACGTCCTCGGCATGCCTCCCATCGCCGTGCAGGAAGTCGCGACCTTCTACAACATGTACAACCTCAAGCCCATGGGGCGGTACAAGATCTCGGTCTGCACCAACCTGCCCTGTGCCCTGCGCGACGGCGAGAAGGCCGGGCACCACCTGAAGCAGAAGCTGGGTATCGATTATCGGGAAACGACCCCGGACGGTGTGTTCACGCTGGTCGAGGGCGAATGCATGGGAGCCTGCGGCGACGCGCCCGTGCTGCTGGTGAACAACAAGCGTATGTGCATTCAGATGTCCGAGGCCAAGCTCGACGCGCTCGTCGATGAATTGAAGGCCGAGGCGAATGCCGGAGGTGCAAAATGAGCGTGGCCGAACCGGTCATCAGCACGGCGTTCCACAACCGCCACATCGACCCGCAGATCATGGCGGGGCTGGACGGCAGCAACTGGCGCCTGAACGACTACGTCGCGCGCGGCGGCTACGAGGCCCTGCGCAAGATCCTGTCCACCGGCATGACGCCCGAGCAGGTCATCGCCGAGGTCAAGTCCTCGGGACTGCGCGGCCGTGGCGGCGCGGGCTTCCCGACCGGCCTGAAGTGGAGCTTCATGCCGCGCACCTTCCCGGGCCAGAAGTACCTGGTCTGCAACTCCGACGAAGGCGAGCCGGGCACGTTCAAGGATCGCGACATCCTGCGCTACAACCCGCACATCGTGATCGAGGGCATGGCCATCGCCGCCTACGCGATGGGCATTTCCGTGGGCTACAACTACATCCACGGCGAGATCTTCGAGGTGTACGAGCGTTTCGAGGAAGCGCTGGAAGAGGCGCGCGCCGCCGGCTTCCTGGGCAACAACATCCTCGGCTCGAATTTCAGCTTCCAGCTGCACGGCCACCACGGCTACGGCGCCTACATCTGCGGCGAGGAAACCGCGCTGCTCGAATCGCTGGAAGGCAAGAAGGGCCAGCCGCGCTTCAAGCCGCCGTTCCCGGCCAGCTTCGGTCTGTACGGCAAGCCCACCACGATCAACAACACCGAGACCTTCGCCGCGGTGCCCTGGATCATCCGCCACGGCGGCGACGCCTACCTGCAGGTGGGCAAGCCCAACAACGGCGGCACCAAGCTGTACTCGGTCTCGGGCGACGTCGAATACCCCGGCAACTTCGAGGTGCCGATGGGTACGCCGTTCTCCAAGCTGCTGGAGCTGGCCGGCGGCGTGCGGGGCGGCCGCAAGTTGAAGGCGGTGATTCCCGGCGGCTCCAGCGCCCCCGTGGTGCCGGCCCATATCATGATGGACTGCACGATGGACTACGACTCGATCGCCAAGGCCGGGTCGATGCTGGGATCGGGCGCGGTCATCGTGATGGACGAAACGCGCTGCATGGTGAAGTCGCTGCTGCGCCTGTCGTATTTCTATTTCGAGGAAAGCTGCGGCCAGTGCACGCCGTGCCGCGAAGGCACGGGCTGGCTGTACCGCGTGGTCCAACGCATCGAGAGCGGCAAGGGCCGCCCGGAAGACCTGGACCTGCTCGATTCGGTGGCCGGCAACATCATGGGCCGCACGATCTGCGCGCTGGGCGATGCCGCGGCCATGCCGGTGCGGGGCTTCCTGAAGCACTATCGCGACGAATTCATGTACCACATCGAGCACAAGCACTGCCTGGTGCCCGAGTACCTGTAGCCGCCGGCCCGCGCGCAAACAGGCATTTACCGAAACGCACACGCTCCGCCCGATGACGGGGCAAACGGAAATAAGATGGTTGAAATTACGATCGACGGCAAGACAGTGGAGGTGGCCGAGGGCAGCATGATCATGCATGCCGCCCAGAAGGTCGGCCTCTACGTGCCGCATTTCTGCTATCACAAGAAGCTGTCGATCGCGGCCAACTGCCGCATGTGTCTGGTCGACGTCGAGAAGGCCCCCAAGCCGCTGCCCGCCTGTGCCACTCCGGTCAGCAACGGCATGGTGGTCCATACCGCTTCCGAGAAGGCCATCAACGCCCAGAAGGGCGTGATGGAGTTCCTGCTGATCAACCACCCGCTCGATTGCCCGATCTGCGACCAGGGCGGCGAATGCCAGCTGCAAGACCTGGCCGTGGGCTACGGCGGCTCGTCCTCGCGCTACAGCGAGGAAAAGCGCGTCGTGTTCCACAAGAACCTGGGCCCGCTGGTGTCGGCCGAGGAAATGGCCCGCTGCATCCAGTGCACCCGCTGCGTGCGGTTCGGCCAGGAGATCGCCGGCGTGATGGAACTCGGCATGATCAACCGTGGCGAGCATTCCGAGATCACCACTTTCGTGGGCCGTGCGGTCGAGTCCGAGCTGTCGGGCAACATGATCGACATCTGCCCGGTCGGCGCGCTCACGTCCAAGCCGTTCCGCTACAGCGCCCGCACCTGGGAGCTGGCCCGCCGCAAGTCGATCAGCCCGCATGACAGCATCGGCGCCAACCTGATCGTGCAGGTCAAGAACGACCGCGTCATGCGCGTGGTGCCGTTCGAGAACGAAGCCGTCAACGAGTGCTGGATCAGCGACCGCGACCGCTTCTCGTACGAAGGCCTGAACAGCGAGGACCGCCTGGCCGTTCCGATGGTGCGCGGCACCGACGGACTATGGAAGGAAGTCGAGTGGGCCGAGGCGCTGGACGCCGTCGCGGCCGGGCTGCAATCGGTCAAGAACAGCTACGGCGCCGGCCAGATCGGCGCGCTGGCGGCCCAATACGCCACCACCGAGGAATTCGCGCTGCTGGCCCGCCTGGTGCGGGCCCTGGGTTCCGACAACATCGATTTCCGCCTGCGCCAGACCGACGCCGGCTTCGACGCCGCGCGCGGCGGCGCCCCGTGGCTGGGCATGGCCCTGGCCGACGTCGGCGCGCTGGACCGCGTGCTGGTGGTCGGTTCCTTCCTGCGCAAGGACCATCCGCTGCTGGCCCAGCGCCTGCGCCAGGCCGCCAAGGCCGGCACGCAGGTCATCCTGGTCGACGTGGCGGCCGACGATCCGCTGATGCCCGTGGCCGAGCGCGTCACGGTCGCCCCGGCAGCGCTGCCGTCCGTGCTGGCCGAGATCGCCGTGGCGCTGGCCCAGGCCAAGGAAGCGGCCATCGCGCCCGAACTGGCCGGCGTGCAGCCGGGCGAAGCGGCCCGCCGCATCGCCGCGCTGCTGGCTTCCGGCGAAAACACCGCCGTGCTGCTGGGCAACCTGGCGGCGCAGCATCCGCAAGCCTCGACGCTGGCGGCCAACGCGCAACTGATCGCGCAGGCCACCGGCGCCCGCCTGGGCTTCACGACCGAGGGCGGCAACACGGTGGGCGGCTACCTGGCCGAAGCCGTGCCGATGCGCGGCGGCAAGACCGCGGCGCAGATGTTCGCCGAGCCGCTCAAGGCTCACATCGTGGTGCATGCCGAACCGGCGCTGGACGCGGCCGACGGCGTGGCCGCGCTGCGCGCGCTGCGCGCCGCGCAATTCAACGTGGCCCTGACCTCGTACCGCTCCGCCGCCGAGGACTGGGCCCACGTGATGCTGCCCATCGCGCCGTTCACCGAAACCTCGGGTACCTTCGTCAATGCCGAGGGCAGGGCGCAGAGCTTCAAGGGCACGGTCCGTCCGCTGGGCCAGACGCGTCCTGGCTGGAAGGTGCTGCGCGTGCTGGGCAATGCCCTGGAGCTGCCCGGCTTCGACGACGAGACCTCCGAATCCGTGCGCGACGCGGTGCTGGCCGGCGAGATCGCGCCGCGCCTGTCGAACGCCATCGGCGCCAAGCCGGGGGTGGGCAGCGAGGTCCAGGGCCTGCAACGCGTGGCAGACGTACCGCTGTTCTCCAGCGACGCCATCGCGCGCCGCGCGCCGGCGCTGCAGTCGACCTCGGCCGCCGATGCGCCCGAGGCCCGTGTCAACGCCGCGACCGTGGCCGGCCTGGGCCTGGCCGACGGCGACCGCGTGCGCGTGAAGTCGTCGACCGGCTCGATCGAACTCTTCCTTTCCGTGGATGACGCCGTGCCGGCAGGCGCCGTGCGCATCGCCGCCGCCCATGCCTCGACCTTCGCGCTCGGCGGCGCATTCGAACAACTCAGCGTGGAGCGTGCCTGATGCAGTGGATCGACGTCATTCAGGCTCAAGGAACGGAGCTGATCGGCCCGGTAGCCTGGTCGGTGGTGTGGAACATCGTCAAGATCGTTTGCATCGCGGTGCCCATCATCCTGTGCGTGGCTTACCTCACGTACTGGGAACGCAAGATGATCGGCTGGATGCACGTTCGCCTGGGGCCCAACCGCGTGGGCCCGAAGGGCTTGCTGCAGCCGTTCGCCGACGTGCTCAAGCTGCTGACCAAGGAAGTGATCGTTCCCAGCAACGCCAACAAGGTGCTCTACATCGTGGCGCCCGCCGTGGTGCTGATGCCTGCGCTGGCCGCCTGGGCGGTGGTGCCGTTCGGCCCCGAGGTCGTGCTGGCCAACGTCAACGCCGGCCTGCTCTACATCATGGCCATCACTTCGCTGGGCGTCTACGGCGTGATCATCGCCGGCTGGGCCTCGAACTCGAAGTACGCCTTCCTGGGCGCGCTGCGCGCCTCGGCGCAGATGGTGTCCTATGAGCTGGCCATCGGCTTCGTGCTGGTGACGGTGCTGCTGGTGTCCGGCAGCCTGAACATGAGCGAGATCGTCCTGAAGCAGGCCGATGGACGCTTCGCCGGCATGGGGCTGACTTTCCTGTCGTGGAACTGGCTGCCGCTCCTGCCGCTGTTCGTGGTCTACATCATCTCGGCCGTGGCGGAAACCAACCGCCATCCCTTCGACGTGGTCGAGGGCGAGTCCGAGATCGTGGCGGGCCACATGGTGGAATACTCCGGCATGACCTTCGCCCTGTTCTTCCTGGGCGAATACGCCAACATGATCCTGTTGTCCGCGCTGGCCTCGATCATGTTCCTGGGCGGCTGGCTGCCCCCGATCGACGTGGCGCCGCTGACCTGGGTGCCGGGCTGGATCTGGCTGGCGCTCAAGACGTTCTTCGTGGTCTCGTTGTTCATCTGGTTCCGTGCGTCTTTCCCGCGCTATCGCTACGACCAGATCATGCGCCTGGGCTGGAAGGTCTTCATCCCGCTGACGCTGGTCTGGCTGCTGGTGGTGGCGGTCTGGATGCAGACGTCCTGGAACATCTGGAAGTAATGCCCGCCCTGTGCGAGCCCAAGAATAGGCAGGACTGAATCATGCAAGCGATCAAGGAATTCTTCGGCAGCCTGATGCTGACCGAACTCCTCAAGGGATTGCGCCTGACGGGGCGGTACATGTTCGCCCGCAAGATCACGGTGCAGTATCCCGAGGAAAAGACCCCGATGTCCCCGCGCTTCCGGGGCCTGCATGCCTTGCGGCGCTACCCCAACGGGGAAGAGCGCTGCATCGCCTGCAAGCTGTGCGAGGCGGTCTGTCCGGCGGTGGCGATCACGATCGAATCCGAGGTGCGCGAGGACGGCACGCGCCGCACCAACCGCTACGACATCGACCTGACCAAGTGCATCTTCTGCGGCTTCTGCGAGGAAAGCTGCCCGGTGGACTCCATCGTCGAGACGCACATCCACGAATATCACGGCGAGCAGCGGGGCGACCTGTATTTCACCAAGGAAATGCTGCTGGCGGTCGGCGACCGCTATGAAGCCGAGATCGCGCAGAACCGTGCGCAGGACGCGAAATACCGGTAACCGAAACCCAAACCATGACCGCCATACTGTTCTATATATTCGCCGCGATCCTTGTCGTGGCCGCCTGCCGGGTCATCGTCGCGCGCAGCCCCGTTACCGCCGTCATGCACCTGGTGCTGTCGTTCTTCACCGCGTCCATGATCTGGATGCTGTTGAAGGCGGAGTTCCTCGCCATCCTGCTGGTGCTCGTGTACGTGGGCGCGGTGATGGTGCTGTTCCTGTTCGTCGTGATGATGCTGGACATCGACAGCGCCAAGCTGCGCCAGGGCTTCAAGACCTACCTGCCGCTGGGCATCGTGGTGGGCGCCATCATGGTGGGCGAAATGGCCTTCGTGCTGGCCAATGCCTACTGGGATCCCAGCGTGCCGCAGGCACCGGCCGACTTCAACAACACGCGTGCCATCGGCGTGGCGATGTACACCGAATACATCTACGCGGTCGAGATCGCCGCCGTGATCCTGCTGGTGGGCATGGTCGCCGCCATCGCGCTCACGCTGCGCCGCCGCTCCGACGTCAAGGTGACCCGGCCGTCCGAGCAGATCCGCGTGCGCCGCCAGGATCGCGTGCGCCTGGTATCGATTCCGTCGCAAACCGAAAATTCCCAGGAAGGCGAGAGCGCCCCGGCGCCTGCCGCCACCGAACCCAAGGGAAGCCAACCATGACCCTGACCCTAGGCCACTTCCTCGTGCTGGGCGCGATCCTGTTCGCGATCAGCATCGTCGGCATCTTCCTCAACCGCAAGAACATCATCGTGCTGCTGATGGCGATCGAACTGATGCTGCTGGCGGTGAACATGAATTTCGTCGCTTTCTCCAGTTGGATGGGCGATCTGAGCGGGCAGGTGTTCGTGTTCTTCATCCTGACCGTGGCGGCCGCCGAATCCGCCATCGGCCTGGCGATCCTGGTTGTATTGTTCCGCAACCTGAACACGATCAATGTTGATGAACTTGACCGGCTGAAGGGCTGACGGTCCGGGCTACGAGAAAATCAAGACATGTCGGTACCTAAGCTCTATCTCCTTATCGCTTTCGCCCCGCTGGTCGGGTCCGCCATCGCCGGCCTGTTCGGCACCGGCTTCCTCGGACGCTGGGTCGGCCGTGCCGGCGCGCACTGGGTCACGATCCTGGGCGTGCTGGTCTCGGCCATCGGCTCGGCCTTCGTGCTGCAGGACGTCCTGGCGGGCAACACCTTCAACGGCACGCTCTACACCTGGAGCGCGATCGGCGGCATCAAGCTGGAAATCGGCTTCATGATCGACACGCTGTCGGCCATGATGATGGTGGTGGTCACCTCGGTGTCGCTGATGGTGCACATCTACACCATCGGCTACATGAAGGACGATCCCGGCTACCAGCGGTTCTTCGCCTACATCTCGCTGTTCACCTTCTCGATGCTGATGCTGGTCATGTCCAACAACATGCTCCAGCTCTTCTTCGGATGGGAAGCCGTGGGCCTGGTGTCCTATCTGCTGATCGGCTTCTGGTACACCCGTCCCACCGCGATCTTCGCCAACATGAAGGCCTTCCTGGTCAACCGTGTCGGCGACTTCGGCTTCGTGCTGGGCATCGGCCTCCTGTTCGCCTACGCCGGCTCGATGAACTACACCGAGGTGTTCTCGCAGTCGGACAAGCTGGCCGGCCTGACCTTCCCGGGCACCGACTGGATGTTGCTGAGCGTGGCCTGCATCGCGCTGTTCGTGGGCGCGATGGGCAAGTCGGCGCAGTTCCCGCTGCACGTCTGGCTGCCCGACTCGATGGAAGGCCCGACCCCGATCTCCGCGCTGATCCACGCCGCCACCATGGTGACGGCCGGCATCTTCATGGTGGCGCGCTTCTCGCCGCTGTTCGAGCTGTCGCCCACCGCGCTGTCGTTCATCATCGTCATCGGCGCGATCACCGCGCTGTTCATGGGTTTCCTGGGCATCATCCAGAACGACATCAAGCGCGTGGTGGCCTATTCCACGCTGTCGCAGCTGGGCTACATGACCGTCGCGCTGGGCGCCTCGGCCTACTCGGTGGCGATCTTCCACCTGATGACCCACGCCTTCTTCAAGGCGCTGCTGTTCCTGGCGGCGGGCTCGGTCATCATCGGCATGCACCACGACCAGGACATCCGCAATATGGGCGGCCTGCGCAAGTACATGCCCATCACCTGGATCACCTTCCTGCTGGGGTCGCTGGCGCTGATCGGCACGCCGTTCTTCGCCGGGTTCTACTCGAAGGAAAACATCATCGAGGCGGCCAAGCTGTCCCACGTCTGGGGGTCGGGCTTCGCCTACTTCGCGGTGCTGGCCGGCGTGTTCGTGACGGCGTTCTACTCGTTCCGCCTGTACTTCCTGGTCTTCCACGGCAAGGAGCGCTTCGATACCTCGGGCGCGCATGGCCATGGACACGACGACCACGCGCACGATAGCCACGGCCATGACGACCATGGTCACGACGACCACCACCATGGCGGCGTGCCGCACGAGTCGCCCGCCGTGGTGACGGTGCCGCTGGTGCTGCTGGCCATCCCGTCCGTGATCATCGGCGCGATCGCCATCGGCCCCATGCTGTTCGGCGACTTCTTCAAGGGCGTGATCTTCAATTCGCCCGACCGCCCGGTCATGGAGCACCTGGCCGAGGACTTCCACGGCTGGGTCGCCTACGGGCTGCATGCCTTCAGTACCGTGCCGTTCTGGCTGATGCTGGCCGGCGTGGTCCTGGCGTGGTTCTTCTACATGGTCAAACCGGCCATTCCCGCCGCCATCAAGGCTCGCGCAGGCTGGCTGTACAGCCTGCTCGACAACAAGTACTACATGGACAAGATCAACGAAGCCGTGTTCGCGCGCGGTGCCCGCGCGCTGGGCGGCGGCTTCTGGAAGGTGGGCGACAAGTCCCTGATCGACGGCCTCCTGGTCAACGGCAGCGCCCGTCTGGTCGGCTGGTTCGCCGGGGTGGTCCGCCACCTGCAGTCGGGCTACATCTATCACTACGCCTTCGCCATGATCATCGGCATCATGGCCCTGGTGACCTTCTTCGTCCTGCTGAACAATTGATGGCAAGCGATATGGCTCAAACTTCTTTTCCGTGGCTCTCGCTTGCGATCTTCACCCCGATCGTGTTCGGCATCCTGGTGCTGGCGGTGGGGCGTGACAGCAATCCCACCGTCGCCCGCGTGCTGGCGCTGATCGGCGCGATCGCCGGTCTCCTGGTCACGCTGCCGCTGTACACCGGCTTCGACGCCTCGACGGCGCAGATGCAGTTCGTCGAGAAGGCCACCTGGATCGCCGAGTACGGCGTCTCCTACTCCCTGGGCGTGGACGGCATCTCGCTGTGGTTCGTCCTGCTGACGGCCTTCATCACCATCATCGTGGTGCTGGCCGGCTGGGAAGTCATCACCAGCCGCGTCGCCCAGTACATGGGCGCCTTCCTGATCCTGTCGGGCCTGATGATAGGCGTGTTCGCGGCACTGGACGGCCTCCTGTTCTACGTGTTCTTCGAGGCCACGCTGATCCCGATGTACATCATCATCGGCGTGTGGGGCGGTCCCAACCGGGTCTACGCGGCGTTCAAGTTCTTCCTGTACACGCTGCTGGGCTCGCTGCTGACGCTGGTCGCCTTCATCTACCTGTGGCACTCGGCCGGCGGCACGTTCGACATCCTGACCTGGCACAAGCTGCCGCTGGGCCAGACCGAGCAGATCCTGATCTTCCTGGCCTTCCTGATGGCCTTCGCCGTGAAGGTGCCGATGTGGCCGGTCCACACCTGGCTGCCCGACGCCCACGTCGAGGCGCCCACGGGCGGTTCGGTGGTGCTGGCCGCCATCATGCTGAAGCTGGGTGCCTACGGCTTCCTGCGGCTGTCGCTGCCCATCGTGCCCGATGCCGCGCATAGCCTGTCGGGCCTGATGATCGCGCTGTCGCTGATCGCCGTCATCTACATCGGCCTGGTGGCACTGGTGCAGGACGACATGAAGAAGCTGGTCGCGTATTCGTCCGTGGCGCACATGGGCTTCGTGACCCTGGGCTTCTTCATCTTCAACACCGCCGGCGTCGAAGGCGCCATCGTGCAGATGATCTCGCACGGCTTCGTGTCGGGCGCGATGTTCTTCTGCATAGGCGTGCTGTACGACCGCGTGCATTCGCGCCGCATCGCCGACTACGGCGGCGTGGTCAACACCATGCCCAAG
Organism: Pigmentiphaga sp. YJ18; assembly: GCF_038066655.1. Lineage (NCBI taxonomy): Bacteria > Pseudomonadati > Pseudomonadota > Betaproteobacteria > Burkholderiales > Alcaligenaceae > Pigmentiphaga > Pigmentiphaga sp. YJ18. Next base: position 1,253,859 of record NZ_JBBUKU010000002.1, on the reverse strand, counting down.
TTCGCCACGTTCTTCGTGCTGTTCTCGATGGCCAACAGCGGCCTACCGGCCACCAGCGGTTTCGTGGGCGAGTTCTTCGTGATCATGGGCTCGGTCGAGTACAACTTCTGGATCGGCCTCCTGGCCGCCACCGCGCTGATCCTGGGCGCCGCGTACTCGCTGTGGATGGTCAAGCGCGTCGTGTTCGGCGATATCACCCACCAGCACGTGCGCGAGCTGACCGACGTCAACGCCCGCGAGTTCTTCATCCTGGGCGTGATGGCCATCGCCGTGCTGTACATGGGCGTCTACCCCGCGCCCTTCACCGACGTGATGCACGTCTCGGTCGACGCGCTGCTCAAGCATGTCGCCATTTCGAAACTGTAAGACGCCGGACGTTACGCAATGGAATTCGCCAATCTGAACCTGTCTCTCGTCGCGCCGGAGATCACGCTGCTGGTGCTGACGTCCGCCATCCTGCTGATCGACCTGTTCGTCAAGGATGAAGGCCGCGCGGTGACGCACATCCTGTCGCTGGCCACGCTGGTGGTGCTGACCTGGATGAGCCTGTCGGACCTGGCCTCGGGCGTGCAGGGCGCGGCCTTCGACGGCATGTACGTGACCGACAGCCTGGCCCACGTGCTCAAGGTGTTCTCGTACATCGCGGTGGGCGTGACGCTGATCTACGGCAAGGGCTACGCCAAGGACCGCGGCATGCTGCGCGGCGGCGAGCTGTACGTGCTGTCGCTGCTGGCGCTGCTGGGCCAGATGGTCATGATCTCGGCCGGCAACATGCTGACGATCTACCTTGGCCTGGAGCTGATGTCGCTGTCGTTCTACGCGCTGGTCGCGCTGCGCCGCGAGCACACCGTGTCCACCGAGGCAGCCATGAAGTATTTCGTGCTGGGCGCGCTGGCCTCGGGCCTGCTGCTGTACGGCATGTCCATGATCTATGGCGCCACCGGCACGCTGAACCTGGCCGGCATCGCACGCGCCACCTCCGGTGCCACCGACAACCACATGATCCTGGTCTTCGGGCTGGTGTTCCTGGTCGCGGGCCTGGCGTTCAAGCTCGGCGTCGTGCCGTTCCACATGTGGGTGCCCGACGTCTACCAGGGCGCGCCCACCGCCGTGACGCTGCTGCTGGGCGGCGCGCCCAAGCTGGCCGCCTTCGCCATCGTGCTGCGCCTGCTGGTCGACGGCCTGTTCGGCCTGGCGGCCGACTGGCAGCCCATGCTGGCGATCATGGCCGTGCTGTCGCTGGCCATCGGCAACCTGGCCGCCATCATGCAGTCCAACATCAAGCGCATGCTGGCCTATTCGACCATCTCGCACATGGGCTTCGTGCTGCTGGGCCTGATGTCCGGCGTGGTCGAGGGCAGCGCCTTCAACGCCCAGAACGCCTACACCTCGGCCATGTTCTACGTGGTCGTCTACGTGCTGACCACGCTCAGCTCGTTCGGCGTGCTGATGCTGCTGTCGCGCTCGGGCTTCGAGTGCGAGAACGTCGACGACCTGAAGGGCCTGAACCGCCGCAACCCGTGGTTCGCAGGCGTGATGCTGGTGCAGATGTTCTCGCTTACCGGCATTCCGCCCACGGTCGGCTTCTACGCCAAGCTGGCGGTGCTGCAGTCGCTGATCCAGACCAACCACGTCGTGCTGGCCGTGGTGGCCGTGCTGTTCTCGCTGATCGGCGCTTTCTACTACCTGCGGGTGGTGAAGGTCGTGTACTTCGACGATCCGGTCGACCAGGCCCCGCTGCAAGGCTCGGCGGGCTTTCGTACCGTGCTGTCGGTCAACGGCGTGCTGCTGTTGGTCCTGGGGGTGTTCCCCGCGCCGTTGGTCGCCCTGTGCGCCCAGGCCATCTCCAGCTCGCTCGCGCTCTGAGCTTCTGCCCCGGCGGCGGCGCGGCCGCGCCGCCGCCGTTCCCGACCGGGTTTGTCGTGACAGGAACCCCGCCTTGAAACAGACCCTCGCCATCTACGTCCTGATCCTGCTGGCCCTGGTGACCGCCAACCTGCCGTTCCTGTCGGAACGCGTGTTCGGCGCGGTGGCCTTTCGCCGGGACGGCGCGCCTGCCCGCAAGCCTTTCTGGCTGAGGCTGGTCGAGGTGCTGGTGCTGTATCTGGTGGTCGGCGGCATCGGCCTGGGTTTCGAGGCCAGCCTGGGCAACGTGTTTCCCCAGGGATGGCAGTTCTACGCCATTACCTTGACGCTGTATCTCGTGTTGGCCTACCCGGGTTTCGTGTACCGTTATCTTTTCAAACGGACTGCCCGATGAGCGATGATCGAGCCCTGGAGGAACTGGCGCGCAGTTCGGACCGGCTGCGCGAAGCGCCCCTGACCAGCGAAGCGGTGTTTCGCGGCAAGCTGCTGGACGTGCGCCGCGATACCGTCCGGCTGCCGGGCGGGGCGACCGCCACGCGCGAATACATCATGCATCCGGGCGCGTCCATGATCGTGCCCATGCTGCCGGACGGGCAGGTGGTGCTGGTGCGGCAGTACCGCTACCCCATGCACCGGGCCTTCATCGAATTTCCGGCCGGCAAGATCGATCCCGGCGAGGCCCCGCTGGCCACCGCGCAGCGGGAACTGCTGGAGGAAACGGGCTACCGGGCCAGCAAGTGGACCGAGCTCACCACCATCCACAACGCCATCGCCTATGCCAACGAGCGCATCGTGCTGTTCCTGGCCGAGGGCCTGGAGCGGGGCGAGCAGAAGCTGGACGAGCACGAGTTCCTGGAGGTGTTCACCGCCCCGCTGGAGGATCTGATGGCCTGGATCCGCCAGGGGGAGGTCACCGACGTCAAGACGGTGATCGGCGCGTTCTTCGTTTCTTCTTCTACGCGCTGACGTCCGGATAGAGGCCATGCGCCCGGCCGTACAGGCGGGCCAGGCCGAACAAGGCGTCGATGTTGGGCGTGGGCACGCCCACTTTCTGCCCCAGTTCGCGCACCACGGCCACGATGGCGTCCAGCTCCAGCGGGCGGCCGGCCTGCGCATCCTGCAGCATGGAGCTCTTGAAGGCGCCGAGCTTGCGCGTGACGGCGTGGCGGTCCTCGGCGCTCTGGTCGATGGCGCAGCCCAGTTCGCGCCCGATGCGCGCGGCTTCGTCCATGGCATCGGAGCAGAACCGGCGCACCAGCGGATCGTCCAGGATGCGATCGACCGTGGCGCCGGTGATGGCCGAGACCGGGTTCATGGTCATGTTGCCCCACAGCTTGTACCAGATGTCGTGGCGGATGGCCCGCGACGCCGTGACGTCGAAGCCCGCCTGCGCGAGCAGCGCGGCGATGCGCTCCACCCGCGCCGAAGCGGTGCCGTCCGGTTCGCCGATGATGAGGCCGCCCCCCATGTGGTGCTGGACCAGGCCCGGCTCCGGCGTCGAGGTGCTGGCATGGACGACGCAGCCGACCACGCGCGCGGCGGGGATGCCGCGCGCGATCCGGCCGTCGGGGTCGATGGTCGACAGGGCGGCCTGTTCTGGCTGCAGGATGCCGTGCGCGAACCACCACGGTACACCGTTCATGGCCGGCAGCACGGCGGTGTCCGGACCCAGCAGGGGCGCGAGCCCGTCCGCGACGGCGGCCAGGGCGGGGCCCTTGACGGCGATCACCACCAGGTCCTGCGGGCCCAGGGCTTGCGCCCGGTCGCTGGCCGTGACCGGCGCCTGGACGAGTCCGCCGTCCTGCCGCAGCCGCCAGCCGTGCGATTGCAGCGCCACCAGCGTGGCGCCGCGAGCCAGGGCGCTGACCGAGCAGGCGTCGGTGGCCGCCAGGCGGGCACCGATGAATCCGCCGATGGCGCCGGCGCCCACGATGCAGACCTTCATGCTTGCTTTGCGCGTCATTCCAGCGTGACGTTGGCTTTCCGGATGAGGCCCTGGTAGGTCTTGGACTTGGCCGCGACCTGGCGGCGGATCTCGTCGGGCGACCAGCTGATGGTCTGGAAGGCGAAGGTGTCCAGGCGCTTCTTGATCTCGGGATCGGCCACGACCTTGGCGACGTCGGCGTTGATCTTGTCGCGGATGGCGGCCGGGAGACCCTTGGGCGCCAGCAGCACGACGAAGGAGTTGACGTCCAGGCTGGCGGGCCCGCCGCTTTCGGCCACGGTGGGCACGTCGGGCATCTGCGGAATGCGCTTGGGCGCCGCGACCGCGATGTAGCGCAGCTTGCCGGCCTGGTAGGGGCCCTGGCTGGAGGCGATGGTGGCCATGCTCCAGTTCACTTCCTGGGTGCTGACGGCCGCGTACAACTGCCCGACTTCCTTGTAGGGCACGTGTTGCATGCTGACGCTGGCTTCGCTTTCCAGGGCGATGCCGCCCAGGTGGCCGGGACTGCCTATGCCCCAGGATCCGTAGGTGACCTGGCCGGGCTTGGCCTTGGCGGCGGCGACCAGGTCGGAAACGGATTTCCACGGCGACTGGGCGGAGACGGAAACCAGGAAGGGGGTGATGAACAGGGTGGCGACGGGGTCGAAGACCTTGTCGGGATCGTACTGGCGGCTCTTGTACAGGTGGGGCAGGGCGGCGAGCTGTTCGCTGTCGAGCTGCAGCAGCGAGTAGCCGTCGGGGGCCGCGCGCTTGAAGGAATCGATGGCGATGAAACCGGCGCCGCCGGGCCGGTTCTCGACCACGACGCGCTGGCCCCAGGCCTTGCCCAGGCGATCGGCGACCAGGCGCAGGACGGTGTCGGGGCCGCTGCCGACGGAGAAGGAGGTGACCAGGGTGACGGGTTTGGAGGGGTAGGCGTCGGCGGCGTGGGCCGTGGGCTGGAGCGCTACGCCGGCAAGCGTTGCGGCGGCCGCACATTGTGCGAGGAAGGCGCGGCGCGCGAACGGGGCGCGGAGGCGGTGGGGCATGGTTGGTCTCCTCATGGGTTTCTTGTGCCCGCTAAGAATAGTGCCCGTCCCGCAGCGCGTCAAAATGGCCGTGGGCACGGCGCTTGCCGCGCGTCATCCTGGTTCAACAGGAGGTGCATCATGACGGTGAAGCTGGAAGCGGGGCAGGTGCTGCCCGATTATGTCCTGCCCGACCATACGAAGACGGCCCGCGCGTTGTCGGCGCTGCAGGGGGACGACCCCATGCTGCTGGTGCTGATCCGCGGGTTTTTCTGCCCGAAGGACCGCGAGCAGTTGAAGGCGTTGACGCGGTTCCATCCGCAGTTGGTGGTGGGCAACTGCCGGCTGGTGGTGGTGACCATTGACGACTGGCATACGACCAACAATCTGCGCCAGCAGTTGGGGGCGCACTATCCGTTCTTGTACGACGAGCAGAGGCGGGTGCGGGACGAGCTGGACATCCTGGAGTACACGGACACGCAGCATGAACCGATGATTCCGCATACCCTGCTATTGGCCCCGGGGCTGAAGATACGCAAGGTCTGGAACGGCTATTACTACTGGGGGCGTCCGTCGGTGGCGGAGCTGCATGGGGAGTTGCGGGCGCTGACGCGGGAGATACGGCCGGATTGGGATTTGCGGGATCCGCAGGTGCGGGAGCGTTGGAAGCGGGGGGAGAAGAAGGCTTTCTATCCCTACGGGGTGAAGTCCATGGAGGATGTGTTGCGCGAGATGGCGGGGGCGGTGGATCAGTACGCGGGGGACGCGTCGAAGAAAGGGGCTTGAGACGGCCGCCCCCGCGGCGGGCCGGACACGGCCTGCGGCGGGGGCGGGTGGGCAGCTAGCGGGTTTGCGCCTTTTTCTTCTCGCGGTAGGCGTGCAGCAGCGGTTCGGTGTAGCCGTTGGGCTGGCTGCGGCCTTCGAAGACCAGGGCTGAGGCGGCCTGGAAGGCCAGGGAAGTTTCCTCGTTGCCGGACATGGGTTCGTACAGCGGATCGCTGGCGTTCTGCTGGTCGACCACCTTGGCCATGCGCTTGAGCACGTCGCGGACCTGGGCTTCGTTGGTGATGCCGTGGCGCAGCCAGTTGGCGATGTGCTGGCTGGAGATGCGCAGGGTGGCGCGGTCTTCCATCAGGCCGACGTTGTGGATGTCGGGCACCTTGGAGCAGCCCACGCCCTGGTCGATCCAGCGCACCACGTAGCCCAGGATGCCCTGGGCGTTGTTCTCGAGTTCCTGCTGGATGTCGGCGGGCGACCAGGCGGCGGGGTCGCCGACGGGGACGGTCAGGAGGCCTTGCTGGAGTTCCTGGCTGACCGCGCTCAGCCTGGTCTTTTCCAGTTCCTGCTGGACGGCCTGCACGTCCACCTGGTGGTAATGCATGGCGTGCAGGGTGGCGGCGGTGGGCGAGGGGACCCAGGCGGTGTTGGCGCCGGCCTTGGGGTGGGCGATCTTCTGTTCCAGCATGGCGGCCATCAGGTCGGGCATGGCCCACATGCCCTTGCCGATCTGCGCGCGGCCGCGCAGTCCGGCGTCCAGGCCGATCAGCACGTTGCTGCGTTCGTAGGCGGCGATCCAGGCCGAGGCCTTCATGTCGCCCTTGCGCAGCATGGGGCCGGCCTCCATGGCGGTGTGGATCTCGTCGCCGGTGCGGTCCAGGAAGCCGGTGTTGATGAAGGCCACGCGGGGGCTGGCGGCGGCGATGCAGGCCTTGAGGTTGACGCTGGTGCGGCGCTCCTCGTCCATGATGCCCATCTTCATCGCGTGGCGCGGCAGGCCCAGCAGGTCTTCGACGCGGTCGAACAGTTCGCTGGCGAAGGCCACTTCGGCCGGGCCGTGCATCTTGGGCTTGACGACGTAGAACGAGCCCTTGCGCGAGTTGCGGCGGATTTTCAGGTCGGGCAGCGAGGCCAGCGTGGCGACGACGGCGTCCAGGATGCCTTCCGGGATCTCGTTGCCGTCCTGGTCCAGCACGGCGGGGTTGGTCATCAGGTGGCCGACGTGGCGCACGAACATCAGCGAGCGCCCATGCAGCGTCAGCGACGAGCCGTCGGCGGCGGTGTATTCGCGGTCGGCGTTCAGGCGGCGGGTGAAGGTCTTGCCGTTCTTGGTGACTTCCTCGGTCAGGTCGCCCTTGTTCAGGCCCAGCCAGTTGCGGTAGATCTTGACCTTGTCGTCGGTGTCGACCGCGGCGACGGAGTCTTCGCAGTCCATGATGGTGGTGATGGCCGATTCCAGCACGACGTCCTTGACGCCGGCGGCGTCGGTGGCGCCGATCTGGCTGGCGCGGTCGACCTGGATCTCGAAGTGCAGGCCGTTGCCCTTGAGCAGGACGGCCGAGGGCGCCTGGGCCTGGCCCTGGTGGCCGGCGAACTGTTCGGGCCGGCGCAGGCCGGTTTCGCCCTGCTTGAGCGCCACCACGAGCTTGCCGTCGCGCACCGAGTAGCCGGTGGCGTCGGCATGCGAGCCCTGGGCCAGCGGCGCGGCCTGGTCGAGGAAGGCGCGGGCGCGGGCGATGACGGCCTGGCCGCGCACGGGGTTGTAGCCGGCGCTGCGTTCGGCGCCGCCGGTCTCGGGCAGGGCGTCGGTGCCGTAGAGGGCGTCGTACAGGCTGCCCCAGCGCGCGTTGGCGGCGTTCAGGGCATAGCGCTGGTTGGAGACCGGCACCACGAGCTGCGGACCGGCCTGTTCGGCGATCTCGGTGTCGACGTTGTCGGTGGTGACGCGGACCTGTTCGGGCTGGGGCAGCAGGTAGCCGATGCGTTCCAGGAAGGCGCGGTAGGCCGCCTGGTCGCTGACGGGGCCGGGATGGGCGCGGTGCCAGCCGTCGATCTCGGCCTGCAGGCGGTCGCGCTCGGCCAGCAGCGCGCGGTTCTTGGGCGCGAGGTCGTGCACGATCCGCGAGAAGCCTTGCCAGAAGCGATCGCTGTCGAGGCCGGTGCCGGGAAGGGCTTCCTGTTCGATGAAGCGGTCGAGTTCGTTCGCCACTTGCAGACCGTGGCGATGGGTGCGTTCCGTCATGGGGATTCTCCTGGCTATGCCTGATGGTGCTGGCGGCCCTCGCGGGCCGCGCCAATGGGATGTACCGATGATAAACGTAGGAGCCGGGCCCAGGGCCCTGGAATACCGTGCGCCGGAGTCACAATTGCTTTGCGTGGGAAGAGGGAATACGAGGGAAGGAAGCGCGCGAGGCGAGACAGATGCCGGCCGAGCAGGCATAATTCGATGTAATTGAGATCGATTCTCCTTTGCATTTCCGTCCGAGGTATTACGCCATGTCGCTCCAAAGCGCCTCTTCGCCGTCGCTGGCCCTGCGCCTGAAAACCGAAACCGCTCCCTTGCACGAGAAGCTCGACAAGCTCGTGATGTCGCTCAAGCCGTTCGACACCCGGGAGAACTATGGCCGCTTCGTCGCCGCCCAGTATCTTTTCCAGCGCGACATCGAGTCGCTGTACGACGACCAGGCCTACGCGGCCCGGATTCCGGACCTTGCCACGCGGCCCCGGCTGGCGGCGGCGCACGCCGATCTGCAGGACCTGGGGCAGGCCATTCCCGAGGCCGGCGAAGCGCCGCGGGGGCAGGGCATGGCCCTGCCCGAAGGCCTGGGCTGGCTGTACGTGTCCGAGGGCTCCAAGCTGGGCGCGGCCTTCCTGTTCAAGGAAGCGGGCCAGCGGCTGGGGCTGGACGAGAACTTCGGTGCCCGCAACCTGGCATCGCCTGCCGACGGCCGCGGGGCGGCGTGGAAGCGTTTCGTCCAGGCGCTGGATGGCAGCGGCCTGTCCGCCCAGGAGCAGGACAGGGTGGTGGCCGGGGCCAGCGCCGCCTTCGAGCGCTTCGCCGTGCTGCTGGCGCGCAGCTATGATCTGAAGGGCGAGCCGTCGCTCGCGTGAGGGAATGATGTCGATGTCCACTATGACGGAGCGCCGCCGGGCCTTGCTGGCGGCGCTGCCGGCCGGCCTTCTGCTGGGGGCCCTGGCGCCGGTGGCGCGCGCCGCCCGGCCGCTGGCCCAGGGGCCGCGCGTGGTGTCGGTGGGAGCCGGCGTGACCGAGATCGTCTATGCGCTGGGCGGCCAATCCCAGCTGTTGGCGGTCGATACCAGCAGCCTTTACCCGCCCCAGGCCCTGGCGCTGCCCAAGGTCGGCTACCAGCGCACGCTGTCGGCCGAAGGCGTGCTGTCCCTGGGGCCGCAGGTGCTGCTGGCGGGCCAGGAGGCGGGTCCGCCCGCGGTGCTGCGGCAGATCGAGTCGGCGGGGGTCAAGGTCGTGCACGTCGATGGCGACTACACCTTCGACGGCGTGTTGGGGCGCATCGGTACCGTGGCGGCCGCGCTGGGCCGGCAGGCCGAAGGCCAGGCGCTGGCCGACGGGCTGTCGTCGCGCTGGCAGGCCTTGCAGGCCCGCATCGCGGCGGCGCCGCTGCGCGGGCCGGGCGGCCGGCCACTGCGCGTGGCCTGCGTGATGCGGCATGGCGCCAGCACCATGGCGGCCGGGCGGGATACGGGCGCCGACGCGATGCTCAAGCTGGTCGGCGCGGTCAATGTGTTCGGCGGCGACTTCGCCAACTACAAGCCCTTGTCGGCCGAGTCGCTGGCCAGCGCGGCGCCCGATGCCATCGTCGGCACCTTCGACGGCACGCAGGAGCCGGATGCCCGGGCGCGCCTGCTTGCCACGCCGGGCCTGGCGATGACGCCCGCCGGCCGGAACCAGCGCGCGGTGTTGTTCGACATCGTGCTGCTGCTGGGCTTCGGTCCACGCCTGCCGCAGGCGGTCGAAGACCTGTATGGCGCGCTCGGCGCATGAGGTCGGCGCCGTGACGACTGTTTCCAGCGTGGAGACGGCCACGCCGCCGTCGGGCTGGGCCCGGGTAAGAGCGGGCCGCATGCCGGCCGCCTGGCTGTTCGCGGCCCTGGCCGCGCTGCTGGCGGTGCTGGTGGTGGTGGCCGCCGGCCGCGGCGCCTATCCCATCTCGGCGTCCAACGTGCTGGCCATCCTGCTGCACAAGGCGGGCCTGTCCCAGGGCGGGTTCGAGCCCCAGCAGATGGGCGTGCTGTGGACCATACGCCTGCCGCGCGTGATGCTGGGCGTGGCGGTGGGCGCGCTGCTGGGCATGGCGGGCGCGACGCTGCAAGGCCTGTTCCGCAACCCCTTGGCCGATCCCGGCCTGATCGGGGTGTCCAGCGGGGCGGCGCTCGCGGTCGCGCTGACCATCGTGTTCGGCAACCTGTGGTGGCCGGCGCTGGCCCAGGCCATGGGGCTGGCGCTGCTGCCGGTCGCCGCCTTCGCCGGAGGCGTGCTGACCACCTTGCTGGTCTACCGGATCGGCCGCACCTCGCTGGGCGTGTCGGTGGCCGCCATGCTGCTGGCCGGGATCGCCATGAACGCCATCGCCATGGCGCTTATCGGGCTCGCCAGCTACATGGCGACCGACGAGCAGCTGCGCAATCTGACCTTCTGGAACCTGGGCAGCCTGGCACCCGCCACCTGGCCCATCGTGGGCGTCGTGTCCGTGGTCGGCGCGGTGGCGCTGGCGGGCATGTGGCGCCTGCGCAGCGGGCTCAATGCGATGGCCCTGGGCGAGGCCGAGGCCCGCCACCTGGGCGTGGCGGTGGAAAGCCTGAAGGCGCTGGCGGTGGTGTTCAGCGCGCTGGCGGTGGGCATGGCGGTGGCCTTCTGCGGCATCATCGGCTTCCTGGGCCTGGTCGCGCCGCACTGCATCCGCCTGATGGCGGGGCCGGACGCGCGCATCGTGCTGCCCGGCGCGGCCCTGCTGGGCGCCGCGTTGACGGTGGGGGCCGACCTGACCGCCCGCCTGATCATCGCGCCGGCCGAACTGCCCATAGGCGTGCTGACCGCGCTGATCGGGGCGCCGTTCTTCCTGTTCCTGCTGCTGCGGGCCAAGGGCAGGATGTTCGAAGGATGACGAGCATGCTGGAAGTCCGTTCATTGACGGTCGCGCGCCGCCAGGCCGGCCAGCCGCATCCGCGGGTGGTGTTGGACGGCATCGATTGCGCCGTGGCCGAGGGCGAGGTCGTGATGCTGATCGGCCCCAACGGCGCGGGGAAGTCCACGCTGTTGTCGACCATGGCGGGCGATCTGGGGCCGGCCGCGGGCGAGGTGCTGTTCAAGGGGCGGCCGCTGCGGCAGTGGGCGGCCGGCGAGCTGGCCCGGCAGCGGGCGGTGCTGCCCCAGCGGGCCGGGCTGAGCCTGCCGTTCACCGTGGACGAGGTGGTGCACCTGGGGTGCCTGGCGCGCAGCGAGCCGCGCCGGCAGCTCGAAGGCATCGTCCGGGCGGCGCTGGAAACGGCAGGGGTCACGCATCTGGCCCAGCGCTCCATGCCCGCGCTGTCGGGCGGGGAGCAGGCCCGGGTGCATCTGGCGCGGGTGCTGGCGCAGATCTGGCCCGGCGAAACCGGGTCGGGCGCTGGCCGGCTATTGCTGCTGGACGAACCGTGCGCCAGCCTGGATCCGCATCACCAGCACTCGGTATGCACGGCGATCCGCGATTTCGCGCATCGCACCGGCGCGGCGGTGATCGTGACCATGCACGACATGAACCTGGCGGCCCAGTATGCCGACCGCATCGTGGCGCTGTGGGAAGGGCGGGTGCTGGCGGACGGCGAGCCGCGCGCGGTACTGACGCGCGACTTCGTGCGCCGGTGCTTTGCCGTCGACGCGGCGCACTGGCAGACGGACGAGGACTTCCTGGTGGCGACCCGGCCGCTGCACGGTCCGGCCTGAGGCCGCCGCCCGATCACATCTCGTTGTAGACCGGCCCTTCGCCCCCTTGCGGCGTGACCCAGACGATGTTCTGCGTGGGGTCCTTGATGTCGCAGGTCTTGCAGTGGACGCAGTTCTGGGCGTTGATCTGCAGGCGTTCGGTGCCGGTGTCGTCCTTCACGAACTCGTAGACCCCGGCGGGGCAGTAGCGGCTTTCCGGGCCGGCGTAGCGCGCGAGGTTGACGTCGACCGGAACCGAGGGATCCTTGAGCGTCAGGTGGATGGGCTCGTTTTCCTCGTGGTTGGTGTTCGAGATGAACACCGAGCCGAGCCGGTCGAAGGTCAGCTTGCCGTCGGGCTTGGGGTAGTCGATGCGCGGGCAATCGGCGGCGGGCTTCAGGTAGAGGTGATCGGGCTTGTCGCGGTGCAGCGTCCAGGGGAAATTGCCGCGCAGCAGCCACTGTTCGATGCCGGTCATCAGCGTGCCGACCGTGCGGCCTTTCTTGAACCACTGCTTGAAGTTGCGCGACTTGTTCAGTTCCTCGCGCAGCCAGGAGGCCTCGAAGGCGGCCGGATAGCTGGCCAGTTCGTCGTGGCTGCGGCCTGCCTCGATGGCTTCGAACGCGGCCTCGGCCGCCAGCATGCCGCTCTTGATGGCCGCGTGGCTGCCCTTGATGCGCGAGGCGTTCAGGAAGCCGGCCTCGCAGCCGACCAGCGCGCCGCCCGGGAAGGCCAGGCGGGGCAGGGACAGCAGGCCGCCGGCCGTGATGGAGCGCGAGCCGTAGGCGATGCGCTTGCCGCCCTCGAGGAAGCCCCGGATCGAAGGGTGGGTCTTGAAGCGCTGGAATTCCTCGAAGGGCGACAGCCACGGGTTGCTGTAGTCCAGGCCCACGATCAGGCCGATGGCGACCTTGTTGTCCTCGAGGTGATACAGGAACGAGCCGCCGTAGGTATCGGCGTCCAGCGGCCAGCCGGCGGTGTGGATGACCAGCCCGGGCTGGTGCTTGGCGGGATCGATCTCCCACAGTTCCTTGATGCCGATGCCGTAGCTTTGCGGGTCCTTGCCGGCATCCAGCTTGAGCTTCTCGTTCAACTGGCGGCCCAGGTGGCCGCGCGAGCCTTCGGCGAAGATCGTGTAGCGGGCATGCAGTTCCATGCCCGGCTGGTACTGGTCGGTGGGCTGGCCGTCGCGGCCCACGCCCATGTCGCCGGTGGCCACGCCTTTGACCGAACCGTCCTCGTTGTAGAGGATTTCGGCGGCGGCGAAGCCGGGGAAAAGGTCCACGCCCAGGGCCTCGGCCTGTTCGCCCAGCCAGCGGGCCACCTTGCCCAGGCTGACGACGTAGTTGCCGGCATTGTGGAAACAGGCCGGCAGCAGCCAGCCGGGCGTGGCGCGGGCGCCGGTTTCGGACAGGAACAGGAAGCGGTCTTCGCTGACGGGAGTGTTCAGCGGCGCGCCCTTGGCCTTCCAGTCGGGAATCAGTTCGGTCAGCGCGCGCGGGTCCATGACCGCGCCGGACAGGACGTGGGCGCCGATCTCGCTGCCTTTCTCCAGTATGCAGACTCCGATTTCGCGGCCTTTCTCGGCAGCAAGCTGCTTGAGGCGGATCGCGGTGGACAGGCCGGCGGGCCCGCCTCCGACGATGACCACGTCATATTCCATCGACTCGCGTTCGTTGCCTTGCATGTACAGGGTTCCTCCGGGTGGGGTGGGGGTGCGGAACCGGCGGTGTCGCCGCTAAGCTAAGATAGTTGGAAGTATCATCCCCGATTGTATTTCAAGCGATCACGGCCGTTGGCCACCACGTTAGCGAGGAAGACGATGAACAAGGTCTATGCCAGCGCCCGCGAGGCGCTAGCGGACATCGTGCGGGACGGGCAGACCCTGGCGGTCGGCGGTTTCGGCCTGTGCGGCATACCCGAAGCCCTGATTGCCGCGCTGCGCGATACCGGTGTCAAGAATCTGACCTGCATCAGCAACAACGCGGGCATCGACGGCGCCGGCCTGGGCCTGCTGCTGGAAACGCGGCAGATCCGCAAGATGATCTCTTCGTACGTCGGCGAAAACAAGGAGTTCGAGCGCCAGTACCTGGCGGGCGAGCTGGAAGTGGAGTTTACGCCCCAGGGCACGCTGGCCGAGAAGCTGCGCGCCGGCGGCGCCGGCATCCCGGCCTTCTTCACGGCCACCGGCGTGGGCACCCAGGTGGCCGAGGGCAAGGAAATCCGCGAATTCGACGGCAAGAAATATGTCATGGAGCGCTCGCTGGTGCCCGACGTGGCGCTGGTCAAGGCCCTGGTGGCCGACAAGAGCGGCAACCTGATCTTCAACAAGACCGCCCGCAACTTCAACCCCAACGCCGCGATGGCCGGCAAGGTCACGGTGGCCGAGGTCGAGCGCATCGTCGAGAACGGCGAACTGGATCCGGATCACATCCACCTGCCCGGTATCTATGTGCACCGCCTGGTCCTGAATGCGACCCCGGAAAAGCGCATAGAACAACGGACGGTAAGGTAACCCCCCCTACGCCCTTCGGGCGCCCCCCAGGGGGCGGCGCTGGTGGACCGGCGGAGCCGGATCCACGGCGCCCTGGGTCGACGGATATCAAGGAGAAATGACATGGCATGGACTCGCGATGAGATGGCCGCGCGGGCGGCGCGTGAGTTGCAGGATGGTTTCTACGTGAACCTGGGCATCGGGCTGCCGACGCTGGTGGCCAATCACGTGCCCGAGGGGCTGGAGGTCTGGCTGCAGTCCGAGAACGGGCTGCTGGGCATCGGGCCGTTTCCCACCGAGGACGAGGTCGATCCCGACCTGATCAACGCCGGCAAGCAGACGGTGACCACGCTGCCGGGCTCGTCCATCTTCTCGTCGTCGGATTCCTTCGGCATGATCCGCGGCGGCAAGATCAACCTGGCCATCCTGGGGGCGATGCAGGTGTCCGAGCAGGGCGACCTGGCCAACTGGATGATCCCGGGCAAGATGATCAAGGGCATGGGCGGAGCGATGGACCTCGTAGCCGGTGTCGGGCGGGTGGTGATCCTGATGGAGCACGTGGCCCGCAAGAAGGACGGCACGGTCGACCTGAAGATCCTGCCCGCGTGCACGCTGCCGCTGACGGGCGTGGGCGTGGTGAACCGCATCATCACCGACCTGGCGGTGCTGGACGTCACGCCGCAGGGGCTCAGCCTGGTCGAGCTGGCCCCCGGCGTCACGGCCCAGGAAGTGGTCGAGAAGACCGCGGCCAAGCTGGATACCTCCGCCGTTGCCGCGTCGGTTTGAGTGGGGCGGGGCGGCCCGGCGGGCTGCCCTGGCCGTAGTGATGGCGGTGCTGGCCGTTTCCGCGCACGCCGAGGCCGGCGGGCCCTACATCCCGGCGGCGCTGGCCATTCCGGCCGTCGCCTCGCGGCCCGAGGCCTTCGTTCCGGAGGGGTTCACGCTGGAGCGGGAAGTGCAGGGGGACCTGGGCCAGGACGCGCCGGGCGTGGCGCAGGTCTACCGCAATGCCGAGGGGCGCCGCGCGCTGCTGCTGGGAACGCGAGGTCCCCTGGGCTTCGAGGCCACGGGCTGGGGGTTCGTCCTGCCGTGCGCCACCTGCGGCGTGGACCTGTCAGCCGACCGCAACCTGGATCTGGCCATACGCCAGCAGCGCGTGGTCGTCACGGACCGCAGCGTCTCCAAGGCGGAAGAGATCTCCACCTCGGCCGAACTGACGCTTGCCTACGACCGCGCCACACGCCGCTGGTGGCTGCAATCGCTGCGCCAACTGACCCTGTTCGCCCGCACCGGCCGCGCCGAAGAGTCGCGTGTGGACTACGAAACCGGCGCCACCCGCGACGCCGTCGGCCGCTACGACGGCCAGGTCTTCTTCGCCGAGACCTCCCAGACCGGCACCCTCGAAGGCGACCGCCCCGCCCTGGATACGCTCGTGTTGTATTAGGGGTAGACCCAGGGCGCCGCGGATCCGGCTCCGCCGGTCCGCCAGCGCCGCCCCCTGGGGGGCGCCCGAAGGGCGTAGGGGGGGGCCATGTCTTTTTGTCGCCAAAGGTTACGCGCGCTTGGATCGCGAGCTTTCGCAACTCCCGCTATAATTCCAATTTCCCGCAAGCGCTCGGCAAAAACCGGGCGCCATTGGCAATGACCAAGTACGTATTCGTTACCGGTGGCGTGGTGTCTTCCCTGGGGAAAGGCATTGCCGCCGCGTCTCTGGCCGCTATCCTCGAATCGCGCGGCCTCAAAGTCACCCTCCTCAAGCTCGATCCCTACATCAACGTCGATCCCGGCACGATGAGCCCGTTCCAGCACGGCGAGGTCTTCGTCACCGAAGACGGCGCCGAGACCGACCTGGACCTGGGCCACTACGAGCGCTTCATCTCCGCGCGCATGCGCAAGGTGAACAACTTCACCACCGGCCAGATCTACGAGTCGGTGCTGCGCAAGGAACGGCGGGGCGACTACCTGGGCAAGACCGTGCAGGTCATCCCGCACATCACCAACGAGATCCAGGACTTCATCGCGCGCGGCGCGTCGGCGGCCTGGGATGGCGAGACCGACGTCGCCATCGTCGAGATCGGCGGCACGGTGGGCGACATCGAGTCGCTGCCCTTCCTCGAGGCCGCGCGCCAGATGAGCCTGCGCCTGGGGCGCGGCGGCGCCGCCTTCGTGCACCTGACCCTGGTGCCGTTCATCGCCTCGGCCGGCGAACTCAAGACCAAGCCCACGCAGCACTCGGTGCAGAAGCTGCGCGAGATCGGCATCTACCCGCATGCGCTGCTGTGCCGCGCCGACCGTCCCATCCCGGACGACGAGCGCGCCAAGATCTCGATGTTCTCGAACGTGCCGCTGGACGCGGTCATTTCGGTCTGGGACGTCGATTCCATCTACAAGATTCCCGCCATGCTGCACAAGCAGGGCCTGGACGAGCTCGTCTGCGAAACGCTGGGGCTGCAGCCCCAGCCGGCCGACCTGTCCATGTGGGATCAACTGGTCCATGCCCGCGAGAACCCCGAGGGCGAGGTCCACATCGCGATGGTCGGCAAGTACGTCGACCTGACCGAGTCGTACAAGTCGCTGACCGAAGCGCTGGTGCACGCCGGCATCCACACCCGCTGCAAGGTGGTGGTGGACTACATCGACTCCGAGGAAATCGAGAGCGAAGGCGTGGGCAAGCTGAGCAAGTTCGACGCGATCCTGGTGCCCGGCGGCTTCGGCAAGCGGGGGACCGAAGGCAAGATCCAGGCGATCCGCTATGCCCGCGAGAACGGCGTGCCCTACCTGGGCATCTGCCTGGGCATGCAGCTTGCGGTGATCGAGTTCGCCCGCCACGTGGCCGGCCTGGCCGGCGCCAACAGTACGGAATTCGACCCGGACACGCTGCACCCCGTGGTCGCGCTGATCACCGAGTGGATGGACCGCGAGGGCCGCGTCGAGCGCCGCTCCAACACGTCCGACCTGGGCGGCACCATGCGCAAGGGCGCGCAGCGCTGCCCGGTCAAGGCCGATACGATGGCGCACGACATCTACGGCGACGA
Source organism: Pigmentiphaga sp. YJ18 (assembly GCF_038066655.1). Lineage (NCBI taxonomy): Bacteria > Pseudomonadati > Pseudomonadota > Betaproteobacteria > Burkholderiales > Alcaligenaceae > Pigmentiphaga > Pigmentiphaga sp. YJ18. The sequence continues at coordinate 1,236,797 of NZ_JBBUKU010000002.1, read as the reverse complement.
GGTGAACGAGCGCCACCGCCATCGCTACGAGGTGAACAACGTGTACGTGCCCAAGCTGGAAGATGCCGGCATGGTCATCAGCGCGCGCACGCCCACCGAGAATCTGCCGGAAATGATGGAATTGCCCAACCACCCGTGGTTCATGGGTGTGCAGTTCCACCCCGAGTTCACGTCCACGCCGCGCGACGGCCATCCGTTGTTCTCGGCCTATATCCGCGCGGCGCGCAAGCACAAGTTGCAGCGCGTGACGGCGGAGCAGGGCTGAGCGCCTGGAGGTCACCATGAGCCAAGACCCGCACGCCTCGACCCGCAGCTATCCCATCTGCGGCTTCGAGATCGGCCTTGCCAGGCCGTTCTTCCTGATCGCCGGACCCTGCGTGATCGAATCGCAGCAGATGGCGATCGACACGGCCGGCGTCCTGAAGGAGCTGACCGGCAAGCTCGGCATCCCCTTCATCTACAAGAGTTCGTTCGACAAGGCCAACCGCAGCTCGAGCCAGTCGTTCCGCGGCATGGGCATGGACTTCGGGCTGAAGGTGTTGTCCGAGGTGAAGGCGCAGGTCGGCGTGCCGGTGCTGACCGACGTGCATGAGACCGAGCAGGCCCGCCCCGTGGCCGACGTGGTGGACATGCTGCAGACGCCGGCCTTCCTGTGCCGCCAGACCGATTTCATCCGTGCCTGCGCGGCCACGCTCAAGCCGGTCAACATCAAGAAGGGCCAGTTCCTGGCGCCGCACGACATGGTCAACGTCGTGGCCAAGGCCCGCGAGGCCGCGGTCGAGGCGGGCGGCGACGGCGGCAACATCCTGGTGTGCGAGCGCGGTGCATCGTTTGGCTACAACAATCTCGTGTCGGACATGCGCTCGCTCGCTATCATGCGCGAAACGGATTGCCCCGTCGTGTTCGACGCCACGCACTCGGTCCAGCTGCCGGGCGGGCAGGGCACCACTTCCGGCGGGCAGCGCGAATTCGTGCCGGTGCTGGCGCGGGCGGCGGTGGCCGTGGGCGTGTCGGGCCTGTTCATGGAAACGCACCCGGATCCGGCCCATGCCAAGTCCGACGGGCCCAACGCCGTGCCGCTGGCGCGCATGGGCGACCTGCTGGCATCGCTGATAGAACTCGACCGCGTGACCAAGCGTCACGGGTTCCTCGAAAACGATTTCCAATAACTTTTCTTGAGACTGGACTCCTATGAGCGCAATCGTAGACATCATCGGGCGCGAGATCATTGATTCCCGCGGCAATCCCACCGTCGAGTGCGACGTGCTGCTGGAATCGGGCGCGATGGGCCGCGCCGCCGTGCCCTCGGGCGCGTCCACCGGCGCGCGCGAAGCCATCGAGCTGCGCGACGGCGACAAGTCGCGCTACCTGGGCAAGGGCGTGCTCAAGGCCGTCGAGAACGTCAACACCGAGATCGCCGAAGCGCTGATGGGCCTGGATGCGCAGGAACAGGCCTTCCTGGACCGTACCCTGATCGAACTGGACGGCACCGAGAACAAGGAGCGCCTGGGCGCCAACGCCATGCTGGCCGTCAGCATGGCCGTGGCCAAGGCCGCCGCCGAGGAATGCAGCCTGCCCCTGTACCGCTATTTCGGCGGCAGCGGCGCGATGAGCATGCCCGTCCCGATGATGAACGTCATCAACGGCGGCGCGCACGCCAACAACAACCTCGACATGCAGGAATTCATGATCCTGCCGGTGGGGGCCAGCAGCTTCCGCGAATCGCTGCGCATGGGCGCCGAAGTCTTCCACGCGCTGAAGAAACTGATTCATGACAAGGGCATGTCCACCGCCGTGGGCGACGAAGGCGGCTTCGCCCCCAACGTCGAGAACCACGAGGCGGCCATCCAGCTCGTGCTGCAGGCCATCGAGAAGGCCGGCTACGAGCCGGGCAGCCAGATCGCCCTGGGCCTGGACTGCGCCAGCTCGGAATTCTTCCGCGACGGCAAGTATCGCCTGGAAGGCGAGGGCGTGACCCTGAGCGCGCAGGAACTGACCCACATGCTGGCCACCTGGTGCGACAAGTATCCGATCATCTCGATCGAGGACGGCATGGCCGAGAACGATTGGGACGGCTGGAAGTACCTGACCGAGCAGCTGGGCAAGAAGGTGCAATTGGTGGGCGACGATCTGTTCGTCACCAACACCAGCATCCTGAAGCGTGGCATCGAGCAGAACATCGCCAACTCGATCCTGATCAAGATCAACCAGATCGGCACGCTGACGGAAACCTTCGCGGCGATCGAGATGGCCAAGCGCGCCGGCTACACGGCCGTGGTGTCGCACCGTTCGGGCGAGACCGAGGACACGACCATCGCCGACATCGCCGTCGCCACCAACGCGCTGCAGATCAAGACCGGTTCGATGTCGCGCTCGGATCGCATGGCCAAGTACAACCAGCTGCTGCGGATCGAGGAAGACCTGGGCGACGTCGCCCACTATCCCGGCCGCGAGGCTTTCTACAACCTGCGCTGATACGCGCGGCCGCGCCGCCCGTGCGGCGCGGTCCACGGAAGAGCCTCCATGCGCCTGCTCACGCTGATAATCGCCTTGCTGCTGGTGATGATCCAGTATCCGCTCTGGCTGGGTAAGGGCGGTTGGCTGCGCACCTGGGAACTCGAGCGCCAGCTCGATGCCCAGCGGCATAGCAATGACGAGCTGCGCACGCGCAACGTCGCGCTGGATGCCGAAGTACGCGACTTGAAGAGCGGGACCGACGCCATCGAGGAGCGGGCCCGCTACGAACTCGGCATGCTGCGCCAGAACGAGGCCTTCGTGCAGATCGTCGACACTCCGCCAGCCGGCACCGTGCCGGCCAGCGCGGCTCAGCCGGCCTCCCGGCCGGCGGCCGCTCCCCGCTCGCGCTGACGCCGGGCCTGGGGACCGAGCAGATCCCGGTTCCTGCCATGCTCGCGCGCCGCCGACTGCATCGGCATGGCGATTTCGCGGCGTATCACCAGCAGGCCCGCCGCGCGAGCCTGTTTCACGTAATCATCGCTTTCCGATGCGCTCGCCAACGACCGCAGCAGGGCGCGCATGCCTGGCAGATAGGGGGCGTGCAGATAGGTCAGCCGCAGCACCAGCGTATTGGCGTCGAACAAGGTCTGGCCCGAGCGTGGACCGATACCGCCGCGGTAGCGTGAAAGGTAGACCGTGTCGTGGTGCAGGCGCTGGTTGTCGTAGTCGAGTTCGCGTGGTCCCGCCGAGCGGCCGGCCGCGAAGTCCTGGAAGCTGGCGGGAGTCGGGCTGAGTTGCTCGAGCCGCGCCATGCGCAGGCCGTGGGTGCGGGCCCAGCTTGCCATGCGCGCCCGCACCGCGGACAACTGCTCGTCCGGGTTCGGCGTGGCGCGGACGCCCAGGGCGGGAGACAGCGCGCGTTCGAAGGCTTGGGCGGTGGCCGCCGGATCGGCTCGCGCCGCGGTTCCGGCGCGAGCGGCCTCGAACAGGGCGTAGCCGACGGCCTGGCGCATCAGCAGCCAGCGGCCCGTTTCGAAGGCGCCCAGGCCCGCCCATAGCAAAGGAAGGGCGATGACCGTGAATTCGGCCATGGCGGCACCGCGCTGGCGAAGAAGAGAGCGCATGGACGGAGAGTGGCTGGAAGAGCCCTCCAGCGTGCCCGCGCGCGGGCGATGCGTCGATTGTGGGAACCACGGCCGCCAGTCAATGAGGCGGCGCCGGTTCCTTAATGCCGCGCTTCGCTCTGGTGCCGCACTTTGGCCGACGCGTTCGCGAACAACTCCGCGCAATCGACCGGGTCGAACTCGAAGCTTTTCACGCAGTAGTCGCAATTGATCTGGACGCGTCCCTGTTCGGCCAGGATGTCGTCGATTTCTTCCCTGCCCAGGCGCAGCAGCACATCGGCCACCTTTTCGCGCGAGCAGGTGCAGCGGTACGACACGGCGGCCGGTTCGAAGGTCCGCAGGGTTTCCTGCCAGTACAGGCGCCGGACCAGCGCGTCGGGCGTCAGCGTGAGCAGTTCCTCGGACTTGATGGTCTCGGCCAGGATCTGGGCGCGTTCCCAGGTGTCGTCCGCGACCGAGGCCGGCGCGGGTTCGGCGGCCGCCTTGCCGCCCTGGCGGGGCAATTGTTGCAGCAGCACGCCGGCGGCGCAGCCGGTGTCGGCGGCCAGCCAGATGCGCGTCTGCAGCTGTTCGGAAGCCAGCATGTAGTGCTCCAGCGCCTGGGCCACCGATTCGCCCTGCAGGGCGACGATGCCCTGGTAGGGCTGCTGGCCGGGCAGGCGCTCCTGCGGATCCAGTACCACCGAGAAGCGGCCGCCGCCGTTGGGGTTCAGCAGGCTTTGGAAGGTGCCGTCGTCGGGCACGGCATGGCCTTCGCGCAGCTTGACGGTCGCCCGCATGCCCAGATCGGCGTGGCATTCCACCACGATCAGGCCGATCGGGCCATCGCCTTGCAATTGCAGCACCACGGTGCCGTTGAACTTGATGTTGGCGGCCAGCAGCGCACTGGCCGCGACGAGTTCGCCGAGCAGCTTCTGGACGGCGGACGGATAGTCGTGCCGCGCCTGGATTTCCTTCCAGGTCTCGCGGATGGACACGACTTCGGCCCGGACCGTCTGGTCCTCGAACAGGTATTTCTTGAGTTGGTCGGACAAGAAGGCTTCCTCGGAAAAAATGGGCGGCTGCAGTGGTCGCCTTGACCGGCCATTCTACAATGCACCCCATGACTGCTGAACTGGAACTGCGGCAGGCCGCCTGCGCGCTGCTGGTCCTGGATGACCCGGCCGGGAAGGCCGCCGGTACCCGCGAACTGGCGGCCACGTCTATATATGTGGACGCCGGCCGCGTCTTGCAAGAGCCCGCGGGAGTGCCGGGCCGGCCGGCCCGGCCGCCGCTGGTGTCGCCGCGCGATGTGCCGGGGCGGGGCGTGGCCTCGGTCGAGGCGCGGGCGGCGCTGCTGCACGCGCTGGCCCATATCGAGTTCAACGCGATCAACCTGGCGCTGGACGCGGTCTGGCGCTTCGCCGGCATGCCCCAGGACTACTACCTGGACTGGCTGAAGGTCGCCGGCGAGGAAGCCCTGCATTTCTCGCTGTTGGCCGAGCATCTGCGCATCCTGGGCCATGCCTACGGCGATTTCCCCGCCCACGACGGGCTGTGGCAAATGGCCGAGCGGACCCGGCTCGATCCGCTGGCCCGGATGGCGCTGGTGCCGCGTACGCTGGAGGCCCGCGGGCTGGACGTCAGTCCTGCGATACGGGCCAAGCTGGCCGGAGCGGGAGACGCGGCGGCGGCCGGCATCCTGGACATCATCCTGCGCGACGAGATCGGCCACGTGGCCATCGGCAACCGCTGGTACCGGTATCTGTGCGAGCGCGAGGGCGTCGATCCCGTGGACCACTACGCGGTGCTGGCCCGGCGCTACGACGCGCCGGGCCAGTTCGGTCCGTTCAATATGCCCGCCCGCCGGGCGGCGGGCTTCACGGAAGCGGAGTTGCGCTCGCTGGAGCTGTCGGCCATTTCCGGCCGCGATCGTCCTCGATCTGCCTGAGCGCCTGGCGCCGGATCTTGCCCGAGGGAGTGAGCGGCAGGGCCTCGACGAATTCGATCTCCTTGGGCGCGCCGTCCTGGCCGAGCTGCGTGCAGGCGTGCGACAGCAGGGCTTCCCGCAGGGCCGCCTCGCGTCCGGCCTTGTCCTGTTCCGGCACGGCCAGGGCGACGACGTAGGCCTTGATGCCGCTGCCGTCCGGCGTCGGCACGACCACCGCCTCGACCACCTCGGGGTGCTGGGTCAGGCAGTCCTCGATGGGGCCGGGCGCCACCAGGCGGCTGCCCAACTGGAACATTTCGTCCAGGCGGCCCACGTACCAGAGGTAGCCGTCGGCATCCTGCCGGGCGAGATCGCCCGTGCGATGCCAGGTCCCGCTGACCGGCCGCCCGGTTTCCTCGCCCCGCCAGTAGCCGGCGAAGAAGGAGGGATCGGGATGGCCATGGATGTCGTAGCGGTTGACGGCGATCTCGCCATGTTCGCCGGTGGCGACCGGCCGGCCCAGGGCATCGACGATGGCGATCTGGTGGCCGGGGTAGGGCCTGCCCAGGCTGCCCGCCCGGGCGGGCCATTTCTGGCTGCTCTGGCCGATGACGGTGCCGATCTCGACCTGGCTGAAGGTCTCGTTGGGTTCGACCCCCAGTGCCGCCTTGCATTGTTCGAACAGCGCCGCGCCCAGCGAGGTGTCGGTGGCGGTGATGGCGCGCAGGGCCAGCCGGTGGCGCTCGGCGGGGCGGGGCACGGCCTTGAGCAGCCGGCGCAGGTCGCGGGTGGTCAGCGCGATGTTGGTGACGCGGTAGCGTTCCAGCAGGGCGAACGTGGCGTCGGGATCGGGCGGCTGGCGCATGCCCACTACCGGTTGGCCGAAATACAGGCCCGGTAGCAGCGCGCCGAACAGGCCGTGGGGGCTGCCCCATTCGGAGGCCGTCCACAGGACGTCGGCGGGCTGGGGGAACCAGTTCTGGGCGGCCACGAAGCCGGGCAGGTTGCCGATCAGGGTGGCGTGGGGCAGGACCACGCCCTTGGGCACGCTGCCCGCGCCCGCCGTATAGAGCAGCAGCGCGGGGTCGGAGGCCGAGGTGGGGTGCATGTCGAAGGCACTTTCCTGGCGGGCGAGCAGCGTGCGCCAGGAAAGGACCCGCTCGTCGTCCAGGTCGATGCCGACCGTCTGGCGCAGCAGGGGACAGTGCTCGGTGGCTGGCAGCAGGGCGGCCGCCGCGGCGCCGTCGACGATGGCGATCCGGGCTTCGCTGTCGCGCAGCCGCTGTTCGTAGGTCTGGGCGTTCAGCGCGACCGACAGCGGGACGGTAATGGCGCCCATCTGGTAGACGGCGATATGGGCGACGACGGCTTCGGGGCGCTGGGGCAGGGCGATGGCGACGCGGTCGCCGCGCTGCACGCCCATGCGGCGCAGGCCATTGGAGAAGCGGTTGGCGTATTCGTGCAGGCGGCCGTAGGTCCAGACTTCGCGCCGTCCTTCGGCATCTTCGGCGTAGATCGCGATGCGGCGGGCATCGGCGCTGGTGACGGTCCAGCGGCGGCAGCAGACATCGGCGATGTTCAGGCGTTGCGGGACCCACCAACGGAACGTGGTGTAGAGTGCCTGGTACTGGTCTTCCATAACCCTCCGCTGGATTCAGGATCTGGTCCGGCCAGGTCGGCGGACGGGGTTTGCTGCGTTATATAGCAATCATTACTGACCTGACCGATAACCGCAATGGCTTTGGTGCCCGCGGTGCCAGGCCAAACGCCTCACGAGCCCCGTCTTTTCGCGGGTTTTCCTCCAATTTCCCCTAATTGTCGATAAATGATCATGTACGAGCCGCTTGTAGCCCCGCGATCGGAGTATCTGGATGTTCGGGGTTTGCGTCACCATTTTCGTCATTGGGGCGACAGCAGCGCGCCGTTGCTGCTGGCGCTCCACGGCTGGATGGATTCGTCGGCCTCGTTCCAGTTCGTGGCGGACCGCCTGGCGGGCGATTTCCATGTCGTGGCGCCTGACTGGCGCGGCTTCGGCAGGACGCAGTGGGGAGGCGGCGATTGCTACGAGGTCGGCGAATACCTGGGTGATCTGGACGCTTTCTGCCGTCATTTGTCGCCTTCTTCTCCCGTCCGGCTGTTGGGGCACAGCATGGGCGGCAACATGGCCATGCTGTACGCCGGCGTGCGCCCCGAACGGGTGGCGGCGGTGGCCAACCTGGAAGGGATGGGGCTGTCGGCGCAGCCGGCCGACGCGGCGCCGGGCCGGCTGCGGCAGTGGATGGACCAGATCGTGGCCGGCGCACGGCTGGGGGACTACGACAGTCCCGAGGCCTATGCGCAGCGCCTGATGCGGGACAATCCCAGACTGGATGCCGCGAAGGCGCTGTTCCTTGCCCGCGAGAACGGCTGTCCCGAAGGGGAGCGGTGGCGGCTGCGTGCCGATCCCGTCCACAAGATCGTCAATCGTGTCCTTTATCGGTTGGAAGAGGTGCTGGCCTGCTGGCGTGCGATCACGGCGCCGGTGCTGTGGGTGGAAGCCGCTGACAGCGCCGTCCGCGCCCGGGCATGGGCGGAGCCGGGCTACGAGGACAGGCTGGCTGGCGTTGCTTGCCTGCAACGGGAGACGGTCGCCGATGCCGGCCACATGCTGCATCAGGATCGTCCAGCCGAGGTGGCGCAACTCGTAGCAGATTTCCTGGCGCGGGCGGCGACGGTGCCGGGTGGCCGTCCTACAATGTGAACATGGAATCCGCCCTGAACGTCGATCTGCACTGCCATTCCCAGGTGTCGGACGGCATGCTGCCGCCCGCCGAGCTGGCGGCGCGGGCGCGCCGCAATGGCGTCGACGTACTGGCGCTGACCGATCACGACGAGGTCGGCGGGCTGCACGAGGCCGCGGCGGCTTCGCGGGAACTGGGCATGCGCTTCGTCCCGGGGGTGGAGATCTCGGTCACCTGGGCCGGGGAAACGGTCCACATCGTGGGCCTGCGCGTCGATCCCGACGATGCGGTGCTGGTCGAGGGGCTGCGCGACACCCGCTCCGGCCGCGAGCGCCGCGCCCGCGAAATGGCGGCGCAACTGGCGGCGGTCGGCATCCCGGACGCGTTCGAGGGGGCGCTGGTCCACGTCGGCAATCCGCAACTGATCAGCCGCACGCACTTCGCGCGTTTCCTGGTCGAGCGCGGCGTGTGCAAGGACGTGGGCGAGGTCTTCCAGAACTACCTGGTGGAGGGCAAGCCCGGCTACGTACCCATGCGCTGGGCCACGCTTGCCGATGCCGTGGGATGGATACGGGGCGCCGGCGGCGTGGCCGCCATTGCCCATCCGGGCCGCTATCCCTACACGCCGCTGCAGTTCCATGCGCTGTACGATGAATTCCTGCAACTGGGCGGGCGCGGCATCGAGGTCGTCACGGGCAGCCATACGCCCGACCAGTACCGCGAGTATGCCGAGGTCGCCACGCGCTATGGCTTCCTGGCCTCGCGCGGCTCGGACTTCCACGGCCCCGAGGAAAGCCGGGTCGACCTGGGCGGCCTGCCTCCCTTGCCCGCGCAGCTGACGCCTATCTGGCACGACTGGTTTTGAGCTTCATGAACAAGGCTTTTGTCAAAGAATCCGAGGGCCAGGACGACGACGACCTGCCCGAGCACCTGGCCCTGCCGGCCGGCGTGCGCAACTACATGACGCCCGACGGCTACGCGCGCCTGCGCGGCGAACTGGTCCACCTGATGAACGTGGAGCGGCCGTCGGTGGTGCAGATCGTGTCGTGGGCCGCCTCCAATGGCGACCGTTCCGAGAACGGCGACTACCTGTACGGCAAGAAGCGCCTGCGCGAGATCGACCGCCGCATGCGTTTCCTGACCCGCCGCCTGGACATCGCCGAAGTGGTGGACACCTCCGCCCAGCCCAACCGCGACCAGGTGTTCTTCGGCGCTACGGTCAACTACATGGACCGTGCCGGCGAGGAACACACGGTGACCATCGTGGGCGTGGACGAGGCCGAACCGCTGCAGGGTCGGATCAGCTGGATCTCGCCCGTGGCGCGTGCCTTGATCAAGGCGCGCGAGGGCGATACGGTCGTGCTGCGCACCCCGTCGGGCGTGGATGAACTGGAAATCCTGGAAGTGAGCTATCCGGATCCGCCGCCGCCGTAGCGGGCCGGTCAGCCCTTGACGCGGATGATGCGCTGGACCTGGGGCACGCGGCGCAGGTGGCGGATGACCTGGGCCAGGTGCTGGCGGCTTTCCACCTGGATGGTGAAATGCACCGCCACGGTGGACGAGGCCTCGTCCTGCATGGAGACGTGGGTGATGTTGGCGTCGGAGGCCGATATCTCGGCCGCCACGCGGCCCAGCACGCCGCGCTCCTGGCGCAGCACCACGTCGATGCGCACGGTGAAGTGGCGCGAAGTCTGGTCGTCCCAGGCCACGTCCAGCCAGCGTTCCGGTTCGCGGGCGCGTTGGCGGCGGGCGTTGGGGCAGTCTTCGGTATGGACCACCAGGCCATGCCCCAGTCGCACGTAGGCGACGATGGCATCCCCGGGTATGGGCGTGCAGCAGGGGGCCAGCTGCACCGCCAGGCCTTCGTTGCCCTGGATGCGTATGGGCGTGGCCGTGCCTTGTTCCGTGTAGCGTTCCACCTGTTCGGCGGTGGTCGAGATGGGGTCGCCCTCGGGCATGAAGCGGCGCGCGACCACCGCCGCGAGCCGTTTGCCCAGCCCGATGTCGGCCAGGATCTCGTCGCGCGAGCGCGCGCCGCTGCCGCGTGCCAGCTTGTCCCAGATCGGGTCGGTGCTGTCCGGCATCGGCATGTTCATGGACTTGAGCGCCTGGCCCAGCAGGCGTTCGCCGAAGCTGACGGACTCCTCGTACTTGACCGTGCGCAGGTAGTGGCGGATTTCCGAGCGCGCCTTGCCGGTGCGCACGAAGTTCAGCCATTGCGCATTGGGACGCGAATGCTCGGCGGTAACGATCTCGACCGCGTCGCCGCTCTTGAGTTCGGTGCGCAGCGGCACGAACTCGCTGTTGACCTTGGCGGCCACCGTCTGGTTGCCGACGTCGGTGTGGATGCTGTAGGCGAAATCGATGGGCGTGGCGCCGCGCGGCAGCGAGATGATCTTGCCGCGGGGCGTGAAGACGTAGACCGCGTCGGGGAACAGGTCCACCTTCACGTGTTCCAGGAACTCGCTGCTGTCCCCGGTCTGGCGCTGGATGTCGAGCAGCGACTGCAGCCACTGGTGGGTGCGTTTCTGCAGGTCGTTCAGGTCGACGTCGGAGGTCTTGTACAGCCAGTGCGCCGCCACGCCGCTCTCGGCCACCTGGTTCATGTCGCGCGTGCGGATCTGGAACTCCACCGGCGTGCCGTAGGGGCCCACCAGCGTCGTGTGCAACGACTGGTAGCCGTTGACCTTGGGGATGGCGATGTAGTCCTTGAACTTGCCCGGCACCGGCCGGAACAGCTGGTGCAGCGTGCCCAGCGCCAGATAGCACTCGGGCTGCGAATTGACCACGATGCGAAAGCCGTAGATGTCCAGCACTTCCGAGAACGATTTCTTCTGTTCCAGCATCTTGGTGTAGATGCCGTACAGGTTCTTCTCGCGGCCGTTGACCTCGGCTTCGATGCCGGCGGCGGGCAGCGCGGCGCGCACGGCTTCCTGGATCTTGCCCACCAGTTCGCGGCGGTTGCCGCGCGCGGCCAGCACCGCCTTGCGCAGCACCATGTAGCGGTGGTGATACATCGCCTCGAAGCAGAGTTCCTGCAGTTCGCGGTAGATGATGTTCAGCCCCAGGCGGTGGGCGATGGGAGAATAGATCTCCAGCGTTTCCCGCGCCACGCGGCGGCGTTTCTCGTGGCTGACGGCGCCCAGCGTGCGCATGTTGTGCAGCCGGTCGGCCAGCTTGATCAGGATGACGCGCACGTCGCGCGCCATGGCCAGCAGCATCTTGCGGAAGCTCTCGGCCTGTTGCTCGGCCTTGCTGGCGAACTCCAGCCGGTCCAGCTTGGACAGTCCGTCGACCAGTTCGGCGACCTCGGTGCCGAAGCGTTCGATCAGCTCCTGCTTGGTAACGCCCTGGTCTTCCATGACGTCGTGGAGCAGGGCGGCCATCAGCGCCGCCGCATCCAGTTTCCAGGCGGCGCAGATTTCGGTGACGGCTATGGGGTGCGAGATGTACGGCTCGCCACTGGCGCGGAACTGGCCCAGGTGCGCTTCGTCGGAGAAACGGTAGGCTTCGCGCACCCGGCGGACGTCTTCCGGGCTGAGATACTGCGAAATGGTTTCGGCCAGCGGGGCGAACGAGACGCCGGCGGCGGCCGGCGCGGGACTGGCTGAGGCGAGCGCCTGGGAACCGGCGGCGGCAGCAACTGCTATCGGTGTTCCGGAAGTACTCCCGGAACGCGAGGAAGAAACTGGAAATCCCATGGTCGCCTCAGGAGGAGCGCCCCCGGGGGGACCGGGCCGCTCCAGGCATCGCCGGCCTGTATGCCGGCGGCAAGACCGTCATGGTCTTGGAAATCAGGTGGGGACCTTTTTCAGCATTTCCACCCCGGTCACGCCGGAAGCGACCTCGCGCAGCGCGGTAACGGTCGGCTTGTCCTTGCTATCGAGCTTGGGGGCATGGCCCTGGGCCAGTTGCCGGGCGCGATAGGTCGCCACGAGGGTCAGTTTGAACCGGTTCGGAATTTGCTTCAAGCAGTCTTCTACGGTGATACGTGCCATGAGGGTCCCTGAAAGCTGTGCGTACTGGACGCGAGTCAAAGCGGTGCGGACGTTTGCGGAATGCCCAGTTGCGAAAACAGACTGGCATGCCGGGCCGCCTGAGAACGAAAACGCAGCCTGGCGGCGGTAACGATCGTCGTCATGTCGGCCAAGGCTGCGCTAAAGTCTTGATTAATAATAACATATTCGAATTCGGGAGCATGCGCGAACTCGCCCCCGGCTGCCAGCAGCCGCCGCGCGATCACATGGGACTCGTCCTGGCCGCGTTCGTGCAGCCGGGTTTCCAGGGCCTCGATGGATGGCGGAAGGATGAAGATGCCGATGACTTCGGGGAATTTGGCGCGCACCTGGCGGGCTCCCTGCCAGTCGATTTCCAGCAGGACGTCGTTGCCGGCCTCGGTCTGGCGTTGAATCCAACTGCTCGGCGTGCCGTAGAAATTCCCGTGTACCTCGGCCCACTCCAGCAGGTCATCCTCGCGCTGCATCTTCTCGAAGGCGGGGACGGTGACGAAGTGGTATTCCTTGCCGTCGGTTTCACCCGGGCGGGGCGGGCGGGTGGTGCAGGAAATCGACAAGCGGATTTCGGGTCTGGCCTTGAGCAGGGCGTTGACCAGGCTGGACTTGCCGGCGCCGCTGGGCGCGACGACCATGAAGACGTTACCGGCGCGTGGAGGCATGAATCAGTGCGGAACACAAAAAAATATTATATCCCCCCCGCCCTTGGGGGACGCAAGAATACGGCGCTCCGCACCGAGACAGCCCCACAAGACCCAGGATGCGGTGGATCCGGCTCCGCCGGTCCACCCGCATCGCCCCCTGGGGGGGCGCCCGTAAGGGCGTAGGGGGGTTATCTACCCGTATTCATCTTTTGATTGCTGGTCTGCAGGGCCTTGATGATGGCGTCCACGCCGCCCTGCGAACCGATGGAGGCGAACTGGTCGCGGTAGTTCTGGATGAACCAGACGCCCATGACGTTCAGGTCATAGATCTTCCAGCCCTGGTCGCTTTTCTCCAGCCGGTAGTCGACGGGGATCGGGTCGCGCTGGCCGTCGGTGACCGTGGTGCGCACGACGACGTCGGTGGCGCCGGGTTCGGCGCGGAAGGGGCGCATGTCGACGCGGGCCTGCGGGGTGATGGTGGAGACCGAGCCGCCGTAGGTGCGCACCAGCATGTTGCGGAACTCCTTGACCAGCGCGGTGCGCTGCTCGGGCGTGGCCTGGCGCCAGTAGCGGCCCACCGCCAGGCGGGTGGTCTTCTCGAAGTCGACGTAGGGCAGGATGAGTTCGTCGATGGCCTGGTTGATCTTCTCGGGCGAGCCGGACTTCAGTTCCTGGTCCTTGCGGATGCGGTCCAGCACGTTGTTGGCCGCCTTCTGGATGATCACGTTGGGCGGATCCTGCGGGCCGGGCGCCTGCGCGCGGGCCTGGCCGGCGGCGAAGAAAGCGAGGGCCAGCGCGGTCGCCCAGCAGGCGAGCCAGGCCAGGCGGTGGCGGGTCGAGGCGAGGGCTTGGAGGGCGGAGCGCGAGTCGAGCATGGGATCTCCCTGAACGGACGGCGAACGGAGGCCGCCGGTATGTATTGGAGGATATATCACGCCCGGCGTTCCGGACGACTGAAACAGAATGCTGCAAAGGCCGGACCGGGCCGGGGGCGACACTTCGCTGTGCTATGTTTTCCGATCATTCCCTCCTTCTATCGCGGATCGCGCCATGACCTCGACTTCCCCCCCCGCCATACGGCTCGTCAAGCGCTACGACGTGCGCGATTTCTTCCGGAAGCCGGAACGTTCCAGCTATCGCATTTCGCCCGACGGCCGCCACCTGGCCTTTCTGGCGCCCGCCCAGGGCAGGCAGAACGTGCACGTGCAGGCGCTGGACGAACAAGGCGTTCCCACCGGTCCGGCGCGGGCGCTGACCGGCGAGGCCGAACGGGACGTGGGCGGATTTTTCTGGAAGGGGCCGGGCCACATCCTGTACATCAAGGACTTCGGCGGCGACGAGAACTTCCACCTGTTGTCGGTGCCGCTCGATGGCGCCGCCGCGCCGACCGATCTCACGCCTTACGACGGCGTGCGCGCCGACGTGGTGGACGACCTGATCGACGACGATGCCCACGTGCTGCTGTCGCACAACCGGCGGGACCCGCAGGTGTTCGACGTGTTCCGCGTCGAGGTCGCCACCGGCAAGGAGGAACTGATCGCCCAGAACCCCGGCAACATCACCGGCTGGGCCACCGACCACGATGGCCGGCTGCGGCTGGCGGTGGCCACGGACGGGGTCAACAACACCTTGCTTTACCGCGACACCGAGGCCGAGGAATTCCGTCCCATCCTGACCACGGATTTCAAGGAAACCGTCGCGCCGTTGTTCTTCACGTTCGACAACAAGCGCATCTACGTCAGCTCCAACCGCGGCCGCGACAAGGCCGCGCTGTTCGAGTTCGACCCGCATACCGCCCGCGAGGGCGCGCTGATATTCGAGCACCCCGAGGTCGACGTCTCGGGGCTGGCCTATTCGCACCAGCGCAAGGTCCTGACCGAGATCGGCTACATGACCTGGAAGGCGCAGCGCCAGGTGCTGGATCCGGCCACCGCCGAAATCTACGCCGACCTGGAAAGCCAGTTGCGCGGCTACGAGATCGCGCTGCAAAGCGAGACGCGCGACGAGACCCGCTTCGTCGTGGCGGCCTACAACGACCGCACGCAGGGGGCGCGCTACCTGTACGACGCCGCCTCGCGCAAGCTGACCAAGCTGGGCGAGATCCAGCCGTGGCTGCTGGAACGCGACATGGCGCCGATGAAGCCCGTGCGCTACACCGCGCGCGACGGCCTGAAGATCGACGGCTACCTGACGCTGCCCGTGGGCGCGACGCCGCGCAAGCTGCCGGTCATCATCCATCCCCATGGCGGACCGTGGGCCCGCGACACCTGGGGTTACAACCCCGAGGTGCAGTTCCTGGCCAATCGCGGCTATGCCGTGCTGCAGATGAATTTCCGGGGCTCCACCGGCTACGGGCGCAAGTTCTGGGAGGCCTCGTTCAGGCAGTGGGGCCGGGCCATGCAGGACGACATCACCGATGGCGTCGAATGGCTCAAGCGCGAGGGCATCGCCGATCCGGCGCGCATCGCCATCTATGGCGGCAGCTACGGCGGCTACGCCACGCTGGCCGGCATCGCGTTCACGCCCGACCTGTATGCCGCGGCCGTGGACTACGTGGGGGTGTCGAATCTGTTCACGTTCATGGACACCATCCCGCCGTACTGGAAGCCTTTCCTGGATTCCATGCACGAGATGGTCGGCGATCCCGAGCGGGACAAGGACATGCTGCACGCGGCATCGCCGGTCTTCTTCGTCGACCGGATCAAGGCGCCGCTATTCGTGGCCCAGGGGGCGAAGGACCCGCGCGTCAACAAGGACGAAAGCGACCAGATCGTGGCCGCGCTGCGCGCACGCGGCGTACAGGTCGAATACATGGTCAAGGACAACGAAGGGCACGGCTTCCACAACGAAGAGAACCAGTTCGAGTTCTACGCCGCGATGGAAGCGTTCCTGGCCAAGTACCTGTAGGCCCTAGTCCAGCATGTCGGCCAGCGCGGCGCGCCACTCGTCCACGTGGCCGAGATAGCGGCCGGTGTCCAGCACCCGGTAGCGGCCATCGCGCTCCAGCGCGAAGGTCGGGAACCCCTGGCCGCCGGCACGGGCCAGCAGGGCGCGGCTTTCGGCGATGTGGTCGCGCGTCGGCTGGCCATCCCGCGCGGCATAGGCGGCTTCGAAGGCCGGCCGGTCCAGGCCGATGTCGGCGGCCATCTCGGCCAGCACGCCGGCATCGGCTATGCGCCGGCCCTCCACGTAATGGGCGCGTTGCAGGCGCGCCAGCAGGTCCAGGTCGCGTCCCTCGCCACCGGCATCGAGCGCGGCCAGGATGGCGGTGATGGGCGGTTCGGAGTCGAACACGGCGTCGTGGTCGCGCAGCAGGCCGTCGAAATAGGCCTGCCCGAACGGCTGGCCGGTCATGGCCGCGATGCGGCGGTCATGGGGCATGACGTAGTTGCGCAGCCGGTCGGTCACGGGCTGGCGGTTGCTGCCGGCCATCATGCCGCCGCCATGCGCGGTGACGGGCAATAGCCCGCGGGCCGCCGCCATCAACGGGGCCGAGGCATAGCACCAGCCGCAGAAGGGATCGTAGATGTAGTGAAGCCGGGTCGTTTCCATGATGGGTTCGTGGGACGCATGGCGTCCGGATTTTGCTAGGTGTCAGGATAATTACAAAAAACGATAGTAAAAACCGTAGAATCGAGAATTATTTGTTGCTGGAACCGGTCAGGTCATGGACAGACTCAGCGCGATGCGCGTATTCGTCGAGGTCGTCGACCGCGGCAGCCAGTCGGCCGCGGCCGAGGCATTGGAACTGTCGCGGCCGGCCGTTTCGCGCTATCTGGCCGAGCTGGAGGAATGGGTGGGGGCCCGGCTGCTGCATCGGACCACGCGCAGGCTGAGCCTGACCCCGCCCGGTGCCGAAGTGTTGGCCCGCTGCCGCCAGATGCTGGAACTCGAAGGCGACATGCGCGCCGCCGTGTCCAGCCCGGACAGCGCGCCGCGCGGCGTGCTGCGCGTGACGGCCAGCACGTCCTTCGGGCAGGCCCACCTGGCGCCGGCCATTGTCGACTACACCCGCCGGTATCCCGACGTGGCGGTGGACATGGTCATGGTCGATCGCACCGTCAATCTGGTGGACGAACGCATCGATCTCGCGCTGCGCGTCACCAACGATCTCGATCCCAACCTGATCGCGCGCCGGCTGGCCGTATGCCGGTCGGTGCTGTGCGCCTCGCCCGACTACCTGCGCCAGCAGGGCACGCCTGGCAGGCTGGAGGAACTCGGCCTGCACAATTGCCTGACCCATTCGTACACCGGCAAGAGCCTGTGGCATTTCGTCCGCGCCGGCGCGCCGGTGTCGGTCGCGGTAGGCGGGAACATCAGTTCCAACGAGGCGACCACGCTGGTCGAGGCGACCGTGTGCGGAGCCGGGATCGCGATGTTGCCGACCTATGCGGTGGGCGAGCTGGTGCGCGCGGAACGCCTGCGGGTGCTGCTGCCCGAGACGCCGCCGCGCGACATGACCCTGTACGGCGTCTACACCTCGCGCAAGCACATGCCGCCCACGCTGCGCACGCTGCTCGATTTCCTGGCGCAGCGCTTTTCGGACCCGCCGGCCTGGGATACCGAATTGCAGGACACGCTGGCCGCCCTGGCCGCAAGCGGCCGGCGCGGCGCGGGCCGTCACCAGTAGCCGGTCGTGACGGCGGGCGCGTCCGTGTCCTCCCGCCCCGGGCGGGCGGGGCGGCCGCCGCGGCCGATGCCGTAATAGGCCAGGCCGCAGCTTTGCACGTACTCGGGGTCGTACAGGTTGCGGCCGTCGAAGATCGCGCGTGACTTGAGCTGGCCGGCCAGCCCCCGGAAGTCGGGCGATTTGAACTCGCGCCATTCGGTTACCACCGCCAGCACGTCGGCGCCTTCGCAGGCCGCCTGCGCGTTGGGGACGATGACCAGGCCGGGATGATCGATGGCGCGGCGCGCGTTCTCGGCGGCGACCGGATCGTACGCGCGCACGATCGCGCCGTCGGCCAACAGTTCACGCACCAGGGCGAGGCTGGGCGCCTCGCGTATGTCGTCGGTATTGGGCTTGAAGGCCAGGCCCCACAGCGCGATGCAGCGGCCTTGCAGCGAGGGGCCCAGGTGCTGCCGTATCTTCGCCGCCATGACGCGCTTCTGTTCCTCGTTCACCCGCTGCACGCTGTCGAGCAGCGGCGTGGATTCGCCGTGCTCGGCCGCCAGCCGGGCCAGGGCCTGGATGTCCTTGGGAAAGCACGAGCCGCCATAGCCGACGCCGGCATACAGGAAGTGGTGGCCGATGCGCGGGTCGGCGCCGGCGCCGTGGCGCACGGCCTCGATGTCCGCGCCGACCTTCTCGGCGATCCTGGCCAGCTCGTTCATCAGCGAGATGCGCGTGGCCAGCATGACGTTGGACGCGTACTTCGTGAACTCGGCCGACCGCACGTCGGTGTGGATCAGGCGGTCGCGGTTGCGGTTGTAGGGCGAGTACAGCGCTGTCATCAGCCGCAGCGCGCGGGTGTCCTCGGTGCCGATGACGATGCGGTCGGGGCGCTGGAAATCGTCGACCGCGCTGCCTTCCTTCAGGAACTCCGGATTGGAGACGATGGGGACGCGCCAGGCGGCGCCGCGTTCGCGCAGGGTATGTTCGATCAGGGCCTGCACGCGGTGGCAGGTGCCGACGGGCACGGTCGATTTCACGACGACCACCATGTCGCGCGGGATAGACCGGCCCAGTTCGGCGCTGGCCTCGAGCACGTGGCCCAGGTCCGCCGAGCCGTCTTCGCCGGCCGGCGTGCCCACCGCGATGAAGACGATCTCCGCGTCGCGCAGCGCGGCGGGCAGGTCATCGGTGAAGGAAAGGCGCCCGGCCTGCGCGTTGTGCGCGGCCATGTCGGCCAGCCCGGGTTCGAAGAAGGGAACGCCGCCTTCCCGCAGCACGCGCAGGCGTTCGGCATGGCGTTCGACGCAGACGACGCGGTTGCCCACGTCGGCCAGGCAGGCCCCGGTAACCAGGCCGACGTAGCCGGCCCCTATGATCGCGAGATTCATGCCCCGATTTATATCGGGCGCGCATTGCAATCTGCTGACAGCGGCCCGTCATGGCCGTGCAACACGAGCACCCGCTAGCGGCTGCGCTGGAACCAGAGCATGGACAGCACGCAGGCCAGGGTCAGCAGGACGACCGCGGCCGCGCTTAGCAGGGCGCTGAGTTCGGTCTCCTTGCGCTCCATCGAGAACTTGGCGTTGAGGTTGCGGTACACCGAACTCAGGTCCGCCTCGGAACTGGCCAGGAAGTATTCGCCCCCGGTCATTTGCGCCACCGTGCGCAGCGTGGGCTCGTCCAGCCGGGCGAAGAACGACCAGCCCTCGTCGCCGATGGGCGCGCCCTGCTGGGTGCCGAAGCCCACGGTGTAGACGCGCACGCCCCGCTCGGCGGCCATGCGCGCGGCGTCCAGCGGATCCGGGCCGGTGGTGCGCCGGCCGTCGCTCAGCAGGATGATGGTGCCCGAGGTGTACGAGCCCGGCAGCACCGGCTGCAGGGTCTTCTGCTTTTTCTTCGCCGCTTCGGCGGCGCCCGCCTGGTCGAGCGGGACCCCGCGCCGCCCCGCGCGGATGGACGGGGTTTCGAAGATGACCGACTCCAGGTCGATGCCGTCGTCGGGAAACAGCATGGACAGAGCCAGGATCAGCCCGCTGCCGGTGGCGGTGGCGCGTTGCAGCTGGAATCGGTCGATGGCCTCGACCATGTCCTGCCGGTTGTCGGTGGGCGTCTGCACGACCGCGGCGGTGCCGGCGAACGAGACGATGCCCAGCCGTACGTTGGACGGCAGTTCGGAGATGAAGCGCTTGGCCGCCATCTGCGCGGCCACCAGCCGGTTGGGGGCGATGTCGGCGGCCTGCATGCTGCGCGAGACGTCCACCGCCAGGACCACCGTGAGGCTGTCCGAGGGCAGGGTGACGGTGGCGGTGGGACGCGCGCACGCCAGCAGCGCCGCCGACATCGCCAGCAGGAACAGCAGCGGCGGGATGTGGCGTCGCAGCCGCTGGCCAGGGCCGATGGCGACCTTGGCCAGGCTCAGGCTGGCATAGCGGATGGCCGCCTTCTTGCGGCGGGCAAGCGCGTACAGGTAGAGGGCTACGAGCAGGGGAACGAGGAGCTGCAGCCAGAGAAGATCGGGCCAGAGAAACCGCATAAGTGCTCCTTGGCGCGCGGGAGTGTGCAACGTTGTCTTTAGTATGCCCACGAACCCTTGCGGCGGTAAAGGTATCTGCCCATGGTCGTCGTTTAAGTGTTACCTTATTTTGGCCGGGCCCTCGTTCGATTGAACCGGGGGCGGTCCGGGTTGTCAGCCCTGAATACCCCAAGGGATTCCGGGCCGCGCCCTGGACGCGCGACCGCATTCCGTGAAGAACGCCAAGCTGGACGGTAGTGATGAAACGGGTTGCCCTATACAGCAGGACCGCCAGGCCCCCTTCGGTCGATGCCGCCCCGAAGGACGAGGCCGATGCCATGCGCCGTCCGGGATGGCCGAGGCGCTTCCGGGACTGGACGGCCAGACACCGCTCCGCCTTTTTCGGCCTGGCCCTGCTCGTCATCGCGGGCGGCCTGGTTTTCGTTTTGTTGCAACCTCAACAAAGTCAGCCGACCCAGGAAGACATCGATTCGGCGGTCCTGCATACCCTGCAAAACAAGACGCTGCCTTCGCGGCCGGCCAAGGCGGCCGAGGCCGTGCGCCAATCCGTCGTGCAGATACGCGGCTACGGCGATGAGGACGAAGCGGACGACGGCGGCGCGAAGAAAGCCAAGCCGCCCGTCAAACCCAAGGCGGGCGGCAAGTCCAAGGGCAAGGGCAAGGACAGGCAGACGGCCAGGAACGAGGAAGGCAACGCGCCCCGGCATGAAGGCAGCATAGGCTCGGGCGTGGTCATCGTCGACAGCGGCGTGATCCTGACCAACTTTCACGTCATCTCCGGTTCCAGGCGCCTGAAGGTCACCTTCTTCGACGGCTACGAGGCCGATGCCGACGTGGTCGCCATCCAGCCGGACAAGGATCTGGCCGTGATCCGCGCCAAGTCCGTGCCCGACGACCTGCCCGCCGCCACGCTGGGGTCCAGCCTGGATCTCGCGCCGGGCGACGAGGTCGTGGCGGTGGGCTTTCCGTTCGGCATCGGACCGTCGGTGTCGTCAGGCGTGGTATCGGGCCTGAACCGCGAATTCGTCTCGGCCGAGGGGCGGCACGTGCTGACGCGGCTGATCCAGTTCGACGCCGCGGCCAATCCGGGCAATTCCGGCGGGCCGCTGGTGAACATGAACGGCGAGGTCGTCGGCATCGTCACCGCCATCCTGAATCCGACCAACGCCGGGACCTTCGTCGGCATCGGCTTCGCCACCACGATAGAAAGCGCCGGCAGCGCGGTCGGCATGCCTCCCTTCTGACTCTCCACGACAGGACGCCTATGAACGACAAGCCCATGAGTGCCGTAGACAGCGCCAACCTGATGGAACGGCTGCTGTACGAGGTCAAGCGCGTGGTGGTGGGGCAGGACCACTTCCTGGAGCGGGTGCTGGTGGCCATCCTGGCCCAGGGGCATTTGCTGGTGGAGGGCGTGCCGGGCCTGGCCAAGACGCTGACCGTCAACACGCTGGCCAAGACCCTGCGAGGCACGTTCAAGCGCATCCAGTTCACGCCGGACCTGTTGCCGGCAGACCTGGTGGGTACGCGCATGTACAACCAGCGCACCGGGGATTTCTCCACGGTGCTGGGCCCGGTCTTCGCCAACCTGCTGCTGGCCGACGAGATCAACCGCGCACCGGCCAAGGTGCAGAGCGCGCTGCTGGAGGTCATGCAGGAGCGGCAGGTCACCATCGCGGGCGAGACCCACAAGGTGCCGGCGCCGTTCCTGGTGATGGCGACGCAGAATCCGATCGAGACCGAGGGCACCTATCCGCTGCCCGAAGCGCAGGTCGACCGTTTCATGATGAAGGTCATCGTCGGCTATCCCAGCGAGGAAGAAGAATTCGTCATCGTCGATCGGGTCACGGGGCCGCCGGTGCAGGTGCAGCCGGTCGCGGTCACCGAGCAACTCACGCAGCTGCAGGCGGAGTGCCGCAAGGTGTATGTCGATCCGGGCCTGGTGCAGTACGCGGTGAAGGTGGTGGCCGCCACGCGCCGTCCCGAGGCCTACGGGCTGTCCGACCTGTCGCGCTACCTGACTTTCGGGGCGAGCCCGCGCGCCACCATCAACCTCGTCGAAGGAGCGCGCGCGCTGGCCTTCCTGCGGGGGCGGCACTACGCGCTGCCCGAAGACCTGGTCGACCTGATCCCCGACGTGCTGCGGCACCGGCTGGTGCTGTCGTACGAGGCGCTGTCCGATGGGCTCGGGTCCGACCAGATCATCACGCGCATCCTCCAGACCTTGCCGGCCCCGGAGCGGCCATTGGATTCGCATGTTCGGGTTGCGGCGGTTCACTAAGCGGCCGGCCGAGCCGGCCAACGATGCGGCGGTGGCGTCGGCCCAGCCCAGGGCCGACGCCGAGGAATTGCTGCGCCGCCTGGAATGGACCGTCATCCGCCGGCTGGACGGAGCGCTGCAGGGCGACTACCGCACCTTGTTCCGGGGCTTCGGGCTGGACCTGGCGGACCTGCGCGAATACCAGGCCGGCGACGACGTGCGCCACATCGACTGGAACGTCACGGCGCGCCTGCAATCGCCGCACGTGCGCGAATTCCAGGAGGACCGGGAAGTGTCCGCGTGGTTCCTGCTGGACCTGTCGGGTTCAGTCGATTTCGGTTCGGCCGGGGTGCGCAAGCGGGCGGTGCTGACCAGTTTCGTGGCGGTGCTGGCGCGGCTGCTGACGCGCTACGGCAACCGTGTGGGCGCGGTCCTGTACGGCGGCCAGGGCGAGGGCGCCATTCCCGCCCGCACCGGCCGGCGCCATGTGCTGCACGTGCTCGATCGCATCGGCGCGCTGCGGGCCGACGGCAAGTCGGGCGAGACGCGGCTGGGCGACCTGCTGGAGCGTTCGTTGTCGGCCATAGGCCGGCGCTCGGTGGTGTTCGTGGTCTCGGATTTCATCAGCGCCCCGGGCTGGGAGCAGACGCTGGGCGTGCTGGCCCAGCGCCACGAGGTCGTCGCGGTGCGACTGTACGATCCGCTGGAGCAGGCCTTGCCCGACCTGGGCCTGGTGGTGTTGCAGGATGCCGAGACCGGCGAACAGCTTTTCGTCGATACCCACGACCCCGGCTTTCGCCGGCGCTTCGCCGCCGCCGCCACGGAGCGCGAGACGGCGCTGCGCAAGGCCCTGACCGAGGCGGGCGTCGATTGTCTGGAACTGGCCACCGACGAACGGCTGGACCAGGCCCTGCTGCATTTCATGCGGTTGCGCCGCCGGCGCAGCCAGCTCGTGGGTGGACTGAACGGGCCCTGGGCCCGAGATATCTGAACCGGGAAGCATCTCATGGAGAACCTGCCCGCCCTGACTTTCCTGTGGCCCAAGATGCTGTGGCTGCTGGTGCTGGTACCGCCTCTGGCGTTCTGCTATTGGCGGCTGGATCGCCTGCGCCGCGGCATGGCCCTGCGCTATCCCGCCCTGGACGTCGTGGGCACCAGCGTCCGGCCGTCCCGGCTGCGCCGGGTCCTGCCGCCGCTGTTGCTGCTGCTCGGGCTGTGCTCGCTCATCGTCGCGATGGCCCGTCCGCAGGCGTTGATGATGCTGCCCTCGCGGCTGGAGACCGTGGTGCTGGCCATGGACATGTCGGGCAGCATGCGGGCCGACGACATCAAGCCGACCCGGATCTATGCGGCCCAGCGGGCCGCCAAGGAATTCGTCGACGGGCAGCCCGCCAACGTCAGCGTGTCGGTGGTCGCGGTGGCGGGCGCGGCGGCCGTGGTGCAGTCGCCCACGCGCAAGCGCGAGGACGTGATCGCCGCCATCGAGCGCCTGGAGCCCCAGCGCGGCACCGCGCTCGGCAGCGGGCTGATCATCGCGCTGGCAACGGTGCTGCCCAATGCGGGTATCGACGTCGAGCGCTTCCTGGACGGCGGCAGCGCCCGGCCGGCGCCGGTCGACCTGGCCGCGGCGGGACTGGGTGACGGGGCGGTTCCCGGCTCGTATCCGTCGGGCGCCATCGTGCTGCTGTCCGACGGCCAGAACAACACGGGACCCGACGCGCTGAAGGCGGCCGAGGTCGCGGCGTTGTACGGCGTGCGGATATTCACGGTCGGGATCGGGACGCCCGAGGGTACGACGCTGACGACCGACGGCTGGTCCATGCGCGTGCGGCTGGACGAGGACGTGCTGAAGAAGGTGGCCGACATGACCGGCGCGCAGTATTTCCAGGCCCAGGACGCGGGCGAACTCAGGAAGGTATATCGCTCGCTCAGTGCCCGGTTGGCGTTCGACAAGCGCGACGTGGTCGAGGTCACGGCGCTGTTCACCGCGCTGGGCGCCTTGCTGGCGGTGCTGTCGGGGCTGCTGTCGCTGTGGTGGTTCGGCCGGGTGCAATAGACGCGGGAAGGGCGCGGTGTCATGACCCTGTCATGTCCGTGTAGCAAAAAGAGGCGTTGGCCCGACCTTTCCAAGCGCCCCATGAGCTACCAGCCGATTTCCGACCACGACGAACTGATGCACCGCATTCACCGCGACCTGATCGACAGCTACGACGAAGAGCTGGAGATCGAATTCGAGGACCGCGAGTGGGACGCCGAGGGCCAGCCGGCCCGGGTGGAAGAGGACCGCGACGCGCGGCGACGCTACTTCCGCGAGCTGTTCCGGCTCCAGGCCGAACTCGTCAAGCTGCAGGACTGGGTCGTGCATACCCGCCACAAGGTCGTCATCATCTTCGAGGGCCGCGACGCGGCGGGGAAGGGCGGCGTGATCAAGCGCATCACCCAGCGCCTGAATCCCCGCGTGTGCCGCGTGGCCGCGCTGCCCGCGCCCAACGACCGCGAACGCACGCAGTGGTATTTCCAGCGCTACGTGCCGCACCTGCCCGCCGCGGGCGAGATCGTGCTGTTCGACCGCAGCTGGTACAACCGCGCAGGCGTCGAGCGGGTAATGGGCTTCTGCAATGACGACGAGTACGAGGAGTTCTTCCGCTCGGTGCCCGAGTTCGAAAGAATGCTGGTCCGCTCGGGCATACAGCTGGTCAAGTACTGGTTCTCGATCACGGACGATGAGCAGCACCTGCGCTTCCTGGGCCGCATCCACGATCCGCTGAAGCAGTGGAAACTCAGTCCCATGGACCTGGAGTCGCGCCGGCGCTGGGAGGACTACACGCGCGCGAAAGAGATCATGCTCGAGCGCACGCACATCGACGAGGCGCCGTGGTGGGTGGTGCAGGCCGTGGACAAGAAGAAGGCCCGGCTCAACTGCATCGACCACCTGCTCAGCCTGGTTCCCTATCACGACATTCCCCATCATCACATCGATCTGCCCCAGCGCGTGCGGCACGAGGACTACATCCGGCGGCCGGTGCCGGACAGCATGATGGTGCCCGAGCGCTACTGAGCGGCGGCGCGCCGTTCGCGTTATCCTGGGCTTGGCGGCCTCATGAGGCCAATGGATGCCAAGGCCATGGACAAGAACAATTTTCTGAAGATGATCGCGGCCGGCCGCGACAGCGCGCTGCTGCGGTTCACGCTGGGCAACCTCTACCTCGAAGAGAACGATGCCGCCGCGGCCGCCGAACACCTGCGGCGCGCGGTTGAACTGGATACCGGCTATGCCGCCGCGTGGAAGCAGCTCGGCAAGGCGCTGCTGGCGCTGGGCCGCGACGATGATGCCCGCGCTGCCTGGGACGAGGGCATCGCGGCCGCCTCCGCCAAGGGCAGCGTGCAGGCGGTCAAGGAAATGCAGGTGCAGTTGCGGCGGCTGGACAAGAAGCGGCAGCCTTCCTGAGGCTTCTTCCAGCAGGAACTGGCCCTAGGCTGGCGCGTCGTCCAGCCGCGCGAGTTGCCACAGGGATTCCGCGGCCGGCGCCATGTCCACGTGCTGCCGGTACAGGCGGATCTCGGTGGCGACCTGCCACGAGGCATCGCCGGCCTCCACCAGCCGTCCGCTGGCCAGCGCCGGCGCCGCCAGGATGCGGGGCAGCCAGGCCACGCCCCGGCCTTCCAGGGCCAGGGCTTCCAGCAGCAGGGCATGCGGCGCGGTGAACACCGGGTGCAGGCGCGGGTCGCGCGCCGCGGCGCCCAGCCCGGCGCGCAGGATGCGCCCCAGGCCCGAGGCTTCGCCGTAGGCCAGCAGCGGAATGGGCCCGTCCTGCCGCAGGTCGTGGCGGGGGGAGCCCGAGGGCGTGGGGGCGCAGACGGGCACCAGCGCATCGTCCGCCAGCCGCAGCACCGGGCAGGCGGCCTCGTCCAGCCGGCCGGGCAGCGCGGGGTGGGCGTGGCACAGCAGGAACTGCACCTTGCGCTGGAGCATCAGTTCCTCGCAGGCGGCCGTGCCGTCGGACATCATCTCGACCGCGCCCAGCTGCAGGCTGGCTTCCAGGCGCGCCAGCCACCCGGGCAGGAAGGACAGCGACAGGGCGTGCGTGACCGCGATGCGCAGGCTGGCGACGCTCTGGTCATGCGCCATGCGGGCCTTGATGCGGGCGGCCACCAGCCGGGCCAGCACGTCCTCGACCAGGGGCAGCAGCCGCCGGCCGGCGGGGGTGAGCGTGGCCGGGTGCGCGCCGCGGTCGATCAGGTCGGCGCCCACCCATTCCTCCAGCGCGCGGATGTGCCGGCTGAAGGCCGGCTGCGCGATGGCGCGGGCCTCGGCCGCGCGCGAGAAGTTGCCGCTGTCGGCCAGCGCGACGAAATCTTCCAGCCATTCCAGGTCCAGGGGGCGATTGTCCGGTCCCATCGTGGGGTCTCGTCTCCGCGATAGTTGTATGCATTTCGAGTATTGGACGCCGAGCGGGCGGGCGGCAATGATGGATTCTACCCACCGCAGCCTCATGGAGACCCACTTGCCTTCCATCGCCAACTATCGCGGCATCATTCCCGCGATCGCCTGCCCCTTCACCCCGGATCACCGCATCGACGAACCCGCCCTGCGCAAGCTGGCCTCCTGGCTGGCCGGCCACGAAGGCGTGGTCGCGGTCATGACCAACGGCCACACCGGCGAGGTCTTCTCGCTGACGCCGGCGGAGCGGGCTACCGTGACCCGCATCGTCGCCGACGAGCTGCGCGGCCGGCTGCCGGTGATCTCGTCCATCGTCTGCGAAGGATTGTCCGAGGCCGCCGAGCACGCGCGCGCCGCCGTCGAGGCCGGCGCGGCCGGGCTGGACGTGATGCCGCCGCACCACTGGCTGCGCTTCGGCTTCACGTCCGGCCACGCCTTGCAGTATTTCGACGCCATCCATCGCGCGGCGCCGGGCGCCGACCTGGTCTGCCACGTGTATCCCGCCTGGACGCGCGCGGCGTATTCCTCGGCCCTGCTGGCCGATCTGGCCAGGTTGCCGTACGTGCAGGCCTTCAAGGTTGGGCAGCGCGACATGAACAAGTACGCGCGCGACGTCCAGGCCATCCGCGACGCCGACGCCGGCAAGGCCATCCTGACCTGCCATGACGAATACCTGCTGGCTTCCATGGTGCAGGGCGTGGACGGCGCGCTGGTGGGCTTCGCCACCTTCATTCCGCAACTGATCGGCGATCTGTGGCGGGCGGTGCAGGAAGGCGACCTGAAGCGCGCCCAGCGGATCCAGGCCGTCATCACACCGCTCAAGGATGCCGTGTACGGCGGCGGCGAACCCACCGGCGAGGCCCACGCCCGCATGAAGGCCGGCATGTACCTGGCCGGCGTGCTGGACGACGCCACCGTCCGTCCGCCCACCGAGGCGCCCGATACCAGGGAAATGACGGCATTGCGGGCAGCGGTGGAACAGGCCGGACTGCTTCGACGCTGACCCCGAACGCGACCCGATTCAAAATAAAACGGAGACAAGCATGCAACGCAGACCCTTTCTTGCCGCCGGGCTGACGGCCGTGGCCTTGTGCGTGGCCGGCGGCGTATCGGCGCAGCCGTATCCCGCCCGCGAGGTGCGCATCATCATCCCGTTCCCGCCCGGCGGCACGCTGGACACGGTGGGGCGGCAACTGGCGCAGCGCCTGAGCGAGCAGACCGGCCAGGCCTTCGTCGTCGAGAACCGGGCCGGCGGCAACGGCATGATCGGGGCCGCCGCCGTGGCCAAGGCGACGCCCGACGGCTACACGCTGATGTTCAACGCGTCGACGGTGACCACCACGCCGATGACCATGAAGGTCGCACCCTTCGACATGGACAAGGATTTCCAGCCCATCTCGCTGGTGGCCCAGGCGCCCCTGTCGGTGGCCGTGAACAAGTCGCTGCCGTTCAACGACATCAAGGGCCTGCTGGACTATGCCCGGCAGAACCCGGGCAAGCTCAGCTTCGCGGTCGGTTCCACCGGCTCGGCGGGCCAGCTCGCCACCGAGCTGCTGCGCCGGGCCGGGCAGATGAACTACCTGATCGTGCCGTACAAGGGGTCCGCGCCGGCCTACCAGGACCTGGTCGGGGGGCAGATCTCCGGCTTCATCGATCCCATCCTGGGGGCCATGTCCTACTACAAGGGCGGCATGCTCAAGATCCTGGCCGTCACGTCGCGGTCGCGCGTGCCCACGCTGCCCGAGGTGCCCACCGTGGGCGAGACCGTGCCGGGCTACGAGTTCTACAGCTGGTACGGCCTGTGGGGCCCGGCGAAGCTGCCCATGGACATCGCCCGCAAGCTCAACGCCGAGGTCAACAAGGCGCTGGAGGCCGGCATGCGCGAGAAGCTGGAGCAGCAGGGGCTGGTGCTGAAAGCGGGTTCCATCGAGGACTTCGCGCGCTTCCAGCAGGAGGACATGGCGCGGTCGAAGCAGATCATCGTCGAGGGCAACATCCGTGCGGAATGAGCGCCGCGCCGCCGTGACGGGCAGCAGCGCCGGCATCGGCCGCGCGGTGGCGGCCGCGCTGCTGGAGCAGGGCTGGCACGTGGTCGGGCTGGACCGCGCGGCGGCGACCCTGGATCATCCGTGCTTCGAAGGCCGGTCGGTCGATCTGGCGCAGGCCGATGCCATTGCCGAAGCGCTGCCCGGCCTGCTGGACTGCGATGCGCTGGTCCACGCGGCGGGCATCATGCGGACCGCGCCGCTGGGCAGCCTGGACGGCGCCGCCTTCGAGCTGATGTGGCGGCTGCACGTGGCCGCGGCCAGCCAGCTCGCCGACGGCATGGCGCCGGCCATGGCCGCGCGCGGCCGGGGCCGGGTGGTGCTGATCGGCAGCCGTGTTTCCCGCGGCATGGCCGGACGCAGCCAATATGCCGCGGTCAAGGCCGCGCTGGTGGCCATGGGACGCAGTTGGGCGGCCGAGGTGGCAGCACGGGGTGTGACGGTGAACGTGGTGTCGCCCGCGGCCACGCGCACGGCCATGCTGGACGACCCGGGCCGCGCCGCCAGCGCGCCGCGCCTGCCGCCGCTGGGCCGCCTGATCGAGCCGGCCGAGGTGGCGGCGCTGGTGGGTTTTTTGCTGTCGGATGCCGCCGCGGCCATTACCGGGCAGGACATCCAGGTCTGCGGCGGCGCGTCGCTGCCCGGGTGAGCGCAGGGGCAGTCACAGGTGCAGGGCCAGCGCGGGCCCGACCGACGCCGGCGGCGCGAAGGCCTGCCTGGTGTCATGCGCGCTGCCCGGCGCGTGTAAGCGCGCGGGCGGCACGCTCGCGCCGCCTGCCGCCATGCCGCTCGCTTGCAGCAATTGTCGCGCATAGGCCGTGCGCGGCCGCTCGAACAAGGCATCGGTCGCGGCGTGCTCCACTACCTGTCCCTGCTTGAGGACGAGGATCTCGTCGGCCAGAGACCGCATCACCGCCAGGTCGTGGCCGATGAACAGCAGGGTCAGTCCATGGGCCTCGCGCAGGCGGGCGAGCAGATCCAGGATCTGGTTGCGCACCGTGGCGTCCAGGGCCGACACCGGTTCGTCGCAGACCAGCACGCGCGGCCGCATCGCCAGGGCGCGCGCGATGACCACGCGCTGGCGCTGCCCGCCCGAAAGCTGGTGGGGAAAGCGCGCCAGCATGTCTGCCGCCAGGCCGACCTCTTCGAGCATGGCCGCGCAGCGGCGTGCCAGGGCCTCGCGCGGCGTGGCGGGTTCGGCCGCCAGTTGTGCCTCGGACAGGGCTTGCAACAGCGTGCGCCGGGGATTGAGGCTGCCCGAGGTGTCCTGGAAGATGTATTGGCAGGCGCGGGCGTAGCGGACGCGCTGGCGCCGGTCGGTCGGATCCATGCCGCACACGCGCACGCTGCCTGCGGCGGGCGGCACCAGGCCCAGCAGGGCGCGGGCGAGGGTGCTCTTGCCCGACCCGGATTCGCCGGCGATGCCCAGGGTGGCCCCTTCGCGCAGCCGCAGGTCCACGTCCTGCAACACGCGATGGCGGGAACGGGCCCGGCCATAGTCCACGCACAGGCCCTGGGCATGGACGATGTCGCCGTTGCCGCGCCGCGCGGCGCCGCATCGGGGCAGGGCGCGATGCGTGTGCGCCGCCACCAGCGAGCGCGTGTAGTCGTTCCGCGGGGCATGCAGCATGGCGTCGGCGTCCCCAACCTCCAGCAGCGATCCATGGCGCATGACTGCGATGCGGTCGGCCATCGCCGCCACGACGTCCAGGTCGTGCGAGATGAACAGCATGGCCATGCCCCGCCTGCGCCGGACGTCCCGCAGCAGGGCCAGTACCTGCGCCTGCGTCGTGACGTCCAGCGCGGTGGTGGGTTCGTCGGCGATCAGCAGCGCGGGTTCGCCAGCCAGGACCATCGCGATCATCGCGCGCTGCTGCTGGCCGCCCGACAGTTCGAAGGGGTGGCGATCCAACATGCGGGCGGGGTCGGGCAGTCCGACTTCATGCAGCAGTTCGGCGGCGCGGGCCAGGCGTTCGCGCCGGCCGCGGCCGGCCTGCATGGCCTCCGTGATCTGCGCGCCCAGGGTCATCAGCGGGTTGAGCGCGCTCATGGGATCCTGGAACACGATGCCGATCTGGCGGCCGCGTACCGTACGCCAGGACGCCGGATCCAGCCCGGTCAGTTCCCGGCCGCGCAGGCGGATGCTGCCGGCGACACGTGGATGGCCGGGGGCGAGCCCGAGCACGGCCAGCGCGGTCATGGATTTGCCACTGCCCGATTCGCCGATCAGCCCGAGGGTTTCGCCATCGCGGATGTCGAGCGAGACGTCATGGACAACCGGGGTGCCGCCGTAGCTCAGCGTCAGGTTCTGGATGGAAAGAAGAGGCGCTTGCATGGGAGTTCCGTTCAGATGCGGGCTAGGCCTGGGAACGCGCCGTGCGCGGGTCGGCCCAGCGGTGCAGGAGGGTCGTGGCGACGTTGACCAGGACCACCGAGGTAGCGAGCAGCATGACCGCCGCCTGGATGACGGGATAGTCGCGGCCGCGGATGGCGTCCAGCGTCAGGCTGCCCAGTCCGGGCAGGCCGAACAGCGCCTCCATGGTCAGCGTCCCGCCTATCAGTCCGCCCAGG
This sequence comes from Pigmentiphaga sp. YJ18, assembly GCF_038066655.1. Classification (NCBI taxonomy): domain Bacteria; kingdom Pseudomonadati; phylum Pseudomonadota; class Betaproteobacteria; order Burkholderiales; family Alcaligenaceae; genus Pigmentiphaga; species Pigmentiphaga sp. YJ18. The sequence goes on along the minus strand of NZ_JBBUKU010000002.1, from coordinate 1,205,465 downwards.
ATGACGCCGGCCAGCGCGATGACGACCGACAGCGAATTGGGCAGGATGTGCCGCCACGCGATGCGCCAGGACGACAAGCCTTTGGCGTGCGCGGTTCGGATGAAGCCGGCCCTGGCCGTTTCCCGCAGTTCCTCGTGCAGCGGCTTGGCGATCTGGCCGGCAATGTCCAGGCCCAGGATGAGGACCGGCAGCAGCATCTGGCCGCGTATGGGCAGCCAGCCCAGCCAGATGGAGAACGCCAGTATCCCCAGGACGCCGGTACAGAAAGTGGGAACGGCGATGGACCAGACGTTCAGGCTTTCGATCGCGGCGGCCGCCGGGCTGCGCGGCGCGGCCAGCGCCAGCACGGCCAGGCCCATGCCCAGCGCCAGGCCCACCAGCAGGCTCGCGCCGGCCAGTTTCAGGCTGGCGGGCAGGGCGTGGACCAGCATGTCCGCCACCGGTGTGCCGAAGCGCATGGACAGGCCCAGGTCGCCCCGCAGCGCGGCCCGGGTCCACAGGCCGAACTGCGTGGACAGGCCGTCGTCCAGGCCGAGGTCGGCGCGCATGGCGGCCAGCGACTGGGTGTCGTAATCGCCGCGAGCCGCGTAGAAGTCGATGACGTCGCCGGGCACCGCCCGTACCAGGAGGAAGATGGCGAACGAGATCACCACGATATTGAGCAGTTGCCGGATGAGGTGAAGGGCGGAGGAAGAGAGCAGCGGCATGGTGGTTAGCAACGGAGGTCAGGCGCGGGCGCCCAGCGGGTCGAAGCGGTCGCGCAGGCGGTTGCCGAGCACGGACAGCGAGAGCGTGGTCAGGGCCAGCGCCAGCACGGGCAGCAGCAGCGAGGCCGGCGCCTGTTCGGCGTACGAGACCGCCGTCGCGATGATGCGGCCCCAGGTCGGCACGTCCGGAGAGACGCCCAGGCCGAAGAAGCTGAGCACCGATTCCGTGACGATGGCCCGGGGCACGACGATGGCGACCTGTGTGAGCAGCGCGCCGGCGGCATTGGGCAGGACGTGGCGCCAGGCGATGACGGCCGGCGCGACGCCGAGCACGCGCGCGGCGGCCACGTAGCCGGAGGCCATTTCCCGTTCGTACACGGCGCGCGCGACATAGCCGAAAAGCGGCATGAAAGCGATGCCGACGGCCAGGATGACCGACAGGGTGCCCACGCCCAGCGATACCATGAGCGCCAGCGACAGCAGGATGGGCGGCAGGGTGCGGACCATGTCGAAGGCGGCGTAGACGGCGCTCCGCGCCGGTCCGCCGGCCACGCATCCCATGAGGCCGAGCCCGGCGCCGCCCAGCAGCGCGATGCCCGCCGAGCAAACGGCCACGAGCAGCGTCAGGCGGGTGCCGGCCACCAGCCGGGCCAGGATGTCGCGCCCGAAACTGTCGGTGCCCAGCCAGTGGCCGGGGCCGGGCGGCAGGTTGCGGGCCAGCAGATCCTGATGATAGGGGTCCAGGCCCGGCAGCAGCGGTCCGATCGCGGCGGCTACCAGGGCCACCGCCAGCAGGACCCAGGGAGCCAGACGGCGGAAAGTGTTCATGCCGCGAGCCAGGTCCGTGCCAGCCCGCCGTCGACGCGGTTCTGGCTCCAGGTGTAGCCCGTCTCGTAGCCGCGCACCTTGGGCGCCACGCCGATGGCATCGGCCGCGTGGCCCAGCCCCAGGGTGTAGCGCTTGTCCATGACGTGCTTCCAGGCCTGGAGATAGCCTTCGCGGGCCTTCTGCGTGCTGGGCGAGGAGACCGCGGCGCCGATCAGCGCATCGAGCTCCTTGTCCTGGATGCCGCCCCACAGCATGGGGCTGGGGCCGTCGGACAGCAGCCGCGCATAGCGCAGGTAGACGTCGGCGCGCGGGCCGGAGTGGAAAGGTGCGAGATCCCAGTCGTATTGGGCGAGCAGGCGCTGTGCACCGATGTCGTCGAGCGCCTGATGGTCGATCTTGAAACCGAGTTGGCGCACCATCTGCACGGCAACCTGCGCATAGTCGGATTGCCAGGAGACCACTTTCAGCGTTTCTTTGGATGGTTCCACGCCGGCGCTCTTGAGCAGTTCGCGTGCGCGGGCCAGGTCGGGCTTGGCGTGGGGGTCCCGCTGCTCCAGCTCGCGGTCCCAGAAATAGGTGTTCGGGCGCACGGGCTGGTCGCTGACGACGGCCGTCTTCACCACGAACTTCATGTAGGCCTGCTTGTCGACGGCCAGCGAGATCGCCTCGCGCACGCGCGCATCCTGCAGCAGCGGGCGGGGCTTGCGGTTGTTGAAGGACAGGAAATACCAGGCCGTGTCCTTGAGGAACTGTATGCCCATGCGGTCCTTCGCCAGGCTGTCGAGCTTGTCGTTGCCGACGTGGGCCAGGTGCAGGTCGCCCGCGCGCAGCGACAGGCTGTTGTCGCGGTCGCCGCGCAGGTCGAACTCCAAGGCATCGAGATAGGGCAGGCCCGCCTGCCAGTACTGGTCGAAGGCCGGCGCCTGGAAGCTGACGTCCGGCTGCCAGGTGCCGAACTTGAAGGGACCCGTGCCGATGGGGCGGCGGATGGTCTCGTTCCAGCCTTCCGATTCGGGGGCGACGATCCACAGCTCGGACAGCAGGTTCAGGAAGGGAGCATGGGCGTTGGCGAGTTCCACGCGCAGGACGTCGGGCGCAGGTGTATCGATGTTGCGCGCCAGCTTCATGGCGCCGCTCAGCCAGCCGCCCTTGACCTTGTCGCGCACGCGCTCGAAGTTCGCCTTGACGTCGGCCGAGGTCATCGCGCGGCCGTTGTGGAAGCGCACGTTCTTGCGCAGGTGGAACGTGTAGGTCCGGCCGTCCTCCGAGGCGTCGATGCGTTCGGCAAGAAAGGGGCGCACCGTGCCGTCGTCGCCGATGCTGGTAAGCGTTTCGACATAGACCTGCTGCACGGCGATGGAGCCGGCATGACGGTGCGGGTCGGCGGTGTCCAGGCCCAGCAGCGCCACCTTCAGCGTGCCGCCGCGGCGCGGGGTGGGGGCATTCTGGGCGTGCAGCAGGCCGGGCATGGCAAGGGGGCCGGCGGTGGCGCTCATGGCGAGCAGTTTGAGTAGATCACGTCGTTGCATGGCGAAGTCCTGTGTAGGGAACGGGCGCGCTCAGGCGGCCTCGGCAGGGAGGGGAAGGGGCGTGCCATCCATGTCGCCATGGGGCAGGCCCAGGTGGCGCAGCATGGTGGGCGCATAGTCGATCAGCGAAACCCGATGGGCGTGGATGCGGCCGTCCGCGTAGCCGCCGCCCTCGACGATGAGGAACGGCGATTGTTCGAAGCCGCCGAGGCCACCGTGCTGGCCGTGGCCGCCGTAGGACTTGCCCTCGGAAGGATCGGTCGCGATCCAGGTGCCGCCGCGCACGCCATGGGCATTGGCATCATCCGTGTGCCGCATCGCGATGGCGATGGTGCAGGTGGTCGTGCCGACGGGCAGGCCCAGGGTGGCCAGCGCCTCGCCGTGGAACACGGCGCCGCACCAGGGCTGGCGTGCGAGATGTTCGAGCAGGGCCGGCACGCGGTCGCGCGCGGCCGCCGACACGCCGACGATACAGGCGCTGCCGTTGGGAGCGACGACGACATCGCGGCTGCCCGCCGCGGCCTTCAGGCCCGCGGCCACCAGGTCCTGGCCGACGTCGATTTCGCCCACCACGGTTTCCATGCCGTGGTCGGAACCGACCATCACCAGGATGTCCTGCCCCGCTTCGCGCAGCGCGGCCACCGTGCGCAGCACGCGCGCCACGCAGGCGTCGGCGTGGCCGATGGCCGCCAAATGGGCGGACGAGCCGAGCGCATGGGCATGGCCCGTGTGATCGGGTTCGGACAGCCACAGGGTGGCGACGACTGGCGCGTCGGGCGCCTGGAGGCGCGCGCAGAAACGCTCGGTCATGGCCGCATCGCCCTGGGCGCCGGAGGCGACGTCCAGCCCGCGCGCGCCGGCATAGGGCACGCCGCCGGGGCCGTACGAGCCGGCGCGGTGATAGACCTCGCCATGCTCGTCCGGGTCGTGGAAGTAGGCCGCGCCCGCCGAGACGTTGGACATGATGCATGCACCGCCGTGGGCGGATACGTGCTCGGCCAGCGTGGGGGCGTGCAAGGTTCGTCCGGTGAGGGCGCGCAGGCGTTCGCGGAACGCCGGATCGCCCACCGAATGGCAGCGCAGTCCGCCGGGTTCTTCCAGGAGCATGGTGTTGCCCAGGAGTCCATGCCGGGCCGGCAGGCATCCGGTGGCGATGCTGCTGGAACTGGTGCGGGTGGTGGAGGGGAAGACCCCGCGGACGTCGGCGTACCAGTGGCCGCGCGCTGCCAGGCGGGCCAGCGTCGGCGTGGTCGCCTCGCTGATCAGATCCCTGCGCAGGCTGTCGCAGATGATCAATATGCATCGCTTGTTTGATTTCATGGTGGAAATGATAATTTCCCCATGTTTATTTTTTATTACAAGCGAGATTTTATTTTAATTTAAGTTGTTGATTTAAAAGAAAAATAAGGCCATTCTCGATAATGGATATCGAGAATGGCCGGATAATATATTGATTAATTGGCCCGATAATAAATCGGGGTGTGGCGAAGCGTCTTCCGGGTTTCAGCGGTCCATTACGCCATTGAGCGCGAAGTCGAAAATGTCGAAATTGCGCAGCCCGTCCGCAGCCGCGCGTGCCGCGTAGTCGGGCTTGAGCGGATGCGACAGCAGGAAGGGCACGCGCTGTTCCGAGAAGCCGCCGTGCGAGCGCAGGGGATGGTCGCCCACGGTCGACAGGTCGTGTTCGGCGTCGCGCGATCCCAATACGAAATTTTCCTCCGACACCACCACGAAGTCCGCCTCGCGATCCAGGGGCAGGCCCAGCAGCGCCGCCGCCTGCGCGCCGCCATATACCTCGAACACGCCGGGCAAGGCGGCCGAGGCACGCATCATCGCCTCGATCGTCGAGGCATCGCGGGCGTAGACGCGCACGAACGAACCCAGCGCGCCGTGGTGACGCACGAAAGGATCGGCGATCGGGCAGATGACGCGCGCGCTGCCGGCGCCGAATTGTCGTTCCAGTTCGTCCTGAAGGAAAATGACATTGGGTCGCCCGTCGGCATCGCTCTTGGACGACATGCCATGGTCCGCCACGCAGCCGACCACCGCGCCTTCGTCCACGAATGCGCGCAAACGCTGGTCAACTGCGGCCAGGAAGGCGTCCGATTCCGGCGTGCCGGGCGCGTGCTTGTGCTGCACATAGTCCGACAGTGACAGGTACAGCAGGCGGGCGCGCCCCTGACGCAGCAGCGCGAGGCCGGCGTCCAGCACATACAGCGACAGATCGCCCGAGTACATGTCGGGAGCGGGGCGGCCCACCAGCGTTTCCACGTCGGCGATGCCATGCTCGGTTTCGGCGCAGTCCGCGGCCTTTTCGGACGAAAAGCAGATGCCTCGCAGGTTGTGCCCCAGGATGCGGCGCAGCTTGTCCTTGGCGGTGATCGCCGCCGTGGGGACGTCCGCCTGCGACATCAGGCCAAGCAGCGTCTCTCCGCGCAGCAGCGTGGCATCCGTCACCATGATTTCGCGGCCCGTGTCGCGGTCCAGGTAGTAGTTGCCGCCTATGCCATGCACCGCGGGCGAAACGCCGGTCACGATGGAGACGTTGTTCGGGTTGGTGAAGGAAGGCATGACGCAATCGGCCACGCCGCCATGGCCCCGCTGGTGGAAGTCGGCAATGGTCGGGCAGACGCCGTCGGCGATGCCGCGCGTGATGTATTCGGGGTCGCAGCCGTCGATGCAGATCACGACGGTGGGGCGGGCGGGCAGGCTGTACTGGCGGCCGTGCAGCGAAATGGAGGACATGAATCGGCGTAGGGGTGTATCAGGGAAGCGCCAGCATAGTGTGAGTAAATCAACGTTGCTGTGATAGATTTTCCCCTTGCTGTGATTTTTATTCACGACTTCGGACGCCAAACTGACATCTAGCCATGGTTGCTTCCCGTATTCCTCCCTTGCCGGCCCTGCGGGCCTTCCTGGCCGCCTGCCGCGCGGGCAGCTATACCGCCGCGGCCGAGGAACTTGCCGTCACCCATGGCGCGGTCAGCCGGCAGATCCAGGTGCTGGAGGAATGGCTGGGCCAGAAACTGTTCGAGCGCACGGGCCAGCGCATGACGCCCACGCCCCATGCCCAGGCCTTCGCGCAGGAGGTCGGCGTGGCGTTCGAGCGCATCGAAGAGGCCGCGCGCCGCTATGGCCGAGGCAGCGCCTCGATGCTGCTGCGCGTCAGCGCGCCGGCTACCTTCGCGATGCGCTGGCTGATTCCGCGGCTGCCTGATTTCTATCGCAGGCATCCCGGCACCCTGGTGCAGGTGCAGACCGCCACCACGCAGCAATTGGCGCTGGCCGGCAGCTTCGACGTGGCCATACGCCGCGGGGCCGTCAGCCATGCGCATTTTTCGGCGATGCCGTTCATGGACGAATGGCACGTGCTGGCCGCGGCGCCGGCGTTGCTCGAACGCCTGCCGCTGCGCACCCTGGATGACCTGGCCGGCCATGTGCTGCTCGACACCGAGACCCGGCCGGGACTGTGGCAGCAATGGTTCAACGCCGCCGGCTACCTGCACGAACCCCGGCTGCCGCGCCAGCGCTTCGATCACTTCTACGTGACCTACATGGCGCTGATCGACGGCCTGGGCATAGGCGTGGTGCCCATGCCCACGCTGGCGCACGATGTCATGGCGGGACGGCTGGTCCTGCCGTTTCCCGAGATCCGGACGTCGGTCAATCGATACGTCAGCCTGACACCCGCCGGCGTGCCCAAGACCGCCGTGCATCGCATGTTCGAGACGTGGCTGGCGGAATGCGGCAACCTCGGGAAAGACGAGGAGGCCGCAACGACATAGCGGCCACGGCGGCGGCTGGAGTCAGCCCAGCCGCTCGATCAAGGCCATGGCCGCGGCGGGCGCCTTGGGCTTGAAGCCGTTGATCATGTAGACGAACACCTCGCGCGCCCGCTCGGCCTTGGCGGGCGGGGCGGCCAGGCAGGGCAGGTCAGCCGGCGCCTTGCCGCCGGCCCAGGCGCGGGCGCGTTCGGCCCAGGCATCGAGATCGGCTGGCGCATAGCCCAACTTGCGGTCCTCGCGTGCGGCTTGCAGCCGGACGTAGACGAACGGCGCCGTCACGTCGTGCAGGTGCGGCACGCCCTCCTTGTCCGCCACGACCGCCGCCACCTCGTGCCGGCGCAGCAGATCGACGAAGGCCGGTACCGCGAAGCTCTCGTGCCGGACCTCCACCGCATGGCGCAGCCTCCGGCCCTCGTATTCAGCGGGCAGCAGCGCCAGGAAGGCGGCGAAGTCCTCCGGGTCGAATTTCTTGGTGGGCGGAAGCTGCCAGTTGATGGGGCCGAGCTTGTCCTTCAGTTCCACGAGGCCGCTGGCCAGGAACTTGTCGATGGAGGGGCCGGCCTCGGCCAGCACGCGGCGGTTGGTGGCGAAGCGTGGGCCCTTCAGCGCGAAGACGAAGTCCTCGGGCGTCTCGTCGTGCCAGCGGGCGAAGCTGGCCGGCTTCTGCGTCCCGTAGAACGTGCCGTTGATCTCGATGGAAGTCACGTGGCGGCTGGCGTAGTCCAGCTCCCGGCTTTGCACGAGACCTTCGGGATAGAAGCTGCCGCGCCAGGGTTCGAACACCCAGCCGCCTATGCCCACGCGTACGGAAGCCATGTTTTTCGCCTTGCTCATGCGCCGCTTCTCCATCGTACCGGCCGACCCTACAATGCCGTTCCGGTTTTCGTTTCGCCCCGCCATGCCCCTGGACGCCGAACAACTTGCCGCCTTCCGCCGCCTGGCCGCCGGCCTGGATCGCATCGACGGCGAGGCCTATGCCGCCGCCGGCCGCGATCCGCTCCTGCCTATTCTAGGTCTGGGGCCCGCGCGGGCGCCATTGTGTTTCTTCGGCCGCGACCCAGGCGCGGACGAAGTCCGGCACGGGCAACCCTTCGTGGGCAGCTCCGGCCAGTTGCTGCGCGCCGAACTGCACCGCCACCTGGCGCCGGACGTGCCGTATTCGTTCGACGAAGGGCTGCGCGTCGGCGCGGGTTTCTTCTGGATCAGCACCGTGCCCTACAAGCCCTTGCACAACAAGGCGTGGTCGCCCGCGGTACGGCAGCGTTTCCAGCCGTTGATCCAGCACATCCTGTCGGCGCAGTGGCGCGGCGGCGATGTCATCACCCTGGGCAACGAAGCCTTCGAATGGTTCAGCATCGGCCTGGCGGGCGACGAACTGGCCGCCGTGCGCGAATTCTGGCGGCGCGAGGACAAGTACGAGTCCAGCGTTGCCGTACCCCTGCGTGCGCAAGGCGGCGAACGGATCTTGCGCCTGCATCCCTTGCCGCATCCTTCGCCTGCCAATGCCCGCTGGCGGCCGCATTTCCCCCGGCTGCTGAAAGCCCGGCTGGACGCGCTGCTGCCGCCCGCCTGATGGAGGCCTTGCCATGAACGGACCCGCCATTTCGATTACTTATTGCACGCAGTGCCTGTGGCTGCTGCGCGCGGCCTGGATGGCGCAGGAACTGCTGTCCACGTTCGGCACGGACCTGGGGCAGGTCGCGCTGGTGCCGGGTACGGGCGGGGTCTTCCAGATCCGCTACGACAGCGAGCTGATCTGGGACCGGAAGACCGATGGCGGCTTCCCGGATGCGAAGGTACTCAAGCAGCGCGTGCGCGACCGGCTGGACCCGGGCCGCGACCTCGGGCACGTCGATCGGCCCTAGCGCAGGCGCTTCGGGAAGCAGCGCCCGTATTCCTCGCAGCCGTGGCAGCCCGGTGCGGGCTGCGGCGTTTCCCCGCGCGTGACCGCCAGGTCGTACGCCAGGAATTTCTTCCAGCGCATGTCGCCCGTGTTGCGCTCGGGCAGCCCGGGGAAGTAGCGATGCAGCGCGCGCGTGACGTCGTCGCGCCCGGCCAGCCCCAGGTCGCGCCACAGGTGATCGGGCCGCAGACAGGCATGGGCGATGATCGTCGCCAGACAGGCGACGTCGGCGGCGGGAAGCGCGGGGTTGCGCCAGGCCAGCATGTGGGTGCGCAGGTTGGCCGTGAACGTGGTGCCGGCCTCTGGTTGCGCCGGCAGCGAGGGAAGGAGCGCGCCTGGAAACCAGCGGGCGTACAGCTCCCGTAGCGCTTCCTGAGACAGCCCCAGCAGGGGCAGCTCGTGCCGGACTTCGCGGGCGGCCAGCAGGCGGGCGAAGAGGCGCGCGTCGAAGGCGTCCGGATGCGCGGAGAAGGAAGTGAGCAGCGCGGTGCGGGCGGCGGGGTCAGCGCGCCCGGGCTGGGTGTGGGGTCGGTCGAGCAAGGCATTTGCTCCGATGGAAAGGCACAGAGCCAGGTCTGATGTCATCTTTCTGACGCGTTACTCGATATTCTGCGCCTGTTCCCGCATCTGCTCGATCAGCAGCTTCAGGTCCATGGCCGCCCGCGTCACTTCCAGCCCGCCCGCCTTGGATCCCAGCGTGTTGGCCTCGCGGTTCATTTCCTGGAACAGGAAGTCCAGCCGCTTGCCGGCGCTGCCCTTGTCGGCCTTCTTGCCCGCGCCGCCCTTGCCGATCAGCTGCTTGAGCTCGGCCAGGTGCGAATGCAGGCGCGACAGTTCCTCGGCCACGTCGATGCGCAGGCCGAACAGGGTGGCTTCATGGGCCAGGCGTTCGGACAGTTCCTCGCCGCGGATGTTCTGGAAGCCGCCGGGGAAGGCGGCCTCGACGGTGTCGCGCAGCTTGCGCGCGAGCCGTTCGCGGTATTCGTGCACGAGCTGGGGCATGCGCTGTTCGACCTCGCCCACGATGGCGGCGACCGAGTCGGCGCGGTCGGCGATCATGGCGGCCAGGCGTTCGCCTTCGCGGTCGCGCGCTTCCTGCATCTGGGTCAGCGCCTCGCCGGCGGCGCGCAGGGCGGCTTCGCGCCAGGTGTCCTCCGATTCCTCGGCCGCCTGCACGCCGGGCCAGGACAAGAGTTCGGACAGGCGCGGCGGCTGGACGTCCGGGAGCACGGCCTGGACTTTGCGGAACAGCGTGGCGGCCTGTTCCAGGGCGGCGACGTTGATGGATTCGGGGTCGGTGCTGAGGCGGCGCTGGATGGAGGCGCGCACCTCGATCTTGCCGCGCGCCACGCCCTTGGTCAGCATCTCGCGCAGCGGCGATTCCAGCGCGCGCAGTTCGTCCGGCATGCGGAAATGGAGATCGAGGAAGCGGCTGTTGACGCTGCGCAGTTCGATGGACACCGAACCGTGGTCGGTGTCGGCGCGCGCGGCGCCGAAGGCGGTCATGCTACGGATCATGGCGAAGGCCTGTCAGGACGTGGGCAAGGCCGACGAGCACGGCGACAGGGCCGGTGCGTTTGTCGGCATGAATCAGCATGATAAATCGCACGGAAGGGTTCGTGGGGCCTTGCCCGTACAATGTCCGCATCCGGCCGCCGCGGCGCGGCCCATGCGTCCTGGGCGCCGGCGCGCCGGTCCGCCCGCCGATCTGGAGTCTTTTTTCATGAGCATTGCCCCTTCCGCATCCGCCCGGCCGTCCGGTCGCGGCCTCGCCTCGCTGCGTCCCGTTTCCCTGCAACGCGGCTATACCCGCTATGCCGAAGGTTCGGTGCTGGTGAGCTTCGGCGACACGCAGGTGATCTGTACCGCCAGCGTCGAGGACAAGGTGCCGCCGTTCCTGAAGGGCATGGGGCAGGGCTGGGTCACGGCCGAATACGGCATGCTGCCGCGGGCCACGCATACGCGCGGCGGCCGCGAGGCGGCCAAGGGCAAGCAGACCGGCCGCACGCAGGAAATCCAGCGCCTGATCGGCCGCAGCCTGCGCGCGGTGTTCGACCTGGAGAAGCTGGGCGAGCGCACGCTGCACCTGGATTGCGACGTGATCCAGGCCGACGGCGGCACGCGCACGGCCAGCATCACCGGGGCCTTCGTCGCGGCCAGCGATGCGATCGCGCTGCTGATGGCGCGCGGCGCCCTGGCCGCTTCGCCCATCCGCGACCACGTGGCGGCGGTATCGGTGGGCATCTATCAAGGGCAGCCGGTGCTGGACCTGGACTACGCCGAGGATTCGCAGTGCGAGACCGACATGAACGTCGTGATGACGGGCAGCGGCGCCTATGTGGAAGTCCAGGGCACGGCCGAGGGCGTGCCGTTCTCGCGCCAGGAAATGGATGCGCTGCTGGGGCTGGCCGAGGCCGGCATCGCCGATCTCGTGCGCCTGCAGCGCGAGGCGCTGGCGCAGCCGTATCCGGGCCGTTGATGCCTGTGGGAGCGGAGCGAACGATGGCAAGAAAACTGGTCCTGGCTTCCAACAACGCGGGCAAGCTGCGCGAGTTCTCGTCGCTGCTGGCGCCGCGCGGCTTCGAGCTGGTGCCCCAGGGCAGCCTGGGCGTGCCGGAGGCGGAAGAACCCCATGTCACGTTCATCGAGAACGCGCTGGCCAAGGCCAGGCATGCCAGCCAGCTGACCGGCCTGCCCGCGCTGGCCGATGATTCCGGCGTGTGCGTGACGGCGCTGGGCGGCGAGCCCGGCGTTTATTCGGCGCGCTACGCGGCGCGCAACGGCGGCGAGAAGTCCGATGCCGCCAACAACGCGCTGGTGGTCGAGCGCCTGCGCGGCGCGCAGGACCGCCGGGCCTATTACTACGCCGCGCTGGTGCTGGTGCGTTCGGCCAACGATCCCCAGCCCTTGATCGGCGAAGGGCTGTGGTGGGGCGAGATCATCGAGCAGCCGCGCGGCGCCGGCGGTTTCGGCTACGACCCGCATTTCCTGCTGCCCGGCCTGGGCCGCACGGCGGCCGAGCTGTCCGCCGACGAGAAGAACCGCGTCAGTCACCGCGCCCAGGCGCTGGCGGTGCTGATGGGCAAGCTGGATACGTTCTGATGGCCCGGTCCATCGCGATCCGGCCGGCGGGGCAGGGGGCGCCCGCGGCGCGCGCGGCCATGCCGTTCGCGCCCGGCCCCAGCCTGCTGACCAGCCTGCCGCCCCTGTCGGTGTACGTGCACGTGCCCTGGTGCGTGCGCAAGTGCCCGTATTGCGATTTCAATTCGCACGCGGCGCCCGATGAGCTGCCGGAGTATCGCTACCTGCAGGCGCTGACCGCCGATCTCGATCAGAGCCTGCCGCAGGTGTGGGGCCGCAAGGTGGTGTCGGTCTTCATCGGCGGCGGAACGCCGAGCCTGTTGTCGGCCGCCACGATGGATTCCTTGCTGGCGCTGCTGCGCTCGCGGCTGCCGCTCCTGCCCGACGCCGAGATCACGATGGAAGCCAACCCCGGCACGGTCGAGGCCGGGCGCTTCGCCGATTTCGCGGCCAGCGGGGTCAACCGCATTTCGCTGGGCATACAGAGCTTCGACGACGACCGCCTGCGCGCGCTGGGCCGCATCCACGACGGCCGGGCGGCGCGCGAGGCGATCGCCATCGCGCAGCGCCACGTCGAGCGGGTCAATCTGGACCTGATGTTCGCGCTGCCGGGGCAGACCCTGGACGGCTGTCTGGACGATGTCGAGACCGCGCTGTCCTTCGGGACGGAACACCTGTCCCTGTACCACCTGACGCTGGAACCGAACACGGTCTTCGCCAAGTATCCGCCGCAACTGCCCGACGACGATACGGCCTTCGAGATGCAGGACCGGATCGAGGCGCGGCTGGCCGAGGCGGGATACGACCACTACGAGATATCGGCCTATGCCCGGCCCGGTGCCCGCTGCCGCCACAACCTGAACTACTGGGAGTTCGGCGACTACCTCGGCATCGGCCCGGGTGCCCACGGCAAGTTGTCCTTCCACGACCGCATCCTGCGCGAGGCGCGCGTGCGCAATCCCCAGTCCTGGATGGATGCGCTGCTGGACCCGGCGGATGGCGCGACGCACCTGGCGGAATCGCGGCTGGTGGGGCCCGACGAACTGCCCTTCGAATTCATGCTGAACGCGCTGCGGCTGGCCGATGGCGTGCCGGCGGCCAGCTTCGCCGAACGGACCGGCCTGAACCTGGCCACCATCGCCCGGCCGCTTGCCCGCGCCGTGGAGCGGGGCCTGCTGGACGAGGATCCGACCCGCATCCGCGCGACGGCGCTGGGTCGGCGCTTCCTGAACGACCTGCAAAGCCTGTTTCTTTGAACGGGCGAAAAGGCGGACCGTTGCCCGTAACCGTGCGGGCCGCGCCATCACGCGGCACGAATGCACTTTTATGGTGCAAAATAAGCCTGGTTTCCCCTTGTGCACCAATATAGGGAATGCCCCGGCCGGGTATGCTTCATGGTGGTGCGAGGCCTGACATCTTCCCCGGCTCGCCGATGTGCGAGAATGCCGCGCCGTCCTGCGCAAGCGGGCCGGCAAGCGGCCCCGGCCGATGCTGGCACGGAAACTGCTTAACTTGATGCGCAACCGTTCAGCCCAGATCGCTTCCGGTCGCGCTGTATGCATTATCGAGAACGCTTGAGCCTCCGGGAGCCGGAGGCGGTTACGAGACTATCAGGAGCCCTAATGGCAACGCCCAAAGACGTCCTCAAGATGATTGCGGACAACGAGGTCAAGTTCGTTGACTACCGTTTCACCGATACGCGTGGCAAGGAACAGCACGTGACGGTGCCGTCCCATACCGTGGACGATGACAAGTTCGAAACGGGCCATGCTTTCGACGGCTCCTCGATTGCCGGCTGGAAGGGCATCGAAGCCTCGGACATGCTGCTGATTCCCGAGCCCTCGACCGCCCGCATGGATCCGTTCCGCGAGGAATCGACCCTGATCCTGACCTGCGACGTGGTCGAGCCTTCCGACATGAAGGGCTATGACCGCGACCCCCGCTCGCTGGCCAAGCGCGCCGAAGCCTACCTGAAGTCCTCGGGCCTGGGCGACACCGCCTACTTCGGTCCCGAGCCCGAATTCTTCGTGTTCGACGGCGTGACCTGGAACGTCGACATGTCCGGCTGCTTCGTCAAGATCAAGTCGGAAGAGGCCTCGTGGTCCACCGGCATCGACTACGACGGCGGCAACCTGGCCCATCGTCCCTCGGTCAAGGGCGGCTATTTCCCCGTTCCGCCCACCGATTCCTTCCAGGACCTGCGTTCGGAAATGTGCCTGCTGCTGGAGCAGCAGGGCGTGCCGGTCGAAGTGCACCACCACGAAGTGGCGGGCCCCGGCCAACTGGAAATCGGCACCAAGTTCTCGACCCTGGTGCAGCGCGCCGACTGGAACCAGATCATGAAGTACACGATCTGGAACGTGGCCGCCGCCTACGGCAAGACCGCCACCTTCATGCCCAAGCCCGTCGTCGGCGACAACGGTTCCGGCATGCACGTCCACCAGTCGATCTGGAAGGACGGCCAGAACCTGTTCGCGGGCAACGGCTACGCCGGCCTGTCCGAGTTCGCGCTGTACTACATCGGCGGCATCATCAAGCACGCCCGCGCGCTGAACGCCATCACCAACCCCGGCACGAACTCGTACAAGCGCCTGGTTCCGCACTTCGAAGCCCCGGTCAAGCTGGCCTACTCGGCCCGCAACCGCTCGGCCTCGATCCGCATCCCGTACGTGGCCAACCCGAAGGGCCGCCGCATCGAGACGCGCTTCCCGGATCCGCTGGCCAACCCGTACCTGTCGTTCTCGGCCCTGATGATGGCCGGCCTGGACGGCGTGATGAACAAGATCCATCCTGGCGATCCGGCCGACAAGAACCTGTACGACCTGCCGCCCGAGGAAGACGCGAAGATCCCGACCGTGTGTGCCTCGCTCGAGCAGGCGCTGGAAGCCCTGGACAAGGATCGCGAGTTCCTGACCCGCGGCGGTGTGTTCAGCAACGCCATGATCGATGCCTACATCGCGCTGAAGATGGAAGAAGTCACGCGTTTCCGCGTCACGACCCACCCCGTCGAGTTCGACATGTACTACGGCCTCTGATCAGGACCTGATCAGTCGTCAGCAAGGAAAAACGGGGCGTTCGAACGCCCCGTTTTCATTGGACATGACTCATTTGCTTCCCGATCCTTCCTCCTATCCGGTCGACGCCTTCGCCGCGTTCGAGCTGCTGTCCAGCGCCATCCTCGTCATCGACGACGACGGCCTGATCCGCTATGCCAACGCCCCGGCCGAGGATTTGTTCGAGGTCTCGGTGCGGCAGTTGTACGCGGTCAAGGCCGGCGACCTGTTCCGCGATGGCGAGCAGTTGCGTCAGTCGCTGGAGGAGGCCCGCCAGCACCTGTTCGCGGACAAGCGGCAGATACTGGAGATCGATCGCCTGGGGCGCGAGCCGACGCAGGTATCGGTAACCGTGGTCGCGCTGGACGGCCAGCCGTGGCCGGCGCTGATCGAACTGCGCGAGATCGAGCAGCAGCTGAAGGTGGACCGCGAGGAACGCCTGCTGGAACAGGCGCAGGCCAATCGCGAACTGTTGCGCAACCTCGCGCACGAGATCAAGAATCCGCTGGGCGGGCTGCGCGGCGCGGCGCAATTGCTGGAGGCCGAGTTGTCCGATCCCGCGCTGATCGAATACACCCAGGTCATCATCCAGGAGGCGGACCGTCTCCAGACCCTGGTGGACCGCCTGCTGGTGCCGCATCGCGCGCCGCGCATCGTCGGCGACGTCAACATCCACGAGGTCTGCGAGCGCGTGCGGTCGCTGGTGCTGGCCGAGTATCCGAACGGGCTGCGCATCGTGCGCGACTACGACGCGGCGATTCCCGAGTTCCGGGGCGACAAGGCGCAGTTGATCCAGGCCGTCCTGAACGTGGTGCGCAACGCCGCCGAGGCCTTGTCGCCACGCATCGCGGCCGGCGATGCCGAGATCACGCTGCGCACCCGTGTGGCGCGCCAGGTCACCTTGGCCAAGCAGCGTTTCAGGCTGGCATTGGAATTGCATGTGATGGACAACGGCCCGGGGATTCCCCCTGAATTGCTGGACCGGATCTTCCATCCGCTGGTGTCGGGACGTGAGGGCGGCAGCGGACTGGGATTGACCCTGGCTCAGACTTTCGTGCAGCAGCACGAGGGTGTGATCGAATGCGACAGCCGGCCCGGCCTGACCGATTTCCGCCTGCTGT
The DNA here is from genome assembly GCF_038066655.1 of Pigmentiphaga sp. YJ18. Classification (NCBI taxonomy): domain Bacteria; kingdom Pseudomonadati; phylum Pseudomonadota; class Betaproteobacteria; order Burkholderiales; family Alcaligenaceae; genus Pigmentiphaga; species Pigmentiphaga sp. YJ18. The sequence goes on along the minus strand of NZ_JBBUKU010000002.1, from coordinate 1,189,458 downwards.
TGCCCTTACCTTGATCGAAGAATTGGATGGATTTTTTTTCCCGAGCGTACCTAGGAAGGCAGCGATGAAACCGATCTGGATCGTAGATGATGACCGTTCGATCCGCTGGGTGCTCGAAAAAGCCTTGGCCCGCGAGAACCTGCCCAGCCGCAGCTTCGGCACCGCGCGCGAGGCTCTGGACGCCCTGAACGACGACGTGCCCCAGGTGCTGGTGACCGACATCCGGATGCCCGGGGCCGGCGGCATCGAACTGTTGCAGGCGGTCAAGCGGCGTTTTCCGGCGCTGCCCGTCATCGTCATGACGGCGTATTCCGACCTGGAGAGCGCGGTATCGGCCTTCCAGGGCGGCGCCTTCGAGTACCTGCCCAAGCCCTTCGACGTGGACACCGCGACCGAACTGATCCGCCGCGCCGTCGAGGAAAGCCTGCGCGAGGAGGCCTCGGCCGACGAGACGCTGGTCGGCACGCCCGAGATCCTGGGGCAGGCGCCGGCCATGCAGGAAGTGTTCCGCGCCATCGGCCGCCTGTCGCAGTCGCAGGTCACGGTCATGATCACCGGCGAATCGGGCAGCGGCAAGGAACTGGTGGCGCGCGCACTGCATCGGCACAGTGCCCGGGCCTCCGGCCCCTTCGTGGCGATCAATACCGCCGCGATTCCGCGCGACCTGCTGGAGTCCGAGCTGTTCGGCCACGAGCGCGGCGCCTTCACCGGCGCGCAAAGCATGCGCCGCGGCCGCTTCGAGCAGGCCGACGGCGGTACGCTGTTCCTGGACGAGATCGGCGACATGCCCGCCGAATTGCAGACGCGCCTGTTGCGGGTGCTGTCGGACGGCAGCTTCTATCGCGTGGGCGGGCACAACCCGGTGCACGCCAACGTGCGCGTCATCGCGGCCACGCACCAACCGCTGGAAGAACGCGTCAAGCAGGGCCTGTTCCGCGAGGACCTGTTCCATCGGCTCAATGTGATCCGCCTGCGCCTGCCGCCGCTGCGCGAGCGGGCCGAGGACATCCCGCTGCTGGCCCGCCATTTCCTGGCGCGCAGCGCGCGCGACCTGGGCGTGGAACCCAAGCGCTTCACGCCCGCCGCGCTGGCGGCCCTGTCGCGCTTTCCGTTTCCCGGCAACGTGCGGCAGCTCGAGAACGTCTGCCATTGGCTGACCGTGATGGCGCCGGCGCAGACGGTGGACGTGCAGGACCTGCCGCCCGAACTCCTGGAGAAGATGCCGGCCGAGGGCGATAAAGCGCTGGCGCCGGGTGCCTTCGCCGCGACAATGCAGGCGCTGACGCCGGATCGCGGCGTGCTGGCCGGGCCGAGCGCGGAGGTGGCGCACACCGCCGGCGGCGTGGTCGTGGCCGATCGCCCGAATCCGTGGCTGGGCGGCCTGCAGAGCGACGTCGAACAACGCCTGCAGCGGGGCGAGCCCGACATCATGCAGACCCTGACCCGCCAGTTCGAAAGCATGCTGATCTCGACCGCGCTGCGCGCCACCCGGGGCCGCCGGATCGAGGCGGCGCTGAAGCTGGGCATCGGACGCAACACCATCACGCGCAAGATCCAGGACCTGGGGCTGGACGACGACGATTGACGCCGGCGGCGCCGGGCGGCGCCCCAGCCGTCAGCCCAGCGCCGTGTCCAGCAGCATCATGATGACGAAGCCCACCATCAGGCCGCAGGTGGCAAACACCTCGTGTCCCTTGCGGTGTGATTCGGGGATGATCTCGTGGCTGATCACGAACAGCATCGCCCCGGCCGCGAACCCCAGTCCCCAGGGCAACAGCATCGCGGAGTAGGAGATGACCGAGGCGCCGATGACGGCGGCGATCGGCTCGACCAGTCCCGTCAGCGCGCCCAGCACGAACGCGAAGCCTTTGCTGTAGCCGATGCCCAGCAGCGCGACGGCCACGACCAGTCCTTCGGGTACGTCCTGGATGGAAATGCCGGTGGTGAGCGCCGAGGCGCGCAGCGGATCGGTGCCGGCGAAGGCCACGCCTATGGCCAGGCCCTCGGGCAGGTTGTGCAGGGCGATGGCGAACACGAACATCCACGTGCGGCGCACGGCCAGGATCGTGTGCTTGCCTTCCACGCCCTTGATGAAGTGCTCGTGGGGCAGGTAGCGCTCCATCGCCAGCAGCAGCGCGGCGCCCAGCAGAATGGCCGCGCCCATCAGCATGCCCGCGCCCCAGGGGCCGGCGCCCTGCAGCTTCGCTGCTTCGATGCCCGGCACCACCAGCGAAAAGGCACTGGCCGCCAGCATGACGCCTGCGCCGAATCCGAACAGGCTGTCCTGCACGCGATCGGACAGGCGTTGGGAGAACAGCACGGGCACGGCCCCCAGCGCTGTCGCGCCGGCGGCCATCATGCCGCCTATCAGGGCATCCAGCACCACCGGGTCGGTGGCCATCCGTATCCAGAGCTGCCGACCGAGCACGGCCAGGCCCAGCAGCACGATGGCGACGCCCACGGTCTTGCGCAGCACCTGGCCCGGGGAGGCGGTTCGGTTGGCCGTCGTCATGGGGGCCTCAGCTTTGGGCCTGTTGGTAGCGCCGTTCGACTTCATCCCAGTTCACCACGTTGTAGAAGGCGGCGATGTATTCGGGACGCCGGTTCTGGTAGCGCAAGTAGTATGCATGCTCCCACACGTCCAGACCCAGTATCGGCGTGTTACCAGCCATGAGCGGGCTGTCCTGGTTGCCCGTGCTTTCCACGGCCAGCTTGCCCTGGGGCGTCAGGCTCAGCCATGCCCAGCCGCTGCCGAAGCGCGTCAGCGCGGCTTGTGTGAACGCCTGCTTGAAGGCTTCGAAACCGCCCAGGTCGGACTGGATCGCGCGCGCCACCTGGCCGTGCGGCGCGCCGCCGCCCCGGGGCGACATCACGGTCCAGAACAGCGAGTGGTTGGCGTGTCCGCCGCCGTTGTTGCGAATGGTCGTGCGCAGGGCTTGCGGCGCCTGGTCGACGCCGGCCACCAGTGCTTCCACGGGCAGTTCCTTCAGCGGCGAGTTCTCCAGCGCGGCGTTCAGGTTGTTGACGTAGGTCTGGTGGTGCCTGGTGTAGTGGATCTCCATGGTCTGCGCGTCGATGTGGGGTTCCAGGGCGTCGTACGCGTAGGGCAGCGGGGGCAGGGCATGGGTCATGAGGCGCTCCGGACAAGGATTTTTGAATAAAAATAACTATACAAATAGTAATGATAATCATTTATATTTTAGAACAAAAAGACAGACTGAAGGAAGAAGCGGGACTTCGCCGCATCACCGCCGAGACGTGAGCTGGCGCAGGACGTCCAGAAGCTTCACCGCGGGCTGGGGCAAGAGCCCGTGGCTTCGCCGGTAGACCTGCAATTGGCGGCGCTTGACCACGCCGGCCACCGGTAGCCGGTCTATCCAGCCTGCCTGCCGTTCCGGCTCGTACAGCGGTTCAGCCAGCCATCCGAGGAAGCCGCCGTGCGAGATCAGGCTCTTGTTCGTGATGTTCGAGCGGGTCTTGACGATCACCTCCGGCATGGGCAATCCGGCCTTGGCGAATTCCTTGGACAAGTCCTCGTAGGGGGCGGTCCCTTCGGGCGATAGCACCCACTTGTAGTCCAGGGTGTCCGCCAGGGTGATGACGCTGTTGGCGCGGAGGGGATGGGACGGCGCGGCGACGATGTAGCTCGCGTCTTCCCAATGGCAATCCGGGATCGCGCAGATGTCGGGGCTGGCGGGCATGGAAGCGCCGACGGTAAGGTCGACCTCCCGGTTGACGAGCGCATCGACGAGCACGTCGGCGATTCCTTCGACGATATGCACCTGCAGCCTGGGCCATTGTTCCAGTACCTGGGCGATGGCTTGGGGCAGGATTTGTCCGACCGCGCTGGCGATCGCACCGACGCGGATCGTACCGCGCGCCAGGCCGCGCAGTTCGTCGATTTCTTCGGTGGCGGCCTCGGCTTCTTTCTGGATCAACGCTGCGCGGGGCAGCAGGGTCTCGCCCGCGGCGGTCAGCTTCATGCCGGTCAGGTAGCGCTCGAACAGCGGTATGCCGATCTGCTCTTCCAGCTTGCGTATGGTCCGGCTCAGGGCAGGCTGGGTGATGTTGAGTTTCTGGGCTGCGCGCCCCAGCGTGCCGTACTGGGCAACCGCAAGAAAGGCATCGAGAGGGCGGATGTGGATGGTCATGCCGAAACTTAATGGCGCCCACCGGAAAAAGCAATATTCAGTGCCGCTCTGCCTTACGCATACTGCGCGCATCGTAAACGAGGAGCCAGGAGCGCAAGCAGTGAAGAGCATCATCGTTACAGGAGCGGCCAGAGGCATAGGGCTGGCGTTCGCACGGCGTTTCGCGGCCGACGGGTTCGACGTCGCCATTCTCGACAGCACGGGCGCCGAGCAGGCCGCGGCGTCGATCGCACGCGAGGGACTGAGCGCGACCGGCTATTCCGGCGACGTGACGGAAGAGGCGGATTGGATGCGCATCGTCGAAGACCTGTCCGCGAAAGGACATGCGCTCTACGGACTGGTCAACAACGCGGCGATGTTCGCGAGCCTGCCCATGCAGCCGTTCACGCAGATTTCCAAGAAAGACTGGATGCAGGTCATGGCAGTCAACACCGCCGGTCCGTTCCTGGGCATCAAGGCGTGTTCGCCAGCCATGCGGGAGGGCGGCGGTGGGCGTGTGGTGAACATCGCGTCCACCTCGCCTTTGAAAGGGGTGACCGGGATGCCTCACTACGTGGCCAGCAAGGGCGCGGTGATCGCGCTCACGCGCAGCCTGGCCAGGGAACTGGGGCCGGCGGGGATCACGGTCAATGCGATCGCCCCGGGATTCACGCTGTCGGACGGCATCCTGACGAACAAGGAGCACGTCGATCAGTTCCGCGACGTGGGCAAGAGCGCGCGGGCGTTGAAGCGGGACCAGATGCCGGAGGACCTGGTCGGCGCGGCCTCGTTCCTGCTGGGACCCGATGCGGCATTCATGACGGGCCAGACGCTCGTCGTCGATGGCGGAGCCATCTTCGTCTGATCACAAGAACCATCAGAAACCAGGAGTCGAGACCATGAAAAAGACAATCACGGCCGCTGCCGCGGCATTCATGCTGGCGAACACGCCGGCCTTTGGCCAGGCGCCGAAATATCCCGCCAAGCCGGTCCGCATCGTGTCGGCGTTTTCCACCGGATCGGGAGCCGACGCGATGTTGCGCATCGTGGCCGATCGCCTGTCCAAGGCGTGGGGCCAGGCCGTCGTCGTCGAGAACAAGCCCGGGGGCACGGGTTTCATCGCGGCCGCCGACGTCATGCGCTCGCCTGCCGACGGCTATACGCTCTTCCATGCGGATGGCCTGAACTTCACCGCGGTGCCGCATCTTTACAAGAAGATGCCCTACGACGCCCAGAAGGATTTCGTGCCGGTGATCCCCCTGCATCACAGCAACTTCTTCATCGCCGTGTCGTCGCAATCGAAATGGAACAGCGCCGGCGATCTGCTGGCCGCCGCGAAGGCGGCTCCCGGCAGGGTGACGTACGGCTCGTGGCAGATCGGAAGCGTGGCGCATCTGGCCGGCGCGGCACTGGAGACCGCCTCGGGCACCCATATGACGCATGTCCCGTTCAAGGACGTGGGTCAGTTGTATGCCTCCGTTGCCAATGGCGACGTCGACTGGGCATTCGGGACGCCGGGCAGCGCCGGTCCGTTGCAGCAGGCGGGCAAGCTCAAGTTCATCGGCTGGGCTGGCACCGAGCGTCTTGCCGGGTATCCGGACGTGCCGCTGGTCGGCGAAAGCGGCGGGCCGGCAGGTTTCCAGGTGTCGGGATGGGTGGGGCTGTTCGCGCCGGCGGGCACGCCCAGGACGCTGGTCGATCAGGTCAACAGGGATGTGGCCGCCATCTACGGCCAGGCGGACGTGCCGCCGAAGATGATCCAGTTCGGCTACATGCCGCTGCTGATCAAGCCTCAGGAAGTCTCGGCGCTGATCCGCAAGGAATCCGAGGCCTACGCGAAGATCGTGAAGGAAAACAACCTGACGCTGGACCAGTAGGCGCGGCCGCGTGTCTGGACCGACCGTCGGGAAATCTTTGAGGATGGAATCTTGGAACTGGGAAATACCGATACATACCGGCAGCCGGAACTGCTGATCGGGGGCGATCCCCGAGGGCTCGATGGCCGGGAAGCCATGCCGGTCGTGAACCCCGCGACAGGCGGTGCGCTGGGCCTGCTTCCGCTGGCAAGCCGGCAGGATCTGGACGATGCGCTTGAAGCTGCGCAAAGGAGCTTCATGGCATGGCGGCGGGTGGCGCCGGTCGATCGGGGGCGGATCTTGCGCCGGGCCGCCGACCTGATGCGCGGCAGCCTCGAGCGGATAGCCCGGCTGATCACCCTGGAGGTGGGCAAGCCCATTGCCGAGTCTCGCCAGGAAGCGGCGTTGGCCGCGGAGACGCTCGACTGGTTCGCGGAAGAGGGGCGCCGCGCGTATGGACGGATCCTGCCATCGGGGCTGGGCAAGACCCAGTTCATGGTGGTCAAGGAGCCGGTCGGGCCCGTTGCGGCATTCGCACCCTGGAATTTTCCGACGGTCAACGCGGCCCGCAAGATAGGGTCGGCGCTGGCGGCCGGGTGCCCCTGCATCCTGAAGCCTGCGGAAGAGGCGCCCGCGGCGGCGCTGGAAGTGGCCAGGGCACTGCTGGAGGCCGGCCTGCCGCGCGGGGTCCTGTCCGTCGTGTTCGGCGTGCCGGCGGCGGTTTCCGAGCATCTTCTGGCGTCGCCGGTCATACGGAAGGTGTCCTTCACCGGATCCATTCCCGTCGGGCAGCATCTGATGAAACTCGCCGCGGCCTCCGGGAAGCGGACCACCATGGAGCTGGGCGGGCATGCGCCGGTGCTCGTGTTCGGCGATGCCGACGTCGAAGAGGCACTGGACCTGGCCGTCGCCTCGAAGTATCGCAATGCCGGCCAGGTGTGCGTGAGTCCCACGCGCTTCTACATCCATGAAAGCATCCATGAGCGCTTCGTCAGCGGTTTTCGGCAGCGGGTGCGGGCCATTCCGGTGGGCGACGGACTGGCCGAAGGGACCCGCATGGGCCCGCTGGCGCACGACCGGCGCCGGGCTCCCCTGGAAGGCCTGATCGAGAACGCGCTGGACGGCGGCGGCCGCCTCGTCAGCGGCGGCAAGGCCATCGAGGCGGACGGCTATTTCTTCGAGCCGACGGTGCTGGCCGACGTGCCGGAGTCAGCCCGAGTGATGAACGAAGAACCGTTCGGCCCTCTGGCGCTGTTGAACACCTTCACGTCCACGGACGAGGTGATCGCACGGGCCAACCGGCTGCCGTTCGGCCTGGCGGCCTATGCGTTCACCCGTTCGACGGACGTGGTCAGGCGGGTATCCCAGGAGGTCGAGGCCGGCATGCTGGCCATCAATTCCTTCTTGATCTCGGTTCCCGATGCACCGTTCCTGGGAGTCAAGGAAAGCGGCCATGGCGCCGAGAATGGCATCGAGGGGCTCGAGGCCTGCCTGGTGACGAAGCTGGTTTCGCTGGCCTGATTCAGGCGGCGGGCGGGCGCATGGTCCGCACGACGCCCACCACCGCGGCGATCAGAAGATCCAGGTCGTCCTGGCCGATGGTGAAGGCCGGCGTCAGGTAGACGATGCTGCCGAAGGGCCGCACCCAGACGCCGGCGTCGACCAGCCTGGCCCGCAGCGCATCGCGGTCGAACGGTCCGGCCAGTTCGATCGCGGCGATGGCGCCCAGCACGCGCACGTCGCGCACCCACGGCAGCTCGCGGCAGGGAGCCAGGCCGGCCTCCAGCGCTCGGGACAGGGCCGCCACCTGCCGCAGGCGCGGCTCGCGTTCGAACAGATCCAGCGAGGCGTTGGCGGCGGCGCAGGCCAGGGCGTTGCCCATGAAGGTGGGGCCGTGCATCAGGGCATGGCCCGGATCGTCGGACCAGAAGCCGTCGAACACGCGCTGGCTGGCCACGGTGGCGGCAAGCGGCAGGGTGCCGCCGGTCAGCGCCTTGGACAGCGTGACGATGTCGGGCCGGGCATCGGCCTGTTCGAACGCGAACATCGTGCCGGTGCGGCCGAAGCCGGTAAAGATCTCGTCGTAGATCAGCAGCAGGCCGTGGCGGTCCGCCAGCGCGCGCAGGCGGGCCAGCACCTCGGGCGGGTGCATCAGCATGCCGCCGGCGCCCTGGACCAGCGGTTCGACCAGAATGCCGGCCAGTTCGTGGGCGTGCCGGCGGAGCAACGCGTCCAGCTCGGCTTCCGAGGCGTCGTCGCGTGGCAGCGGCGCGATCACGTGCCGGGTCAGGAGGCCGCGGAACAGGCTGTGCATGCCGTCTTCCGGATCGCAGACCGCCATCGTGCCGAAGGTGTCGCCGTGGTAGCCGCCGCGGAAGGCCAGGAAGCGCGAGCGCTGGCGCTCGCCCTGGTTGAGCCAGAACTGTACGGCCATCTTCATCGCCACCTCGACCGCCACGGAGCCCGAGTCGGTGTAGAACACGCGATCGAAGCCAGGCCCCAGCAGCGCGCACAGGCGCTGCGCCAGCCGCGCGGCGGGCTCGTGCGTCAGCCCGCCGAACATCACGTGCGGCATCGCATCGAGCTGGTCGCGCACGGCCTGGGCGATGGCGGGATGGTTGTAGCCATGGCAGGCCGTCCACCACGAGGCCACGCCGTCCACCAGGCTGCGGCCGTCGGCCAGTTCGATGCGGCTGCCGTGGGTGCGCACCACCGGCAGCGGCGGCGCGGCGGTTTTCATCTGCGCATAGGGCAGCCAGACGTGGCGGGCGCCGTCGGCGACCCAGGCGGGCGGGGGTGTGTGCATGATCGTCCTGCGCCGGCCGCGGCGCCAGGCCGGACCGGTCGTTCCTCTACAATGACACGCATTCTACGGTGCGGGCGCCGCCGGGCGCATCGCCGGGCCATGTCTATATTCGATTCCCTGTTTTCCCAAGAGCTCGACCGCGCCGCGCAGCGCCAGACGCGGCGCCGCTTGCGCACCGCCGCCGCGGCGCGCGGCGGGCATGTGACGTTCGAAGGCCGCGACGTCGTCGATTTCTCCAGCAACGACTATCTGGGCCTGGCCAGGCATCCCGTGCTGGCCGAACGCGTGGCCGAGTGGACCGCGCGCCACGGCGCCGGCGCGCGTGCCTCGCGCCTGGTGTCGGGCAATCTCGATCTGCACCAGGCCGTCGAAGCCAAGCTCGCCCGCTTCAAGGGGACCGAGGCGGCGCTGTTGTTCGCCTCGGGCTGGCAGGCCAACGCCGCCGTGCTGCCGGCCTTGCTGCGCGTACCGGGCCAGGGCGACCCGCTGGTGTTCAGCGACCGGCTGAACCATGCCAGCCTGCATCATGGCTGCCAGGCCGCCGGCGTGCGGCAGATACGTTTCCGGCACAACGATCTCGATCACCTGGATGCACTGCTGGCCGAGCGCGCCGGCCAGCCGGGGCCGCGTTTCGTCGTAACGGAAAGCGTGTTCAGCATGGACGGCGACCGCACCGACGTGGCCGCGCTGTGCCGGGTGGCCGAGCGCCACGGCGCCTTCGTCTACCTGGACGAGGCCCACGCGACCGGCGTGCTGGGGCCGCGCGGCGCCGGGCTGGCCAGCCTGGGCGAGGGCAGGGTGGACCTGGCCATGGGCACCTTCAGCAAGGCCCTGGGCGGCTTCGGGGCCTACGTGGCGGGGTCGCGGCAATTGTGCGACTACCTCGTGAATACCTGCTCGGGATTCATCTACACCACCGCCTTGCCGCCGCCGGTGCTGGCCGCCATCGACGCCGCACTCGATCTCGTGCCCGGCATGGACGACGAGCGGCGGCGGCTGGCGGGGCTGGGCGACGGACTGCGGCGGGCGCTGGCGGACCAGGGCGTGGAGACGGGCGCCTCGTCGACGCAGATCGTGCCCGCCATCGTGGGCGAGGCGGGCGCGGCGCTGGCCCTGAGCGACGGACTGCGCGCGCGGGGCCTGCTGGCGGTGGCGATCCGTCCGCCCACGGTGCCCATGGGCACGAGCCGGCTGCGGATTGCGCTCAGCGCCGCGCACGACGAAGCGGACGTGGCCCGCCTGGCCCGGACCATCGCCGAACTGCGCGCGCAGGCCATGAACGCGGACGGAGGCCGGCCATGACCGATGGCGCGCGCCTGCCGCTGGTGTGCCTGCATGGCTGGGGCTTCGACGCCTCGACCTGGGCGCCCATGCGCGCCCATCTGGATGGCTGGGACATCCACGCCGACGATGCCGGCTACTTCGGCCGCACCGTCGCGGCCGAACGCCCCGCCGCCTACGTGGCGGTCGGCCATTCGCTGGGCGCCATGCGGAGCCTGGAAGACGCGGGCGCGGGTTGTCGCGGCCTCGTCCTGATCAATGGCTTCGCGCGCTTCTCGGCCGCCGGCGATTTCCCCACGGGGGTGGCCGCTCGGGTGCTGGACCGCATGCTGACCCGCCTGGCGGCCGATCCCGCCGCCGTGGTGAGCGAGTTCCGCCGACGCTGCGGCGCCGCCGATCCCATCGACGCGGGCACGCTGGACGAAGCCGTCCTGGCCGCCGGACTGCGCCAATTGCGCGCGGGCGATGCACGCGCGGCCTGGGCCGCCAGGCGCGTGCCGGTCCGCATCCTGGCCGGCGATGCCGATCCGGTCGTCACGCCGGCGCTCACGGCCGCCTCGTTCGGCGGCGAGGCCGTCTGGTGCGCCGGAGGCGGCCACCTGCTGCCCCTGACGCATCCCGCGTGGTGCGCCAGCCAGATACGCGCGTTCGTGCGCGAACTGGCCGGCGCCCCGGATCCGGCATGACGGGGCGGATCCATGGGCGGGCCGTGGCCCGCCGTTTCGGCGATGCGGCGGGACGCTACGAACGGCACGCGGGCTTGCAGCGCGAGGTGGCCGAGGCACTGGCCGCGCGCATCGCCCGCCTGCCGCTGCCGGAGCGCCCGCGCATCCTGGAGATAGGCTGCGGCACGGGATTCCTGGCCGAGGCGCTGTCACGCCGGCTGGGACCGGCATGCTGGACGCTGACCGACATCTCGCCCGCCATGCTGGAGACCGCGCGGCGCCGCTTGGCGCTGCCCGGCTCCTGCCGTTTCCTGGCCATGGACGGCGAGCACCCCGACGCGGAACTGGGCGAGTTCGACCTGATCTGTTCCAGCATGGCCGTGCAATGGTTCGGCGACCTGGATGCCGGCCTGGCGCGGCTGGGCGGATTGCTCGCCGAAGGCGGCTGGATGGCCGTCGCGACGCTGGCCGAGGGCACCTTCGCCGAGTGGCGGGCGGTGCACGCGGACCATGGCGTGCGCGCCGCGGTTCGCGACTACCCCCGGCCCGCGGACATCGGCGCCGCGCTGCCCGGCCTGCGCCGCCTGATGCAGGCCGAGCGGCGGGTGCTGCCGCATCGCGACGGCATGGCGTTCCTGCGCGGGCTCAAGGCAATAGGCGCGGATGCGCCCGCGCCGGGGCGCCGGCCGCTGCCGCCCGCCCTATTCAAGCGGATACTGCACAGTTTCGATACACAGGGGGCAAGCGTGACCTATCATCTGGCCTACGGCACCTGGAGCAAGGGCGAGGCGCCGCGCGGCGTGTTCGTGACCGGCACCGACACCGGTATCGGCAAGACGCTGGTGTCGGCGGTGCTGGCGCGCGCCTGGCAGGCCGACTACTGGAAGCCCTTGCAGACCGGCGTGGCGACCGAGCCCGACGACACCGGCACGGTGGCGAGGCTGGCCGGCCTTGCGCCCGAGCGCATCCATGCGCCCCACGCGGTGCTGCAGGCGCCCTTGTCGCCCTGGGCGGCCGCGCGCGAGGAAGGCGCGGCGCTGAGCGCGGCCGACATCGCGCTTCCCGCCACGCGCGCGCCGCTGGTGGTGGAGGGCGCCGGCGGACTGCTGGTTCCCATCGACGACCGGGCGACCATGATCGACCTGATCGCGCGCCTGGGGCTGCCAGTGGTGCTGGTGGCGCGCAGCGCGCTGGGCACGCTCAATCACACGCTGTTGTCGCTGGAGGCGTTGCGCGCGCGGGGCATCCCGGTGGCGGGCGTGGTGATGAGCGGCGAACCCTCGGCGGGCAACCGGCTCGGCATCGAACAGTTCGGCAAGGTCCGCGTGCTGGCCGAGATCCCGCGCCTGCCCGCGGTCGATGCCGAAACGGTGGCGGCCCTGGCGCGCGGCATCGAGCCGCTGGAGCGGATGCTGGAAGCGGCCGGAGCCGCTGGCGCCTGAGGCCGGCCTTCAGCGCCTGCCGGTGTCCTGGCCGTACAGCGTGCGCACGTGCTTGCGCATGTGCTGGAGATAGGCGCTGACCGCCTGCGGCAGGCGCCGGCGGCCCAGCACGCACACGTCCACGCAGGTCTTGCCCAGGATGGGATGAGACAGCGGGATGCTGACCAGGTCGCCCGCATCCAGTTCATGGTGGATGGACATGTGCGACAGGATGGTGATGCCGCCCTGGTTGCGCGCGTAGTTCCTCATCGCTGCGATGGAGTTGGTCACCATCGCGGGCGCCACCCGCAGGCGTTCGCCGGCGCAGATGGAATCGATCAGCCGGCGTATGCCGAAGTCCGAGGCCGGCAGCGCCGTGCGGTGATTCAGCATCTCGCGCAGCGATATCGATTTGCGGCGCGCCAGTTCGTGCGTGGGCGCCATCACCGCTTCCAGCGGCGCGGAAATGCGCAGGGCGCATTCGATGGCGTCGTGCGGCGTGGGCGTGAAAGCCAGGCCCAGGTCGGCGTCGCCGCAGCTGACCGCGGCCAGGGTGGTTTCCGTGCCCGCCACCACGATCTCGAAGGTCACGCCTGGATAGCGTTGCTGGAAACCGGCCACGGTCTGCGTGACGAACTCGATCTGGCCTTCGGTGGAATACAGCTTCACGTGGCCATTGCGCAGGCCTTTCAATGCCTCGAGTTCGGCCAGCATGCGCCGCTCGCCGTGCAGCACTTCCTCGGCGTAGTGCAGGCAGACTTCTCCGGCGGGCGTCAGGACCACGCCGCGGCTGGAGCGGTCCAGCAGCTTGATGCCCAGTTCGCTCTCCAGGCGCTTGATGTGCTTGCTCAGGGCCGATGGGGCGGTGTCGAGCCGTTCGGATGCGCGGCGTATGCCCTTGCATACCGCGACTTCATAGAAGCTGGCCAGATCAGCCTGGTTCATGGATGTTCCCCATACAGGTGTTCTCGATCCGAGAACATAGTGTGCGTGCCCTTCGTCTTGTTGGGGTGGAGGGATCTATCGATAATTTTTTGGCGCCCGGCAAGGCTGACGCCAAGGTGGCACAGCAGCCGGCGGTTCGAGCGTTTCCCGCCAGTCATTATCGAGGCCCCTCATGTCCACAAGCAAGATTTTCATGTCCGATGCCGTCGCCAAACCCAAGGCGCCGCTCTCGCACGCGGTCGTCGCCGGCGACTTCGTCTTCGTCTCGGGCACCACCCCCTTCGACGCCAACCGCGAGCTGGCGCCGACCTTCTCCGAGCAGATGCACCAGGTGATGAAGAATCTCAAGCAGATCCTGGCCGAATGCGACAGCTCGCTCGACAAGGTGGTGAAGGCCAACGTGATCCTGACCGACATCAGCCGCTTCAACGAGATGAACGAGATCTATCGCAGCTATTTCCAGGAAGGCAAGTTCCCCGCCCGCACCACGATCGAGGCACCCCTGGCGATCGCCGGGATGATGCTGGAGATCGAGGTCGTGGCGACCCGCTAGGCAGGCTGGCGGCGCGCGGACCTCGCGTGCCGCCCATGCTTCTTTTCCTCTCTTTTCGCTCAAGGTATCGAACATGAAGATGTCGTTGAGTTCATCGCTTTTCGCACGACGCGCCACCGGTGCCGTGCTTGCGTGCGCCGCCGTGGCTTGTGCGGCCTCCGCCACGGCGGCGGATTCCTATCCCAGCCGTTCCATCAGGATCATCGTGCCCTTCGCCGCCGGCGGCGGCAGCGACGTGACGGCGCGACTGATCGGCAAGAAGCTGCAGGAAGCCTACGGCCAGGCCGTGGTGATCGAGAACCAGCCCGGCGCCAGCACCCAGATCGCGACCCGCAACGTGATCCGGTCCGCGCCCGATGGCTATACGCTGTTGCTGGCGACCACCTCGATCGTCAACAACGCCCACCTGTATCCCAAGCTCGACTACGACGCCATGAAAGAGCTGGTGCCGGTGGTGGGCATCGTCGACGTGCCGCCGTTCCTGGCCGTGGGGCCCGGCATCAAGGCGACCAACGTCAAGGATTTCATCACCGAGATCAAGGCCAAGGCCGCCACCGAGAAAGGCGTGACTTTTGGCTCGGCGGGCCCCGGCAGCACGCTGCACCTGGCTTCCGAATGGCTGATCAAGCAGCTCGGCATCAAGGCCGTGCATTCACCCTACAAGGGCAGCGGCCCGGCATCGGTGGCATTGGCCCAGGGCGACGTCGATTTCAGTTTCGACAACATCCCGCCGCTGCGCCCCATGGTGGATGCCGGCAAGGTGCGCCTGCTGATGGTGGGGGCACGCAACCGCTTCCCGAGCACGCCGGCGCTGCCGACCCTGAAGGAATCGGGACTGCCCGACGAGGAACTGTCGAGCTGGTTCATCCTGATGGCTCCGGCGCAGACTCCGCCCGCCGTGGTGGCGTCGATCAACAGCGAAGTGAACAAGATCCTGAAGAAGCCGGACGTGCGCAGTACGTTGATCGATCTGGGGCTTGCGCCCATGGACACCTCGGTGGACGATCTGAAGAAGCGCATGCGCAATGACTTCGACATGTGGGGCGGCATCATCAAGGATGCCAAGGTGACGCTGGAGTGAGCATGGGGGAAAGCAAGGTCGACGGTGGCTACGCCCATATCGGGCGGCCGCTGGTCCGGGTGGAGGATGCCCGCCACCTGGCTGGCGGGGGCGCCTTCGTGGCGGACATCCAGGCGCCGGGATGCCTGGAAGTGGCGTTCTGCCGCAGCCCGGTGGCCCATGGCCGATTGAAGGGCGTGACGCTGCCGCCGGAATTGCCGGCCGGCACGTTCTGGACCGCGGCCGACATCGCCGACCTGGCTTTGCCCATCTACTGCGCGCTGCTGCGTCCGGAATTCAACGGCGCGCCGTATCCGCTGCTGGCCGACGGCAAGGTGCGCTTTGCCGGCGAGCCGGTGGTGCTGGCGCTGGGCGCGACCCGGGCCGAGGCCGAGGAACGCGCCGAGCAGGTACAGCTGGACATCGAGCCGCTGGCCGCGGTGGTCGATGCCTGGGACGAGGTGGACCACCCGGGCGTGCCGCTGCACGACCACCTGTCCTCCAACCTAGTCATGCGCATCGGCCGCGCGCTGGGCGATGCGCAGGCCATCATCGACGATCCGGCCGGGCGCGGCCTGCGGCAGGTCACGCGCCGACTGTCCATGGGCAGGGTGCTGGCCAACCCCCTGGAATGCCGGGGCTGCCTGGCCTATCCCGATCCGGCCGGCGGCGTGGTCGTGCACGTGTCCAGCCAGCGGCCGCACCTGATCCGCACCTTCCTGGCCGAACAGATTCCCGGCCTGACCGAGGCCGACATCCGCGTGGTGGTGCCGGACGTGGGCGGCGGCTTCGGCTCCAAGAGCAATCTTTATCCCGAGGAAGTGCTGGTGACCGCGCTGGCCTGGAAGCTGCGGCGACCGGTGCGCTGGATCGAGGACCGCTACGAGCATTTCGTCGCCAGCAACCATAGCCGCCAGCACGAGCAGCGCATCACCGCCTATTTCGACGACACGGGCAGGATCCACGCGCTGGACGCGCTGGTGGTGGTGGATGCCGGCGCCTATTCGGCCAAGACCTCCACCGGGGCGATCGAGGCCAACATGGCCACCAACGTCATGCTCGGGCCCTACGACATCCGCAACTATCGCTTCGAGGCCGTCAGCATCCACACCAACAAGAGCCCCCTGGGGCCTTACCGTGGCGTGGGCCGGCCGGGCGGCTGCTTCGCGATGGAGCGCATCATCGAGGAGGTCGCCCGCGAACTGGGCGCCGACCCGCTGGACGTGCGCCGGGCCAACCTGATCTCGCCGGCGCAGATGCCCTACGTGTCGGCCACCGGACTGGCCTACGACTCGGGCAACTACCGTGAGGTCGTCGATGCCGCCGGGCGCTTCGTGGCCGAGAACTGGCCCGCCGCGCGGCAGGCCGATGACGGCGGCCGGGTGGGCGTGGGCTATGCGATGCTGGTCGAGCAGGCCGCGCACGGCGCCGAGGAATGGCGCCGCCGGGGCTCGCCGCTGATCTACGGCCACGAGTCGGCGCGCGCCACGCTGAACATGGACGGCACGCTGGTCATCGAGGTCGGCACGCTGTCGCACGGGCAGGGGCATTTCACCAGCCTGGCGCAGATCGCGGCCGAGATCACCACGCTGCCGGTCTCGGCGATACGGATACGCCAGGGCGATACGTCGGCGGCGCCGTACGGCCTGGGCTCGGTCGCCTCGCGGTCCATCGTGATGGCGGGCGGGGCGGTGGCCATGGCCTGCCGGGACATC
Organism: Pigmentiphaga sp. YJ18; assembly: GCF_038066655.1. NCBI lineage: Bacteria > Pseudomonadati > Pseudomonadota > Betaproteobacteria > Burkholderiales > Alcaligenaceae > Pigmentiphaga > Pigmentiphaga sp. YJ18. Next base: position 1,173,026 of record NZ_JBBUKU010000002.1, on the reverse strand, counting down.
GTCGGCAAGGCGCGCGCCATCCACGCCGTGCTGCACGAGACGGACGACGCGCAGATCGAGGTGCGCGACGGCGCCTGCATCTCGCCGCAGGGCACCATGTCCTTCGGCGACCTGGCCCGGGTCGCCTACGTGGGCGTGAGCAAGCTGCCGCGCTCCATTTCCCCCGGCTTCTCGTTCCAGGCCGACTACCGGCCCGGCGTCGAGACCGGAACGTTTTCCTACACGCTGCATGCCGCGCGCGTCAGCGTCGACCCGGACACCGGCTTTGTCAGGATCCTGGACTACCTGGTCGTGGAGGATTGCGGCACCGTGGTCAACCCCCTGATCCTGGACGGCCAGATACGCGGCGGCGTCGCGCAAGGCATCGGCCAGGCCCTGTATGAAGAAATGATCTACGACAGCAATGGCCAGCCGCAGACCGTGACCTTCGGCGACTACGCCGTGCCCAGCGCGGTCGAGGTTCCGCCGATTTCCATCCTGCACTTCAGCACCCCGTCGCCCCATTCCGAGTTCGGCATGAAAGGCATGGGGGAAGGAGGCGCCGTGGCGCCGCCCGCGGCCATCGCCAATGCCGTGCGCGACGCGCTGGCGGAGCTGGGCGTGGACGTGTGCCGTACGCCCATCACGCCCGACTACCTGCTGCGCCAGCTGCACGAAGCCGGGCAGGGAGGTGCGCGATGAAGCTGCCGCCTTTCGCGCTGCACGTGCCGCGCACGCTGGACGAGGCGCTGGCGCTGCGCGCCGCCCTGGGCAGCGATGCCAAGGTCCTGGCCGGCGGGCAGAGCCTATTGCCCATGATGCGCTACCGCATGCTGCGCCCCTACGCGCTGATCGATATCACCCGGGTGGAATCACTCGCGCGCCTGGATACCGCGCCGGCCGTGCGCATGGGCGCGGCCGTCACCCATGCCGACGTCGAGCGGTGCGAGCGGGCCGGTGCGCTGTTCGACCTGCTGCGGGCGCATGCCGCCGAAATCGCCTTCCTGCCGGTGCGCAGCCGGGGCACGGTGGTCGGCAGCCTGGTCCACGCCGATCCGGCGGGAGACTGGCCGCTGCTGCTGACCGCGCTCGACGCCACGGTGGAGCTGGCCAGCCTGCGGGGACGGCGCGCCGTCGCGCTGCGCGATTTCATCCGCGGCGCCATGGACAGCGACGTGCAGGTGGACGAGATCGCGCTGGCGGCCACGCTGCCCGAGCGGGCATCGGGCCTCGTCCGGTGGGGGCGGTGCAAGCTCATGCACCGGGCCGGCGAATTCGCCTCGGCCAGCGCATTGGCCCTGCAGGGGGCCGACGGCCAGTGGGCATGCTGGCTGGGCGCGATCGATCCCGGTCCGCTGGCGCTGCCGGCCACGGCGGCGCGGCTGCCGGCCGCCGGGGGCTTGCTGCCCGCCAGGCGCGACATCGCGGCCTCGGCCCTGGACGAGATCCTGGCCGCCCGGCCCCACGTCGATCCGCTGGCGGCATCCCGCCACGCGCAGGCGATGGCCCGGGCGGCCGAACAGGCATGGCAAGGAGTTGCTGCATGAACATCACATTGACCGTGAACGGCCGCGAGACCGGACTCGAGGTCGAACCCTCCGCGGTACTGGCCGACGTGCTGCGCGAGCAGTGCCGGCAGACCTCCGTGCACCTGGGCTGCGAGCACGGCGTATGCGGCGCCTGCAACGTCATCGTCGACGGCAAGGTGGTGCGTGCCTGCCTGACCCTGGCGGGCTCGGTGGACGGCTCCTCGGTGACGACGCTGGAAGGGCTGTGCGACGCCAAGGCCGACCGGCTGCGCCGGGCCTTCAGCGAGTACCACGCCCTGCAATGCGGCTTCTGCACGCCGGGCATGGTCGTGAGCGGGTACGACATCGTGCGCCGCGGCCAGTTGCGTGACGAGCCGGCGATCCGCCAGTGCCTGTCCGGCAACATCTGCCGCTGCACGGGCTATCACGGCATCGTCGCGGCCGTTGTCGAAGTGGCCAACGAAGAACGACCCACTACCGAGGTGCAAGCGTGAAATCCTCCAACCCTTACGGCATCGTCGGCGCGGCCATCGTGCCGCACGCGCCGCAGTTCCTTTCCCTGCCCGAGAGCGAGGACCTCGAGCAGGTCGCCCGCGTGCGCCGCTCGCTGGAAACGATAGGCGAGCGGCTGCGGGCGCTCGAGCCCGATTGCATCGTCATGGTGTCCAACGACCACGGCGACCACTTCGTCACCCACGGCGTGCCGCCGTTCTGCGTGCATGTGGCCCACGAGGCCGACGGCATGCACAAGCATCGCGGCATGTGGGCCATCGACGGCGACACCGGCTACGCCCTGGTCCCGGAAATGGAGCGGGCCGGCTTCGACCTGGCGTTCACGATGAACGCCAAGCTGCAGACGGCCTTCACCATTCCCTACGAATTCATGGGCTTCGGGCGCGACGTGCCGCTGGTGGCCCTGTTCGTCAATGCCTACGTGCCGCCCCAGCCCGGCGGGCGCCGCTGCTACGCCTTCGGCGCCGCCCTGCAGACCGCCTTGCAGCGCCTGGGCAAGCGGGCGCTGCTGATCGCCAGCGGCGGCCTGTCCCACTACCCGGGCACGGTGCACTATCCGCATCCCGACCTGGAGACGGACCAGCGCATCTTCGCCGAGATCCAGGCCGGCCACCTGACGCACCTGCTGAGCTACGACGACTGGGAACTGGACCGCACCGGCAATGTCGAGCTGCGCGCGCCGCTGATCCTGGCCGGGGCGCTGGGCGAGAACCGGCCGCCGTTCACGGCGCTGCTGGAACCGTCGTGGCATCACATCTATGCGTCGGCGGGATGGGACCTGACCGAACCCGCGCCGGCGCGCGACCCGCTGCGGTATCCCGCGATGCCGCCGGCACGCGCCAGGCTGGCCGAGGCGGTCCTGACCCTGCGCACGCGGGCCGAGGCGGCGGAGCGTTTCCTGGACGATCCCGCGGCCTTCTGCCAGCCGTTCGCCCTGGCGGACGACGAGCGCGAGGCGCTGTGCGCCATGCAATGGGAGGTCCTGCGCGACCGGTTCAGCATCCATGCCTTGCTGACCTCGGGCGCGGCCATGCAGATCAGCCTGGCCGCCAAGCGCCGCCAGGCCGGATAGAGATTCTTCGCTTCATCATTTTCTTCGGATATCGGGTATGAAACGCAAAGTAGAAATCGCCGGAGGCGGCATCGCCGGCCTGAGCGCCGGCGCGCTGTTCGCGCGCCGTGGCTGGGAAGTCAACGTCCACGAGCAGGGATCCGAGATCCGTGAGGTGGGGGCGGGCATCTATATCAAGAACAACAGCCTGGAAGTGCTGGAGAAGCTGGGCGTGCTGGACCGCATCCGCGGCCAGGGCACGGTGCTCGAACGCGCGCAGATCCAGTTCGCCGACGGTACGGTCAAGCAGGAACGGCCGCTGCGGGACAAGTCGCGCGTCCATACCTTCGCCCGGCAGGTGCTGATCGAGGGCCTGCGCGACGCGGCGCTGGAAGCCGGCGTGAACATCGTGACCGGCTCGCGCGTGACCGGCGCGCTGCCCGGCAAGGGCCTTCTGACCGCCGACGGCGGGCTGCATGAAGCCGACCTCGTCATCGCGGCCGACGGCGTGCATTCGGCGGTGCGCAACTCGCAGAAAATGGGAGGGGGGTTCACGGAACTGCCGACCATCATCAACCGCTACCTGATCGAGGGCCGCGCCTTCACGCCCCAGCCCAAGACGGTGGAGCACTGGTCCGGCAACCGGCGCATAGGCGTGACGCCGTCGGGGCCCGGCCACACCTATGTCTACATGGTCGCGCCGGCCTGGGATGCCACGGCGGCGCGCTTTCCCATCGATGTCGAGGACTGGAGCCGGCGCTTTCCCAAGATCGCCGACCTGATGGCGGTGCTGCATCGGGCCGAGGGCACGCAATACCATTACGGCCTGGTCAAGTGCCCGAAGTGGAGCGTCGGCAACATCGCCATCCTGGGCGACGCCGCCCATGGTTTGCCGCCGACCCTGGGGCAGGGGGCGGGGCTGACCTTGATGAACGCCTACGCGCTGGCGCACCTGGTGGCGGACGCCGACGACGTTGCTTCGGCGGTGGCCGCCTGGGAGCAGCGCGTGCGCTTCATCAGCGACCGCACGCAGGCCTGGGCCGTGCGCTATGACTGGTTCACGCGCCAGTGGCCGACCTCGCTGGACTTCGCGCGTCCGCTGGTGGCCTGGAGCTTCGGCCAGTTCAAGTGCCTGAACGAACGCATGCGCGTGGCCGACCGCGGCCTGGCGCAGGCGGGCATAGACATGATGGGAGAGGTGCGGCCATGATCATAGACGGCACCAAGACGCTGGCGGCGCCGCGCGGCCGGGTCTGGGAGGCGCTGGACGACCTGGATTTCCTGCGCCGCACGATTCCCGATTGCCGCGCCATCAGCCGCACCGACGACGGCGGCTACCGGGCCACGATCTCGGCGGGCGTGGGGCCCATACGCGCCAACTTCGACGTGGCCTTCGCCCGCGCGGTCCAGGCGCAGCAGGAGCGCTTCACGCTGACGGGCCAGGGCTCGGCCGGCGTGGCCGGCGCCGCCACCGGCAGCGTGGCCGTGACGCTGGAGGACATCGCCGGCGGCACCTTGCTGGGCTACCGCGCCGAGACCGAGGTGACCGGCAAGGTCGCGCAACTGGGCGCGCGGATGATAGACGGCGCGGCGCGCAAGTTCTCGGAACAGTTCTTCGCCAACGTGCAGCGCGAATTGTCGGGGGCGGGGGCCCAGGCCGCCGCCCCCGCATCCGGGTTCGCTGCCCCGGCTGTGCCTGCGCCCGCGCCATCCGCCTCGCCGGCGGCGGGACGCTGGCAAGGCTGGTGGCTGCCCATCGCCTGCGCAGTGGGCTGCTTCGTCGGCACCTTCTGCGCCAACCTGCTGCGATGACCCGCATGGCCAGGCCCGCTTCCCGCGCCGCCGCATTCGGCCGGCGCCGCGCCGTCGTCACCGGCCATCACCTGGCCAGCCAGAGCGCGCTGGATACCTTGCGGGCCGGCGGCTCGCTGGTCGATGCGATGATCTCGGCCTCGGCCGTCATGGCGGTGGCGCTGCCGCACGCGACCTCGCTGGGCGGCTGCGGCATGATGCTGTATTACGACGCGGCCTCGGGCACGATCCAGGCCTTGAACGGCACGGGCCGGGCGCCCGGCCTGGCCCGGCCGGATGCCTTCGGCGACGGCGGCATCGGTCCGCGCGGGCCGTCGACCTGGGTGGTGCCCGGGCTCGTGCGCCTGTGGGACCAGGCGCACCGGCGCCACGGGCGCCTGCCCTGGGCCTTGCTGCTGGAGGACGCCGTGCGCCACGCGGCGGACGGCATAGGGTGCTCCAGCGAGATCCATCGCAACCTCGGGAGCGCCAAGCCGGCGGTGGTCCGCCAGCCTGGCTTCGACGCCCTGTTCGCGCCCGGGGGCCGGCCGCTGGCGGCGGGGGACCTGCTGCGCCAGCCCGCCCTGGCCGACACCTTGAAGCGCATCGCGCGCGATGGCGCCGACGCTTTCTACGAAGGGCCCATTGCCCGCAGCCTGGACGCCTTCGCGCGGGAGCAGGGCGGCCTGCTGCGCCTGGACGACATGCTGGCGCAGCGGGCCGACTGGGCGCGGCCGGTCAGCCTGTCCGTACGGGACCGGCACGTTCACGTCATGCCGCCGAACTCGCTGGGCGTGCTGATGCTGGCCCAACTGGAGGCGCTGGCGCCGTACCTGGACGAGCCCGAAGGCCAACGGGCCTATGCGCAGATCCAGATCGCCCGGCTATGCCTGGAAACCTTCCAGCGCAAGGTGGCCGATCCGGCCGCGCCGTGGCCCGCGACCCTGGATCCGGAACGGGTCGCGCGGCGCCTGGCCCGCGTGGCGGAGGCGACGCCTTCGGGCGCGCGGGATCCCGGCGACACCGCCGGCATCGTGCTGGCGGACGACCAGGGCAACGCGCTGGCCATGCTGCAAAGCGTGTTCCAGCCTTTCGGCAGCGGCTGCGTGGATGCGCAAACCGGCATCCTGATGAACAACCGCCTGATCGAGTTCGATCTCGATCCGGCCAGCCCCAACGTGCTGGGGCCGGGCAAGCGGCCGGTCCACACCCTGAATCCCTACATCGTGATGGAAGGGGGCCGGCCGGCCATGCTGGGCGTGTCGCCGGGCGGCGTGAGCCAGACCACGACCGGCGTACAGGTGATCGCTCATGCCTGCTTCGAGGACATGCCGCTGGCCGAGGCCATCGACGCGCCGCGCTGGAGCATCACGCGCGGCGGCGACATCCTGCTCGAACCCGGTTTCCAGGAGGGCGTGGCGCGGCGGCTGCGCGAGGCCGGCGTGCCGGTGGAGGAGGATTCCCTGCACGAGTTCTATTTCGGGTCGGCCAAGGCCATCCGCATGCGTCCGGATGGCACCCTGGAAGCGGCGGCCGACCTGCGCCGCCAGGCCTGCGCGCTGGCGGATTGAGCGCCGCTAGATTTCCAGCGTCGCCATCACCGGCGCGTGGTCCGACGGCTGTTCGTTCTTGCGGATCTCGCGCTCGATCACGCACTCGCTGCACACGGCCTTCAAGGTGTCGGACAGCAGGATGTGGTCGATGCGCAGGCCGGCATTGCGGCGGAACCCCAGTTGCCGGTAGTCCCACCAACTGAAGGACTTGGGCGGCTGCTCGAACAGCCGGAAGGCGTCGTGCAGGCCCACGTCCAGCAGCGAGCGGAACGCGGCGCGCTCGGGTTCGGACACCAGCACGCTGCCTTCCCACTTGACCGGGTCGTGCACGTCGCGATCGTCGGGCGCGACGTTGTAGTCGCCCAGCACCGCCAGGCGCGGATAGCGGCCCAGTTCCTCTTGCAGGCCGTCGCGGAAGGCGGCGAACCATTTCAGCTTGTAGTCGTACTTGTCGCTGCCCACCGACTGCCCGTTGGGGCAATAGGCGCTGATCACGCGCACCTCGCCCGCGGGCGTGTCCAGCGTGGCGGCGATCACGCGCTGCTGGGGGTCCTCGAAGCCGTCGATGTTCTTGGTCACGTCCCGGACCGGCTGGCGGCTCAGGATGGCCACGCCGTTGTAGGTCTTCTGGCCGGTGAACGCCGCGTGATAGCCGATTTCCTCGAAGGCGCCGACGGGAAACTTGTCGTCGGTCAGCTTGAGTTCCTGCAGGCACAGCGCGTCGACCGGCGTGGCCTGCAGGTAGGCGATGACCTGGGGCAGGCGCACGTTCAGGGAGTTTATGTTCCAGGTAGCGAGTTTCATGGGGGTACTGGGAATGCCGTCAATTAACCAATCATTCCCGCATGCTACCAAGCAAACCCCCTGGCGCCTATTTCGTCACCGCCACCGTCCCCTTCATCAGCGCCGCATGCCCCGGGAACGAGCAGAAGAACGCATAGTTTTCCCCCGCCTTGAGCTTGCTCGTGTCGAAGGTGACGGAGTCGGTTTCCCCGCCGCCTATCACCTTCGTGTGCGCGATCACGCGCGTATCGCCCGGCTTGAGGTAATTCTTCTCCAGCCCGGCGGGGATGCCGTCGGCCGCGATGCCTTGCACATCCGAGGCCTTGCTCAATACCCAGTTGTGTCCCATCGAGGCCTTGGGCAGCTTGCCCGGGTGCGTGAGCTTGACCGTGAACTGCTTGCAGCTTTGCGGCACCTCGATGCTGGTCTTGTCGAATTTCATGGTATCGTTGCCCGCGATCTCCACGTTGCAGGTGGCGGCGAAGGCGGGGCCGGCCAGCGTGGCGGCCAGCAGCAGGGCCGGGGTGGTGTGCAGGATCTTCATCAGGTTCTCCTTCAGGAACGTTGGTCGAAACGCGGGCGGATCAGCAGCGGGAAGAAGCGCCACAGGTACAGCGCGAACCCCAGGATCCAGGCGGCCGCCGATGCGTGCAGGACGCCCATGGCCCAGGCCGTGGGCAGCAGCGCGGCCAGGCGCAGCGCGGCCGCCGCGATCACTAGCGCATAGGCCGCCACCATGCTGCGGTCGGTGCGCAGCGGACGCCCCAGGTGGCCCAGCGCCGTGCGGGTGACCATGCCGATGATCAGCACGGCGAAGCCCGCCGCGCCGATGACGTGCGCCGGCCAGGCCAGGCGCGGGACCCAGCCCGCCGCGTGCGCCGCGGCCACCAGCAGGCCGATGCCCAGCGCGGCGTAGCCCACGTACAGGATCCACAGCAGCGGCACGCGCCGTACCGCCCAGGGGCGCCATGCCAGCAGTTGCCAGCAGGTCAGCACGCCGGTGGCAGCAAGAGCCAGGCCCGCCCCTGGCATCCAGTCCGCCAGCAGGAGCGGGATCGCCAGCACGCCCGCGCCGAGCTGCCATTGGCCGCTGCGGGTATGCATGGGGATGTCCAGGCCGGCCACGGCGCGCATCGCGAAGAAGGGGATCACGCGCCGCGCCACCAGCAGCGCGATCACCGCCATGCACAGCAGCCCGAGGTTGAAGCGCGCCAGCAACAGGGCGTAGTCGCCTTGCAGGACCGTATGGAGGTAGAGGACGTTCGCCGCGCCCAATCCAAGGATGAGTACGGGTATGCCGTAGTTGCGCTTGCTGCGCGCCTGGTAGATGGAGCGTCCCAGGGCCACCGCGGCGGTGGCGAAGAACAAGGTCTCGCCGCATGCGGCAAGCCAGAATCCCGCGGTGTCGGGCACCAGGTAGCCGACCCGCGCCAGTAGCCAGAGGGCCGTCAGCGCCCCCAGGGCCTTGCCGTGCAGCGGATTGATGCCGGTCCAGTTGGCGCCGGCGGTAAGCAGGAAACCCACGGCGATGGTGGCGATGAAGCCCCAGAGCATTTCATGGGCATGCCAGGCCACGCCGCCGAGCGGTCCGGTCAGGGCCTGCGGCGCGTACACCCAGAGCAGGACGGACAAGGCGGCCCACAGGCAGCCCGCCAGGTACAGGGGCCGGAAGCCCAGTTCCAGGAAAGCGCGCCACTGCGGAGGCGGCGGGGTGGGGGGCACCGGTTCTTCGACTTCCAGCAGGATGGCCATGGGCCGGCTCCGTGGGGGATGGACGTCTGGTTTGAAGATATATATTAAATGAATCTTATGGGGGGAACCCCAATACCGCTGACGACGCCGGGGATTTTCAACAGGGATCTTGCGAGCGGGCGCGGGCCGACGCATCGGCGGCCGGACTGCTCCACGTCCGATGGTGCCATTCGGAGGGCAGCAGGCCGAAGCGCAGGCGGAACAGCTTGCTGAAGGCCGATTGGTCCGCGAAGCCGCAGCGCCACGAGAGCGAGCCGATGTGCAGCCTGGGGCTGCGCTCGATCAAGGCCTTGGCGCGTTGCAGGCGGATTTCGCGCAGGGCTCCCATTACCGTTTCGCCCCGGGATGCGAAGGCCGCGTAAAGGCGGGTGCGCGAGCAGCCGGCGCCGCGGGCGACCGCCGCGACGTCGAGGTCGTGTCGGTGGGCCTCGCGTTCCATGAAGCGCAGCGCCGCCGCATGGCGGCCCCCGTTCAGGCCATCTTCCAGGTCGGACTGTTCCTGGTTCGATCCCTGCCGCCCCAGGTTGCGCAGCATCAGCAGCGCGAGCGAACGCGTGCCTTCCAGCAGGCTGGCGTACTCCACGCCGTCGAGCTTCTGCGGCTGGCGTGTCAGCAGGGCCAGATGATTCAACTGGCTGGCCAGGGCGGGCGCCAGCGCGCAGTGTTCCAGCGGGATGGGCACGTTGCCCGGCTCGCGTCCCAGCGCCGCGCGCACCTCGTCGCGGGGCAGGGCCAGGAAGACCTCGCGCGAGCCCTGGCTCCAGCGGTAGTGCCCGATGCGCCAGGGGTCGTACAGGCCCAGGTTGCCCGGTCCGACGCGTTGAGGCTCGCCCGGTGCTGCGTCGCGTATCAGTTCGCCGGCCTGGATCAGTGTGACCACCACCATCTCGGGCGCATGGGCCAGGCGGCGGGACGCCGCCCGCATTTCGTAGGCGGACGAACGCATGGTGCCGAAGATGCAGGTGCTGCTGCGCAAGGTGAGCAGTTCCGCATCGAGTTCGGTACCGGGTGGTGGCGGCAGCATTTCCACCCACTGGTGCGCACGTTCGCGCCAGGCGTCGAAGCGCAGCCCCGGCTCCACGTCGTGGGAAGACAGATGCTCCGGTACGCAAGGAGGCGGGGTGGTCGGCATGACACAAAATGATACACCTGTGGCGCGCAATGCTACATCCGGGACGATTTCCCGGTACTCGGGACGCTTGCCCCAAACATGCCTGCCTCGCAAAAGAGGCCTTTCTCTAACATCTGCTCATCCTTCCCATGCGAATGACGCGGCATTGCGAATGTCAGGGCGTCGGTTCGTTTCACGGGCCACGGGACCGGTTTCTCAGGAGCGGCAGTATGAAAACAAAACGATTTGTCATGTCGGCGCTGGCGTTGGCCTCGGGGGCGATGCTGGCCGGTTGCGGGGGAGACGGGGCCAAGAGCGACGGCGGCTCGGGCGCCAGCTACTCGCCCCGCACCTATATGCTGGTGGCCGGGTCCGGACAGTTGTCGGCCGGCGCCGATGGGGCGACCCGGACCCTGACCTTGAAGAACGTCGAATCCGACGTGCTGTGGTACGAAGGCGGCCAAGGCCTGGCGGTGGGCAAGTCTCCGGTCAAGGACTACGCGGGCAGCATCTGGCGGGACGCCTATGGCGGCGTCGACCCCAACGCGACCGTCCAGTTCCAGCTGTCGGGCGGCGGTGCCATGGAAGGTGTGTATGTGGCGCTTTCCCGGCCCGCCTACGACGAGAAAACCGGGACGATGACGTTCCAGGCACAGCTGCAGAACGACACGCTGGACCAGGATGCCGGCGCCGCGCTTGCCTTCGACAATGTCACCGTCAAGGTGCTCAACAACCTGGCGGACGACAAGGAGGTGGCGGAGTACACGCAGTACGCCTCGAAGGCGGCCTTGCAGCCCACCGCCACGGCCGGCCAGTACAAGGTGGTGCTGAGCCAGGCGGGCGCGGACATGTTCCTGGTGGACAACGCTCCGGGCACGTACTCCGAGGCCCGGCCGGTTTCCTATTTCCTGCCGCAGTGGTCCTATGCCTACGGCGAGGCGGCGCCGACCGCCACGCTGTTCGGCACCACGGCCAAGGGGGCCGCCAAGCTGTACGCCATGAAGCTGACCAATCCCGCCTATGACGCGGACACCGACGAGATCAGCTACACGGCGACGCTGCAGGGCTCGAACGCGGGCGCGCTGGAAGCCGTCGACGATGCCGTGCTGAGCATCGCCGCGGGCCGCTTCACGCGCTTCCCCATTCCCGGCAAGGGCACCGCCTACCAGGCTTTCGGACAGGGCTACAACCCTTCGCAGGCCAACGATACCTACATCTATTTCGGCAGCGACATCGCGCGCAAGCAGGCAGGATCGCTGTGGGGCAAGCAGTCCTATCTTTCGCAGAGCTGCGGATCCGATTGCCGCGACGACCTGAAGACCATCAAGGATATGGGGATCAACTTGATCCGGCTCTACGACTGGGATACCCGCAACGACCACAGCCAGTTCCTGGATTATGCGAACAGCCTGAACATCAAGGTCGTCGTGCCGCTCAGCAACTGGATCTCCACGCAGGGCTCGGTCGTCTGGAACAGGGACGTCGGCGCCTATTTCTCCAGCAGGAACTTCGGCAACAAGGCCGGCACCGACTGGCATCCCGCGATCGCTGGGGTGATCATCTCGAACGAGCTCGATTTCAGTGGCTATCCCGGCAACTACAACACCGCCATCGGTCTGGTCGCGCGCTTCATCGAAGAAGCCGACAAGCGGAAGTTCAGCAAGAGCGTGCCGGTCGGCATGCCGGTGACCTTCGTGCCGCGCGGCGAACCTTACCTGGAAGGGAGGAACATGCCGGGCTGGAATCAGTTCAACCGCCTGCTGACCGATCCCAGGACCGCCAAGTACAGGGACCGCCTCATGCTTGCCCCGCAAACCTACAACAACGAGAACTATCTGCTCAGGGACGCGGAAAGCACGGGCCAGGGCTGGATTCCGGCGACGTACAAGCAGTTCGGCGTGCCTATCCTCTTCACCGAGATCGGCTATAGCCGCGCCAAGCCGGACTACACCGCGAACTATGTCCAGCGGCAGTTGAAAGGCGTGCTGGAGTACCAGAAGAGCCATCCCGGCCAGATTCTCGGCGTTGCCCACTTCCAGTTCGATGACAAGGTCTGGAAGCAGACCAGCAACGATACCGATACGGAAGGGGCATTCGGGGCCTTCCACCATGGCGATGTGGTCAGGACGCTCCAGACCGTCAAGGCCGACTACGATTTCACCAACGACGAAGCCAAGACGTTCGGCTCGCTGACCATCGACAAGCTGGTCAAGACTTCCGTCTATGACCCGGTGGTCGAAGCCTACAAATAAGCGGCAGGAACCCGCGCGGCGCTTGTAACGGCCGCGCGGTACGTATCGAAACAATCGCGCAATTTACGCGCGGCGAGCCCGGGAGCTACCATCCCCGCTCGTCCAGCATCGCCGGACCTTCACGCGTGAACTACGGAGGGGCGGGTGCGCGTCGCATTCGGCAAACTCAGGGCTCGTCTGGCCACCGGCATCGGTTCGACCGTCGCGGTCTGCGCCGCGACGGTCTACGGCATCCTGGGCGCCGCGCCGCCGCCGGCCGCGACCGAGTACACGGCCGGCAGCCAGATCGAGGCCGGACAATGGCAGGTGATACCCAGGCGGGCCTGGGTCAGCGAAGAAAAAAAGGTCCTGGGCGTCCGGCTGCAGGAAGGTGAACGGGCGCTGGTGGTCGAGGCCGATCTGAGCAACCGCACGCAAGCCTCCACCCGCGACTACGCGAAGCTGCTGAAACTGCATCCCGTGGGCGGCGTTCCTGTGCCGGATCCCGAGGTGGCGCTGGTACGCGAGGCCCGGCCGCTGCCGCTGCTGCATCCGGGGCTGGCCGAGCGCGTGGCTTTCGTGTGGAAACTGCCGGCCTCGGCCGTGTTGCCCACGAGCCTGGACGCCGATGTCATCGCCAAGACCTACAAGCCCGTCGACAACCTTTACGGCACGCCCGGCTGGTTCAATCCGCGCGTGGTGGGACGAATCACGATGGCGGTCGAGGTGACGGAAAGCGTGGCGGGGTGGGCCTCGTGAGGCGGCCGTTCGCCACCGTGGCCATGGTTGCGTTGGCTGCTGGCGTGCTGTTCGCGATGCAGCGCGGTACGCCGCGCTATCAGGACCTGACCGGACCCATCCCCGCCTACGGGAAGATGGGGAAGGCGGCGTCCACGCGCCTGTTCGACATCCAGGTCGAGCGCGTGGAGTTCGCGCGGCAACTGGTCGGCAAGCGTTTCGGCGGCGAGATACGGCATGAAAGCGCGGGGGTGTGGGCGATCGTCACCGCGCGGATGGCCGCGCGTTCGCGGTCGGTCAACGTCACCCACGCCGTGTGGGAAGGGCCGACGGGACTGCGCTACGAGTTGTCGGACCGCCCGGAGTTCCTGCCGGACCTGCCGCCCCATACGCTCGAGCCAGGCCTGCCGCAGCGTGGCCGCTTCGTCTTCGAGATCCGGCCCGACCAGATCCTGGGCGCCACCTTGCTGGTTTCCGAAGGCCCGTTTCCCCGGCTGGATTCCGAGGCGCACGTCGCGTTGAACGCGCTGCCGGCCGCGGCGGACGGCCTGCCGCCGATTGCCGAGACCTTCGATCTGCAGCAGGCGGGAGGCCGGCCGTGAACGCCCGGGATCCCGCCGTTGCGCGGGACGCTGCGGAGTGCCGATGGCGCCGGCGCAGCCTGTGGCTGCTGGTGATCCTCTTGCCCCTGGCCATGGCGGTGGTCATGCATGACAGCGCGCGAACGTGGTGGAGCGGGCGCGCGCGCATCGCGCGCGAGGTACCCGCGGGCGGCCAGGCCGATCTTGGGGGAGCGAGCTGGCGGCTTCGCGCGTTGCGGATGGCGCCGCTGCCGGCGGGCAAGCGCATACCGGAAAACGCGATGGGCGTGGTGGCCGAATTTGCCGTGCAGGTGCGGGATGCCGACGTGCGCAAGAACTGGGCGGGCTGCGAGATCGCGCTGGAGGACGGCCAAGGGCGGCGCTGGATGCCGACGCGCGTCTTGCCGCTGCCGCGTTCGGAAGCGCGGGAATGCGTGCTGGCCGCGGGATCGGGGCCCAAGGCCGGCGACACCGTGCGCATTCGCCACGCCTTTCTGGTGCCGCGCGATGCCGCCGCGGCCCTGCGCGCCACGGTGGCGCTGGGACCGCAGCGGCCGCGCTACCTGCGTTTTACCCAGCCGCCGACGCTGGTGCAATAGGCGCTGGTTTTCAGGCGGGCCGCTCCCGAGGCGCGGCGCCCGCAGACGCCGACTCGCGCGTGGGCCGCGCGAACGCGGTTTCCAGGATCGCCGCCAGAAAGCAGATGCGCAGCGGTTCGATCAGCAGCCCCGTGGATGAATCGCGGAACGGGCTGCCCAGCAGCAGCGTCAACCCGTGCGCCCAGAGTTGCCAGGTGTCCAGGTCGTGGGGGCCGATCAGCCGCGTCGCGCCTATCCACAGCCAGGCGCTGCCCCAGTCGATCAGCCGGTAGCCGACGATGAGCGTGATCAGCAGCAGTACGCCCGAGTTCAGCGTCAGGCGGATGCCGTTGGCGACTGGCAGGTAGCGTGAACGGTAGCCGCCGATGAAGTGGGCGGCGAAGTCGCGCAGGAATTTCGGTATTGCCCGGTAGCGTTCACCGAAGCGTTCGATGCGGCGGTTGATACGCATCAGTTCGGTATCGTCGCGCACGTCGTAACCGTAGACCAGCGCCGTCATGACCAGCCAGACCACCGGCAGCAAGGCGTAGAAGAACAGGTTCGCCAGCAGTTTGCCGGGCGTCTCGGCAAGCGCTTCCACCGGCACCATCGCCGCCGCCTGCGCATTCGCCAGCGGCGTGGCCAGGGCGTTCAGGAGCGAGGCCAGGTAGTCCCGGATGCCCAGACCGGTGACCCAGGTCCAGACGTCGTCCTTCCAGCGGCTGATGACGTACAGGCCGATCAGGATCCAGTTCGTCTCGCAGATCACCATGACGACCTGCCACGCCGGCCGTCCGGTGGCGTCGCGGCGCCGCTTGGCCAGCTTGCGCACCAGCCACGACACCGCGACCGAGACGAACAGCCAGCGCGAATCCAGGGCGTCCAGGATATTGCCATGCGTGCCGAACGGGTCCAGGGACAGCGCCAGGCGCGAGTACTGCCGCACGGTGTCGCCCAGGAAACCCCACGCGGCGTAGTAGGCGAAGAAGGGCAGCAGGGCTACCGTGATGGCCGATGCCAGCCGGTCGGGGCCGCCGGTGGCCGGCGAGGCCTGGCCACGCGCGGCGTCCTGGGCGGCGCGCACGGCGGGCAGGCCGGGCAGCAGCACCTGGAACATCAGCACCGTTACGATCAGGTGCGCCAGCGCCACCAGCGTCAGCACGGCCAGCCCCGCCAGGTGGTTGGCGAAGCCGGTATGCACGGCCAGCCGCAGCAGCAGCTCGTTCGCCAGCACGCCGGCAAGCACCAGGCACATCAGTTGCGGCCAGAAGCGCAGCCACAGGCGGAAGGTCAATGCGAAGGGCGAGGCGATCGATTCCGTCATCCCGGCTTCCCATGGGTAGCACGCGGGCGATGCTAGCAAGCAAGGCGCGCGCGTGCTGTATCTTTTTCCTTCGGAATGCGACCGCCGCCGTACTGGCGTATAACGTCAGGTGCGACAAGGCAATGCGCTCGGCCTGGAGACTGGAGCGCCCACAGGTTCAGTCGGTGCGATCATGGCCCTCAGACACGCAAGTCCCCTGGAAGCGATCGACCTGCATGCCAGCGACGAACAGCGGGGAACCCACGCCAGCAGCAGTCTGCTCCGCACGGACGGCTTGCAGCTCATGCAGCTGGTGCTCCCGGCGGGACACGAACTGCCGCAGCACCACGTGCCCGGCGAACTGACCATCCAGTGCCTGGCGGGCGAAGCCGTCGTCACCACGCCGCACGGCACCTGTGGACTGCGTCCCGGCCAACTGGTCGCGCTGCTCGGCCAGGAGCCGCACGCGGTGCGGGCGCTGGCCGATACGACGCTGCTGGTCACGCTGGTGCGCAAGCCCGGCGATGCGGGCCCCGGTGCCGCCTGACCCATCATTCTGGAGAAATCATGCAGCCCAAATCCGATCGCGCATCGCCGGTGTGCTACGCCGAGCAGGCCGATGCCGCGTACATGGGCCAGCTTCCGCGCGAGGAACTGCTGGCGGCGCTGGAGGAATTGCTGGAGGCCGAGCGGGCGGGTGCGCGGGTGGCCGAGGAAACCGTGGCGCAATTGCAGGATCCGGCCGAGCGCGCGCTGATGGAGGACATCCGGCGGGACGAAGTGAAATGGTGTGCCATGCTGATCGCCGCCATCAAGTCGCTGGACGCCAAGCCCGGCTCGCGTACCGGCGCCTTCCACGGCAAGGCCATGGCCATCGCCGACCTGCCCGCGCGGATGGCCTTCCTGAATCGGGGCCAGGCCTGGGTGGTCAGGAAGCTGGAAGCGCTGGTGCCCAAGGTCAAGGAGGCCGGCATCCAGGACGATCTGCTGGCCATGCTGGTGGCGCATCGCGAGAATATCGATCGCGTCGAGGTCCGGCTGGCCGCGGCGGGCAAGCCCTGAAGATCGCCGTCTACGCCATCTGCCGCGACGAAGCCGGTTTCGCCGACCGCTTCATGGCGTCCTGTGCGAGCGCCGACATGGTCGTGGTCGCGGACACGGGATCGACCGACGGTGGCATCGAGCGCCTGGAGGCGCTGGGCGCGTGCGTGCATCGCTTGTCCATCGAGCCCTGGCGCTTCGACGATGCCCGCAACGCCGCGCTGGCGCTGGTGCCGGGGGATGTGGACGTGTGCGTGTCGCTGGACCTGGACGAGATCCTGAGCCCGGGCTGGCGGCCGGCCCTGGAGGCGGCCTGGGTGTCGGGCACCACACGCGCGCACTACGATTTCGTGTCTGCCTTCCATGCGGACGGCAGCCCGGCGATACGCTTCCTGAACAACCGCATCCACGCCCGTCACGGCTACCGGTGGCGCCACGCCTGCCATGAAGGCATCTATCCCGACCGCATCGCCGAGCAAGGCGTGCTCGTGCCCGGCATGCGCGTCGAGCACCATCCCGATCGCGCCAAGCCGCGCGGCTCCTACCTGCCGCTGCTGGCCGCCGCGGCGGCCGAGGAACCCCACGACCCGCGCATGGCGCACTACCATGCGCGCGAGCTGTTCCACGCCGGTCGCCACCAGGACGCGGCGCGCGAGTTCGAGCGCTACCTGGCCCTGCCGGGCAACCTTTTCCGGCCCGAGCGGTCGGCCAGCATGCTGTACCTGGCCAAGTGCGAGATGGTCCAGGGGCGCGATGGCCTGGACTGGACGCTGCGCGCCGCGGCCGAATGCCCGGAGCGCCGCGAGCCCTGGGTCACGCTGGCCGACATCCGCTACCGGCGCGGTGAATGGGCCGAGTGCCGGGCGGCGGCGATCCGGGGGCTGTCGCTGGCGGGCGAACCCGACGGCTACATGAACGATCCGGTGTGCCATGGCGCGCTGCCGCACGATCTTGCGGCCATCGCCAGCTGGCGGCTGGGCCGCCGCGGCGAGGCGCTGGCGCATGCCCGGGAAGCCCTGAGGAGGGCTCCCGGCGACGAGCGGCTGCGCGCGAATGTGGACGTGATCCGCCAGGCCCTGCGGGGCGGCGGCGTCAGCGCCAATACAGCCGGTCGGGATTGTCCGCCAGGACAGCCTGACGCAGTTCGGGCGTCGGCAGCCAGCGCGCCAGATCGTCCAGCAGGCGGCCCGGGCCGATCGGGCGATACGGACTGACTTCGTGCGCCGCCTTGCCGGGCGCGCGGGCGGTGTGCGGCCAGTCGCTGCCCCATAGCAGGGCGGACGGGACTTCCCGGCACAGTGCCTGGGCCCAGCGGGCGGCGTCTTCGGGGGCCGCCAGCCGATAGGGCGCGGACAGTTTCAGGTGGACCCGCCCCGAGCGCAGCAGGCCGGCCAGGGCCGCGGCGGCCTCGGGCGACCAGGGCGCCATGGCGAAATGGTCCAGGACCACGGGGCAGGGCAGCGCGGCCAGCCGGGGCGCCAGCGCCGCGATCACGCCATGGGCGGCATACAGCTGCACATGCCAGTCCAGATCGGCCACTTGCGCGGCGACGGCGGCAAGCGCCCGTTCCGCGGCGCCGATGTCGTGCAGGCCGGCGCTTTCCAGGTTGACGCGCACACCCCGCACGCCGCCGGCATGCAGCGCCTGCAGCTGCGCGGAGGTGAAGCCGTCATCGATCACCGCGATCCCGCGGGCCCGTCCATCCATGTCCGCCAAGGCGTCGAGCAGGCAGCGGTTATCGGTGCCGTAGACGCTGGGCTGCACGATGACCACGCGCGCCATGCCGGTTTGTTCCAGGTGGCGGCGCAACTGGGCGGCCGAGGCCGGGCCCGGCGTGTAGTGGCGATCCGCGACCATGGGATAGGACGCGGCGGCGCCGATCACGTGGGTATGGCAATCGCACGCCAGGTCCACGTCTAGGCCTCCAGCAGCCGCTTGGCGAAGGCGCGGCCGGTCGCGGCGGTGCCCAGGTTGCCGCCCACGTCGCGCGTGGATTCCCCGGCTTCGACGACAATGGCGGCGGTGCGCGCGATGGCATCGGCCGCGGCGACGTAGGCGGGCTGGTTCGTGCGGCGGCCGTGCCAGTCCAGCAACTGGCCGGCCGACAGGATCAGCGAGAACGGGTTGGCGATGTCCTGGTCGGCGATGTCGGGCGCCGAGCCGTGCGCGGCCTGGCCCATCGCGTAGCGCGCGCCCATGTTGAGCGAACCGCCCAGTCCCAGGCTGCCGGACAGTTCGGCGGTCAGGTCCGACAGGATGTCGCCGAACATGTTGGTGGTGACGATGACGTCGAAACGCTGCGGGGCGCGGACCACGTGCGCCATCATCGCATCGACGATGAAGTCGTCCACGGTCACGTCGGGAAAGTCCCGGGCGGCCTTGTGGCATTCGTCGATGAACATGCCGTCGCCGATCTTGAGCACATTGGCCTTGTGGACGATGCTGACGTGTTTGCGGCGGGCGCGCGCCAGCTCGAAGGCGGCGCGGGCGATGCGGGCGCAGCACAGGCGCGTGATGCGGCGCAGCGACACCACCACGTCCTCGGTGATCAGCATCTCGCTGCCGCCCGAGGCGATGTTGCGGTCGGCGTAGAAACCCTCGGTGTTCTCGCGCACGACCACGAGGTCGAAGGCATCGACCTTGTGCGGCACGCCCTGCCAGGTGCGCGACGGGCGGATGTTGGCGTACAGGTCGAGTTCCTTGCGGAAGAACATCGACGGATTGATCTCGCCCTTGCTTTCGTCCTTGAAGTCGAAGGTCGCCATCGGGCCGAGCATCAGGCCGTCGGCGGCGCGAACCTTGTCCAGCAGCGCCTGGGTGACCGTGGCGCCGTGGCGCCGCAGGCTGTCGTGGCCCGCGACGTCGTGTTCCAGCGCAAGCTCGAAACCGAAGCGCTGCGACGCCGCGCGCAGCACCTCGACGGTCGCGGCCATGGTCTCGGGGCCGATGCCGTCGCCGGGAAGTACGATGATTTTCATGATGTTCCAGCCAGGAAGGAAAGAGGGGATAGGTTGGTCAGTCGATGCGTGCCTGGGTGCTCTTGACCAGGGCCGCGTATTTGTCCATTTCCGCGCGCACGAATTTGCCGAAGCGCTCGGGCGTCATCGGATCGACCGCGCTGCCTTCCGCTTCGAAGCGGCCGCGCAGCTCGGGTTTCTGGACGATGCGGTTGATGTGTCCGGCCAGCAGTTCGACGATCGCGGACTTTGTTGCGGCCGGCGCGAAATAGCCGCCCCACAGGCTGAACTCGAAGCCGGGCAGGGTTTGCGCGACGGTCGGCACGCCGGCCAGCGCCGCGACCGGCTCCAGCGACGAGACGGCCAGCGCGCGCACCCGTCCGCCCTGGATGTGCGGCATGATCGACGAGGCGCTGGCGAAGAAGCACTGCACCTGTCCGCCGATGAGGTCCGAGATCGCCTGGCCCGCGCCCTTGTACGGAATGTGGGTCATGTCGGCCTTCGAGCGGGCGGCCATCGCCGCGGCCGCCAGGTGACCGGGCGTGGCGGTGCCCGAGGACGCGTAGGCGACGCTGCCGGGCTTGTCGCGCGCCGCCCGCAGCAGCGCCTCGACGCTGCCGTAGGGGGAGTTCTGCGGCACGGCGAGCACCAGCGGCGCGTTGCCGACCAGGGCGATCGCGCGCAGGTCCTTGAGCGTGTCGTAGCCGGGGCTCTTCATGGCGAAGCCGTTGATGGCGATTTCGCCGGTCTGGCCCAGCAGCAGCGTGTGACCGTCGGGATCGGCGCGCACGACCTGCCGGGTGCCCAGCGCGCCGCTGGCGCCGGGCCGGTTCTCGACGATGACCGATTGTCCCAGCGCCTGCCCCAGGTCCTGGGACAGCAGGCGGGCGAACACGTCGCCCTGGCCGCCCGGGGCGTAGGGCACGATGACCGTGACGGGCTTGGTCGGATAGGAGCCGGCGGCGCGGCCGGCGCCGCTGGCCGCCAGCATGGCGGTGGCCGCGCCGAGCCGGGCGAAGTCGCGGCGGGACAAGGCGGAAATAGCAGTCATGGAAAAAGTCTCGTGGTGATCTTCTTGGCCGGCGCGGTCATTGCAGTTGCATGCCGGGTTTGGCGACGACGCCGCGCCACAGCGCCAGTTCCTTGCGCAGTTCCTCGCCGAAGGCGGCGGGGCTGAGCGCCAGCGGCGTCGCGCCTTCATGGCGCAGCCGTTCCTGCACGGGCGCGGCCGAAGCGGCGGCGATCACCGCCTTGTTCAGCGCCTGCACCACGGCGGGCTTTGTTGCGGCGGGCGCCAGCACGCCCCACCAGGTGGTCACGTCATAGCCTTTTACCCCCGCCTCGGCCAGGGTGGGAACCTCGGGAAACAGGGCCGAGCGCTTGTCGCTGGTCACGGCCAGCAGGTTCAGCTTGTTTTCCTTGATGTGCGGCAGGATGGTCGGCACCGTCGCGAAGAACACGTCCACGCGTCCGGCCAGCAGTTCCATGCTGGCGGGGGCGCTGCCCTTGAACGGCACGTGGGTCATGGCCGCCCCGGTCTGCTGGCGGAACAGTTCGCCGGCCAGGTGGTTGATGCTGCCCGGGCCGGCCGAGCAGAAATTCAGGCCCTCGGCGCGGCCGCGCGCGGCGGCCAGCAACTGCGGCACCGTGGTGGCGCCGAGCTGCTTGCTGGTCACCAGCAGCAGGGGGCCGCGGCCGATCATGGCAACCGGGGCGAAGTCGCGCTCCGGATCGTACGGCAGCTTGGGCTCGAAGGCGGCGTTGGTGGCGAAGGTGGAGGTCGCGAACAACACGGTGTAGCCGTCGGGCCGCGCCTTGGCGACCGCGTTGGCGCCCAGGGAGCCGCCGCCTCCGCCGCGGTTTTCCACCACCACGGGCTGGCGCAGCTGATCGCTCATCTGCTTGGCGATGTCGCGGGCGATGCTGTCGGTGCCGCCGCCGGCGGCGAAGGGGACAACCAGCGTGATCGGGCGCTGGGGCCAGGCCTCGTCGGCCCGGGCTGCGGTGGATGCCAGTGCGCCGGCCGTCGCGGCTGCGCCGGCCAGGAGTATGAAGCGTCGCTTCATGGAAGTGCCTCCGAAAATGTTCTGCAAGGCACTCATCGGTGCCTTGCCGGCATCGTCATCCATCCCGTTCCTGCTGTAAATTGCAAAAATCCTTTCAATTGATACGGTAATCGTATGAATTTCGATCTGTCGGACCTGCGAGCCTTCGTGACGGTGGCGCAGCTGGCCAGCTTCCGCGCCGCGGCGCAGGCCCTGCACGTGTCCCAGCCGGCGCTGTCGCGCCGGGTCGACAAGCTGGAACAGGCGCTGGGCATGCGGCTGTTCGAGCGCAGTACCCGCAAGGTCGAACTCAACGCCATGGGCCGGTCGTTCCTGCCGCGCGCCCAGCACGTGCTGTCCGAACTCGAGGGCGCGCTGCTGGGCATGACCGAATTGTCGGAACGCATACGCGGACTGGTCACGGTGGCATGCATCCCGTCGGCCGTGGACAACTTCGTCGCGCGGGCCGCCAGCATTTTCCACGCCCGTTTTCCGCGCATCCGGCTGCGGGTGCTGGACCAGCCGGCGCCCGACGTGCTGTTGTCGGTCTCGCGCTCGGACGCCGATTTCGGCATCAGCTACCTTGGCACGCGCGAACCCGACCTGGAGTTCGAGGAACTGGCGAGCGAGCCTTTCGTCCTGGCCTGCCGGCCGGATCATCCGCTGGCCCGGCGCCGGCGCGTGCGCTGGAAGGAACTGGCCGACGTGGAATGCATCGGGCTGGCCGCCGGCGGCGGCAACCGCCTGCTGATCGACCAGGGGCTGGCCCATCTGGCCGCGCGCCCCAAATGGATAGGTGAAGTGCTGCACGTGCCGGCGCTGCTCAGCCTGATCCAGGCCGGGGTGGGCGTGGGCGCGGTGCCCAAGCACGCGTTGTCCGGTTCGGCGGGCCAGGGCCTGGCCAGCGTGGACCTGGTCGAGCCCGTGCTGGGGCGGCAGGTCGGCCTGATCTGGCGCCGTGGACAGCCGGCCGCGCCCGCGGTGCAGGCCTTTCGCGACGTGATCGTTGCCCAGGCGCGCGCACGCAGGGAAAACCGTACCGGAGGAGTATGCTTGGCGGCAGCCGATCGACACAGGGAGGGGACGCCATGAAGTGGCCGAGCCAGCAAGAGCCGAAGAAACCCGCGAACAGCGCCGCAGGCAAGGGCGGACGGCCCGACGGCCGCGGCGCGGGCGGCCAGATGTCCATGCCGCCGCGCCGGATGTGGCTGATCTTCCTGGCGGTACTGCTGGTCAACTACTTCCTGGCGCGCTACCTGTCGGGCGGCGGCGCCGACGCGCCCATCACCGTGCCGTACACGGTCTTCAAGGAAGAGGTGGCCAAGGGCAACGTCACCGCCATCTACAGCCAGGGCGAGCGCATCGAAGGCCGCTTCGTCAAGGCCGTCACCTGGCCCACGGCCGCCGCCGAGGCGCCGGCCAAGGCCGGCGCGCGGGCTCAGCAGCCGCGCACGTCCACGACCTTCGAAAGCACGCTGCCGGTATTCGTGGGGCCGGGCTTCGAGCAATTCCTGATCGAGCACAAGGTGGAGATCAGCGCCGAGCCCATCCAGAGCGGCAACTGGCTGACCACGCTGATCTTCGGTTTCGGGCCGGCCATCTTCATCATCGCGTTCTACGTCTGGCTGTACCGGCGCGCCGCGCGGCAGGGCGGCATGGGCGGCAGCATGTTCGGGCTGGGCAAGAGCAAGGCGCGCCGCTACGACCTGGAGGGCGGCGAAAAAGTCACCTTCGAGGACGTGGCCGGCATCGACGAGGCCGAGAACGAACTGGTCGAGGTGGTCGACTTCCTGAAGAACCCGGCCAAGTACACGCGCCTGGGCGGCTCGGCCCCCAAGGGCGTGCTGCTGGTGGGGGCGCCGGGTACCGGCAAGACGCTGCTGGCCAAGGCCGTGGCGGGCGAGGCCGGCGTGCCGTTCTTCTCCATGAGCGCGGCCGAGTTCGTCGAGATGATCGTGGGCGTGGGCGCGGCGCGGGTGCGTGACCTGTTCAAGCAGGCGCGCGAGCAGGGGCCGTCCATCATCTTCATCGACGAGATCGACTCCATCGGCCGCGCGCGCGGCCAGGTCGCGATAGGCGGCTCCAGCGAGCAGGAACAGACCCTGAACCAGATCCTGACCGAGATGGACGGGTTCTCGGGGCGCGAGGGCGTCATCGTGCTGGCCGCCACCAACCAGCCCGACGTACTGGACAAGGCCTTGCTGCGGCCGGGCCGCTTCGACCGGCGCGTGGTGGTCAACCTGCCGGACAAGAACGGCCGCGAGGCCATCCTGAAGGTCCATACGCGCAAGACACCGCTGGCCGGAGACGTGGACCTGCCGGAGCTGGCCTCGACCACGCCGGGCCTGTCGGGCGCCGACCTGAAGAACCTGGTGAACGAGGCGGCCCTGCTGGCGGCCCGCCGCGACCAGGACCAGGTGCACAAGAAGGACTTCAACGATGCGCTCGAGAAGATCGTGCTGGGCCCCGAGCGGCCGCTGATCCTGAGCCACGCGGACCGCGAACGGATCGCCTACCACGAGGGCGGCCACGCCATCCTGGGGCTGCTGGTGCCGGGCGCCGACCCGGTGCACCGGGTCACCATCGTGCCGCGCGGCCAGGCCCTGGGCGTGACCTACCAGCGTCCGCAAACCGACCGCTACAACTATCCCGAAGCCTATCTGCTGGCGCGCATCGTGGGCATGCTGGGCGGCAGGGCGGCCGAGGAAGTGGTCTACGGCACCCGCACCACCGGCGCCGAGAGCGACATCGAGCAGGCGTCGAACCTGGCGCGCAACATGGTCATGCGCTGGGGCATGAGCGACCGGCTCGGCATGGTGCAACTGGCGCCGCGCCAGAACCCCTATCTGGGCGGCGCGGGCAGCAGCCTGCCATACAGCGAGGAAACGGCCCGCGCCGTGGACGACGAGGTGCAGAAAATCATCCACGGCTGCCACGATCGCGCGCTGGGCCTGCTGCGCGAGCATCGCGGCCAGCTGGACGCGCTGGTGCGGGCGCTGCTGGAGCGCGAGACGCTGGACGAGAAAGAGATCCTGGAGGCGACGGGCCTGCCGCCCGCGCCGCGGCTCAACGAGCTGCCCGAAGGGATCCGGCCGCGGGACGACGAGGACAAGCTGCCGCTGTTGTAAAGGCGGCAGCCGAGTCCGACGCGCGCGTGCATCACTCCTTCTGGATGCCCGCCTTGGCGATGATCTGCGCCCACTTCTGCGATTCGGCGGCCTGGAAGCGGCGCAGTTCGTCGGGCGTGCTGGTCACCCGCTCGGTGCCGGTAGGGCCGTAGAACTTCGCCGCCGTCGGCGTCTTGGCCGCGGTCACCAGCAACTGGTTCAGGCGGTTCACGATCGCCTCGGACGTGCCGGCGGGCACGTAGGCCGCGAACCAGTAGGTCGACTCGTAGCCGGGCACGCCCGATTCCGCGATGGTCGGCACGTCGGGCGCGAGCGGGCTGCGCGTGGAGGTTGTGACGCCGAGCGCTTTCAGGTTGCCGCTCTTGACCTGGGGCAGGCCGGTCGTCATGTCGGTCCACATGACCTGGATCTGCCCGCCCAGCAGGTCGGTGATGCCCATGGGGTTGCTGCGGTAGGGCACCGACACGATTTCCGTGCCCGTCAATTGCTTGAAGAGTTCTCCGGCCACCCGGCTGGACGAGCTTCCGAAGCCGAACGATAGCTTGCCGGCCTGGGCCTTCGCCAGCGCGATGAACTCCTTCACGTCCTTGACGGGCAGGCTGGGCGGCACGACCATGATCTGCCCGCCTTTGCCGAGCAGCGTCACCGGTTCGAAGTCCTTGACGGGGTCGTAGGGCAGTTTCTTGAACAGGTGCTCGTTGGCCGCATGGGTGGTGTTGGTCGTGATCAGCACCGTGTAGCCGTCATTCTTGGCGCGGGCCACGGCCTGGGCGCCGATGAAGGAGTTGGCGCCCGGCTTGTTCTCGATCACCACCGGCTGTCCGCTTGCTTCCGAAACGGCCTGGCCGAGCGCCCGCGCGATCTGGTCGGTGGCGCTGGCGGCGGCGAAGGGTACGACGAAGGTGATGGGTTTGTCGGGAAAGGCCTGGGCGCTCGTGCCCCAGGCGCCCAGTAGCGCGAGGCCGAGCGTGGCAAGGTGCCGGCGGCGATGGGTGTTCATGATGTCTCCTCCTTATTGTCGATGGAAATGGGAAGCGTCAATAGCAGGCTGGAAAGCGTCTTCCCGTGCGTGTCGAGGTTCAGCGAATCGTTGACGCCGCCGTCGAGCACATCGTCCAGCACGAAGTTCATGGCCGCCAGGCGCGGCAGCAGGTAGCGCTTGACCTGAGTGGGCGAGCGCGAAGCGAAGAGGCGGGCCACGCGGGCCTCGGTGACCTGCTCGACCAGCAGCGGCCAGTGGGCGGGATCGTAGGCGATGACGCTGATGGAGGCGCGATTGCCTTTGTCGCCGGTGCGGGCGTGGGCCAGTCTGTGCAGGGGAAGGGTGCGGGGGGGCGTGGTGCTCGTCATGCGGCGAACTCCCAGGTCGGTGCCAGCCACTCGCGCGGCACCAGGCATGAACCGCTGGCCAGCCTGGGCGTGACGGTCGTGCGTACGCCGCCGCCGCCGGCCGGCCCGCAGGTGTAGAGCGCCAGCACTTCGCGCGCGACGCGCTCGGCATCCCGCCGTGAAGCCGCCGCCGCGGCGATGCGCAGCCTCAGGTCTTGCGCCGGGGATGCCAGGACGTCTGCAGCCGCCGTCCAGCGGCCGTTGTCGTCGCCGAACACGCTGGCAACGCCGATGAAATCGGCGCGCATCTTCAAGTCACCCAGGCCCAGCGCCTGCAGGCGCTTGCACACGACGTCGGCCGCCAGCGCGGCGCGCGCCGCCGCATTGGGGCCGGCATAGGAGATTTCTCCTTCCGCCAGCCACGGGCCCTCGTAGCAAAGCGTGGCCTTGAGGGTGGCGGGCCGCGCGTGGCCCCGCACGCCGGTGATTTCCACCCGGTCGGCGCCGATCTCGCGCACCTCGGCCTTGGTGATGTCGGCCACCACGTCGGGCGTCAGATAGGCGCCGGGGTCGTGGATCTCGTACAGCAATTGCTCGACGACGGTCCGGCGATCCACGCAGCCGCCGGTGTGCGCGGCCTTCGTGACGACGAAGCGTCCGTCCTCGTGCATCTCGATGATGGGAAAACCGAGTTCGGCCAGATCGGGCACGTCCTTGAAGCCGGGATCGGCGAAATAGCCGCCGCATACCTGTCCGCCGCATTCGAGGATGTGTCCGGCCATGGTGCCCGCGGCCAGACGATCCCAATCGTCTTCGGGCCAGTCGAAATGGGCGAGCATGGGGCCGAGCGCCAGCGCGGGATCCGCGACCCTGCCGGTCACCACCACCTGCGCGCCGGCTCGCAGCGCCGCGGCGATTTCACGGGCGCCCAGGTAGGCGTTCGCGCTGACCAGGGGGCGTTCGATCGAAGATTGATCGAGCAGCGCGCGCATCTGGTCGGCGGTAAGCGCCGTCAGCAGATCGTCGCCGTTGACGATGGCCACGCGCAGCGCGGGCAGGCCAAGGGATGAGGCCAGCCGTTGCAGTTGCCGCGCCGCGCCGCGGGGGTTGGCCGCGCCGAAGTTGCCGATGATGGGGATGCCGCCGCGTACGCAATCGGCCAGGACGGGGGCAACGAAATGCTCAAGGGAAGGCTCCCAGCCCGAGTCCGGGTCCTGCCTGCGCTGCAATTGCGCCAGCGCCAGGGTGCGTTCGGCCAGAGTCTCGAAAATCAGGGCGCGAGGGCCGTCGTGCGCAAGCAGGGTACGGACCACGGGGACGGCGGCATCCCAGCGGTCTCCGGAAAAACCCGCGCCGGCGCCGATGTGCAGGCTCGGCGCGGCGGATGTAGAAGATGAATGCATGCACACCCGGTCATGGTCGTGGAGGCGGGTCCGGATCGGGACCCGAGGATGAGCGACACGATAGGGGCGCCTGGAGTATTCCGTGAAATGGATTATTTGGGATGAATGATGGAAAAAATCGATTACCGGCTCCGCACCCGCGCGGGCGCCGCCGCGCGCCGGCTTCCCCGCTTTTCCCCGGGCTGCGGCCGGCGTTGCATCATGAAAGCAAGCAGCGCCTGGGCGCCTATGGACAGGCTGCGGTCGCGGCGCCGGATGACGAAGACCTCGCGCGTCAGCCCCGGCGTCTCGACCGGCAGCGCGGTCAGGTCGTCGCTGTCGAAGTGGAACAGCGTCAACGCCGGCACGACGGTGATCCCCAGGCCGGCCCGCACCATGCCGGCCACCGTGCTCAACTGGTCCAGCTCCATCATGCCGTTCATCTTGGCCGGATGGATGGCCGCCTCGATGTGCTGGCGCACGCTGCTGTCCTGGGCCAGGTGGATGAAGGGCTCGCCGCTGAGCGCCGGGAGCGTGAGCCGCCGCCGGCGCGACAAGGGGTGGTCCTTGCGGCAGACGAGGTAGAAGCCGTCGCGGCAGAACGGGTCCGCCTGCAGGTCCGGCCCGACGGAGCGCATCGAGGCCAGGGCGAAGTCGGCCCGGCCGCTGCGCACGAATTCTATGCAGCTTTCGGACAGGACGTCCGCGACGTCCACCTGGATGCCTGGGTATTCCTGGTGGAACGCCGCCAGCACTCCGGGCATCCAGCCGGCCGCGAGCGAGGGCAGCGCGGCGACGCCGGCGCGGCCGCGCCGGCCGGTGGCGTGCTCGCCCAGGTCCTCGAGCGCGTCGCGCAGGCTGGCCAGCACGCGCGTGGCGCCTCCCAGGAACAACCGGCCTTCGGGCGTCAATTCGACGCGGCGCGTGTCGCGATCGAACAGCCGGACGCCAAGCGAGTCTTCCAGCGTGCGGATCAGGCTGCTGAATGCCGACTGGGACAAATGACATTGCTCGGCGGCGCGCGTGAAGTTCCTGTGCTCGGCCAGGGCCGTGAATGCGCGGACCTGGCGTGTGGAGAGATTCAGATCGGTTATCTGCATATTCGATCACTCCATCAAAAAAAAGCGATGCCCTCGATGATTGGCAAATCTTACTATCCGGTCGCTGTGGGTGACACAAGAACGCTAACGATGATGAGGAGACTCCAATGAAAAGGGCATCATTTGCGCTGACCGGCATGTCGCTGGCGGCGGTGCTGGCGGGTTGCGGCGGTGGCGACGGGGGAACGTCGGGCGATGGCGGCCCCACGGCGCCAGGCGAGCCGAGCCTGCAGGTTTCCGTGCTGGGGAACCGCGCCGACCTCGTGTCCGGCGGGCAGGCGCTGGTCGAAGTCAAGGTTCCCGAGGGTTCCTCCACGCGCTTCGAACAGATCCGCATGCTGCTCAATGGCAGCGATGTGACCAGCGCATTCGCCGTGCGCGAGAACGGCCGCTACATGGGGCGGGTGGAGGGGCTGGCCGAGGGGGACAATACCCTGGTGGCGCGGACGGACGACGGCGCCACGGCGCATCTCGCGATCAACAACCATCCGAATGGCGGGCCGGTCATCTCCGGCGCCCAGGTCGGTTCTTGGGAATGCACCACCAAGGTCGCGGTGCCGACGCCGACCAACCCCGACCTGGGCGATCCGCTCGACGAGCAGTGCAATATCGCCGCGCCCGTGTTCCGCTACCAGTACCGGACCACGGCCGGGCGGTTCGCCGTCTACGATCCCGCCCATCCCCCGGCCTCGTCGGAGATCGCCAGCGCCACCACCGACGAAGGCAAGACCGTGCCCTACATCGTCCGCATCGAGCGCGGCGTGGTCAACCGCGGCAAGTACGACATCGCCTACCTGGCCAACCCGGCCGACCCGCTCAAGGGCTGGACGCCGTATGCCCGTCCTGCGTCCTGGAACGGCAAGCTGCACTGGAAGTTCGGGTCGGGTTGCGAATACAGCCGCACCCAGGGCAATCCGGGCAGCGTGCTGGACGACGTGGCCCTGAGCCGGGGCTTCATGGTGGCATCGTCCGAGATGACCCAGTACGGCACGCATTGCAATGACATCACGTCGGCCGAAACGGTGATCATGCTCAAGGAATACATCACCGAGAACTACGGCGAGATCCGCTACACCATGGCCGACGGCGACTCCGGCGGCGCGCACCAGCAGCATCTGCATGCCTCGAACTATCCCGGCCTGCTGCAGGGGCTGCTTCCCGGGCAAGGGTGGCAGGACACCTGGACGACCGGCAGGGAGTTCGCCGACTGCGGGCTGCTCAAGCGGTTCTACGACGCGCGCAAGACCGCCGGGTTTCCGTTCACCATCATGGAAAAGGCCCACGTCAACGGCCATGTCTACGATCAGGTGTGCGAAGGGCCGGCCAACACCAACATGGCTTCACGCACGCCGTTCTATCTCGATCCCACCGTGGGCGGCGCGGGCTGCGGGACGCACTGGAACGTCTGGTCGCCCGGCAATACCACCGGCATCCGCTGCACGCTGCAGGATTTCAACATCGCGGTGTTCGGTCCACGGGATGCGACCGGCTATGCCAAGACCCCGATCGACAACATCGGCATCCTGTACGGCCTGCGGGCGGTCAACAGCGGCCAGATATCGCCCGAGCAGTTCGTGATGCTGAACGAACAGGTGGGCGGCTACGACATCAACGGCCAATGGCAGCCCGCGCGGATGGCGGCCGATCCCGGCGCGGCGGAAATCGCGCACCGGTCTGGCCGGGTCGTGCACGGCCAGCGCCTGGGCGAGGTGGCCATCATCCAGTCCATCAGCTTCAACGTGCGGGAGGAGCACTACGATTTCCGCGGCTACGTGATCCGCAACCGCATCCTGCGCGAACACGGCGACTACGCGAACCACGTCATCTGGCGCTACAAGTCCACGCCGCCCGACTACGCCGCGCGCCGCTTCGACGCGATGAACGAATGGCTGGGCAAGATCGAGGCCGATACTTCCGGCAAGACGCTGCGCGAGAAGATCATCGCCAACAAGCCGGCCATCGCGGTGGACGCGTGCTGGCGGGCCGACGCGGCCACGTGGAGCACCGATCCCGACTACTGCAACACCGGCGCCGATCCGACCTCGGCCTCGAGCGTGGCCGGTTCGGGCGCGGCGGCGGTCTACAGTCCCGGCGTGGATGAGTGGCCGGTGTTCCGCGATACCCGCGTCGCGGCGGGAGAAGGGCTGGCCAGCGACATCATGAAGTGCGCGCTCAAGCCGCTGGCGCGGGCCGATTTCGCGGTGGCCTTCAGCGGTGGGCAGTGGACGCGCCTGCAGGCGGTGTTTCCGCTGGGCGTATGCGACTACAGCAAGCCGGGCGCCGGCCAGGCCGTTCCCGAGCCCTGGCAGAGCTTCATGGACGGGCCTGGCGGCAAGCCCCTGGGGCCGGTACCGGCGTCGGCGGCGGGCGAGGGGGCCTGAACCGGCCCGGTTACCGGCCCCGGATCCGGCGCTTGACTTTGCCATCATGGGAAGCTTGATACTGCGAAGCATTACCCCCAGTATCGCGAGGAAACCATGAGTGCACAGTCAACGCCGGCAGCGGCCGGCCCGGGCGATGCCCCGGTAAGCTGGACCCTGCCCATCGAGGGCATGACCTGCGCCTCGTGCGTCGGCCGGGTCGAGCGTGCCCTGTCGCAGGTGCCCGGCGTGCGGCGCGCGAGCGTCAACCTGGCCACCGAGACGGCCGAGGTCGAGGCCGATGCCCCGGTGCAGGCCGCCACGCTGCGCGCGGCGGTCGAGAAGGCCGGTTATGAGATCCCCGCCGGATCGGTGGACCTGAGCATAGGCGGAATGACTTGCGCCTCGTGCGTGTCGCGGGTGGAGAAGGCCCTGGCCCGGGTGCCGGGCGTGGCCGGCGCCGAGGTCAATCTCGCTACCGAGACCGCCCGGGTCTCGCTGGTCTCCAAGGTCGATCCGGCGGTGCTGATCGGCGCGGTGGAGAAGGCCGGCTACGAGGCGCGCCTTGCCGCGCAGTCCGCGCCCGTCGCCGACGCGGCCACCGCGGGCTTGCCGACGTGGTGGCCGATCGCCCTGGCGGGGGCGCTTTCCCTGCCGCTGGTCGTGCCCATGCTGCTGATGCCTTTCGGCATCCATTGGATGCCCAACGGCTGGGTGCAATGGGCGCTGGCGACGCCGGTGCAGTTCTGGCTGGGCGCGCGTTTCTACCGCGGTGCCTGGAAGGCCTTGAAAGCACGCACCGGCAACATGGACCTGCTGGTGGCGCTGGGTACCAGCGCCGCCTACGGCCTGAGCGTCTATCAACTGCTGCGCCATGGCGCCCATGGGGCCACGCATCTGTATTTCGAGGCCTCGGCGGTGGTGATCACGCTGGTCCTGCTGGGCAAGTGGCTGGAAACCCGCGCCAAGCGGCAGACCACCGAGGCGATCCGCGCCCTGAACGCCCTGCGGCCCGAGGTGGCCCGCGTGCGGCGCGAGGGCGGCGAGGTCGAGGTGCCGGTCGCGTCCGTGCACCCTGGCGACCTCGTCGTGGTGCGCCCGGGCGAGCGCGTGCCGGTGGATGGCGAAGTGGTCGAGGGCGCCAGCCAGATCGACGAATCGCTCATCACTGGCGAAAGCCTGCCGGTGGACAAGCAGCACGGCGACCGCGTCACGGGCGGCTCGGTCAACGCGGAAGGCCTGCTGGTGGTCCGCACCACCGCCGTCGGCGCGGAGTCCATGCTGGCCCGCATCGTGCGGCTGGTCGAGTCGGCGCAGGCCAAGAAGGCGCCCATCCAGCGCCTGGTAGACCGTGTCAGCGAGGTGTTCGTGCCGGTGATCGTGGCCATCGCCGCCGTGACCCTGCTGGCCTGGGGCGGCGCGACCGGCGATTGGGAGCTGGCCATCCTGAATGCGGTGGCGGTCCTGGTCATAGCCTGCCCGTGCGCGCTGGGACTGGCCACGCCCACGGCCATCATGGCCGGCACCGGCGTGGCGGCCCGCCATGGCATCCTGATCAAGGACGCGGAGGCGCTGGAAGTGGCGCACAACGTCAAGGTCGTGGCGTTCGACAAGACCGGCACGCTGACCGAAGGCAAGCCCGAACTGGTCGCCGCCGAACCGGCGCAGGGCGAGCGCCGCGACCTGCTGGCCGCCAGCGCGGCCCTGCAGGCGGGCAGCGAACATCCGCTGGCGCGCGCCGTCATGGCCGAGGCGCGCCGCGAGGGCATCACCGTGCCGGCCGCCACCCAGGCGCGGGCGGTGGCGGGGCGCGGCATGGCGGCGTCGGTGGACGACCGCGAGCTGCGGCTGGGCAGCGGCCGCTACATGCAGGAGCTGGGGGTCGAGATCGGTCCGCTGGCGCAGCGCGCCGCGGCGCTCCAGGGCGAAGGCCGCACCGTGTCGTGGGTGGCGAGCGTGAGCGGCCAGCCCGTGCTGCTGGGGCTGCTGGCCTTCGGCGATACGCTCAAGCCGACGTCCGAGGCGGCGCTGCAATCGCTGCGCGAACAAGGCATACGCAGCGTGCTGCTGACCGGCGACAACGCCGGCGCGGCGCGCGCCATCGGCCAGGCGCTGGGCGTGGACGACGTGCGCGCGGAAGTGCTGCCCGAGCACAAGGCCGAAACCATTGCCGCGCTGCGGGCCGAAGGCCACGTGGTGGCGATGGTGGGCGACGGCATCAACGACGCGCCGGCGCTGGCGGCCGCCGACGTGGGGATCGCGATGTCGACCGGTACCGACGTGGCCATGCATGCCGCGGGCGTCACGCTGATGCGCGGCGATCCCGCCCTGGTCGGGGACGCGATCGACATTTCCCGGCGCACCTACGCCAAGATCCGCCAGAACCTGTTCTGGGCCTTCATCTACAACGTGGTTGGCGTGCCGCTGGCGGCCCTGGGCCTGCTCAGCCCGGTGCTGGCCGGGGCGGCGATGGCGCTGAGCAGCGTCAGCGTGGTCTCCAACGCCTTGCTGCTGCGGCGCTGGAAGGGCCGTGCCTGAAGCCAACATTACACAAACGTAATCTTCGGGTCAGGCTGGGGTGGGGGGCCGCTGGCTAGAGTGGCGGCCTGACCGGATTCATCGGATATCGCATGCACATCAAGACTTCAAGGCGGACCTTCGTCACCGCCCTGGCCGCGGGCGGCGCACTGGGCGCGCTGGGACTCTGGCGCAAGCCCGTATGGGCGGCCATCGGGCCGGGCGCCCCCCACGTGCTGACCGGCACCGAGTTCGACCTGCAGATCGGCGAAACGTCGGTGAATTTCACCGGGAGCGCCCGCACCGCAATGACCGTGAACGGCGGCATACCGGGGCCGCTGCTGCGCTGGCGCGAAGGCGACACTGTCACCTTGCGCGTGCGCAACAAGCTGAAGGCGTCCACCTCCATCCACTGGCACGGCATCCTGCTGCCCGCCAACATGGACGGGGTGCCCGGGCTGAGCTTCGAAGGCATCGCGCCCGACGGCATGTACGTCTACACCTTCAAGGTGCGCCAGAACGGCACCTACTGGTACCACAGCCATTCGGGATTCCAGGAGCAGTCGGGCGTCTACGGACCGCTGATCATCGACGCCAGGGAGCCGGAACCGTTCGCCTACGACCGCGAATACGTCGTGATGCTGTCGGACTGGACCGACGAGGATCCGGCGCGGCTCATGCGCACGCTGAAGAAGCAGTCCGACTACTACAACTTCCACAAGCGCACCGTTGGCGATTTCTTCCGTGACGTCCGGGAAAAGGGCTGGTCGGCCACGATCGCGGACAGGAAGATGTGGGCCGAAATGCGGATGAATCCGACCGACATCGCCGACGTCAGCGGGTACACCTATACCTATCTGTTGAACGGGCAGGCGCCGGACGGCGGCTGGACAGGGCTGTTCAAGCCGGGCGAGCGCATCCGCCTGCGCTTCATCAACGGCTCGGCCATGACCTATTTCGACGTGCGCATTCCCGGCCTGAAGATGACCGTGGTGGCGGCCGACGGGCAGCACGTCAAGCCCGTCGCGGTGGACGAGTTCCGCATCGCCGTGGCGGAGACCTACGACGTGATCGTCGAGCCTGCCGCGGACGAGGCCTACACCATCTTCGCGCAGTCCATGGACCGCACCGGGTATGCGCGCGGTACGCTGGCCGTGCGCGAAGGCGCGCAGGCGCCGGTTCCCGCCCTGGATCCCAGGCCGATTCTGGCCATGGAGGACATGGGCATGGACCATGGCGGCATGGCGGGGATGGATCATGGCAGCATGGCCGGCATGGATCATGGCGCCATGTCCGGCATGCAGTCCCATCCCGCCTCGGAAGCGGGCAACCCCCTGGTGGACATGCAGACGATGACTCCCACGCCCAAGCTGGACGACCCCGGCATGGGCCTGCGCGACAACGGTCGCCGCGTGCTGGCCTATGCCGACCTGCGCAGTACCTTCGAGGACCCCGACGGACGCGCGCCGGGCCGGACGATAGAGCTGCACCTGACCGGCCACATGGAGAAATTCGCCTGGTCGTTCGACGGCATCAAGTTCTCGGATTCGCAACCCGTGGTGCTGAAGTACGGCGAGCGGGTCAGGATCGTGCTCGTGAACGACACCATGATGACCCATCCCATCCACCTGCATGGGCTATGGAGCGATCTCGAAGACGAGAACGGCAATTTCATTGTCCGCAAGCACACCATCGACATGCCGCCGGGGTCGCGGCGCAGCTATCGCGTGACCGCCGACGCCCTGGGGCGTTGGGCCTATCACTGCCACCTCCTGTATCACATGGAAGCCGGCATGTTCCGTGAAGTCCGGGTGGAAGAATAAGGGGCCGGCCATGATTTTTTCGATTCATCGCAACGCGCCGGCATTGGCCGCCGCGCTCATCGGCCTGACTCTGGCTGGCACGTCGACCGCGCGGGCCCAGATGCAAGGGATGGACCATTCGCACATGGACCACTCCCGGATGCAGGGCATGGACCACTCGACCATGCAGAACATGGATCACGCTCCCATGCAAAGCATGGACCAGGCGCCGATGCAGGGCATGGAGGCCGCGCCCACGGAAAGCCGCACGCCCATTCCCAAGCTGACCGATGCCGACCGCCAGGCCGCCGCCTTCGATACGGCGGGCCACGCCGTGCACGACAAGGGCATCAATTCCCTGTTCCTGGTGGACCGGCTGGAATGGCAGGACGCCCGCGGCGGCAATGCGCTGAACTGGGATTTCAAGGGCTGGATAGGCGGCGACATCGACCGCCTGTGGCTCAGTTCGGAAGGCGAGCGCTCGGGAGGCAAGCTTCACGAGGCCGAGGTCCAGGCCTTGTGGGGCCGCGCCATCAGCCCCTGGTGGGACGTCGTGGGTGGGGTGCGCCACGACTTCAAGCCGGGTTCGTCGCAAACCTGGGCCGCGTTCGGCCTGCAGGGAATGGCGCTCTACAACTTCGAGGCCTCCGCCATGGTCTTCGCCGGCGAGAACGGGCAGACCGCCGCGCGCCTGAAGGGCGAGTACGACATCCTCTTCACGAACCGGCTCATCCTGCAGCCCGCCGCCGAGGTCAACTTCTTCGGGAAGAACGACCATGGTCGGGGCATCGGGTCCGGCCTGTCGAGTACCGAAGTGGGCGTCCGCCTGCGATACGAGATCCGCCGCGAATTCGCCCCTTACCTAGGCGTGACCTGGAACCGGACCTACGGGACCACCGCGGACTATGCCCGGTCGCACGGAGAACGCCGCAGCGACACCCGGTTCGTGGTCGGCGTGCGCATGTGGTTCTGATTCCCCTTCATTCTTCTTTTTCATCCGTTTCAAGGTCCATCATGTCCAACGCTCGCACCGCCCTGAACGCCGCCGTCCTGACGGCCGGGCTGCTTGCCGCCACCGCGGCCCAGGCCCATCCCGAACTATTGTCCTCGACCCCCGAGGCCAAGGCCGAGACCACGGCGCCCGCCAGGATAGAACTGCGCTTCTCCGAGGCGCTGGTCACCCAGTTCTCGGGCGCCAGGCTGCTCATGACGGGCATGGCCGGCATGACCCATGCGCCCATGCCGGTCGAAGCCCGGGTCTCGGGCGACGCCGATCCCAAGACGATGCTGATCACCCCGGCCAAGCCCCTGGCGGCCGGCACCTATCGGGTGGAGTGGCGGGCCGTCTCGTCGGATACGCACCCCATCACCGGCAATTTCTCGTTCAGCGTGAAGTAGGCGATGGCCGACGGACTGGGCGTTGCCGTCCGCTTCGCGCTGTACCTGGACCTGGCGCTGCTTTGCGGCGTGCCGCTATTCCTGCTGCACAGCTTTCAAAGAGAATGGGAAGACGGCCAACCCGGCCTGGGCTTCGGCGCCTGGCCGGCCGCCGCCGCGGGCTTCGGCGTCCTGCTTGCGGCGCTGAGCCTGGCCTTGCTTGCCCAGTCCATGAGCGGCGCCGAATCTCTCATGGCACTGCGATTTCCCATACTCGCCATGGTGGTCGGCGGCACGCACGCGGGGCTGGCCGCGGCGATACGGATAGGCGCGCTATTGCTGGCCCTGTGGTGTGCCCTGAGAATGAGGCACCGGCGCGTCGCGGGCTTGCGGGCCGTTGCCGGGTGGGCCTTCGTCGCGCTTGCCAGCCTGGCCTGGGGCGGGCATGGCGCGATGGACGACGGCGTGCGGGGCTATGTGCACTTGTGGGCCGACGTCGTCCACTTGCTCGCGGCGGCCGGCTGGGTGGGCGCGTTGGCCGTTTTCGCGAGGATGTCCTGGTCGTCCACGGATGCCCCGGACAGGCAGGTTCGCCTGCTGAGCCGGGGGCTGGCGGGCTTCGCCGGCCTGGGCACCGCCATCGTCGCGGCCTTGACGCTCACGGGGGTGGCCAACTACGGGTTCATCGTCGGTCCGACCGTGGACGGCCTGCTGTCCAGCCCCTACGGCCTGCTTTTTTTGGGCAAACTGGGGCTGTTCGCCACGATGCTGGGCCTGGCGGCCGCGAACCGGTTCCGCCTTGCCCCCAGGCTGGAGGCGGCGATCGCCGCGGAGCGCCCCGGCGCCGCCCTGGCCCTGCTGCGCCGGAGCGTGGCGCTGGAGGCCGGTGCGGCGACCGCCATTCTGTTGTTGGTGGCGTGGCTGGGTACGCTCGGCCCGCCCACCGGATCTTGAAGGAAACCACGCATGATGCACAAACACGCAAGCCTGTCGCGCCGTACGCTCCTGATCGGGGCGGCCTTGCTTCCACTGGGCGCCTGGGCGCAGAAGACGAATACCGTGGAGGTCTGGAAGACACCCACTTGCGGATGCTGCAAGGATTGGATCAAGCACCTGCGGGACAACGGATTCCAGGTGGTCGCCCACGACGTCGACGATCCCTCCGTGGAGCGGCACCGCCTGGGCATCCCGGACGACAAGGGCTCGTGCCATGCGGCGGTGGTGGACGGCTATGCGCTGGAGGGGCATGTGCCGGCGAAGGAAATCAAGCGGCTGCTGCGCGAACGTCCGTCGGCCATCGGCCTGGCCGTACCGGGCATGCCCCTGGGATCGCCGGGCATGGACGGGCCTGAGTACGGCGGCCGCAAATCCGCCTACGACGTCCTGCTCGTGCGGGCCGGCGGGCGGTCCAGCGTCTACCAGGCCTATCGCTGATCCGTAACGGGGCGCCGCCATGAAACTACTGGTCGTGGAAGACGAGGCCAAGACCGGAGAATATCTCCGGCAGGGGCTGACCGAGGCCGGCTTCGTGGTCGACCTGGCGGACAACGGCCTGGACGGCCAGTACCGGGCGTTGAGCGAATCCTACGACCTGATCGTGCTGGACGTGATGCTGCCCGACGTGGACGGCTGGCGCATCCTGCAGACCCTGCGCGCCGTCGAGAACAACGTGCCCGTCCTGTTCCTGACCGCGCGCGACAGCGTGGCCGACCGCGTCAAGGGCCTGGAGCTGGGCGCGGATGACTACCTGGTCAAGCCCTTCGCCTTCTCCGAACTGCTGGCCCGCGTGCGGACCCTGCTGCGCCGGGGCAGCGGACAGATCGCCACCGACCGCATCCAGGTCGGCGACCTGGTGCTGGATCTCGTCCGCCGCCGGGCCACGCGCGCCGGCCGGCGCATCAACCTGACGAGCAAGGAGTTCGCGCTGCTGGAACTGTTCGTGCGCCGGCGCGGCGAGGTGCTGCCGCGTTCGCTGATCGCCTCCCAGGTCTGGGACATGAACTTCGACAGCGACACCAACGTCATCGACGTCGCCGTCCGGCGGCTGCGCGCCAAGATCGACGACGCGTTCGATGCCAAGCTGATCCAGACCGTGCGGGGCATGGGCTACGTTTTCGAAGAACCCGAGGACATAGGCTGATGCGTCCGTTTTCCCTGACCGCGCGGCTGACGACTTTCTTCTCGCTGTCGTCGGCCGCCGTGCTGCTGGGACTGGGGGCCTTGATCGCCATCTCGATGGACCAGCACTTCGCGTACGAGGATTTCGCCGTGCTCGAGGAGAAGGCGAACCTGGTCCGCAAGATTGCCCGGGATGCCGCGCCCGCCGAGATGCCGGCGCGCCTGGGCGCGGCGCTCCAGAACCATCCCGGGCTGGTGGCCTTGGTCCGGACGGAGCAGGGAAGCAGCCTGTATGCCACGGAAGGCTTCGTGTTCCAGCAGGCCTTGAGCGCGGCGCAGGCCTTGCCGGCCGGGAAGGAGGCGTTCACCTGGCGCCAGGACGGCGCCGAGTACCGGGGCCTGCGCGCCACGGTGGGCGGGGCGGGGGGCGAGATGCTGGTCATCGTCGGGCTGGCGACCGAGATCCACGCGCACTTCATGCACGGCTTCCTCCATTCCCTGGTGCTGTACGTGCTGCTGTCCGCGCTCGTAAGCGGCGTATTCGGCTGGTGGGCGGCCCGCAGCGGGCTGGCGCCGCTGCGCACGATGGCCGCCCGGGCCCGTGCCGTGACCGCGCAGAAGCTGGACGAGCGCATGCCCGTGGATGCCGTGCCGCGGGAGATGGCCGACCTGGCTGTGACCTTGAACGCCATGCTGGCGCGGCTGCAGGATGATTTCCGCCGGCTGTCGGAGTTTTCGTCCGACCTGGCCCACGATCTGCGCACGCCGCTGACGAACCTGCTGACGCAGACCCACGTGGTGCTCGCGCAGCCCCGCGAGGCCGGGAAGTATCGCGAGATCCTCGCGTCCAACGAAGAGGAGTTGCAGCGCCTGTCGCGCATGGTGTCCGACATGCTGTACCTGGCGAAGATGGAGCATGGCATCACCTTGCCCGACGCCGGCGTCATTGCCGTGCAGGACGAGGTCCGCGCCTTGTTCGAGTTCTACGAGGCCCTGGCCGAGGACAAGGCCGTGGCCTTGCGGTTGACGGGCCGGGGCAGGATCATGGGCGACCGGCTGATGCTGCGGCGCGCCCTGAGCAATCTGCTGTCGAACGCCTTGCGCCATACTCCGCCGGGCGGGGCCATAGACGTGGTGGTCGCCAGCGACGCCAAGGCCGTCACGATCGCGGTCGAGAACGATGGCAAGGAAATCCCGGCAGAACTGATCCCCTCGCTGTTCGACCGTTTCTTTCGCGGCGACAAGTCCAGGGCCCGGCCCGACTCGGAAAGCTCGGGCCTGGGGTTGTCGATCACGCGCGCCATCATGGTGGCGCACGGCGGCGACATCACCGCCAGCTCGGTTTCCGGCCGGACCCGGTTCACGCTGGTCTTTCCGGCCAAGGACTCGTCGCAAGCAGGGTGACCACGACGGCCCGGCCAAGGACAGGACCGCTTGTCCGTGGCCGGGCCGCCGTGCTTACCGGCGGTAGTTGCTGGGGGGTAGGGACCATTCGCCGTTCTCGAACACCCAGCCGTCGTAGGCGATGAACTTGTTGTTGCCTCCGGGCGTGGCGTCCCGCGCCTTGGGAGCGGCGCTGTTGCCCTTCATGGACCCGTGGTGGGGCAGCGTATCCGTGTGGACCACCCGGCCGTCCTTCATGGCGTAGGCGTGGTCCTGGCGGACCCATTCGCCGTTGACGAAGGCCCAGCCGTCCGCGCTGGCCAGCAGCGCGGGAGCGGCGGTTCGCGGTGCGGCGCTGGATATATCCGGACCCGCGGCGTAGGCCGGGGAGGCGCCGCCCGCCAGGGCCGCGACGAGGATGACCATTTTGCCGTTCAACATGTCGATCTCCAAAAGTACCGTGCGCCGCAGGGGGCGCCCGGTTGGCTGTGCGTGGGTTTGCACAGGAGCCTTCACTTTAGGAGTCCGGCACGGACAGCAAGATGGCCGGCGAATTACATGTCGGTCATCTCGTGGCGGTGGGTTCGCCCCGCATGACGCGGTCGATGCCGTCCAGCGCCCGCATCGCAGGCAGCACCGAGGCGATGTCGCAGCGGCTGGGCCGGCCTTCGCGCAGCGCGGCGATGAACTCGGCGTCCTGGGCCTCGAAGGCGGGCTGCGCGCCGGGCATCTCCACGATCTTGCCGTCGCTGTCGCTCAGTTCGTCGCGGAAGGCGCGGTAGGTGTCCTGTTCGCCGATGTAGCGGTAGAAGCCGCCAAAGGGCCCCTTGTTGTTGAACGACATGGCCATGGTCAGCAGCGTGCCGCGCTTGCGCGAACGCATGGCCACCGTGACGTCCATGGGGATGCCCAGTTCGGGATGGTCGGGGCCGCGCTGGCCCCAGACGTCGAACTCCGATTCGTCCAGCAGCCAGCAGAACAGGTCCACGGTGTGGCAGGCGTGGTGCCAGAGCAGGCTGTCGACCCAGGTGCGCGGCTCGCCGAACATGTTCAGGTTGTTGCGGCGGAAGAAATAGGTTTCGCAGACCAGGTGGTGCAGCGTGAAATCGCCGCTCTGGATGCGTTCGCGCAGGGTGGTGTGCGGTGGCGCGAAGCGGCGGCTGTGCGCGACCATCATGGGAACGCCGGTTTCGGCCTGCACGCGCGCCAGGCGCTCGGTGTCGGCCAGGGTCAGCGCGGCGGGAATCTCGATCAGCATGGGCTTGCCCAGGCGGGCGGCCAGCTCGGCGTGTTCGGCATGCAGGCCGGAGGGCGTGGCCAGCACCACCGCGTCCACGTCGGGACGGGCCAGTGCGGCGGCCAGGTCGTCGCCGCAATCGGGAATGCCGTATTGCGCCGCCAACTGGCGGCCGCGCGCCATGTCGGCCGCTGCCAGGGCCACGATCTTCACGCCCGGCATGGCGGCGAAGATGCGCGCGTGGGTCGAGCCCATGGCGCCTTCGCCGGCGATGCAGAGACGGATGGGGGACGAGGGGGCAGACATGGGACGCGGTCTCCGTGATGAGGGCGCGCGGCCGAGGGCCGCGCCCATTGTTCGAGGGGATCCCGCTATTCTAGGCGGCGCTCCCGCGCCGGACTAGCGGCCGGGTACCTGGAACGCCTTGCAAGGGTCTTCGCGCGGTGCAGGCGGGATCACAATGTCGCGGTCGTAGGCGCCGGGCGTGGCGGGCCGCTCGGTATAGCCCACCGACAGGATGGTGCCGGGCTTGAGCCAGCGCGGCACGCCGATGTCGCGGCGGATATGGCCGTTGCCGGCCAGCAGGACGACAGGCCGCCGGGCGGAAGCCCCGGGCACGCGCGCGGCACCGGCGATCGCGCCGGCCATCACGGCATCGCGCGCGAGCTGGGCCATGGCCATGCCGCCCAGCATGGACGGGGGCAGGGCGCCGCAATGGGCCTCGGCCACTTCCTTGCGCTGCGCCGCCAGCAGGTCGGGCGGGGGCGAGAGCAGGCCGAGCCGGCGCACTTCATGGGTATCGAACAAGGCACCGGGACCTTGCTTCATGACGGTGCCGGCATCGGCGCGCGACAGGTTGGCTGCGACCACGGGCAGCTTCTCGCGCAGCGCCAGGTCCAGCACGGGGCGGTAGTGGGCCCAATCCCAGCCCGTCTTGGCCGGAGCCGCGGCCTGGATCACGCAGTCGGCGGTCGTACAGGTGCGCAGGGCCCGGTCCAGGTCGGCCTGCCGTTCGCGGTCGAACTGCTCCATCGCGATGGCCGGCCGCCAGCCCGCGCGCACCGCGCGCGTCAGCGCCTGCAGGCGCAGGCGATGGCCCTGGGCGTTGTCATGGACCTCGCCCAGCAGCACGACCTCGTGGCGCGGCAGCTCGGCCGCCAGCGAGGCGACGGCGGCGTCGCGGCTGCCGGGCAGCCACGAGCAGCCGGCCAGCAGCAGGGCCGCGGCGGCGGCCAGCGGCAGGCCGGACGTGGCGCCAGGGCCGCGCCGCATCGGCGTCCAGGCGCCGGCCCTCATGCCGCGGGCCGGGGCGTGCCCGGCGCGATGGCGGCCAGTCCGTCGGCCAGCGCGGTCCACGCCGCCAGCTCGGGCTTGCCGGGCTTGCGTTCGCCGAAGAACTGCACGATCAGCGAGCCCTCGGCGTCATAGCATTCCAGCGAGGTCACGATGCCGTCCACGGTAGGCTTGCGCACCAGCCAGGCCTCGGTGAACAAGTCCATGCGCAGGTGCAGGTTGAAGCCCGGGTCCAGCACGTTCAGCCAGGGGCCCATGGGCGCGATGCGGTGGACCGGCCCGGTGTGGATCTGCACGCATCCGGCATTGCCCACGAACACCATGATGGACAGGCCCGATCCGGCGGCCGAGTTCAGCACGGCATCCACGGCGCCGACGCCCACCTGCTGCGCGAACTCGGGCGGCGCCAGCCGCAGCGCCTGCGTGCGTTCGACGCCATGCCGCCGCAGCAGGCCGAAGAATTCATGGGTGTCGCGCAGTTCGCGCCATTCCTGGCGGAAGGCCTCGACGTCGACGTCCTGGTCGGCCTTGCGCTCGGTTGCGGGCCGCGGCTCCGGCGTGACGGCCTGCGCGCGGTCGGCCTGCGCCGCCAGCAGGGCCTCGAACGCGGCGCGGTCAGTGCCCTCGACCACGTAGATCTTGTGCACCGCTTCGCCCTGCTGGTCGAACACCTGCAGGCTGGGGCGCTCGCCGGCCACGGCGTAGGCGTGCCGCCACTGCGACAGGAACAGGCGCAGGTCGATTTCGGGGTTCAGGGCCAGCCCCATCCTGCCTTCGATCTGGACGTGGTCGTAGACCCCGGTCTTCTCGTGGACGGCGGCCTCGTTGCGGGTCAGCGCCAGCAGCGGCCCGGCCGCCTTCAGTCCGCCCAGCAACGCGCTCCAGTCGGGCTTGAGCCGGGTCGCGGACGGGTCGGCGGCGACGAGTTCGCCTTCGCTGGCGCCGATGCGGGCGGCCGCGTCGCGCATGCGCAGCTTGGGCTGCTCGGCCTTGAGGGCCAGGTAACGTTGCCAGAGGAGGGGTGCTGTCATGCCGGAAACCTTGAATGCGAAGGGGAAGGGTTCGTAATGATAATGATTTTTATTAATTGGCGTAAGCCATGCATCCGGATGCATCGATAGCGCGGGGCGGGCAGGCCCTTTCCGCCCTATACTAGAGTGTTTCGTCATTCTCTTTGCGAGTCCCGCCATGCCGCAATACCGTTCCCATACCTCCACCCATGGTCGCAACATGGCCGGGGCACGTGCGCTCTGGCGCGCGACCGGCATGAAGGACGGCGATTTCGGCAAGCCCATCGTCGCGGTCGTCAATTCGTTCACCCAGTTCGTGCCCGGCCACGTGCACCTGAAGGACCTGGGCCAGATGGTCGCCCGCGAAATCGAGGCCGCCGGTGGCGTCGCCAAGGAATTCAACACCATCGCCGTGGACGACGGCATCGCCATGGGGCACGGCGGC
Organism: Pigmentiphaga sp. YJ18; assembly: GCF_038066655.1. Lineage (NCBI taxonomy): Bacteria > Pseudomonadati > Pseudomonadota > Betaproteobacteria > Burkholderiales > Alcaligenaceae > Pigmentiphaga > Pigmentiphaga sp. YJ18. The sequence continues at coordinate 1,129,009 of NZ_JBBUKU010000002.1, read as the reverse complement.
ATGCTGTATTCGCTGCCCTCGCGCGAACTGATCGCCGATTCGGTCGAATACATGGTGAACGCCCATTGCGCCGACGCCATGGTCTGCATCTCCAACTGCGACAAGATCACCCCGGGGATGCTGATGGCCGCCATGCGGCTCAACATCCCGGCCGTGTTCGTGTCGGGCGGCCCGATGGAAGCGGGCAAGGTCATCGAGGCCTATCACCCCGCCCAGGACGTGAACGGCCAGAAGATCATCAAGGTGGACCTGATCGACGCCATGATCAAGGCCGGCGACCCCAGCGTGTCGGACGAGGACGTCGAGAACTACGAGCGTTCGGCCTGTCCCACGTGCGGCTCGTGCTCGGGCATGTTCACCGCCAACTCCATGAACTGCCTGACCGAGGCCCTGGGCCTGTCGCTGCCGGGCAACGGCACGCTGGTGGCCACCCACGCCGACCGCAAGGATCTGTTCCTGCGCGCCGGCCGCGTGGCGGTCGAGCTGTGCCGCCGCTACTACGAACAGGAAGACGCCTCGGTCCTGCCGCGCAACGTCGCCACCAAGGCGGCGTTCACCAACGCGATGGCGCTGGACGTGTCCATGGGCGGCTCCACCAACACCGTGCTGCACCTGCTGGCCGCGGCGCAGGAGGGCGGCGTGGACTTCACGATGAGCGACATCGATCGCATCTCGCGCCACGTGCCCTGCCTGTGCAAGGTCGCGCCCGCCACGCAGCAGTACCACATCGAAGACGTGCACCGCGCGGGCGGCATCATGTCCATCCTGGCCGAACTCGACCGTGCGGGCCTGCTGGATACCTCGGTGTCCACCGTGCATAGCAAGACCCTGGGCGAGGCCATCGCCGCGCACGACGTCAAGACGAACGCCGACGAATCCGTCCACGCCTTCTTCCGCGCCGCGCCCGGCGGCGTGCCCACGCAGACGGCCTTCAGCCAGGACAAGCGCTTCGACAAGCTGGACCTGGACCGCGCAGCCGGCTGCATCCGCGACAAGGCCCATGCCTATTCGCAGGACGGCGGCCTGGCCGTGCTGTACGGCAACGTGGCCGAGAAGGGCTGCATCGTCAAGACCGCGGGCGTCGATGAAAGCATCCTGAAGTTCACCGGCAAGGCGCGCATCTTCGAAAGCCAGGAAGACGCCGTGGACGGCATCCTGGGCGACACGGTGCATGCCGGCGACGTGGTCATCATCCGTTACGAAGGACCCAAGGGCGGTCCGGGCATGCAGGAAATGCTCTATCCGACCTCGTACATCAAGTCCAAGGGTCTGGGCAAGGCTTGCGCGCTGTTGACCGACGGCCGCTTCTCGGGCGGATCCTCGGGCCTCGTGATCGGCCATGCCTCGCCCGAGGCGGCCGAGGGCGGTGCCATCGGACTCGTGGAAGAAGGCGACATTATCGAGATCGACATCCCCAACCGCGGCATCAACCTGCGCGTGGATGCCGCCGAGCTGGCCAGGCGCCGCGAAGCGATGGAGGCGCGCGGCGACAGGGCCTGGCAGCCGGTCGACCGCCAGCGTGTCGTGTCGCAGGCCTTGCAGGCCTACGGCCTGATGGCCACCTCGGCTGATCGTGGCGCCGTGCGCGACATCTCGCAGTTGAAACCCCCCCGTACGCGCTGACGCGCGCTCCCCTTTGGGGGGTAGTGGCAAGAAAAACGGCCTCGCTTTCCTGGAAAGCAAGGCCGTTTTGTTTTCTGGCGCAATGGCCGGTCAAGGCGAGAGGGGCGGTCCTTCCTTGGAAGGGTTGGCCTGTTCTTCCTTTTCCACACGGTTCAGCAGCTTGGCGAATTCGATCACCAGCCTGCGGCTGCGCGCGTCCAGCGTGGCGAAGCTGCGGCGCAGGGCGCGTGTGTCGTCGGCGTAGGGAAGCTCGTCGCCGTCACGCAGTTCCGAGGTGGCGGGAAGCACGCGGACGTTCTCGACCAGGGCATAAAGATCGGTCACGCCCACGTTCATGGCCCGGGCGATGTTCTCCAGACGCACGATGGACGGCTTCTGCTTGCCGGTTTCGATGCGGGAAAGATTGCCGGCATCGGTCCCGACCTCCATGGCGACGGCCTCGAGCTTGAGCCCGAGTTTCTCGCGCGTGTATCGGATCGCCGAACCTATGTCCATGGCGTGATTGTCCGAATGCCTTGCTCAGCACGCAAAGCGTGGTGCGCAAATTATTCGTGTATATTTTGCGTAAAAAGCAAAAACGAATAATTGCACTAGGCGGGAGAAGCGTTAGCGACACTCTCCTGAAGCGACGGGGGATTGCGTGCCATGCAAAAACACCAAGGCGTGACGGAACTGCTGGTACTCAGCGGGATCGACCAGGACGGCCACATCGCGTGGATCTTCGTACCGCGCGGTTGGAACATCGCCGCGCTGGAACAGCTGTTTCCCTTCTCGGGCCATGCCCATGCGCGGCGACGCCATGTGCTGATCGCGGTGCCGATCGCCCGCGAGCTGGCGCAGCGGTACGGGACCCGGCCCTTGCTCGAGTTCCCGGACACGCCGTCGCTGCACAGTCTTCTTTCCGAAGGCCTCGCGGCGGTGAAGCTGCTGATCGCGCGGGATCAGGACACGGCGTCGGCCATGCCGCTGTGACGCAGCAGGGCCTCGATGCTGGGCTCTCGTCCGCGGAAGGCGCGGAACGACTCGATCGCGGGCCGGCTGCCGCCTACTTGCAGGATCTCCCGCAAGAAACGTTCCCCCACCTCGGGCCTTAGCGTGTCCTCGGTGGCGGCATCCTCGAAAGCCGCGTAGGCGTCCGCCGACAACACTTCGGCCCACTTGTAGCTGTAGTAGCCGGCCGAGTAGCCGCCGGCGAAGATGTGGCTGAAGGTGTTGATCCAGCGCGAGACTTGCGGCTGGGGCAGGACGTGCATGCGATCGTTCACCGCGCGCGACAGGGCCAGCACGCTTTGCGGGCCGTCCGGATCGTAGTCCGTGTGCAGGTGCATGTCGGTGGCGGCCAGCACGACCTGGCGCAGCGTCATCAGGCCGCCCTGGAAGTTCTTGGCGGCCACCATCTTGTCGTACAGGGTACGTGGCAGGGGGGCGCCGGTTTCCGCGTGCGCGGTCATCTGCTCCAGCACCGCCCATTCCCAGCAGAAGTTCTCCATGAACTGGCTGGGCAGCTCGACCGCATCCCACTCCACGCCGTTGATGCCCGACACGCCCAGGTCTTCCATCTGCGTAAGCATGTGGTGCAGGCCGTGGCCGCATTCGTGGAACAGGGTGATGACCTCGTCGTGCGTGAACAGCGAGGGCTTGCCGCCGCTGGGCGGCGTGAAATTGCAGACCAGATAGGCCACCGGCGTCTGCAGTTGGCCACCGGGACGGCGATAGCGGGTGCGGGCGTCGTCCATCCATGCGCCGCCGCGCTTGCCGTCGCGCGCGTACAGGTCCAGGTAGAACTGGGCGAGCAGGGTGCCGGCGGCCGATTCGACGCGGAAGAAACGCACGTCCGGGTGCCAGGCCGGGGCGCTGTCGGGGCGGATGCGGACCGAGAACAGCGTCTCGATCACCTTGAACAGGCCCGCCAGCACCTTGGGCTCGGGGAAGTATTGCTTGACCTCGTTTTCCGAGAAGGCATAGCGCGCCTGGCGCAGCTTCTCGGACGCGTAGGCGATGTCCCAGGGTTCGAGTTCGCCCAGGCCCAGTTCGGCGGCGGCGAATTCCCGCAGCTCGCGCAGGTCGCGCTCGGCATAGGGGTGCGCGCGCTCGGCCAGCTCGGCCAGGAACTTCTGCACCTGCTCGGGAGTGTCGGCCATCTTGGGCACCAGCGACACCTCGCCGTAGTTGGCATAGCCCAGCAGGCCGGCTTCTTCGCGGCGCAGGCGCAGCAGGTCCAGCATGATGGCCGTGTTGTCCCACTCGGCCTGGCCCTGCCCGTACTCGGGGCCCAGTTCCGAGGCGCGTGTCACGTGCGCCTTGTACATGGTTTCGCGCAGCGCGCGATTGTCGGCGTATTGCAGCACCGGGAAATACGAGGGGAAGTGCAGGGTGAATTTCCAGGCCGGCGTGTCGTCCCGGGCCTCGCCTTCCTTGGCCGGCGCCTTCCTGGCGGCCTCGCGCGCCGCTTCCTTCACGTCGTCGGGCAGGCCGGCCAGTTCGGCCTCGTCGCGCACGATCAGCGCGTAGGTATTGGTGGCATCCAGCACGTGGTCGGAGAAGGCCTTGGACTGCGTGGCCTGCTGCTCCTGGATCTCGGCGAAGCGCGGCTTGGCGGCCTCGGGCAGTTCGGCGCCGCCCAGGCGAAAGCCCCGCAGCTCGTTCTCGATCAGCTTCTTGCGGGCCGGCGTCTGGTGCTGGAATTCCTTGCCCGCCGCCAGCTTCTTGTAGCGTTCGTACAGCGCCTGATTCTGGCCCAGGCCGGCCCAGAACTCGGTCACGCGCGGCAGGTTCTCGCCGTAGGCGGCACGCAGCTCCGGCGTGTCGGCCACCGAGTTCAGGTGCCCGACCACGCTCCAGGCCCGCGACAGCCCTTCGGTGCCTTCATCCAGCGTCTCGACCACGCTTTGCCAGGTGGCCGGCGCATCCGCCGCCTGGTCGGCCTCCAGCTTGTCCACCGCCTGCTGCGCCCGCTCCATCAGGGCCGTGATCGCGGGGGTGATGTGCTCCGGGCGGATGGCATCGAACGGAGCCAGGCCCGACAGGTCCATGAGCGGATTGCCGGCCAGGGGGGAAGAAGAGGGGAGGTCGGACGCTTGCGCCATGGAGAAACTCCTGAATGCTGACTGTGCCCCATAGATGGGGGCGAAACAAGGAAAATCCAGGGGGAAGTGCCCCCCTTACACGCTTCGCGCGTCCCCCAGGGGGCGGCACTGGCGGACCGGCGGAGCCGGATCCGCTGTGCCCATGCAACGAATAGGCGCTGGGGGCTCTGTGCTTATCTTCGTCCCTGGGGGGCGGCGCGCAGGGCTCATGCCCTCTGGGCGGATTCCAGCGTGTTGGCCAGCAGCATGGTGATGGTCATGGGACCGACGCCGCCCGGCACCGGCGTGATCCAGCCGGCCACTTCCGAGACGCTGGCGAAGTCCACGTCGCCGCACAGTTTGCCTTCGTCGTCGCGGTTGATGCCCACGTCGATCACCACCGCGCCGGGCTTGACCATGTCGCCGGTCAGCGTGTTGCGGCGGCCCACGGCGGCCACCACCACGTCGGCCTGGCGGGTGTGGTAGGCAAGGTCGGGCGTGCCGCTGTGGCACACCGTGACCGTGGCGTTGGCCTGCAACAGCAGCAGCGCCATCGGCTTGCCCACGGTATTGCTGCGGCCGATCACCACGGCATGCTTGCCGCGCAGGTCGTAGCCGGTGCTTTCGATCAGCTTCATGCAGCCGTAGGGCGTGCACGGACGGAAACCGTCCAGTCCGGTCATCAGTTCGCCGGCGCTGAGCACCGAGTAGCCGTCCACGTCCTTGCGGGGGGAGATGGCCTCGATCACCTTGTGCGGGTCGATGTGCCCGGGCAGGGGCATCTGCACCAGGATGCCGTGGATGGCGGGGTCATGGTTGAGCAGGTCGATGCGGGCCAGCAGGTCGGCCTCGGTCATCGTGGCCTCGTATTTTTCCAGCACCGAATGGAAGCCCGCGTCGTGGCACGCCTTGACCTTGTTGCGCACGTACACGTGCGAGGCCGGATCCTCGCCCACCAGGATCACCGCCAGGCCGGGACGCGTGCCCTGGCGCGTGAGCTCGGCGGCGCGCTGGGCGATGTCGGAGCGGATCTGCTTGGAGAGTTCGTTGCCGTTGATGAGGCGTGCGGGCATGGCGGTGTGAAGGCGAAGAGGGGTGGAGGAACGAGGGCGCGGGCGCCTGGGGCATTTTAGCGCACGGGGGAGGGGCGGGCGTTGCGAGGCATTCCTGTCTCGCAACGAATAGGCAGATGCCGTTGCCGGAGGCAGCATGCGAAAACTTCGCCGTCGAGTATCTGAAAGCGGCGTTGGAAAAAATGGAGGGCTCCCGGCACCGGGCTGTGGGCTTGCTGGCATTGCGCGATGTGGCTGAGGCCTATGGTGGCCTGGCGGCCGTCGCACGGTCGGCGGGCATCACGCGCGAGGCTCTCTACAGGGCCTTGTCGCCCAACGGCAATCCCACGTTGAACACCCTCATAGCTGTTCTGGATGCGGTGGGGATGCGTCTTTCGGCGTCGCCTGCGCGGGCCTTGTCCAGATAGCCACTCGTCCTAGTCTGCCGGCGAGGCTTTTTCCGCCGCCGTCATCACCGCCGCCACGGCCCTGTCCCCGTCCCGCCCGGACGCGTCCAGGCCCGCCACCACGCCCCGCCGGTCGGCCTCGTTGCGGTTCTGGCTCATCTTCCACTTGGCCTGCAGACGCGCGATGGGCATTTCCAGCCCGACGATGGCCGACAGCCTTTCTTCCAGGAAGGCGGGCGGCGCGTCGCTCATCTTCCACGGGGCGTCGCGTCCCTGCTCGAACATGCGCGTCAGCCGGCCCACCACGCCCGCCACCCAGCGCGGATCGTCATGCACGATGATCCGTCCATGGGCGTGCACGACGGCGTAGTTGTAGGTGGGCACGACTTCGTGGGTCGTGCGCTTGGTTTCGTACAGGCTGGGCGATACGTAGGCGCTGGGGCCCTGGAAGACCGCCAGGCTCTCGGCCTGGGAATCCGCCAGTTCCCGCCAGACCGGATTGGCTCGCGCCACGTGGCACAGCAGGGTGCCGTGCGGACCGCGGTCGGGGTCGAGGATGAAGGGCAGGTGATTGGCATCCAGCCCCTGCGGTCCCGCCGCAACCAGCATGCCGAGCGGACAGGTGCGTATCAGGTCGCGGATCCTGTCCGTGTCGGTCTGCTCGAAATGCGGCGGCAAATACATAGTTGGCTGGGTATCGGGCGGCGGGTTACCCCTGCGGCCGATGGTGCAGGGCGACCTTCATGAGATCCGCCACGGTCGTGACCTGCAGCTTTTCCATGATGTTGGCGCGATGCGCCTCGACGGTCTTGATGCTGATGCCCAGGTCGTCGGCGATCTGCTTGTTCAGGCGCCCGGCCACGATGCGTTCCAGCACCTGTTGCTCGCGCACGGTCAGCCGGGCCAGCAGGGCCTCGTGGCCGCGCCGGGTGGCTTCGTCGGCCGCGCGCGAATGGGCCTGTTCCAGCATGTTGGCGATGATCTGGCGCAGGTCCGCTTCGTTGAAGGGTTTTTCCAGGAAATCCACCGCGCCTTTCTTCATGGTGGAGACCGCCATGGGCACGTCGCCATGGCCGGTGATGAAGACGATGGGCAGGGTGGATTTGCGGGCGAGCAGTTGTTCCTGGAGCTCGAGCCCGGTCATGCCCGGCATCCGCACGTCGGCGATCAGCACGCCGATCACCTCGGGGTCGTACTCGGCCAGGAAACGTTCCGAACTCTCGTAGGCCCGTACCCGGTAACCGTTGGCTTCGAGCAGCCATCGGAGAGAATCTCGCACGGCTTCGTCGTCGTCGACTATGAAGACCGTGCTGGATTGGGGCGTATTGCTCATCAGGTAAGCTCCTTGGGTGCGGATTCCAGTTTGGGCGCCGGTCCGGTCGGCAGGATCGGGCGTACCCACGGAAGCGTGAACTTGAAGATCGTGCCTCCGGCGGGGTTGGCTTCGGCCCACAGCCGGCCGTGGTGGAATTCGATGATCGTGCGGCAGATGTTCAGGCCCATGCCCATGCCTTCCGACTTGGTGCTGTAGAAAGGCTCGAACAGCCGTTCGGGATCGGCCAGCCCATGGCCGGTATCGGTGACTGCCACTTCTACCATGTCCTCGCGCACGTTTGCTTCCACCAGCAGTTCCCGCCCGTCTGATTCCTGCATGGCCTCCAGGCCGTTTTTCATCAAGTTCAGGGCCACCTGTTCGATCAGGATGGGATCGGCAAGAACGTCCGGCAACTGTTCGGGTATTTTTTGAATGATATCGATCCGCCGGGTCCGGGACTCGATCCCGGCAAAACCGACCGCATTATCCACGATCGTGGACAGGCTTACCCGCTGGCGCTTGGGCTCGCTCCGTTTCACGAATTCGCGTATGCGGCGGATGATCATACCTGCACGCTGGGCCTGTGCGGTGGTTTTTTCCAGGGCCGGAAGCAATTTGGCCGGGTCGGTATCGCCGGCGCGCACCAGCGCCACCACGCCCATGCTGTAGTTGTTGATGGCCGTCAGCGGCTGGTTCAGCTCGTGCGCCAGCGACGAGGCCATTTCGCCCATGGTGATCAGGCGGCTGGTGAGCTGGATCTTCTCCTGCTGGGCGCGGGAGGCTTCCTCGGAGGCCCGGCGTTCGGTGATGTCGCGCGCCACCTGCATCCGCACCCGGCGGCCGTCCACCCATTGCAGCATGCGGTGGCGCACCTCGAACCAGCGGTGGGTGGACGAGGAATACACCTCGATTGCTTCATCTGTGAAACGGCCGCGCCGGCCGGCGGACAGTTCGTCGTGCCCGGTGGGCTGCGAGCCCAGCACGCGTCGGTAGGTCTTGTTGGCGAACAGCAGCTCCGAGCCCTTGGGCGTCTCGGCCGTGACCGAGATGGCGTCGTCCAGCCCCTCGAGCACCGTCATGAAGCGTTCGTGGGCCGCCGCCAGGGCCTCGCGGATGCGCTTGGGCTCGGTGATGTCGGTCATGGACGTCATCCAGCCCGTCTGCACGCCGCGCTGGTCGAGCAGGGGCGAGACGTACATCCGCGCGAAGAAGATCGAGCCGTCGCGCCGCTGGGCCTCCATCTCGAAGCCGCTGCTGGGGGCATTGCCCGACAGCAGCATCTCGGTGTTGCGCCACTGGGCGGCGTGGTCGCCCTGGGGCCAGTAGGGGTAGGGCGGGGGCCGGCCCAGCAGGTCGGCCTCGTCCCAGCCCATCATCCGGCAGAAGGCCGGGTTCACATAGGTGATGCGGCCTTCCATGTCCAGCACCCGCATGCCGGTCAGCATGGAGTTTTCCATGGCGCGGCGAAAGGCGGTTTCGGCGATCAGCGCCTGCTCGGCCTGGGAGCGGAAGCGGGTGTGGCGCCACAGGGCGAACAGGCTCCATATGATGACCGCCGACAGCGACACCACCACCCAGACCAGCATGGTCTGCGAGGTGTCGGTTTGCGTGCGGTAGCCGCGCGCGCTCAGCATCATGCCGTTGCCCGGCGGGTCCAGCGGCACTTCATAGGCGTTGATGGCGCCCTTGTCCGCGCGCGACGACGAGGACACCAGCGGCATCTCGTTGCCGTCCAGGATGGACACCTTGTACTTGTGCTGGGTCTCCTGGGGGATCAGGTGCTGCAGGATGGCGTCCACCGAGTACACCGTGGCCAGCGTGCCCAGGAAGCGTTCGTTCTGGAACACCGGCACGTACAGGTCCAGGTAGACCTCGTTGTACTGGCCGCGATAGGGGCGGGAATACGCCGGCCGGTGCTCGTCGCGGGCGATCTCGAAGGCGCGGAAGGCCTCGGGCTCGGCCGCGCCCGGGGCGCTCATGCGGAAGGTCTGGCCGGCGCGACGGTCGGGCGTCGAGATCCAGACGGCCTTGCGGTCGGCGTTGATCCAGGCCACGTGGATGATCTCGGGGTGCTCGACCTGGAGTTCCCGGGCATCGTCCAGGAACCGGCTCTCGGTCATGTTGGTGCGCACCAGGTCGCGCCCCAGCGCCCCCATGCGGTCGCGCGCCGCCAGCATGCGCAGGCGCATCGATTGCTGCGCCCAGTCGACGTCCCGCACCAGCGTGCCGTAGCGCTGCGCGTCGTCGCGGGCGTCCAGCCACCACAGGATGGAGCCCATGACGCAGACGAACAGGCCCAGGGCGATGGCGGGCGTCAGCCAATACCAGCTGCGCCGGCGCAAGCGCCCCAGTTCCTTGAACGGGGCGGGAATATTGGAAGGATGAACGGTAGACATGAAGAAAGTTTACGCACAGTGTGGTGCGTTCGGAGGCCCGCTGTTTTATTGCAGCGCAGAATGCTTTTATCCAGGTTTCGTGTTAGATTTCACATCGTGGTAAATGATATCGTAAAGCGAAATTTTTATTGCCTGGAAGGCGTGCTGCCTTCTAGAATCGCGCCGGAGTTGCGAGGGCCCTAGTTTTACATAGGCGAAGGCCGCCAACAGCGACTAAACCCTTGGATGGCTACGAGCCGTCCGGATGTCACAGAGACTCAGGAGACAGGTATGTCCGCTCTTCCTCAGGTCGGGGCCGGTATAACCGCCGCCAACGACGAAGATACCCTGGAAACCCAAGAATGGCTCGACGCCCTGGAAGCGGTGCTGGATCGCGAAGGTCCTGAGCGCGCGCATTACCTGCTGGAACGCCTGATCGACGTGGCCCGTCGCTCCGGAGCCTACATCCCGTTCTCTCCGAACACCGCCTACGTCAATACCATCCCGCCGCACATGGAGCCGGCGCATCCGGGCACGCTGGACCTGGAAGCCCGCATTCGCTCCTATATTCGCTGGAACGCGATGGCGATGGTGGTCAAGGCCAACCGCCTGCATCCGGCCGATGGCGGCGACCTCGGCGGCCACATCGCCTCGTTCGCCTCGCTGGCGACCATGATCGAAACCGGCCAGAACCACTTCTGGCACGCTGAAACCGAAAACCGCGGCGGCGACCTGGTCTATTTCCAGGGCCATTCCTCGCCCGGCGTCTACGCCCGCGCCTTCCTGGAAGGCCGCCTGTCGGAAGACCAGCTCAACCATTTCCGCCAGGAAGTCGACGGCAAGGGTCTGTCGTCCTACCCGCATCCGAAGCTGATGCCCGATTTCTGGCAATTCCCCACCGTCTCGATGGGCCTCGGCCCCCTGATGGCCATCTACCAGGCCCGTTTCCTGAAATACCTGCACGCTCGCGGCATCGCCGACACCAGCAACCGCAAGGTCTGGGTGTTCTGCGGCGACGGCGAGATGGACGAGCCCGAGTCGCTGGGCGCCATCAGCCTGGCCTCGCGTGAAAACCTCGACAACCTCGTGTTCGTCATCAACTGCAACCTGCAGCGGCTGGACGGCCCGGTCCGCGGCAACGGCAAGATCATCCAGGAACTGGAAGGCGAGTTCCGCGGCAGCGGCTGGAACGTGGTCAAGCTCATCTGGGGCGGCTACTGGGATCCGCTGCTGGCGCGCGACAAGGAAGGCATCCTGCGCCAGATCATGGAAGAGACCGTCGACGGCGAATACCAGGCCTACAAGGCCAACGACGGCGCCTTCGTGCGCGAGAAATTCTTCGGCAAGCATCCCAAGCTGCTGGAGATGGTCAGCCGCATGAGCGACGAGGACATCTGGCGCCTGAACCGCGGCGGCCACGATCCCCACAAGGTGTATGCCGCGTTCGACGCCGCGCAAAAAAGCGAAGGCCGTCCGACCGTCATCCTGGCCAAGACCATCAAGGGCTACGGCATGGGCGCCGCCGGCGAGTCGCGCAACCCCGCGCACCAGCAGAAGAAGCTGGACGACGACATCATCCGCGCCTACCGCGACCGCTTCAACATCCCGGTGCCGGACGACAAGCTGTGCGACCTGCCGTACTTCAAGCCGGCGGACGAATCGCCGGAAATGAAGTACCTGCACGAGCGCCGCGCGGCCCTGGGCGGCTACCTGCCGCACCGCCGCCAGAAGGCCGACGAACACCTGCCCGCGCCGGCGCTGTCGGCGTTCCAGGCCGTGCTCGACCCCACCGCCGAAGGCCGCGAGATCTCGACCACGCAAGCCTTCGTCCGCATCCTCACGCAATTGCTGCGTGACAAGACGCTCGGCCCGCGCGTCGTACCCATCGTGCCGGACGAGTCGCGCACCTTCGGCATGGAAGGCATGTTCCGCCAGATCGGCATCTACGCCCACGCCGGCCAGAAATACGTGCCGGTCGACAAGGCGCAGGTCATGTACTACCGCGAGTCCGAAGACGGCCAGATCCTGGAAGAGGGCATCAACGAGGCCGGCGCGATGAGCTCGTGGATCGCCGCGGCCACGTCGTATTCGACCAACAACCGCATCATGGTGCCGTTCTACATCTATTACTCGATGTTCGGCTTCCAGCGCATCGGCGACCTGGCCTGGGCCGCCGGCGACATGCAGGCCCGGGGCTTCATGCTGGGCGGCACCGCCGGGCGCACCACGCTCAACGGCGAAGGCCTGCAGCACGAGGACGGCCACAGCCACCTGATGTCGGCCACCATCCCCAACTGCGTGTCGTACGATCCGACCTTCGCGCACGAACTGGCCGTCATCATCCAGAACGGCATGAAGCGCATGGTGGAAGACCAGGAAAACGTCTTCTACTACATCACGGTCATGAACGAGAACTATGCCCAGCCCGGCCTGAAGGCCGGCGACGAAGAGGGCATCATCCGCGGCATGTACCAGTTGAAGAAGAGCGAGGCCAAGGCCGAGCACCGCGTCCAGCTGCTGGGTTCGGGCACCATCCTGCGCGAAGTCATCGCCGCCCAGGAACTCCTCGAGAAGGACTGGGGCGTGGCCGCCGACATCTGGAGCGTGACCAGCTTCACCGAACTGCGCCGCAACGGCCTGGACGTCGATCGCCACAACCTGCTGCATCCGACCGAGAAGAAGGCCCAGGTCGCCTACGTGACCGAAGCCCTGGAAAAGACCGAAGGCCCCATCGTCGCCTCGACCGACTACATGAAGTCCTTCGCCGACCAGATCCGTCCGTTCATCCCCAAGGGCCGCACGTACAACGTGCTGGGCACCGACGGATTCGGCCGTTCCGACTTCCGCGCCAAGCTGCGCGAACACTTCGAGGTGGATCGCCACTTCGTCACGCTGTCCGCCCTGAAGGCGCTGGCCGACGAAGGCAAGATCCCGATGAAGAAGGTGGCCGAGGCCATCAAGAAGTACGGCATCAACCCCGAGAAAGCCAACCCTCAACACGCGTGATCGATGGCCGGGATGGGTAAGATAGGGACTGCCCCTGTTTTGCCCGCCCGGCCGGCGCGCGCCTGCCTGCGGCGGGGGCGCCGGTGGGGTCCGGCTTTCTGGAGACTACAGAATGAGTAATGTGAGCGAGCTGAAAGTCCCCGACATCGGTGATTTCAGCGAAGTCGAAGTGATCGAGATCCTGGTTTCGGTGGGCGACACCATCAAGGCCGAGCAAAGCCTGATCACCGTCGAGTCCGACAAATCGTCCATGGAAATCCCGGCCGCCACCGGCGGGGTGGTCAAGGCCATCAAGGTCAAGGTGGGCGACAAGGTCAGCGAAGGTACGCCGCTGGTCGAGATCGAAGCCGCCGGCGGCGCCGGGGCGCCCAAGCAGGAAGCGGCGCCGGCCAAGGCCGAGGCGCCCGCCGCTGCCGCTGCGCCCGCTGCCAGGCAGGAAGCCGCGCCCGCGCCCCAGGCCGCGCCCGCCCAGGGCGGTGCCGAGGAAACCGTGGTCGTGCCCGACATCGGCGACTTCAAGGACGTCGAAGTCATCGAGCTGCTGGTCAAGGTTGGCGACAAGGTCTCGGCCGAGCAAAGCCTGATCACGGTCGAGTCCGACAAGTCCTCCATGGAAATCCCGACCTCGACGGCGGGCGAAGTCACCGCCGTGCTGGTCAAGGTGGGCGACAAGGTGTCCAAGGGCAGCCAGCTCGTGAAGGTCAAGAGCGGCGCCGCCGCCGCCGCGCCCGCCGCCAAGGCCGAGAGCGCCCCGGCCCCGGCCGCGCAGGCCGAAGCGCCCGCCGCCGCGTCGGCTCCGGCCCCCGCGGCCAAGCAGCCGCCCGTGCCGGCCGATCCCGCCGCCGAACACGCTCCCTCCAAGGCCCATGCCTCGCCGTCCGTGCGCAAGTTCGCGCGCGAACTGGGCGTGGACCTGGCCAGAGTGCCCGCCACCGGTCCCAAGGGCCGCATCACGCCCGACGACGTGCGCAACTTCGTCAAGAAAGCGCTGGCTGGCGGCGGCGCCGCCGCGCCCGTGGCGGCCGGCGGTTCGGGTTCCGGCCTGGAAGTGCTGGCCTGGCCCAAGGTCGACTTCGCCAAGTTCGGCGAAATCGAAGCCAAGCCGCTGTCGCGCATCAAGAAGATCTCCGGCGCCAACCTGCACCGCAACTGGGTGATGATCCCCCACGTCACCAACAACGAGGATGCGGACATCACCGACCTGGAAGCCTTCCGCGTCCAGCTCAACAAGGAAAACGAGAAGTCCGGCGTCAAGGTCACGATGCTCGCGTTCCTGATCAAGGCCGTGGTCTCGGCGCTGAAGAAATTCCCCGAGTTCAACGCCTCGCTGGAAGGCGACAACCTGATCCTGAAGAAGTACTTCCACATCGGTTTCGCCGCCGACACGCCCAACGGGCTGGTGGTGCCGGTCATCCGCGACGCCGACAAGAAGGGCGTCCTGGAGCTGGCCAAGGAAACCTCCGAACTGGCCAAGAAGGCGCGCGACGGCAAGCTCTCGCCCTCGGAAATGCAGGGTGGCTGCTTCTCGATCTCGTCGCTGGGCGGCATCGGCGGCACCAGCTTCACGCCCATCATCAACGCGCCCGAAGTGGCCATCCTGGGCGTCAGCCGCTCGGCCATGAAACCCGTGTGGGACGGCAAGCAATTCGTGCCGCAACTGACGCTGCCCATGTCGCTGTCGTACGACCACCGCGTCATCGACGGCGCCGCCGGCGCCCGTTTCAACGCCTACCTGGCCTCGGTGCTGGCGGACTACCGCCGCATCCTGCTGTAAGGAGCAACGGATGGCGATAGAACTGAAAGTACCCGACATCGGCGACTTCAAGGAAGTCGAAGTCATCGAGATCCTGGTGGCCGTGGGCGACACCATCAAGGCCGAGCAAAGCCTGATCACCGTCGAATCCGACAAGTCCTCCATGGAAATCCCCGCCGAACAGGGCGGGGTGGTCAAGGCCATCAAGGTCAAGGTCGGCGACAAGGTCAGCGAGGGCTCGGTGCTGCTCGAGATCGACGCCGCCGAAGGCGGTGCCGCCGCCAGCCCGGCCCCGGCCGTGGACACCAAGTCCCGTACCGGCTTCCCCAAGGTCGAACTGGCGCCCGCCGCCATGCACGAACTGGGCGAACCCACCTCCGACAAGCCGGACCCCGATCCCGTCCCGCTGACGACTCCGGCACCGGCCGCCGCCAGCTTCGGCGGCAAGGCCGACCAGAGCTTCGACGTCGTGGTCCTGGGCGCCGGCCCCGGCGGCTACTCCGCCGCCTTCCGCGCCGCCGACCTCGGCCTGAAAGTGGCCCTGATCGAACGCTACGCCACCCTGGGCGGCGTCTGCCTGAACGTCGGCTGCATTCCCTCCAAGGCCCTGCTGCACACCGCCGCCGTGGTCGAGGAAGCCGCCAAGATGGCCGAACACGGCATCACCTTCGGCAAGCCCGAAATCGACCTCACCAAGCTGCGCGCGTTCAAGGACGGCGTCGTCGGCAAGCTGACCGGCGGCCTGGCCGGCATGGCCAAGGCCCGCAAGGTTACCGTCGTGACCGGCGTGGGCGCCTTCGTCGGCCCCAATCACATCGAAGTGCAGGGCAAGGACGGCAAACAGGTCATCCAGTTCGCCAGCGCCATCATCGCCGCCGGCAGCCAGTCCGTGAAGCTGCCCTTCGCCCCCGAAGACGAACGCATCGTCGACTCCACCGGCGCGCTGCTCTTGAAGAGCGTGCCCAAGAAGATGCTCATCATCGGCGGCGGCATCATCGGCCTCGAAATGGGCACGGTGTATTCGACCCTGGGCGCTCGCCTGGACGTTGTCGAAATGCTGGACGGCCTGATGCAGGGGGCCGACCGCGACCTGGTCAAGGTCTGGCAGAAGATGAACGAACACCGCTTCGACAACATCATGTTGAAGACGAAGACGGTGGGCATCGAAGCCAAGAAAGACGGCATCTGGGTCACCTTCGAGGGCGAAAAGGCCCCCAAGGAACCCCAGCGCTACGACCTCGTGCTGCAGGCCGTCGGCCGCAGCCCCAACGGCAAGAAGATCGGCGCCGACAAGGCCGGCGTGCAGGTGGGCGACCGCGGATTCATCCCCGTCGATTCCCAGATGCGCACCAACGTGCCGCACATTTATGCGATCGGCGACATCGTCGGCCAACCCATGCTGGCCCACAAGGCCGTGCATGAAGGCCACGTGGCCGCCGAAGCCGCGGCCGGCCAGAAGAGCCACTTCGACGCCACCGTGATCCCGTCCGTGGCCTACACGGATCCGGAAGTCGCGTGGGTGGGTCTGACCGAAGACGAAGCCAGGAAGCAGGGCCGCAAGGTCACCAAGGGCATGTTCCCCTGGGCCGCTTCGGGGCGTGCCATCGCCAATGGGCGGGACGAAGGGTTTACCAAGCTGCTGTTCGACGAAGAAACGCACCGGATCGTGGGTGGCGGCATCGTGGGTACGAATGCCGGCGACATGATCGGCGAGGTCGCCCTGGCGATCGAGATGGGGGCGGATATGGTGGATATCGGGAAGACCATTCATCCGCATCCGACCTTGGGTGAGTCGATCGGGATGGCGGCCGAGGTGGCGGAAGGGGTGTGTACGGATTTGCCGCCGGTTAGGAAGAAGTAGGGTACTCCTTTGCGATCACAAAAAAGCTGCACAGCTGTGCAGCTTTTTTTCGTTGTACGGGATAGCTAGCTAGAGATACCGAGAGGCGGGTGCGCACTTGTTGACAGATTCGTAAGTTCTAGCTATAAGTTGAATTACTTAGTCATATTTTGAATTAAATAGAAACATTTGCGCTCGGAGTCGGAGGGGACGAAATGAAAAAAGTTGCTTTTTTGATTCCTGTCACTGCTGCGGTAGCCGCACTAAGTGCCAATGCCGATGCAAAAACTATTGATCAGCCATTAGGTATAGATAATTTGAAAATGGCCGCTGATGGAATCAAAACTAATGATGCTGAGGTAGTCGAAAAATTCTATGTCAAGGGTGAGGAGTTGCACTCGCTCATGATGAAGCCTATGTCGACAGAACTAGTGCTGTCGTACCACCGTTCTCATTCTTCGCACTCATCTCATTCAAGCCACTCCAGCCACCGTTCTGGTCGTTGAGGAAACTACGGTTGTGCTGATGAATACGTAACGCCCCTAGGAAAACTTTGGGGCGTTTTTGTTTGTATATGTCTCGAGATAGTTTTACCTTCGAACTGTTGGTCTATGGAAAATTCTTTGAAAGAATCTATCTCTATCGAATTTGATGGAAAGTCGTATTCGATTTTGGCGGTTCAAAAAGCATGCTATCGATTTACTAACATCGCTTCGTTTGATGTTCGAGTGAAAGAAGGCAATGTTCTGTTGGTCGAAGTGAGCTATTTGAAAGGTGTTTCCCCGGATGTATGTGGAAATTTGGAGCAGAGGTTAAGGAATGAAGTGCTTGACCAGCAACTGCGGGAAGTAATTCGTGCTCAAACTGAGGGTGTGAGAAATCTGATCCTTGCTCATGCTTTCTCTAAAACCGGCTTAATCGCGGTTGATGGGGTATTGCCCAGCGTATGAGGTGTTATGAGCAAATTTCAGTCAATCGATTTTTATGATCGCCAGTTGTCGAGTGATCACGGCTCTTATCGTCTGTTGCCGTTTAGATTTACAGAACTGGAGCAGGGGGAGTATGTAGTTACCAATATGGTGGGAGAGTATCTGATTCTTACCCGGGAAGCTCTGCAACGTTTTGTGAATGGAGGCCTGAAAAGTTCTGAGCCTGAATATCTTGAACTCCGGTCTCACCATTTTTTGACTGATAAGCAGTCGGTAATGGGGCCTGATTTGCTTGCTATAAAAACTCGCACTCGGTATGAGAGATTAGCTCAATGGACAGGGTTGCATATATTTGTACTGACGCTTCGGTGCGAGCATTCCTGTCCGTATTGCCAGGTGTCGCGGCAATCCGAAGATAAAGCCTTGTACGATATGACTATTGATCAAGCAGACAAGGCAATAAGCTTGGTTTTTAGGTCTCCAAACTCTGCCGTCAAAATTGAATTTCAAGGAGGCGAATCCTTCCTAAATTTCCCGCTTATGAAGCATATCGTGTTGACTGCAAAGAGCGAGAACAAGAAACTTACAGTTCCAAAGGAGTTGGTCTTCGTCGCAGCTACAAATCTAGCTGTCATTACTGATGAGATGCTCAGCTTTTGTGCGGAACATGAAATAAAAATATCCACATCGCTGGATGGTCCAAAAGAGCTTCACAATAAGAATAGGCCACGCCCAGGTAGAGATTCATATGAGCGCACAATTGCAGGAATTGAGAAGGCGCGTCACTTACTAGGGCGCGATGCCGTGAGTGCGCTGATGACAACTACGCAGGCGAGCTTACCTTATGCTCAAGCCATTGTTGATGAGTATGTCGAACAGGAATTTAATGGAATATTTCTCCGTCCATTATCTCCTTATGGTTTCGCGCTGAAAACGAAATATTATCGTGCTTACGACTCCAAAGCTTGGTTAGAATTTTATGATCAAGGCTTGAATTATATTATCCAGCTCAATAAGGATGGAGTGGATTTTAGAGAATACTACGCCTGTACGATCCTGTCCAAAATGCTTACCAGTAAAGATCCAGGTTATGTTGATCTTATGTCGCCTGCTGGCATCGGATTGGGGGCACTCGTTTATAACTACGATGGAAAAATTTACGCCAGCGATGAAGCAAGAATGCTAGCAGAGATGCACGACTTCAAGTTTCAACTTGGCACGGTTGATGATGATTTTGAAATTCTCTTCACAAACGAGACTTTTCTGAGAGCGCTTGACGAGAGTTTTAGCTATTCCGTTCCAATGTGCAGTGATTGTGCTTTCGAAACTTGGTGTGGAGCAGATCCAGTCTTCCATTGGGGGCAACAGAAGGACTTCATAGGTAGGAAACCCGAGAGCGAGTTTTGCCAAAGAAATATGCACATATTTAAGGGGCTGGTTCGACGTATGGAGGCAGATCCCTTCGTGAAGAAGCTTTTTACGCGTTGGGCAAATTCATGTTGAAACTCCGAGGAAAAATCAGCGCTTTAAACGTTTCGGATGCCAAACCTCGCTTGCTTAAAATAACGAAAAATCCGAGGCTTCCATCACCGCTCCGAAAAAAGGCAGCGTTGCTACTACATTACAAAGATATTGAAAATTTGGTCGATGATGATTTGGAAAAATTGTTCAGATCCTCTCGGTTTTCTGCATTTTTCTTACGTGGATTATCGAAAGGGTTTGCTGGTGTTGGCGACCGCCTTTGTGAGCTAAGTGATGTTTATCTATTGCCGGATGATTATGAGTATTTGGATGATGGCGATATCGTCAAATTAAACCCAGAGGATCAGTATTTGTCTGTCGTTTTTCGGAATAAAACTCCGAATAATTCGATTTTTCTTACTGAGCGTTGTAATCACCTTTGTTTGATGTGTAGCCAACCACCGAGGGATGTTGATGATTTCTGGCTTCTTGATGATGCATTTGAGCTTTTAAAAATGCTCCCGTCGGATACGCCAAATATCGGCTTTACGGGTGGGGAGCCAACAATTTACGGTGATGAGTTTATTGATTTGATCAGGGCCGCAAAACTAAACCTTTCTCAAACGTCAGTCGATGTCTTGAGCAATGGGCGGGCCTTTAAAGACTTCGCTTATGCTCGACTGTTGGGACAGGTTGAACATCCTAATTTGATGTTGGGAATTCCGTTGTATTCTGACGATCCTGTACGGCACGATTATATCGTTCAGGCTCAGGGAGCGTTTGATGAGACTTTGCGAGGAATTATAAACTTAAAGAGAGTTGGGGTTCGGGTAGAAATTCGACTGGTAATACATAAGCAGACATTGCCGAGAATGGTTGAAACTTGTCGGTTCATCGTTCGCAACTTACTTTTCGTTGATCATGTCGCTTTGATGGGGTTGGAAATTACTGGCTATACTCGTGCGAATTTGGCCGCACTTTGGGTTGATCCAGATAGTTATCGCAATGAGCTGTCAGATGCGGTAGAGGTGCTGCGGGCATATGGGATAAATTGCTCTATTTACAATCATCAACTGTGCACAGTAAATAGTGACGTCGAGTTGGTATGCCGAAAATCGATATCTGATTGGAAAAATGAGTACTTGCCGATATGCCAGAAATGTTCGCGCAAATCTGAGTGTGGTGGATTTTTTTCGACTCAAATTATGTATCGCCATAGCGAGCATATCAAACCTTTTAATGCATGATTTGAAGCAAGGTTTGGTGAGGTTGCCGATGTCGATAATTTCCCTCTCTAGTTTATTTGCACGAATGACGATTCGTGGTATTTAGTGTGTCATTGTTGGACTTCAGAGCTGCCGCGTCGTGACTTGACAGTTAACCAAACATCGGCAGGCATGGAATAGAGCAGCACATGTTGTCGGGCTTGGGGTCTGGTAGCGACCGTATCGTGGAGGCCGGTAGAATGTTAATCAGTGAAGTCGCTACTGCGATCCAGATGTTCAGGGCCGTTTCAGAAACATGTTCAACCGATGATGCACAGTGCTTGCAGCACGCAGTTTATAATGAGTTAGGGGACCCGGTCGTCGATGGCGACGTGGTTTAGTAGCGGCAGAGTACGGGGCTGCTCAAGGTGTAAGCTATGAGACGACATTTACAATTACCGTCAAATGGCAATGAAACTCCTCACTCTTCAGAAAGGGAGGCATAAAGCGGCGGCTACAAGATGCTGGACTTATCAAATTACCCGAGCCGAACGTCAGAGCCGAATGACAACCGCGTAAAGATCCAACGCCGCGAGTGCGGCGTTCAGAAACAACAGCCCGCGCTCGCGCAGCAGGATCGCGTATAGGCCAAGGCAGATATGGCCGGTCAGGAATCCGCCGAATATCAGCGGTGACGATGCGCTCTCTGGTTGTACGGAAATCGCGATAGCCCCGCGATCAGCAGGAGGTTCGCTATATAAATCGTGAGCTGCGGGGGGCTGGCGAATGTTCGCCGGGGAGCGGTTTTCTCGCCGGCGGCGTGGACGATCCTCTCGCGTCCGCAATTCGGGCACGGCTCTGGAGGGGCGAGATGAATGGTCTGGGCGGAGGGCGATGCCATGTG
Organism: Pigmentiphaga sp. YJ18; assembly: GCF_038066655.1. NCBI lineage: Bacteria > Pseudomonadati > Pseudomonadota > Betaproteobacteria > Burkholderiales > Alcaligenaceae > Pigmentiphaga > Pigmentiphaga sp. YJ18. The sequence continues at coordinate 1,108,074 of NZ_JBBUKU010000002.1, read as the reverse complement.
TATCCTCGAAGCAGTCGAATAGACAGCGCATGGCCACAGGGCGGTACGCCGCTTTACCTGCATTGAGTGGCGGGAATGTGGACGTCGGGTCCTCCAGGGAGTTTCTGCCAATGAAACCCGCTCAAGCCGATTTCTTCGCCGATCGAGGCTACGTCCGGTTGGAGGGTTTTCATCCGCGCAAGCGGATGATGGCTGTCCGGCAGAAGCTGCTTGATGAACTCAAGCGCGTGTCCGAGGGAAAGGGCATGCCTGCTTTGGTGCGTGGCCTCCCTATCTTCCAGCAGATCGGCAAGCTGTCTTCGCTGGTCAGGCTGCCCGGCCTGCATGAATCGCTGGTCACGCGGGAATTGCTGGTCGAGGTGGCTCGACTGGCCGGACGAGCGCCGAACCTGGTCCAGGATGTCGAACTGCTGCTGTCGCCGCCCCGTCAGGGCGCCTGGACGCTGCAAGGTTTGAACTGGCATGTGGACGTGGCGGCGAAGCCGCCAGACCGCTTGCCGGGGATACAGGCATTCTTCCTGCTCGACGACGTGGCCAGCGGCGGCGGGGGAACGTTGGCGCTGGCCGGATCTCATCGTGTCGATACGCGGCCGGATATGTCGTCATCACAGTTGCGCCGGATATTGAAAACGGCGGGGGGGCTGGAGCGCCAGCTTGATGACCTGGGGATCGGGATCGTCGAGATGTCCGGACGCGCAGGCGATGTCTTCCTCATGGACATGCGCCTGCTGCACACTCCGTCGGTCAATTCGACGCAGCAGGTGCGAATGATGGCGACCTCTCGCTGCTTTCTCGACCCCTGATGCCGCGTACTTATTCGATCTTGATGTTGGCCTTCTTGATCACCTCGCCCCAGAGCCGATAATCGTCCTTGATCATCTTCTCGAACGCAGCCGGCGGTCCGCCGATTTTTTCCGCTCCCAGCGCCGTCAGCCGCTGTTTGAATTCCGGGGTTTCCATCACCTGGTTGATGGCCTGATTCAATTTGGCGACGATGCCGTCCGGGGTGCCGGTGCGCGCCACGATGCCGAACCACGAGTACAGTTCGAAGCCCTTGATGCCCTGTTCGTCCAGCGTGGGAACGTCGGGAAACTGAGGGGACCGCTTCAATGCCGTGACGCCCAGCGATCGCAGCCGGCCCGATTTCAGCAGCGGTTGCACCGAGAACTCGATGTCGAAGTGCACCGGCACGTCGCCCGCCACCAGCGCGACGTTGGCCGGTGCGGAGCCCCGGTAGGGGATGTGCTGCATCTCTACGCCGGTAACCTGTTTGAACCGCTCCGTGCCCAGGTGCGGCATGGTGCCTGAACCGCCGGAGCCGTAGTTCATCCGTCCGCCTTCTCGCTTGGCCAGGGCGATCAGGTCCTGGATACCCTTGCCCGGAAAGTCCGGCGCCACCGCCACCTGGTGCGGGCTGCGGAACACGCCGGCCACGGCGCGGAAGTCGCGTACGGGTTCGAAGTTCATGGAGGGGTAGAGCCATTTGCCGGTGGAGATGACGTTGCTGGCCATCAGTAGCGTGTAGCCGTCGGCGGGCTGGCCCAGCACGACTTCGCTGCCGATGATGGCGCCGGCGCCGGGCTTGTTTTCGACCACGACGGATTGCCCCAGCACCTTGCCCAGGCCTTCGGCAATGGACCGTGCGGTGGTGTCGGACGGGCCGCCGGCGGGGAAGGGCACGATCAGGCGGATGGGTTTGCTGGGATAGTCCTGTGCCAGCGCGGGGACGGCGCCGGCAGCCGTGATGGCCATCAGCACGGCCGTGGCCAGTGTCTTGCGTCGAACGATGTCGTGCATGGTTGTCTCCTTATCAATCCATTCAGGCGGGGCGAGCGTCGACCGCGTTTTGTTCCGCGTCGGCCACCGCCTCGTCGGCCGATATCAGGGCGCCCTGGCTGCGCAGCACCTGGCGCAGCGAGTCGATGGCGGGGTTCTCCAGGGTGCCCTGGCCGCTGGCCGCCAGGGCGGCGTAGGCGCCGGCGGCATGGCCCAGGCACATGGCGGTGCCCATGTGGCGGGCGCCGCCGTTGGCCTCGCGCGTGGCGGAGATGGCCCGGCCGGCCACGACGATGCCTTCGATGGACTGGGGCAGCAGGCAGGCCAGGGGGATCTCGAAAGGGGCGGGCGGCATCCACAGGTCGACGCCGGTGCCGCCGGCTTCGTGCAGGTCCATGGGACCGGCGCCCAGGGCGACGGCATCGGCAAAGCGTTTGCCGCCGACGATGTCGTCGGTCGTCAGGGTGTGGCGGCCGACGATGCGGCGTGTCTCGCGTATGCCCACGCGTTCGGCGATGCCGGCGAGCACGGATCGTTCGAAGCCGGGAACGTGTTCGCGCAGGAAGGGCACGATGGTCTTGATCTGTTGCCGCCCGATCTGTTCGGCCCGCGTCAGTTCGGCGCCGTCCAGCGCGTCGATGCCGTGGATGCGGCTCATCAGGCAGATGGCGTCGGTGTCGCCGGGCGTGCTGCAGAAGGACAGGCTTTCCCAGGCGAGCTGGCCGCGCCGCAATCCATCCAGGGCGATGGCGCGCTTGCGCTCGCGCGGGATGGCTCGGAAGGCGCGCACGTCCACGTTGGACACGCGGAACACCAGGGTCAAGGGCTGGCGTTTGTCGCGCAGTTCGGGTTCTTCGCCAACGCAGGGGACGCCGGCCGCGGCGGCGATGACGGCATCGCCGGTGGCATCGACCAGCATGCGCGAGCGCAGGGCGCGGCGGCCGGATACGTTTTCCAGCAGCAGGCCGGCCACGCGGCCGTCTTCCATCAGCGGCCCGACGACGCGCGAGTGCAGGAGCACGTCCACGCCGGCTTCGCGCGCCATGTCGTCGGCCACGATCTTGACGACTTCCGGATTGAAGGGGAAGTTGGTGATGGTGACGGGGTTGGCGCTGGCCTCGGCCAGGGTGTAGCGGCGGAAACCGTCGCTGCCGCCGGCGGCTTCGATGCGCTGCGTGAGTTCGAAGCCCAGGCCGCCCACGCAGCGCACGGTGCCGTTGAACAGGCCGATGTACTGCGCGACCATGCCGGAGGTGGCGGTGCCGCCCAGGCAACCGGCGCGCTCAATCAGCGCCACGCGCGCGCCGCCCCGGGCCGCCGCGACGGCGGCGATCAGGCCGGAGGCGCCGCCGCCCGCGACGATGACGTCATAGTGGTCGAGTACGGGCGTGTTCAGGGTTTCGGTAATGACCGAAGCATTCATGTCGTGTCTCCTTGCGGATCAGAAGGGCAGCGGCTCGGTCCAGCGCAACTGCTTGGGACTGACGCCTTCGCGGACGGCGCGCGCGGCGGCGTGGCCGGCCACTTCGCCGGTCTGGCAGCACCAGGGGAAGTTGCGCATGACCATGAAGATGGTCTCGAAGGTGAAGGACAGCGAGGCGCCGGTCAGCAAGAGGTTGTCCACTTCCTTGGGCAGGAAGCAGCGGTAGGGCACCTCGAAGCGGTACTTCGTGTACTGGTCCCAGAAGAAGGTCTTGGTCATGGGGCGCGTCACGGCGTCGGGGAAGCGCCGCTGCTCGCGCGCGTCGTCGATGGAGAACACGTATTCGCCGATGGGATGGCGGCCGTCCCGCACGCCCACGTAGCGGCCGACGTGGGAGATGAAGGCGTCCTGGAAGCCCGGCACGTATTGGCGCAGGAAGGCGGCCTCGATATCGATCAGGCGGCGCAGCTCGCGCTTGGCGCGCGAGGCGTGCTCGGTGTCCTCGTCCATGTGCAGCGCCCACTCGTAGGGCACGTTCTGCCACAGGATGAAGGTGCCCGGACCCTGGATGGGGCTCATGTCCACCGTCGGGTGGCCGATGTAGTGGTCGCCGTAGACGCCCTGGTCGGCCAGGCGCGGGCGATACAGTTCGGGCGGGATGTCGCCGGCCGCGCGCGCCGCGTTGATCAGCTTGCTCAGCGCCGGGTCGTTCTCGCGCTTCTGGTAGGCGGCGGTCCGGGCGAAGTCGATGCCGCTCATGATCCACAGCAGGCCGCCGGGTATGGGGCGCTCCTGGGCATCCCTGGCCACGGTCTCGGGTTGCCGTCCGCCGCCGCGCACGAAGGGAGCGCCGGCACGCGCCACCACTTCCGCGGTACCGCTGCCCTCCACGAAGACGCGGCCCCCGATGGCCTGGCGGCCTTGCACCGTTTCGATGATGGCGTGGGTGATGCGGCGCTGATCGCCCTCGGCCTGCACCTCGACGTCCACGAAGGCGGCGCCGTAGATGGCGTGCACGCCGGCTTCGTCCAGCATGCGCAGCATGATGTTGCCCGCAGCATCGGGGTTGAAGGAGGCGCGCCGGAAGGGCGAGCCCGGCTCCAGGTAGTGGTCGTAGTGGGACAGCGCGTTGCCGGCCCAGTCGGGCAGGTCCTTTTCGGTAACGGTGTAGATGGCGCCGGCCGAGGCGAAGCGCTCCATCAGTTCGGTATGGATGCCGCCGACGCCGGTATTGGCGGCGCCCTGGAGCCCGGAGGTGTGGACCCCGCCCGGCATGTCGAACTTCTCGACGAGGACCACGCTGCAGCCTTCGCGGCGCGCGCGCAGCGCCGCCGCGAAGCCGCCCGGCCCCGCGCCGATGACGACGACGTCGGCCTGCGCCACGATCGGCACGCCCTGGGCGGTGCAGCCCTGGGGCTGGTTGCTACGGCTTTTCACTTCTCGTTCTCCGTTTCACTATTCGGCGGTGATCTTGTTGTCGATGATCACGGGTTTCCAGCGCGCCAGTTCTTCCCGCATGAAGGCCTTGAACTGCGCGGGCGTACCGGGCGCGGGTTCCATCAATTGCTGGCGCAGCAACTCAACCACCTGGGGCTGGCGCAGCACCTCGCCGATCGACGCGCTGATGCGCGCGGCCAGCGCGGGGGCCATGCCGCCGGGCGCGACGAAGCCCATCCAGGCGCTGCCGACGATCTCGGGGTAGAACTCCCGCAGGGCCGGCACCTCGGGCAGCAGCGCTGCGCGTTCGGCGGTGGAGACGGCAATGGGCACCACCTTGTCGCCGCGCACCTGCGCCATCGTGGCCTGGGCGGGCAGGCAGCCCATCTGCACCTCGTCGGTCATCACGGCGGTGGTGGCCTGGACCGCGCCGGCATACATGATCGGGACGATCTGCGTGCCGCTCTTGTTGGCCAGCAGGGTCATGACCAGATGGCCCAGCGAGCCGTTGCCCACGTACGAGTAGTTGTATTTGCCGGGATTTTTCTTCAGCACGTCGACCAGTTCCGGTACGGTCTTGACGCCCAGCGCCTTGGACGCGATCAGCAGGCAGGGCTGGTGCACGCCCAGCGTCAGCGGCGTGAGGTCCTTGTCCGGGTCGTAGGCCATGCTCTTGTAGAGCAGGGGGTTGTGCACCAAGGGGCCGGCGATGCTGACGCCGAAGGTGCTGCCGTCCGGGTGGGCGCGGGCGACCAGCGTGGTGCCTATCATGCCGCCGGCGCCGGGCCGGGAATCGACGATGAAGGGGGTGCCGAATTTTTTCTGCAAGCCTTCGGCGACGACGCGCGCCACGGTGTCGGTGGTCGTGCCGGCGCTGAAGGGGTTGATCACCGTGGTGGCGCGGCTGGGCCAATCCTGGGCGGCCGCCACGGTGGCCGTGGCTAGCAGGGCGAGGCAGGCGGTGGCTTGTCGTGTTCTTTTCATGGATGTCTCCTGGGAAATCTCAGGCGGGCGGGTTCTGGGGCGCGACCTGCTCGCGGCGGAAAAGGGCATGGGCCTGTGCCAGGCGCTGCTGTACTTCCGAGGCGGGAACGTCCGAAGGGCGGCGGCCGCCGGCTGCGGCGATGGCGCCCAGCGTGCCGACCGCCTGTCCCATCGCCATGGAGGTCGCCATGTGGCGCGCGCCGGCCATGGCCTCGCGGGTCGCGCTCAAGGTGCGGCCGCATACCAGCAGGCCTTCCACGTCCACGGGCAGCAGCGCGCGCAGCGGTATCTCGAAGGGCTGGGGCGGCGCATACAGGCGGATGCCGGTGCCGCCCGGCTGGTGGCGGTCCATGGGGCCGGCGCCCAGGGCGATGGCATCCTCGAAGCCACGCGCCTGCATGATGTCTTCTTCGCTTAGCGTGTACCGGCCTTCGATGCGGCGCGTCTCGCGTACGCCCACGCGTTCGGCGACATCGGCCAGGACGGCGTGCTCGAAGCCGGGAATCTCGCGCCGCAGGAAGCCCACGATGCTGGCGATCTGCCGGCGGCCTTCCTGTTCGGCGCGCGAGGCGTCGCGCGCATCCAGCGCGTCGACGTCCTGGATGCGGCTCATCAGACAGATGGCGTCGGTGCCGCCCGGGGTGCTGACGAAGGACAGGCTTTCCCAGAACAGTTCGCCGCGCCGCAAGCCGTCCAGCACCCGGGCTCGGCGTTCGTCGGAAGGCACCGCCCTGAAGCGTGGCACGTCCACGTTCGACAGCCGGAAGGACAGCGTGCAGGGCTGGCGCTCGCCGCCGTCGTCCTTGGACGGCACGCCGGCGCTGGCGCACACCAGCGCGTCGCCGGAGGCGTCCACCACCACCGGCGCGAGCAAGGCCAGGCGGCCCTGTACGGTCTCGACCGTAACGCCGGTGATGGCGCCGTCCCGCGTCAGCGCGCGCGCGAAGCTCGTATGCAGCAGCACCTCCACGCCCGCTTCGCCGACCGCGCCGTCGAGCACCCATTTCACCGTTTCGGGATTGAAGGGCAGCACGCGCAGCGGGAACGGCGTGCCGGCGGCTTCGCCCATCACGTAGCGGTGGAAGCCGTCCGAGCCGCCGGCGGCCTGCACGCGCTCGGCCAGCTCGAACGGGATGCCGCCGACCACGCGCGTCTCGCCGTGGAAGAACGCGACCCATTGGGCCACGAGATTGGCGGTGGCGGCGCCGCCCAGGCAGCCGCCGCGCTCGACCAGCAGCGTGCGTGCGCCGGTGCGCGCCGCCGCGATGGCTGCCACGGTGCCGGAGGCGCCGCCGCCGACGACGATGACGTCATAACGGCCCGCGATGGGCGTGTTCAGGGTTTCCTGGATGGTGGCGGGGTGCGGCATGCATGTCTCCTGGGCACCCTGGGCGGGTGCCTCCTGTCATGCCGTGCAGTGTTGCGCTCAGCGCCGCCTGCCGCCAGAGGGTGTTCTCATATGTGAACACTTTTCGCTTCGGCGGACCGGGTCTTGTCCATGGCCGCCGTGATTTTCGCGGCGGCGCTGCGCAGGGCCAGTTCCAGCTTCGGCTTGCGCGTGTCGTCCAGGCGGCTGGCCGGCAGGGCGAAGCCCAGGGCCGCCAGCGCGCGTCCATGCACGTCCAGGACAGGCACGGCCAGCCCCACGATGCCGACCGTGAATTCACTGAAGGACCAGGCCACGCCTTCCTCGCGGACCTGGTGCAGTTGCCGCCGCAGGACCGCCGCCGAGCGTATCGTCTGCTCGGTGCGCGGTTGCAGCCTGACGCGCTGGAGATAGGCTTCGCGCTCGGCCGGCGGCAGCCACGCCAGCAGCACCTTGCCCGCCGAGCTGGCGTAGAGCGGCTGCATGACGCCCACGTGCACGGAATACAGCACGGCCTTGGGCGACTGCGAGGACGCGATGCGCTCGGCCATGTCGTTGCGCAGCACGCTGAGCCCGGCCGATTCCCCGGTGTCGTGCGTAAGCCGCTGCAGCCACGGCTCGCTGGCGCGCAGCAGGTCGCGATTGTGCGCGCCGCGCCGCGCGAGCGCGTAGGCGCCTTCGCCCAGCTGGAACTGCTGCGTATCCTGCAATTGCTCGATGTAGCCGCGGCCGACCAGATTGTGCAGCAGCGCGGTCAGGCTGCTTTTCGGGACGCCGGTGCGCCGCGCGATTTCGGCATGCGTCATGGCCCGGCCCGTGCTGGCCAGCAGCTCCAGCAGATCGAGGACGCGGTCCGCCGATTTGACGCCGGACCGGACGGGGGCGGGTTGGCCGCGCGCGGTCGAGGCCACGCGGCGCGGCTTGGACACAGGGGTGGGGTTCACCCGGGGGATTGTAGGGCAGGGTGCCGAAGCGCCTGTCAAGGCATCGCCATGGGTCCGCCGAGGCTTGCGGACGGCCTGTCCGTCAGCGTTTCCAGGAACGCATCGAAGTCCGGCGCGCTGCCCGCGGCCGCCAGCACGTAGTCCGCGGACTGCTGCGCCCCCAGGATGCTCAGGTGGTTGTCGTCCACCATCAAGGGCACGTGGTCGCGGGTCTGGTAGCTGTCCCTGAACAGCATCGACCGGGTCAGGATGTACAGGTTCGGCTTGTCCTTGGCGTAGGCGTCCAGCGCGCGGTGCGCGTCCACGTTCATCGCGTCGTGGGTGGCGGGCACCCGGTCCGCGGAAAACGCCAGGCCCAGCAGCAGGCTTCGTTCATAGGCCGACCGGAGATTCTTGTCGAAGCGCTTCGGGGCTTCCATGATGACGATCTTCCTGTCCAGGCGGTTCATGGATTCCAGCGTGTCCAGCATCGAATCCATGAGCCCCCGCTTGTACACCGGCCCCCAGTTCCCGGCCAGGAGGATGTAGTCGTACTGTGCCAGGTTGTCCTTCACGTAGGCCCTGTCCAGCAGACACTGTTCGTAGGCCTTGTGCGAGGTCGGGCCGATGAATGCCTTGCCCAGGGTCGGGAAGCACCAGCTCGTGGCGACGACATGCACGTTCAGGTGGAAATGCTTGCCGACCTTGTCCCAGAACGGCAGGTTGTGGCCGGCGAAGGAGTCGCCGAACAGCAGCGCGGTCTTGGGCGCGCCGGCCTCGCCCACGTGGCAGTCCAGGCCTTGTTCGCCGACTTCCAGGGTCTTGACCGCATCCAGGCTGTAGAAGCACCAGCCGGTGGCGGGTAGCGGCATGGACATGAGCAGCGCCTTGTCGGGGCTGATTCTTCCGGCCAGTCTTTCCGGAAATCCTTCCTGGCCGGCCGTGTAGAGGCTGGCGGCGACCAGGCAGGCCACGGGCAGGGCGATGACGGCGAATTGCCGGGCTTGCGGGTGTCGGACCAGCGATTGCCGGCTGGTGTTTTCGACCAGCTTCCAGGACAACCATCCGAGCGCCAGGCTCAGGACGATGGCCGCGACCGTGGGCGCGGGCTGGCCCTGGGTGCCCGTATAGATCAGCGCCACGCACAGCGGCCAATGCCAGAGATAGAGCGAATAAGAGGTCTTGCCCAGCCACTGGGCGGCCGGCGTCGCGCTGAGCGGGGAGTCGTCGTTCCCGGCCAGGATGACCAGCGCCGTCCCCAGCACGGGAACGATGGCCTTCCATCCCGGCCAGAGGCCGGCGCCATCGAACGCGGCGATGCTGGACGCGATCATCAAGAAGCCCAGAGCTTCCAGGATCCTGTTGCCGCCGCGGGCCAGCGGGTTCCTGTCCTGGTACAGGTAGACCAGGCCGCCCGCCAGCATTTCCCAGGCCCGGGTGGGCAGGAGGTAGAAGGCGGCGCTGGCTGCCCTGGGGGTGAAGGCCACGGACAGGAGGAACGATGCGGCGAACCCGGCCAGGACGGCCAAACCCAGAAACTTCCTGCCAGGGCGGATTTTCCAGACGAGCAGCAGCGCGAGCGGCAGGGCCAGGCAGAACTGCCATTCCACCGAAAGCGACCAGGTGTGAAGCAGGAGTTTTTCATGGGCCTGGGCGTCGAAGTAGCCGGCCTCGCGCCAGAACTGCACATTCGACAGGAACAGCAGCGCGGCGGCGGCATGGGTGGCCAGTTGCGCGTAGTCCAGGGGGCCGAGGAAGAACCCGCCCGCAGCGAGCAAGGCCGCGCACAGTACCGCCAGCGCGGGCAGGATCCGCCGGGCGCGGGCAAGGTAGAAGTCCAGGACATCGAACGTCCAGGACCTGGCCCCGCCCGGCCGCTCCATTTTCCCGACGACGATGCCGGTCATCAGGAAGCCGGAAATCACGAAGAAGACGTCGACGCCGACAAAGCCGCCTTCGAAGCCGGGAACGCCGAAGTGGTACAGGACGACGGCAACGACGGCCCAGGCGCGCAGGCCATTGATGTCTTTTCTGAAACGGTTCAAGGCGGTCCCTGGTCGAGCGGATGCGGTTTTCCGCCCGAACTGTACGCGAAATCGGACTCAGGGACCGCGGGGCAGAACGTCAATAGGGTTGCGGCCGGGTGAACAATATCGGCAGACCTACTTGCGCGGAGGGCAGCGCGGCCTTGAGTGCACGCAGCGCTTCGACCGCCTGGGCGAAGTCGGCATAGGTCGATACCGTGATGCCCGTTGCCTCGTAGCGCTTGACCGAAACGGGGCGCGGCTGCGTCTGTTCGATCAGGGCCTGGACGCCGGCGGACGCCTGGGCCACGACGACTTCGTTGGCGCTTTTGCCGACCACCCCTTGCTCGTTGAGCACCAGGGTGTCCTGGCTATCCGAATACTGGGGCGGGATCACCCGGATGCGGCTGCCGTCGATGTCGTAGACGGGCAGGGCGCCCCACTGGGCGATCTGCGACTTGGGAAGCTTCTGCCCCGGTGTCAGGGCAAACGCCGCGCCGCTGGCCAGCGCCAGCGACATGCCGATCAGCCCGATGTAGCGTCGAAAACTCTTTTTCATGTGTCGGATTCCTGGAACGGGTGGCGGCCTGGCTTATTGGGCGATGACGCGGGCTTCGACGACGAGTCTGAAATTCCGGTCGGAGCCGTCGTCGTTCGTCGAGGGGCAGGGCTCGGACAGGCGCTTGCGGGGGTTGCCGTCGGGATCGCGATCGACCACGGTGATCTGCGTGTCGGAGTTCGAAGCGATGGCGAAGAATTCCCAGGCGCCTTGTGCGGCCTCTCCATGGAAAGCATAACTTCCCAGCGTATAGCGCCGGAACTCGTCCCAGCCGTCCGCCTTGAAGTGGTCGTTGGGCAGCTTCAGCAGGGAAACCGTGCCCCCGGGCGACCTGGCGGCGATGCCCAGCGAGCCCAGGCAGACTCCTTCGCCGGACAGGCGGACCTGGAGCTGGTCCACCGTTCGCGCATCGCCCTGGAATTTGCCCAGCGACGTGATGCGCCGGTAGGGGAAGGGACCGGTGCGGACGGTCGCGCCTTCGAGTTCGTCGAGGTCCACGTCCGGCGCCAGCTCGTTCAACTGCCAGTAGGCCATGGGCCGGAACTCCGGTATCTGGACGTCGCCGGAACGGCTCAGGCCGGGATTTTCCTTGTACTTCAGCGCCAGGGCCACCGCCTTGGCGGCATCCGGCACGCCGAAGCCGTACCAGTTGGAGTACTCGTAGCCCGCGGCGTTCTTCTGCCAGCCCAGGTCCATGGGGAAGGCCGTGGCGCCGTCGTGGATGTCGGCGGGACCGCCGATGCGGTCGGTGGGCTTATTGGTGGCGAGGTCCAGCAGGGCGCCGAAGGGCTTGTCGCCCCGGAAGGGAATGTGGCGGATGTAGTCGGCATCCACCTTGCGGGCGGAGACGCGCAGGATGTCGCGCACGTCGCGCCACGTAAGCGCCGGATTGGCGCTGAGCACCAGGGCGGCCACGCCCGCGAGGGTGGGGGTGGCGGCGGAGGTGCCGTTCATGTAGGTGTAGTCGCAATCGACGTTGTCGGGCTGGCCGTTGCGCACGGTCTGGCCGCGCAGGAAGGGCGTGCCCGCGCCGGCGCGGCTGTAGCCGTGGACGCAGCCGCGCAGGTCCGTCGAGAAGATGGTCGGTCCGTCGTCGCCGGCGCCCGCGCCTTCGCCATAGGTGCCCTGGCTGCCGTATTCGCCGCCCATGCCCGTGACCCACACCACCGAGCCCGAGCTGCTGTAGCTGCTGGCGCTGCCCTTGGCGTTCAGGGCCGCGATGGTGATGATGTTCGGTTCCAGGTTGGTCGTGTCGTTGGTGGGGTTGGTGCAGTCGAAATAGGCGGCCTCGATGCCGCACAGGCCCGGATCGAAGGAGTTCCCGGCGGCCTTGAGGAAGACGGCGCCCTTGCCGTCGCGCAATTTCTTCAGGCCCCGGATCGCCACGATGTTGCCGATGCCGGTATCGGATTCATACGGCATCGCGACCGTATCGGCGCCATACGAGGCGTTGAACACGTGCGCCTTGCTGGACCAGGGCGCGCCGCCGTAGGCCTCGAAGATCCTGCCTGGCTTGCTGATGAAGTTGGCGCCCCCCACGGTGGCCAGCGGCGCGATGCCCATGACGCCTTTCCCGTTCTGGGCCGCGGCGATGATGCCCGCGACGACGGTGCCGTGCGGAGCACTGTCGGGGGCGGCCAGATCGGGATAGGGATCGTTCGTTTCCGTCAGGAAATTCCACGACATGCCGAAATCGGCGTTGGGCGCCAGGTCTTCGTTGCGCAGGTCGGTGCCGGTATCCAGCACCAGCACGTTCACCCCCTGGCCCTTGACGCCCTGCCGATGGACCGCTTCGACGTTCAGGTCCAGCCCGCCGCCGAACACGGCGGCGAAATCCTTGAAATAGCTGGCGGCGTAGTTCAGCGCCCATTGGAAGGTGTAGAGCGGCTCGGTCTCGCCCGTCTTGCAGGCATAGGGACCGGTTTCCACGCAGGCCACGGGCTGGTCGCCGTTCGAACCGCTGCCGCCGCACGCGGCCAGCAGGGCGGCGACCAGGGGCAGCAGGGCAAAACGCACTGTTCTCATGTTCATGGGTCGTGAGAGGGATAATTGCCAGGCCATGGCGCGAGGGCACATGGATGAGCGTCGCGAACCGACCCCAATATTATGAGTCAAAACATTTCAAATGTGACTATATGATTCTTGATTTCAACGCATCGGCGTGAATGTCCGATGCTCGATGACATCCTGCAATCGGTCCCGCGCCGCTACGGCCTGCCGCCGGATGCGCTCTGGCTGCCCGGAAAACCCGCGGCCCATCCGTCGGCCGCGCTCGCGCTGGCCATCGAGCAGGCCCGCCGGGCCGCCGCGGATGGAGGGCGGCCGGACGCGAAGCTGGCACGGGCCTTCACCGGGGCGCTTGCTTGCCTGATCCGCGAAGCGATGCAACCGGGATCCGGCGACCCGGTCATCCAGGCCATGGTGTTCAGGCACCGCCATGCGCACGTGCGCGAATACGCCTCGCTGGTCGCGCGTGCCGGCCAGGACGGCCGGCAGGTCCGGGCGGCGGTCGATGCCGTGGCGCATCCGGCCCGGCTGCAACGCATGCCCGATGGGCCGGTGCGGCAAGCCCTGGCGCGATGGCGCGCCGCCGCTTCCCACGCGTCCTGGCGCGACGTCCATACGGCCCTGCCGCGCCTGCTGGCCAGGCCGGACATCGCCGGCGACACGCCGCTTCAGACCGGCCTGGCCAAGTTGCTGGACAACCCGGCCCTGGCTCGCCTGCAACGCCTCGACGCCTTGGCCTCGGACGAACTCGTGCGCCACTACCAAGCGCTCCGGGAGCGGCATGGACCGCCCCCGGGAAGCGCCGAGGCCGTCGCGCAAGGCGGTATTTCGCAGAAACGCGGCAAGGCCGTCGAGGCGTCGGCCGCCCGTGCGCTCGGGGCGCTGGCCGAACGCCTGTGCAAGGAAGAACATGCCGAAGCGGCCTATCGGGTGGTGACGTCGATGCGGGTGCCGTCCTTGATACCGGCCAGCCACGAACACGCCAAGACCGAGTGGGACGCGGTCCTGCTGCGGCGCGCGCCGGAGGTAGAGGGCGAGCCGGCCTGGGACGTCCGCCTGCTGGTCGAAGCCAAGGCCTCCATCGAGGCGGCGACGACCGACCTGCCGCGGTTGCGGCGCGGCGTGCGCCTGTTGGCGCAGGCCGAGGAACACAGGGTCTATCCGTTCCAGGCCGGCGAAGGCACGGTGCATTTGCGCGGAGCGTCGCTGCGCGCGCTATCCGCCGACGAAGCGGGCCTGGCCCGTTCGGTGCTGTACTGCTGCGACGCGCCCGCCGAACCCACGCCGCGCCTGCTGGGCGCGGCCAGCCGCATGCAGTTGCTGTCGGCACCGGCCAGCCTGGCGTTCGCCGGCGCGCTGGAAGCAGGGCGCGACGCGGACCCGCGGGAGCTCGAACCGGTCTGGAACGAATTGCTGCATGCGCCGGGCTGGGCGGCGGTGCTGGATCAGTATCCGCGGCTGCGCCAGGTGCGCGGGCTGATGGTGCATGTCGACGACCTGATGGCCGCGATTGCCGGCAAGCCGCGCTGATCTTGCCGGCGATCGCGAACCTCAGTTCACGGTGATGCCGCTCTTCTTGACCACGTCCTGCCACTTCTGGATCTCCGCGCGGCGGAAGGTCTCGAGTTCGGCGGGGCTGGAGCCGACCAGTTCGGCCCCGATGCCTTCGAGCTTGGACTTGATGTCCGGATCCTTGAGCACGTCGGCCAGCGCGGCCGACATCTGGTCGACGATGGCCTTGGGAGTGCCGGCGGGCGCGAACACGGCGTTCCACTCGTAGGACGAGAAGCCCGGCACGCCGGATTCGGCGATGGTGGGAATCTGCGGCAGCACGGCCGAGCGCTTGTCGCCGCCGACCGCGATGGGCCGCAGCTTGCCGTTCTGGATGTGGGTCCACGCCGAGCCCAGGCTGGCGAACATGATGGGCACCTGGCCGGACATCACGTCGACCATGGCCGGGCCGCCACCCTTGTAGGCGACGTGGACGAGCGAGGTCCCGGCCATGACGTTGAACAGTTCGCCGGCCAGGTGTTGCGCCGACCCGGGGCCGGCCGAGGCGAAGTAGGCGGGGGTCTTGGACTTGCCGTTCCGGATCAGGTCCTGCACCGAGGCGATCTTGCCTTGCGGCGAGGTCACCAGTACGTTGGGCACGCGCAGCAGCAGCGATACGGAGTCGAAGGCCTTGAGCGTGTCGAAGCTCATCTTGCTTTGCAGCGCGGGGTTCTGAGCGTGGTTGGAGGCATCGAGCATGAAGGTGTAGCCGTCGGGGGCCGAGCGGGCCGCGGCGGCGCCGCCGATCATGCCGCCGGCGCCGCCCTTGTTGTCGATGATGACCGACTGGCCGAGCCGGGCCGACAGCTTGGGGCCGATGATGCGGGCCACCGTGTCCACCGTGCCGCCGGGCGGATAGGTGACGATCAGGGTGACGGCTTTCTCGGGCCAGGCCGCGTGCGCGGCCGACAAGGGCAGGGCGAAGGCCAGGGTGGCCAGGACGGGAATGCGGATCATGGTGTCTCCTTAGAATGCAAAGCAGCGGCTCGGGTTGGCCGCGAGGATGCGCAGGCGTAGATCGATGTCGCCGATCCAGTCGGCGAGTGCCTGAAAGGTTTGCGCATAGGTCACGCCGGGGTGCTGGGTGTGGGGCCAGTCGCTGCCCCAGACCAGGCGGTCCGGTCCGGCATGCTCGATCAGTAGTCGCGCGGCCTGGCGCGCCGCCGGTCCGGCGGGCTCGGACCCGTTGCGATAGGCGCCCGAGAGCTTGACCCAGACGCCGTCGTCGCGGGCGGCCTCGAGCAGCCATCGGAAACCGGGGTCGGCCGCTCCCAGCGCGGGGGCGGGCCGGCCGAAGTGGTCCACCACCACGCGGCACTGCGCCGCGCGCAGCGGGCCGACGATAGCGGACAGGCGCGCCGCTTCCACGTGGACTTCGACATGCCAGTCCAGCGCCCGCAGGCACGCCAGCAAGCGGGGCCAGCCGCCTTGATCCAGCAGCGGCAGCGGCTGCCCGATCAGGTTCAGCCGGATGCCGACGATGCCGCCGCGCGCCAGCCGCTCCAGTTCGGCCGGCGCGGCATGCTCGTCCACGACCGCCACGCCCCGCAGGCGGTTCGGCGCCTGGCGGATGGCATCGAGCATGTAGCCGTTGTCCGTGCCCAGGAAGCTGGGCTGGATCAGCACGCCGGCCCCGAGCCCGTGCGCATCCAGGTGTCCGAGATAGTCCTCCAGCGGCGCATCGGCCTGCGGCGCGTAGCGGCGGTCCGGCGCCAGCGCCAGCGTACGGGCGAAGACATGGGCGTGGGCATCGATCAGCGGGGGCGTGGGGTCGGCCACGGGGAATCTCTCCAGAGTCGGGTCCGGCCGGGGCGAGTGCCGGATTCGGGCCGATTCTAGGAAGGCTTGTTATATTTATCTATCCAGCACAGCATGTTTTTATATAAGGTTTTGTGATGGATATCCGGCGTCTGGAAGAGTTCATCGCGGTCCTGGATACGGGCAGCCTGAGCAAGGCGGCCGAGAAACTGGGCGTGGCCCAGCCGGCCCTGAGCCAGTCCCTGGCGCGGCTCGAACGCGAACTGGGCGTGAAACTGTTCCAGCGGTCGCGGCGCGGCGCCGAGCCCACGCCGGCGGCGCGGCAGATCGCCGAGGAAGTACGGCGCGGGGTCTTTCGCATCGTCAATGCCATCGATGCGGCCCAGGCGATCGCGGCGGGGCGGGCCGGGGTGCTGCGCGTCGGCCTGGTCTCCAGCGCGCTGGTCGACATCCTGCCGCGCGCCTTGCGCGCCCTGCGCGACGAGGCTCCCGGCCTGCGCGTCGTGCTGCGCGAGATGAGCAACGCCGAACAGGCGCAGGCCTTGTCGCGCGGCGAAATCGACGTGGCGCTGGTGCACACGCCGGTGGCCCTGTCCGGGGTCATGCACGAGAAAGTGCTGATGCGTGAACGCCTGGTGGCGGCGGTACCGGAAGACCTGTTGCCCGGCGGCCAGGACCGGGTGTCAATGGCGGACATCGCCCGCGCCGGCCTGGTGATGTTTCCGCACGAGCAATTACCCACCTTCTACGAGTCCGTCATGGACGCGTTTCGCAAGGAGGGCCTGGACGCGGAAATCGTGCAAGAGGCGAACCGGACCCTGACCGTGCTGGCGTGCGTGGCCGGCGGCTGCGGCATCGCGCTCCTGCCCAGCTGGATACGGTCGCTGGATTTCGCCGGCGTGCGTTATTGCGAAGTCGTGGACGGCTCGAGGCTGCCCAGCTTCGACGTCAGCGCCATCTGGCCCAAGCGCGCCGTGGCGGGGCTGGCGGACGATTTCGTGCGGGCGTGCGGGGCGGGACAGTAAGCGCGGGGCGCGTCACCAAGCCGCGCGGTAGTCCCGCGCAGGGGGCCGCCTGTCCGGCACCAATGACCGGTACACTGCGCGTTGCCGAGTCCCACCGACGACACGTATGCCTGATCCCTCGCCCCGCAAGAAGCCACGAATCAAGCGCTCCGCCGGCCATCCCACGGAGAGGACCATGGTGGGGAAGGCCGCGATCATCGACGCGGCGATCGCGCTGATGAAGACCAAGACGCCGCAGGAATTGAGCGTGCTCGAAATCGCCACGGCCGCCGGCGTCGATCCCGCCTTGATCCGGTATTACTTCACCAACAAGCAGGGCCTGATGCGCGCCGCGGCCACGCATATCATGGACCAGCTCCAGGCCAGGAGCCAGGTCATGCTGGGGCAGGATGCGCCGCTGGAAGCGCGGATCCGCAAGCGCCTGGTCCTGCTGATCGAGGCGCTGAAGGACAATCCGCGCTTCCTGCAACTGGTGCTCAACGAGATCTACAGCCACGTCGACACGCCCGAGCGCATCGACACGCTGCAAGGCGTGGCCTTGCGCGGCCTGGCGCTGAGCGAGGCGCTGCTGGTCGGGCGCGACGGCGATCCGCAGCTCGATGCCATCGACCCGCGTTTCCTGCATGTCGCCTTCCTGGGGCTGTGCACCTTCTTCGTCGATGCCCAGCCCATGCTCAAGGTGTTGTTCAACGGCGAGCCCGACGCCGAGGACCTGACCGGACGCTACCTGGATTTCGCCACGCGCCTCATCCTGCACGGCATCGTGAAGTAGGCGTTTTCGCTAGTCTGAAAATTCTTGACACCTTTTTTCGCGGTCGATAATCTGCTCTCTATTCCTAGTTTTAGGAATAGAAAAAACTCAATGCCAGCGCCGTTTCTGGCCGACTCATCGCGAGGAAGGTATGCCCGAGCAATTCAACGTCCACCTGAGCAGATGGAAGGGGAACGAGCCCAGTCCGCACGCGGGCCTGGGCATGGTGGAAGCCCCCGGCGAAGGGGTGAACCTTCGCTGGCAGAGCAGGGAATCGGCTCCCACCGATTACGAGAACGCGCTGGCCGATGCGATCGAAAGCGCCTACCTGGCAGGCGCCAGGACGTCGCAGCAATTCGCCGACCACCTGAACACCGCCGGCGTCGCCAACCTGTCGGGACGGGCCTGGAGCGCCGCGAGCCTGGAACAGGAAATGTCCCGCCTCGGCTACTAAGCCGCCCACGTTCACCCAAGGAAGCCGCCATGAGCCTGCTGTCCGCCGCAAGAGCCGCCGCCTGTATCGCCGCCGTGTCCCTGATGCTCCCGCAGGCACGGGCGGAAAACCTCCGGGACGTGACCTATCTGCTGCCGGCCCCGCCCAGCCTGCCCGCGTTCGCGCCGTGGATGATCGCGCAGCAGAAGGGCTACTACGCGCAAGAGGGCCTGAAGATCAATTTCGTGGTCGGCAAGGGCGGCGCCGACGTCGCCAAGCAGGTGGGCGCGGGCAATGCGCCGCTGGGCGGCGGCGTGGGGGATACGCCCATCATCGTCCGGCCCAACGGCGTGCCGGTCAAGGCGGTGGCGGTACTGGGCGGCGCCTCGCTGATGCACCTGGCCATCAACCGCGCCGCCGCGCCGGGCGGGATCCCGGACCTGAAGGGCAAGACCATAGGCGCGATGTCCTACGCCGACACGACCTACTACGCGCTGCTGGGCATGCTGCGGGCGAACGGCCTGCCGAAGTCGTCGGTCGACATCCAGGCCAGCGGCCCCTCGGTCTGGCAGCTCTTCGCCGAACAGAAGATCCCCGCGCTGGCCTCGGTGCCGGAGTGGACGGTCAGCGCGCAGGAGGCGGGCGTGAAGGTCGAGCTGATTCCGGCGGACCGCTATTTCAAGAGCATGGCCCAGGCCATCCTGGCTTCGGACGAGACCATCAGGAAGGAGCCCGAGCTGATCCGCAAGTTCGTCAAGGCCACGCTGCGCGGCCTGGCCGACATCTCGCGCGATCCGGTCGCGGCCACGGCCGATTACGTCAAGGCGGTGCCGGGGTACCAGGGGCGGGAGAAGTACGTGGAGTCGGTCCTGCGGCTGTACAACGCCACCGTCTACCAGGGCCAGCCCCGGCTGGGCGCGATCGACCCGGACCGCGTCGCCACGCTCCAGGCGTTCTATCTGAACGAAGGCATCATCTCGCGCGCGGTCCCGCTGAACGATTTGTTCACGAACGACTTCGTGCCGGCGAAACAGTAGGAAGACATCCCCATGAACCCCATCGTCCAGGACGGCCTGGCCCTTGCCGCCGCGACCCGCGTGGAAACCGGCCTGCGCAACCTCTGGTACCCCGTCACACCCAGCTATGCCGTGCGCGATACCCCGCTGGGCATCACCCGGCTTTCCGAGAACATCGTGCTGTGGCGCGATCGCGCCGGCACGGTGCGCGCGGTCGAGGACCGCTGCCCCCATCGCGGCGCCCGCCTGTCGCTGGGCTGGAACCTGGGCGAGCGCATCGCCTGCTGGTACCACGGCGTGGAGGTCGACGGCGAAGGCAAGGTGGCCGACGTGCCGGCGCTGGAAAGCAGCCAGCTCGTGGGCAGGAAATGCCTGCGGTCCTATCCGGTGGTCGAGTACGGCGGCGCCGTCTTCCTGTGGTTCGGGTCCATGGAGCACGGGCAGCCCAGGCCGTTCGCGCTGCCCGAGGAAATGACGAACGACGAGTACTCCGGCTTCCTGTGCATGCAGAACTGGAAGTGCAACTACCGCTACGCCATCGATAACGTGATGGACCTCATGCACGGGACCTATCTGCATTCGAACTCGCATTCGATGGCCGAGGGCGACAAGAAGGCGGAAATGGTCATCCGCCACACCGACTGCGGCCTGGTCTTCGAGAAGGTCGGCCAGCGCGGCGTGAACTTCGACTGGGTCGAGTTCGGCCACACGTCCTCGCTGTGGATCCGCCTGTCCGTTCCCTATCGTCCGCAGTATGGCGGCGGCGAGTTCTTCATCGTGGGCTTCGTCACGCCCGTCGACGACGGCAATTGCCAGGTGTACTTCTGGCGCATCCGCAAGTCCCAGGGCTTCGAGCGCAACCTGTGGCGCTTCCTGTACCGCAACCGCCTGGAAGGCCTGCACTGGGACGTGCTGGAACAGGATCGCGTCGTCATCGAAAGCCTGGCGCGCCACGCGCGCAGCCAGGAGAACCTCTATTCCCATGATCTCGGTCTCGTGCGGGTAAGGCGCGTGATGGAGAAGCTGGCCAGGGAACAGGTCGAGGCCGAACAGGCCGCGGCGGTCCACTGAACGGCAACGACGAGTAGTCCCCTCGGGCGGGCCTGCCCGATATCCTCCTTTCCTCAGGAACGACCATGAAACTCGGACTTTCAGGGGGGCTCGCGCTCGCCCTCGTTTCCCTGCCTTGCCTGGCCCAGTCGCCCGCCGGCAACGTGACGCTGTACGGCGCCATCGATACCGGCGTCGAATACATCACCCATGCCAGCGCGAGCGGCGGATCGGGCGTGCGCATGCCCACGCTGACCGGTGGGCAGCTGCCGTCGCGCTGGGGCCTGCGCGGCAACGAAGACCTCGGCAACGGCTGGCGCGGCATCTTCAACCTGGAAAGCGGCTTCTTCGCCGACTCGGGTTCGTCCGGCCAGGCGGGCCGCCTGTTCGGGCGCACCGCGATCGTCGGTGTCGAGGGGCCATGGGGCAGCTTCACCCTGGGGCGCCAATCGACCATGCTGGCCTGGTCGCTGATGGACGCCGACGTGATCGGACCGTCGGTGTTCAGCATGGCGAGCTTCGACAGCTACATCCCCAACGCGCGCGCCGACAACTCGCTGGCCTACCGCGGCAGGTTCGGCGGCCTGACCGTGGGCGCGACCTATTCCCTGGGCCGCGATACCTCCGCCGCGGGCAATTGCGGCGGCGAGCGCCCCGGAGACGCCCAGGCGTGCCGCGGATGGTCGGGGCTGCTGAAGTACGACGGCGGCGGCTGGGGCGTGGCGGCCGTCATCGACGAACAGCGCGGCGGTCCCGGCGCCGCCCCGGCGGTGGTGGTGCCGGGCGTGGCCGGGGTCGCGATCGCGTCGTCCGACAGCCGCGACCGGCGCTACATGGCCAACGGCTACCTGCACATCGCCGATCTGAAACTGGGCGCCGGCTGGATGCACCGCCGCATCGAAGGCAGCGCCGCCGATGTCTCGACCAACCTGTATTTCGTGGGCGCGACCTATCCGATCGGCAGCTGGACCCTGAACGCGCAGGCCACGCGCATGATCGCCAACGCCTACCAGGCCAAGGGCACGATGCTGGTCGGCCGCGCCAGCTACAGCTTCTCGAAGCGCACCGCCGCCTACGCCATGCTGGCCCACATGGGCAACAGCGGCGCGGGGGCGGTGTTCTCGGTGTCCAGCAGCAGCATCGTGCCGTGGTCGCCCAAGGCGGGGCAGGGGCAGATGGGGGTGATGGTGGGGCTGCGGCATTCGTTCTAGCGGGCCAGGCCGGGGCCGCGGGCCTGGCGTGGACCGGAAACTGTCGTGTCGGCATGAGATGATGGGGCTTTGCCATGCCTTGCCCCAAGGAGTCCCATGACCAGCACGCTCGCCATCGTCGTTTCCCTGGCGCTGTTGATGTACCTGGCCTATCGCGGCGTTACCGTGCTGCTGCTGGCGCCGCTGATGGGCGCGCTGGCGGTGGTGCTGTCGGGCGACGCCGCGCTGCTGCTGCCCATTTATACCGGCACCTTCATGACCGCCCTGAGCGGCTACGTGCTGCAGTTCCTGCCCATTTTCCTGCTGGGTTCCCTGTTCGGCCAATTGATGGCCGACTCGGGGGCGGCCAATACGCTGTCGCGCTGGATCGTGGCCAGCGTGGGCGAGAAGCACGCCATCGTCACCGTGGTGCTGGCCTGCGCGCTGCTGACCTATGGCGGCGTGTCGCTGTTCGTCGTGGCCTTCGCGATCTATCCGGTCGCGGTCGACCTGTTCAAGGCGGCGCGGATACCCAAGCGGCTGATTCCCGCCACGATCGCGCTGGGGGCCTTCACGTTCACCATGACGGCCTTGCCCGGCACGCCCGCCATCCAGAACGCGATTCCCATCCCGTACTTCGGCACCAACGTCTTCGCGGCGCCCGGGCTGGGCATCATCGCGGCCGCGATCATGTTCGGGGGCGGCACCTGGTGGCTGCGCCGCCGCGCCGCTTCCGCCCAGGCCGCGGGTGAAGGCTACGGCGACCACGACGACGCGGAGGAGGGCGCGCCCACCGACGGCCGCGCGGAGCAGGATGCCCGGTGGTCGATCATGCCCGTGCCGCTGGCCTTGCTGCCGCTGCTGCTGGTGGTCGGGATCAACGCCCTGTTCACCTACGTGGTGTTCCCGGCGGTGGATTTCTCGTTCCTGGCCCGGCGCTTCCCCGACCTGGAACCGCAAAAGATCGTCGGCCTGTGGGCGTTGATCATCGCGCTGGCCACGGCCTGCACGGTGCTGGTGCTGCTGCGGCTCAAGCACTGGAACAACCTGAAGGACACCATCAACCAGGGCGTGTTCGGTTTCATGCTGCCGCTGTTCAACACGGCTTCCGAAGTGGGCTACGGCGCGATCATCGCGGGCCTGGCGGGGTTCGCCATCATCCGCGACACGGTGTTGAACGTGGCGCCCGGCAATCCGCTGATTTCCGAGGCGGTGGCGATGAACGTGCTGGCTGGCATCACGGGTTCGTCCTCGGGCGGCCTGAGCATCGCCTTGCAGACGCTGGGCCAGGACTACTTGCGCATGGCCCACGAGGCGGGCATCAGCGCCGAGCTGATGCATCGCGTGGCCGTGATGGCCGCCGGCGGCATGGACACCTTGCCGCACTGCGGCGCCATCATCACGCTGCTGGCCATCTGCAAGCTGACGCACCGGCAGTCGTATGGAGACATCGCCGCCGTGACGATCCTCTTTCCGCTGCCGGCGCTGGCCCTGGTCATCGCACTGGGCACGATGTTCGGCGGGTTCTGAGGCGGGCGTTCAGAACTTGTACTTCAGGCTGACCGTGACGTTGCGCGGCGCGCCGTAGGTCAGCTGGCTGTAGGCCGCGAACATGCCGTAGTACTTCTTGTCGAACAGGTTGTTGATGTTCAGCTGCGCGGTCATCTGCTTGTTGATCTCGTAGCGCGCCATCAGGCCGACCAGGGCGTAGTCCTTCTGCTCGACCTTCTCGACCACGCCCAGCGGGTTGGCGGCATGCGTGTAGGTCTTGCCCTGCCAGCTCAGGCCGCCGCCCAGCGTCAGCCCGCTCCATGCGCCGGGCAGGCGGTAGGTGGTGAAGAGGCGAAACAGCCGGCGCGGATACAGGCTGTTCACGTCCGTGCCGTCGGCGGCCTTGGCCCGGAAGTGCGTGTAGCCGGCGCTCAGGTTCCAGTTGGGAGCCAGTTCGCCCGCGACTTCCAGCTCGAAGCCCTTGCTGGTCGCGCCGTCCACGGCGCGGTAGGCCGTTTCCGGCGGGTTGGTTCCGGGCACCGTGTCCGTGGTCTGCTGTGCCAGGTTGTTCTGCTTGATGTGGAACACGGACGCGGACGCATTCACCCGGCCATTCAGGAACTCGCCCTTGATGCCGGTTTCCATGGCCTTGCCCTTGACGGGATCGAGATAGCGCCCGGTGACGTCGCGCGCGTTCTGGGGCAGGAAGATGTTGGTGTAGCTGGCGTAGAGCGAGTACGTGTCGTTCAGGTCGTAGATCACGCCGGCGTAGGGCGTCACTTCGTTGTCGCTCTTGACCTCGTAGGCGCCGCTGTAGGCCACGTCGCCTTTCTTGCGGTAGTCGGTGACCCGGGCCCCGACGATCACCTTGAGCGGATCGGTCACGTTGAAGCGCGCGACGCCGTACAGCGCCTGCTGCGTGGTGGTGCCGTTCTCGTAGAAGGTGGGGGCGCCCCAGACGGGTTCCGGGAAGGAGCCGTTCCAGGCGTTGAAATCCGGCGCGAGGCCGCCGGCCGGCGTGGCCGCCCGCGCATCGGCGTTGAACTTCTGGTTGGCGTAGACGTAGCCGAAGGCCAGTTGGTGCTTGCGGCCCAGCAGTTCGAACGGGCCGTCGGCCTGTACCGCCACGTCGTCCTGGGTCGTCTTGACGTCATAGGAACCGGCGAAGGTGGTCATGCCCAGGCCGGTCGTCCGATCGGGCGCGCCCGACAGGTACAGCAGGTAGGAGTCGGCCTTGCGTTCGCTGCGGTTGTAGCTGAGCTTGACCCGCCAGTCGTTGTCGAATCGGTGCTGGAGCGAGGCGAAATAGGTCTGGTAGGTGGTGTTCCAGCGCGTCCAGTCGGCCGCCGCGCTCTTGGATCGGTCCCAGTTCGTGGGCGTGCCGTCGCTGTACCACAGCGGCAGGCCGCCCCACATCGGGCCGCGCGCCTTGCCCTTCTGGTAGCTCAGGCCCGCCGTCAGCAGGGTGTTGCTGGTCAGGTCGGCTTCCAGCGTGGCGAACAGCGTCTGATTCTTGTTGCTGAGCCGATCGGCCCAGCTGTCGCGTTCCGCGTGTTCGCCCACGACACGCAGCCGCACCGTCTTGGCCGTATTGACCGGGGTGGACAGGTCGACCATGCCGCGGCGCTGGTTCCAGCTGCCCAGGTCCAGTTCCGCGGCGCCGGTGAATTCCTTGCTGCTGGCCCGTTTGCGGACCATGTTGACGGCCGCGGAGGGATTGCCCGAGCCGGTGGTCAGCCCGGTCGCGCCGCGCACGATTTCCACCCGGTCGTAGGTGACCAGGCTGCTGAAGATCTCGCCCGAGCTCCAGGGCTGGTCCCAGGTGGTCGGCACGCCGTCGATCATCAAGGCATTGATGTCGAAGCCACGCGCGTTGAACTGGGCGCGATGCGTCTCGTACTGGTTCACCGAGACGCCCGTGGTGTTGTTCAGCACGTCCGTGATGGTCTGCAACCGCTGGTCTTCGAAACGCTGCTGCGTGACCACCGTCACGGACTGGGGCGTGTCGCGCAGGCTCAGGCCCAGCGGGGTGGCGGTGCGGGAGGGGCCCGTCGTGGTGTATGACCCGGTGCCTTCGGTGGTGGCGGAGTCCTCGCCCTCGGGGGCGGCGTTCACCGTGATTGCCGGCAACACGGCCGGAGTTTCCTGCGCCAGGGTGGACAGGGGCAGGGCTGCGGCGATGCACAGGCTGAGCTGCTTGAGTCGAACGGGTACGGCTGGGCGGGCTGCCATTTTCTCCCTCATGATGGTCGGTTTGAGTTCCCCAATTTATTATTGAATAATAATTGTTTTCATTTGTACTTATGTTTACTTTTTGTTCGAATGTTTGCTGAAGGCAACAGTCTGGGGCCGGAGGAGAGCGCTGCTAGCCGATGACGCGCTGTTCCCGCAGCGCCTGGATCGCGGCGTCGTCCAGTTCCGCGAGGCCGTGCAGGACCGCGTCCGTATGCTCGCCCAGGTAGGGTGCGCGCACGATGTCCACGTGCGAGCCGGACAGCCGGATGGGCATGCCGACGGTGGCCCAGGGGCCGCGCCGGGCGTCGTCGATGTGCACGTACATGCCGCGCTGCCGGACGTGGTCGTTGGCGGCCAGCTCGCCCGTGCCCAGCACGGGGCCGCAGGCGACGCCCAGCTTCGTCAGGGCCTCGAACATGTCCGTCTTCGTGTGGCGCCGGGTGATGGACTCGATGCGGGCCCAGAGCGCGCCCTGGTTGCGCTGCCTGGCGGCCGCCGTGGCGAAGCGCGGATCGCGCGCCAGCGCCTCGCCGCCCAGGAAGCGGGCCAGGGGTTCCCAGGTGGTGTCTTGAAGGACGATGTAGAGATAGTCGTTGGGGCCCTCGGGCTTGCACCGGACGGTGTTGCCCGGCAAGGCGCCGCCGGAATGATTGCCGGCGCGGGGCAGGTCGCCACCGGCATCCTGCTCATGGGCCAGCCGCTGGTGGTCGCGCCACTTGACGCGGCCCAGGTTCATGACCGCATCCATCATGGCGCATTCGACCCGCTGGCCCAGGCCCGTGCGCGTGCGCTGGTGCAGGGCGGCCAGCAGGCCGACGGCCAGGTGCAGGCCGGTGCCCGAGTCGCCGATCTGCGCGCCGCTGACGGTGGGCGGGCCGTCGGCTGTGCCAGTCACGCTCATCGCGCCGCCCATGGCCTGAGCGATGTTCTCGTAGGCCTTCAGGTCCTTGTAGGGGCCGGTGTCGCCGAAGCCCTTGATGGAGCCGACGATCAGCCCGGGTTGCGCGGCATGCAGGGTCTCCCAGCCCAGCCCGAGCCTGTCCATGACGCCTGGCGCGAAGTTCTCGACCAGCACGTCGCAGCGCCGGGCCAGCCGCAGCAGCAGCGCCACGCCTTCGGCCTGCCTGAGGTCGATCACCACGGATTGCTTGTTGCAGTTGAGCATCGAGAAATACAGGCTGTCGATGCCGTCGGCGTGTCGCAGGTGGTGGCGGGTGATGTCGCCCTGCGGCGGTTCGACCTTGATGACCTCGGCGCCCAGCCACGCCAGCAATTGGGTCGCGCTCGGGCCGGCCTGGACATGAGTCAGGTCGAGTATCCGGACGCCATGCAGCGATGTCTCCATTCTGGAATCCTTATCCATGGGCCGGGCGAAAAAAAACAGGCCGCGGCCTGTTCGGAGTGTATGGCAGGGCGGTCCGCCTAGCGCGATCCGGTGTAGCGCTCGACGTGTTCGACGAAGCGGGCGGGATCCTCGATCATGGGGAAGTGTCCACAGCCTTCCATGATGGACAGGCGGTCGGGCGGCAGGGCCTGGCGCAGCGCATCGAGACTGTCGCCCACCGGGCCTTTCGAGCCCAGGATCGCGTAAGTGGGGACCTGGGAACGGGCCAGCCCTTGCGGCGCGTCGTACTCGCGCAGGGCCCACATGGCGTCCATCATGGCATGCGCGCCGGCCTTGCTGCGATCGATGTTCCAACGCTGGTGCAGCTCAGGTGTCAGGTTGCCGAGGCGGGCGGCCACGTTGTCGAAGGTCTGGATGGGCAGCGCGAAATTGCTTTCCACGTAGGCCCAGCGGTCCGCCCAGGCCTGGGCCGAGCGGATGGGCGTCTCGACCAGGATGACGGCGCGCATCCGCTGCGCATGGTGTTCGGCCAGGGCCAGGCAGATGACGCCGCCTATGGAGGTTCCGAGCACGGTGGCCTGGGCCAGACCGTGCTCATCCATGAAGGCGGCCACGGCGCGGGCATACATGGGATAGGTCCAGTGATGGACGAGCGGATCGGAGTCCCCCTGGCCGGGCAGGTCGATGGCGTATACGTGGTGGCGCCGGGCCAGGTCCTCGATCACGAACTGGAACTCGAAGACGGAGCTGCCGTTGCTGTGCAGGAGGATCAAGGGTTCCCCCTGGCCGGCCTCGACGTAGTGCAGCCGCGTGTCCCCCAGTGCGGTGAAGCCTTCCTTCCATCGCGGATCCGAACTTCCAACCATGTCTGTCCCTGCTCCAGGTTCTTGCCCGCCGGATGCCGGCGGGACGGGTTCATCGTGCGGCCAGTCTAGCGAGCGGGGTCTGGCGCCATCAACGGCGTCACGGGCGATTTCCCGCGGTCCCGGCGAATATTCCGTATCATGGAAATATTTTCCGACATCATCCACGAGACATGGCCACGACGACATCGACGACGCGCATGGAAGGCGCCCAGAGCACCGCCCGGGCGGCATTGCTGCTGCGGACGCTGGCGACCTTCGGATCCATGGGGGCGCCGCTGATGGACATCAGCCGCTTGACGGACCTGCCCAAGGCCACCGTGCATCGTTTGCTCGCGGCCATGGTGGACGAGCGCCTGGTCGAGCGCCCGGCGGGCACGCGCAACTATCGGCTGGGGCCGGACATCTTCGCCTTCGGCATTGCCGTGCGTACCTGCTTCGACCTGCAGCCGCTGGCCGGGGCGTCCCTGGCGCGTCTGGCCGAAGGGACGGGCACCGCGGCGTACCTGGGCGTGCGCAGCGGCTACGACATGCTGTGCCTGGACAAGCACGTGGCCGTGGCCGACGAGGCCGGCCTGCTGCTGGAGGTGAACGACCGCTGGCCGCTGGGCATAGGCTCGTTCAGCCTGGCCGTGCTGGCCTTCCTGCCCGAGCCGGAAATCCAGGACGTCATCGGCTTCAACCGCCGCCGCGTCCGCCCGGAGGACACCCTGACCTTCGAGCATATCGCCGAGTCCATCCTGAAGACCCGCCGCAACGGCTACGCCCGGCGCACGATGCGTTCGTACAAGGGCAACGCGGGCGTGGCGGTGCCGATACTGGACGAGCGGAACTATCCCATCGGTTCCTTGTGCGCGGTGGCCGAGGCCAGCCGGATGAAGGGGGGCTACCTGCAGGAACTGGTGGGCAGGCTGCGGCACGAGGCCGCGCTGATCGCCAAGCTGTACGAAAGCGCGCGCCTGCAACAGCAGCAGGAAGAGAAATGGCGCGTGGCGGTGCGCGGGTCGGGTTCGCGGCACCTGCTGGGGTAGGCGGCTCCCGGGGCTGTCCGGGTGTTTTTCATGAATTCCATAACATGGAACTTTGACCGTTCTTGTGCTTGATCCTCCTGCCTATACTGGCGTCAATCAAAACGACAGGAGGAGACCACCATGTCCGTGCACCGCTGGCTGGCGGGATCGATGCTGGCCATCGCGGCATTCGCCGCGCCCTGGGCCGCGCATGCCAACGACACCTACCCGGACCGCCCCGTGCGCCTCGTCGTGCCATTCGCGCCCGGCGGCTCCAGCGACATCGTCGGACGCGTGTTCGGCGAATACCTGCAGAAGAAGACGGGGCAGCCCGTGGTGGTCGAGAACCGCGCTGGCGCCAACGGCATCATCGGCACGCGCTACGTGAAGGAAGCGGCGCCCGACGGCTATACGCTGGAACTCAGCACCAACACCACGCACGCTGCCAACGTCAGCCTGTACAAGCAGCTTCCCTACGACGCGATGGCCGATTTCGAGCACATCGCGCCCTTCGGCCTCTCGGCTTCCGTGGCCATGGTCAGCAAGGAATCGGGCATCACCTCCGTCCGCCAGTTGGCGGACCATGCCAAGGCGCATCCCGACAAGGCCTTCTTCGGCTACTACAACTCGGCTTCGCAGATGTCGGGTGAACTGTTCCGGCTGAAGTCCGGCGCACCGCTCAAGGGCGTGTCCTACAAATCCATCGGCAACGCCACCTCGGACCTGCTGGGCGGCCACATCCAGGTGATCTTCATGGAGTACCTGCCGGCGGTCGGCCAGATCCCGGGCGGCAAGCTGGTGCCGCTGGGCGTGACGGCCAGCAAGCGCTACGGCGCCTGGCCCGACGTGCCCACCATCGCCGAGACCTACCCGGGATACGAGCTCGACTTCCACCTGGGGCTGGTCGCGCCCAAGGGCACGCCCGCGCCCATCCTGGCCAAGCTGCACGCCTGGATGGACGAGGCCGCCCACGACCCGGCCTTCGTCGCCAAGCTGAACGAACTGGGCATGGAGCCGCTGCCCATGAGCCGGCAGGAATACGTGCGCTTCTCGCGCGAAAAGATCGACTACTGGGCCCGCCAGGTCAAGGCCGCCGGCGTGCCGCCGCAATGACACCGCAACGAGATAGGACATGGACATGCGCCTGGGTTACTTCACGATGCCGCTGCATCCCCTGCATCGCAACCCCACCGAGACCCTGCAGGAAGACCGCGAGGCCATCATCCTGGCCGACAGGCTGGGTTTCCACGACGCCTTCGTGGGCGAACACCTGACCGACCAGGCCGAGAACGTCACCAACAGCCTGCTGTTCCTGGCGACCCTGATCCCCGTCACCACCCAGATCAAGCTCGCCTCCGGCACCTCGAACCTGTCGCACTCGCACCCCACGCTGCTGGCCGCCCAGGCGGCCATGTTCGACCACCTGGCCAAGGGCCGCTTCATCTTCGGCATCAGCCCCGGCGCGCTGGCCTCCGACGCCGAGGCGCTCGGCATCCTGGACCAGGACCGCAACCGCCTGTTCGCCGAAGCCATCGACGTCATCCTGGCCATCTGGGAAAAGAACGCGCCCTACGACATCGACCTGCCCGACAACCGCTACAAGGTCACCACGGCCACCACCTCCGCCTTCGAGATCGGCCGCGGCATCATGCCCAAGCCCTACCAGCGGCCGTATCCCGAGATCGTCGGCACCGTGGTGGCGCCTTTTTCCAAGGGCGTCGTCGCCATGGGCCGGCGCGACTTCCACCCGATGTCGGCCAACTTCCTGCTGGCGCACTGGCTGCGCAGCCATTGGGACAACTACGCCGAAGGCAAGCGCTCGGTGGGCGTGGAACCCGACGTGGCCGACTGGCGCATCGCCCGGACCATCTTCGTGGCCGACGACGACGCCACGGCGCAGGCCTACGGCAAGCGCGACGCCAACAGCCCCTACCGGTACTACTACAAGCAGATGCTGACCAAGATGAAGATGTCCAACCGGCACGTCATCTTCAAGAAGCACCGCGACGAGGACGACAGCGCCGTCACCCTGGACCGGCTGGTCGACGAACTGGTGATCGCCGGCACGGTGGACGAAGTCGTGGACCAGATCCTGGCACTGCGCGAGACCGCGGGCGACTTCGGCGAAATCGTCTACGCCGGGATGGACATGGTGGACAAGGCCATGGCCTATCGCTCCATGGAGCTGATGGCCACCCAGGTCATGCCCCGGGTCAACGCCGCCATCGGCGGCCGCTAGCGGGAGCCGGCCATGGCGCTGAGCGCGGAAGAATTCCGGCGGATGATGCGGCGCTACCCGGCCGCGGTCACCGTCATCACCACCGGCCAGGCGCCCGACCGGGCCGGCATGACGGCCACCGCGGTGATGTCGCTGTCCATGGAGCCGGTGCAACTGGTGTGCGCCATCAACCGGTCCACCTATACACACGAGCGGCTGGTGCGGCATGGCCGGTTCTGCGTGAATGTGCTGGAGCGCGGGCAGATCGCCGTGGCGAAGCTGTTTTCGGGGCAGGGCGGCATGATGGGCGATGCGCGTTTCGGCGATGAGGCCTGGACCGTCGCGCCGTCGGGCGTCCCCATGCTGAAGGGAGCGGTGCTGGCGTTCGACTGCCGCCTCGCGCAGTGTGTGGACGCGGGCACGCACACCCTGGTCATCGGCGAGGTGGAGGCGGGTTGCGGGACGCAGGCCGTGCAACCGCTGCTTTACCTGGACGGAGCGTGGGCGCGGGCGGAGAAGGTGGCCGAGCCGGCCTGAGCGCGGGCGGTCAGACCGGCTCCGGATGCACGTCATGCAGCGACGTGCGCCGGAAAATATCGAGCAGCTCGGCGGCGATCTGCTGCTTCGATCCCCCGATGGCTTCGGCAATGCCGATGCGCCGCATGAGGGGCGGAGTTCCCAAGGGCATGACGCGTAGCCCGTACAACTGCGAAAGCCTGGGATTGCCATCGGGAACGATGGATACCCCCAGGCCGTTCAGGACCAGCAGCTTGATGGCGTCCACGGATTCGACATCCATCGCATCCTTCAACTCCAGTTGGCGGGCCGCCAGGTGTTCTTCGATGTCCCGGCTGACAAGGAAGTTGCTGCCGAACCGGATGTAAGGGAACTCACGCAGCAAGGCTTCGTCGGTGTGCCCGCGCGCGTGCGGCGGGGCGATCACCACGATGGGCTCCAGCGCGCACATCGTCCACTTCACGCTTTCGAGCTGGGTCCTGGGTTCGCTGATGAACGCGACGTCGATTTCATCGTGTTCGAGCCGCTTGATGAGAAAGGCCGGGCGTCCATACCGCATCCGCACCTGGAGACGGGGGTAGGCCTTGCGCAAGGCCGCGAGCGAACGAGGAATGATGCTGGTCAGCACGGTGGGGGATGCGCCGATGCGCAGCACGCCGCTGAAATTGGATGAATCCGCCACCGCGTTGTGCAGTTGGTCATGCAGCCTGAGTATCTCCCTGGCCCGCTCGACGATGACCAGTCCTGCTTCGTTGAGCCGGGCGGGCTTGCGTTTGCGGTCCAGCAACTGGACGCCGAATTCCCGCTCGAGATTGGCCACATGGGCGCTGACCGCGGGCACGGTCAGGAACAGCGCTTCCGAGGCGGCGGTGATGCTGCCGTGATCGGCTATGGAAACCAGAGACCGCAGTTCGCGTGACGACATGGAGGGTTTCTCCGACTGTGCAGGACGTTCCGCAAAGGACGCAGTCACATCCTAACAAAAGAAATCCTTAAGTTTTCCTTCAGAAAATACAGAGAAACCCGCGGGCATCCGATGCTAGGCTGAACGACATAACGAGACCACCCGCGAGGTGCAAGCCATGTCCCCGTTCTTCCGTGCAATCCGATTCCTGTTGGGGCTCGCCGTCCTGTCGGCGTCGACATATGTGCATGCGGCCTATCCCGACCGGCCCGTGCGGCTGATCGTGACGTATCAGGCCGGGGGATCCGCGGACGTCCTGGCGCGCATCTTCGCCAAGTCCTTTTCCGACCAATTGGGCCAACCCGTGGTGGTGGAGAACAAGCCGGGCGGCGCGGGCGTCATCGGCATCAGCGCGGTGACCCAGAGCCCCGCGGACGGCAACACGCTGCTGTTCTGTCCGCCCGGCCCGCTGGTGAATCTGCCGTTGATGGGCATGAAACTGCCGTTCGACGTCTACAAGGATCTGACCTACATCACTCTGCTGACCGACACGTCGAAGGTGATCGTCGTTCCCGCGAGCCTGGGCATCAAGACGCTGGAGGAGTTCGTGGCCCATGTGCGAGCGCATCCGGGGAGGCTCTCGTTCGGGTCGGCTGGCACCGGTTCGATGACCCACCTCACGGCCGAACTCATGATGTCGCTCGCGAAGATCGACATGGTGCACGTGCCCTACAAGAGCGGCTCGCCCATCGTCATGGACATGCTCAACGGCAATCTGCAGATGTTCATAGGCGAGATGCCGAACGTGCTGCCTCAGGTCCGTGCGGGGAAGCTGGTGGCGCTGGCCGTCACGGACGCGAAGCGCAGCACCTTCCTGCCGGACGTTCCCACCACCGCCGAGGCGGGATATCCGGAGCTCATCGGAGGCGGCGGCGCCTACGGCTTGTGCGGCCCGGCGAACCTGCCACCGGCGGTCACCAAGCGTATCCACGAAGCGGCGGTCGAAGCGCTCAAGTCCCCGGGGCTGGTGGAGCTCTTCTCCCAGCAAGGTTCCCGTCCTGAGCAGTCGACCGGCGCGCAGTACATGGACTACATCCGCAGTGAGACGGCGCGGTGGAGCCCGATCATCAAGAACAGGAACATCTCGTCCACCAACTGAACGGCCGGTCGCGGCCCTTGCAACGGTAAATCACCATGTCGATGACGATCACTGCGCTTTGCGCATCCCTCGGCGCCGAGGTCCATGGCCTGGACTTGCGCCAGCCTGTTTCCGACGATCTGCGCGAGCAGCTCCACGAGGCATGGAACCGCCATCTGGTACTGGTCTTTCGCGACCAGCGGCTCGATGCCGGCCAGTTCCTGGCCGCCAGCCAGATCTTCGGCGGGCTCGACATGCCGCCGGGCGTGCGCTACGGCCGTGTCCATATTCCCGCGCATCCCGAGATCGCGCTGATGTCGAACGAAGAGGAAAATGGCAAGCCGAAGGGACTGCTGGGGAGTTCCGAACTGGTCTGGCACGCCGACATGACGTTCGACGAGTTGCCTCCCAGGGGCGCCATCCTGTATCCCCTTCGCCTGCCGGAAACGGGCGGCGAAACCTTTTTCTCGAACCTCTATCTTGCGCACGACACGCTGCCGGAGGCGCTGCGGGCGCAGGCCCAGGGGCGGCATGCCTTCCATGACGGATCGCTCAACAGCGCGGGCAAGCCGCGGGCCGACGGCGCCGCGCTGCGCGAGGGGGAACGCCCCCCTGGTGCGGTCCACCCGCTGCTGAGGGTGCATCCGGCCACCGGTCGCTCGGTGGTGTTCCTCGGCCGCCGGCAGAAATCCTACGTGACGGAGTGGCCCGATGAGCGCGGCGAGGCATTGCTGGACGGGCTTTGGGCGCATGCCACGCAGCCGCGGTTCGTCTACAAGCACGAGTGGCGCATGGGCGACATGCTGATCTGGGACAACCTCGCCACGATGCATCGCCGGGATGCCCTGGATGCGAGCCAGCCGCGCACGCTGTACCGCACGCAGATATCGGGCCGGCAGCCCGTGCGCGCGGCGGCGGAACCGGCCTGAGGACGCGGCGATGCGCGCGGTTCGTATTGATCGTTTCGGCGGGCCGGACGCCCTGCGGCTGGTGCAGGATCTTCCCGTGCCCGAACCCGGCCCCGGCGAGGTGCGGGTGCGCATGGCCTACGCCGGCGTGAACTACACGGATATCTACCGGCGCGAGGGAGACTACGCGGCGTCCGCCACGTATGAATCGCGCTTGCCCCTGACGCTGGGGATCGAAGGGGCCGGGCGCGTCGACGCCTTGGGGCCGGATGTCTCGGGTATCGAGCCGGGCGCGCGGGTCGCGTTCACCCGCACCCTGGGCGCCTGGGCCGACCATGCCATCGTTCCCGCGCACCGCCTGGCGCGCGTGCCCGACAGCGTATCCCTGGCTCGCGCGGCCGCCGGCATGACCAATGCCATGACGGCGCACTATCTGACGACCGAGTTCGGCCTGCGCGCGAACGACTGGTGCCTGGTGCATGCGGGAGCCGGCGGCGTCGGACAATGGCTCATCCGGCGGGCGAGGGTGCTGGGCGTGAACGTGATCGCGACCGCGGGCAGCGAGGCCAAGGCGCGGATCGCCCGCGATCTGGGCGCCCGGGAAGTGGTCCTGTATCGCGAGGCGGATTTCGTCGCGCAAGCGCGGCGCGCGACCGAAGGGCGAGGGGTGGACGTGGTATTCGATTCGGTGGGCCGCGACACGCTTGCCGGGTCGTTGCGATCGCTCCGGCGGCGCGGCACATGTGTGCTGTACGGACACGCATCGGGCCGGGTGGATGCGCTGGACACCATGGCGCTGGCGGAAGCCGGATCGGTCTTTCTTACCCGCCCCCATATGGCGGACTACATCGCGACGACCCAGGAATACGCCTGGCGGGCCGGCGATGTGATGGATTGGCTGGCGGCCGACGCGGATGCCGGCACCGCCCCGCGCATCTGGCCGCTGGAGCAGGCGAGTCTGGCGCAGACCGAACAGGCCTCGCGCGCTACGACCGGCAAGGCTATTCTCGCCATTGCGCCTCATCTCGATGGCCCGGCGCCGGAGATCGCGGCATGAAGATAGATGCCATTCATCTTTACCGGCTGTCGATGCCGCTGAAGACGCCGTATGCGGTCTCCCGCAAGGTGTTCCACGAGGTCACGCCTATGGTGGCCGAGGTTCGGGGCAGCGAGGGCGGGCAGGGCTGGGGCGAAGCCCTGATCACGCCGGGCTACACCCATGAAAGCGTGGAGGGCGGCTGGGATTTCTGCAGGAACGCGGCGTCGGCGCTGATCGGCATGGATCCGATCGCCGCGCTGGCGATCCTGCGGCGCCAGGTCGACCTGCATCCGTGCGCGGCCAGCACGCTCATCGCGGCATTGGAAATGTTGACGGAACACGATGCGCTGCGGGTGACGCAAACCGCGAGGATTCCGCTGTTGGCGCCGTGCCACGCGAAGGACCGCGAGGCGTTGACGGACGAGGTGAACGGGCTGATCGAATCCGGTTTCGCCACGCTCAAGGTCAAGGCCGGCTTCGACGTCGACGGCGACCTGGCGCGTCTGCATGCCATCGCCGACGCGGCACGGGGCAGGGCAAAGCTGCGCATCGACGCGAACTGCGGTTTTTCGCTGGACGATGCCCGCCGCTATCTGGACGGTTTGCGCGGTGTGCCGGATATCGAGCTGCTGGAACAGCCTTGCGGTGCGCAGGATTGGGACAGCAACGCCGAAGTGGCGCGAATCTCGCCGGTGCCCGTGATGCTTGACGAATCGATCTATAGCCTGGCCGATATCGACCGCGCCGCCTCGCTGCTGGGTGTCGGGTTCATCAAATTGAAGATGAAGAAGACCGGCGGTGTCGAACTGCTCTGCCAGGCGCTGGATCACATTCATGCCCGCGGACTACTGCCCGTGTTGGGGGACGGCGTGTCCACCGAGATCGGGTGCTGGGCCGAAGCCTGTGCGTGGCGGGGTCGTGTGCGGCACGCGGGCGAGATGAATGGCTTTGCCAAGACGCGCGAGCGGCTGTTTCAAACCCCTCTGGCCGTGGAACAAGGCGCGCTGTCGTTGGAGGCCGGAGAGATGCCTGCCATCGACCGCGCGGTCCTGGATGCCCACAAAGTCGGGCAGGAGAACTACACGCTTGCCCGATCCGGTGGGAAACGATGAGATTCCCCAGCCATGCGGGCTCCACGGCCAGGGACGCCGCCGAGGCGCCATCCGTATCGGCGCGCGATCTGCATGCCATGCTGACCGATGGGTGCGAGCTTGCGCTGCTGGACGTGCGCGAGACGGGAGTCCACGTTCGCAGCCACATCTTTCACGCCGCCTCTCTGCCACTGTCCACGCTCGAACTGGGTATCGAGCAGGCGCTGCCCTGCATGGCAACGCGCATCGTATTGGTGGACGACGAGGACGGCCTGGCGGACGCCGCCTTGCGCCGGTTGTCCATGATGGGCTATTGCAACGTGGCCGTGCTTGGCGGTGGGCAGACCAGTTGGCGTGCAGCGGGGTTCGCCGAATATTCCGGTCTCCACGTGCCGAGCAAGGCCTTCGGCGAGGTGGTCGAGCACGCCTACGGCACCCCGTCCATCACCGCAGAGGAGCTGGATGAGCGACGGGCAAGCGGCAACGTGCTGGTGCTCGACAGCCGCAGCGAGGAGGAGTTTCACGCGATGTCCCTACCAGGCGCGGAGTCCTGTCCCGGCGGCGAACTCGTCGCCCGGGCGCTGCGCCATGAAGGTCTTCTGGTGGTCAACTGCGCCGGTCGCACGCGTTCGATCATGGGCGCGCAATCGCTCATCAGCGCCGGCAAACACGACGTCCGGGCGTTGCGGAACGGTTTGATGGGACAGCGCCTGGCGGGCCTGCCATTCCATCATGGCCGACGCGACACACGCGGCGACCGGCCCGTGGCGGCCGGCGCCGCGCAAGCCGCAGCGCGGCTGGCATCCGCGCTGGACATCGCCGTGATCGGAAGCGAAGGGGTGAACGAGTTGCTCGCCGACACGACCCGAACCTGCTATCTGTTCGATGTTCGGCTACCGGGTGCCTGGCGGGCTGGCACGCTGCCCGGGGCGATCAACGCGCCGGGTGGTCAACTGGTGCAGCAGACCGACGCCTACGCACCGGTGCGCAATGCGCGCGTCATCGTGTTCGATACCGATGCCGTGCAGGCGCCGATGACGGCTTTCTGGCTGCGCCAGATGGGATGGGAGGTGTACGTCCACCGTGCGCCGGCCGACTCGCTCGGACCGCCTCGGCCGGCGGTATCCGCTGCCACCGATGACGAGGGGACGCAACTGCCGCTGGCCCCCGCCGTGCGGGTAATCGACGTGGGCGATTCGCGCCAGTACCGGGCGCGTCACCTGCCGGGCGCGGCCTGGACCGTGCGCTCGCGTCTTGCGCAGACACTGGCGGGCATGCCCGCCGGCGCTTCCCTGGTATTTACCTGCGCCGATGGCCGCCTGTCGGCCCTGGCCGCGGCCGATGCAAGAGCCCTGGGCCACGTTGCCACCCATTTGGGTGGAGGCGTGCGGTCTGTCGGAGCCGCCGGACTCACCGCGGACGACCCGCGATACCTGACCGCCGTCGATGACGTGTGGTATAGGCCCTACGACCGCGATACCGGGATCGAGGAGGCCATGCGCGAGTACCTGAGTTGGGAAACCGGCCTGCTCGAGCGGGTGATGGCCGATCCCACGGTCCCGTTTCGCCATGAAGCGATCCTGGCCATGGCCGGACGCGGTTAGGACTGAGGAGCCATGCCCGATCCCGCCCGGGCATGCCGCTGTTCGTGCTCCAGCAACCACTGCTTGCGGGCCAGGCCGCCGCCGTAGCCCGTCAACGCTCCATCCTTGCCCACGATCCGGTGGCAAGGCACGACGATCGCCACCCGGTTGGCGCCATTGGCGCCGGCCACCGCGCGCACGGCCTGCGGCTTGCCCAGTTTCTGCGCCTGGTCGGCGTAGCTGGCGGTGCGGCCATAGGGAATGGCTTGCAGCGCCTGCCACACCGACTGTTGGAACTCGCTGCCCGGTGTGTCCAGCACCAGATCGAACCCCTGTCGCGTGCCCGCGAAGTACTCGCCGATCTCGCGCTCGGCCTGCCGCGTATGGGCGTTTTCTCCGGCCAGGATGCGCGCCCGCAGCAGCCTTTGTAGATCCTTGAATTCGGTCTCCAGCATCCGGCGGTCGACGAACTCCAGCAGGCAGACGCCGCGCTCGCTGGCGCAGGCGAACATCGGCCCCAGCGGCGTGGTGAAGCGATGGATGAGCAGCACGCGCGCCTCGGCCGTGGGCGCGCCGCCGGTCAGCTTCTTGACGGTGTAGCCAAAGCCGCTAAGCGAGTCGTAGCCGTTGTCCAGCGCGGCGTCCGTCGCACGGCGCCCGGTCTTCAATTCCTCCAGCGCCGTATTGATGCGCAGCGAACGCTGGAACGCCTGGAAGCTCATGCGGTGGTGCTGCTGGAACCAGCGCCGGATGCGCTCGGGACTCAGCCCGCGCTGCCTGAGCTGCCAATCGCTCAGCCGCTCCTTGGGGTGCTGGCGCACCCAGTCGACGGCCTGGGCCACTTCCGGCGGCGCGGCATGGGCGTTCTCGGTCGGCCGGCATACCTTGCACGGCCGGTAGCCGGCGTCCAGCGCTTCCTTGAAGTCGGTGTAGAACACCACGTTCTCGCGCTTGGGCTTGCGCGCGCGGCAGGTGGCGATGCAGAACACGCCGGTGGTTCTTACGCCGACGTAGAAGATGCCGACGTGATCGGCGGCGCGGTCGAGCAGGGCGCGGTAGTAGGTGTCGATTTCCCGGTGGTCGGTGATCAGCATGGTCGGAGGCGGCTTGTCTGGACAGGGGGCCAGTATGGGGTTCGCCCTGGCGCGCTACAACCGAAAAATGGACGAGTATTTCAGGCTTCGTCGACGATACTGTCCATTGCCGCAAGAAGATCCGGGTCGCTTTCGATGGCCTCGCAGACCAGATCGATCAAGTGCTGATAATCGGGATCCAGGGCCAGCGAGTCGTCGCCGAACTGATGCTGCAGGATCGTCGCGATTGTGGCTCGGTGAAGCTGGCGTTCCTGGGCGCCGGGCTTCTCGCGGTTCACCTACGATGTAAACGGCAACGTCAAGAGCGCGACCGATGTAGTGGGCAAACGCGAGTTTCGCTACCTGGTCGATGGCGATGGACAAGTGCTGCGGCGGGACGAGTATCTGGGCAGCGAGACCAACGCGGCGGGGGAACTGGTCAGCGCACGCGGCAACCGCTCGCACTCCTACTACTACCTGGGCGGGCATCGCGTCGGCAACGTCGGCAACGATGGCGTTGAACGGGTGGACTACGCCCAGGAGCTGTCGCGGACGACGCCCGAGCAGACCAAGGCCGAGGACTACTACAAGCGGTTCAAGCCGTCGGCGGGCGCGGATTTCGACGAAAACTACATGCCGATCAACAGCGGCTATCCGGGATCGGCACCCGGCGCGTATACGGTTCGCACCGGGGAGACGCTGCGTAGCATTGCGACCTCGCTATGGGGCGATTCGGCGCTGTGGTGGGTCCTGGCAGATGCGAATGGACTCAGTGGCGATGACCCTCTGGTGGCCGGCACCGTGCTGCGGGTGCCCAACAAGGTCAAGAACGTGCACAACACGTCGGAGACCTATCGGCCGTATGACCCGGGCAAGGCATTGGGGAATACCAGTCCGACGCTGCCCGAGCCGCCTCCGCCGCCGGGGCGCGGTGGGTGTGGTGGATTCGGAGCGGTGCTATCCGTCGTGGTAGCGGTGGCGGTCACAGCGTGGACAGGCGGTGCCGCGTCGGCGCTACTGGGTAGCGAGATGCTCGGCTGGGCAGCGGCCGGTGCATTGAGTTCCGTCGCGGGTCAAGCTACGGCAATGGCGACAGGGGTCCAAGACAAGTTTAGTTGGACGGGCGTGGCACTTGGTGCCGTGGGCGCGGGAGTGACAACTGGCTTGACGCAGGCCGGATCGTTGAGCGCTGCATTAGCCAAGTTGGGAGATACGGGCAGCCAGATCGCTCTGGGCGGAATTCGTTCGGTAGCGACGCAGGGTATCGGGGTGATGACCGGACTCCAGTCCAGCTTTGATTGGAAGGGGGTGGCGGCCTCTGCGATAGCTGGAGGTATTGGACAGGAGGTACGCGACACTGCGCTGGGTAAGGTAGATCTATTTGGTGATATGGCAGTGGGGCTGTCGGCGGGAGTGGCAAGTGCGCTAGTACGAGGGCAGAGCATAGGGAGAAATTTGGGAGCGATTACGGCTGATGCTATCGGAGCAACAATCGGTAGCCGGATTACTAGGACACTACAGCAAGCTGACCCAACTCCAGTCACGTTGAACGGAATACAGATAGGGGGAATGCCTGCAAGGGTGAAATTGCCGACGCAGTATTTGCGAGAATCTGTTTCCTCAGATTTCGGCCCGAATTTCGAGTCGGATGGAGTTGTGGCGGTTTCCTTTCCTGTAGAGTTTAAGGATCCTGTCTTGGTGGCGGAGCTGTCGCCGCTAACAGAGAAGGTCGACCGTACGTCGGCACAGTTGAGTGCTATGCAACGTACTCAGGCAATCGGACTGGGGGGTTTATGATTTTGGAGCTGGTTCGTTGGAGTCAACGGCCTACAGTCTAGGTGTAGCCGGTACACAGGAAAGCCGAGTGGCATGGGCGATTCAAACAGCTCAGGAGAACTCAGAGAGTTTAATGCGTATTGCGCAAAATCCAAGGGGGGTGGTGAATCGCTTTTGGGATAAGATCACGAGTGACGATCCAGCCGCAATTCGACAGGCAACGGGAGAGGGGCTGGGGGTTGCCTTTAGTGTCGGTTCGGTTCTTGGCATGAAGATCGGGGCTGGTCGGATCGGGAGAGTATTGCATAGTGTTGACGAAGGTGGAGGAGCAAGCGCCTTAGGGGTTGATGTTCCTTACAGCGCAAGAAATATTGGAGATGCTCTCGAAATTCGTTATCCTGGACAAATAACGTCAAGCACGTTGCCGTCAGCGCTAGACAAGAATGTCTCACTAGCAGGGACGAAGCACCCTGTCTCCGGTATTGTGTTTGATAACCGCGGGTTTCCTATTTTTGATGACGTCGCTGTATTTGATACGCGCATTGCTAGGCAATATTCGACTGTCGAGAACAGTTCATTGCACATGCGTGCTGCGACCCGGGACCTAAGGGATGGATTAGTGCGTGAAGAGGTTAGTTCCTCTATGTTTACGCAGCAGCAAATGACCGCAATTCAAGCAGGACAACCAAAAATTCCAGGCTTAACCTGGCATCATCATCAGGACACCGGTCGTATGCAACTAATTCCAACCAAAATTCACCAACAGACAGGACATGTTGGCGGGTTTGAAATGTGGTTCCGTTGAGAGGAAATCGTGAAAGAACTACAATGGTTTGACCCAGGGGAAAGGCTTGAAGATGGTCAAGTGTATAGCGCAGAATCACGCTTGGCTGTCAATTTCCCCCCGGATTACATCGCGATTGTCGTAAATCATTCTGGTGCAAGCAATCCAGATAAATGCGAATTTGAATATGAAGACAACGGTCGGGTGCGGGTAGGGAATTTTGGGCTGCTTTTGAGTTTGGGTGATGGCCAGTCTGAGAATATTTTTGAAGCAATTGAAAATTTAGGCGATCAGCTGCCGGAAGGGGTTATTCCGATTGTTGATACTGGAATGGGCGATTTTGTTTGTTTTGACTACCGCAAGGAGGGGGCGCCTTGCATTGTTTATTTTTCCCATGAAAAAAATGATGAATATGCAATTATTCCGCTTGCCTCGTCGTTTGCCGGGTTTTTGGGAAAATTAAGAAAACCCGACGATCTTTGAATTTTCATGCTGCTGGGAAAATTAGGGAAGAAGCGTTGGCGGGACGGTGTCTCTTATAGGCCGTGGATTGTCGTTGCGGTTATTGTTTATGGAAATTTCTTCTCGAAAACGATACTTCAATTTGGAGTGAGAAATTACTGAACCGTCTGTAGTCGGGAAATTGAACGAGGACCTGTGGGTTAGTGAGTCAGTCATCGATTCGGCTGCCGTTGTGTCGCATTGATGAGTGTTCCAAGGCCAGATAACTATCCGTCTGCGCGTGCTATTGCGGTGAAAGTGATTTTCTCAGCATCT
Source organism: Pigmentiphaga sp. YJ18 (assembly GCF_038066655.1). Classification (NCBI taxonomy): domain Bacteria; kingdom Pseudomonadati; phylum Pseudomonadota; class Betaproteobacteria; order Burkholderiales; family Alcaligenaceae; genus Pigmentiphaga; species Pigmentiphaga sp. YJ18. Next base: position 1,066,050 of record NZ_JBBUKU010000002.1, on the reverse strand, counting down.
CAGTCCAGCGCACCTGAGACTATCTGGTTTAGGAATGCCGAAGCATCGTGTGTGGCCACTGCAGCATCCGGCGATATTTCGGAATAAGCCGAGAATCCATGCGGCATGCCGGGATACACCGTCAATTCATGCGGGCATCCGATACTTGCCAACTGCTTCGCAAACAACCGCGAATCCTCAATGAGCGGATCGATATCTCCGACCCCCAACCAGATCGGTAAACAATCCCGAATCTCCGTCTTGGCGGGTATGGCAGAGGCAGGCGGATTGCCCCACGCGGGCCCTAGGTATTGCTCCCATACCCATTTCGACTGCGGCCGCAAATTCTTCCGCGGACCGCCCAGGTTGCCGTAGAACAAAATCAGGCAAGGCAGCGCGGCGCTCCACCCGGCATCCGTCAATCGACGCCAACCCAGCACACACAGCGACGCACCAGCCGACTCTCCCCATAAGACCACGCGAGCAGGCAGATCTAATCCGGCCGCATGATCCAGCAACCACGCCACGCCAGCCACCACATCATCGCGCTGTGCAGGAAACACATGCTCCGGAGAACGCCGATAATCCAAGGCGACCACCGATCGCGAAGTGGCATTGGCAATGCCCCGGCAGACCGCCTCGTGCGAATCCAGCCCGCCCGCCCACCAGCCCGCCCCGCGCACGAACACGACAAAAGCATCGTCGCGACAGATAGCCGGCCGATACAAACGTGCGCGCATATCGCCCTGGGCACCCGCAACAGTCAGATCACGCGTGTTCGCAATGGGCGGCAACCGCGCGTTGATCGCCGCAAAGTATCGATCCTGCTGAGCTCGTGCCTCGGCCAGCGGCAGCACAGTGGGATCCGCCTGGGCGCACCCAGCAGCTTTGAGACGGGCTTGCTCGGCGGCAATCAGAGGATCGAGAGACGGGAGCGGTGCCGCCGTCATGCCTCTGCCTCCTGTCGCATGCTCTTGGGCACCAGGGAAAAATCCCAACCATTGTTCTCCATCTTGTCCAGCACGTCGGCGCCGTACTGGTCGATGATCTTTTGCCGCACGGCGGGCAGGCGGCCGACGTCGTCGAAGTCTTCCAACTGGCCCTGGATGATGACCAGCAGGTGGGCATCCTGGTCGGAGATGTTGATGAACTGGCGGGCGACCTTGGGCGGCATGGCGATCATGTCGTAGGGTTCCAGTTCGATGCTTTCCTGGCCTTCGTCGCCCCAGCGTATCAGCCATCGGCCCGACAGCGCCATGAAGGTTTCGTGAGTCTTCCAATGCACGTGGAGTTCGGGGCCGTCGTTGGGCGCGGCAACGGCAAGGCCGACGCGGATGACGCCTTTGTCGCCGTCGACGATGGCGGGGTTGGGGGAAAGCCGTCCCGGTAGGGACGCGGGCGCCATCAGCACGTAGTTGGCCTTGGGGTTGAAGATGCGCAGTACGTCCGCGGGGATGCCCAGGTTGTCGTTCCAGTGGGCGGAGCGCGGTTTGAGTTGGTCGAAGCGGGCGATGCGGGATTGCATTTCGTCCAGGGTGGGGCAGAGGGTCTTCATGACGGTTCCTGGTGGCAAGGGAAGGGACTCAGTTCTGTACGCTGATGGCCGCATCGGATACGACTTTTTTCCAGGCGGTGTAGTCCTGTTTGATGAAGGCGGAGAAGTCGCGCGGATTGGAATAGACGACTTCGATGCCGTTGTCAGCCAGGCGTTTGCGGACCTCGGCGGCCGAGAATCCGTGCTTGATGGCGGCGGAAATCTTGTCGACGATGGGCGACGGCGTGCCTCGTGGCGCGAGCACGCCGTACCAGGTGGTCACGACCATGTCGGGCAAGCCGACTTCGACCGCCGATGGGGTGTCGGGCAGCAGGGGCTGGCGTTCCCGGGTCAGCACGAACATGGCTTTGAGTTGCTGGCCCTTGATGAGCGGCACGGAGCTGGGCAGGCCGTTGATGACCATGTCGATCTGTCCGCCCACCGCCGAGGTCACCGCCTGCGAGGCACCCTGGTAGGGGACGTGCAGGATGTCGGTGCCGGTCAGTGCCTTGAATTTCTCGAAGGCAAGGTGGTTGGAGGATCCGGCACCGCCGGAGCCGTAGCTGAACTGGCCCGGATGGGCGGCAAGCCGCGCGCGCAGGGCGGAAAAGTCGTCCTGGCCGAATTTCTGTGGATTGACCACGAATACGTTGGGAACTTCCGCGACCATGGCGACGGGCGCCAGGTCGGCCAAGGGGTCGAAGCGCAGGCTCTGGTTGATGGCGGGGGTAATCGTCAGTGTGGGCGAGGTCAGCAGCAGGGTATAACCATCGGGCTGGGCCTTGGCGACGTGTTCCATGGCGATGCGTCCACCGGCGCCGGACTTGTTTTCCACCACGACCGGCTGGCCCAGTTCCTGCGTCAGCCGCTCGGCCAGCATCTGGCCGACGACGAAGGTGGCGCCGGTGGGGAAGGGCAAGATCAGCTTGACGGGCTTGGCGGGGTAGTTCTTTGCATCGCTGGCGATCGCAAGCGTGGAACAGGCCGCCAACAGGGCACCCAGAATCCAGATCGGTTTCATCGCTGCCTCCTGTGTTTGTATTTGGCAGGCATGCTACGCGCCGTCGAAGGGGGTGTCGGTGGGGCGGCGCTTATGAAGAAAATAAGCAGCGTCTAATGGGCGCAGGTCCGAGACTGCGCTTGCCCATTACCGGGGAGTCCCTATGCATCCGTTGGCCAATGTCGACTTTCGCACCTTGCAGATCTTCCTGACGTTGATGACCGAGCGCGGCGTGACGGCCACCTCGCTGGTGGTGGGCGTCTCGCAGCCGGCCATCACGCAGGCGCTGAACAGGTTGCGCAAGACCTTCGGCGATCCGCTGCTGGTGCGCAGCCCGCAAGGCATGCAGCCGACGGAAAAGGCGTTGGCCCTGGAGCGCGAGATCAGGCGTTTCCTGGAGGAGGTCGCGCATATCCAGGCATCGCAGCAGGATTTCGATTCCTCGCGCGAGCAGCGCGAGGTCGTGCTGACCGCCCCGGAGTATCTGGAGCAGTTGCTCTTGCCGACCATCGCCACGGTGCTGCGGCGCGATGCTCCGCGCGTCACGTTAAGCATACGTTCGCCCGACCAGCGGCGTATTGATGCGTTGCTGGCCGCCGGCGACGTGGATTTCCGGCTGGGATGGGTGCGCGATCCCCAGCCTTCCGTGCGGACCATGCCGCTGTTCGAGGACGACGTGGTGGTGATCGGCGGACCCGGCAACCGGGCGCTGGCCGAGCCGTTGACGTTGCCGGCCTACGTGGCCTTGCCGCACGTGCGATTGCTGGGAAGCGGCCGCACCACGTCGGGCAGGGTGATCGACGAGTTCATCAAGCAGCAGGGCCAGAGTCTGGCGGTCTGCATCCATGCCCAAGGGTTGATGGCGTTGCTGGGAACGTTGATGGTGTCCGATGCGGTCGCCACGGTGCCCCGGCGCATGGCGCTGAAGATACGGGAGGTGTTCCCGGTGCGGATGGTTGATTTCCCCGGGCATTTGCCTCGCGTCAGCAATGCCTTGTACTGGCACGAGCGCACCCAGCGTAGCGCGTTCCACCAATGGTTCCGGGGCGTCATAGGCGAGGCGGCCAGGCATGCCGCCGCGACGTACGCATGACCGGGTAGCGGCGGCCAGGTTTTTGTGGAATGATTGTGAAATATCACAAATATTTCACACGGAGAGCCCTCCATGCCCCGCAAGCAACGCATCACCACCCCTCACGTCGCCGAAGCCGCTCCCGGCCTCTGGTCCAACTGCCTGCAAGTGGGCGACACCCTCTACCTGTCGGGCCTGACCTCCCGCGCCAACGACGGCGACACCATCCAGGGCAGCGACGAATACGAGCAGTCGCAGTTCATCTTCGCCAAGATCAAGCACCTGGTGGAAGCGGCCGGCGGCAAGATCGACGACGTGGTCACGCTGACGGTGTTCGTGACGCGCATGTCGGGCAACCAGGGGGTCTGGAAGGCGCGCCGCGAGTTCTTCACGGGCGATTTCCCGGCCTGCGCGCTGGTGGAGGTGAAGGGGTTGGCCAAGCCGGAAATCCTGGTCGAGATCCAGGGCCAGGCCAGACTGGGCGCGGGGGGCTGATCATGAAGAAGCTCGTGTTGGGCCTGGCGTTGTCGCTGGCATCCACCGCCCCGATGGCGCAGTCGTTTCCCTCGCAACCCCTGACGCTGATCGTGCCCTATGCCGCGGGCGGGTCGTCCGACGCCTTGGCGCGCGCGCTGGCCCAGGTGGTGGGCAAGGCGGCGGGGGTATCGGTGGTGGTGGAGAACCGTCCCGGCGGCGGCACGGTCATCGGTGCGCAGGCGCTGCTGGCCAAGCCGGCGGACGGGCAGACGGTGTTGATGATGGCGGCGAGCTTCGTCATCAATCCTTATCTGATCAAGAATCTGCCGTTCGATACGCGCAAGGATTTCCAGCCGGTGACGGCGCTGGCCTCGAATCCGCATGTGCTGGTCGTCTCGTCCAAGGTCCCCGCCCATGACCTGAAGGGGTTCATCGACTGGGCGAAGGCGCAGCAGGGCAAGGCGAGTTTCTCGTCCTTCGGCAATGGGTCGTCGGGCCATCTGGGCTTCGAGCTGTTCAAGCAGCGCGCGGGCATGGAGATGCTGCACGTGCCCTATAAGGGCTCGGCACCGGCCACGATGGCGGTGCTGTCGGGCGAGGTGGACGCGACGCTGGGCGACGTGGGCGTGGTGGCGCCGCACATCGCGGCGGGCAAGCTGAAGGCGCTGGCGGTGTCCGGGGCGAGCCGTTCGGCCGCGCTGCCGGGGGTGCCGACTTTTGCCGAGGCGGGGCTGACAGGGTTCGCGTCGGAAACCTGGATGGGCTTGCTGACCCGCGCCGGCGTGGCGCAGGATCGGGTGGACCGTCTGCATGACCTGTTCGCGCAGGCCTTGCAGGATCCGGAGGTGCGCAAGACGCTGCAGCAGCAGGGCATGGAGGCCAAGCCGTCGGCCCCGGCCGAGTTCGCGCGTTTCCTGCAGCAGCAGTCGGACCAGTACCGCGTCGCGGTGGAGAAGGCGGGACTCAAGCCGGAGTGAGCCGGGGCAGGGGGCCCGCGAGGCTACAATCGCGGGCGCACCCGCCACGCTTGACCATGCCGCATGCCCAGACCCTCGAAGACCTCGCGACCTGCCGCCGCCCGCGACGGCGATGAACACGCCAGCGGCTCGCCCTCGCTGGGCGAGCAGGCTTATGTTGCGGTCAAGCGGATGATCCTGTCGCACGAACTGCGGCCGGGCGAACACATCAACGTCGCGCAGTTGTGCCAGCGGCTGGACCTGGGGCGCAGTCCCATCCATCTGGCGACGCACCGGCTGGCCCGCGAGGGGCTGGTGGAGATCCTTCCGCGCAAGGGGCTGCTGGTCAAGGCCGAGACCCTGGATGGTTTCCTGGAGCTGATCGCCGCGCGCCAGTTGATCGAACCCTATCTGGCGGGGCTGGCGGTGGACCACATGCATCCCGAGATCGTCCAGCAGTTGCAGGAGCTGGTGGACGCCGGCTGGGAACGCTATCGGGCCAAGGACCACGCGGGCGGCATGGAGATCGACCGGCGCTTCCACCATCTGCTGTACGACACGGCGGACAACCGCACCTTGTCGGATTTCGCGGCGCTGCTGCTCGATCGTTCCATGCTGCTGTGGTTCCGCCCCAAGGTGGACGCGGGCGAGCGGGCGAACGTGGCGGAGCTGGAGGACCTGCTGGACTGTATCCGGCGCGGCGACCGTGCCGGGGCGGTGCGCACGATGGAGGCGCACGTGGGGTCGATCCGGCAGAAATACCTGGGTTGAATTCTCCGTTTACCTTCCATTCATCTTTCTTGTAATGCAAAATTGCATTGCAATGACTGGGTAACTGGAGGTAAGCCATGGGCAGATTGACGGTGACCGCCCCGGGGCCGTCCTTCGGACAATTGCGCGGCATTCTGAAAGGCAAGACCAACGGCGCCAAGCTAAGCATCGAGGACATCAACGCTGCGATAGCGGAAGGCGCCATGAAGGCCGACGGGCCATGAAAGTCACCGCCGATACGTACCTTTGACGAACAATCGCCCGAACGACCCGATGGCCAAGCTGCCGCCCGCCGAAGTCCTGGACCTGCTGCTCGACGCCATCTGCGTCGTGGACCATGACGGCCGTTTCCTGTCCATTACCGGGGCGGGCGAGGGCATCTTCGGCTACAAGCCCGAGGAAATGGTGGGGCGGCGCATGATCGAGTTCGTCCATCCCGATGACCGGGCGCGCACGCTGCACGCGGTGGAGCGGATCGAGGCCGGCTATCTCCAGCGTTATTTCGAGAACCGCTATGTCCGCAAGGACGGCAGCGTGGCCCACATCATGTGGTCGGCGCGCCTGTCGGACGACAAGGCGCATCGCGTGGCGGTGGCCCGCGACATTTCCGCCCGCGACGACGTGCTGCCGGACGAGCGCCTGCAGCCGGCCGGGATGGCCGACGAGACATGGCGGCTGTCCTCGGCGCCGCCCAGCCTGACGCCTCCCGGGTTCGCGCCGATCCCGCTGTCGGGACAGGACTACCGCGTGCTGCGCGCCCTGGCCGACGGCACCGGCGAATGCGTGACGCGCAAGGCCATCGTGCAGGCGCTGGGCGAGAATTTCCTGGATTACGACCAGCGTCGCCTGGATACGCAGATGCGCCGCCTGCGGCGCAAGGTGGAACAGGCGTGCGGGCTGGAGCTGCCGGTGGCGACGGTGCGCAGCCAGGGGTTCAAGGTCTACCGGAAGATCGAAGCGGCCGACTAGGGCCGGCTCTGTCAATGCAGATGTAACCACTTCTATTCCCGTTGCCCCAGGCGGGTTGGGGGGCGGCCAGCCGTGTAAACTTCCGGCTTTTGCCCGTCCGGTCTCATGGCGCACATGTCCGGGCGCACAGGCGCCAGCGGCCCGGCTTTCGTCCGCCTGCTTGCCCGCCTGGCGCACGCCCACGTTCCCACCCCCCGGCAGCCGCTTGCCGACCGGCTGAGCCTGTGGCTCGGCTGGACCGATGCCATCGCGCTGTCCGCGGTATTGAGCGGCAACGCGAAAGCGGCGCCCGCCAGCATGCCCGCCAGCGATACGGCCGCGCGGGAGGATAGCGCGCGGGTGCGGGACGAACTGGCCCTGGCCATCGAGCGGGACCGGGTGCTGCGCCCCGTGCGCAGCCGCCACCGGCGCGATCCCGCGCTGCTGGTCGATCCGGACGACGACACCGATTTTTCCCGCTACCGCCAGCGCTGCCTGGCCAAGCAGCAGCAGATGGAGACCGGCATCGCGGCCCTGCGTGGCCGCCTGCGGGCCATGCTGGCCGCCGGCTCGCCCGAGATGGCGCGGCTGGCCGCGGTGGACGCGGTCATGGAGCGGGTGCTGGGCACGCAGGAGCGCAATCTGCTGGCCTCGGTGCCCGGCCTGCTGGAAGGCCATTTCCTGCGCCTGCGCAAGGCCGGCCAGGATCCCGCCAACAACGACAACGATCCCGGCCCCTGGCTGGACACCTTCCGCGCGGACATGCGGGGCGTCCTGCTGGCCGAGCTGGATTTCCGATTTCAACCGGTCGAGGGGCTGCTGGCGGCCCTTCGCGCAAGCTGATCCGTCCTAGATGAGCAGATATCTTCCTTTCGTGGTTTTCTTCGTGGGTCTGGCCGTGGTGGGCTGGGTGGGCGTGGGCTATGTCGGCTCGAACCTGCTGGCGCTGGCGGTGATCCTGCTGATCGCCGCGTTCTATGTGCTGGGCGGGCTGGAACTGCGCCGTTTCCACGAGGCGACGTCGTCGCTGGCACGCGCCGCGGCGGATCTGTCGGCGCCGCCGTCCAGCCTGGGGACGTGGCTGGAGCAGGTGCATCCGTCGCTGCGCAACGCCGTGCGGCTGCGCGTCGAGGGCGAAAGGGTGGGGCTGCCGGGGCCGGCACTGACGCCGTACCTGGCCGGCCTGCTGGTGTTGCTGGGCATGCTGGGGACGTTCCTGGGCATGGTGGCGACGCTGCGGGGCACGGGGGTGGCGCTGGAAAGCGCGACCGACCTGCAGGCGATCCGCGCGTCGCTGGCGGCGCCGGTCAAGGGGTTGGGCTTCGCCTTCGGGACCTCGGTGGCGGGCGTGGCGGCGTCGGCGATGCTGGGCCTCCTGGCCTCGCTGTGCCGGCGCGAGCGCCTGCAGGCGGCGCAGGCGCTGGATACGCGCATCGCGACGGTGCTGCGTCCGTATTCGCTGGCCCACCAGCGCGAGGAATCGTTCAAGCTGTTGCAGCGGCAGGCGGACCTGATGCCGGCGCTGGTCGACCGGTTGCAGGCTTTGGCCGAGTCGGTGGCCAAACACAACGAGGCCCTGGGCGAGCGCCTGGCGGCCGGGCAGGAAAGCTTCCATGGCCGGGTCGAGGCCGAGTACCGGCGCCTGGCCGGTTCGGTGGAGCAAAGCCTGAAGGAGAGCCTGGCCGACAGCGCGCGGGTGGCCGGCGCCACGATCCAGCCGGCGGTCGAGACCGCGATGGCCGGCCTGGCGCACGAGGCGGCCAGCCTGCACGAGACGGTCACGCAGGCGGTGCAGCGGCAACTGGACACGCTGTCCAGCCGCTTCGAGACCAGCACCGCCACGGTGGCCGATACCTGGAATACCGCGCTGGGCGAGCACCGGAAGACCAGCGACGCGCTGGCGGGCGACCTGCGCACGGCGCTGGACGCGTTCGCCCGGACCTTCGAGCAGCGTTCGGCCAGCCTGGTCGAAGGCGTGTCCGCCCGCCTGGAGGCGTCGGTGGACCAGGTGTCGTCGACCTGGGGAACGGCGCTGGCGGCGCACCAGCAGACCAGCGAGACCCTGTCGGGCGAGCTGCGCGCCACGTTCGATGGCGTCGCGCAGGCCTTCGCGCAGCGTTCGACCGAGATGGTGGAGACCGTGGCCGCTCGGCTGGAGAACGTGGCCGGACAGGTGTCGCAGGCGTGGGGCGCGGCGCTGGACGGGCACCAGCGCACCAGCGAGGCGCTGGCCGGCGACGTCCGCGCCTCGTTCGACCGGCTGGCGGAAGATTTCGAGCAGCGTTCGGCGGGGCTGGTGGACGGGATCGCCGTCCGCCTGGATGCCACGGCGGGGACAGTGTCCGGTGCCTGGAGCACGGCGCTGGACGAGCACCGGCGCACGGGCGAGGCCCTGGCCGGCGACATGCGGGCGTCGTTCGACCGTTTCGCCGAAACGTTCGGGCAAGGGGCGGCCAGCCTGGTGGAACGGGTGGCCGGCCAGTTGGAGGCCGCCGTCCAGAACGTATCGGGCGCCTGGAACGAGGCGCTTGCGCGGCATGGACAGGCCAGCGAGCAGTTGTCCGGTGACACGCGTCAGGCGCTGGCCGAGGCCGCGGCCACCTTCGAGCGCCATGCGGCCTCGCTGCTGGACACGGTGGGACAGGCCCATGGCGAACTGCGGTCCGAGCTGGCCTCGCGCGACGAGGCGCGGCAGGCGGCCTGGACCGGCGCCCTGGAAACCCTGGCCGGCTCGCTCAGCCAGGAATGGCGCGAGGCCGGCGCGCAGATCGCGGGCCGGCAACAGGAGGTCTGCGAGACGCTGGCGCGCACGGCCGGCGAGATCTCGTCCGAGTCCCAGGCCCATGCCCGCGCCACCATCGCCGAGATCGAGCGGCTGGTGCAGGCGGCCTCGGAAGCTCCGCTGGCGGCGGCCCGGATCATCGGCGAATTGCGGCAGCAGTTGTCGGACGGCATGACGCGCGACAACGCGATGCTGGAAGAGCGCGAGCGGTTGCTGCAAACGGTGGGCAGCCTGCTGGACACCGTCAACCACGCCAGCACCGAACAGCGCGAGGCGGTCGATGCGCTGGTGGCGGCGTCGGCCGACATGCTGGACCGGGTGGGCACGCGCTTCACCGAGCAGGTCGGCGCCGAGACCGGCAAACTGGAGTCGGTGGCCGCGCAGGTGACCGGCAGCGCCGTCGAGGTGGCCAGCCTGGGCGAGGCGCTGGGGCAGGCGGTCAAGCTGTTCGGCGAATCCAGCGACAAACTGATGGAGCAACTGCGCGGCATCGAGGGCGCCCTGGACAAGGCCGTCGCGCGTAGCGACGAGCAGCTTGCCTACTACGTCGCGCAGGCCAAGGACGTGATCGACCTGAGCATGATGTCGCAGAAACAGATCGTCGAGGAGCTGCGGCAGCTCGACGCGCAACGGGCGCCGGCGGGCGACGTGTCCTGATGGCCGACGACATCGAATCCAACGTCGAGGCGGCATCGCCCGTCTGGGCGGTCTTCGGCGACCTGATGTCGGTCATGCTGGGCGCCTTCGTGCTGCTCCTGGTGGGCGTGATCGGCACGCAGCTGGAACTCTCGACCAAGCTCGAAGAGGAAGTCCAGCGGCGGCAGGGCGAGGTGCAGCGGCGGCAGGCCCTGGAGCAGGCGCTGGCCGGGCCGCTGGCCACGGGACGGGTGACGCTGGTCGATGGCCGCATCGGCATCAGCGGCAACGTGCTGTTCGCGCTGAATTCCGATGCCTTGCAGCCGGAAGGCCGGCAGGTGCTCAAGAGCCTGGTGGGGCCGCTGGGCGCCTACCTGAAGGCTCGCGACGAGATCATCATGGTGAGCGGCTTCACCGACGACCGGCTGATACGCGAGGGCAACCGCCGCTTCGCCGACAACTGGGAGCTGTCGGCGCAGCGGGCGCTGACCGTGACGCGGGCCCTGATCGACGAGGGCATTCCATCGTCGTCGGTGTTCGCCGCCGCCTTCGGCGCCGAGCAGCCCGTGGCGTCCAATGCCAACGACGAAGGCCGGTCGCGCAACCGGCGCGTGGAAATCGCGCCCATGCCCCGGTCTTCCCAGCGCCGTGAGTAGGGACACCGTGTCCGACGCGGCGACGCTGCTCGACACCTGGCGCGGGCAGGGAGCGGATCGCGTCGATCCGCTGCGTTTCCATTTCATCGAGGCGCTGGCGCGGCGGGCGTCCGGGCACGAGGGCGAGGCGCGCCGCGTCCTGGACGAGAAGCTGGCCGGCGTGCTGGACGACTATGCCCGCCGCGTGGAGCAGGCGGCGGGCGCGGGCGAAGCCGTGGCGGCGCCCGTGCCGGCAGACGGCCTGACCACGCTGGTCGATCTGTTGTCGGCGAACGGCGCCGCGCTCCAGGACGCCGCCGGCGACATGGCGGTGCTGGACTACTTCCGGGGCCTGTGGGCCGAGCTGCGCGTGGGCAGGGAACTGCGGCAGGCCCTGGAGAACGTGCCCGAGAACGCCGGGCCGCTGAACTCGCTGCATCTCGTCCACCAATCGCTGATGCTGATGCACGACCTGGCGCCGGGATACCTGCGGCATTTCCTGTCGTATGCCGATACCCTGTCCTGGATGGAGCGCATGAGCGGCGCCGATCTGCTGCTGGGCGCCGCCCCGCGCGCCGAGGCGCCGAAGAAGACCGGCAAGGGCAAGGCCGACTGAGGCGGGCGCCTCCCGCAGGAGGCGGGAAAACGTCTATGCTTGGCGGGTCGTCCGGCGCGGCCTCTTGGCCCAGGCGCCGGCGCCGTTCCCGGAATGCCCGCGCCATGCCCTTGTTCTACCTACGCAGACTGACCGCCGTCGAGCGCACGCCCCAGGCCAACCGCCACCTCGCCTACATCCTGGCACTCGTCGCCGGCGCGGTGAACGCGGGCGGCTTCCTGGCGGTCCAGCAATACACCTCCCACATGTCCGGCATCCTGTCGTCCATGGCCGACCATCTGGCCCTGGGCGGCGTGGCCTTCTTCCTGCAAGGACTGGCCGCGCTGCTGTTCTTCGTGCTGGGCGCCGGGACGTCGGCGGTGCTGATCAATTTCGGCCGCCGCTCGCGGCTGGCCAGCGAGTACGCGCTGCCGCTGCTGCTGGAGGCCGGGCTGCTGCTGTGCTTCGGCCTGCTGGGGGGCAACATCGAGCAGTTCCGCTGGCTGGCGGTGCCGGCCACCGTCATGCTGCTGTGCTTCATCATGGGCTTGCAGAACGCCATCATCACCAAGATCTCGCGCGCCGAGATCCGCACCACCCACGTCACCGGCATGGTGACCGACATCGGCATCGAACTGGGCAAGCTGTTCTACTGGAACGCCTCGCGCGAGGCCGATCCCGGGCATTTCGTGAAGGCCGACCGCGCCAAGCTGCGCGTGCTGGTCATGCTGGTCGGCCTGTTCTTCGCGGGTGGCGTGGGCGGCGCGCTGTCGTTCGCCTATTTCGGCTTCGTGTCGACCGTGCCGCTGGCGGTGCTGCTGGGCCTGCTGGCGGTCATGCCGGTGGCCGAGGACCTCCAGGGCTACTGGCGGCACCACTAGGGGCGCGGCACGCGACGGCGTGACGGGGCTAGGCGCCCTCGGCCTTGAGCGCGCAGTCGCGCGCGTAGGCGTCCTCGTGGTTGGCCAGCACGTTCGGCACCAGCACCTTGAAGGCGGGCTTGCCCCCGGCGCCTTCCACTACCTGGTAGATGTGGTAGTTCTGGATGGGGTAGTTGTTGCGGTTGAACCGGAACGGGCCACGCACCGACTTGAACGGCGCGCCGCGCAGCGCGGCGGCCAGCGCCTGGCGGTCGGACACGTTGCCCGAGCGGGCGCGGACGGCGGCGTCGATCAGCATGGCGGCGTCATAGCTGAACGCGGCGTAGGACGTCGGGGTGCGCTTATACTTCTTCTCGAAGGCCGCGACGAAGCGGCGCGACTCGTCGTTGTCGGCGCCGGGCTGCCAGGACTCGGCCACGATGGCGCCGACGCCGGCCTTGCCCATGGCGTTGACGCTGCCGGGCTCGACGGTGTGCACCGAATACATGGGCAGCTTTTGCAGCATCCCGAACTGCTGGTACTGGCGCACGAAGCTGACGCCCTGGCTGCCCGGGAAGAAGGCGAACAGGCCTTTCGCGCCCGAGGAGCCGGTGGCGGCCAGTTCGGCCGAGAAATCGAGCTGGGTGAGCGGGGTGTAGGTTTCCTGGGCGACCTTGCCCCGGTAGAAGCGCTTCAGGCCGGTGACCTTGTCCTTGGAGCCCAGGAAGTTCGGGGCGAGGATGGCGACGGGGTCGACGCCGGTGTCCTGCAGATACTTGCCCATGGCTTCGGCGGTGGTGTCGCTTTGCCACGAGGTGATGAAGAGATTGGACTTGCACTGCGCGCCGGCCGTGGGCGAGGGGCCGGCCACCGAGCCGATGAAGGGGACGTCGGTGCCGGCGATCTTTCCCTGCAGGGCCATCAGCACGTTGGCGTAGGTCAGCCCGGTGACCACGTCCACCTTGTCGCGGTCGAGCAGCTTGGTCAGGGCCTGGACGGCGATCTCGGGCTTCATCTGGTCGTCCTCGCGGAGGACGCGCGTGGCGACGCCCCCGAGCTTGCCCTGCATCTGCTCCACGGCCAGCATGAAGCCATCGTACTGGTCCTGCCCGACGTCGGCCGACGGGCCCGACAAAGTGGCCAGGAAACCTATCTTCAGATCGGCTGCCGCCGGGCTGCAGGCGGCCGCGGCGGCCAGGCCCAGGGTCAATGCCAGAGTGCTTCGCATGCTTGTCTCCCTTGCTTGAATGTCCTGCCCGCGCGCCAGCGCGGATCGGGCATCACTGTGTTTTATAGTTACGGCGTTGGCTGGCCAGTATCCTCGCCCGCCGGCCCGTCATCCATGGGCTGGCGATGATTCCAAGCTATTAGCGGAATTGATAGTTCTTCCCAAGCCGCGACAGGAGCCGCGCCGTGAAAGACCTGAATCTGCTGTACGTGTTCGAGGCCCTGTGGCGCGACCGCTCGGTCACGCTGGCGGCCGAGAACCTGGGGGTGACCCAGGGTGCCGTCAGCAGCGCGCTCAAGCGCATGCGCGTGGAATACCGGGACAAGCTGTTCGTGCTGGCCGGACGCCGCATGGAACCCACGGCACTGGCGGCCGAGATCGCCCCCGCGCTGCTCGAATCGCTGAATGCGATACGCAAGACGTCGGGCATGCTGTCGTCGTTCGACGCGGCCGAGTCGAGCAGGGCCTTCACCATACGCACGCGCGACGTGGGCGAGGTGGTGGTGCTGCCCAGCCTGTTCACACGCATCGCCCGGGCCGCGCCGGACGTCAAGCTCAACGTCGTGTTCGCCCCCATCGACGAGACCGTGCAGGGCCTGTCGACCGGGCGCATCGACGTGGCGCTGGGCTACCTGCCGGCGCTCGAGCGCAACATCCACAGGAAGGTGCTGTTCAAGCAGCGCTACCTGTGCCTGATGCGGCGGGACCACCCGATCGCCCGGCAGGAGTTGACGCAGAAACGCTTCGTGGCCCAGCAGCATCTGCTGGTGGAATACGCGGGCAGCGGCCACATCCTGCTGGAACGCGCATTGAACGAGGTGGGGGCCCGCGACCGGATCCAGGTGCGCATGCAGCAATACCTGGCGGCGCCGCACCTGGTGCTGAACTCGGATCTGATCTGGACCTGCCCGGAGTCGCTGGTGGTGGAGCTGTGCAAGTATTTCCCGCTGGTGGTCAAGCCGGTGCCGCTGCCGCTGGGCCATTTCGAGGTAGCCCTGTACTGGCATGACCGTTTCCATAAGGATCCGGCCAGCCTGTGGTTCCGGGAACAGGTGGTCGACTGCATCGACGGCATCGGTTTCCGGCCCTGAGCGGCGGATCGCGGCGCCCGGCTTCATTGCACGATGGTGAAGCGGAATTCGCCGATGTGCTCGATCCATTGCCGCACGACGTCGCCCGGTTTCAGGAAGCGCTTGCGCGCGGCGCCCACGCCCGCCGGCGTACCGGTCAGGATCAGGTCGCCCGGCCGCAGCGTCAGGCGCGAACTCAGGTGGGCGATCTGGTCGGCGATGCTGAACAGCATGCGCGACGTGTTCGAATCCTGCATCAGCTCGTCGTTCACCCACAGCTTCATGGCCAGGTTCATGGGGTCGGGCACGAAGCGCGCCGGCGTGATGGCGGGGCCGAGCGGGCAGGCGCCGTCGAAGGATTTCTGGCCTATCCAGTCCCACTTGAAGGGCGAGCCCTCGGCCACGCCGGGCCGGCCGAAATGGCCGCGCGCCGACAGGTCGTTGGCCACCACGTAGCCCGCCACGTAGTCCATCGCCTCATCGACGGCCACGTCCTTGGCGGTCCTGCCCACGATCACGCCCAGTTCCAGTTCCCAGTCCAGCAGGGGCGCGCCGCCGGGCACGCGCACCTGGGCCTCGGGCCCGACCACCGTGGTGCCCGAAGCCTTGATGGCATGCCAGGGCGTCTGGCCCGCGCCCTTGGGGTCGATCTCCAGCGGCATGGACAGCTCGCGCTGCATTTCCTCGACGTGGTCGCGGTAGTTGGCGCCGGCGAAATAGATGGTGGGCGGGTGGGGATGCGGCGCCAGCAGGGTGGCGCCGCGAACCGGCTCGCGGCCCGGCAGGTCGCCGGCCAGCACGGCCAGCTTGCCGTCGGCGCGGGGCCAGTCGTCCAGCACGTCCTGCACGCGCGCATAGCGCGGCGAGGCGTAGATGTTGCCCTGGTGGAGCAGGCCGGTCCGACTCTGGCCGTCGTGCAGGAAGGTCACGAGCTGGATCATGCGTCACCCTGGTTGCGGATCTTGAGTTCTTCCAGCGAGCCGATGTCGGCCGCGTCGTCCATCGAGAAGCGGTCGCCGAAGTCGAACAGGTCGTCGTGCTGGAAGCCGTTGTCGTAGCACTGCAACTCCCACCAGTTGTGGTCCAGGTCCTCGAGGTAGAAGGAGTACACGCCGTGCATGTCCTGCACCGGCAGCACCTGGCGGATGCCGTATTTGTCCTGCAGGCGCACGGCGTCGGCGTGGGCCTGGTTCACGGCCTCGCGGCTGGGCAGGTCCAGGCCCCAGTGATTGAGCAGGTTGGCGGGGTGGACCTGGTCGCCCACTTCCACGCAGATGATGTGGAAGCGCATGGCCAGGCGCACCGCCATCGCCGGCTTGCCGTGGCGCACGCATTCCAGTCCCAGGAATTCCTCGTAGAAGCGGCGCGAGGCCTTCAGGCTGTAGCACTCCAGCGTGCCGTGGCCCAGGCAGAAGGGCTTGACCACGGAGTCGTGGGCCGGCGTATCGACCCTGCAGTTTTCGGGCAGCATGATGTCTCCTTGTTCCAAAGGCATGAGTTCGTGTGTCAGCACTTGTCGGCGGCGGTCAGGAACGCGTCGGCGAAGAATTCGTCCTGGGGCAGGCCGCAGCGCGCCACGTAGTCGCGCCGTGCCGCGTCCACCACCACCGGCGCGCCGCAGGCGTAGACCTGGTGGCCCGACATGTCGGGAAAATCCTCCATGGCGGCCAGGTGCACGAAGCCGGTGCGCCCGGTCCACGCGCAGTCCGGCGTGGGCTCGCTCAGCACCGGCACGAAGCGCACGTGCTCGTGCCGGTCGGCCCACGACTGCGCGAGGTCGTGCAGGTAGAGGTCGCCGCGCCTGCGGCCGCCCCAGTACAGCGTGATGGGACGGCGGTTGCCGCGCGCCAGGGCGTGTTCGATCAGGGACTTGATGGGGGCGAAGCCCGTGCCCGAGGCCAGCATGATCATGGGCTTGTCGCCGTGCTCGCGCAGGAAGAACGAGCCCAGCGGGATCTCGAGCTTGTGGATCTCGCGCAATTTCATCGCGCCGAACACGTGGTCGGTGAAGCGACCGCCGGGCAGGTGGCGCATGTGCAGCTCGACCTGCCGGACGCCCTCGTTGTCGGGAACGTTGGCGATGGAATAGCTGCGGCGGGTGCCGTCCTGCAGCAGGATGTCCAGGTACTGGCCGGCGCGGAACAGCGTGGGCTCGTTCATGGGCAGGCCCAGCGTGACGATCATCACGTCGTCGGCGGCCCGCTCCATCTTCAGCACGCGGGCCGGCATGTATTTCGAGCGGATGGCGTCGGCCGGGTCCAGTTCGTTCACCTGGACGACCAGGTCGGTCAGCGGCGTGGCCTTGCACAGCAGCGCGTAGCCCTGGCGCTTGTCGTCCTCGTCCAGGCAGCTGGGGTGAACGTCGCCGTAGTCGACCCGGCCTTCGACGATGGTGGCGCGGCAGGTGCGGCAGATGCCGGAGCGGCAGCTGTAGGGCATGAACAGCCCGTTGTCGAGACCGGCCTTCAGGACCGGGGTGCCGGGCGGACAGGCGTAGGCATGTCCGCTGGGATGCAGGGTGATGGTGTAGTCCATGTCTCTCCGCCGCGCCGGGTGCGTGGCCGCGGCGCAGTCATAGTGTCCGACGCCAGTCTAATGACGGTTGCGCCGGGGAACTATCGTTCGGAGAGAAGGCTTGCTATTAACGGTGTTATTGCCCCGCGATCTGCGCCACCACCGCCGGCAGCCCGGCCACGCTGTCGATCACGTAGTGCGCCCCCGCCGCCCGCAGCCGCTGGCCGGCCGCCTCGCGCCGCGCCGCCACGTGTTCGGGGGGAAGGGCGGACAGCTCCTCGAGGGTGAGGCCGGTTTCGTTGCCCGACAGCGCCAGCCCCACGCACCACATGCCCGCGTTGCGGCCTTCCTCGATGCCGGGGATCGTGTCGTCCACCTTGATGCAGGCGCGCACGTCGCCGATGCCCAGCGCCAGCACGTTGGCCAGCGCCATGTAGGGGCCGGGCCGCCCGCCCGCGCGCAGTTCGTCGCCGGCGACCACGTGGTCGGCCGCGATGCCGTGGCCGGCGGCAATCGGCAGCAGCACGTCCAGGACCTCGCGCGGATAGCCGGAGCAGGAGCCGATGCGGATGCCCTGCCGGCGCAGCCATGCCAGGGTTTCCCCGGCGCCCGGGATGGGGGCCGAATAGTCGCCCACCTTCTCGATCTGCATGGGCATGAAGCGCCGGTAGATGGCGTCGACGTCGGGCTCGCCCGGCGGCTGGCCGAAGCGTTCCAGCCATTGCGCGCGGATGGCGGGATGGTCGAGCAGGGTGCGGATGTGGTCGCGCTTGGACAGGCCCATGGGGCCGCGCGCCTGGTCCAGGCCGACCTCGATGCCGAAGGAGGCGAAGGCGTCGACGAAGATCTGCGTCGGGGCCAGGGAACCGAAATCCACCAGGGTGCCGGCCCAGTCGAAGATGACGGCCTGGACGGCGTGGGGGGCGGGAAGGTCGGGGGGAAGGGGGAGGGACATGGTGGGGGTCGATGAAGGAAGGGAAGTCATGCGGCGGCGATGAAGTTGCGGCCGCGCGGGCCGCGCAGGGCATGGTCGATGCGAAGCTGCCAGTCGGCGTCCGCGATGCCGTAGCTGGCGGGGTCGGTGTTCACGCCGGCGGCCTGGAGAAAATCCGTCAGGCGGGCGACGGCGCCGTCGCGGTTGGCGGCGTCGAAGATGGCCAGCATCTGCGCATCGACCTCGGGGTCGCGTCCCCAGGCCAGCTCCAGGATGCGCGGCAGGCTGAACGAGCAGGCGATACCGTGCGGCACGCCGTGTTCCAGCGTGATGTCGTAGGACAGCGAATGAGCCAGGGCGGTGCGGGTATTGGAGAAGGCCAGGCCGGCCTGGAGCGCCGCGGTGGCGAGCCGTTCGCGCAGGTCGAGGTCGCCCGGGGCGTCCAGCAGCCGGGGCAGGGTGCGGACGATGCTGCGCGCGGCGGTCACGGCCAGCGCGGCCGAGACCGGGTTGCGATGGACGTTCCACAGGGATTCCAGCGCGTGGGACAGCGCGTCCAGGCCGCTCGCCAGGGTAGCGGCGCGTGGCAGGCTGGCCATCAGGCCGGCGTCGACCACGGCGGCCTCGGGCCAGGTGCAGGACAGGTGCAGCGACAGCTTGCGGGACCGTGCCTGGTCCCACAGGGTGGCCCAGGGCGTGACTTCGCTGCCGGTGCCGGCCGTGGTTGGGACGGCGATCAGCCGCCGGTGCCCGTGGGGCGTGCCGGGCGCGCCGGTCTCCAGCCAGTGCAGGAGTTCGCCGAACGTGCCCGAGGGCGTGCGCACCGCCATGGCCTTGCCGCAGTCGATGGCGCTGCCGCCGCCCAGCGCGATCACGCATTCGACCTCGGGGTGGTCACGCCAGAGGCGCTCATACAAGGGGCCGAGCCAGGCGATGTCGGGGTTGGGCAGGACATCGGTCTCGACGGCCGCCAGGCGCTGCCCCAGCAGGGTGCGCAGGCGGTCGACCAGGCCCAGCGGGCCGGCCTCGGGAAACGCGACCAGGATGGCGCGGCGGGCGCCCAGCAGGCGCGGCAACTGGTCCAGCGCGCCACGGCCGACATGCGCGGCGACGGGGTTGGTATAGGTCCACATGAGTCGGTACGGGGTAGGTAGGTGGCCGGGCTTCAATGCCGGCCGGTGCGTTGGATTCGATGGCGCAGCTGGCTGGAAACGGCGTCGGCGGCGACCACCATCGCGGCGATGACGATGATGCAGGTGGCCGTCTCGGTGTAGCGGAACAGCTTCAGGCTGCTGACCAGCTCGAAGCCCAGGCCGCCGGCCCCCACCATGCCGAGCACGGTGGCCGATCGCAGGTTCACCTCGAAGCGATACAGCACGACCGCGATCCAGGCCGTCACCACCTGGGGCAGCACGCCGAACACGATCACTTGCAGCGGCCGCGCGCCGGTGGCCCGCAGCGCCTCGATCGGGCCCTGGTCGATTTCCTCGATGGCCTCGGCGAAGAACTTGGCCAGCATGCCGGCGCCGTGCACGGCCAGGGCCAGCACGCCGGGAAAGGGGCCCAGCCCCACGGCCGAGACGAAGACCAGCGCGAGTATCAGTTCGTTGATGCTGCGCACGACGTTCAGCACCTGGCGTGTGGCCAGGTAGACCCAGCGGCGGCCCTGGAGATTGCGCGCGGCCAGGAAGGACAGCGGAATGGCCGGCAGGATCGCCAGCAGCGTGCCCCAGATGGCGATCTGCACGGTTTCCAGCGCGGGGGCGGCCAGGCGCCCCAGCATGCTCCAGTCGGGCGGCAGGGTGCGTCCGGCGAAGTCGATGATCTGCGGCAGGCCGGACGCCAGTTCGGTCCAGCTGATCTGCGCGCCACTGGCGCTCCATTGCAGGGCCCAGGCCAGTGCCAGGGCGCCGCCCGCCAGGGTGATCCAGCCCTGCGCGTTGCGCGGGGCGGGACCCATCCAGCGATACCGGTTGGTCGAGGTGTTCATGCCCGGGCTCCCGAGGGAACGGCCAACCGCGCGGCCAGCGGTGGGGCGATGCCGCCCGCGTCCGCCGGATCGGGCGAGTGCCGGTAGATGCGATCGACGCCGGATTGATCCAGCGAGCCGGCGGCGCCGTCGAACACGACGCGGCCGCCGTTCAGGCCGACGATGCGGTCGGCGAACTCGCGCGCATAGTCGACCTGGTGCAGGTTGCACAGCACGGTGATGCCCAGGTCGCGCGAGGCGTCGCGCAGGTATTGCAGGACCTTGCGCGAGGTGTGCGGGTCCAGGCTGGCGACCGGTTCGTCGGCCAGGATGACGCGCGGCTGCTGCGCCAGCGCGCGGGCGATGCCGACGCGCTGCATCTGGCCGCCGGACAGTGCGTCGGCGCGCTCGTGGGCCTTGTGCGCCAGACCCACGCGGGCCAGGCATTCGTGCGCCAGCGCCACGTCGTCGCCGCGGAAGCAATGGAGCACCGAGGCCAGCGTGGACATGGCGCCCAGCCGGCCGGTCAGGACGTTCTTGAGCGCGGTCAGCCGGGGCACGACATGATGGTGCTGGAAGATCATCGCCACGCTTCGCCGCAGCGCCCGCGTATCGGCGCCCTGCATGGCGTCGATGCCGGCCATGCGCAACCGGCCGCCGTCGGCCACGGCCAGGCGGTTCATGCAGCGCAGCAGGGTCGACTTGCCCGCGCCGGACTCGCCCAGCACCACCACGAATTCCCCGGCCGCGGCATCGAGGTCGACGCCGCGCAGGACCGCGTTGTCGCCGTAGCGCTTGGTCAACTGGCGTACGTGGATCACTTCATGCTCCGCAGGTCGAGCTTGAGCACCTTGGCGGTCTCGCGCACGACGTCGTAGGCCGCGTCGTTGGTCGGCTGGAAGCCGTTCAGCACGCCCTGGTCGCCCCAGGGCAGGTCCTTGACGTTCGCCAGCGCCTGGGCCAGCTTCTGCTTCAGGGCGGGGTCCAGGTCCTTGCGCCAGACCATGGGCGATTCGGGAATCGGGTTCGAGCTCCAGACGACCCGCAGGTCGTCCTGCCTGACCTGGCCCTTGGCGATGGCGCTGGCCAGGATACGGTCGGCCACCGAGGCGGCATCGACCTTCTTGTTGGCCACCGCCAGGATGCTGGCGTCGTGCGAACCGGAGAAGACCACGCGGCCGAAGAAGCTGTCGGGATCGTAGCCGGCTTGCAGCAGGCCGGCCTTGGGGAAGAGGTGGCCCGAGGCGGAGGTCGGATCGACGAAGGCGAAGTTGCGGCCCTTGAGGTCGGCCGGCGTCGCGATGCCGCTGTCCTTGCGGGCGATGATCAGGCTCTTGTACGAGCTTTGTCCGGTCTTCTTGGTGACCGCGACGGCGAAGGCCTCGACGTTGGCGACCGAGTGGGCCAGCACGTAGGAGAACGGTCCCAGGTAGGCGGCGTCGAGCTTCTTGGCGCGCAGCGCCTCGATCACGCCGTTGTAGTCGGTGGCGACGAAGGGCTTGACCGGCATGCCGAGCTGGCGCTGCAGGCTGTCGAGCACCTGCTTGCTGCTTTCGATCATGGCCTGGGAGTCCTCGGCGGGAATCAGGCCTATGGTCAACGTATCGGCGGCGTGGGCCGGCGCGGCGGCCAGCAGGGGCAGGGCCAGGGCGAGCAGGGCGCGGCGCAGGCGGGGGAAACGCAGGGACATGGAGATTCTCGCTGGGGTTGGTTCGAGTGCCGCCAGATTAAGAACTCAATGTGACAGGGGTTTATCAAGACATTCACGATTTCGTCATCGTTCCATAGACACAATCTATGGATGTCAGCCGCCAAGCTTCGCGCCTTCCTTGCCGTCGCCCAGTACGGGACCTTCAGCGCCGCCGCGCGGGCGCTGGGCATGAGCCAGCCCACCCTGACCACGCAGGTGCAGGGGCTGGAGCGCCGCTACAACGTCGAACTGTTCCACCGGCGCGGGCACCGGGTCGAGCTGACCGCCATCGGCGCACGCCTCTTGCCGCTCGCGCGCCAACTGGGCGAGCTGGAAGCCGACGCCTACAGCCTGCTGCACGACAGCGGCGAACTGAACGCGGGCCAGCTCAGGTTGGGCGCGGTGGGCCCTTTCCACGTGATCGAGATGGCCGATGCCTACCACCGCCGCTATCCGCGTATCGACGTGTCGATACGCATGGGAAATTCGACCTCGGTGTTCAAGGACCTGGAGGACTACACCGTGGACATCGGCGTGCTGGCGCGTTTCCACGATGCGCCCGGGTTCAGCGCCATGCCCTATGCCCGGCACGCGGTGATCCTGTTCGTGCCGGTCGGCCATGCCTTCGCCGGCCATGCCAGCGTGCCGCTGGAGGCCTTGCAGGGCCAGCCGCTGCTGCGGCGCGAGAGCGGATCCAGCACGCGCCGCGCGGTCGAGGAGGCGCTGGCGCGGCAAGGCGTGGTGCCCGACAACGCGATGGAGATCGGCAGCCGCGAGGCGCTGCGCGAGGCGGTGGCGCGCGGCATGGGCATAGGCGCCGTGTCCGAGGCGGAGTTCGTGCCCGACCCGCGCTTCGTGCCGGTCCGGATCGAGGGCGACCCGGCCTTCACCGAGACCTATCTCTACTGCCTGGAGGAACGCCGCCACAGCCGCATGCTGGAGTCGTTCTTCGACGTCGCGCTAAGCCTGCGCAAGGCCGGCGGCGGATAGGGCGCGCGGTCCGCGCCGCCCCTGCGCCGTATACTGCCCGATTGCCCGACGCAGACAACCAACCAAGGCATTCGATGGAGCCGTCCGCTATCACCCGATCTTCCGCATTCCTGCAGGCCAACGACGAAGGCAGCGCGACCAGTTTCCGCTGGCTGCTGGGGCAGTCCAAGACCCTGACGCTGCCCGAACAGATCGCCGCCCACGTGGGCGACCGCATCCTGAATTCCGCCATCGAGCCGGGCGAGTGGATACGCGAACAGGACCTGGCCGACGAGTTCGCGGTCAGCCGCAGCCCGGTGCGCGAGGCGATGCGGCTGCTGGAGAAGGAAGGGATCGTGCGCATCCATCCCCGCCGGGGGGCGCAGGCCACGCAGTTGTCGCTGAAGGAAATCGAAGACTTGCAGGAGGTGCGCCAGGCCCTGGTCCGCGTGGTGGCGCGGCGCGTGGCCGTCCTGTCGTCGCCCGAACTGGTGGCGATCCTGGAGGCGGGCGTGGCCCAGCTCGCGCCGCTGGCCGAGGACCCGGCGGGGGGCGATGCGTTCGGCGAGACGCTGTCGCGCCTGACGCTGTGCTGCGCCGCCCATAGCGGCAACGACCGCCTGTTCACGCTGATCACCTCGCTGTCCTTGCAGATGTCGCGCTATACCCGGCTGGGCCTGCGTTCGGTCGAGCGCCGCAAGCGTTCGCTGGCGCTGTGGCGCAAGTCGCTGCAGGCGATCCGCAAGGGCGACGCGGACGAGGCCGAAAGGCTGTGGGCCGCGCGGCTGGACGAGAATAGCCGGGAGATACGGCGCCTGTTGAAGGACAGCGGCGTCGTGTAGGACGGGGCGCCCGGGAGGGCGTCCTGCGGGTTCAAATTCGTCCTGAATTGTCGACAATGTTAAGATGTCCAAAATTACAGCCACCAAGGAGACGTCATGACAGCCCAAGCATTGCCACCTATCACCGGTCCCGAAGCCTGGAGCGGCACCAGCCTGGCCGGTACCACCGACTGGATCTGGCGCCTGGCGCCGGACGAGATCCGCGAGCTGGCCGAGGCCACCGCCACGGCCCGCGCGAAGGGCATGAAACCGACCGAGTTCGGTGCCGCCGACTTCCCCATCCCGCGCATGGCCGCCCGCCTGGAAAAGGTTCGCCAGGAACTCGAGGGCGGCCGCGGCTTCGCCTTGCTGCGCGGCCTGCCCATCGCCGACTACACGGATGACGAGGCGCGGCTGCTGTTCTGGGGGCTGTCCGTGAACCTGGGCGAGCCGCAGGAGCAGGACGGCGCCGGCAACCGCATGCACAGCGTCACCAACACCGGCCTGAAAGTGTCGAACGACAACTCGGTGCGCAGCTACCAGACCGACGACGAACTGACCTTCCACAACGACGGCGGCGATGCGTTCATGCTGCTGTGCCTGCGTACCGCGGTGTCCGGGGGCGTCAGCAAGCTGGTCAGCGTCGCGGCGCTGTACAACGAAGTGCTGCGGCGCCGGCCCGACCTGGCCGGCGTGCTGCAGGAGCCTTTCCATTTCGACACGCGCGGACAGCACCGGGGCGGCTTGCGCATCCAGACGGTGCCCATCCTGAATTTCTTCGAAGGCCGGCTCAGCGCCCTGTACAAGCGCCGCTACCTGAAACTGGCGCAGGACCTGCCCGGCGTGCCGCGCTGGACCGACGCCCAGGCGCAGGCGATCGAGCTGGTCGAGGAAATCTGCAACGACCCCGCGGTCCAGCTGAGCTTCAGCATGGAGCCGGGCGACATCCAGATCGGCAACAACTATTCGGTGCTGCACGCCCGTACCAAGTACCAGGACCACGACGATCCGGCCCGTCGCCGGCACTTGCTGCGCGCCTGGCTGACCCTGCCCAACGGCCGGCCGTTGCCGGCGGTGTTCGGCCAGACGCGCGAGTTCGGCACTTCGTACGAGCGCCGCCATGGACAGGCCGCCGTGTCGGCTTCGTGAGGAGAGGGCGATGATCTTCAAGCATCTGTTGGCCGCCGCGCTGGGCGGCATGCTGTGCGCCGCGCCGGTAGCGCAGGCGGAGGACGCGTTTCCGTCGCGGCCCAGCCGGCTGATCGTGCCCTATACGCCGGGCGGCAACACCGACCTGCTGGGACGGGTGGTCGCGCAGGGGCTGTCCCAGATCTGGGGGCAGTCGGTCGTGGTCGAGAACAAGCCGGGAGCGGCCGGCACCATAGGCGTGGAGATGGTGTCCAAGTCCAAGCCGGACGGCTACACCACCGTGCTCGGCTCGTTCGGTAACATCCTGGTCGCGCGCAGCCTGTACAAGAGCCTGAGCTACGATCCGGCCAAGGACCTGGAGCCGGTGGTGTTGCTGGCCACGCCGCCGGTGGTGCTGGTCGCCAACGAGAAGATGCCGTTCGACGACGTGAAAGGGCTGATCGAGTATGCGCGGCGCAACCCGGGCAAGCTCAACTACGGTTCGTCCGGCAACGGATCGTCCAATCACCTGTTCGGCGAATTGTTCGCGTCCATGGCGGGCGTCAAGCTCACCCACGTGCCTTACAAGGGCAGCGGACCGTCCGTTTCGGACACCATCTCCGGACAGATCCAGTTGAACTTCGCGCCGTTTCCCCTGGTGCGCGAGCACATCAAGGGTGGCAAGCTCAAGGCGCTGGCGGTGACGAGCGCCAAGCGCTCGCCGGTGCTGCCCGACGTGCCCACGGTAGCCGAGGCCGGCCTGCCGGGTTACGAGGCGGTGGGATGGTTCGGGCTGATGGCCCCCGCGGGCACGCCCAAGGCTGTCCTGGACCGGATCAACCGCGACGTGAACCAGGTGTTGAAGTCGCCCGCCATCCGGGAGAGCCTTGCGAGCGAAGGCGCCGAGCCGGCGGGCGGTTCGGTGGACGACGCGCGGCGTTCCATCGCCGAGGGCGAACGCAAGTGGGGAGGGCTGGTGGAGAAGCTGAACATCCAGCTCTGAGCGCCAGCCGGATCACTTCAACTGGCTGAGTGTCCGCACGGCCTCGCGCAGCGGTCCGATCAGCTTGTCCGGATCGAAGCGCGAGGCCGGCGTGACCAGGGACAGCGCGGCGATGCACGCGCCCTTGGCATCGAACACCGGCATGGCCACCGACTGCACCCCCGGCGTGTCGGTGCCTTCCGAGACCGCGTAGCCCTGCGCCGCGATCTCTTTCAGCATGGCCGGCCTGGCCAGCACGGCGCCCTGGCGCTGGAGCATTTCCCGGTAGGCCGGGCTGGATAGCGCGGTCAGCACCCGGCCGGACGAGCTGTCGTTCAGGGATAGCAGGGTGCCGACCTTGACGTCGGCGCGCACCGCCACCTGCTGTGCTTCCACGCGGCGCACCAGCCGCACGCAATTGCCGTTCAGCACGGCCAGCGAGGCCGTCTCCCCCACCTGCAGGACCAGCTCCTGCATCACGTGCGCGAACCGTTCCCCCAGGTTGGCCTGCACCAGCGCCGTTTCGCCCACCAGCGCCGCGTGCAGCGACAGTCGGTAGCTGCCCTGGTCGGTCTGTTCCAGCCAACCCGCTTCCATCAGCGTCAGCAGCTTCTGGTAGGTCGTGGCGCGGCTGCTGCCCGAGGCGGCCGCGAGTTCCATCAGCTTCATGGGCCGGTCGGACTTGCCCAGCAGATCCAGCAATTGCAGCGTCTTCAGTACCGAACTGAGCGGCCGGACGCCCCCGGCCTCGCGCGCTTCGAGCATGGCGCAGCTTCCTCGTCAGAAAAATTCTTGCATTCCCGGATGGGGAGTATAGAATGATTTAAATAGAATCATAAGTATTCTAATAGAATACATCAAAGCCGGGCAGCCGGCCAGGTGTTTCCCCTTGCGCCGCGTGGCCGGCGCGATGACGACAGGAGCATGCATGGACTTTGCCGACGTGGAAGAGGCCGTTGCGGCCCAGGCGCCAGCCGGCGCCGCGGCCGGGCGCGAGCCCCGCATCCGCAACGCGGATCTATTGATGACGCCCGCCCGCATGGGGGTGATGCAGGCCAGCCGCCTGAGCGTGAGCCGGCTGCTGATGGCCAAGGCCATACGCGAGCGCTGGACCATCGAGCGGGTGCGCTGGCAGATCGACGACCGCGCGCGCGGCACCGCGCTGTACCGCATCGACACGGGCGCGATGCCGTTCGATTTCATCGTCCATTCATTCGAACCGAAGATGGAGGGGCGGGCGGGCCGCATCATCGGCCGTGCCTGGGACATGATGGCGGCGCTGGTCGAAGGGCCCGTGTCCGAGCGCGACATCCGCATCACCGGCGAGGAAATCCCCAAGCTCTACGCCGGCCGCGCCACGCCGGGCACCTTGATCTGGGCCCGCTCGAACCGCAGTGCGCGCGTGTTCAACCACACGGTCGAGTCGCTGGCACAGGGGCGCCAGCCCGACGTGCCCACGCTGGCCGACGTCTGCTATCTGATGCGCAATACCGGGCTGGACGGCAACGGCACCTTCGGCACCCGTTCGTTCCGCGCGCTGGAAAGCACGCATCCGCTGCGGCGGCCGCTGGACGCGCAGATGCTGTGCGCCTACATGATGCGGGTGTTCTCGGTGGACCTGGTCAACCACCTGGCGCGCTGCGCCTCGCCGGCGGCGGCGAGGCTGGCGCCGGAGATCGAGCGTTTCCTGGGCGTGGGCAACGCCTCGGCGCTGGGGCTGATCCTGTATGTGAACAACCATCCCAAGCTGGTACACCACTGGGTACAGGCGCGCGAACAGGCCATCGTGGGCGCCAAGCGGCTGCGCGTGGCGGCAGGCGACGCGAAGCTGGCGCTGCTGCTCAAGCTGCTGGACAAGGCCATTGCCTACCGGCGCGAAGACCGGATGGACTATGAACAGTTCACGGCCAGCGCCGACCTTGCCGCCGACCTGGCGGCCATCCGGGCGCAGGTACAGGCGCTGCACGACACCGGCACGGTGCGTGGCAATGCCGAGCGCTATCCCTTGTCCGCGCTGTGCGACGCGCTGGACGGCACGGTGCACGAAGAAGCCTACGAGACCTTCCTGGGCCTGCTGACCGAGCTGGTGCCCGAGCTGTGCGACCGCCTGGCCGAGGGCCTGGCGGTGGACGAGGAATACGCGACCGATCCGTCGATGTCCATCGGCCACCTGCGCGATCTGCTGCATGCCGAATACGGTTGGGCCTTCGACATCGACCTGGACGCCGAGGGCGCGTCGAAGTTCGTCTGGTACAAGTCGGCCACCGCCGAGGAACCGCGCCGCGGCCCGCGCGCCGAGGCGGGCGAGGTCTTCAACCTGGGGCTGGACCTGCCGCGCCTGGTGACGGGGCTGGACCGCGAGATCGCCCAGCGTCCGGCCGCCACCAGCGTCGCGCGCTTCCTGCTGGAGAAGCCGGAATACCGCTTTATCGTCAGCCGCGTGCAGACGCTCAGCGGCCTGGCCTTCCACTCGCCCCACGCCAACATCATGGGCGAGCAGTTCGTGCCGTGCGAGATCACGCGTTTCATCAACATCGGCATACACGGCATCGACAAGACGCGCGACTACCTGCAGCGCAACCTGCGCGGCGTCATCTATCAGGGCGCGCCCACGGCCGCCGACATCGCCGCCGGTGCCGATCCCCATTGGTTCTATCCCCAGGAGCCCGTCCTATGAACAGGGAAGTCGTCGATTCTCCCCGCGTGTTCGATGTATCCGTGCGCGAGGCGCGCATGTGCATAGACCGCATCCTGCTGGTGTGCCGCCTGCCGCCCGGCTACGTGCACGGCGTGAGGGAAGTGGTGCTGCTTTCCCAGTCCATGGGGCTGGGCGGGTTCCGCGCCTTGTACGAAGGTTATGAACGGCTGCGCGAAGGGTCGCTGGACCGGGTGTCGGTGCAGGATGCCGACGACGGCGCGCTGGTGGTGGATGGCGGCGGCATCCACGCCTGGGTGCTGCTGCCCACCCTGATGGACCTGGGCGTGGAGCGCGCCCGGTCGGCGGGCCGCGCCACGCTGCGCGTGTCGGGCGTGCAGGACCTGCACGAGCTGCACGTCATGGCCGGGCTGGGCCGCCGCTACGGCACGGGCGCCGAGGTGTCGCAGCCCGACGAGGGCGAGGGCCACGGGCAGAAGGCGGTGGTGACGCTGTTCAACACCGCGCGGCCGCTGGGCATGGACGAATGGGATCCGCTGCTGGCCCGGGCCATCCGCCACGGCTATCCGGTCGACGGCGGCCTGTGGCGCGCCATTCATGCCTTGTCGAACGGGGCGCTGGCGCCGGACTCGGTGGTCTCGCGCCGCCATGCCGGGCCGGTCATCCTGCGCGACGACGGCACGCTGCAAGGCCGCCCGCCCGCCGACGACGACATGGACCTGAACATGCTCCGCCATGTCCCCTCCAGCCAAGGATGCGCGTGACGCGCGAAGGACGATGCAGATGAATACGGTCAACAAACAGGTCGGCATCATCGTCGACGGATTGTCGATGCCGGTGCCGGAGCGGCGCTGGTTCGAGGAGTGGCGCGAGGCCGGCATAGGTTGCGTGAACACCACGGTGGCGGTGTGGGAGAACGCCGCCCAGACCCTGGGCCTGCTGGGCAAATGGCGCGTCGTGCTGGAACAGAACCAGGACCTCGTCGCGCCCGCCGCCAGCGTGGCCGAGATCGAGGCCGTGGCCGCCTCGGGCCGCACGGCCGTGATGTTCGGGTTCCAGAACACCGCGCCGGTGGAGCACGACCTGGACCTGTTCGGCATGTTCCGGCAACTGGGCGTGTGCGTGATGCAGCTGACCTACAACCTGCAGAACTACATCGGCTGCGGCTACTGGGAGGAAAAGGACACCGGGATCTCGTCGCGGTTCGGCCAGCTGGCGCTGGAGGAAATGAACCAGCTCGGCATTCTGATCGACCTGTCGCATTGCGGCGAGCGCACGACCCTGGAAGCCATCCAGATGTCCGGCAAGCCGGTGGCCATCACGCATGCCAACCCGCGCGAATACGTGGGCACGCCGGTATATGGCGCGGGCCGCCTGAAGCAGACCGAGGCCCTGCGCGAGCTGGCCCGGCGCGGCGGCGTGATCGGCCTGACGCCCAACCGCAACATGACCCGGCACGGTGCCGCGACCACGCTGGAACAGTTCGGCGACATGGTGGCCTGGACCGTGGACCTGCTGGGCGTGGACGCGGTTGCCATCGGCACCGACTACTGCCCCGGCCATCCGCGTTCGGTGCGCACCTGGTGGCGCTACGCGAAGTGGTCGCGCCAGAGCGCGCCGGCCAAGGAAATGGAGATCGCGCCGCACGAAGGCTGGTCCGAGTGGATGCGCACGCCGGCCGGATTGCAGAACATCATTGTCGAACTGGAGCGGCGCGGATTCGGCCGGGCCGACATCGACAAGATCATGGGGGGCAACTGGATGAGGCTGTTGCGTGAAACGATAGGCTGATTCATCGATTAGGAGCTGGGCCATGAACCGATTGCTGCGGTGTATGTTGGGGGTGGGGGTGGTGGCGGCACTGGGCGCTGCCCCGTCCGCCCGGGCGCAGGACGACGCATTTCCGAGCCGGCCCATCCGGCTGCTGGTGGGATTCGCGCCGGGTGGCGGGACCGATGTGGTGGCGCGGGTCATCGCGCCCAGGCTGTCCGAGATCCTTGGCCAGTCGGTCGTCGTGGAAAACAAGCCGGGCGCGAGCGGCATCGTGGCCGGCGGCATCGTGGCCAAGGCGCCGCCCGACGGCTATACGTTGATGATGGGAGTGGTGTCGGTCAACACCATCCTGCCGCATCTGTTCAACAACATTCCGTACGACACCGCCACGGACTTCGCGCCCGTGACGCTGACGGCGTCGGTGCCGCACTTCATCGCCGTCCATCCTTCCGTGCCGGTGCACAGCGTGCCCGAACTGATCGCCTACGCCAAGGCGCATCCGGGCCAGCTCAGCTTCCCGTCGGCCGGCAGCGGCACCACGCCGCACATCGCCGGCGAGATGTTCAAGAGCATGGCCGGGGTGCAATTGCTGCACGTGCCGTACAAGAGCACCGGGCAGTCCATGCCCGACCTGCTGGCGGGGCGCCTGCAGGTGGGGTTCGACACCTATCCGACCACGGCGCCCTACGTGAAGACGGGCAAGCTGCGCGCGCTGGCGGTGACCGGCGCGCGCCGGCTGGCGGAGTTTCCCGACCTGCCCACGGTAGCCGAGTCGGGCCTGCCCGACTATCGCTTCGCCACCTGGTACGGCGTCTTCGCGCCCAAGGGCACGCCGGCCGCCATCGTCAACCGCCTGCACGACGGCATCGCCAAGGCCATGGCGGCGCCCGACGTGCGCGAGCAACTGGTGAAGATGGGCGTGGATGGAACCGAAACCAGGACGCCGGAGGAGTTCGCGTCATTGGTGCGCGCCGACACGGAGCGCTTCGGCAAGCTGGTGAAGGCGGCGGGCGTGCGGGTGGACTAGGGCCCTGCGCGGCGAAGGCCTCCCGCGGCGGTGGCGCGGGAGGTGTGCCGTGCAGGGCTAGGGATTGAGGATGGCCTGGAGCACGATGCCGGTGGCTACCCCGACCAGGAAGTAGTCGGCGCCGACGTTGATCCAGTGGTAGCCGCGCGGGGGCGGGGAGAGGCGATGGCCGCGCCAGTTGTCCACCACGTACTGCGGCCCGCGATAGGGGTAGGGGACGCGATCGCCCTTGGACCAGTGTCGATAGGCGGGGTCTCCGGGGCCGGGGCCCTGCGGCCCGCGGTGGCCGTGGCCGGGTGCCCGGCCCGGGCCGCGTCCCATGTCGTGGCCGGGACCTTGTCCGGGATGATTCATGCCCGGGTGGCCCGGTCCGCCGGGGCCATGGCCGCCGCCGGGCCGTCCGCCGGGAGGCCCGCCCTGCGCGTAGGTCGCGGCCGAGGCCGCGAGCAGGATACCGGTCAGCAGATGCGCCAGCAGGCGACTGGGTGCCATGATGATCTCCTTGAGGCAGTGCAGCGCCCGGAACACGGGCGTTGCATTGATTCTATGCCTCGCGCATGGCCGCGCCACCCCCACCGGGCCATGCAGGTATTGCAGCCTGTTTCAACCGGCTGGCGGCCTCATTCCACCGTGACGTTGGCGGCGCGCACGATGTCCTTCCACTTCAGGTAGTCGCTCTTGAGCAACTGGGCGAATTCCTCGGTCGACATGGCCTGCGCCTCGGCGCCCTGGGCGTGGATGGCATCGCGGGTCTCGGGCTGGGCCAGCAGCTTGTTGACCGCCGTGTTGACGGTGGCGACGATCTCCTTGGACGTGCCCGCCGGCATGAACAGGCCATACCAGGTGCTGACGTCGAAGCCCTTGTAGCCGAGCTCGGCGACGGTGGGCACGTCGGGCAGCGAGGTGCTGCGCTTGGCGCTGGTGACGGCCAGGGCGCGCAGCTTGCCGGACTGGATCTGCGCCATGGCCGACGGCACGGAAGACACCAGCAGGTCGACGTTGCCGGCCAGCACGTCCATCATGGCGGCGTTCGAGCCCTTGTAGGGGATGTGCCGGATGTCGATCTTCGCCGCGCCCTTGAAGATCTCGCCGGCCAGGTGGATGGTGGTGCCGCTGCCGGGCGACCCATAGGTGATGGCGCCGGGCTCGGCCTTGGCCGCCGCGACCACGTCGGCCAGGGACTTGAAGCGCGAATTGGCCTGCGTGACGATGACGATGGGCGTGTAGCCCACGTGCGCCACGGCCACCAGGTCCTTGGTCGGATCGTAGGCCACGCTCTTGTACAGCCAGGGCGCGACCACCAGGTTGTCCTTCTGGCCCATCACCATCTCGTAGCCGGTGGGCGCCGCGCGCACGGCCGCCGCGATGCCTATGGTGCCGCCCGCGCCGG
Organism: Pigmentiphaga sp. YJ18; assembly: GCF_038066655.1. Classification (NCBI taxonomy): domain Bacteria; kingdom Pseudomonadati; phylum Pseudomonadota; class Betaproteobacteria; order Burkholderiales; family Alcaligenaceae; genus Pigmentiphaga; species Pigmentiphaga sp. YJ18. The sequence continues at coordinate 1,033,654 of NZ_JBBUKU010000002.1, read as the reverse complement.
CGCGGTTCTCGGCCACGATGGTCCATTTCTCGGATTCGCCCAGCCGGGTGGCGACGAGGCGGGAAAGAATGTCGGTGCCCCCGCCCGGCGGGAAGGGAATCAGGAGGCGGATGGGCTTGGACGGATAGGCCTGGGCGTGGGCGCCCGTGGCGGCCAGCGCCAGTGCGGCGATGGCAAGACATTTGCGGAACATGGGATGTCTCCTCGTTCTGAGGGCGTCAAGCATACCGGAATCCGCCGCCATGCCCGTGCCGGCCGGGCCTGTCGGCCGTCGCGCCTAGCACGTGGCGATGGAAAACAAGCGTCATTTCCTGGATCATGGGGGCATTCCAGTCAATAGAATATCGGGCGGACCGTTTTTCCCGACCGCGCCGGACCGGCCTTGCGCGTCCGGAGGGGAAAACGGCCCAGCCGTGGAGGAGGGAGCGCGTGCCCCCGCAGTACAACAACAGCCGGCGGACAGTCGGCACGAGGGAACCCGCCAACGACGCGAGGTTCCCGGGCGGCCTCGAGCCGGACACGGATTTCATACGCTACGCGCTGGACTGTGCCGCCATCGTGGCCAGTACCGATGCCCGGGGCACGATTACCTATGTCAATGCGCGGTTCTGCGAGATCAGCGGCTATTCCAGGCAGGAGCTGCTGGCTTCCAATCACCGCATGTTGAAGTCGGGCCTGCACGGCACGTCGTTCTTCCGCGCCATGTACCGCGAGATCGCGCAAGGCCGGGTCTGGCACGGCGAGATCTGCAACCAGCGCAAGGACGGTTCGCTCTATTGGATGGAAACGACCATCGTGCCGCATGTCCTGCAGGACGGGACGGTGGACAGCTACACCTCGATCTGCCTGGACATCACCGAGCGCAAGCTGCTCGAGGACGCCTTGAGGAGCAGCAAGGAGAGCCTGCGGCGCATCGCCTACGTCGATCCGGTGACGGGGCTGCCTAATCGCAGCTGGTTCCACCACCACGTGGCGTCGCTGGTGGGCGAATGCCGGCGGGCCGGCACGGGGTTCCACCTGGGGCTGATGGACGTCGACGCCTTCAAGGAGATCAACGACTTCTTCGGCCACCTGGCCGGGGACGAATTGCTGCGGGAAGTCGCCCGGCGGCTGGGCGCGATGGGCGACGCCCGCCTGTCGGTCTCGCGGATGGGGGGCGACGAGTTCGGGCTGGTGCTGACCGGCGCGACCGACGACGAAGCCACCGCGGTGTTCGAACGGGCGCTGGAACGCGTGCGCGATCCCCTGCGCATCGCCGAGACGTCGCGGCGGTGTTCGGCCAGCCTGGGCGTTTCCGTGTATCCCGGCCATGGCGAGGACAGCGAAAGCATGTTCCGGGCGGCCGACCTCGCGCTCTACCATGCCAAGTCGCTCGGCCGCGATCGCCTGGAATGCTTCGAGCCCACGCTCAGGGAAACCGCCGAGCGCAAGTCCGAGCTGCTGGCCGAGATCGAGACGGGGCTGCGCCGCGAGGCCTTCGAACTGCATTACCAGCCCATCGTTCCGGTCGCGCCGGGCGGCAAGGTCGCGCTGGAAGCCCTGATGCGCTGGCGCCACCCGCAGCGCGGCCTGCTGCCGCCCGCCGCGTTCCAGGAAGGCTTCGCCGATCCGGCGGTACGCGCGGCGCTGGGCATGTTCATGCTCGAACGCGTGTTCCGCGACGTCGACGCACTGTACGCGCGGAACATCCGGCTCGGCCGCGTGGCGATCAACCTGACGAACTCCGATTTTCGTTCCGAGGTCTTCCTGGATCGTTTTTTCGCGCTGTTCCGCGACAGCGGGATCGGTCCGGACCGATTCTGCGTCGAGGTCACGGAAAGCATGTTCCTGGGACTGAACCAGAAGCGGGTCGAGGACGGCCTGCGCCGCCTGCACGAGGCCGGCGTCGAGATCGCGCTGGACGACTTCGGCACCGGCCATGCGTCGCTGACCCACCTGCGCCTGCTTCCCATCGACAGGTTGAAGATAGACCGCAGCTTCGTCGCCAACCTGGTGGCGTCGGCCGAAGACCAGGCCATCGTGCGGGGCATCATCGACATCGCGCACAGCCTGGGCAAGACCGTGACGGCCGAGGGCGTGGAAACCTCGGAGCAGGCCAGGCTCCTGGCCCGCATGGGCTGCGACCTGCTCCAGGGCTGGTATTTCGGCAAGGCATGCGACGCCGGCGGCCTGTCCGACGTCCTCGACATGATGCCGCCCGTCGGCGATCCCTAGGCCGGAGGAAGCGCAAGGGAATGGACGCCAAGTCGGTCTTCGTGACGGTTGCGCTGATGGTGCTGGCCAACGGCGCCGTGCTGGCGAACGTCTACCGCGATCTTCCCGGGACGCTGAGGCCCGCCGCGATCCGCTGGCAGGCCGGAACGGCCCTGGTCGCCCTGGGCAGCGGCTTCTTCGCGTTCGGCAACATCATGCCCTTGCCGATCATGGTCACCCTGGCCAACGGCATGCTCCTGTCCGGCCTGGGCGCCTACCACCGGGCGTTCGAACGCTTCTACGGCCGCCGTTCGTCGCCGGCGGACGTCGCGATCGCCCTGGTCGCGGTGGCCGGCACGTTCTGGCTGTCGGCCATCGAGCCGTGCTTCATCTGCCGCGTCGAGCTGCTGTCGGCCGCCTGGACGCTGCTGCTGCTCCGGTCGATGTGGCTGCTGCACGCCATGCGCGCGGAGGACGAGTCGCGCAGCCGGCGCATGCTGATCGTGATCTATGGCCTGGTCGTCATCTACGTCCTCGGCCGGCTCGTGGTCTACCTGCATCTGGACGTGCCGCGCGAGACCACGATCGCGACCAACGACTACGGCATCAATCTGATCTCGCCCATGTTCGTGGCGCTGCTGCCGGTGATCGGCACCACGGCGTTCGTGCTGCTGTGCGCCGAACGCGTGAAGCGCCAGCTGGAGATCGCGGCGGCCACCGACTATCTGACCGGCCTGCCGAACCGGCGCACGCTGGTGGCGGACGGGAACACGGCGTTCCGCCGGACGCGCGAGACCGGCGTCGGGCTGGCCGTGGGCGTGATCGACATCGACCATTTCAAGGCGATCAACGATACCTACGGCCACGGCGTGGGCGACGAGGTGCTGACCTTCGCCGCGGATTGCCTGAAGCAGGCGGCCCGCAAGGGAGACCTGGTCGCGCGCACCGGCGGCGAGGAGTTCGTGGTGCTGATGGACGACCTGGACCTGCAGGCGGCCGCCGCGGCGCTCGAGCGCATCCGCGTCGCCGTGGCGGACAGCCGCTTCAGCATCGACGGCGCGCCGGTACCCATCACCATTTCCGCCGGCGTGGCCAGCTGCGAGCCGCGCGATCGCGACTTCGACGACGTGTTCCGCCGGGCCGACCGGGCGCTGTACCTGGCGAAGCTGGCGGGGCGCGACCGCGTGAAGCAGGCGGTGGCCTAGGCACTGTTACAGCATCGCGCTCAGCATCCGGCGGCCGCCCAGCAGCTCCGGCAGCAGGATCTCCACCATTTTTTCCAGCGTATAGCGGCCCGTGGCCGCGACCAGGCTCATGGCCGCGACCGTGCGGCCGGTCTGGTCTTGGATGGGAACGGCGATGGAGCGCAGGCCCAGTTCAAGTTCCTCGTCGCTGGTGGCATAGCCCAGGCGCCGCGTTTCCTCCAGCAGCGCCGTCAGCTCGGGAATCCCGGTGCGGGTGCGCGGCGTGAGCGCGCGGCGCGGCATGCGGCCCAGCAGGCGCGCGATTTCCTCGTCGGGCAGGGCGGCCATCAGCACTCGCCCGGTGGCGGCGCAATGGGCCGGCAGGCGCGAGCCCATGCTCAGGCCGTCCGACAGGCTGCGGCGGGTGGCGGCGCGCGCCACGAACACGACTTCGCCGCCGTCCAGCACGGCCAGGGAACTGGATTCCTTGGTGCGCTCGCTGATGGTTTCCAACACCGGCTGGACCAGCTTGGGCAGGGGGCTGGAGCTGACATAGGCGTGCCCCAGGCGCAGCGCGCGGGGCGCCAGCCGGAAATACCTGCCGTCGCTTTCCACGTAGCCCAGCCGCTGCAGCGTCAGCAGCGAGCGGCGCGCCGTGGCGCGCGGATGGCCCGTGATCTCGGCTGCTTCGCTCAAAGTGAGCGGGCCGCTGCGCAGGCCGAAGGCCTCGATGATGGCCAGGCCTTTCTCCAGGCCGGCCACGTATTCCTTGTCTTCCTTGCTGCGGGGTTCGGGCACGATGCTCATGGTCGAGGGAATGTTCGTTTTGCGAACATTCTAACCACTTTTCTTGATCATCGGATATTGCCGAACTAACGTTCGCTTTGCGACTTTATGTTCGAATTTAACCCAACGAGGTCAAGGATGAGACAACCAGCATGGACAGCCTGTGCCATCGCGGCATGGGCGGTGATCGCGAGCCCGGCCCAGGCCGACGAGGGCGCCTTCCCCAATCGCCCGATACGCATCGTCGTGCCTTATTCGGCCGGCGGCACCGCCGACGTGCTGCCGCGCATCATCGGCGAAAAGCTCAACGCGGCGTGGGGCCAGCCCGTCATCATCGACAACCGGCCCGGCGCGGGCGGCAACATCGGCGCCGACATGGTGGCCAAGGCGGCGCCCGATGGCTACACGCTGCTGGCCACGCCGCCGGCGCCGCTGGTCATCAACCAGTATCTGTACAAGAGCCTGCCCTTCGATCCCGAGCGCTTCGCTCCCGTGGCCGTGCTGGCGCGCGTGCCCAACGTGCTGGCGGTCAAGACCGCGCTGCCGGTGAAGTCGGCGCAGGAATTCATCGGCTATGCCCGCAAGAACGGCGGGCAGGTCACGGTGGCGACCCAGGGCAACGGCACGACCTCGCACCTGACCGGCGCGCTGGTCGCGGCCCAGGCCGACCTGGACTTCGTGTTCGTGCCGTACAAGGGCACGGCGCCGGCGTTGGCCGACCTGATGGGCGGCCAGGTCGATGCCTTCTTCGACAACATCAGCTCGACCTTCCGCCAGCACGAATCGGGCAAGCTGCGCATCCTGGCCGTGACCAGCGCGCAGCGCAGCCCCTTGCTGCCCAAGACGCCCACGCTGGCCGAGTCGGGGCTGCCCGGCTTCGACGTCAGCACCTGGTTCGGCGTGGTCGCGCCGGCCGGTACGCCGCCGGAGGTGGCGCGCAAGCTCAACGCCGCCATCGTCGAGGTCCTGAAGATGCCGGACGTCAGGCAGAAATTCATCGAGCAGGGCGCCGAGGTGGCAGGCGACACGCCGGCCCAGATGGCCGAGTTCATGCGGACCGAACGCGTCAAGTGGAAGAAGGCCATCGACACGGCCGAAGTCACCATCAACTGATGCTTGCAGCAACGAGGAAGTCCATGTCCCACAGCGACACCCGAGAACCCCGGACCTGGGAGCCCGGCCTGACCCGCGTGCCTTACTGGCTCTACCGCGACCAGGAAATCCACGACGCCGAGCAGCGGCGCGTCTTCCAGGGGCCGACCTGGAACTACCTGTGTCTGGAGGCCGAGATTGCCGAGCCGGGCGCCTATCGCACCACCTTCGTGGGCGACATGCCGGTGATCGTCGCGCGCGACGAGGACGGCGAACTGCAGGCCTTCGAGAACCGCTGCGCCCATCGCGGCGCGCTGATCGCGCTGGACGACGGCGGCCAGACGCGCGACTTCGCCTGCGTCTACCATGCTTGGCGCTACGACCTGCAGGGCAACCTGCGCGGCGTCGCGTTCCAGCAGGGCGTGAACGGCAAGGGCGGCATGCCGCCGGAGTTCCGCATGGAGGACCATCACCCGCGCAAGCTGCGCACCGCCAGCGTGGCGGGCATGGTGTTCGGCAGCCTGGACGAGGACGTGCCGCCGATCGAGGAGTACCTGGGCGAGGAGATCCTGGAACGCATCGAGCGCGTGCTGTGCAAGCCGGTGGAGGTGATCGGCCGTTTCAAGCAGACCATTCCGAACAACTGGAAGTTGTACATGGAGAACGTCAAGGACTCCTACCATGCCAGCCTGCTGCACGTGTTCTTCACCACCTTCAACATCAACCGCCTGTCGCAAAAGGGCGGGGTGATCGTGAGCGAAAGCGGCGCCCACCACGTCAGCTATTCGAAGGTCGCTCACCAGCCGCAGGCCAGCGCCGAATACAGCGCCGAGAAGCTGCGGTCGGACATGGAAGGCTACGCGCTGGCCGACCCCAGCATGCTGGACGGCTGCGACGAGTTCGGCGACGGCGTGACCTTGCAGATCCTGTCGGTGTTCCCGGGCTTCGTGTTGGCGCAGATCCAGAACACCCTGGCCGTGCGCCAGATCCTGCCCGACGGGTTGGACCGGACGGTGCTGAACTGGACCTACCTGGGCTTCCAGGACGACACGCCCGAGTTGCGGCGCATGCGGCTCAGGCAATCCAACCTGACGGGGCCGGCGGGCTTCGTGTCCATGGAGGATGGCGCGGTGGGCGGTTTCGTGCAGCGCGGCATCGCGGCAAGCCGCGATCAGGAGGCCGTGCTGGAGATGGGCGGCGGCGGCATCGAGACCCAGGAGAACCGCACCACCGAAGCGTCGGTGCGCGGATTCTGGAACGCCTATCGCGGCTACATGGAGATCTGAAGCATGGCCGAATTCACCCAAGAGCGGCTGGGCATCCTGAACGCCGCCTACGCGCGCTGCATCGACAACGACGAGGTCGAGGCCTGGCCGGCGTTCTTCGAGGAGCGCTGCCTGTACGTGGTCAATACCGCCGAGAACCACGCGGCCGGCATGGAGGCGGGGGTGATCTACGCCGACACGCGCGCCATGTTGCACGACCGCGTGTCGGCGCTGCGCGATGCCAACGTCTACGAGCGCCACCGCTATCGCCACATCGTCGGCCAGCCGTTCGTGCTGGGCATCGAGGATGGCGCGGCCAGCGTCGAGACGCCCTTCATCGTGGTGCGCATCATGCGCGATGGCGCCACCGAGGTGTTCGCGTCCGGCCGCTACCTGGACCGCGTGGTCGAAGGCGCGGACGGGCAGCTCAGGTTCGCCCGGCGGCTGGCCATCTGCGACAGCCGGAACATCGATACCTTGCTGGCGATACCGCTATGAGCGGAGCCGTCCGACCACCGGGGGAAAGGGCGCGCAAGCGCATCGCCATCGCGCTGGGCGATGCCAACGGCATCGGTCCGGAGATCGCGGTGAAGGCCGCCCGTGCGCTGCGCGGCGAGCCGGTCGATTGCGTGCTGGTGGGCGATGGTTTCGTGCTGCGCGAGCAGGTGGCCCGCCATGCGCCCGGCATGGCGCTGACGGCCTTCGAGCCGGGCGCGGTGCGCCTGCCGGATCAACTGCCGTGGGTCGACGTGGCGGCCCTGCCGCAGGCGGAGTACGCACCGGGCGAGGTGCGCGCCGGCGCGGGCGCGGCCATGGTGGCCTACGTCCGCGAAGCGGTGCGCCTGGCCCGGGCCGGGCTGGTCGACGCCGTGGTCGGCTGTCCGCATTCGGAGACGTCGGTGGCGCGGGCCGGCATTCCGTTCTCGGGCTATCCGGGGCTGATCGCGCAATTGACCGGGACGCCGGCCGACCGGGTGTTCCTGATGCTGGCCACGCCCGATCTCAGGATCGGCCACGTGACGCTGCACGAGCCGGTGCGCCAGGCGCTGGCCCGGCTGGATACGCAACTGGTCGTGGACGCGGCGCTTGCCATCATAGACGGCGCGCGTGCGATAGGCATCGAACGGCCGCGCCTGGGCGTCTTCGGCATCAACCCGCACGCGGGCGAGGGCGGCCTGTTCGGCGGCGAGGACCAGGCTATTACCGAGCCCGCGGTGGCGCGCCTGCGCGCCATGGGCCTGGACGTGGACGGCCCGCAAGGGGCCGACCTGATGCTGGCGCAGCGCGGGCACGACGTGTACCTGGCCATGTTCCATGACCAAGGCCACATTCCCGTCAAGCTGCTGAGCCCCCGGCAGGCCAGCGCGCTGTCGCTGGGCGGCGGCGTGCGCTTCAGCAGCGTCGGACACGGCTGCGCCTTCGACATCGCAGGCCAGGGCACGGCCGATGCCTCGGCCGTGCTGCGCACCGTGCGCCTCTTGGCCGGGTTGGCCGATCACTAGGTCCGCCGGACCGGATGGAATCCATGCAATACACCATACGCATCGATCAACGAGACATCGAATTTCCCTGCGAGGACGGCCAGACCGTCCTGGACGGCGCGCTGGCCGCCGGCTACGAGATCCCGTACTCCTGCCGCACCGGTATCTGCGGCAGTTGCCGGGGGCGCATCGTGCGGGGGGACGTCCGTGGCGGGGCCGGCCAGGGCGTGCTGGACGAGGACGAACGGCGCGAGGGCGGGGCGCTGCTGTGCCAGGCCAGGCCCTGTTCCGACCTGGACGTGGCGGTGCGCGACATCGAGCGCCGCGATCCGGCCGCCAGCAAGACCGTGGCCGCCAAGGTCTACCGGCTGGCCCGCGCCGCCCACGACGTGACGGTGCTGCACCTGCGCTTTCCCGCTGGCACGCGGGTGCGCTTCAAGGCGGGGCAGTACCTGCACGTGCGGATGGCGGACGGCGCCGTCCGCCATTTCTCCATGGCCAACCCGCCGCAGCAGAGCGACGGTGTGGAACTGCACGTCCGCCACGTCCCCGGCGGCAAGTTCTCCGGCTACCTGGCGGAGTCGGTGCAGGCCGGCCAGTTCCTGGACGTGTCGCTGCCCTTCGGCGATTTCTACCTGCGCGATACCGGCCTGCCGGCGGTGCTGGTGGCCAGCGGCACCGGTTTCGCGCCCATCAAGTCCATCGTCGAGGACGCCATTCGCCGCAAGCTCGATCGGCCCATGACGCTTTACTGGGGCGCCCGGCGGGAAGAGGACCTGTACCTGGCGGACCTGCCGCGCAAGTGGGCCGACAAGCATCCCTGGTTCCGCTTCGTGCCCGTGCTGTCCGACAGCCCGGCGGACGCCGGCTGGCAGGGGCGCCAGGGGTTCGTCCACCAGGCGGTGCTGGACGACTTCGCCTCGCTGGCCGACCATGAGGTCTATGCCTGCGGCGCGCCCGCGATGATCAGCGCGGCGCGCCAGGGCTTCGTGCACGAGCGGGGGTTGGCCATCGACCGCTTCTATTGCGATGCCTTCGTGCCCATGGCGCCGCAGGCGGCATAGCGGCCGTGTCCGCTCCGGGCTGTGCCAGAATGAGGCGTCGTCGGGTGCGGAGCTTTCATGGACTGGATTCAACGCCTGCGTGTCAGGCAACTGTATGTGCTGGTCTCTCTGCACGAGACGGCCAACCTGAGCCTGACCGCGGCGCGGATGCACATGACCCAGCCCGCCTTGTCGAAATGGCTGCGCGAACTGGAAACGGACCTGGGCGTGGAGCTGTTCGAGCGGCATTCGCGCGGGCTGGTGCCCACGCGCTTCTGCGACACGCTGGTCGGGCATGCGCGGACGGTGCTGGGGGAACTCGAACGCACCGGCGAGACGCTGCGCGCGATGAGCGACGGCTCGGACGGGCAGTTGCTGGTCGGCACCACGCCCATCGGGACCAGCGGGCTGCTGCCCGCGTGCCTGGGCAATTATCGCCGCCTGCGGCCGGGCATCTGCACCGTCGTCCACGAGAACTCGCTGGAAAAGCTGCTGCCCCAGCTCAAGGAAGGCAGGCTGGATTGCATCGTGTCCCGCATCGAGGCGCCCGTCGATCCCGCGGTCGTGGCCGAGCCGCTGCAGGAGGAAGGAATATGCGTGGTGGCCAGCCGCGGCCACCCGCTGGCGCGGCTGCGCAAGGTGACCTGGGCCCAGGCCCGCGATTATCCGTGGGCGATGCCCCAGGCCGGCACGCCCCTGCGGCGCGAAATGGAGCTGGCGCTGGCAGCGGTGGGCGAGCCGCTGCCGCGCGCGGCCATCGAGGCCTCGTCGGTGGTGCTGATCGCCTCGCTGCTGCAGGACGACGAGATGCTGGCGGTGATGTCGGATGCCGTGGTGCTGGCGCTGTCCCGGCTGGAACGCCTGAAGGTCCTGCCCCTGGCGCTGGGGCGCCGGGCCACGGTGGGGGTGCTGCGGCGGGCCGGCACGATGCCAACGCCGGTGCTGGAGGATTTCCTGTCCTGCCTCAGGCAGGCCGCCCGGGCGGGCGGCCGGAATAACCAGAATTCATGACAGCGGGCCCATTAGTCATTATCCAGCCTGGGCCCGGGCATCCATACTCCCGGCACAAATCCATCATGCAAGGAGACAACATGGGTGCGACCCGTATTCTCGTCGCGGCCTGTGCCACGTTCGCGGTGGCCGCGACCGCCGCCGCGCAGCCGGCGGCCTTTCCGTCCCGGCCCGTGCGCATCGTCGTGCCCTTCGCCCCGGGCGGCGCCGTGGACGTGATGACGCGGCAACTGGCGCGCGTGATTGCCGAGCAGCAGGGCTATACCGTCATCGTCGAGAACAAGCCCGGCGCGTCCGGCCTGATCGCTTCCGAGGCGGTGGCCAAGTCCGCGCCCGACGGCTACACGCTGCTGATGGCGACCTCGAACACGCACGGCGTGAACAGCTTCCTGTTCAAGCAATTGCCCTACGATCCGATCAAGGACTTCACGCCGGTGGCGATGGTGGCCGACAACGTCGTGGTGCTGCTGGCGCACCGGTCGTTCCCGGCGACGAATTTCCAGGAAGCGGTGGCCCTGATCCGCAAGGAACCGGGCAAGTACAGCTATGCCTCGCCCGGGTCGGGCACGGTCCATCACATGGGCATGGAGCTGCTGAAGGCGGCCGCCCGCCTGGACGTGGTGCACGTGGGCTACAAGGGCGCCGGCCCCGCGGTGGCCGACCTGGCGGCGGGACACGTGCCGCTGATGATGGGCGGCATCGCGCCGGCGGCGCCGTTCATCAAGTCGGGCGCGGTGCGCGTGCTGGCCGTGGCCAATCCCGAGCCGTTCCCCACGCTGCCCGGCGTGCCGCTGTTCAAGGACGTGGCGCCGGACGTATCGGTGACGTCATGGATGGGACTGACCGCGCCGGCCGGCACGCCCGCCGCCGTGGTGGACCGCCTGAACGCCGACGTGCGCAAGGCGCTGGACAAGCCCGGTTTCGCGCAGACCATGGCCGATCTCGGCATGGTGCCCCATCCGATGAGCCCGGCCGACATGGGCCGCCAGATCGCCGCCGAGATGCCCAAGTGGAAGCGGGCGGTGCAGATTTCCGGCGCCACCGCCGAATGAGCCCGGACGACAACGCCTCGATGGAATCCCCGATGCCGCAATCGCAACGCCCCGTCAATTTCCTGCTGTTCATCACCGACCAGCATCGCGCCGATCACCTGGGCGCCTACGGCAACCGGGTCGTCGCCACGCCCAACCTGGACGCGCTGGCCGCCGCCGGCTGGCGCGGCGACGAGATGCACGTCGCCACCCCCATCTGCATGCCCAACCGCGCCAGCCTGTTGACCGGCCGCTATCCGTCGGCCCATGGCGCGCGCCACAACGGCATCCCGCTCGACCTGCAATCGGCCACCTTCGTGGACGTGCTGCGCCAGGCCGGCTACCGCACCTCGCTGGTGGGCAAAGCGCATTTCCAGAACATGACGGACAACCCGCCGCCCTGGCCGCCCAATCCCGCCGACCGGCTGGCGCGCGAGGCGAAGGTGCGCGGGCCCGGGCGCTACGACCAGGAGAACCGCAACAAGTGGCTGACCCGGGAGGGCTACGATCTCGACTATCCGTTCTACGGTTTCGAGGACGTGGACCTGGTGGACGACCACAGCGACTCGGTCCATGGCCACTACCGCCAGTGGCTGCGCCGCCACCATCCCGAGGTCGAGGCTCTGATCGGGCCGAAGGCCGCCACGCCCGCGCCGGACTACGTGCTGACCTCGTTCGGCCAGGCCTGGCGCACGGCGGTGCCCGAGGAACTCTATCCCAGCGCCTACATCGCCGACCGTACCATCGAGCGCCTGGAGCGCGCCGGCAGCCAGCCGTTCTTCATTCAGTGCTCGTTCCCCGATCCGCACCATCCCTTCACGCCGCCGGGCAAGTACTGGGACATGTACGACCCCGACGAGATGGCGCTGCCGCCGTCCTTCCACACCGGCGAGGCGCCGCTGCCCCACGTCGAATGGCTGTACCGCCAGCGCGACGGCGGCAAGGCGGTCAAGCACACGCCCGCCATCTTCGCCTGCACCGAGCGCGAGGCCAAGGAAGCGCTGGCGCTGAACTACGGATCGATCACCAACATCGACCACCAGATCGGCCGGGTGCTGGCGGCGCTGAAACGGCTGGGGCTGGACCAGGACACGGTGGTGATCTTCACCAGCGACCATGGGGACTACCTGGGCGACCATCAGTTGATGCTGAAGGGGCCCATCCACTACCGCGGCCTGGTGCGCGTGCCGTTCATCTGGCACGACCCCGCGCTGCCGGGGCGGGGCGCCGGCAGCGCGCTGGCCAGCACCATCGACGTCGCGCCCACGATCCTGGAGCGGGCCGGCGTGGCGGGCTTCAACGGCATCCAGGGCAAGAGCCTGCTGGACGTCATGGCCGGCAAGGCCGAGCGCGTGCGCGAACACCTGATGATCGAGGAAGAGGGCCAGCGCGTCATCCTGGGCTTCGATGCGCGCATCCGCTGCCGCACCCTGCGCTCGGACCGCTATCGCCTGACCATCTACGACGGCGCCGAGTGGGGCGAGCTGTACGACCTGGAGCGCGATCCCATCGAGGCCAGGAACCTGTGGGACGATGCCGAATACGCGGGCGTGAAGGCCGACATGATGCAGGCCCTGGCGCGCGACATGCTCTACCACATCGACACCAGCCCCTATCCCGACGCATTAGCTTGATCCCCCCTACGCGCTGACGCGCGCCCCCCGGGGGGCGATGCGGGTGGACCGGAAGGGAAGCCCACCCCCACGCCCTTCGGGCGCCCCCTCAAGGGGGCGATGCGGGTGGACCGGCAAAGCCGGATCCACCCGCATCCTTGGGGGTAGCTGATCAGTCCAGGGTGATTTTCAGATCGCGGATCAGTTTTTGCCAGAGCTCGCTTTCGCTCTTGACCAGGGCGGCGTATTCCTGGGGCGTGCTGCCTACGGGCTCGATGCCGAATTCCACCAGTTTCTTGTTCACGGCCGGGGTCTTGATGGCGGCGGTGACTTGTTTCTGCAGGGTGGCGATGACCTCGGGCGGGGTGTTCGCGGGAGCGACCATGCCGACCTGGGCCGACGCTTCCACGCCCTGGATGCCCAGTTCCGCGAAGGTGGGCACGTCGGGCAGCTGCGGCAGGCGCGTGGGGTTGGCCACGGCCAGCGGGCGGACCTTGTGGCCCTTGATGAAGGCGTTGCCGGCCGCGAGGTCGGTCATCATGGCCGGCAGCTGGCCGCCGGCCACGTCGACCAGCGCGGGCGCGGCGCCGCGATAGGCGATGTGCAGCATGCGCATGCCGGTGCGTTCCTTCAGCAGTTCCATGGCCAGGTGGTGCGGGCTGCCCGCGCCGGCCGAGGCGTAGCTGTACTTGCCCGGCTGGCTCTTGACCTTGGCGATGAAGTCCTTGGCGTCCTTGAACTCGGTGTTCGGGCCCACGATCAGGATCATGGGGAACTTGCCCATGAGCGTGACGGGCGCCAGGTCGCGCGTGGGGTTGTAGCTCAGGTTCTTGTACAGGGCGGGGTTGAACACCAGCGTGCCGTTGTCGGCCGACAGCACCGTGTAGCCGTCGGGCGCGGCGCGCGCCGTCTCGACCGCGCCGATGGCCGTGTTGCCGCCGGGCTTGTTGTCCACCACGACCGGCTGCTTGATGAGCTCGGACAACTGGGCGCCGATGGTGCGGGCCAGGAAGTCGGAACCGCCGCCCACCGCGTAGGGAACGATCCAACGGACGGGCTTGGAGGGATAGGCGTCGGCCGCAGCGGCCGCGCCGGTCCAGAGGACCAGCGCCGAAGCCGCCAGTGCCGTCGTCCACGTGCTTTTCATGCTTGTCTCCTTGGGGTTGTCAGGGTTGGGGCAGGGCGGGCAGGATGGTGCCGGCGCACGAGCCGAAGCCCACGCGGTAGCCGTCGCCCTGGCACCAGCCGGTCAGGATGACTTCATCCCCGTCCTCGATGAAGGCGCGGGTCGCCCCGCCGATGTCCACCGGATGCTTGCCGTTGCCGGTGAGTTCCAGCAGCGATCCGTACGAGCCCGCGTCGGGCCCGCTGATCGTGCCGGACCCCATCAGGTCCCCCACCCGGGTATTGCAGCCGGACACCGTATGGTGCGCCAGTTGCTGAGCCATCGTCCAGTACATGTGCTTGAAGTTGGTACGGGCGATGGAGGACGCCTGGTCGCGGCCCTGCGGGCGCAGCGAGACTTCCAACTGGATGTCGAAGGCGTGCTGGCCGTCGTGGCGCAGGTAGGGCAGGGGCTCGGGTTCCTGCCGGGGCTGCCGGGTGCGGAAGGGCGCCAGGGCATCCATCGTGACCACCCAGGGTGAAATGGTCGTGGCGAAGCCCTTGGAATTGAAGGGGCCCAGCGGCACGTATTCCCAGGCCTGGATGTCGCGCGCGCTCCAGTCGTTCAGCAGGACCATGCCGAAGATGTGCGATTCGGCCTCGTCGCTGGACACCGGTTCGGCCATGCCGTTGGGCACGCCGACGAAGAAACCGGTTTCCAGTTCGAAGTCCAGCTTCAGGCAGGGCGAGAACACCGGCCTCTCCTGGTTGGGAAGCTTGATCTGTCCGTTGGGGCGCCGTACGGGCGTGCCGCTGACGACCACCGACGAGGCGCGGCCGTTGTAGCCGATGGGGATCTCCAGCCAGTTCGGCAGCAGTGCGTTCTTGGGATCGCGGAACAGGGCGCCGACGTTGGTCGCGTGTTCCTTCGACGAATAGAAGTCGGTATAGCCGGGGATCTCGACCGGCAGCAGCAGCGTGGCGCCCGCCTGCGGCACCAGCGCCTGGGCGCGCGCCGCGGCGTCGTCGCGCAGGGTGGCGGTATCGGCGGCCAGCAGCGTGCCGAGCTGGCCGCGCACGCTGCGCCAGGTTTCCCGGCCGGCGGCCATGAAGGCGTTCAGGCTGCCGGTGGCGAACAGGGGGCGGGGCGTGCGCAGCAGTCCCGTCTGTTCGAGCCGGGCGAGGTCCAGGATCTGGTCGCCGATGGCCACGCCCACCCGGGCGTCGGCGCTGGCGGACGGCTTGAACACGCCGTAGGGCAGGTTCTGGATGGGGAAGTGGCTGTCGGCGGCATTGGCCGACTCGACCCAGCTTCTCAGGCTGGGAGCGATCGTGGGATCGGCGGGATTCATCGGGTCTCCGGGGAAAAATGCTTGGTCAGGTTCTGCCAGCACTGGAAGTACTGGCTTTGCAATTGGGCGGTGTCCAGCGCGTAGCGGGTGGGCTTGATGACGTGCCGGGTCTCGAACATGAACGCCATCGTATCGCCGACCTTGTGCGGCTGGGAGGTGTCCGCGCGCGAGGCTTTCTCGAAGGTGTCGCCGTCGGGGCCGTGGCCGGTCATGCAGTTGTGCAGGCTGGCGCCGCCCGGCACGAAACCCTCGGCCTTGGCATCGTAGGCGCCGTGCACCAGCCCCATGAATTCGCTGGCCACGTTGCGGTGGAACCAGGGCGGACGGAAGGTGTCCTCGGCGGCCAGCCAACGCGGCGGGAAGATGACGAAATCCAGCGAATCCACGCCCGGCGTGTCGCTGGGCGCCTGCAGCACCAGGAAGATGGACGGATCGGGATGGTCGTAGCTGATCGAGCCTATGGCGTTGTAGCGCCGCAGATCGTACTTGTAGGGGGCGTAGCTGCCGTGCCAGGCCACCACGTCCAGCGGCGAGTGGCCGATGGCGGCGCGCCACAGGCGGCCGCCGAACTTGGCCACCAGCTCGAAGCGGCCTTCGCGGTCCTCGTAGCTGGCGCAGGGGGTCAGGAAGTCGCGCGGGTTGGCCAGGCCGTTCGAGCCGATCACGCCCAGGTCGGGCAGGCGCAGCAGGGCGCCGAAGTTCTCGCAGATGTAGCCGCGCGCCTCGCCGTCGGGCAGCGACACCTGGAAGCGGCAGCCGCGCGGCACGACCGCGATCTCTTGCGGTTCGAGGTCGATCACGCCCAGCTCGGTGGCGATGCGCAGGCGCCCTTGCTGGGGCACGATCAGCAGTTCGCCGTCGGCGCTGTAGAAGTAGCGGTCCTGCATGGAGCGGTTGGCGGCGTACAGGTGGATGGCGCAGCCCTGCATGGCATCGGCCGATCCGTTGCCGGCCATGGTGACCCAGCCGTCGACGAAATCGGTAGGCGCCTGCGGCATGGGCAGCGGATCCCAGCGCAACTGGTTGGGCGAGGTGGGCGGCACCTGGCTGAAGTCGCCCACCAGGCGCGGGCTTTCCATGGGTTCGAACGGCAGGTGCACCGCGGCGGGCCGGATCCGGTACAGCCACGAGCGGCGGTTGTGGCTGCGCGGCGCGGTGAAGGCCGTGCCTGACAGTTGCTCGGCATACAGCCCGTAGGGCGCGCGCTGGGGGGAATTGCGTCCCACGGGCAGGGCGCCCGGCAAGGCTTCGGTGGCGAATTCATTGCCGAAGCCCGACATGTAGCCGGTGCTGGTGGCAGTTTCGGCGGGATGAGGGGTCGTGGTCATGATCGTCTGCGGGGTGGGATCAAAAATTTACGTCGAAAGTAACGCATTTACGTTAAGCGTAATTTTTGTTGGCGACGGCGTCAAGTAATTACGTCATGCGTGCTAGGATTACGTTAAACGTAATTTTGCGGGGGCGGCGTGGCGACCAAGGGAAGCGCGAACGCAGGCGAGGACGAGGCGCCCGCGCGCGGCGGCAGCGGGGTGCAGGCACTGGAAACGGGCCTGACGGTGCTCGACGCCTTCGCCGACGTCATCCGCCCCATGATGCTCAAGGAAATCGCCCTGGCGGCCGACATGCATCCGGCCAAGGTGCACCGCTACCTGGCGAGCTTCATCAAGCGTGGCTATGTGGAGCAGGATGCGCAAGGGCGCTACAGCCTGGGGCGCGGGGCCCTGCGCATCGGCCTGGCCAGCCTGGCCTCGCTGGACGCCGTCCGGCTGGTCACGCCGCTGCTGGACGAACTCAGCAACGCGCTGGGCGAGACCGTGCTGGCGGCGGTCTGGGGCAATCGCGGTCCCACCGTGGTGCAATGGCGCGATTCGCCCCGTCCGGTCATGGTGAACGTACGTCCCGGCTCGGTCCTGCCGCTGCTGTCGTCGGCGACCGGACGGGTATTCGCCGCCTTCATGGCGCCGTCGCTGACGGCCGCGCTGGTCGATGAAGAACTGAAGGAACGGGCCGCCGAGGGCGCGTATCCGTCGAACGCTCGCGACGTCGCGGAGTTGCTGGACGGCGTGCGCGCGCTGCACGTGGGCCGCGTCACCGGCGACGTCCTGCCCGGCGTGGACTCGGTCAGCTCGCCCGTATTCGATTACGACTCGCGCATGGTGCTGGCCATCACCGCCCTGGGCAACAGCGCCCGTTTCGACTCCGATCCCGCCGGCCCCATCGCCGCCGCCGTCCGCCAGGCCGCCGAAACCCTGTCCCGTCGCCTGGGTTACCCGGGCGACGCCGTGGCCCCATAAGAAAAAGCCGCTCGACAGAGCGGCAAATGACTGCACCCAACACTGGGATGGCCCACCCCGTACCCGCGGCGTCGTGGATCAAGGCAAGCATGCGGTGCTCCGCCCCGAAACATCTCCGCTCAGACCCAGGATGCGGTGGATCCGGCTTTGCCGGTCCACCCGCATCGCCCCCTGGGGGGCGCGCGTAAGCGCGTAGGGGGGGTCAGTATTCGACCGGCAAGAGGATTTCGCCCCGGATGCCGGCGCCGTCATTGATCACCACGCGCAGGGTCTTGGCCTTGCCATCGGCCTTGGCGCGATAGGTGATGATGTAGCCGCCGGCGGCCACTTCAGCGATGGGCAGGTCGACCAGGCTGAACTCCCGTTCGTCCCATTCGAAATACGCGCCGCCCGTGCCTTCGGTGCCGGCGAAGACCTTCATGTCGGTGTGGATGCCGGGATCGCCGATGGCGGGCGACACCACGTGCACCACGGCCTTGCCCTTGAGCTTGGTGATGAGGTCGGCCGCGGTGGGCGGGATCCAGCGTCCGCTGATGTTGGCGCCGGTGTAGCTGCCGCCGTTGTGCGACACGACGTCGGTGACGACGATCAGCACCCGCTGGGCGCCGGTGCGCCACGGCGTATGGTCGAACGCGAACTGCAGGGCGCCGACCGCGTTCTCGGGGCCGTCCCCGCCGCCCGTGGCGGTTTCTTCGGTAATGAACTGCTTGAACTTGGTGAAGTCGGTGGTGGGCGCGAAGACCTGACGCTCACTGCTATCGAAGGGCGGCGGCGTGGTGCTGCCGGTGCCGATGCGCGTCGAGCCCGTGACCTTGGTGTCGAAGGCATCGCCGAAGGTGACCGCGCCCAGCTGGACGTCCAACCCGCTCTTGCCGAGGAAGTCGGCGAACTCGATGATGGACGACTGCACGCTGTCGAGGGCGCCGCCCATGCTGCCCGTCGTGTCGAACACGAAGACGATGTCGGCCTTGGCGCGGGTGGAGTCCTCGCCGATGCGGCGCACGGTGTGGCCCTTGACGATGCCGCCTTCGACCACGACGAAGTCGTCGGTGTCCAGGTCAGGAACGGCTGCCTTGGTCAGGTTCGCGCGGGTGGCCGCGAACTTGTTGGGACCGGAGCGCATGGACAACTGCCGCGCCGACAAGGTCGTGGCGGTAGGCGCCGCGAAGCCCGCGACGTTGATGTCGTACAGGCCGCTGCCATCGGTCCTGGCCGAGACGGTACCGGCCGCCGTGATGGTCGGGTCGGTGATCGTCGCGGGCGGCTTGGCCGTGCTGTCGGCATAGGGGTCGGGGGGAGGGGGCGGAGGGGTGCCGCCACCGCCTCCACCGCCGCCGCTCGACGTGACCGAGCCGTCGCCGCCACAGCCGGCGAGGAATCCCGCCATCAGCAGCGCCATCAATCCATTCCTGGAAAACAGTTTCATTGTCGTGCTCCCTTATGTTCCCCCCCAGGGGGCGCATGGCATGAATACGCGGCGCGCGGACCATCCTGCATGGACGAGGGTGGGCCGTGCGGCGCGGACTGGTTGAACCGCTGTCCGGATGAGATCAGGGGTTCGTGCAGGGGATGGTAGGGAGGAACCGCAAGCCGCTGAATATGGCAAACGGTAGGGCGGGACTAGGCCGAATGGCGGGGGGCTCAGGCGACTTCGTAGTCGACCATGCAGCCCGAGTCGAGATAGCGGTCCATCCTGGCACGCGTTTCCATGTGCACGGGATGGGCGTGATAGCCCTGCAGCGCGTCGCGGTCGGTGAACACCGTGTAGACCACGACGTCCAGCGCCTTGCTCGACGTGCTGAAGTTCAGGCCGGCCTCGGACTCCAGCAGGCCCGGAATGCGCCCGCGCTGCGCCGCGATGGTTTCGCGGATGATGGCGAAAACCGATTCGCGCGTTTCGCCTTCATCGAGTTTCAGGCGCCACATGGCGATGTGCTTGATCATGGGAGGTCCTTGGTGCGTGGGTAAGGGGGCTAGCGCGCCGCGAGCCGCCACAGCGCGGTGGTCTCGGCGGCCCGGGCCGTGTGCAGGGGGTCGTTGCCGTCTTGCGCCTTGGGATGCCGGGGACGCGTTTCGATCCGGTCGATCACCCGCAGGCCGGCGTTCTCCACCAGCGCCAGCAGTTCAGACCGGGGGCGCAGGCCCAGGTGTTCGGCCAGGTCCGACAGGATCAGCCAGCCTTCGCCCCCGGGCGCCAGATGTTCGGCCAGCCCGGCCAGGAAGCCGCGCAGCATGCGGCTGTCCGGATCGAAGACCGCGCGGTCCAGGCTGGAGTGCGCCGGCCCGGGCACCCAGGGCGGATTGCAGACGATGAGCTGCGCGCGGCCCGCGGGAAAGAGGTCGGCCGCTTCGATGCGGACACGGTCCGCCAGGCCGAGCCGCTCGATGTTCTCGCGCGCGCAGGCCAGCGCGTGGGCATCGGTGTCGGTGGCCACGATGCGGCGCACGCCGCGGCGGGCCAGCACGGCGGCCAGCACGCCGGTGCCGGTGCCGATGTCGAAGGCGGTGTCCTGTCCGGGCAGCGGCGCCTTGGCCACCAGTTCCACGTATTCGCCGCGTATCGGCGAGAACACACCGTGATGGGGATGGATGCGGGCATCGAGCGCCGCCACCGGCACGCCTTTCTTGCGCCATTCGTGGGCGCCGATCACGCCCTGCAGTTCGCGCAGCGAGACCACCGCGTCACGGCCGATGTCGCCGTAGGCTTCCTGGCAGGCCAGGCGCACGTCGGGCGCCCGCCGCAGCGGGATGCCGAAGTCCGCGTCCAGGGGCACCAGCAGCATGCCCAGCACGCGCGCGCGCTGCAACTGCGCCTGGCGGTACAGGTGGAAGGTCTGGGTAAGGGTGGCGCCGGGCTTGAACGGCCGGCGATCCACCCGCCGCGCCATGGCCTGCAGCAGCAGGCGGGCATTCTGGAAGTCGCCATGCCATAGCAGCGCCGTGCCCTCGCAGGCCAGGCGGTAGGCCTGGTCGGCGGGCATGCGGTCGTCGGCCGCCGCCACGCGCCGGGGGGGCGGATGCCCGCCAGCCGACAGCCAGGCCGCCTCGCGGGGTTCGGGGTCGTTCCAGTGCAGGATGTCGTCGGCAGTCGTCACGGTGGGGAAAAAGGCTGGGGCGAAGGGGGCCGAGTCTACTCCATCGGCGTGGCCCGGCGCCGCCAGACGGTGGCGAGCCAGGGCTGCTGGGCGCGCGGCAGGCCGGCGGGCCGGTAGTAGTGTTCGAGTTCGTCGAAGCCGGCGGCGTCCAGGTAGCGGCGCCAGTGCTCCAGGTCATGGTAGACCCCGTAGCGGCCCCGGTTCCAGCCTTCCTCGTTGTTGCCGCGCGGATTGGAGCAGAACAGCACGCCGCCGGGCTTGAGCGTGGCGTGCAGCGCCGCCAGCACGCGCGGCAGGTCCTGGCTGGGAATGTGGAACGTCGAGGCGTTGGCGAAGATGCCGTCGAAGCGGCCGGCCGGCAGCTCCAGCGCCAGGAAGTCCTGGCACCACACGTCGCAGCCGCTGTGTGCCCGCGCCATGTCGGCGAAGGACGGCGAGCCGTCCAGGCCCACGGGCGCGTGGCCGCGTTCGCGCAAGGCCTTCAGGTCGCGGCCGGGCCCGCAGCCGAAGTCCAGGATGGCCAGCGGCGCGGGCGCGGCGATGTGCCGCAGCAGCGCGTCGATGTTCTGCCCGACGTCGTGGTCGCGCGTGCCTTCCCAGAAGGCGGCGGCGTTCTGTTCGTAGTAGTCCAGCGTGGGGGCGGAAAGCTCGCGATGGGGTTCGGTCATGGGTTCGGTGGCGTGGGCCGTGCGGGTTATGATCCAGGGCCTACGTATCGTTTCTTGTTGCGGAGACCTGCCTGATGCCTGCGTTCGACTACGACCTTATCACCATTGGCGCCGGTTCGGGCGGCGTGGCCGGTTCGCGCCGGGCCGCGTCGTACGGGGCGCGCGTGGCGATCTGCGAGGACAGCCGGGTAGGCGGTACCTGCGTCATCCGTGGCTGTGTGCCCAAGAAGCTGCTGATGTACGGGTCGCAGTTCGCCGACGCCTTCCAGGACGCGGCCGGCTATGGCTGGAGCGTTCCGGACGCCAGCCTGGACTGGGGCGCCCTGGTGGCCGCCAAGAACCGCGAGATCGACCGCCTGGAGGGCATCTACCGCCGGATGCTGGACCAGGCCGGCGTGGCGCTGATCGAGGGCCGGGCCGTGGTGGTGGATCCGCATACGGTCGAGGTCGCCGGCAAGCGCCATACGGCCGAGCGCATCATGGTCGCCACCGGCGGCCATCCCGTGCTGCCCGACATCCCCGGCATCGAGCTGGCGATCACCTCCAACGAGGCGCTGTCGCTGGACAAGCTTCCGGGCGACGTGCTGATCGTGGGCGGCGGCTACATCGCGCTGGAGTTCGCGGGCATCTTCCGCGGCGCCGGCGCGCGCGTGACGTTGGCGATCCGGCGCGATCAGGTGCTGGGAGGGTTCGACCAGGACATCCGCCAGACGGTGGCCGAGGGGCTGCAGCGGCGCGGCGTCGTCATCCGCCCGCACACCCGCGTGGTGGGAATGGCGCGGCGCGACGGCCGCGTCGCCGTGCAGATCGACGACGGCGAAGTCTTGATGGTCGACCAGGTGATGATGGCCACGGGCCGCGCGCCCAATACCCGAGGACTCGGGCTCGAGGCTTGCGGCGTGGCGCTGGGCGAGCACGGCGAGATCAAGGTGGATGGGCAGTCGCGCACCAGCATGCCCAGCATCTACGCGGTGGGCGACGTGACCGACCGCCTGAACCTGACGCCCTGGGCGATCGCCGAAGGGCGGGCCCTGGCCGAGACGCTTTATAACAACAACCCCATGCAGGCCGATGCCGAGAACGTGCCCGCGGCGGTGTTCAGCCAGCCCCCGGTGGCCACGGTGGGCCTGTCGGAAGAGGACGCGCGCAAGCGCTACGGCAGCGTCCGCGTCTATCGCTCGCGCTTTCGGCCGATGAAGAACACACTGTCGGGACGCGACGAACAGACCATGATGAAGCTGGTCGTGGACGATGCCAGCGACCGGGTGGTGGGCTGCCACATGGTCGGCCCCGATGGCCCCGAGATCATCCAGGGGCTGGCCATCGCGATGAAATGCGGCGCCACCAAGCGGCAGTTCGACCAGACCATAGGCTTGCACCCGACGGCGGCCGAGGAATTCGTCACCATGCGCGATCCGGTCGGCGCCTGAGGGAAGAAAAGATGAACATGCCCGCTCCCGCCCCGTCCAGCCTGGACGCTCCGCTGATCGTCACGGTGGCGCCCAACGGCGCCTACAAGAAGACCGCCGACCACGCCGCGGTGCCGGTCACGCCCGGCCAACTGGCCGAGACCGCCAAGCTGTGCCTGGACGCCGGCGCCTCCATGCTGCACATGCACGTGCGCAAGGCCGACCAGTCGCACAGCCTGGAGCCCGACGCCTATCTTGCCGCCACGCGCGCGGTGCGCCAGGCGGTGGGCAACGAACTGGTGGTGCAGATCACCACCGAGGCCGCGGGCGTGTACGCCCCCGACGAACAGGTCGCGGCGGTGATGGCCGTCAAGCCCGAGGCCGTGTCCGTGGGGCTGCGCGAGATCGCCCTGGGGCCGCAGGCCGACGCCCGCGTGGCCTCGCTGTTTTCCTGGCTGGCCCGGGAACGGGTGATGACCCAGGTCATCCTGTACGACATCGGCGACGTCGAGCGCTGGCAGGCCTACCGCCGCCAGGGCGTGGTGCCCGATGCGCCGTGGTTCCTGCTGTTCGTGCTGGGGCGCTACAGCGCCGGCCAGACTTCGTCGCCGTCCGACCTGCTGCCTTTCTTGGCCGCGCACGATCAAGCCTACCCGTGGGCAATGTGCGCCTTCGGCCGCCACGAGCACGCCTGTGCCGGGGCGGCGGCCGCGCTGGGCGGCCATGCGCGCGTGGGTTTCGAGAACAACCTGTACCTGCGCGACGGGGCCATCGCGCCCGACAACGCCGCGTTGGTGCGCCAGGTGGCCGAGGTCGCCGGTGCGCTGGGGCGCCGGCTGGCAAGCGCGGACCAGGTGCGCGCGCTGTTCCTGGGCGACGAGCGCTAGGACCGCGCGCCCGTCGCCTGCGCCGGATCAGTCCAGGCGGATGTCCGCGGCGCGCACGATTTCCCCCCACTTGGCGGCTTCGGCGCTGCGGTACCTGGCGAAGTCCGCCGGCGTGCCGCCCAGCGGCTCGGTGCCCGAGGCCGCCAGTTCCTGCTTGTAGTCGGCGCTGGACAGGATTTTGTTGACGGCCTTGTTCAGGATGTCGACCGTGGCGGCCGGCGTGGACGCCGGGGCCACCAGGCCGAACCAGGCCTCGGAGGCGAAGCCCGGCAGGGTTTCGGCCACCGCCGGTATGTCTTCCATGCCTTTCACGCGCTTGGGCGAGGCCACGCCCAGCGCCCGCATCTTGCCGCCCTTGACGAAAGGCAGCGTGCTGGGCGAGTTGTCGAACATCACCTGCACCACGCCGCCCATCAGGTCGGTCGCCGCCGGCGCGCTGCCGCGGTAGGGAATGTGCTGGATGCCGATGCCGGCCTGGGTCTTCAGGAGCTCCATCGTGAGATGGCTGGTGGTGCCGTTGCCCTGCGAACCATACGACAGCTTGCCGGGATGCTTGCGCGCGTAGTCCACCAGTTCGGCCACCGTCTTGAACGGCGCGGACGGATTGGCGACCAGCATGATGGGTACCGCCGCCACCAGGGCGACCGGGGCGAAGCTGGCGGCCGGGTCGTAGCCGGGATTCTTGTACAGGTGCTGGTTGATGCTGAGCGGGCCGGCGGTGGACAGCAGCAGCGTGTAGCCGTCCGGCTGGGCGCGGGCCACGGCCTGCGCGCCGATGTTGCCGCCCGCGCCGGGGCGGTTCTCGACGACCACCGTCTGCTTGAGTTCCGTTCCCAGGCGGGCCGCCAGCGACCGGGCGATGATGTCCGTCGTGCCGCCCGGGGGGAAGGGCACGACGAAGGTGATGGGCTTTTCGGGATAGCCGGCGTGGGCGGACGCGCCGGCGGCGAGCATGGCCGCGGCCAGCAGGAAGCGCGGGTTCAAGGGCATGGGAGTCTCCTGGATCTTTGTGGTGGGGAAGGGGAGCGGATTACGCCTGGCGAGGCAGCGGTTCGAAGCCGTACAGCGCCTGCGGGTTGTCGACCAGCATTCGGTGGCGGTCGGCCGCGTCGGGCACCCAGAGCGGGATGAGGTCGACCAGGTCGCCGTCGTTGGGCATGGGGCCGGTATGGATGGGATGAGGCCAGTTGCTGCCCCAGATCATGCGATCGGGACGGGCGGCCACCACGCGGTGGATCATCGGCAGCATGTCGGCGTGCGGGTAGGGCTCGCTGGACAACCGATACAGGCTGGCCAGCTTGATCCAGCAGCGGCCGGTATCCAGCAGCGACATCACCGTGGCGAAGGCCGTGGAATCCAGGCCCTCGTCCGCGCGGATGCGCGCCAGGTGGTCCAGCACGTAGTGGCAGCGCAGCCCGCGCAGCCGGTCGGCCACGGCCACCAGTTCTTCCGACCGGTGGAAATGCAGCAGCAGGTGCCAGCCCATCTCCTCGGCCTCGGCGGCCAGCGCTTCCAACTGGTCGAAGCCCACGCCGCCCGAGACGACGGTGGACATGCGAAAGCCCCGCACACCCTTGGCATGCAGCGCCTCGCGCTCGCGCAGCGGCGTACCGGGCGGCAGCACGGCGATGCCCTTGATGCGGGGCCCCAGCCGTTCCATCGCGTCCAGCATCGCGGCGTTGTCGATGCCATGGGCGCCGCCCTGGACCAGCACGCCACGGTCGAATCCCAGCGTGGCCAGCATGTCGCGGTACTGGTCGGCCGTGCAGTCCTCCGGCGTGTAGCTGCGCTCGGGCGAGAACGGAAAGCGGTCGCGCGGACCGAAGACGTGGGCGTGGCAGTCGCAGGAGCCGGGGGGAACGGCGAAGGTGGGCGCGCGGGTGTCGCGGTCCGGGCCGGGGCAGGCTTGCATGGGGCGGACTCCTTTTGTCAGGCCTGGGCGGCCAGCTCGCGCTCGCGTTCGGCGATGCGTATCAGCATCTCGGCGCCGCGGTTGGCGGCCGAGACACCCCGGAAGACGAAGGCCAGGTTCACCACGGCCTGCATCTCGTTCCAGCTGGCACCGGCCCGGCGGGCGGCCACGCCGTGGATGACGGCGGCATCGCTCAGTTCGGCCACCAGCATGGCGAAGATCAGCAACTGCACCTGCTTGTCGTCGAAATGGGCGGTTTCCAGCGCATGGGCCCGGACCTTCTCCTGCAACTCCACCATGAGGGGGTCGAGCGCGCCAGTCACGTCGAGCCGGGCTTCGACCCGCGGGGGCAGGAAGCCGGCCATCTGGCGGTAGCTGGCGGCGCGGTCTTCCTTGGTGGCAAGGGGGTCGGCATAGGGGCCGAAGGTCTGCTGGACGAAAGCCGGATCGGGGCGCGAACGCGTCATGGAATCTCCTTGATCGATTTAAATATAGTAATCGATTATTTTTTTATAATTCAATTTTTTGTTTAAATCGATAATTTCTGCGAAGCAGGATGGAAGCCGCTAGAATGCGCCTTGCGCGCACGCGCTTTCATTCCGGGTTCCAGCATGACCACATTGACCGATACGCCTTCCCCAAGCGGACCCACGCTGTCCACCACCCTGGTCGAGGCCCTGCGGGGTTCGATTCTTGGCGGCACACTGCTGCCCGGCAGCAAGCTCAGGCTGGACGAATTGCGGGAGCAGTACGACGTCAGCCTGAGTCCCCTGCGCGAGGCCCTGACGCGGCTGGTGTCCGACGGGCTGATCGTGACGAACGACAAGAAGGGCTATCGGGTGGCGCCGGTGTCGGCGGACGATTTCCGGGAAGTCACCGCCTTGCGGATGAACCTGGAAGTCATGGCCCTGGGCGAGTCCATCCGGCGCGGGGACGAACACTGGGAGGACGCCCTGGTGGCGGCCTACCACCGGCTGAGCCGGCTGGAAGCGGCGGACCGCAGCGGCGACAAGCTGCCGGCCTGGGAGAAGGCGCACCGCACTTTCCACATCACCCTGTTCTCGGCCTGTGGCATGCCGCTGCTGCTGCGCTTCTGCAATACGCTGCACGACCTGAGCGACCGCTATCGCCGCCTGTTCCTGGCCAGCAACTCGCCCGATCGCAACGTGCCGGCCGAACACGAGGCCATCTACCAGGCCGCGCTGGGCCGCAACGCCGAACGGGCGTGCGACATCCTGCGGCAGCACCTGTCGCGCACGGGAACGAATCTGTTGAGCGTGCTGCCGGGCGGCGAGACCGGCCGCTGACCGCTTCAGCCCGCGGGCGGATAGCCTCGGCTGCCGAGCAGCGAGGACAAATCGCGCGCGGCCTGGCCAATGACCTGTTCCGTGCGCGCGCGCGAATCGGCATCGGCGCCGAATGCGGTTTCCGGACCCGCCACGCTGATGGCCGCGGCGGCTTCGCCCAGCGCCCCGAATACGGGCGCTGCGCATGAGTTGATGCCTTGTTCGAAACCCGAGAAGCTCCAGGCGCAGCCGCGTTCGCGGTCCGCCGCCAGTTGCGCGCGCAGCTTGCCGGCCTGGGCCGACGCGGCGGGATCCGCCCGCAGCAGCGCATCCAGGGTGGCCGGCGGCTGCCAGGCCAGCAGCATGCGGCCCGGCGTGGTCAGGTGGGCGGCGACGCGGCTGCCGACGCGCACGCTGCTAATCAGGCCGGCCTCGGGCATGTCGCGCAGCAGGTAGACGACGTGGCCGCCGTCCAGCGCGGCCAGGTAGGCCGAGACGTTCAACTGGCGCCGCACGTCGGCCAGCACCCGGCGGCCCAGGTCCAGCATGTCGTTGGCCGCGGTGGCGGCGGTGGCCAGCTTCAGGAAGGGCAGGCCGATGCGGTGTCCGCCCTGCGGCAGGGCTTCGATCACCCCTTCGTGTTCCAGCGTGGCGATCAGCCGCATGACCGTGACGCGGTTGACGTCGATGTTGCGGCCGACCTCGCTCAGGTTGGACGTGCTGCCGCCGTCGACCACGTAGCGCAGCAGCCGGAACGCCCTGGCCACCGGCGAGACCAGGGCGCCGGGCTTGCCGGCGGATTCGTCGCTGTCCAGGGGGTCTGCGGGAAATGACATGGGAGATCAGGCCAGGGGCACGGTCCAGGCATTGTATTCGTACACCCAGTCGGCATTGCCGCCTTCCTTGAGCCAGTTGTTGCCGCGCGAGCCGATCTGGACGCGGGCGGTGCGGTCGTGGCGGGCGGCCTCGTAGCGCTTGAGGGCCTGGGCGGGCGCCTCGGGCGTGTCCGCCAGATAGCGGGCCAGCACCACGGCATCCTCGATCGCCATGCCGGCGCCCTGCGCCATGAAGGGCATCATCGGGTGGCAGGCGTCGCCTAGCAGGGTGACGTTGCCGCGCGACCAGGAGGGCAGCGGATCGCGTACGTACAGCGCGGACTTCAGCACTTCGTCGCAGGCCGCGAGCAGCGCGCGCGCCTCGGGGTGGAAGTCGGAATACGACGCGCGCAGTTCCTCGACGCTGCCCGGCATGGTCCACGATTCATGGCGCCAGCTGTCCTGGGGCGTGGTGGCGAAGATGAAGATGTCGCGGCCCAGGTTGAGCGGGAAGGTGACGATTTGCGTTTCGGGGTTGGGCCCCCACCACTTGGTGAAGGCGCCCAGGTTGGGCACGCCTTCCAGGCGCGAGGCCGGCACCACGGCGCGGTAGGCCACCACGCCGGTGAAGTCCGGATATTCGTCGCCCAGCAGGTGCTTGCGGACCGTGGAGTGAATGCCGTCCGCGCCGACCAGCACGTCCACGCGCTGGGACGTGCCGTCCTCGAAGCGCACGGTAATGCCGTCCGCGCCTTCGTCTATGCCCACGGTGCGCTTGCCCAGGTGAATGGTCGCGGCGGGCACGGCCTGCTCCAGCGCGGCCAGCAGGTCGGCCCGGTGCATGGTCAGCTGGGGCGCGCCGTAGCGCGTCTCGGCGGCCTGCGACATTTCCAGGCGGGACGTTTCTTCGCCGGTATCCCAGGTGCGGCTGATGCGGTGCGTGGGGCGAGCCGCGGTCTTGCGCAGCTCGTCGCCCACGCCCAGCCCGTCCAGGGCCAGCACGGCGTTGGGGGTGAGGTTGATGTCGGCGCCGACGCGCGCGAATCTGGGGGCCTGTTCGAAAACCACCGAGTCCAGGCCGAGCTTGCGCAGGGCGATCGCCGCTGCCAGCCCGCCTATGCCTGCGCCGCTGATACCGATAAGGGGCGATGCCATGGAACTTCTCCTGTGTCGTGCCGGGTTTGTACAAAAATGAACGATTAGTTCAAAAAATTTTATGAAGACGACGACGGGATGTCAATGGGAAAAAACACCGGGATGCGATCGGGGAAGGGGCGTTCCGCGGGCGGCGCTGTGACGAGGAAACAACTTGAGACGGGCGGCGGCGCCCGTGTGCGCGGTCGATGGTACAGTCCTGCCAAAACAAGGCTGGTGTCATGTCTGAGAGCGGATCGCATTCCCGGGCCAGGGCTGCCCACGTCGTCACTTCTTCCGTAATGGCCGCGGCCGGGCCGCTTCCTCGATCCACCCGGTGACGAGGCCGGACATGAGATTCTGCCTGCTGGCCCTGTGCTGGCTGTTGCTCCTGGCCGGACCGGCGCGCGCGGACGAGCGCATCCTCGAATTCTTCAGCGACATCAAGGTCGAGCGCAGCGGCGACCTCCTGGTGACCGAAAACCTGCGCGTGCGCTCCGAAGGCAAAGAGATCAAGCACGGCCTGCAGCGCGATTTCGCGCGGCTGTACCGGCGTGCCGACGGCAGCCGCTCAGCGGCCGGGCTGGACGTCGTCTCGGTGCGGCGCGACGGGCGGGCCGAGCCCTTCGCCTTGTCGCGCCTGCGCGATGGCATGCGGATTTCCACCGGCCGGCCGGACGTGGTGTTCCGTCCCGGCGAATACCAATACACATTGATCTATCGCGTCACGCGGCAGTTGCAGGCGGCTGGCGGCGAGGACCGGCTCGCCTGGGACGTGACGGGCCGGGATTGGTCGCTGCCCATCGACCGGGTGCGCGTGCGTGTCGTGCTGCCGTCGGACGAGCCGGTCCGGCAGGCCGCGGTGGCGGGCGAGGGCGCTGGCGCGCCGGGACGGGTCCAGGAAAAGGAGGCCGGGCGCGTGGTGTTCGTGTCCACCCGCGTGCTGGCGCCGGGCGAGAACATGACGGTCGAGTTGGGATGGCCGGCGGGCGAAGTGCGGCGGCCCGGGCCGCTCAAGGCGTGGTGGTACGGCATGCAGGACCATGCCGAGTTCTGGGTTGCCAGCGTGGGGGTCGCGCTCCTGCTGCTGTATTACCTGGCCGCCGCCGCGCGGGCCTGGCGGCTGGGCCGGCACGACAGGACGCCGCAGGCCGATCCGCCGGAGGGCCTGTCGGCGCCCGCCCTGCGCTATGTGTACCGCAAGGGTTATGACCGCTGGGCGTTCCTGTCCGGCATGATGGAATTGCTGGCCCGCCGTTCGGTGCAGGTGCTGGAGCGGGCCGACGGACGCTATCTCGAACGCCTGCCCAACCAGACCGGCAGCGACGCCCGCCACGATCCGCTGCTGAACGCCATGCTGGGCCGTTTTTTCGCGGGCGGCCGCACGCTGCTGCGCCTGGACGGGCTGTACCGGCGCTGCTACGACGAAGCGCAGGGCGGCCAGCGCGAATGGCTGGACGAGGCCTACGCGCGTTCGCTGTTCGTGGCCTATGGCGACCGGGCTCGCAAGGGGGCCTATCTCTGGATCGCCATGACGGTGGCCCTGGTCGGACTCGCCATCGTGCGCGAGGGCAATCCGCTGTCGTGGGCCGCGTGGGGCATGCTGCTGCCGCTGCCCGCGGTGCCGGCCTGGTTCGCGGTCTATGCGCAGTGGCGGGCGGGGGCGACCAGCCTGGCCAGCCGCACCGTGCTGAGCGTGCTGGGGCTGCTGTGCCTGATGGGCGGGCTGGTGGTGCTGGCCACGCACGTGGAGTCGGCCAGGCTGCTGCTGATCGGGCTGGCGCCGCTGGCCTCGCTGGTGCTGGTATGCGCGGGCTTTCTCGGCCTGCGCGGCTATACCGCGCAGGGGCGGGCGCTGCGGGCGCGGATAGACGGTTTCCGCAGGTTTCTCGCCCGTCCGCCCGCGGCCACGCCGGACGATGCCGACACCGCGCTGACCCGCTACGAACGCTATCTGCCATACGCGCTGGCCCTGGGCGTGGATCGCCGCTGGGCGGCCGCGCACGCCGCGCAGGCGCGCGGCGCCGCCTCGGCGGCACGGGTGGACATGCAGGCCCGCCATGGCGGCGTCCACGACCCGCTGGTCCGGCCGCGCGCGGTGATGCGCACGCTGGACCGCTGGGCGGCGAAGGCCTCGCCGGTACGCGCGCCGCGGACCCCGCGCGGCGGGGACGTGGAAGAGGCCGGCGAAGGCCGGCGCTAAAATCGGGCAAACACGGAGTTCATCGCATGGCAATCACCCTCAAGTCCCCGCAGGAAATCGAAGCGATGCGCGTGGCTGGCGGCATGGCGGCCGAGGTTCTGGAGATGATAGGCGAGTATGTCCAGCCCGGCGTCTCGACCGAGGAACTGGACCGCCGCTGCTACGAATACATCACCCAGGTCCAGAAGGCCATTCCGGCCAACGTCGGCTACCACGGCTTTCCCAAGACGCTGTGCACGTCCATCAACGGCGTGGTCTGCCACGGCATTCCCAAGCCCGAGGACGTGCTGCGCGACGGCGACATCATCAACATCGACGTCACCGTGATCCACGACGGCTGGCATGGCGACACGAGCCGGATGTTCTATGCCGGCAAGCCGTCGCAGGAGGCCGAGCGCCTGGTCGACGCCACGCTGGAAAGCATGTTGCGCGGCATCGCCGCGGTGCGGCCGGGCGCGACCCTGGGCGACGTGGGCGCGGCCATCCAGACCTACGCCGAAGACGCCGGGTTCTCGGTGGTGCGCGATTTCTGCGGCCACGGCATCGGCCGCAAGTACCACGAGGCGCCGCAGGTGCTGCACTACGGCCGGCCCAACAGCGGCCTGCGCCTGAAGAAGGGCATGGTGTTCACCATCGAGCCCATGCTCAACGCCGGGCGCCAGGAGGTGGAGGTGCTGGACGACGACTGGACGGTGGTGACGGTGGATGGTTCGTGGTCCGCGCAGTGGGAGCACATGATCGCCGTGACCGACGACGGCTACGATATCCTGACTGCCTGGCCGAACCGCCGCTGACGTCCTCGCCCCAAGTCGTCGCCTCAAGTTTTCCCGTCATTTTCCTGTCCTGCCGTTCGCATCCATGCCGTCTTCCGCTTCCGTCTCCCGCCCCGACGCCCACAGCCCCCTGGCTCAGTGGCTGGCCTATCTCGAATCCATCCACAGCCGGCCGATAGACATGGGCCTGGACCGCGTGCGCGAGGTGGCCGGGCGCCTGGAACTGGACCTGGACGCGGCCACCATCGTGGTGGGGGGCACCAACGGCAAGGGTTCGACCTGCGCCATGCTCGAGGCCATGCTGCTGAGCGCCGGGTACAAGGTCGGGCTCTACACCTCGCCGCACCTGCTGGACTTCAACGAGCGGGCGCGCGTGAACGGCGAATCCGCCAGCGATGCCGCGCTGACCGAACAGTTCGCCGCCGTGGACGCGGCCCGCGGCGATACCTCGCTGACCTATTTCGAGCTGACCACGCTGGCCATCCTGCGGCTGTTCGCGCGATCGGGGCTGGATGTGGTCATCCTGGAAGTGGGGCTGGGCGGCCGCCTGGACGCGGTCAACATCGTCGACGCCGACTGCGCCATCGTGACCAGCGTGGACCTGGACCACGTCGAATGGCTGGGCGACGACCGCGAGAAGATAGGCTGGGAGAAGGCCCACATCTACCGCCCCGGCAAGCCCGCCATCTGCGCCGACCCCATGCCGCCGCAATCGCTGGTGGACTACGCTGAAAGCATAGGCGCCGATCTCTGGCGCTTCGGGCGCGACTACAACTACGCCGGCGACAAGCAGCAGTGGAACTATGGCGGCCGCAGCCAGCGCCGCAACGCGTTGGCCTATCCGGCGCTGCGCGGCGCCAACCAGTTGCTGAACGCCTCGGCGGCGCTGGCCGCGCTCGAGGCCCTGCGCGACCGGCTGCCGGTGCCGCAGCAGGCGGTTCGCCTGGGGCTGTTGCAGGTGCAACTGCCGGGCCGCTTCCAGATCCTGCCCGGGCAGCCCGCGGTGATCCTGGACGTGGCGCACAACCCCCACGCCGCGGCGGTGCTGGCCGACAACCTCGACAACATGGGCTTCTATCCCTACACCTACGCGGTGTTCGGGATGCTGAGCGACAAGGACATCGACGGCGTCATCGCCAAGCTGGGCGACCGCATCGACCACTGGTACTGCGCCGGCCTGCCCGGGCCCCGCGGGCTGAGCGGCGAGGAACTGGCCGCGCGCCTGCGCGCGCGAGGCGTCAAGGAAGACAAGGATTCCTCGGTGCGGGCCTGCGCCGACCCCGCCGCGGCCTATGCGGCGGCGCGGGAAAGCATGGGCGAGGGTGATAGAATCCTGGTCTTCGGATCTTTCCTTACCGTGGCAGGCGTGTTGGCGTCGATGCGTGCGGCCAGGCCCGCCCGCGCGGACTGAGCCGGAGCCCCCGCAGGGGGCGCAAGACCCTGCCGCCTGTTTAGCCGGACGTATCAATGGGATTGCTCGAGCGCAAGAAGAAGGCGGCCACGACCACGGCCAAATCCAGTCGCGCCGGCTATGCAGCCGGGGCCGAATCGCAGGATCCCGCCCAGGAAGCGCGCCGCCGCGCCAGGCGCCGCCTGGTAGGCGCCATCGCCCTGGTCCTGGCAGCGGTCGTCGTGCTGCCCATGGTGCTCGATTCCGAGCCGCCCATGCTCCCGGACGACATCCCCATCCAGATTCCCGACCGCAACATGGCCATCCCCGAACCGGTGGCCAAGGCCCCGGCGGCCGAAGCGCCCGCCGCGCCGCCCGCGGAAACGCCGGCCGCGCCGCCGGCCAAGCCCGAACCGCCGGCTCCTGCGCCCGCGCCGGCCCCCAGGCCCGAACCCCCGAAACCCGAGGCGCCCAAGCCCGAGCCCGCGAAGCCGCAGGCCGAGGCTCCCAAGCCCACGCCTCCCAAGCCGGCGCCCAGCGACACGTCCCGCGCGGATGCCGCGCGCGCCGAAGCCGCCCGGGCCCGTGCCTTGCTGGAAGGCAACGCACCCGCGCCGGCCGCGCCCAAGCCCGACAGCAAGGGCAGCTTCGCGGTGCAGATCGCGGCGTTTTCCACCGAAGAGCGCGCCAACGACATGCGCGACCGGCTCAGCGCCGCGGGCGTCAAGAGTTTCACCGAGCGTGTGAAGACCGGCAAGGGCGACGTGTTCCGCGTGCGGGTTGGTCCCTTCGCCTCGCGCGAGGCGGCCGATGCCGCCCGGGCGCGCGTCAGTTCGGCCGGTTTCAGCAGTTCCATCGTGCCGCTGTGACCAGTTTCGACTACGGCGTCCTGCTGATCCTGGGCGCGTCGGTGGTGATCGGTCTGTTTCGTGGCCTGGTGAAGGAAGTCCTGTCGCTGATCGCCTATGTGGCCGCGTTCGTGGTGGCGGTCCGCTATGGACCGCTGGCCTACGAGTGGCTGGCGGCCTTTATCGAGAATTCAGGCCTGCGCGCGATCGTGGCCTACGCGGGCGTGTTCATCGCCGTGCTGCTGGCGGTAGGGCTGGTCAACGTGGCGCTGGGGCTGTTGCTCAAGGCCACCGGCCTGTCGCTGGCCGATCGCGGCCTGGGCGCCGTGTTCGGCCTGGTGCGTGGCGTGGTCATCGTGATGGTCCTGGTGGTGGCGGCGGGATTCACGCCGCTGCCCAAGGAGCCGTGGTGGACCGAAGCCGTCCTGTCTCCCTACGCGGAAGAGGGCGTGCGCGCGGTCAAGCCGTATGTGCCCGAACAGTTCGCGGACTGGATCCGCTATTAAGAAGTTTGTGCTGCTGAAAAGAGGCTCTCATGTGTGGAATCGTCGGTGTCGTCTCGCAGGCGCCGGTTAATCAGTTGCTCTACGACAGTCTGCTGCTGCTGCAGCATCGCGGTCAGGATGCGGCGGGCATCGCCACGTCGCAGGGCAACACCTTCAATATGTACAAGGCGCATGGCCTGGTCCGCGACGTCTTCCGTACGCGCAACATGCGTTCGCTGCCCGGAAACTCGGGCATCGGCCAGGTCCGCTACCCCACCGCCGGTTCCAGCTCCAGCGCGGAAGAAGCCCAGCCGTTCTACGTCAACGCGCCGTTCGGCATCACCTTCGCCCACAACGGCAACCTGACCAACACCGAGTCGCTGCGCGAGGAACTGTTCCGCGTCGACCGTCGCCACATGAACACCAATTCCGACTCGGAAGTGTTGCTCAATGTGCTGGCGCACGAACTGCAGCGCGCCTCGAACGGCGTGTCGCTGGACGAAGACGCCATCTTCAGGGCGGTGTCGGCGGTGCACAAGCGCGTGCGCGGCGCCTACGCGGTGGTGGCCGAGATCGCCGGCTACGGCATGCTGGCCTTCCGCGACCCCTACGGCATCCGGCCGCTGTGCCTGGGCAAGGTCGAGACCGAGAGCGGCGTCGAATGGATGGTGGCGTCCGAGTCGGTCACGCTCGAAGGCATGGGCTTCAAGTTCGAGCGCGACGTCGCGCCCGGCGAAGCCGTGTTCATCGACCTCGACGGCCGCTGCGCCGCGCGCCAGTGCGCCGACAATCCGCAGCTGAACCCCTGCATCTTCGAATACGTCTATTTCGCGCGTCCCGATTCGCTGATGGACGGCGTCTCGGTGTACAGCGCGCGCCTGCGCATGGGCGAGTACCTGGCGGACAAGGTCGCGCGCAACCTGCGCCTGGGCGAGGTCGACGTGGTCATGCCCATACCCGATTCGGCCCGCCCGGCGGCGATGCAGCTGGCCGCGCGGCTGAACCTCGACTATCGCGAGGGCTTCATCAAGAACCGCTACGTCGGCCGCACCTTCATCATGCCCGGCCAGGCGGTGCGCAAGAAGTCCGTGCGCCAGAAGCTCAACGCCATGAGCGAAGAGTTCAAGGGCAAGAACGTGCTGATCGTGGACGACTCCATCGTGCGCGGCACCACCAGCGGCGAAATCGTCGAGATGGCCCGCGCCGCGGGTGCCAACAAGGTCTTCTTCGCCTCGGCGGCGCCTCCCGTGCGCTTCCCGAACGTGTACGGCATCGACATGCCCACGCGCAGCGAACTGATCGCCCATGGCCGCTCCGACGAGGAAATCGCCCGGGTGATCGGCGCCGACGCGCTGATCTACCAGGACCTGGCCGCCATGCGCCAGTCGATCACCGACATGAACCCCGCGCTGACCCAGTTCGAATCCTCGTGCTTCGACGGCCACTACGTGACGGGCGACGTGACGCCGGAGTACCTGGATCATCTCGAGCGCATGCGCAAGAGCCGCAGCGAGGACAGCAGCGCCGGCGGCCTGCGCGTGAACATGGGCTCCGCCGCGAATGAGGTGTAGCGGCTGACTGGCGGTGCCGATATGAGCGGAGGTTTTTGCCTCCGCTTTTTTTTAGATATTTTTCGGTATATGCACATTACGAACCGGTCGTTTTATTCATAAGCCGGTCTTTGTAAGCTGCAAGCCTGGGTGCGCGCCCGCGCGGGATACGCATGCCCGCTCCGGCCCGAAGCGCCGGCGCGCTCCGCCCATCGCCATTCGGCCACATCTAGAGGCTTGCTGCATGTACCAGTATCAACCCGTCGACCAGTTGCTGGTCGATCAACGCGTGGCGCAGTTCCGCGACCAGACGCGGCGTTTCCTGAACGGGCAGCTCAGCGAGGACGATTTCCGCACGCTGCGCCTGCAGAACGGCCTGTATATCCAGCGCCACGCGCCCATGCTGCGTATCGCCGTGCCCTACGGCATGCTGGCCTCGCGCCAGCTTCGCACGCTGGCCTACATCGCGCGCAAGTGGGACCGCGGCTACGGGCATTTCAGCACCCGCCAGAACATGCAGTTCAACTGGCCCAAGCTGGAGGACGTTCCCGACATCCTGGCCGAACTGGCCAAGGTGCAGATGCACTCGATCCAGACCAGCGGCAACGACATCCGCAACACGACCACCGACCAGTTCGCGGGCGTCGCGCCCGACGAGATCGTCAATCCCCTGGTCTGGTGCGAACTGATCCGGCAGTGGTCCACCTTCCATCCCGAGTTCGCGTTCCTGCCCCGCAAGTTCAAGATCGCCGTCAGCGGCGCGGTCACGGACCGGGCCGCGGTGGGCGTGCACGACATCGGCCTGCAGGCCGTCGAGCAGGACGGCGAGATCGGCTTTCGCGTCTGGGCGGGCGGCGGGCTGGGCCGCACGCCGCTGGTGGGCCAGCTGATCAATGCCTACGTGCCCTGGCAGCATCTGCTGACCTACCTGCAGGCCATCCTGCGGGTCTACAACCTGCACGGCCGTCGCGACAACAAGTTCAAGGCGCGTATCAAGATCCTGGTCAAGGACCTGACGCCCCACGTGTTCGCCGAAGAGGTCGAGCGCGAATGGCAGCATCTGAAGGATGGTCCCGAAACGGTCACCGCCGAGCGCATCCAGGCCATCGCCGACCGCTTCACCACGACGCCCCATGCCGCGGATCCGGGCCCGGACACCTCGCCCCAGCATGCCGGCAACGATCCGGCCTTCTCGCGCTGGCTGCGGCGCAATACCCATCCCCACAAGGTCCAGGGCTATGCCGCCGTGACGCTGTCGCTCAAGCGCACCGGCGTGCCGCCCGGCGACATCACCGCCGACCAGATGGATGCCGTGGCCGACCTGGCCGACCGCTACAGCTTCGGCGAGATGCGCGTCTCGCACGAGCAGAACCTGGTGTTCACCGACGTGGCCCGGGGCCAACTCTACGCGCTGTGGAAGGAACTCGACAAGCTGGGCCTGGCCACGCCCAACATCGGTTTCCTGACCAACATCATCGCCTGCCCGGGCGGCGACTTCTGTGCGCTGGCCAACGCGGTGTCGATCCCGGTGGCCGAGGCCATCCAGCGCCGCTTCGACGACCTCGACTACCTGCACGAGATCGGCGAGCTGGACCTGAACATCTCCGGCTGCATCAACTCCTGCGGGCATCACCACGTGGGCCACATCGGCATCCTGGGCGTGGACAAGGCCGGCGAGGAGTGGTACCAGGTCACGCTGGGCGGCCGCCAGAGCGGGGCCGCCAAGCCCTTGCCTGACATCGAGTCCATGCGCGGGGCGGGCGCGGCCATCGGCCGCGTCATCGGCCCGTCGTTCGCGCGCGGAGAAGTGGCCGACGTGGTCGCCACCCTGGTCGAGACCTACATCGACCTGCGCGACAGCGACGCCGAGCGCTTCATCGACGTGGTCGAGCGCGTGGGCATCGATCCCTTCAAGACCCGGGTCTACGCCGAGCGCCAGCAGGCCAAGGCCGCGCTGGTGGAGGCCGCCCATGTCTGAGCACGCCGCCACGCTGATCCGCCATCGCGACCTGGAAGTCGACACCTGGAAGCGTTTCGAGCCCACCGAGGCCCGGCCGCTGCCGGCCGATGACGAGGACTGGCTCGTGCCGCTGGCCCTCTGGCAGTCGGCGCGCGCCGAGCTGCGCGGCCGCCGCCGGCCCGTGGGCGTCCTGCTGGGGCCGGCCGACGATCCCGCTGAGCTGGCCGAGGAGGGCAGGATAGACCCCGCAGGGCTGGCGCTGATCGCGGTCGATTTCCCCATCTACACCGATGGCCGGGGCTATTCCATCGCCTACCTGCTGCGCACGCGGCTGGGCTGGCAGGGCGAGCTGCGGGCGGTGGGCGACGTGATGATCGACACCATCCACTACCAGGCGCGGTCGGGCTTCGACAGCTTCGCGGTCAAGCACGGCCATGATCCCGAGCAGGCGCTGCGGGCCTTCGGCACCTTCACGGCGGCCTACCAGCAAACCTATCCGGTTCCCGCCGCGCGGCAGGGCTGATCCATGGGCAAAGTCTATCTGGTGGGCGCGGGCCCCGGCGCGGCGGACCTGCTGACCGTGCGCGCGGCCCGGCTGCTGGGCCGGGCCGAC
This sequence comes from Pigmentiphaga sp. YJ18, assembly GCF_038066655.1. NCBI lineage: Bacteria > Pseudomonadati > Pseudomonadota > Betaproteobacteria > Burkholderiales > Alcaligenaceae > Pigmentiphaga > Pigmentiphaga sp. YJ18. The sequence continues at coordinate 995,177 of NZ_JBBUKU010000002.1, read as the reverse complement.
GTGGTCTTCCACGATGCGCTGGTGGACCGCGAGGTGCTGGCGCTGGCGCCCCAGGCCCGCCTCGTGGCGGTGGGCAAGCGCTGCGGGCAGTTGTCCACCGTGCAGCAGTTCATCAACCGCCAACTGGTCGATGCCGCCCGCCGGCATGCCTGCGTGGTGCGCCTGAAAGGGGGGGACCCCATGCTGTTCGGGCGCGCGCAGGAGGAAATCGCGGCCCTGGCCCGGGCCGGCATCGAGGTCGAGGTGGTGCCCGGCATCAGCGCGGCCTTCGGCGCCAGCTCGGCGCTGGGCCTGTCCTTGACGCGCCGCGGCCTGAGCCGCAGCGTCGTGTTCCTGACGCCCGCCGTGGGCAGCGGCGAGCGTCCCCATGCGTGGGCGGATGCCGCCCGGGGGGCCGATACCGTGGTGCTGTACATGGCCAGCCGGCAGGCGGAGGCGATCGCCCAGGGCCTGATGGCCACGGGCATGCCGCCGGGACGCCCGGCGGTGCTGGTCGAGAACGCCAGCCTGGCGGCCCAGCGGGTGCTGCCCACCACCCTGGGGAGCCTGCCGGAAGCCGCGCGGGAGCTGGGCGGGGGGCCGGCGCTCATCATGGTGGGCGAGATCTACGCCGACCTGCTCGAGCAGGCAGCGGGCGGCCTGGAAGCGCAAACGAGGCGGACCGCTGCGGCCTGACTTCATTTCTCTTACACTTCGGTCATGTTGATCGAAGACTACGGACTCGCGCTGGGCAAGAGTTTCCTGTTTTCCCTGGCGACGCTGCTCCCCATCCTGAATCCCACGGCGACGGCACCGATATTCCTGTCCCTGACCGAGGGCGCTTCCCCTGGCGTGCGGGAAGTGCTCGCGGCCAGGATCGCCCGCAACGTGTTCCTGCTGCTGTTCGCGGCGATGCTGATCGGGTCGATCGTGCTCGACTTCTTCGGCATCTCGCTGGCCATCGTGCGCGTGGGCGGGGGCCTGCTGGTGGTGGCCAGCGCCTGGCGCCTGCTCAATTCCAGCGACGGCGGAGCCGAGCGTTCGGCGCGCCTGGCTGAAGGCTTCACGGTTGAAATGGCCAACCGGCGCGCTTTCTATCCCCTGACTTTCCCCATTGCCTGCGGGCCGGGCTCCATCGCCGCGGCCATCACCGTGGGCGCCAGCCTGCACGATCACGCCTCGCTGATCGTCAGCGGCACCCGCATCGCCGGGGCGGTACTGGGCCTGTCCCTGGTGGCGGGGTCGGTGCTGCTGTGTTTCCGCTATGCGCAGCAACTGCTGCGTCTGCTGGGCGACACGGGAACTGTCGTGTTCCTGCGGTTGTCAGCATTCATTCTGCTCTGCCTTGGCGTCCAGATCGTCTGGGATGGCGCGTCCGAACTGCTGCTCGGCGTGCTGCGCCAGGTCCCGTTGCCCCCATCCACCTGAAAGCCCTTGCGGCCTTGACCCATGAAAACCGTACTCGTTGACCGCCTGCTCGCCTTCACCGCCATCGCCAGCCTGGGCGCCGTGGCGGTCGCGCTGGTGTCGCAGCATGTCTTCGACATGCAGCCCTGCGCCTGGTGTGTGCTGCAACGCCTGATCTATCTCGCGATTGCGGTATTCGCGGTGCTGGGACTGGTCCTGCGGCGGATCGCGGCGGCGCAGAAGACCTGCGCCGGCATCGTGGCGGTGCTGGCGCTGGCCGGCGTGGCCACGGCCGTCTATCAGCACAATGTGGCTTCCCAGTTGATGAGCTGCGACCAGACCTTCGCCGACCGCTTCATGACCGGTTCCGGCCTGGACGGGTCGCTGCCCGCGGTGTTCGGCATCTACGCGACCTGCGCCGACGCGGTGGTGGACCTGCTGGGCGTACGATACGAGATATGGAGCGTGCTGCTGTTCGCGGTGCTGGCCGTGGCAGGCATCGCCGCCCTGATGCTGCGCCGGCGTCCGCGATCGCTGTTCGCGGGCGGCGTCCAATAGGGAGTCCATCATGCAGGCCCGCGCCACGCCTCCGGTCCACTTCCGTGAAATCGCCGCCGGGGGAGGGCGGCGCCTGGGCGTGGCCACGCTCGATGCGCAGGCCACGCTGAATGCCCTGTCCCTGGAGATGGCCGAACGCCTGGCGATGCAGCTCGATGCCTGGGCCACCGATCCGGCCATCGCGGTGGTCGTGCTGGAAGGCGAAGGGCGCGCGCTGTGCGCCGGCGGCGATCTGCGAAGCGTGTACCGCGAGATGCGCGAACACCGGGGCGACGACCCGCCGCGCCGCATCGCCCGCTTCTTCGAGCGCGAATACGGCCTGAACCACGCCATTCACGCCTATCCCAAGCCGTTCCTGTGCTGGGGCAACGGCATCGTCATGGGCGGCGGCATGGGGCTGCTGATCGGCGCCAGCCATCGCGTCGTCACGGAAACCTCGCGCCTGGCCATGCCCGAGATCGTCATCGGCCTGTTTCCCGACGTGGGCATGTCCTGGGCCCTGAACCGCATGCCGGGCAAGTCGGGCCTGTTCCTGGGGCTGACCGGGGCCACGCTGCAGGCCGCCGATGCGCTGTTCGCCGGCTGGGCCGACTACCACATTCCGCATGCCCGCAAGCAACAGGTGCTCGACGCGTTGGCCCGGCAGGACTGGGCCGGCGAACGCCGTGCCGACGACCTCCTGCTGCACGAGGTGCTTGATGCCTGCCATGCCATTCCCGACGCCGAGGAAGGGCCGCTGCGGCGCAACCTGGATGCCGTGGCGGCGCTGTGCCGGGCACCGGCGCTGGACGACGTCATCGGCGCCATCCTGCAATACGACGGCGGGGACCCATGGCTGGAAGGGGCGCGCGACGCCCTGGCCAAGGGCGCGCCCAGCACCGCGCGGCTGGCCTGGGAGCTGCAGCGGCGCACGCGCCACATGTCGCTGGCCCAGGTCTTCCAGCTGGAATACCAGGTCGCCCTGTGGTGCTGCACCCGGGGCGATTTCCAGGAAGGCATCCGGGCCCTGCTGATCGACAAGGACCGCCGTCCCGTCTGGAAGGCCACCCATGGCACCGAGGTCGGAACCGCCTGGGCGGACAAGGCCTTCCGCGACATGGCTGTGGATTTCCCCGTGCCCGCTTCGCTGCGGACGCTGGCCGGCTAGCCTGCCGCCGTGTCACGGTCCGAACGCCTGTTCGCCTTGCTCCAGGCACTGCGGCGCCGCAGGCGGCCGGTCAGCGGCAAGGTGCTGGCCGGGGAACTGGGCATCAGCCTGCGCACGCTCTACCGCGACATCGGCAGCCTGCAGGCCCAGGGCGCGCAGATCGAAGGCGAGCCCGGCCTGGGCTACGTGTTGAAGCCGGGTTTCCTGCTGCCGCCCATGATGTTCTCGGAAGAGGAGATCGAGGCCCTGGTGCTGGGGTCGCGGTGGGTGGCCCGCCGCACCGACGAACCGCTGGCCTGGGCGGCCCGCAACGCGCTGGCCAAGATCGCCGCCGTGCTGCCCGACGACCTGCGCCATGGCCTGGACACCTCCGCGCTGCTGGTGGGCCCGGCGGCCGAGCAGGAGCGGGGGGACCTGTCCCAGATCCGCCGCGCGATCCGCGCCGAACACAAGCTCGACATCGTCTATCGCGACGGCGGAGGCGCTGCCTCGCAGCGGCTTATCTGGCCGTTCGGCCTGGGATTCTTCGAGCAGTCGCGCGTGGTCCTGGGTTGGTGCGAACTGCGGCAGGATTTCCGCCATTTCCGCACCGACCGCATCCAGGCCATGAGTGCCACCGGCCTGCGCTACCCGCGCCGGCGCCAGGCCCTGCTGAAGGCGTGGCGCGAGAAAGAGGGCATACCCCCGCAAGAAGTTTGATGCTGACAGAAATTGGCAGCATCGGTCGCTATCCTGGACACGCCTACCAACCAGGAGCGACTTCATGAACCATCCGAACTTCGTCATTCTCTACGTCGACCAGCCCGAGGCCAGCGGCCGCTTCTACGCGGATCTGCTGGGCGCCAGCCCGATCGAATCCTCGCCCACCTTCGTGCTGTTCGCGCTGGACACCGGCCTGATGCTGGGCCTGTGGTCCCGGCACACCGTGGAACCGCCGCCCGGCGCGCCTGCGGGCGGCGGCGAGATCGTCTTGCGCATGGAAAGCTACGACGCCGTCGACGCCCGCTGCGCGGACTGGACGGCGCGCGGCATTCCGCTGCTCATGCCGCCCGCGACCCTGGAGTTCGGCCGCTCCTTCGTCGCGCGCGATCCGGACGGGCATCGCCTGCGTGTGTTCGCCCCCGACGCGGCACGATAGCTTTCCAGGCCCTAGTCACGGGCCGGGATGATGGGCAGCGTCAGATAGGACGCCTGTTCCGGTCCGCTGTACAGGGTGGTGCGGCCCTGGAAATCCTCGCCGCCGCGATCCGTGGGGTCGGTATGGGTAAGCCGACCCTTGATGCCTTCGAATTCGAAATCCTTGCCTTGTATCGTCAGGCGCAGGCGGTAGCCGCGCGGGATGACGATGGAGGTGGGCCAGATTTCGAGGTCGAGAGGATAAGCGGTACCGGGTTCGATCTTCTGGATTTCGTCGTGTGTATGGAAGATCCGGTTGGGCATGGACATCTTTTCGTCGACTTTGCGGTGCGAGGCGCGCAGCCACCCCCGGGTCAGCGGCGTGGGTTCGTGGGCGCCGTCGAACACGATTTCCTTGCCATCGGGATCGAAGAGCCGGAGGACGGCGAAGAGGTCGACATCCCGGGTGGAGGACGAGACCCAGATGCGCAACGGAATGAAGCCGGTGATTTCGGTCGCGGTTTCGAAGGGCGGCGTCGTGAAGTCCAGGCGTTCCTCCTGGGCCTGAAAGCCGGCGCTGGCGGCTTGGGCGGGCGCGACGGTATCCAGGGCGGCGTTGCCGGGGTGCAGGTAGAACCGGGTCCACTGGGTGCGCGCGAGCGGGAACTCGTGTTCGGCGCGGCGGGTTTCGCCGTCCACCGTGCGGATGGACAGCAGGACGGGCGGGGTCTGGTCCCAACCGTTGGGCAGGCCTTTCAGGAAGTGATCGAAGAATTGCTTTTGCAGCGCGATGTAGCGAGGCAGGTAGAAGCTTTCGTAGTGGGTGCCAATGTGCATGGACAGCCATTTCTGCGCGGAGCCGGCGCGCAGGTAGCCTTCGATGTTGCCGCGCAGGTGGTTGCCGGGGCCGCCCCAGTTGCCGGCCGACAGCACGGGAACGGTGATGCGGGAAAGATCGGGCGTGCGTTCCTTGTGCCAGGCGTCGCACAAGGCGTGGCGTGCCATTTCCGCGGGATAGTCGCTGCGGTTGGCGGCCAGCAAGGTTGCGCTCAGCGCGGGGCCGGTCGTGGGTTGGCCGTCATCGCGGTCGCGGTAGGGGGTGTCGCCGTTGCCATGCTGGTTGGACAGCACCTGCTTGGGCCACCATGAACTGAGGAAGCCGTTGCTGCGGATGCCGCCATGGTAGCCGTAGTCGCGGTAGTGATCGGACCGGCCCTCCCAGGGCACGATGGCGGCCAGGTGCTTGGGACGCAGCGCCGCGACACGCCATTGGGTGGCGGCATAGTACGAGATGCCGATCAGGCCGACCTTGCCGTTGCTCCACGATTGCGTGCCGGCCCACTCGATGGCATCGCGGTAGTCCTGGATCTCGCGCGGCGACATGGGGTCGAGGTAACCCGGCGACTTGCCGCTGCCGCGGGCGTCGACGTGGATGACCACGTAGCCGTCGGGCACCCATCGTTCGGGGTCCACGGTTTCCCAACGCAGGTAGCGGCCGCTGGAGCCGTCCTGGCACAGGCCGGGATGCAGGCGCTGCAATTTTTCCCATTGCGGTTTGAAACCATCGGCGAAGTGGACGTCCTTGCCGTAGACCCCCTGGGCCATGACGACGGGATAGCGCCCCGGTTCGGCCGGGCGGAAAACGTTCGCTTTCAGGACGGCGCCGTCGTCCATCGGGATCTCGACGTCCTTCTCGAAAACGAGGGCATGGGGGGCGGCTTGATGCCGGGCTGGGGGGTTCGATTCGGTCACGATCTGGGCTCCGCGTTGTCTGGCTATTGTTTTTCGATCTTGGCGGCCTGCATGATGTCGGTGTAGGTCGCGGTTTCCTTGGCGAGGTAGTTCGCCATGTCCTGGGGCGAGCCGCCCGCCAGGTCCAGCCCCATGGAGGCCAGGCGCTCCTTGAGCGCGGGCGAGGCCAGGGCGTCGTTGAAGGCACGGTTCAGCCGGGCCACGATCTCGGGCGGCGTGCCCGCCGGGGCCAGCGCCCCCTGCCAGCCGCCCTGGACTTCGTAGCCGGCGACGCCGGCTTCTTCCACCGTCGGCACGTCGGGCAATTGCGGGAAGCGCGTCGAGCCGGTCACCGCGATTGCGCGCAGCGTTCCGCTCTTGACCTGTTCGATCGCCGAAACCGGGTTGAGGAAGGCCAGCTTCACTTCGCCGGACATGACCGCATTCATGGCGGGGGCGGCGCCCTTGTAGGGAACGTGCACCAGGTGGGTGCCCGCCTTGTAGTTGAAGTACTCGGCCACCAGGTGCATGGTGTTGCCGATGCCGGCCGAGCCATAAGGGATGTTGGAGGTGGCCGGCTTGGCGAGCTTGACCAGGTCCTGCACGTTCTTGACCGGCAGCGAAGGCGTGACCACGAGCACCTGGCCGCGAGTGGAGCCCACCAGCACGACCGGGACGAAGTCCTTGGCGCTGTCGTAGGGCAGGGACTTGTACAGCAGCGGATTGATGACGTGCGAGCCGGTGGTGTAGAGCAGGGTGTAGCCGTCGGCGGGCGCCTTGGCCACCAGGTCCGAGGCAATGATGGAGTTGGCGCCCGCACGGTTCTCCACGATCACGGGCTGCTTGAGCCGCTTGCCCATTTCCTGCGCCAGCATGCGCGACACGGTGTCGGGATTGCCGCCAGGCGAAAAGGGCAGAATCAGCTTGATGGGACGGTCGGGAAACGTGTCGCCGTAGGCGGCGGGTGCGGCAAGGGTCAGGGCTGCGAAGCAGGCTGTGGAAAGTCCAACCAGAAAAACCGGGCTCTTCATGATGTGTTCCTCCTCCATGGCGGTGTTCCCGACGAGGTCGGGGCGGGCTTCTTGTCGTGGTTGTGCGGGCTACCTGGCAAAAAAATCGATAAAAATATCTTTGGAAAATTTTGTCGATAAAATTATATGGATAAAAATAATATCGACGATAAAGGAAAACCCCGAGCCGCCATCGGATAAAAGAACGTTTCCTTATATAAAGTAATCTTATATAATGGTTCGTACGCCATTCATCCGGCATCCATGAGGAGACAAGCCATGAGCGCCAACCAGACAGCCGCCCCGTCCAACGACCAATCGCCCGTACTCGTCGATCTCGAAGACGGCATCGCATGGGTCACCTTGAACCGGCCCACGAAACGCAATGCCATCAACCCGGGCATCGTCTACAACATGGTCCGGGTGCTGGAGGAACTGGAGGCGGACGACCGCTGCAAGGTGCTGGTGCTGACCGGCGCGGGCGACGCGTTTTCTGCCGGCATGGACCTGCGCGAGTACTTCCGCGGCACCGACAACGATCCCAAGGAGCGCATCCGGCTGTATCGCGCCAACGCCCAGTGGCAATGGCGCCAGTTGCGCTTCTACGCCAAGCCCACCATCGCCATGGTCAACGGCTGGTGCTTCGGCGGCGCCTTCACGCCGCTGGTGTCCTGCGACCTGGCGATCGCCGCCGAGGAAGCGCAATTCGGCCTGTCCGAGATCAACTGGGGCATCATCCCCGCGGGCGTCGTCAGCCGCGCGGTGGCCTCGCTGGTACGCGAACGCGAAGCCATGTACTACGTGATGACGGGCGAAACCTTCGACGGCCGCCGCGCCGCGGATATCGGCCTGGTCAACGAGGCCGTGCCGCGCGAGCGCCTGCGCGAACGGACCCGCCAACTGGCCAAGGTCCTGATGGAAAAGAATCCCACCGTGCTGCGCACGGCCAAGATCGCCCATCGCATGGCGGCCGAAATGAGCTGGGAGCAGGCGACCGACTACCTGATGGCCAAGGTCGACCAGTCCACCTTCCACGATCCGGAGCGCGGCCGCGACAATGCCATGAAGCAATTCCTGGACGAAAAGTCGTTCAAGCCCGGCCTGGGCGCGTATCAGCGCTAAGACGGCACGAAGGGGTATCGCATGTCTTCATTCGCTCTGGACCGCCTGCTGCGGCCCAAGTCGATCGCCGTGGTCGGCGCTTCGTCCGAGCCGGGGTCGGTCAGCGGCCTGCTGCTGGCCAACCTGCAGCGCTTCGGCTATGCCGGGCAGCTGCATCTGGTCAGCCGCAGCCGAGACGAGGTCAACGGCATCCGCTGTTTCAAGTCCATCGATGAATTGCCGGAAGGCGTGGACGTGGCCGTGCTGGTGGTGCCGCAGGTGGCGGTGGCCGATTCGGTCGCGGCCTGCGGGCGCCGGGGCGTGGGCGCGGCGGTGGTATTCGCCTCGGGTTTTGCCGAAATGGGCGACGAAGGCCGGGCCGCGCAAGAAGCCATGGCTGCCATCGCGCACCGCCATGGCGTGGCCGTCCTGGGGCCCAACTGCCTGGGGTTCATCAATTTCGCGGACGCCGTTCCGCTGACCTTCGAGCCGGTGCAGCCGGCGCCGGTCCGCACCGGCCCGCGCATCGGTATCGTGGCCCAGAGCGGCGCGATGAACGGCAACCTGCGCCAGGCGTTCCTGGGGCGCGGGCTGGGGGTCTCGTTCTCGATCTCGACCGGCAACGAAGCGGTGCTGGGCGCGGAGGATTTCCTGTCCGCGCTGGTCGACGCGCCCGACGTGGATGCCTTCGCGGTGTTCGTCGAAATGCTGCGCAAGCCGGCCGAATTCCTGCGCGTGGCGCGCCGCGCGCGCGAGCTGGGCAAGCCCGTCGTGCTGATGCACCCGGGCCGCAGCCAGCGCGCTCGCGAGGCGGCCAAGTCGCACACGGGCGCGTTGGCGGGCGATCACCAGGTCATGCGCACGCTGGTCGAGCGCGAAGGCGTGGTGGTGGTCGACAGCATGGACGAAATGTTCGATGTGACGGCCATCCTCGCGCGCTACCCGCGGCCCGTGACCGAGGGCAGGGCGGCCGTGGCCTCGAACTCGGGCGCGCTGCGCGGACTGGCGCTGGATTTCTGCGAAGACATCGGCCTGCAACTGGCCGATTTCCAGCCCGCCACGATGCAGGCCTTGTCGCAGATCCTGCCGGACTTCATGGCGCCCGACAATCCGCTGGACCTGACGGCGATCGGCATGCAGAAGCCGGAGATCTTCGGGCTGTCGGCGCAGGCCATCCTGGACGATCCCGGCGTGGGCAGCCTGATCATGCCGCTGATGGGCGGTTCGCCCGCGCAGCAAATGGCCAAGGCGGAATCGCTGTTGCCGGTGATGCAGGCATCGCGCAAGCCGGTGTGCTTCGTCATCATGGGCGACAGCGGCCCGCTGGGCAACGAATTCCTGGAGCGGGTCCATGCGAGCGGCATGCCGTTCCTGCGGTCGCCCGACCGCGCCATGCGAGCCATGGCCCACGTGCACCGCTACGGACGCCTGCATGCCGAGGCGGCCGAACGCAGCGGGGAAGAATCCGGCCTGCGCCGCGACGATCTTCAGCCGGGGCCGCTGGCCGAATTCAAAGGCAAGCAATGGCTGCGCGAACTGGGCATCGCCACGCCCCGGGGCGGGCTGGCCCGCACGCCGGCCGAGGCCGAGGCGCTGGCGCGCGAGATCGGCTATCCGGTGGTGCTCAAGGCCCAGGCCGACACGCTCATGCACAAGAGCGACGTGGGCGGCGTGGCGGTCAACCTGCGCGATGCCCAGGCGCTGGGCGATGCGTGGCAGCGCATCCAATCCTCGGTGGCCCGGCATTGCCCGGATATCGCGCTGGACGGCATGCTGGTCGAGGCCATGTCCAGCCCCGGCCTGGAACTGGTGGTGGGGGGGCGCCGCGATCCCAATTGGGGCGTGGTGACGCTGGTGGGGCTGGGCGGGATATGGATCGAGGCCTTGCACGACGTGCGCCTTTTGCCGCCCGACCTGACCGAGGCGCAGATCATGCGTGAACTGCAGCGCCTGAAGGGCGCCAGGCTGTTGTCCGGCCTGCGCGGCGCGCCGCCGGTGGACGTGGCGGCGGTCGCGGCGGTGGTGCGGCGCCTGTCCGCCCTGATGCTGGCCAATCCCGGGATCGCGGAGATCGACATCAATCCGCTGATCGCCTTGCCCGCGGGCAAGGGCGTCGTGGCCCTGGACGCGCTGTTCGTCATGGATGCGGCGCCAGCGCCCTGAGGGCGCCGTGCCGCCACGGAGAGCAATCTTATGTCGTCATTCGATAGCGAGACCTTTCCTCAGTTGATGGACACGGTCGAGCGCTTCATCCGCCAACGCCTGATGCCGCTGGAGCGGCAGGTGGAGGAAAAGGAGGAGGTGCCGCCCGAGGTCATCGAGGAAATGAAGCAAATGGGCCTGTTCGGCCTGGGGATTCCCGAGGCCTACGGCGGTTGCGAACTGGACCTGATGCAGGAATTGCAGGTGCAGATGGCCTTCAGCTATACCTCGCCGGCCTTCCGGCTGGTGTTCTGGCCCAACGTGGGCATAGGCAGCAAGGGCCTGGTGCTGGCCGGCACCGAGGAGCAGAAGCGGAAGTATCTGCCGGGCCTGGCCAGCGGTGAACTGCGCGCGGCATTCTGCCTGACCGAACCCGACGCCGGTTCGGACGCGGCCAGCCTGAAGACGCGTGCCGAGCGGGACGGCGACATGCTGGTCATCAACGGCACCAAGCGTTTCATTACCAACGCCACGCGTGCCCATGTCTTTACCGTCATGGCGCGCACCGACCCGTCCCGTCCGGGCGCGGCCGGCATCAGCGCCATTCTGGTCGATCGCGATACCCCGGGGCTGCACATAGGCAAGTCCGAGAAGAAGCTGGGCCAGCGCGGCTCGCCCATCAGCGACGTGATCTTCGAGAACGTGCGGGTGCCGGTATCCAACGTGATAGGCGGCGAGGCCGCGCTGGGCCAGGGCTTCAGGATCGCCATGCAGGTGTTGGACCATGGCCGCATCAGCGTGGCGGCCTCGGGGCTGGGCATGGCCCGCCGGCTGATCGACGAGGCGGCGCGCTACGCGGTGCAGCGCAAGCAGTTCGGCCAGCCGATCTCCGAATTCCAGCTGATACAGGCCATGCTGGCGGATTCCGAAACCGAATACCTGGCGGGACATGCCCTGGTGATGCAGGCGGGCCAGGCCCTGGCGCGCGGCGAAGACGTGCGCAACCAGGCGGCGGCCGCCAAGTACTTCTGTTCGGAAGCGCTGTCGCGCATCGCCGACCGCGCCCTGCAGATCCACGGCGGTTCGGGCTACGTGGCCGACCACCACGTCGAACGCCTGTACCGCGATGCCCGGGCGCTGCGCATCTACGAGGGCACCAGCCAGGTCCTGCAACTGGTGATCGCCCGCACGATGCTCAAGCGCTACCAGGATTGAGCCCGCTTTTCGAGACTTATCGAAAATGCTTGTGAGACCATCGCAAACCCGTGTTTCAGCCTTTGCGGTGTTTCTTCTACAGTTAGCGGGGATCAGGCGGCGCGGCATGTCGCGGCCGCCCACGATAATGACGGAGACGATGTGTACCCTCTGAGCTATGTGCGTCCGGCCACCTTGCAGGAAGCGCTGGACTGCCTGGCCCGTGAGCCCGAAGCCCGCCCCCTGTCGGGCGGCATGACCCTGGTGCCCACGCTCAAGCAGCGGCTGGCGGCGCCTTCGCATCTGGTGGATCTGACGCGCCTGCCGGAACTGCAAGGCATCTCGCGCGACGGCGACGTGCTGAAAATCGGTGCCGCCACGCGGCACGCGCAGGTGGCCGAGTCGACCGTGGTGGGCGAGGCCATTCCTGGCCTGGCCGCGCTGGCCAGCGTGATCGCCGATCCGCAGGTGCGCAACCGCGGCACCCTGGGCGGTTCCGTGGCCAACAACGATCCCGCCGCCGACTATCCGGCCGCCGTGCTGGGCTTGGACGGCACCGTGGTAAGCAGCCAGCGGCGCATCGCCGCCGACGATTTCTTTACCGGCATGTTCGAGACCGCGCTTGCCGCGGGCGAGATCATCGTGGGCTTCGAATTTCCCGTTCCCCGCCGCAGCGCTTATGCCAAGTATCGCCACAAGGCCACGGGCTACGCGGTAACGGGCGTGTTCGTCGCCGATACCGCGCAGGGCGTGCGGGTGGCGGTAACCGGGGCCGGGCCCTGTGTATTCCGCTGGCACGAGGCGGAGGCGGCGCTGGCCGGCGGCGACGCCGGGGCGCTGGCTACGGTCCCCCTGGATGCCGATGGGCTGAACGACGACCGCGCGGGCAGCGCGGCCTATCGCGCCAACCTGGTGCGGGTGATGGCGCGGCGCGCCTGGGCGCAATTATCTTGAATCGCGGACGGCCCGGAACGAGGCCGAGCAAGGTGGAGAAGTCATGGAACTGAAAGGATCGCATACGCTGCGGGCGCCCCGCGAACGGGTGTGGGAATACCTGAATACCCCGGAAATCCTGCAGGCATGCGTGCCCGGCTGCGAATCATTCAACGCCGGACAGGCGCAGGACGAGTACGCCGCCGTGGTGGTGGCCGCCATCGGTCCGGTGAAGGCGCGCTTCAAGGGGACCCTGAGCATCGCCGACAAGCGCGCGCCGCTGGGCTATCGCATCATCGGCCAGGGCGACGGCGGTATCGCCGGCTTCGGCAAGATGGTGGCCGACGTCGAGCTGGCCGAAGACGGGGAGACCACGGTACTGACCTACGTGGCCCAGGCGCAGGTCGGCGGCAAGCTGGCGCAGATAGGCGCGCGGCTGGTGGGCTCGATCGTCAACAAGATGGCGGCCGAATTCTTCGAGCGCTTCAGCGTCAAGGTGGAAGAGAAGGTCGCGCCATGATCCGGGTGGAATTGCGGGTGAACGGCGAGGCGGTCAGCCGCGAGGTCGACGACCGTACCTTGCTGGTGGAGTTGCTGCGGTATGAACTGGGCCTGACCGGCACCCACGTTGGCTGCGACACCAGCCAGTGCGGCGCCTGCACGGTCAAGCTCGACGGCGCCGCGGTCAAGTCGTGTGCGGTGCTGGCCGCGCAGGCCAGCGGCGGCGAGGTACTGACCGTGGAAGGGTTGTCGACGCCGCAGCAACTGGGCGAAGTGCCCGCGGCCTTCGTCGCCTGCCACGGCCTGCAATGCGGCTTCTGTACGCCGGGCATGATGATGGCCATCGATTACTACCTGGACACGGATGGTTCGCTGGACGACGAACGCATCCATCAGGCCCTGGAAGGCAACATCTGCCGCTGTACCGGCTACGTCAATATCATCGAGGCGGTCAAGCACGCGGCCCACGCCCGTATCGAGGCGGGCAAGCCGGTCGGGAGGCAGCATGGATAGCCGACTGGTCGGCCAGCCGCGTCCGCGCGCCGAAGACCAGCGCCTGGTGCGCGGCCAGGGACGCTATACCGACGACATGAATCTGCCCGGCCAGGCCTATGGCGCGTTCGTGCGGGCCACCCACGCCCATGCGGTCATCCGCGGCATCGACATCGAGGCGGCTTCGCAGGCGCCCGGCGTGATCGCCGTGCTGCGCGGCCAGGATTACCTGGATGACGGCTTGCGCGGCATGGACCACATTCCCAATCCGGCCGACGCCGTCGCCTTCAAGGAACGGGCCTTTCCGGATTCGCTTACCGGCAGCGTTTTCAACCAGCGGCACCTGCCGCTGGTGGTGGATCGCGTGCGCCATGTGGGCGAGCCGGTCGTGCTGGTGGTGGCGCGCAGCGCGCGCGAGGCGCGTGACGCCTGCGAAATGGTGCTGATCGACTATGACCCCCTGCCGGCCGTGGTGGACGCGGTGCAGGCGATGGACGAAGGGGCGCCGCAATTGTGGGACGGCGCTGCGCGCAACCTGTGCTTCCAGGCCCGGGTAGGCGATGAGGCGGCGGTGCGCGAGGCCTTCGCCCGCGCCCATCGCGTCGTGCGCCGGGAGTTCCGCAACAGCCGCATCGTCAATTGCCAGATGGAGCCGCGCTCGGCGCTGGGCAGCTTCGACGCAGGTTCCGGCGAATACCTGCTGATCTCGGGCAGCCAGGGCGTGACGCGCCAGCAGATGTGCATCGCAGATGCCTTGGGGATACCCCCGGCGAAATTGCGGGTGGTGTCGCCCGACGTGGGCGGCGGCTTCGGTCCGCGCAGTTGCGTGAATCCCGATCAGCTCGCGGTGCTGTGGGCCGCGCGCAGGGTAGGGCAGCCGGTGAAATGGACCAGCGACCGCAACGAGGCCTTTCTGTCGGACTACCAGGGGCGCGACCAGGTCATACGGGCGGCCATCGCGTTCGACGCGCAAGGGCGCATCCTTGGCATCGACAACGAGATCATCGGCAACGTCGGCGCACATACCGTCTCGTACGTGCCGCTGGCCAACGGCTCGCGCATCATGACCACGGTCTACCACGTGCCCGCGGCCACAGCCTTGCTATCCGCGGTGCTTACGAACACGCCGCCTACCGGCCCTTACCGGGGCGCGGGCCGTCCCGAGGCCACGCACGTGATGGAGCGCATGCTGGACGTCGCCGCCGACGAGATGGGCATGGACCGCATCGAACTGCGCCGGCGCAATCTGATCCAGCCGTCGCAGATGCCTTATCGCAGTCCCATGGGGCTGACCTACGACAGCGGCGGTTTTGCCGCCAACATGGAGCGCGCCCTGCTCGTGTCGCAATGGAGCGAGGTGCCGGCGCGCAAGCGCGAGGCGCAGTCGCGCGGCAAGCTGCTGGGCACGGGCCTGGCCAATTACGTGGAATCGCCGGTCGGCGCGCCGCGCGAGCGCATCGAAATCACCATAGGCGCCGATGGCCGCGTCGACTTCGTGGTCGGCACGCAAAGCACGGGGCAGGGCCACGAGACCAGCTTCGTGCAGGTGCTGGCCGACGAACTGGGCGTGCCGTTCGAAGCCGTCACCATGCGCACCGGCGATTCGCTCTTCGTCAAGGTGGGGGGCGGTTCGCATTCGGATCGTTCCATGCGGCTGGTGGGGCATCTGCTGTTGCAGGCCGGCGAACAATTGCGGACGGCGGCGCTGACGGCCGCGGCATCGATGTGGGGCATCGACGCGCAGGGGCTGCGCTATGCGGGTGGCCGGGTGCGCGACGAAGCCGGGCAACGCGAGGCCGGCCTGGGCGAGATCGCGGCCCATATCGAGCGCGCCGGCATGCCCGGTCATCCGGAGGAACACCGCTTCTTCGCCGCCGCCGAGTTCAATGGCCGCATCGCCGCCCATCCCACGGGCACGGCCGTCTGCGAGCTGGAGATCGATCCGGAAACCGGCGACGTGGAGATCGTGCGCTACACCTCCATCGACGACGTGGGACGCCCGATCAATCCGCTCATCGTCGAAGGCCAGGTGCATGGCGGCCTGGCGCAGGGCATAGGACAGGCCTTTCTCGAGGACTACCACGTCGATCCGGAAAGCGGACAGATCTTCAGCGGTTCGTACATGGACTACGGCGTGGCGCGAGCGGGGGCGATCCCGCGGCGCTTCGACGTGGAACTGACCGAAGACCGCACCCACGGCAACGCGCTGGGGGTGAAAGGCGGCGGCGAGAGCGGCATCACGCCTGCCACGGCCGCCATCTTCAACGCGCTGGCCGATGCGCTGCGCGACATCACGCACGAGGAATTGCCCATGCCGGCCACGCCCGCCGCGATCTGGTCGGCCCTACAACGCGCACAGGAAGCACGGTCATGAGCGAACCGGTACGGATGCACAGCCACGAGGGCTTGCTGGACATCGTGTTGAATACCCCCGCAAACGGCAACCTGATGAGCGCCGAGATGGGGAGCCTGATCATCGATGCCGTCTCCAACCTGGACGAGCAGATCCGCTTGATCCGCCTGTCGGGCGAGGGCGAGGATTTCTGCGCCGGGCGAGTCTCGCCCATGCCCAAGCCGGGCTCGACACCGACCGGCGAGGCCCTGCGGCGCAATGTGGCGATGCCGGCGCTCGCGCTGTACGACGCGCTCAAGACGGCGCCGGTGCCGGTGCTGTCCGTCGTGCATGGCAAGGCCTACGGTGTCGGCTGCGCCCTGGCGGGTGTGTGCGACATCACGCTGGCTGCCGACGACGCAAGCTTCCAGATTCCCGAGATGGAGCGCGACATTCCTCCTGCCCTGGTGATGTCGGCATTGATCGGCCGGGTACCGATGAAAACGATTGCGCGCATGGTGCTGACGCGAGACCTGGTGGGGGCCCGCGAGGCCTGGCAGGCCGGCTTGGCCAGCGAGGTCGTCCCGCGCGCCGAGCTGCGGTCGCGGGCCGACCAGATCGCGGCCACGATCCTGACGTGCAGCCCGGTCACGGTGCGCGCGGTCAAGCAATTCATGGAGCTGGCGCCGGGACTGCCGGTAGGCACCTCCAGCAGCCTCGCCGGACACCTGTCCGGCACCGCGCTGTCGGCGAAGTTCGAGCGCCCGGCGTAACGACCCGCTTTCGAGAGGAGACGATATCAATGAAGAAGTGCCTTGCCGCGCTTGCCGCGATCACCCTGATGGCCGGCGCGCCTGCCTGGGCCGCCGACTATCCCGTGCGTCCGGTGCGCATGTTGCTGGGATATCCCGCCGGTAGCGGCATCGACAACGTGGCGCGCCAGGTGGCCGCGGGATTGGAAAAGGAACTCGGCCAGCCGGTGGTGGTGGAAAACAAGGCAGGCGCGCTCGGCAACCTGGCGGCCGACTTCGTGGCCAAGGCGCCCGCCGACGGCTACACCATTCTGTTCACGCCTAACTCCACCCATGCGGCCAACGTCCATTTGTTCAAGAAGCTGCCCTTCGATCCCATCAAGGATTTCGCGCCGGTGGGTACGGTGGCCAGCCTGGGGTTCGTCCTGCTGGTGGCGCCCGAACACACCAAGGTCGACAACGTCGAGCAGTTGACCAGGCTGCTCAAGGATCAGCCCGGCAAGTATTCGTGGGGCAGCGGCAATGCCACGGGACAGGTGGCCGGAGAACTCTACAAGACGCTGGCTGGCGTCGATGCCGTCAACGTGCCCTACAAGGGCGTGCCGCCGGCCCTGACCGATCTGATCGGGGGGAGGGTGAGTTTCCTGTTCGCCGACGCGACACTGGCCATTCCCCAGCTCAAGGGGGGCCGCGTGAAGGCGCTGGCGGTTACGGGCAGCAAGCGGCCCACGTCGTTGCCCGATGTGCCCACCATGGCCGAAGCCGGCGTGAAAGGCTACGACCTGGCGGGCTGGTTCGGCATCTTTCTGCCTGCCAATCCGCCCGAGGCCGTGCGCAAGACGCTGAGCGCCGCACTGCTCAAGGTTACCAGCAGCCCCGAGATGGCCCGCTTTCTGCGCGGCATCGGCGCCGAGCCCCTGAGTGGAGGTCCGGACGACCTGGCGCGGGTGGTGGCGGTCGATACCGAGAAGTGGGGGCGCATTATCCGCGCCGCGGGCATGACCGTCGAATGACGGAGCAAGGGACGGGGGCAGGCATGCGGAGTCTCGAGGATCGCGTCGCGATCGTGACCGGCGCCAGCTCCGGCATAGGCCGGGCCGTGGCGGTGGCGTTCGGCCAGGCCGGCGCGCGTGTGGTGCTGGCGGCCCGCGGCCGGGCCGCCTTGGACGAGACGGCACGGATGGTGCGCGAGGCGGGCGGCGAGGCGCTTGCCTGCGTCGCCGACGTCAGCCGTGAAGAAGACGTGGCGCAATTGTTCGCCGCGGCGCTGGCCGCCCATGGCCGCGTGGACGTGCTGGTCAACAATGCCGGCGTCACCACCAGCCAGCCCATCGAGGACATGAGCCTGGACACCTGGCGCAGCGTCGTCGATGTGAACCTGACGGGCACCTTTCTCTGCAGCCGCGAGGCGTTTCGGGTCATGAAGCCGCGCCGCCAGGGCCGCATCATCAACATCGGCAGCGTGGCGGCCAAGGTGCCACGGCCGGACTCGGTGCCGTACACGACCACCAAGCATGGGTTGTCCGGCATGACCCATGCGCTGGCGCTGGACGGACGGGCGCACGGCATCGCGGTCAGCGTGCTGCATCCCGGCGTGACCGAGTCGGCGCTGGCCGCCAAGTCCGGCCGCAAGTTCGAACCCGGCGAGTTGATGAAGGCCGAGGACGTGGCCCGCGTCGTGCTGCTGATGGCCAGCCTGCCGCCCGAAGTGAATTTTTATGAAGGCACGATGTTTCCGCTGTCCATGCCTTTGCTGGGTAGAGGCTAAAATCCCGAGGCATGAACGCCTCGTTTCCCATCCGCAAGGAATGCCCGCCCGGCGCCTGTATCTGCGAACGCGACCATTTGCTGGCCGACCCGCAGGGCGATAGGCGCATCCTGCTGTTGACCAAGGAAGAAGAGAAGCGCCTGGTGGCCCGTCTCGAAACCCTGGCCACCCTGGAAGACCTGATGGCGATGCAGGCGCGCATGCACGCGCAACTGGGCATCGTCTTGCATATCGAACCCAGCGCCAACGAAGTCCGCACGGTGCGAGGTATCACCATCGAACTGGCGGAGCAGCGGGGCCTGTGCCGCAAGACGCGCGAAGCCGTTCCTGCCGCGATCCGCCGCTGCTTCGAACGCACTCCCGAGATCGTCTACGCCTTGCTCGACTCGCGCGACCTGTTGGGAGGGACTTAGCCCGTCAATCGGTGGAGGCCAGCGCCTGCCGCTCGGCATCCATGGGCGCCAGCCCCTCGATGGCCAGGCGCAGCAGCGCGCGCAGCGAGGCCAGGCCGGCGCCGGGGCGCGGCGTGGGCTGGCTGAGCCAGCGTCGCACTTCGGCCAGGTAGATGGTGACGAACAACGAGGCGATGAGATCGGGGGCCGCGTTGCTGCCGATCTGCTCTTGTTCCTGTTTGCGCCGCACCACGTCGGCCAGCATGGCGTAGATGTTGGCGCGGCGGGCGTAGAAACGACGCGTTTCCTCGCCGCGGTCGCTGCTGCGGGCCAGGAAGTCCGAGGTGGCCTGCACCGCCGGCCGCGAGATCTGCGGATGCCTGGCCCAGTAGCGGTACCGCAGTTCGAAGAAAGCCATGAGCAGATCGATCAACGGACCGTCCCGCCGCAGCACCCTGGCGCCTTTGTCGTTCACGGCATCCAGGTCGTTGTTGACGATCATCATCAACAGATCGAGCTTGTCCTCGGCATAGACGAAGATGGTTCCGATGGCCACTTCGGCGCGCTGCGCGATCTCGCGCGTGGTCGCCACGTCGTAGCCCTTTTCCAGGAAGACGTCGCGCGCCGCCTGCTTGATGCGCCGCAGCTTGTCGAGCTTGGCGCGCTCGCGCAAGCCCAGTTCCTGGTTCGGGGAAGACAAAGCGGATGGATTCTTCATGAAAGAGCAGGGGGCGAAGGAATGAGAGGGGGGGGCCGAGGCTGCCTATTCTAGAAGAACTCGATAGGCCTTCCCCCATGATGATGCAAGATTCTCTTGATAAGTAAAGAAACTTTATATAAGGTGTGATTATCATAAGCGCCGGACGTGACCGGACGCGCAAGAGACAAGGGTTTACGAAATGGCCGACACGCTGGAGCAATCTGCCCGGATCCACACGACGGTTGGCGATGGCCGCGCCGTGGTCTGGCGGCAATGGGGCGCGGGTCCGCTGGTCGTCCTGCTGCACGGCAACAGCGGTTCGTGGACGCATTGGGTGCGCAACATCGCGGCCCTGGCCGAACGCTTTACGGTGCTCGTGCCCGATCTGCCCGGCCATGGCGATTCCGACCTGCCGGCCGGCGACGTGTCGTGCGCCGCTTTCGCCCGTCTGCTGTGGCTGGGCATCGATCAGGTCGCGGGCCCTGACGCGAACGTGGCGCTCGCCGGATTTTCCCTGGGTTCGGTCCTGGCGGAAAGCATGGCGCGGCAACAGCCGCAGCGCGTCCGCCAGATCCTGTTGTTGCGCGGCGCGTTCTCGCACACGGTGCCGCGGCCGCCCGAATTGCTGCGGTGGCGAGGCATAACCGATCCGGCCGAGGCGGCCCGTATCCACCGGCACAACCTTGAAGTTTCCATGTTCGGCGACGCCGCCCTGGTCGATGACGAGGCCGTCCGGCTGCATGCCGACAACCTTGAGCGTTGCCGGCTGGACACCCGGCCGCTGCTGGCCAGCCGCGAACTGGAGGCTTTCCTGGGCCTGCGTTGCCCGGTGCATGGCATTGCCGGCGAACGCGATGTCTACGGCGGCGGCGATGCGCCCGCGCAAGGCCGCGCCTTGCGCGAGACGCTGCCGCAGGCGGTCTTCGACATGATTCCCGGCGCGGGCCACTGGGCGGCCTACGAGGCCGCGGATACGGTGAATGCCCTGATGGTGCGGTCACTGGAAATGAAACATGATCAAATTTGATCAAGCTCAAAAATAAGAAGGCCGCCATCGAGCGGCATGATCCATATGGCTATCAGATAGGAGACTGCAATGAAGAAGATGATCGTGACGGCCTTGGCGATCGCGACCGTGCTGGCGCTGCCGGCGGCACAGGCGCAAGGGGATTTTCCCAATCGTCCCGTGAGGCTGGTGGTATCGTTCCCGCCGGGCGGCAGCACGGACCTCATCGCTCGCGTCATGGCACCCGTCATGTCCAAGCAGCTGGGCCAGCAGGTGGTGGTCGAGAACAAGGGTGGGGCAGGGGGCAACATCGGCGTCGAATCGGTGGTGCGATCGGCGCCTGACGGCTACACGATGGTGTTCAGCGGGGCCGGCGCGCTGGGCATCAACAGTGTGCTGTATCGGACGATGCCTTTCGATCCCGTCAAGGATCTCATTCCGGTCAGCATGGTCGCCAGCTCGCCGTTTGTCCTGGTGGGGCCGGCGAATTCTCCGTACAAGGACGTCAAGGCCTTGATTGCCGCGGCCAAGGCAGAGCCGGGCAAGCTGTCGATCGGCCATGGCGGCCTGGGCACGGTCATGCACCTGGCCAGCGAGCTCTTCAATCAAATCGGGGAAGTGAAGACCGTCCTGGTGCCCTACAAGGGCACGGGTCCGGCCACCACCGATGCGCTGGCCGGGCAGATTCCGGTGGCTATGAGCGACGTGCCCAGCGCCGTGGCGTACATCAAGGAGGGCCGCATGAAGGCCTTCGCCGTGACGACGCGCGAACGGTCGAGTTCGCTGCCCGACG
Source organism: Pigmentiphaga sp. YJ18 (assembly GCF_038066655.1). NCBI lineage: Bacteria > Pseudomonadati > Pseudomonadota > Betaproteobacteria > Burkholderiales > Alcaligenaceae > Pigmentiphaga > Pigmentiphaga sp. YJ18. The sequence continues at coordinate 974,123 of NZ_JBBUKU010000002.1, read as the reverse complement.
TGCCCACGCTGGACGAGTCGGGCATGAAAGGCTACGAGGCCATGGGCTGGTTCGGGATCGCGGTGCCCGCCGGCACGCCCGAACCCGTCGTCAAGCGCCTGAATGCGGCGATCCGGGCGGCGCTGACCGACCCTGGCGTGATCGAACGTGTGCGCGCGGCCGGCGCCGACCCGGCGCCGACCTCGCCCGAGGAGTTTCGCAAGATCATCGCCACCGATATCTCCAAGTGGGGCGACATCGTGCGCCGGACGGGGCTGAAGCTGGACTAATCCCCCCCTACGCGCTGACGCGCGCCCCCCAGGGGGCGATGCGGGTGGACCGGCAAAGCCGGATCCACCGCATCCTGGGTCTGGGGCGGTGATGCGCAAAGAGGGGGGAAAACTGAAATAATTGGCGCATGAATATTTCTTTGCGCCAATTACGGGCATTTCTGGGGGTGGCGGCATCGGGCAATTTCACCCGCACCGCCCAGCGTCTGCATCTGAGCCAGGCGGGGCTGAGCGCGACCATTCGCGAACTCGAATCCCAGCTCAATACCCGGTTGTTCGAGCGCACCACCCGCGCGGTGGTGCTGACCGAGGCCGGCCGTGTCTTTCTGCCCGCGGCGGAATTGGTCGAGCGTGAACTCAGCGCCGCGGCGGCCCGTCTGCGCGACATGGGGCGCCAGGAGGGCTCTGCCCTGCGCCTAGCGTTCACGCCCTTGATGGCGGCCAATGTCGTGCCGGAGACCATGCGGCGCTTCCTGGCGGATCATCCGCAGGTCGAGATCGAGATCATTGCCGGCAGTCCGCTCGAAATCCAGCAGCTGGTCGAGACGGGCGAGGCCGATGCGGCTTTCGGCGCGTTCTTTTCCAAGGTGTCGGGGCTGGTGCGCAAGGCGCTGGTGTCATCGGGGCTGCTGGCGGTTTATGCGCCGGGGCGCTATGCGCCGACGCCGTCGGCCAAGGGGCGCAAGGACACGACCTGGGAGATCCTGCGCGACCAGCCTTATGTGGCGCTGACGGAGGACAGCCCCCTTCATCAATTGGCGGAAGATGCCTTGTTCAAGCACCAGGTCAACATCGGCCGCCGCATCGCCGTCCAGCACCTGGATACGGCGCTGGGGCTGGCGGAGCAGGGCTTCGGCATCGCGGTCATTCCGGAGTTTTCGCAAATTGCGTGCGCACGCTATGCGGTGGAGCACCGGGTGATCAGCCCGGCGGTGACCTTCGATTTCTGCTACGTGATGCGGGCGGGGGCGCCCCTGCCCGATACGTTGACCGAATTCGCCCAGGTGTTCAAGGACGTGATGGAGACCCGCCCGTAGTCTGCCGGGCGATCAGATAGGTACGGTTTCGACGTCGTAGGTGAAGAGCCACTCGTAGCGTTCCTTCACCCGGTCTTCCTGCCATTCGCGGTTCACGTAGGCAGCGGCGCCCTCGGCGTGGGCCAGTTCGCGATTGTGGAATCGCTTGGCGTTGGCGTTGGCGCCGAGGATGACATTGGCGGTGCGGTCCTTGCGCGCCTGCTCGTAGCGCAGCAGCGCCTGCGTCGGATCGGAGTACTGGCGCAAGGCGCGCGCCAGGATGTAGCCGTCTTCCAGGGCCATGCCCGCGCCTTGGGCGAGGAAAGGCAGCATGGGATGGCAGGCGTCGCCCAGCAGCGTGACCCGGCCTTCGCTCCAGCGCGGCATGGGATCGCGAACCATCAGCGCCCATTTGTAGGGCACGTCGATGGCGCGCACCAGCGTATGTACGTCCTCGTTCCAGCCGCGCAAATCGTTCAGGCACTCTTCGGTGGTGCCGCGCTCGGTCCAGGACTCGACCTGCCAATCGCTGCGCTCCACGGCCGCGACGAAGTTCACCAGCTTGTAGCCGTGCAGTGGATAGTGGATGACGTGGGCGCCGGGGCCCACCCAATTCACGCCCACCGGGCGGCTCAGGCGCTCGGGCAGCTTGTCGGCCTCGATCACGCCGCGCCAGGCGACCAGGCCCGAGAAATCGGGCCGGTCGGCGCCGAATAGCTGGCCGCGTACCAGCGAGTGCACGCCGTCTGCGCCGATCAGCACGTCGCCGTGGAAGATCCGGCCATCGGCCGTGTGGACGGCCACGCCGTCGCCGTTCTGCTCGAAACGCTCGAACTTGGCGCCCAGCACCAGGGCGTCGGGATCGGCGCGCTGCACGCCGGCGGCGATGGCCTGGTGCAAGTCGGCGCGGTGCACGGTCAGGTAAGGGTAGCCGTAGAGTTCGCGCGATACGTCGCCCAGGTTGAACAGGGTCCAGGTCTGGCCGCTGTTCCACAGCCGCACGATCTTGCCTTCCGGCTCGCAGGCCTGCCCGGCCATGTCGCCTTCCAGGCCCAGCGCATACAGCACGTGCACGGCGTTGGGCCCGAGTTGTATGCCCGCGCCGACTTCTTTCAACTGCGGGGCCTGTTCCAGGATACGGACCTGGAAACCTTGTTGGAGCAGGGCGAGACCGGCGGTCAGTCCGCCCAGGCCGCCGCCGGCGATGATGATGCGCATGAGTCAGTCCAGTGTGGTGTTGGTGCGTTTGATCAGTTCGGCCCAGCGCTTGGTGTCGTTGGCCAGGAAGCTGCGGAATTCGTCCGGCGTGGTCTTGATCACGTCCTGGCCGCCGGCCTTCATCTGGCTCATCAGTTCGGGATCGTCCTGCGCCGCGCGCAGCGCGGCGTTGAGCTTCTGCACGACGGCGGGCGGGGTGCCGGCGGGCGCCACCAGGCCCGTCCAGGAATACGATTCGAAATCGCCGCCGAAGACTTCGCGCACGGTGGGGACCTGCGGCATGTCGGCCGAGCGCGTGGCGCCGCCGGTAGCCAGTACCTTGGCCCGGCCGCTTTCCAGGTAGGGCCGCACGACGGTGATGGTCTCCAGCGTCATGTCGATCTGGCCGCCGATCATGTCCGCCAGCGCCGGCGCGCCGCCCTTGTAGGGAACGTGAAGGATGTTCGCGCCGGACACCTCCTTGAACCATTCGCCGGTCAGGTGGTTGATCGAACCGTTGCCGGCGGAACCGTAGGACACCTTGTTCTTGGCGGCATAGGCGACCAGTTCCTGCAAGGTGTTGGCGGGAAACGCGTTACGCACCACGAGCAGGATGGGGCTGCGCGCCACCAGGCCCACGTGCGCGAAGGATTCCATCGGGGAGTAGGCCAGGTTGCGGTACAACCCCGGTGCCACGCCCAGGCTGCTGGTGCTGGCCCACAGCAGGGTATGGCCGTCGGGCTTGGCGCGCGCGACCGAGGTGGAGCCGACCGTGCCGCCCGCGCCCGCGCGATTTTCTATCACCACGGGTTGGCCGAGTTGTTTCGCCAGCGTCTTGCCTACCAGCCGCGCGGTGGTATCGGTGGGGCCTCCGGGCGGGAAAGGCACGACGATGGTGACAGGCCCGGCGGGAAATTCGGCGGCCGCGGCCGATGTGGTGCCGGCCAGGGCCAGTGTTGCCAAGGTGGCGAGGCACGCACGCCGCATCGGCGTGGCACGCAAGACTCGCTTGTTCATCGATGTCCCCTCGTTGTCCGTCATGTTGGGGGGACTATAAGATGAAGCGATGAGCGAGTTGAATCACATAATAATTATAGGATCACAAGGAATTTCGATCAGCGCGATGCCCGCTATGTCGCGCCGATATGTCGGCTGCGCAAATCGTCGATGACTGTACGCAACAGTCCGCGCAGGGTCTTGAGTTCCTTGGGGCCGAGGCTGGAGAAGGCTTCCTGCTCGAAGCGGTTCAGCTCGCGCGTGCCGGCCTCGACCACCTGCCGCCCGGCCGGGGTGAGCGTGATGCGCAGGATACGGCGATTGCTGGCGTCTTCCTTGCGCTCGAGCAGGCCGCGCTCTTCCAGGGTCGAGAGCAATTGGCCCATCGACTGGGGGGTGACATAGAAGCGCCTGGACAGGTCCGCGGAGGACAGTTTTTCGCGGTGCGCGACCACGGACAGCACGGTGAACTGGATACCCGTCACGCCGTAGGGCTTGAGCAGCGCGTCGCTGAAGTTGCGGAGGGGATGGTGTACCTGGGAGACCAGGTAGGTGGTGCTGGGACCGCTGAAAGGCTCTGCGGGTTGGTCGGTGGACAAGAATGACTCCGGGAGCGAAGGATTCCTGCAGTGTAAGGCAGACTGATTCGGCGCGCACCGCCGCGCCAGGCGGAAGGTGCGCGTGGCGACGACGCTTACTTGACGTCGACGGCGTCTTTCAGGACCTTGGCGGCGCTGAAAGCGGGTGCCTTGCGGGCAGCGATCTGGATCGCTTCGCCGGTACGGGGGTTGCGGCCCGTCTTGGCGGCTTTTTCTTTCACCGAGAACTTCCCGACGCCCGGCAGCACGACCTCGTCGCCCTTGGCCAGCGTGTCGCGCAGGGCATCGCCCAGTGCGTCGATGAAGGCTTCGGAGACATTCTTCGGTTGTTGGGTGCGCTCGGCGAGAGCGTCGATCAGTTCCTTCTTGGTGCGCATGCGTACTCCTTGAAAAATATCGGCAGACCGGCCGGATGGCCGCCTGCCTATGCACAGAGCCGGCATTCAAGCAATCTTGGAGCAGAAATGCAAGTCCGGCCGCAGATGATGACAGTCGGCGCAGGGCAGGGCGAGAGCGGCCACTGCGCGGCGAGGTCCGGGCACCTTACCCGAAAAATCCTGCGAAGTTGCAACAGGCGTAGGCGTCATGTTGGCCGCGACTTCATCCAAAATCAGGGTGTACACGGCAAGTTCGCCGATTTTTGATGCAAAAAACGGATTTTGAATATTTGATGCGGCCGCCCGGCTTGCTTACCATGTGCGCTGGCCACGGCCCGCGAGCCGCGCCATCCCCCGTGTAGGAGTTCCCATGCAAGCTGATCCCGTCGTCGCGAACGCGGCCGCCGCTGTTACATCTCGCCGCAATTGCGCATCCTGGAACGTGGATGCGGTGCTGGCGCTGTTCGAGCTGCCCTTCGCCGATCTGCTCTACCAGGCGCAGCAGGCGCATCGGCGCTTCTTCGATCCCAACGCCATCCAGCTGTCGACCCTGCTGTCGATCAAGACCGGCGGCTGCCCCGAGGATTGCTCGTACTGCCCGCAGTCCTCACGCTACGACACCGGCGTCGAGACCGAGAAGCTGATGCCGCTGGACGAGGTGCTGGAAGCGGCGCAGGCCGCCAAGGACAACGGCGCGACCCGGTTCTGCATGGGCGCGGCCTGGCGCAGCCCCAAGCCCCACCAGGTCGACGCGGTGGCCGACATGGTCAAGGCGGTCAAGGACCTGGGCCTGGAGACCTGCGTGACGCTCGGCATGCTGCGCGACGGCCAGGCCGAACAACTGCGCGAGGCCGGGCTCGACTACTACAACCACAACCTGGATACCTCGCCCGAGTTCTACGGCCGCGTCATCACCACGCGTACCTACCAGGACCGGCTGGATACGCTGGGCCGGGTGCGCGAGGCCGGCATCAAGGTCTGCTGCGGCGGCATCGTGGGCCTGGGCGAATCGCGCCGCGAGCGGGCCGGGCTCATCGTCCAGCTGGCCAACATGGATCCGTATCCGGAGTCCGTGCCCATCAACAATCTCGTGCGCGTGCAGGGCACGCCGCTGGCCGACAACGCCTCGGTGGATCCGTTCGAGTTCGTGCGCACCATCGCGGTGGCGCGCATCACCATGCCCGAGGCCGTGGTGCGGCTGTCGGCCGGGCGCGAACAGATGGACGAGGCCTTGCAGGCCCTGTGCTTCCTGGCCGGCGCCAATTCCATGTTCTACGGCGACAAGCTGCTGGTGACCGAGAACCCGCAGGCCGAGGCCGACCGCGACCTGCTGCGGCGGCTGGGCATGCGCGTGGACGCGGCCGCGCACTGAGGCCGCCCATGCCCGTCCTGCCCCTGGCCCCCGGCGTCGCCATCGATGAAGACGAGATCGTCTTCACGATGATCCGCGCGCAGGGGGCGGGCGGCCAGAACGTCAACAAGGTGTCGAGCGCGGTCCACCTGCGCTTCGATCTGGGCGCCTCGTCGTTGCCCGAGGCGTGGAAAGAAGCGCTGATGCAGAAGGCGGACCGGCGCATCTCCAGCGCCGGCGTGGTGGTGATCAAGGCGCAGGCTTATCGCAGCCAGGAAAAGAACCGGGCCGACGCGCTGGAACGCCTGACGGCCCTGCTGGCCTCGGTGGCGGAACCGCCCAAGCCGCGCAAGGCCACGCGGCCCACAAAGGGATCGCAGCAGCGCCGCCTGCAGCGCAAGGTGCGGCACGGCGAGGTCAAGCGGATGCGCGGCCGCGTGAGCGAGGACTGAGGTCCGCGCGGCGCCCTACAGTCCCAGTTTCTTCCAGCCTTCGTGGCCCAGTTCGCGCAGCGTCTCGATGTTGCGTTCGTAGATGCTCTCGGCTTCCGGGAACGCCTCCACGGCCTTGTCCACGCTGGCCTCGCGCAGCAGGTGCAGGGTGGGGTAGGGCGAGCGGTTGCTGTAGTTCTCGATGTCGTCGGCGCCGGTGCCCGCGAACTGGTAGTCGGGGTGGAAGCTGGCGACCTGTATCTCGCCTTCCAGGCCCAGCGCTTCCACGGCGGCGTCGGCCTCGTCCAGGAACTCGTTGTAGTCGTAGAAATCGGCCAGCGCCCAGGGGTGGATCAGCAGCACGGTGTCGACCTGTTCCGGGTCGCTCTGCGCCAGCGTGCGCAGGCATGCGCCCAGTTCCTCGAGCAGCGCGTCGGGGTCGCGCGCGTCGCTGACCACGTACTGGATCTGGCCCTTCGTGTGGACGGCCTTGGCGAAGGGACAGAGGTTCAGGCCGATGACGGCCTTCTCCAGCCACGCGCGGGTGGCGTCGACGATGGCCGGATGGGAGAGGGAATCGGGAGGGGAAGTGAACATGATGCGTGGGGCTCAGCTGATGCGGACCTCGGGCGAGGCGACCGCCTGTTGTTCGGGTTCGATGTGGATGACGATGGAGCTGCCTTCGATGTAGCCATGGATGGCGGCTTCCAGCCGGTCGCAGATCGCGTGGGCGGCGCCTACCGGCATCGCGCCGGGCACGACCAGATTGAATTCGATGAAGACGCGGGGGCCCGAGCGGCGCGAGCGCAGGGTGTGGGCTTGCAGCGCCCCGGTGCCGTGTTCGTGGATGATCCGCCGCACGCCGTCGACGATTTCGCGGGGCAGGGCCTCGTCCATCAGGCCGCCCACCGAGTCGCGCATCAACTGCCACCCGGACCACAGGATGTGCAGCGCCACCAGGCCGGCGATGATGGAGTCCAGGCGGGTCCAGCCGGTCAGCGCCACCAGCGCCACGCCGATCACCACGCCTATCGACGAGACCACGTCGGTCCACAGGTGGCGGCCGTCGGCGACCAGCGCCGGCGAGTGCCAGCGGCGCCCGTAGCGCATCAGCAAGGCTCCCCAGACGCCGTTGATCAGCGTGGCGCCCAGGTTGATCGCCATGCCCAGCACCGGCGCGTCCAGCGGTCGGGGGTTCAGGAAGCCCTGGTAGGCCTCGCGCAGGATGGCCAGCGCGGCGAACACGATCAGCGTGCTTTCCAGGACCGCGGACAGGTACTCGGCCTTGTTGTGGCCGTAGGGGTGGTTGGAGTCGGCGGGAATGGCGCTGACCGACAGGGCCACCACGGTGATGACGGCCGTGGCCACGTTGATGATGCTTTCCAGCGCGTCGGAATACAGCGCGATGCTGCCGGTCAGCCGGTAGGCGAGGTATTTCAGGCCAAGGACGGCGATCCCGACGACGATGGTGGCCACGCCGAATCTCGTGGCGCGTGTCATGGGGACTCCGTGTTCCCGTGGCGCAGGAAGGGCAGGACGGGAAGGGGCATGGGCTCGGGCAGGCGTGCGGATCCCGGCATTCTAGCCGGGTCCGCGCGGTTTGCGTGCCCTAGCGGCCGCCCAGACCGGGCAAGAGGCCCCGCAGGTCGGGTATCTGGAATGAGCCGCCGGGCAATTCGAAGCGCGAGGCCTGGGGCGCGCGGTCGTCCAGGGTCTCCACCCTGAAGCGGTCGCCGAAGCGCAGGAGGCCGAGCCGGTCCGCCTGCAGGCGCCGCGCCAGATCGTCGGCGCCGGGGGGAAGCAGGGTGCCCGACAGCGAGGCCAGGCTGCGGCCCAGTTTCAGCGCCGCGGTGGTCAGTTCGCTGGCCGCGGGGGCCGAGGTCAGGACCAGTTCCTCGGTGCGCCGCTGCCGGCGGCCGTCTTCATAGGTCAGCACGTAGACGGTGCCGCCCAATCCGGCCACGGTCTCGCTGCGCGTGGTCGGCTGCAGGGACACGATGGCGCTGACCTGCTCGAGGGCGGCCGTGGGGCTGGGCATCAGGCCGCCCGCCATGCGCATCAGGTCGGCCGCTTCCATGACCACCTGCTGTCCGTTGACGCGGCTGACGGCGTAGATCTTGTCGCCGCGGGCCAGCAGGTAGTTGTTGGGGCTCTGCGGCGAGGCGGCCCTGAGGTTGTTGCCGGCGTATTCGACCGAGGCGGAAAAAGGCTGCCCCCGGTCGTCCAGTCCGGCCAGCCGGGCGGTGCCGGCGGCGTGGGCGAGCAGGGGAAGGGACAGGGACAACAGCGCCGTGGCGGCAATACGTAACATCATGGTCCAGGCTCCATGCGCAGCGGCCGTGCGCGGTGCAAACCGCTTGGACCGCCGATGCCCGATGACGTTGCGTAAAAATTGTTGCCCTAGTCCAGCGGGATGGGGCCTTCGGTGACGGGATGGAACTCGCCGGTGGCGGGGTCGCGAACCATCAGCACGCCGGTGGCGACGCCGAAGTAGGCCCCATGCAATTGCAACTGGCCACGTTCGGCCAGGATGCGCACGCACGGGAAGGTCATCAGGTTGTTCAGGCTGTGTTCGACCGTGGCCAGTTCCAGCTGTCGGATGTACATGCCGGGGTTTTCGCCGGGCGGGACGGTGCGTTCGACCACCGGGGCGATCTGCTGCATCCACTTGCCGATGAAGTCCCCGGGCGAAAGCGGGTCGGCGCTGTTGGCGAAGGCCGAGACGCCCCCGCACAACGCGTGGCCGAGCACGACGATGTGCTTGACGCGCAGCGACTGCACCGCGAACTCCAGCGCCGCGCTGGTGCCGTGATAGTGCTGGGTGATGCCTTCGTAGGGGGGGACGAGGTTGGCGACGTTGCGGACCACGAAGATCTCGCCGGCGCCGGCGTCGAAGATGACTTCCGGGGCCACGCGGGAATCGCAACAGCCTATGACCATGATTTCGGGCTTCTGGCCCTTTTCGGCAAGCGTCTTGTAGCGGGTGCGCTCGTCGTTGAAACGGCCGCCCAGGAAAGAGCGGTAGCCGTCTGTGAGTCGTGCTGGGAACATGCTTCACCTGTTGCTGGCCCGCCCTGAACGGGCGGGAAGCATCATGATACCAGCCGAAGCCTTGGGGAGATGCTGGGGGATGCCCGGGGGGCCGGTCAGCGCGCCGCGTCCTGCGCGGCGCGCAGGCTGACCAGGGCCTGGGACAGGAGGTGCAGGGGGTCCTCGGAGGCCACGACCGGAACGTCGTTCAGCGTCAGCACGAGGACGCCGGCGGGCAGCTCGATCAGCTTCAGGGCTCCGGGCGGGATGGCCAGCCCCGCCTTGGGCGCGATGATCTTGAGGGTGGTCAGCAGCGCCGCGATTTCTTCGTGCTCGTAGATGGGGTGCCATTGCGACAGCCGGTCCATCACTTCCCGTTGCAGGGATTCCCCGGGGTTTTGCAGGGACTGCTCGACGCCGAAGATCTGGGCGCTCCAGAGTCCGCGCTCGTCGGTCTCGATGGTGATGGCCCGGGCCGGGATGTCCGGACGCAGCGGATGCACGGCGGCCCTGAGATGGGTTTCCGCAGTGTGGCGGGTCTCGCGCGTCGTGGGGGGAATGCGCATGGCGGAGTCCGTTCCGATTTCTGTCGAGCTTAGCCGCATGCCCGGCCACCAGGGGTTACAGCGCCGTTGCGGTTTTTTCCGGGTTTAACAGGGCGGGTTGCGCCGGCGCGGCCATGTCGCGCGCAACGCAAAGAGTTTCGCGGCGTTGTGGAGTTCGGGGCCGTGCTTCTATATGCTTGCCGCTGGCCACACAACGATAAAATTTACAAGGACTGCGGAATCCATGAGAACGGTGCTCGCGGGGCTCGCGACCGCTGTGACGATGGGGTGCACCATGAACGGTTACGACCGGGCGGGTGCAACGACTTCGGGGCAGGAGGAGTGCGTGACCAGTCGTGACGTGAAGGAGATCGTCGTCCGGCTGCGGGACATGGGATGGACCGCCCAGCGTACGATCGATGCCGTGCTTTCCAACTCGCACATCGACGATGTCGAGACCCGGACCTGGTTCATCGGACTGGTCTCGGAAATCTATGGCGGCAATACCTCGCTGGCCGACGTCGACGCCGACTACGCCGCCTGCATGAAATCCCTGTCCCCCCAGGCCGTGCCCGTGCAGGCCGCCTCGGCCCGGGCGGAGCCGCGCGCGGCCTCCGGGCCGCGCGGCGACGTTCCGGGCTAGGCTTATTCCGGCTGCACGCCCGCGGCCTGCGCCACCTTGCGCCAGCGCGTGACCTCGCTGCCGACGAAGGCGGCGAACTGTTCCCCGGTCATGGGCTTGGCGACTTCGCTGCCGGTCTGCTCGATGCGCGCGATGTAGTCGCGGTCGGCGGCGACCTTGGCGATCTCGGCATTCAGGCGCGAGGCGATGTCGGCGGGCAGGTTCGCGGGGCCGAACAGGCCGGTCCAGGTCGTGACGTCCAGGCCCTTCAGGCCGCTTTCCTTGAAGGTGGGCACGTCGGGCAGGGCGGCCGAGCGCTTGTCGCTGCTGATGGCCAGTGCGCGCAGCTTGCCGGCGCGGACCGAGGACAGCGTGTTGGGGATGGTTTCCAGCATGAGCTGGACCTGTCCGCCCAACAGGTCCGGCATGGCGGCGCCGCCGCCCTTGTACGGAACGTGGACGATCTCCACCTTGGCTTCCGACTTGAACAGTTCGCCGCCCAGGTGGGAGATGGCGCCGATGCCCGCCGAGGCGTACGAGAGCTTGTCCGGGTTGGCGCGGGCGTAGTCGATCAGGCCTTGCAGGTTCTTGACCTGCAGCGAGGGGTTGACCACCAGGACCAGCGGACCGTCCTGCAGGCGGCCGATGGCGGTGAAGCTCTTGGCGACGTCGAAGGGCAGGGTCTTCTTCAGCACCGCATTGATGGCGTGGGTGCCGATGGTGCCGAACAGCAGCGTGTAGCCGTCCGGCTGCGCGCGCGCGACGTAGTCGGAGGCGATGATGCCGCCCGCGCCGGGCTTGTTCTCGATGATGACCGGCTGCCCCAGGCGGGCGGCCAGCGAGGCGCCGAAGGCGCGGGCGAGGATGTCGGAGGAACCTCCGGCTGCGAAGGGCACCACCATGGTGACGGGGCGGGTCGGATAGCCTTGGGCGTGGGCCGCCGACAGTCCGATGGATGCGAAGGTGGCGGCGACACAGGCGCGCAGCACGTATTTTCTCAATACCATGGTGAATGCTCTCTGGACGAAAAAACGAAGGAAGAAGATATCCCGCCGATTCGGGGCGGATAAATGCGGGTTATTCCGGCCATATGGGCGGAAATATATTGATGTCTCTTCCGTTGATAATCCGCGCAAACCGGGGATGGTTGGCGCGGTCCACGGGACCGGCACGAAAAAAACGATCACGATATGTGGTGTTTAAACCGAATGTCGTGTTTCGTGTATGGTCCAATGGTTAATAGGTGACACACTATAGGCGCGCGTCGAAGGGTGTCAAGCGCTTCTTGCCAAATCGCCGCCTTCGCTGGAAGATAGCAACAAGCTATGCGAATACTGCATTTCTGTTAGATCGAAAACCATGGATTTCAAGCAGCTCGAATACTTCGTCCGCGTGGCCGAGCATGGCAGCTTCAGCCGGGCCGCCGCGGCCCTGGGCCTGGGGCAGCCTTTCCTGAGCAGGCAGATCCGCCAGCTCGAGGTGGACCTGCGCAAGACCCTGTTCCATCGCCATGGGCGCGGCATCGTCCTGACCGATGCGGGCGAGCAGTTCCTGTTGTTCTCCCGCAGCGTGCTGCAGCAGCTCGACGCCGCCACCCAGGTGCTGTCGCGGTCCGAAACCGAGATCACCGGCCGCGTGGTGATCGGCATGCCGCCGTCCCTGGGGCGGGTGCTGACGGTGCCGCTGGTGCGCGCCTTCAGCGAACGCTTCCCGCTGGCCAGGCTTACCATCGTCGAGGCGCTCAGCATGACGCTGTACGAGCGCCTGATTTCCGACAAGCTGGACGCCGCGCTGATGTACGACCCGGCCGTTTCCACCCTGACCGAGATCGAGCCCCTGGTGCGCGAGCCGCTGTGCCTGATCCTGCGCAAGACCGAGGCGGGGCAGGAGAGCCGTCCGCTGGCGTTTTCCCACCTGGCCGAACACCGGCTGATCTTCCCGTCCGAGCCGCATCCGCTACGCATGCTGGTCGAGGCCGAAGCCGCGCGGCAGGGCATCGTGCTGGACATCGCCTTCGAGATCGACGGCGTCGAGGCCATCGTGGCGCTGGTCGACAAGGGCTTCGGCGCGGCGGTGGTGCCGTACAACCTGGTGCGGGCGGGCATGCCGGGCACCGACCTGCGCATCTGTCCGCTGGTCGAACCCGTGGTGGGCGGGGTGATCGGGCTGGTCACGCACAGCCGCCGGCCGCCCACGCTGTTGACCGCCAAGACCGTGGACCTGCTGCGGCAAACCGCGGCGGAAACGCTGGTCGGCAGCGAACCCGCTGCCTGAGTAATGCGAAAATTGCATAACAACTAGTCGCCCTGGGGGCTAGCAGGATCGCGGCCCACGGGAGATGATTCTATCCATGCCGACCGGGCTGCCGGTGGCCGCCGGGGTTGCCGGTAGTTTGTTTTTGCGGAATCAGGAAAACATCATGAAATATGAAGCCATAACGGTCAAACCCATATCCCCGCATATTGGCGCGGAAATCGGGAATATCGATCTGACCCGCCCGCTGTCCGACCAGGAGGTCAAGGAACTGCACGCGGCATTCATCGAATACCAGGTCATTTTCTTTCGCGACCAGAAAATCAGTTTCGAGGACCAGATCCGCACGGCCGAATATTTCGGCTCGCTGGGCAAGCACGTCGGCGTCAACACCATCAGCAAGACCACCGATAATCCGCTGGTGCGCAAGTTCCACTACGACGAGACCTCCAAGCAGATCTCGGGCGAGAACTTCCACAGCGACCAGTCGTGTGCGGCCATCCCGCCGCTGGGCAGCATGCTGTACAACCACACGGTGCCCCCGCACGGCGGCGGCGACACCATGTTCGCCAGCATGTACGCGGCCTACGAGGCGCTGTCGCCCCGGATGAAGGCCTACCTGGAAGGCCTGACCGCCACCCATGACGGCACGCGCGTCTTCGGTCCCGGCACGCCGATTTCCTCGCACCCGGTCATCGTGCGCCACCCCGAAAGCGGCAAGAAGCTGATCTACGTGAACACCGACTTCACGTCGCACATCAACGAGCTGCCCAGGCTGGAAGGCGAACGCGTGCTGAAATTCCTGGTCGACCACTGCAACAAGCCCGAGTGGACCTGCCGCTTCCGCTGGGAGCCGCATTCGATCGCGTTCTGGGATAACCGCTGCACGCACCACAAGGCGATCTGGGACTACTGGCCCAACGTGCGCTCGGGTTTCCGCGTCCAGGTCGAAGGCAAGGAAGCCCCCGTGGCCGGCTGATTCTTCTTTTCGTTGTCGTTGTTGCCTGTATTGGGCGGCCCGTATCGCGGGCCGCCTTTTTTTATGCGAGATCGCGCAAGGCGGATCCCGCCAGGATGCTTTCTATTTCCGGCCGGGCGTAGCGGATGAAGGCGGCGACCCGTTCGCCGTCGGCAGGGCCATCCTGTTCCCCGTCCAGGTAGGCGGCCCGCGCGGCCGCCAGGGTGGGGCGGTGATCGTCGGGCAGGCGTTCCAGCGCCCACGCTGCCGCGACGTCCTTGGGCGCGATCCGGCCGGTGGCGGCGCTGTACCAGATGCGCGCCAGGGCCAGGAGGATGTTGCGTTCGTCGCCTTCCCAATCCTCTTCGGTATTCCACTGCGCCAGGGTATCGGCCAGTGCGGTGCGGAAGTCGCGCGGCGGCACCGCCTCGAGCAGGGACGCGGCCGGCGGGCCAACCAGGGCGATGCCGTGCTGCCGGGCCTTGGTCAACAGGATCGCGAGATCGTGGTCCGGGACCGGAGGCTCGACGACGCCGGCCAGCAGGTCCTGCCGCAACCACTCGCCGAACTGTAGTTCGCGCCGGGCCGGATGGCGCCAGGGCACCACGTCCTCCAGGACGACGACGGTCACTTCCAGCGCCCGCCATGGCCCGCCGCTGTCCACGGGCGCCGAGACCGTCAACAGATCCTGCATCAGATCGCGCCGCACCGCCTCGGGCAGGCGCGCGCGCACGGCCGCCAACAGGTCGATGTCGCTGTATCGCTTCAAGCCGCCGTCCAGCGCCGAGCCGTACAGGTGGATCGCCGCCAGCGTGCCGGCCAGATGCCGTTCGATCACGGCACGGGCCAGGGCCACCTGGCCGCGGATTTCCATCGGTATCGGGGGGCTTTGCATGTTTCTCCTTGATCGAGCCTGTCCGGCCAGGGCCGGAATCATGCCAGTCTGACACGGATTAGGGTTTTTCCCGCTGCCCGTATTTCGTTCCCGCCGTTGACATCCGCCGGCCATGCCGTCACTATTCACCAAATGGTGAATTAAGTGCAGACCCGCACACAGTCGACGACGGAGACACGCATGGCAACACAACGACTCGGCCTGATCATGCACGGGGTGACCGGCCGCATGGGCATGAACCAGCACCTGATCCGGTCCATCGTGGCCATACGCAAGCAGGGCGGCGTCACGCTGTCCAACGGCGACAAGGTCATGCCCGACCCCATCCTGGTCGGCCGCAATGCCGAGAAGATGGAAGCCCTGGCCAAGGCCCACGACATCCCGCGCTGGGGCACGGATCTGGACGAGGCTCTGGCCAACCCGGACGACTCGGTGTTCTTCGACGCCGGCACGACGCAGATGCGCCCCACGCTGCTGGCCAAGGCCATCCGCGCCGGCAAGCACGTGTATTGCGAGAAGCCCATCGCCACCAACCTGAACGAGGCGGTGGAGATCTGCCGGCTGGCCGAAGGCTCGGGCCTCAAGCACGGCGCGGTGCAGGACAAGCTGTTCCTGCCGGGCCTGCGCAAGCTCGACATGCTGAACAAGGCGGGCTTCTTCGGCAAGATCCTGTCGGTGCGCATCGAGTTCGGCTACTGGGTGTTCGAGGGCGACCTGCAACCCATCCAGCGGCCGTCCTGGAACTACCGCACCGAGGACGGCGGCGGCATCATTCTCGACATGGTCTGCCACTGGCGCTACGTGCTGGACAACCTGTTCGGCGAAGTGCAGGCCGTGTCCTGCCTGGGCAAGACGCACATCCCCACGCGCTGGGACGAAGCCGGCAAGCCCTACCAGGCCACCGCCGACGACGCCTGCTACGCCACCTTCGAACTGGCCGACGGCGTGGTCGCGCAGGTGAACAGCTCGTGGACCACCCGCGTGCGCCGCGACGACCTGGTCACCTTCCACGTGGACGGCACGCACGGCTCGGCCGTGGCGGGGCTGACCGACTGCCGCACGCAGTCGCGCGTCAACACGCCCAAGCCGATCTGGAACCCGGACGTGAAACAGACCATGCCGTTCTTCGAACAATGGCAGGAAGTGCCCGACACCCAGGCCTACGACAACGGCTTCAAGATCCAGTGGGAGCACTTCATCCGCCACGTGGTGGAGGACGCCCCGTACCGCTGGACGTTGCCCGAGGGTGCCAAGGGCGTGCAACTGGTCGAGGCCGCGCTGCAAAGCTGGAAGGAACGGCGCTGGGTGGACGTGCCCCGGCTGGACGTCGGAGCCCGGCGATGAGCCTGTCCATCAACCTGCCGGCGGCCGGCGGCCTGCGGCGATACGCGCTGCGCGACCGCGCGCCGTTCCAGGCGCCGCCCGCCGGCGCGCAGTTCGATCGCATCGCCTATTCGGCGGCGCACGTGGTGGCCGATCCGCTGGCGGCCATCGACCCGTGGCTGCAATGCGCCGTGGACTGGGATGCCACCATCGCCTACCGCCAGCGCCTGTGGGCGCTGGGCCTGGGCGTGGCCGAGGCCATGGACACCGCGCAGCGCGGCATGGGGCTGGACTGGCCGACGTCGCTGGAGCTGATCCGCCGCTCGCTGGACGCGGCCCGCGACGTGCCCGGCGCGCGCGTGGCCTCGGGTTGCGGCACCGACCACCTGGCACCCGAGGACGCCCGAAGCATCGACGATGTGATCCGCGCCTACGAAGAACAGATGGCCGCCATCGAAGGCCTGGGCGGCCGCCTGATCGTCATGGCCAGCCGCGCGCTGGCTCGCGTGGCCCGTGGCCCCGCCGACTACGAACGCGTCTACGACCGCATCCTGAGCCAGGCCCGCGAACCCGTCATCCTGCACTGGCTGGGCGACATGTTCGACCCCGCGCTGAAGGGCTACTGGGGCAGCGGCGACGTGGATGCCGCCATGCGGACGGCGCTGGACGTGATCGCCGCGCATCCCGACAAGGTCGACGGCATCAAGATCTCGCTGCTGGACAAGGACAAGGAAATCGCCATGCGCCGCCGCCTGCCGGCCGGCGTGCGCATGTACACCGGCGACGACTTCAACTACGCCGAACTGATCGCCGGCGACGGCCAGGGCGAACTGCCCAACCACCGCCACAGCGACGCGCTGCTGGGCATCTTCGACGCCATCGCGCCGGCCGCCAGCGCGGCGCTGGCGGAATTGGCGGCCGGCAACGTGGACGCCTTCAACCGCATCCTGGCGCCCACCGTGCCGCTATCGCGCCACATCTTCAGCGCGCCCACGCGCTTCTACAAGACCGGCGTCGTGTTCATGGCCTGGCTCAACGGCCACCAGGACCACTTCGCGATGGTGGGCGGGCAGCAGAGCACGCGTTCGCTGCAACACTTCGCCGAGCTGTTCCGGCTGGCGGACGCGGCGGGCCTGCTGGAGCAGCCCGAGCTGGCGGTGGGCCGCATGAATACCTTGCTGGCCCTGCATGGCGTGGATGGACGATAGGACCCCGCTGGATCGGTCTCGACAAAGGAAGCCGCGTGAGAAAAATCGATAGCTATTCGCACCTGTTCCCGCCCGCGTACTTCGAGCGCATGAAAGCGCTCGCCAAGGACCAGGGCGCGATCAAGCGCTGGTTGACGGTGCCGGTCCTGTACGACCTGGACGCCCGCCTGAAGATGATGGACGAGTTCCCGGGATACCAGCAGATCCTGACTCTGTCGTCGCCGCCCATCGAGTTCGTGGCCGGGCCGGAAGACTCGCCGGAACTGGCCCGCCTGGCCAACGACGGCATGGCCGAGATCGTCGCCCAGCATCCCGACAAATTCCCGGCCTTCGTCGCTTCGCTGCCCATGAACAACGTCGAGGCCGCGCTGCGGGAAATGGACCGGGCCATCGGCAAACTGGGCGCGCGGGGCATCCAGATCTTCACCAACGTCAACGGCCGGCCGCTGGACGATCCCGAGTTCTGGCCCATCTTCGAGAAAGCGGTCAACGAATACCAGGTCCCGATCTGGATGCACCCGGCCCGCGGCGCGAACTTCCCCGACTACCTGACCGAAAAGAAGTCCAAGTTCGAGATCTGGTGGACCTTCGGCTGGCCCTACGAAACCAGCGCGGCCATGACCCGCATGGTGTTCTCCGGCTTCTTCGACAAGCTGCCCGAGATGAAACTGATCACCCATCACATGGGAGCCATGATCCCGTTCTTCGACGGCAGGGTGGGGCCGGGGCTGGACCAGTTCGGCAGCCGCACCTCCGACGAAGACTACGAAGGTTTGCTCGAACGCATGCCCAAGCGGCCCATCGATTACTTCCGCATGTTCTACGCCGACACCGCGCTGGCCGGATCCAAGGCCGGCGTGGCCTGCGGCCTGGAATTCTTCGGCGCCGAGAAAGTTCTGTTCGCGACCGATTGCCCGTTCGATCCGGAAGGCGGACCGGCCTTCATCCGCAGCATTCCGGATGCCATCGACGCGCTGGACCTGAGCGAGGCCGACCGCGAAGGCATTTACTTCGGCAACGCCTTGAAGCTGTTGAAAATGGGCTGCGGCTGCTAAGGCGCCGCCCGCAACGGCGATGCCGGAAACATAGCCGGCACGCACCGAGGAGACATGCATGAAATCCTGGATAGGCAAGATCGTGCTGGGCGCAGGCGTGCTGGCCGCTACCGCGGCGGCCCAGGCGCAAGGATATCCGTCGCGGCCCGTGCGCATCATCGTTCCCTACGCCCCCGGCGGCACCGTGGACCTGGTCGCCCGCGTGGTGGCCGGCAGATTGTCCGAGCAGACGGGCCAGTCCTTCGTCGTCGAGAACCGCGCAGGCGCCAGCGGCGCCATCGGCAGCGAGGCCGTGGCGCGCGCGCCGGCCGACGGCTACACCCTGCTGGTGCAGTCGCCCACCCTGATCGCCAACGCCCTGATGTCCGACACCGTGCCCTACGACACGGCCAAGGACTTCACGCCCATCTCGCTGCTGGGCTCCGTGCCCATGCTGCTGGCGGCCCACCCCAGCGTGCCGGCTGCCAATCTCAAGGAATTCATCGACCAGGCGCGCGCCAACCCCGCCAAGTTCACCTTCGGCACCTCCGCCGTCGGATCGCCCATGCACGTGGCGGAAGAAGCCATCAAACACGACGCCAAGCTCGACATCCTGGTCGTGCCGTACAAGGGCACCGCGCCGGCACTGAACGACCTGCTGGGCGGACAAGTCAGCGCCATCATCGACGCCATACCCTCCACCTATCCGCACGTGGCCAGCGGCAAACTCAAGGCCCTGGCCGTCACCACCAGCGCGCGCCTGCCTTCCATGCCCAACGTGCCCACCGTCGCGGAATCCGGGATACCCGGCTTCGACATGGTCACGTGGTACGGACTGTGGGGACCGGCCAAGCTGCCGGACGCCGTGCTCAAAGTCCTGTCCAAAGAACTGGCCACGGCCATGAAAGCCCCCCTGGTCACCGAGCGGCTGGGCAACCAAGGTTTCATCGCCGACGGCGGCAGCCCCGCCTCGTTCGCCGCCTTCATCGACAAAGAGCGGGCCATGTACACGCGGGTCATCAAGGCCGCGAACATCCAGATCAAGTGATTTTTTTACGGTAGCCGACCCATGCGCGATTTCTCCCAAGACCATCAATGGATGTCCATCAACACCGCCACCGTGCGCAAATCGCGCGGACAGGAAGTGCCGCTGCTGGACATCCTCGACGCCTGCGCGCGGCTGGGCGTGCGGGCTATTTCTCCGTGGCGTGACCAGGTCGCGGCGGCTGGGCTGGAGCAGGTATCGCGCGTCGTGCGCAGCCATGGGCTGGCCTTGTCCGGCTATTGCCGCGGCGGCATGTTTACCGCGTCGGATGATGCTGGTTTGATGCGGGCGCGGGATGACAACCGCCGGGCCGTGGACGAGGCCTGCGAACTGAACGCGGCGTGCCTGGTGCTGGTGGTGGGTGGGCTACCGGGTGCTTTGCAGGGCAAGGCCGAGTACCACGATATCGCTCGCGCTCGGGCGCAGGTGACCGAAGGCATCGCGCAATTGCTGGAGTATGCGCGTGAACGCAAGATGCCTATCGCCATCGAGCCGCTACATCCGATGTATGCGGCGGATCGGGCGTGCATCAATACGCTGGAACAGGCGCTGGATGTGTGCGATCTGGTGGATCCTGCGGGTAGCGGGGAGATTGGCGTGGCGGTGGATCTTTATCACGTCTGGTGGGATCCGAAGTTGCAGGCGCAGATCGAGCGGGCAGGGCAGAAGCGGTTATTGGCTTTTCACGTTTGCGATTGGCTTACGCCCACCACCGATCTGCTGAACGATCGGGGCATGATGGGGGATGGCGTGATCGAGATTCCCAAGGCGCGGGGGTGGGTCGAGGCGCAGGGGTTCGCGGGATTTAGCGAAGTGGAGATATTTTCGTATCGGTGGTGGGAGCTTGATACCGATACGATTTTGCGGACCTGCATCGAGCGGCATCGGTCGGTGGTGTAGGGGCGAGGGGAGGGCAGTGTCGGTGGCTCTGATATGCTTGAAAGCGTCACGTGCTCAAGTTTTCGGAGTGCCGTGTTGTCCAAATCTCCTGCTGACAACGTCATTTCCCTGTATCGGGAGCATGCCGCTGCGTTCGAGAAAAATAGAAATCATGAATTCATCGAACGTACTTGGCTGAACCGGTTTTTGGAGCTGCTTCCCGGTTCTCGGTCGGATGTGCTGGATATCGGCTGTGGCAACGGTGCGCCGATGGCGCGCTACCTTATTCAGAACGGATGCAGGGTAACCGGGGTGGATACGTCGCTGCCATTGCTCGCGCGTGCGCGTGCGTCGTTGCCGCAGCAACGCTGGATTGCGGCGGATATGCGGCAGATGCCGGTGACAGGGCCGTTTCACGGCTTGCTGGCTTGGCATAGTTTTTTTCATCTATCCCCTGAAGATCAACGGCCTATGTTCGCCACTTTTCGGCGACTGGCGGCGCAGGGTGCTGTTTTGATGTTTACCAGTGGTACCCGTCTGGGCGAGGCTATCGGCCAGTTCGAGGGTAAGCCTCTTTATCACGGCAGCTTGGACACGAGGGAATATCAAGAACTGCTGAGTGCCAGCGGTTTTACTGTGGTCCGGCATGTCGATAACGACGCGACATGTGGGGGAGCGACAGTATGGTTGGCGAAGTGGGACGGAGGAGGTCGCTTTGGGGCGAGATCGGATACTTGAAAGGGACTGTTCTCGACCAGAAGCAGACAGTAGCAACAGACAGCTTCCTCACATTTCGTTTTGCTGCTCTTGAGTCGGAGCACTTGGCGTCTGAGACAGAAGGTCCAACCGTAAGTGCTTGCCCGCAAAATGGTTAGCCGCTCTACTGCTCATCTGTTCTGGACAGATAAAAGTCAAAGGAATTTCTTGAAAGCTATCGAAGCTCGTCGACCTCGGCTATCAGGGTGTTGCTCCGTGCTTCGGTCGTTTTGAAGGCACTGTCCAAGCGCTTGAAGAGCGCCTCCATTTTTTGGAATAGCTTGCCTACTGCTTCAGTGGCAGGGAGGACTAACTGGCATTTGGCATGATATTCAGTCTCATACAGCCCCTTGGAGGTGCGTTGAGTGCAGATGGTCTTCGCGGTAGAAAGGCTACTTTCCACCCTATCATGAGCTGCTCTGGCGTTCGATTCCGAGTTCTCTACCTTCACATTTGTTCCAATAAGCCCCTCAACCATCAGTTGAGTCATTGCGACGGAAACCTGCGACCGCGCTACACCATCGTGGAGCGTCCGAGCGTGTGCGGCCATCTTCTCGAGCCGGTCCGAAACGGCTTCGTAGAGTGCCGGAATCTTCGCTAGGGCACTCACCGTTTCGGTCCCTCTAATTTGGAACTCCCGTGCCTGCTTCAGCGCTGTGTCTATGTCGACCAACCCAGACTTGGCGAGCCTGTTTGCATTCAGCTGGGCCTTCGCCGCACGTGTGGCATTTGCCGCTTGCTTTGCGCGGGACGCCAATTCGGAGATGATCATCTGCTCATCTCGCTCGCTCGAAGAAGCTAGGTTGCCCTGTAATCCATCACCGCCGGAGAGCCGGATGCTTGAATTCGTCCGGGTCCCGGAAAACGCGATGACACCCCCTTGGGCCCAGGGGCGCTCAATGCGACCTACTATTTGACTCCCTTGTACTGCTCCGGACACTGGAGCATCGAAATCTGCCTTTGCTCCGTTCTCAGTGACAACCACTTGTCGATACCGGCCAACGACGCTACCTTCCTTCGTCTCGAGAAGTTGCAAGGCGATGTAGCCGTTGTCTCTGTAGTACCCCATGTACAGGCCGGACCAACTGGCAGCCGTTGCCGGAGCAACGGCACCAAGCAACGCGAGGAGGGTGAAGTGGGCGAGTGACATGGATCAAGCTAACCGATTATGGGGATTGACTGTGTCCAATCGTATCCCATTCGAAGGGAACTGGGCCATATAACGCTGGTCACTGCAGCATGACAGGCGAGGGACACCGCTGAAGTGCGTGCCTTATTACAAGGTCGGCTTGAAACAGCACTTCGTGGCGCGCTCACTACTGATGAAGTGGGAAACCTTCCATCTGGGGAGCGACGGTCTGATGGGGGCGTTGGATCTCACGCTGGAATGAAATGGCGGGCGGCAAATTGTTTATCAGGGAAATTGGGCCACGTGGATTTTTTTGACCTCACGGTATTCAACGGAGCGCACCACGGGCATATAACGTCATATGCAAGACTTTTCTCACACGATCTTGCATACGCGAGGGTGGAGAATGGGCAGGACGAACCGATCGGTGAACTCGTCTTTCGGCGCAAGCACAGTGAGGCCGGGCGTGCGATCGAAATCGAAGAGGCAACTCGCTGTTCCTATCGGGGAGGTATGCAGGCTCATTTCGGCGGGCGCTACCCCCATGAGCCCGAGCCTTGGTTCGAAAGAGGGCTCATGAACGAACTGGAATTGTCGCGTCTTTATCAGCTTGTCGGTGAGCACATGGGCGCTATGCGGGCATGCACTTCAGACATTGGTTTGGGCGAAAGCGCCGATATGGAGGGTCAAACCGTTGTTTGGGGTGTAGCAGGCCTCTACGCCGAAATGGTCGAGTAGTTGGGGCAGATGTGGGCCGCGTACATAGACTCAGAGGCGGATTGCGTGCACTACTTCACCAAAGTGCTAAAGGCACGAAACACATTGCCTGCGACGATCGAAAAGTGGAGAGAGAAGTTTGCAGACAAGCCCGTGAGGTATTGTGAACCTATCCGGCCAGTGCCCATCTGACCCTCAGCGGGCCAATGACACAGCGTATTGAAGTCTTTACTGAGCAGGCCTCAACACTCTCCAAGATGTTAGTTTTCGGCCAAGAATAGAGACCATTTATCTAAAAATTTAGGATGACCTATATGCCTAGGGATTAGGCAGTTTCCTGTGCGCCACGAAGTCCATTGCTTTACGAGGCCTCGCTGCATAAGATGAGCATCGTCTTTCTTATCTAGTCCGACAAAAATCCGAGATATCAAGGGGAGGAAGTTATGGGAACCGTAGTTGTCATTGTTCTAATTGCCGTTGTTGGATTTGCGATCTATTCTGGCGTGGCACAAGCCAAAGCGAAGGAAGCTGCCAAGCAAGCATACCTTGAGGCGCTCTCAGCTTTGAAGTTAGATCCGCACGACGCAGACCATAAGCAGAAAACGCTAGCTCTCGGACGAATCTACTCAAATTTGACGCGGGACAAAAAAGGCAACACTCTATTTGACGAGGTCGCACTTATGAACGACATCAACGCTGCTTGCGCCGCAGCTGGTTCCAGCCTAACGCAACAGTCACTGACGTCTACGCCAGAAAAAACTATTGAGGAACGTCTCAGCACTCTCAGTCAACTGATGGATAGGGGGCTTATTGAACCCTCGGAGTATGAAAAGCGCCGCGCAGAAATTCTTGAAAGCATATAGGGCGCGAGCTACAGTCTGAGATTTTCTTCTATACGAGGAACAACGCCTGTGAATTCCCTATCGATTGGAGCTACCAGCAGCGCGCGACACAATGGTTTGATGTCTCCGTCAGCCCGGGAAGGCAAGTCCAGTTCGGTGTTACGTTGAGTTTTCCGTGGGAGCCCCCGGCGGAGATGGATTCGCTAATCGCGAAAATGAAGCCAGCGGTTCGGGTGCGAGAGGTGCTCCTTCAGTACATACGAGAAGTGGGGCGCAAGAAATTCGGGCGAAACGAGCCTTGTAACTGTGGTAGCGGCCGAAAATATGAGAAATGCTGCTTGAACTAGCTAAGGGCACAAGGGCGTTGCGCTGTGCAATGCGCTTACGAGTTTGACCGGCCTCGCTGGTGCCTGCTCACAATAATCGAGCAAAAACACTATGGTTACCGGGAATAGCCTATTATCGTCCGTTTCCGGCCACGTGCCGATCTTCAGGTAGTAATTTTATTGGCCGCTTTATTTTGTAATATACCTACTGGAATACGCGAGCACCAGATGTTCAACCTCTCCAAAACGTCGCGAAGAGAGCGGTGGATGTATAGATGATCGACATTGGGACAACAGATTTCTATTTTGCAGTGCCTAATCTCACGAAACGTCAGCTTGAGCGGTATTCTCTGCACCTCTTTGATCGCTGGGAGCAGAGCGTTGAAGAAAATCTCCTTGTTCCGGACTACTCTCTCGCACTGGAAGTTGAGGAGGGGTCGATCAAAGGCAAGGGGAGAATTGCTGTAGCATTGGGCGCCCTTTATTTCGGAATCGGAAATTACGGCTCCTTCATTTCGGGCCTGCAAATCGTCAGGGATCAGGTTGTCACTGTAAGCGATGTTCTTGCGAAAACAGCAGAGCAGCAACTAGGGCGTGACTTCGAGGGTTCAAGAATACGAAAGCGTAGTGGGACTCTTGGCGCCTTGCAGCGCTTGTTTGTGCAGGTTCAGCGAGGAGAGATAACTCCGGAGCAGGCTACAAACGAGGCGGAAGCGTTGATAGGTGACGATGCGAAAGAGTCGCCTGAGTTCATGACAAAGTTGAGTCAGTCCTTGGTAGAGGCCCCTCGATTTCACGAACAAGTTCAGCTCCCTCTTGAGAGTACCGAGGAAATCCCGATTAGCGGTCAGCCTCACAGAGATCGGCGCACCCCGAGACCGAGTATTCCATTTTGGCCGGTGTCATCCCACCTCCGTGTTGAGGTTTGGCGGGAGTCAAAAAAGGATAAAAAGAACTTCCGTACCGTTAGTGTTTAAGAGCTCCGGCATCTTCGACCATTGTCAGGGCGCAGCACGGCCGCTTTAGGTCGACAGCAGACAAACGAGAACGACGGTTATCGACCCTCTTCAGCCGCTCAATGCCCCGGTGATCGAGCGGCATCTAGAAGTGCAGAACGGCCATTCGCCCTGTTTGCTCCCGATTGTTGGGCGACTAAATCTCTTGACTGGCCGAAGCCGGCACGCTACATAGCGCTGTGCGGCACGGAGCTGTGCTTGTGACTGGCTGGAGAGTCGCAGTAGTTAAATCGTCTCCTCGACAAGGCCTCGTAACTGATACTCTTTGATTTCGCGGCAGACAAAATTGCCGGTCCGGCGTCCGCACGAACATGCGCGCCTCATATCGTCAATTTTCGAGGAAAGTATGATTGGAGAGACCAGTATGAACGAGAATCCGGGTAAAGAGGCCGAGACAGGCGTTGGCAGCACAGAAGTGACTACGTTGAACGACATGAATCAACAGGACGCAGATGCGTTGAGACAAAAGCTTATGGCACATGTCGATAACTACGCGACTCTTGGTGATCATCCCATAGTTAAAGCATCAAACAATGCTGTGCAAGGAATCGGAGACATTCGGGAGAGTATCGGATTTTTTACGCCTCAGTTGAAGATCTTAATTGAAAAAAAGTTAGATGTACTAAAAGAAGAGGTAGAGGCGCGTTTCGATCACCTGCAGGCACAAGGCAGCGAAAGCGACGAGCGTCATGCAGCTGGTATCTTGCTCGATGCCACGCAGAAAATGCTGAGATTGAAGAACAATAAGTACCTAGAGGTTTTGCAGACAAGCTTTTTTAATAATATTTTCGCGATTTATGATGTATTTACGGGTGAGCTGGTTAAGGCGATTTTTATAAAAAAACCGAGTCTATTTGATGCCATAAATAAGAGTCTTACGTTCTCGGAAATTTTGAAGGCAGGCGACATTGCTGCGATCAAAGAGTCGGTGATTGATGAGGAAATCGACACCATTAGAAGAAAGAGCTATGTCGAGCAGTTTGAATACTTCGAAAATCTGTTCAAGATAAAACTGACGGCGTTTGAGTCGTGGCCGCGATTCGTAGAAGCCGGTCAGCGTCGAAATCTAATGACACATTGTGGCGGTGTAGTGACCGAGCAATACTTAGCGTGCTGCAAGAAAGAAAAAGTTAAATTGCCGAATGACCTCAAGAAAGGGGATAAGCTAAAGCTGTCAACAAAGTATATTGTCGGAACAACAGACGTTGTGATTTCGGTGTGTGTGATGCTTGCTCAGACGCTTTGGAGGAAAGTTTGCCCTACAGTCGATGAGCAAGAACAGGCGGCCAAGCATTTGATTAAGACGACCTACGATCTCCTTTGCGCAGAGCAGTGGGTTTCAGCGGAAATGATTGGTGCCTACGCTATGGAAATCCCCGTACGAAAGCAAATGGACACCAAGTCAGCGAGGATGTTGGCGATTAATCGTTGCATTGCATTGAGGGCAATGGACAAAATCCCAGCAATGGAGCCAATTCTCTCCAGTTTTGATTGGTCCGATGCTAGTTTGGAATTCCGGTTGGCTGAGGCAGTACTCAGAGAGCGCTATGCCGAGGCCGGGGAGTTGATGCTAAAAATTGGAAAGGAGAGTGAACTCGTTGATCGAATTGGATATATAAAGTGGCCGCTTTTTCGAGATTTCAGGGCGACGACGGATTTCGCGGGCGCGTATAAGAAGCTTTATGGCATTGATTTTCTCCCGGGGGTCAAGGCGGAGGCTGATCAAGCACGCGCAGAGACTGTGGAGGTGGATACTGCAGAGGATGTGCGTTCGAACTCGGGCTCGAATTTACCCGTCGCAGCGGCACCTGCGGTATCAACGGAGGCATCGGGTGCGAGGGAGTCTGATAAAGCGTATGTGGCTCTAGACGTCGTCCCCACTGGGGCGCCCCATGCGGTGTCGATCGTCCAAATGCAGAAGCAGAATGAAGTCCGCTCACTGGACTAGAAAAATCGGGAAGATGGAGCGTCTTAACGCTTTGAGATGATCACTCCCGGAAGAGAAAGCGACGTGGGGACCAAGTTTCGCAAGGAGACCGATCGTCGCTTCCTGGCCGAAAGCTGACGTTCACTATATGACCCGAAAAAGGAAATGCCTATAACTGTGAGCCT
Organism: Pigmentiphaga sp. YJ18; assembly: GCF_038066655.1. Lineage (NCBI taxonomy): Bacteria > Pseudomonadati > Pseudomonadota > Betaproteobacteria > Burkholderiales > Alcaligenaceae > Pigmentiphaga > Pigmentiphaga sp. YJ18. The sequence goes on along the minus strand of NZ_JBBUKU010000002.1, from coordinate 947,197 downwards.
AGGCATCTGAGAACAAGTTTAGCGTTGACTTGTTCTACTGGTTGACTCTACACCTTGTTGCGTGCGTGAATGCTCTGTGACTGCGCATCCCACCAGCCTACCCGTAGTCTGACGATTATCCGAATAAAAAGGACCAGCCATGGACGCCCCCCTATGGACCCAAATCTGGACCGCAGCCTCCAGCGAATTCTCCGACATCCCCGACATAGCCGAACTAACCCGAGTCTTCGTCCGCCTCCTGGTCGCCATGACCCTAGGCGGCCTATTAGGCCTGGAGCGTGAACTACGCGGCAACGCCGCCGGCCTGCGCACCCACATGCTGGTCGCCCTGGGCGCCGCGCTGTTCGTTCTCGTTCCCCTGCAAGGCGGCATGGAAGTAGCCGACATGAGCCGTGTCCTGCAAGGCGTGATCGCCGGCATAGGCTTCCTCGGCGCCGGCGCCATCCTCAAATCAAACGGCCGCGAGATCCACGGCCTGACCACGGCGGCCAGCATCTGGCTGACAGCCGCCATCGGCATCGCGGCTGGCATGGGGCGGGAGATGACCGCCATCGTCAGCACGCTGTTTGCGCTGTTCATCCTGGCGCTGCTGCGCAAGCTCACGCACAACCGCGGCCAGCCGAAGCACGAGGACCATCAATAGGGTTCAGGCCCGTGTGCCGGTGTGCAAAAAACCGATATCGGTCGGCTTGAAATTCACGACTTCGCAGGCGATGTCCAGGCAGGCGCCAACCAGGGGCCGCAGGTCGCGTTCGCGCGAGATCAGGAAGTAGTCCAGCGCCGCCAGGGGCGGCGTGCCGCGCAGCCGCACGAGCAGGCCGGCCTGGACGAGTTGATCGGCCCAGGATTCGGGCAGCACGCCCAGGCCCAGTCCCTGTATCAGCAATTGGGCGATGACGGCCCAGCTGTTGCAGTGCAGGCGCCGCGCCACGGTGGCGTCGATGGACTGGAGCGATTGTTCGATGATGAGGGCGGTGCCGCTGGAGGGCGGTAGCGAGATCAGCGCGCAATCGGGCAAGAGGGCCGGCAGCCGGCCTTCGCCCTGGCGGTGCAGGGCGGGGGAGCAGACCCAGGCGAAGCCGGCGCTGCCGAGGTATTCGGCCTTGATGCGGTTGTCGGCGGGGCGGTTGGCGATGACGGCGAAGTCGAGGTCGCCTTCGGCCACGCGCCGGGCGAGGTTGCCGAGCGAGCTGCCGGCTTCGACCACGGGGTCCAGTTGCAGGTCGGGGTGGACGGCTTGCAGGCGGGCGATGAAGGTGGGCAGCCAGGTCAGGGCGCTTAGCTCGCCTACACCGAAGTGGCAGCGGCCGCGCAGGATCTCGGCCTGCCGGCCCATGCCGGCGACGACGTTGGCCTGTTTGAGCAGTTGTTCGACGTGCGGCAGCAGTTGTTCGCCTTCGCTGGTCAGGCGGGCCCGCAAGGAGCTGCGGTCGAACAGGATGCTGCGCAGGCTGTGTTCGAGGTCGGTGATGCGCTTGGACAGGGTGGAGACGGAAATATGCAGGCGTTCGGCGGCGATCATGAAGTTGGGGCTGGTGGCCGCCAGGTAGAACGCTTCGAGCTGTTTCAGTGTCATGGCCGCAGAGGGGAAGGCGCCCAGGCCGCGGGGGAACTGCCCAGCGGATGGGGACCGGGGGTTGTCCCGTCGTCCAGGCCGGCGACGGCGGGCGCTACGTGGTGGGTGGTGCCGAACGGGCCGTGGCGCGTGACCAGTTGGGGCGCCAGGGCGTCGAAGCTGTCGCCGCCCTGGTGCGACGGGTCGGCCCAGGCCAGCAGGTACGTCGCCACTCGCGCCAATGATACCCGGACCTCCCAGCTGCCGCCGGACTGCTGCCGCTGGCGCAGCGCGGCCAGCGTGCCGAGTATGCCGAGCTGGCCGGTCAGGTAGTCGGTCAGGAGGCGGGTGGGCGACAGCCGTGGCTTGCCGTCCCGCGCGTGCAGCGCGGCGATGCCGGTGGCGGCCTGTACCACCTGGTCGAAGGCCTTGCGCGTGCCCCAGGGGCCGTCATGGCCGAAGGCGCTTACGCCGACGTGGATGAAGTCGCGGCCGGCGCGCGGCAGCAGGCCGGCGGCGTCCAGGCCGAAGCGGGCCAGCGCGCCGGGCCGCCACGAATCGACAACGATGTCCGCGTCCGAGGCCAGCGTCCGCACGCGGGCCAGGTCGTCGGGGTCGTGGAAGCTGGCGAAGGCGTTGCGCTTGCCGATGCCGGTGTCCAGGATCTGCGGCAGCGGGTCGGGTTGGGCGGGCGACGAGATCCGCAGGACCTCGCCGCCGTGGAAGGCGAAGTGGCGGGCGACCACCGGCCCGGCGATGACGTGGGACAGGTCCAGGACCCGCAATCCGGCCAAGCCGCCCACAACCGGCGCCCCGGTGCGCAGCGGCCGCACTGTCAGCAGCGGCTCCAAGGCGATAGCGGCGCCCGCGTCGCTGGCCAGCCAGGCTTCGGGCGTTCGCGCCCAGGCGCCAGGCAAGCCTTGTTCGGCTACCGCGTCTTCCAGTTCCTGTGCCGGCCAGCGCCGTATGGCCGCGGCCAGGGCGGGCGCCGTATTGGCGCAATCCAGCAGGGCCAGCGTGCCGTCGCGCAGATGGGGATAGGAGCCGGACGGCAGGAACCACCGGCCGTCGGCGGTGGGATAGAAGTCGGACTTGAGTTCCTTGCCGTGCGACGACTGGGGAAAGCGGTGGTCATGGATGCGCTGGAAGTGCGTGGGTTCCAGCCCGGCCAGCGCCTGCGCGGGCGACACCTCGTAGTGCGCGCGGGGTTCGTCTGTGGCGACCAGCGCGGTGCCATGGGCCACCGCCAACTGGAAGGCCGAGGCGATGTCCGCCAGCGGCAGCGGCGAGTCCAGCGCCGGGCGCGGCCCGGCCAGCGTGAACGCCGTCAGGCCGGGCAGGCCCGCGCCGGCAAGCAGGTCGTCGGCAATGGCGCGGACGCGCCGCTCCGGCGCGCCGGCGTGCTCACTTGCCACGGAACACCGGTGTCCGCTTGCCGGTGAAGGCCTCGCGTCCTTCGACGTAGTCGGCGCTGCGGAAGCAGTCCAGGATCGCGTCCTTGCAGGCCTGCCAGTCCCGTCCGTCCGGGGCGGTGGAGGTTTCGATGGCGAGCTTGGACGCGCGGTGCGTCAGCGGCGCCAGGCCGGCGATGGTGCGCGCGAGGTCCAGCGTTTCCTCGCGCGTTTGGATTCGGTTGATCAGGCCCATCTGCCGGGCTTCTTCGGCCGTGTAGCGGCGGGCGGTGAACATGATTTCCTTGGCGTGGGCCGGCCCCACCAGTTGCGCCAGCCGGTGCAGCCAGAGCTCGTGGTAGCCCACGCCCACCTTGCCGGCGGGGATGCAGAACTGCGCCTGTTCGTTGCCATAGCGCATGTCGCAGTGCAGGGCGATGGCGACGCCGCCGCCGAAGCAATAGCCGTTGATGAAGGCCAGCGTGGGTTTGCGCACGGCGCCGATGCGGCCGATGGCGCGTTCGACGGTGGCGTTGTAGCGGCGCACGTTCTCTTCGGTGTCGCGCTGTTCGCCGAACTGCGAGATGTCCGAGCCCGAGGCGAAGGCGCGGTCGCCCGCGCCTTCGAACACGATGGCGCGCACGTCGTCGCGGTTTTCCAGTTCGTCCAGCAGTCCGGGCAGGGACTGCCACATGTCGAAGGTCAGCGCGTTGTGCTTGGCCGGGTGGTCGATCACGACGCGGCCCAGATGCTGCTCGACGGCGACGTGGATGCGGCCGGGCCGGGCTTCAGATGACATGTTCGCTCCTGAGTTGCTGCAGGGTGTCGCCCCGGATGCCGATCTCGGCAAGAATCGCCTCGTTGTCCTGGCCGGGCATGGGGGCGACGCGCCGCACGCCGGCTTGATGGTTGCCCAGGCTGAAGGGCTGGCCGACCAGGTGGATGTCGCCCAGCTTTTCGTGCGCGACGGGCCAGGCGATGCCCAGGTGCCGCACCTGCGCGTCGTCGAAGGCCTGCTTGACGTTGTTGACGGCGCCGCAGGCCAGGCCGCTGGCGTTCAGGTGCTCGATCCAGTGTTCGTTGGTCTGCGTCGCGAACACGGCGGCGATCTCGTCGTTGAGTTCGCGGCGGTTGGCCGAGCGGTTCTTGTTGGTGGCGAAGCGTGGATCGTCCAGCCAGCGTTCCCGGCCCATCGCGTGGCAGAAGCGCTTCCACATCACGGTGCCCGACACGCAGATGTTGACCTGTCCGTCCTGCGTGTCGAACACGCCGGTGGGGATGATGGTGGGATGGTCGTTGCCGGCCTGCACGGGAATCTCGCCAGCCACCAGATAGCGGGCGCACTGGAAGTCCATGGTCGCCAGCAGGGACTCCAGCAGCGAGGTCCGGACCCATTGCCCCTGTCCCGTCTTCTCGCGTTCGTACAGCGCGGTCAGGATGCCCACCGCGCCGAAGACGCCCGCCGTCGTGTCGGCGATGGCGATGCCGGCGCGCACCGGGCCGTGGCCGGGCAGGCCGGTGATCGACATCATGCCGGTCATGCCCTGGATGATCTGGTCGTAGCCGGGGCGCCGCGCATAAGGGCCGTCCTGGCCGAAGCCGGAGATGCTGGCGTAGATCAGGCGCGGGTTGCGGGCGCGGAGCGTGTCGTAGTCGATGCCGAGGCGATCCTTGACGTCGGGGCGGTAGTTCTCGACGACGACGTCGGCCTGCGCGGCCAGGTCCAGGAACAGCGCGCGCCCCGGGTCCGATTTCAGGTTGAGCGTGATGCTGCGCTTGTTGCGGTGCAGGTTCTGGTAGTCCGGTCCCAGGCGCATGCCGCCCATTTCGTTCTCGTGTTCGGGATCGACGGGTTCCTCGATCTTGACCACGTCGGCGCCCCAGTCCGCCAGGACGCGCACGGCGGTCGGGCCGGCGCGCACGCGCGTCAGGTCGAGCACGCGTAGGCCGGACAAGGGCAAGCGGGCCTGCTGTTCAGACATCCTGATTCTCCTTTGCTTACTTCACCGAGAATTTCTCGAATTTCATCCGGGCGGTGGTGTCCGCCCACATCTGGCGCTCGCTGGCGACCTTGCCGGCGAAGTCGTCGGCCGAGCCGGCCGCCGCCGCGACGCCCTGGCGCTGGTACAGGCTGGCCACTTCGGGCGAGGCCAGGGCCTTGTTCAGGGCCTGGTTCAGCGCCTGCACGCGTTCCTTGGGCATGCCGGCGGGGCCCACGATGCCGTACCAGGTGGGCTTGTTCAATTCAGGCAGGCCCAGTTCGGCATAGGTCGGCACGGCGGGCAGGCTGTCCAGGCGCGACGGAGCCTGGACGGCCAGGGCGCAGACCTTGCCGCTCTTGATGTGCGTCATGGCCGAACTGACGTTGTCGAACACCGCGTGCACCTGGCCCGCGTACAGATCGTTCATGGCGTTGGACAGGCCGCGGTACGGCACGTGGAGCATGTTGGTGCCCGTGGCTTGCAGGAAGCGCGCGCCGTTCAGGTGCGACAGCGAGCCCGCGCCGGCCGAGCCGTACGAGTACTTGTCGGGGTTGGCCTTCAGGTTCTTCAGGAAGGCTTGCATGTCGCACTTGGGCGCGACCGACGGCGCCACCACCAGGACGCCGGGGGCGGTGATCAGCGCGCCGACGAAGCTGAAGTCCTTGACCGAGTCGTAGGGCGCTTCGGTATAGATGTTGGGCGCGATGGCATGCGTGGTGGCCGAGGCGACCCCCAGCGTGTAGCCGTCGGGCTTGGCGCGGCGCACGAAATTCATGGCGATCAGCCCGGCCGCGCCGGCCTTGTTCTCGATGACCACCGACTGTCCCAGCGCCGTGCCCATGGCCTGCTGGATCGCGCGGGCGGCGGTGTCCGTCGGGCCGCCCGCCGCCATCGGAACGACGATGGTGATGGGCGCGGCCGGAAACGAATCGGCCAGGGCGGGGGCGGCCAGGCCGGTGCCCAGGGCGGCAAGCAGAGTGGTCAACAGGGTCTTGTTCATGGTTTTCTCCTCGTCATGTCGGATCCTCTTCAGGATTCTTGTTGTGCCTGCAACAGGCAGTGCGGGCCGAGTTCGTCCAGGCGGCTGGCTCCCAGCATCGCCATGTTGCGATCGACCTCGGCTTGCAGAAGCTGGATGGCGTGGGCCACGCCGGCCTGGCCGCCCACGGCGGCGGCGCAAATGAAAGGGCGGCCGGCGAAAACGTAGCGGGCGCCCAGCGACAACGCGATCAGGACATCGCCGCCGCGCCGGATGCCGCCGTCCATCATCACCGCCAGGCGCTGCCCGACCGCGTCCGCGATGGCCGGCAGTACGCGCAGGGGGGCGGCGGCGCCGTCGAGCTGGCGCCCGCCATGATTGGACACGATGATGCCCTCGGCGCCGATCGCCAGCGCGCGGCGCGCGTCCTCCACCGACAGGATGCCCTTGACCACCAGGTTGCCGCGCCACTGCCGGCGTATCGCGGCGATGTCGTCCCAGGTCAGGTGGTCGCGGCCCGTCGTGTCGCGCACCGCCTTGGCGGAAAACGCCGGCGCGCCGCGTTCGGCGAAGGAATTCTCGAAATGCGGCATGCCGCGCGTGGCCAGCGTCCGGAGCAGGGTGCGGACCAGCCAGCCGGGATGCGTGACGCCTTCCCAGGCCAGCCGCGGGGTGGGGCGCAGGGGCAGCGAAAAGCCCGCGCGGATGTTGTTCTCGCGATTGGCCCACACGGGGATGTCCACCGTGACCACCAGCGTCTCGTAGCCGACGCGGCCCACCCGTTCGACCAGGGCGGCGCGGCGGACCGGATCGCCCGGCAGGTAGGCCTGGAACCACGTGCCGGGGGCCTGTTCGTGGATCTCTTCCAGCCGCATCAGCGACGAGCCGCTCATGATCATGCACGCGCCTTCCTGCCGCGCGGCCAGGGCCATGGCGAGATCGCCCTGGTAGGCCAGCAGCGCGCTGATGCCGACCGGCGCGATGCCGAAAGGCACGCGGTAGGCCTGGCCCAGCAGCGTGGTCTGCGTCGAGCGGCGGGAAACGTCCGCCAGCACGCGCGTGACGAACTCATGGCGCCGGAACGCCGCGCGATTGGCGGCCAGCGACCGGTTGTCCTCGGCCGCGCCCAGCACGTATTCGCGCAGCGGCCGGGGCAGGTACCGGGCCGCGGCGCGTTCGAAATCGTCCAGGTTCAGGACGTGACGGATGCGGGCAGGGAGCCCCGTCGTGCGCGCTTCATAGGCGGCGTGCCTGGCCGGGGTGGCGGGGTGGTGCGTCGTTGTCATGCGGCAAGACTACACACCCCCTCATTTTGAAAAAAGTGAAATTATCTGTGGGTAGTGCTTCTAAAAAATCGAAAAGAATGACTTCGACGCGAAGGCGGGCGCATCCGTTATTCGATATTGGCCCCGGAAGCCTTGACCAGCGGACCCGCGGCTTCGAAGTCTTTCCGCAGCAGCGTGTTGAACGCCTCGGCCGACATCTGCTCGGAATCGATGCCCAGCCGGGTCAGGCGCGCCTGTACCGTCGTATCGGCCAGCACTTTGTCCATCGCGGCGTGGATCTTGTCGATCTCGTTCTGCGGCATGTTCCTGGGAGCCAGGATGCCGAACCAGGTGTCGTATTTGTAGCCGGGGGCACCGGCCTCGGCCGCGGTGGGCAGCTCGGGCAGCAGAGGCGATCGCTTGGCGCCGGTATAGGCGAGCATCCTGACACGCGCCTCGCTCTTGAAGCCGATGATGGCCGGCACGGCCGCGGCGGTGCCCTGGGTCCGGCCCGCCAGCACTTCGTTGATGGCGTCGCCGGTCGCTTTCATGGGGATGTGCTGCATCTTTCCGCCGATGTTGGCGAGAAACGAGGCCATGGCCAGGTGAGTGGCGCCGCCGTTGCCGGCGGAGGAGTAGTTCAGTTCGCCCGGCTTGGCCTTGATGGCCTTGATGTAGTCCTGCAGTGAATCGACGCCCAGGGTTCCGGGAACCGCGATCACGAATCCGGCGTTGCCGACGTAGGCCACGCCGGAGAAATCCTTGATCGGATCGTAGCCGGGGCTGCGATACAGGGACGGCGCGAGGTTGTGGCTAGCCGCGGTGAACAGCAGGGTGTTGTGGTCGGTCGAGCGGGCCACGAAGGTCGTGCCCATGGTGCCGCCGGCGCCGGCGCGGTTTTCCACGATCACCGTGGCGCCCAGGGCCTTGCCGAGATCGGCGTTGAAGTTGCGCGCCACGGTATCCAGCGTCGCCCCGGGCCCGTAGGGCACGATGAGCCTGATCACGCGCTCGGCCTGCGCGGGCGAGGCGGCGGCCGCGGCCGCCAGGCACAGGCCCATGAGTGTCCGGCGCAGCGCCGTGTGTCCTGTCTCCATCCGTATGGCTTTCATTGCTTTGTTCTCCTTGGTCATCGGGCAGGGCAGGCACGGGGGGAGTCCCCCGTGCCGCCCGTTATCCGATGATCTGGTCGATGGCCTGTTCGAGCCGGCTTTCCGAGGCGGCCAGGCGTTGGCTGATTTCGGCAAGGGTATTTTCGTCTGTGGCGTATTGTTTCCTGGCCCGGGCGATGTCTTCCTCGACCCGTTCGGGAGCCGGGCCGCCGGTCAACGTGCGGGCCTTGATGCATTCGATCGGTGTCAGAGCCTGGCGGAGCGATGCTTCGCTCAAGCCGAGCGGCTTGCCCATGTATTCGATGGCCGCTTCATCGACCAGCGCGCTCGTCACGTCGGCCTGGGTCAGGCCGCGGGAGATGCCCAGCCGTACCAGGATGGCGACGATCTGATGCGCGGTGCGGAAGGGCAGGCCCTTGTCGAGGACGATCGCGTCGGCGATGTCGGTGGCGCAGATCCAGTTCAGGCCGGTGGCGTTGGCCAGCATCCGGTCTTTCTTCAGCGACAGCGTCGCGAGCACGCCGGTCATGATCTGGGTGGCCTCCAGCACGTCGTCCAGGGTCGGCGCGAGCTGCCGCGTGTAGCCCATGCAGGCATCGTGCATTTCGTACAGGTACGAGGCCAGGTGCCCATAGGTGCGCGCCGCGGCGCCGCGTATCCACATCAGGGTGTAGGGGTTCTTCTTCTGCGGCATGATGCTGCTGGTGCCGCAATACCGGTCGGCCAGTTCCACGTACGAGAACTCGGTGTTGGACCACAGGTAGAGTTCGGAGGCGATGCCCGATACGTTCATCATCAGCAGGGCCGGGACGGTATAGGCCTCGGCGGGCACGCCCAGCCAGCCGTCGAAGCCCAGCACGGCGTAGCGCGTGTTGGTGATGACGCCGTCGAAGCCCAGCAGTTCGGCGGTTCGTTCGCGCTTGATGGGGTAGCGCGATCCGGTCATGATGGCGGCGCCCGCCGGGCTCATGTTGACGCGCTCGTAAAGCTGCTTCAGGCGCGAGAAATCGTTTTCCAGAGACAGCTCCCAGGACATCGCATAGTGCGCGAAGGTCGTGGGCTGCGCATGCTGCGACCAGGTCGAGGCCGGCATCACGGTATCGACGTTTTCGCTGGCAAGCTGCACCAGTTGCTTGCGCAGGGCGATCGATGCGCCCATCAGCTTCAGGATGAATTCGCGGATGAAGATGCGGCTGGTGACCGCCATGAAGTCGCCCGAGCTGCGGCCGGCATGGATGCGGCCGCCCACGTCTTCGCCCAGTTCGGTAATCAGCCAGGCTTCGCCGGAGTGTTCGCCGGCTTCGGTTTCCGCGCGGGTTTTCTCGATGCCGGCTTGCTCCATCCTGCGCAGCGCCTGCAACATCTTGGCGGCATCTTCGCGCGTGTGAAAACCTTGTTCGGCCAGCATCACCAGATGCGCCTTGTCGAAGCGGTGATAGAACTTGTATTCGCGCATCTGCTGTTCGGGATCGCCCAGCTTCGTGCGTTTCTGGACGTCCTCGGCATCCTCCGTCAGGCGGGCGCCGGCCTTGCGGTACGGTTCGCCTTTGGCAACCTTGCCATAGATGCTGTCCTTGTTCATTGCTATCGGTCTCCTTGATCGATGTCGGGGGGGAAGGAAATCCAGAGTGCCGTCAGGCGCGGCAGTCGAGAAACAAATCGGTCAGGGATGCGGACGAAGCGGCGTCGTCGACCATCGCGGTCAGCCGATCGAGAATGCGGAGGCTGCGGTCGTATCCGATCCGGGGCGAGACGAGGGCAAGAAACTTCCGGTCCACCCGCCGCGACTGTTCCGCCTTGTCCGCCATGGGTGATCCCACGCTTGCCGCGCGTTCGAACGAGCGCCCGTCGGCCAGGTGCAGGGCCACGACCGATTCGCTCAACCCCATGCCGGGCACCAGTTCCACACGGACCCGTTCGAGGGTGGCCTGCACGGCGTCCTCGGTCACCCGGTCCCAGGTGTCCAATCGGCTGGTGTCCATGTCCAGCAGGGCGAACGCCGAAGCGGCGCGCAGGCTGAACTTGGCCTCCAGGCCGGTGGTGGGCGATGGGATGTTGCAGATGGCGCAGGGGGTGCCCGCCGTCACCTGGATGCGCTGGACCTGGTCTGGGGAAGGCGCGTGTTCGCGCCGGAGTTCCCGCAGCGCTTCGATGGTCGCATGGGTGCTGAAGCAGGCCGCATGGAACTTGAAAATGTTGTTCAGGAGGTGATGACCGCCGGCCGGCTCCGCCAGGGCGTGGTGCGCATGCATGTCCTGGCCGTGCGCCAGCACGAAGCCCTGCGCGCATTCCAGCGCGTCCGGGCGGCTGGTGAAGCCTTTCTGTGCCCAGAGCGCGGAACGCACGCCGGTCTGGGCGGCCATGCCGGCATGCAGCGGCTTGGCCATGCTGCCGAACATCGCCTTCAGGCCCGCCGCCTGGGTCGCGGCCACGCCGACGGCATGGCAGGCCTCCGATTCCGACAGCTTCAGCAAGTGCGCGCAGGCCACCGCCGCGCCCAGGCTGCCAAGGGTGGCCGTGGCATGAAAGCCGTTCGCATAGTGCGCCGGCTCGACCAGCGCCCCGATGCGGCAGGCGGTTTCATAGCCCGCGACGAAGGCCGCGACGAACTCGGACAAGGAGGCCTGGCGATATTCCGCAAGCGCCAGCAGGGCGGGGATGACGGCAACGCTGACATGTCCCGGCAGCACCAGGTTCACATCGTCATAGTCCAGGGCGTGCGAGGCCGTACCGTTCACCAGGGCCGCCTGCGAGACGCCGACCTTGAGCGGGCTGCCGATCAAGGTCGCCTGGGCGGCGCCGCCTTCCTCGAGCACGGAGGCGCGCACGATGCGGCTGGCCGGCTCCTGCTGACCGGCATGCGCGCAACCCAGCCAATCCACGAGGCAGTCCCGGGCGACCTGGCGCACGGTGCCGGGCAGGTCTTCGTGGTACACCGCCAGCGCCCGCCGCACCAGTTCCCGCGTCAGGCCGGCGCCGTCCCGTCGTGTCGTCTCCACCCCAGCTCCCTTGCGATCGATGCTTCGATAGCCGGGATCTTGAAGTGCCGTGGTATTTCTTTCCAATGATTATTCTTTGGTACCCTATCATTCCTAGTGATGCCATTGCCGCGAGGCCGTCACATGAACCTGCGCCATCTCGAGGTTTTTCACGCGATCATGCAGGCCGGGTCCGTGACCGGGGCCGCCCACCTGCTCAACGTCACCCAGCCGGCCATCAGCAACGTGCTGCGCCATGCGGAACAGCAACTGAAGTTCAAGCTCTTCGAACGCATGGGCGGACGCCTGCAGCCAACGCCCGAAGCCTGCGATCTTTTCCCCGATGTCCAGGCGATCTTCGGCCGCATCGATACCTTGAACCGCGCGGTCGACGAGATACGCGGCGGCCGGACGGGGCGGCTGGCCGTTGCCGCGTCCCCGACCTTCGTCAATGCCTATCTGCCCGAAGCGGTGTCCCGGCTGCACCGGCACAGCCCCGGAGCGCGCGTCACGATTCATGCCATGGCCACGGCCAACGCCATCGAAGAGCGGGTGGCAAGGCGCGAGGTGGATATCGGCCTGGTCTACACGCCGGTCATGGACCCCAGCGTCGGTGTCGAGCAGGTGGGAAAGTCCAGCGTGGTGTGCGCCGTGCCGCGGCGGTCGCGCCTGGCCAAGCAAAAAGAGGTGACCGCGCAGGACCTCGCCAAGGGGATCGTCGTTGCCACCGGCCCCACGACCCGGATCGGCAAGGCGATCCAGGCCGCATACGGGGCGCACGGGTTGTCGATGCCGAATGTGGCGGTGGAGGTCAATTCCTCGCAGGCCGCGTGCCTGATGGTGGCAAAGGGCGTGGGCATCGGGCTGGTCGATCTGGCGACGGTGCATCAGTACCCGTTGCCCGACGTCGAGTTTCGTCCTTTCCGCCCGCACATCGAATTGAGCCTGTGCCTGATTTTTCCGAAGGATCGTCCGCGTTCACGGCTCGCCCTGAAATTCGCCCAGGGATTGCGGGAGCAATTCCATCCGGTCCGGCTGTCAATGGAAATTCCGGTTCGGGACGATCAGGCTTCACAGTAGGGGCGTCAGGTCTTCGGCGCGTTTTCTGTTTTCGCCAGCGCCAAAGCTGCTACCGTTGTCGTGTTGTTTCTCGTCGGGGCTGGCTTCGCTCAGGTTCTGGCATTGCGAAAAAATTTGATGAACGCCGCCGGTGAGGTTCGGACATTGGCCGCAGCGTTAACCATAGCGCGTTCAATCTCTCGAACACGATCGGTGCCGTCCTGGGAGGCTGCTATCGGCCAGAAGCGGTCGCTTAATCCAATCTCATACATGACTGCTCCTGGCCAGAAAGCGACCGCTCGTCGGTCGAGGTATATCAAACCTCGATTTGCTCTGCCATCTCAACGGCATTTCGTCGATCTCGATGCGGAGATAGCGAACCGTGCTTTCTGGCTTTGTATGCCCGAGAAGCAGCTGTGCCGCCCAAAGATTCTTCGTTCGCCGGTAGATCGGCGAAGCTTTTATGCGGGTACTGTACCTCTGGTGAGAAGTTGCAGCGAGAAAAGAAAAAATGCGGCACCAAGACAAGAGTTGGCGGAAATGGAGATCAATATCGCTTGCATCGCTAGTATTAACGAAATGCTTTTGGTGGAAATCAAGATGATTAAAGCAGCCACTTTACGCGCCACCATGATCGATATAAACAAGCATCGATAGACGTCGTAGTAAATAACCTCGTATATTGCTGTGATGCTCCCCAACGAAACAAGGACGCGGCATGGCGAAACCAATGGAGATGGCAGATCCGCGAGGCTCGCTCTGGCGCCGTTGGGATCCCCACATCCACACACCTGGTACAGCCCTCAACGACCAGTACATCGGCGAAGCCGCATGGGAAACCTTCCTTGGCGCAATTGAATCCGCTGACCCACCGATCCAGGCTCTCGGCATTACCGATTACTTCAGCATTGAACGTTACCTCCAAGTTTGCGAACATCAGCGCCAGGGAAGATTGTCGAACGTCGGCTTGATCTTTCCTAACATCGAACTTCGACTAAGCATTGAGACATCAAAAGCGTCGGCGATTAATCTGCACCTTCTGTTTGATCCCGCCCCCCATGATCATGTCGAACAGATAAAGCGATTTCTCCTTGAGCTTGAGTTTACGTACCTTGGGTACAACTATCGCTGCCAAAGCACCGACCTTATTCGTTTGGGCCGAGCTCATCGCTCAGGTCTGACGGATGATGAGGCAGCGTTGTCGGAGGGGGCTAACCTCTTCAAGGTCAATTTCGACCAGTTGCGGGCCGCTTGGGGAAAGAACGCATGGGTTCAGAATCACGCTCTAGTTGCCGTGGCTGGCGGAGAAAGAGATGGCACGTCCGGGCTCCGCGACGAATTTGGATCCTTCTCTGCTTTGCGAAAAGAAATCGAAGGCTTCGCTGACATCATCTTTAGCGCCTCACCCAAGCAGATTGAATTCTGGCTGGGGAAAGGAGCGGCCAGCGTACAGAAGCTGGAAAGCGAATGGAATGGATGCAAACCATGCCTGCACGGATCAGACGCGCATGATGTTTCCCGCATTGGACGACCAGATCAAGAGCGTCGCTGCTGGATCAAAGGAGATTTAACCTTTGAAACTTTACGGCAGGTATGTCTTGAGCCCGAAGGTCGTGTTTTCATCGGAGCAGAACCACCACGCGGAGCATTGCCGGGGCAGACTATCAAGTCTTTGACGATCAGCAACGCTCCTTGGTTGTCGCGCGATTCAGTCGAGCTGAATCCCGGCCTTGTTGCAGTCATCGGCGCCAAAGGATCGGGCAAAACCGCTCTGGCTGACCTGATCGCTGCGGGTGGCATCGCGCTTGCCAACCACTTGAACGCAAAGTCGTTCATACGACGAGCACAAGAGCATTTGGGGGACTGCGAAGCGTCGCTGCACTGGGAGTCGGGCGAAAAGACGGGCAACCACCTTACACAGACCGACATGGAGGAATTGCTTGACCATCCTCACGTCCAGTACTTGTCACAGCAATTTGTTGATCAATTATGCTCCGCCGAAGGACTTGATGACACGCTGATCCAAGAGGTCGAGCGCGTCATATTCAATGCCCATCCAGTCACGGAGAGGTTTGGGGCGGAGTCGTTTCGCGAGTTACTGGAGATTCGCCTTGAAACCTCCCGACAGAAGCGCGAGCGCCAAGAGCAAACATTGAGAAGGGCATCGACTGCTCTAGCGGTAGAACGCACGCAGAAGGCCAATCTCAAGGCGCTGGAAAAGGATCGTGACGAAAAGAAGAAGTCCATAGAGAACGATAAGAAGGATCGCCAGTCGTTGGTTCCAAAAGGCAACGAGGAGCGAGCAAGTCGACATGAAGTAGTCTCTCAGGCGGTGGAAGAAAAGAGGAAACAAGTCGAGCACTTCAAGCTCCGACATCAGGCCCTGCTGCATCTACAAGAAGACGTGATCGATTTCCGTCAACGAATCGCACCCAGCCTATTGACTGACTGGCAAGAGAACCGTTTCGACGCGCACTTGAGCCCATCGGACTGGAAGGCCTTCGAAGTCGATTTCGTTGGCGAAGTCGATGCACTTCTGAGAGAGCGCGTTAAGCAGGCGCAAGCAGCTACCGGGCTGCTGCTGGGGCCGGCCAAGACTGACCCACCCATGGACCCTGACGCCGACGCAAAAGTCGCCTTGATAGCGACTGACGCGGTATTGAGCCAGCAAACCTTATCGCTGTTAGAGCGTGAGCAGACACGCCTACGTACTCTTGTCGGGGTTGATGCCCAAAATGCAAAACGTTTCTCAGCGTTGTCAGACAAGATTACAAAGGCCGAGACGACGCTTGGAAAAGTCGCTCAGCAAATCCAACACATCCAGGGAGCCGATGAACGTATTCGTGTGTTGATCGACGCCCGCCGCAAGGCATACGCGGGCATCTTCGAAGCTATCGTCGAGGAAGAACAGGAGCTACAAGCACTGTATGCGCCTGTCAAAGAGCGCATTGATGCCGCAGAGGGCTCGCTATCAAAACTGTCCTTTTCGGTCCGTCGCCAAGTTGACATCACAGCTTGGGCAAGTGCTGGTGAAGCGCTGTTGGACTTGCGGACATCAGGCCCATTCAGGGGCCGCGGAGAACTTCTTCGCGTCGTCCGCGCAGCGCTATTGGATGTATGGACTACTGGAAGCGCTGAGCAGGCCGCCAACGCATTGCTCGATTTCGTCAAAAGCAACGAAGAGAACCTCAAAACTCACCAACCGGAGGGGCAGGAGTTTCGTGAGTGGGCCCATAGCGTATCCAACTGGCTGTTCAGTACTGGCCACATCACAGTAGGGTATGGCATCCAATATGACGGGGTAGACATCGAGCAGTTGTCGCCGGGAACGCGGGGAATCGTCTTGCTACTGTTGTACCTAGCCATCGACGCAGAGGATCTGCGGCCACTCATCATTGATCAGCCGGAAGAGAATCTAGACCCGCAATCGATCTTCCAAGAACTTGTACAGCGATTTCGAGCTGCGAAGTATCGAAGGCAGATCATCATCGTGACTCACAATGCCAATCTCGTCGTCAACACGGACGCTGATCAGGTCATTGTTGCCAGTTGTGGTCCACATCGACCAGGGCAATTGCCACTCATTTCCTATGAGTTTGGATCGCTGGAGAACCCACAGATCCGTCAGCATGTCTGCGACATCTTGGAGGGTGGTGAGCGCGCATTCAAAGAGCGAGCTAAGCGGCTGCGGCTCGGCTTGCGAGCGTAAGAGGGGACGAAGCGATGTGGGTGTTCGGCCAGCCGTCTCGCCCACCAATGACCGTGTTCGACCAGAAGCGGAAGCAAACCATGTATCATGTATCAAAATGTCACGAGTGACCAGCCCCACTACATGGGCTGCACGATAGATATGGCTAACGCGCGGCTGCTGGAGCAAGCAGAGTAAATCGAAGAACGATTCGATGTCACAACGAACCTCAGCGAGGCGACCGGAGGATGGTCAGGACAGCCTGGATCTCGTGCTCCGTGATCGCTCAATAGATGAGAAGAATGGCGTCAACGCCAACTTGGGTTTCACCTTTCAACAATGGTGGGCCGCGTTGTCTATCGCCGAACTTCTTGGAAGCGGGGATGACTTCGCCGTCGGTGTTGAGGTCAAGGAGGACATAGCAATCCTCGATTCCGCGCAATCGCCAACGAGGGTGGAGTTCTGCCAGGTCAAGAAACATGAGCGCGATGGTGTCTGGGTCTTAAAGGATCTTCATAAGAAGGGCAGCAAACGTAAGGATGGCACGCATGAGAATTCAATCCTTGCCAAGCTGTACGCCCGTCGGCACGAGTTCGGTGCCTCGCGTGCCAACCTGAGATTCGTCTCAAACATCGGAGTGAAACTGCCCGACGAAGCTGGAGTGGACTCTCTTGCGACGAACACAGATTTGTCGACCTTGACGACCGAGCAACAGAAGCTTGTGAAGGTGGCCGTCAGCACCCAATTGGGCATATCGGAAGAAGATATCGATCTGACCGGTGTGCTGGTTCACAAGACCAACCTTCCGCTGGGCGAGCCAGAGATTTTCGTCAGTGGAAAGCTCGAACAACTATCGTCCACGGGACAATTGCCGTTTCAACTTAGTCATACATCGGTAGCGGCGAGGGTCCTTGCCAGTGAAGTACAAAGCCGGGCGTCCAGCACCACCTACGCGCGGACCTTCGAAGATCTTAAGCTGCGAATCATCTCCAAGTCGCAGGCCTTGAACATCCTGGCCAGCGTTGCGCAGTCCAGGGCTCCATTGAGCCAAATCCTGGAAGAAGCCACTGCCGAGTTGGATCGAGAGGGGTATCCCTTCATCGAGCGCAAGGACATCAAGGCTCAGAGGGTCCGAGTGTGTGCGGACGCATCCGACCGGACCAACATGATTTTCAGCGGAGTAGCGAGCGCGCTGCAGCGAACCCGCATTCCCATAGAGGCGGCCATTGGTGCGAAGGCAACCTTGGGCGAACTGATGAACGAGGTTGTTGAGGAGGCCCGGGCGTCAAACCTAGCTGAATTCAATGGCCTTCCCCTGGCCTACATACGCGCTGTGGCGCTACTGGTGCTATTCGATGCAATCGACCTCACCGTATTCACTGCTCCGGCTGGTCCGGAATCTAAGGAAGAAGAATGAACCGGCGCGTGACATACAAGACGCTCTGGCTCGTATCCGCGAGAGACGAGAGCGCCAGAAAGCAGCTGTTCAGTCAGAAGACGCTGCTTCTGGGACCAAACGGAACGGGTAAGTCCCGCATCATCAAGAACCTCTACTGGGTTTTTGGTTGTAATACTAGAAAACGTGATGCAGGTACGTGGGATCCTGATACGGTTGTTGCTCTAGAGTTCGCTTATCGGGACAACGACTACATGGTTGTTCGTGACGGCAAGCGGTTGGGGATGTTTGGTGCCAACGGCCAGTTGCTTTTTTCTGCAGAGAACATGAGGGCATGGTCTAAAGCGCTCGGTGCGTTTTTTGGATTCGAACTCCGACTCAAACGTCCTCAAACTGCGGTCTTCTCGCAAGCTGGTCCAGAGTACATGTTCATGCCGTTCTATATGGATCAGGACGGAAGTTGGGGGGCAGGTTGGGACACCTTTGAACAGTTGACTCAGTTCTCTGACTGGAAAGGCGCGACGTTCGAATCTTTCATTGGGATGCGTCCGAACGCGTACTTCCAAGCGAAGCATCTTTCGACGGAGATCGGTGAGCGAGTTACCGATAGGCGTAAGGAACTTGAAGCGCAGCGAGCAGCTTTCAAGCGGGTGCAGGATGTTTTGCCCAAGAACCTGCCCTCTCTCAACTTCGCAGCGTTTCGCAGTGAACTGGCGGAGCTGGGCCGCAAAGCGACCAAGCTCCAGCAGGAACAGGTTCGCATTCGTGGCCAACTTCTCGGGCTGGTCAACACGCGTGAGAAAGTGCAGTCGGAGTTGAAGCTCGCCCTTGCCGCCTACAACGAACTGAAAGGCGACTTCGCATACCTGACGGATCGTGCTGGCGAGGCCATCGAGTGCCCTACATGTGGCACGGTCCATGAGAATTCCTTCCATGCTCGAATTCTTCTTTCGAGCGATGCAGAGTCCTTGGGCGGAATCATCATGGAGCTTCGGACACAGGCTGATGAAATCGGCAGCAAAGAGGCCAACATCCGTACGAGTTTGAGAGTGGTGGAGCGCAACATTGCCGAACTCGACAAACTCCAGCAGGAACGGCGAGCCAAGCTGAAGCTTGAAGAAGTTCTGGCCTCGCAAAGCAAGAGAACCCTCGACACAGCCTTTCAGCGGGTCAGCGGTGATCTATCTACCGCTTTGAAGAAGCTGGAAGCAGAAAAGGCCAAGGCAGATGAGGAGGTCAAAAAGTTCGAAGATCCTGATCGTCTGGCTCAAGTTCGCAAGTATTTTTCATCGCAGGTCTCGAGTTTGTCCAACTTGGTCGATGTTCCCGTCGACGAGCAGATCGGCGATCCAAAACCTGGGGCGCGTGCTCAATCCGGAGGAAGTTCCGCGCCTCGCTCCATGTTGGCTGTTCACTTGGCCATGCTTGCGACGAATGCTGAGTGGGGCGATTCCCCGCTATTTCCCTTCGTCGTTGATACCCCTCAGCAGTCAGGGCAGGACGATCCCAATCTGACAAAGATGGTCGAGGTTCTTGGGAGGGCAGCCGGGGTTCACCATCAAGTCATATTGGCCGCCGAACGCTTACCTGAGAGTGCACAGTTGGGGGACTTCGATACTGTCGGACTTACACAGAAAAGAGCGATTCTCTCTAAGGACTCTTTTGATGAAGTCGTGGCACGCCTTCAGGAGCCCCTGGTTGTTTTGCGAGAGAGTCTAAAGCCTGTGATCGAAGCTGTGTGAAGAATGGTGTCGGTACTGCTTGTCTGCCCATGCGCCCCTGTCAATAGGGCGACCGCCAATCACCTGTCGCTGTGCATGCTCACTGAGGTAGCGCAAGCTCTGTAGTTCGACTATTACGCGCATTCTTGGGCAGTCCCTTCTTAAATGTCCGCAATAAAGAAGCAATTCCAAACCTTATGGAAGACTGCTTGGGGCCAAAAGCAAACCTCGACGCGCCTAAATTCGCCCAGGGATTGCGGGAGCAATTCCATCCGATCCGACTCTCAATGAAAATTCCGGCTCTCCACCACCAGACTCCCCAATAACGGCGTCAAATCCACCAGCCGCTTGGCCAGCAGATGCCGCACATCCTGATGCGATTGCCACGTGCCATACACCCCCAGCAGCGGCGCCCCCACCAGTTCCCTGCGCTGGCGTTCGACCAGCCCCGGCCAGACGATAACGTTGACCTGCCCAGTCTCGTCCTCCAGCGTGACGAAGACCGCGCCCTTGGCGGTGCCTGGGCGCTGGCGCACGGTGACGATGCCGCAGGCGCGCGCCAGGCGGCGGTCGGGGTAGGTGTGCAGGACTTCAGCGGGGGCGAAGCCGCGCCGCGTCAGGCGATCGCGCAGCAGCGCCACGGGATGGCGCCTCAGGGTCAGTTTCAGGGACTCGTAGTCGGCGCGGATGTCGTCGGCCTCGTTGGGAACGTCGAGCAGCGGCGCCTGTTCGTACACCATGGCGTCGCGCAATAGATCGCGTTGGGGCACGCTGTCGGTGGCTTCCCAGAGCGCCGCGCGGCGGTGGCCGGACAGGCGGCGCAGGGCATCGGCCGCGGCCAGGGCCTGCAAGGCATGCCGATCGAGATCGGCGCGCCGGCCCAGGTCGGTGGCGTCCTGGAACGGCGCCTGTTCGCGCGCCGCCTGGATGCGCAGGCCGGCTGCTTCAGGCAAGCCTTGCACCTGGTTCAGTCCGAGCCGCACGGCGGGGCGTTCGCCGCCGGTGTCTTCCAGGGTGGCTTCCCAATCGCTGGCCAGCACGTCGGCGGGCAGGACGGCCACGCCATGGCGCTGGGCATCCTGGATCAACTGGTAGGGCGAATAGAAGCCCATGGGCTGGCTGTTGAGCAGGGCGGCCAGGAAGGCTTCGGGTTCGTGCCGCTTGAGCCAGGAGCTGGAGTAGGCCAGTTGCGCGAAGCTGGCGGCATGCGATTCGGGAAAGCCGTATTCGCCGAAGCCCTGGATCTGGCGGCAGATGGAGTCGGCGAAGGCGCGGTCGTAGCCGTGGATCAGCATGCCGTTGACGATGCGTTCGTAGTGCTGCGCCAGGTCGCCCTTGCGCCGCCAGGCCGCCATGGAGCGCCGCAGTTCGTCGGCCTGGCCTTCGCTGTAGCCGGCGGCGTACATGGCGATCTGCATGACCTGTTCCTGGAAGATGGGCACGCCGAAGGTGCGGGCCAGCGCCTTCCGGACCTTGGGGCTGGGATACGGAATCCGGGCGGAGCCGTGCAGCCGCGCTTGTTCGCGCTGTTTCAGGAAGGGATGCACCATGCCGCCCTGGATGGGCCCTGGCCGGACGATGGCGACCTGTATCGTCAGGTCGTACAGATTGCGCGGCTGCAGGCGGGGCAGCATGCTCATCTGTGCGCGCGACTCGATCTGGAAGACGCCTATGGTGTCGGCCTGGCAGATCATGTCGTAGGTCTGGGTGTCGTCCGGTGGAATGCTGTAGAGATCGAGCAGTTTCTGTTGTCGCTGACTGGCGAATTCCAGGGCGCGCCGCAGCGCCGTCAGCATGCCCAGGGCCAGCACGTCCACCTTGAGCAGGCCGACCGCGTCCAGGTCGTCCTTGTCCCATTGCACGACGCTGCGGTCGGGCATCGCGGCGTTCTCGATGGGCACCAGGCGCGACAGCGGCCCGCGCGACATGACGAAGCCCCCCGGATGCTGGGAAAGGTGGCGCGGAAAGTCCAGCAATTGCTCGGTCAGTTTGGCCCACAGTTGCGCCGCGGGCGAGTCGGCGGCCAGCCCGCATTCCTCGAAGCGGTTCAGCAGGTTCTTCCTGCCGTCCCACCATTGGTGAGCCTTGGCGACGCGGTCGACCAGGGCCAGGTCCATGCCCAGCGCGCGCCCCACGTCGCGCAGCGCGCTGCGCGACCGGTAGCTGATGACGACGGCGGTCAGCGCGGCGCGGCGCCGTCCGTATTTCTCGTAGACGTACTGGATGACTTCTTCGCGCCGCTGGTGTTCGAAGTCGATGTCGATGTCCGGCGGTTCGTTGCGTTCTTTGCTGATGAAGCGTCCGAACAGCGAGTTGTCATCCGGGGGGACCACGGTGATGCCCAGGCAGAAGCAGACCGCGGAGTTGGCGGCCGATCCGCGTCCTTGGCAGAGGATGCGGCGGCTCTTGGCGAATCTGACCAGGTCGTGGACGGTAAGGAAGTAGGCCTCGTACTGGAGTTCGCTGATTAGCGAGAGCTCTTTTTCGAGCTGCTCGCGTATCTTGTCGGGGATGCCTTCGGGGAAACGCCTGTTGGCGCCGGCATAGGTCTCGTCGCGCAGATAGGTGGCGGGCGTGGCCCCCGCCGGCACCAGTTCCTCTGGGTATTCGTACTCGAGTTCCTTCAG
The DNA here is from genome assembly GCF_038066655.1 of Pigmentiphaga sp. YJ18. Taxonomy (NCBI): domain Bacteria; kingdom Pseudomonadati; phylum Pseudomonadota; class Betaproteobacteria; order Burkholderiales; family Alcaligenaceae; genus Pigmentiphaga; species Pigmentiphaga sp. YJ18. The sequence continues at coordinate 925,444 of NZ_JBBUKU010000002.1, read as the reverse complement.
GTCGAAGGTGCACAGCCGGGCCACGCGCAGGCTTTCCCGCATCAGCTCGGCGCCGTAGACCTGGGCCAGATGCACGCGCGCGCGCAGGTGCTGTTCGGCATTCGGCACCAGCGCATAGCCGCACTCGGCCACGGACTGGCGCAGGCGAATGCCGCACAGCGTGTCGTGCAAGGGCTTGCGCGAGCGGACATGCATCTCGACCTGGCCTAGGGGCACGACAGGCAGGTCCATCGTGCGGGCGACGTCTTCGACGGTCTGGCGGTGGGCGCCGTCGCCGGCGCGATTGAGCAGCGCCAAGCCCATCCAGCACCGCCCAGGAAAGGTCCGCGCCAGCCAGCCGGCCTGTTCGGCAAGCACGTCGCGGGCGACGCCCTGGGCTGGCGCGAGGATGGCCAGGCAGTCCGGCACGCCGCGCAAATGATCCTGCCTGGCCTCGGGATGGGAAAGGTCGCCGGGCAGCAGGCGGTAGCTGCCCTTGGCGGCGCGCATGCGGGCATAAGTGATCAGTTCCGACAGGTTGCCGTAGCCTTCCTTATTGGTGGCCAGCAGGATCAGGTCCATGGGCGGGATGCCGTCCTGGGCTTCGAGCCGGAACTGGCTGCCTAGGATCAGCCGCAGTTTGTGCTTCTTCACTTCCTCGTGCGCGCGCACGACGCCGGCCAGCGAGCATTCGTCGGTGATGGCCAGGGCCGTGTAGCCCAGTTCGGCGGCGCGTTCGACCAGTTCGCCGGGCCAGGAGGCGCCGCGCAGGAAGGTGAAGTTCGTCAGGCATTGCAGCTCGGCGTAGCCGGGCAGGGAAGGGATCGAGGGCGGGGGCGATGACATGGCGATTCAGGCGTAGAGCCCGTGCAGGTACCAGCGCGGCTCGTCCAGCGCCTGGTCGAGGTAGAGCCAGTAGCGGATGCCGTTTTCGCTTTCGGCCACGAAGTAGTCGCGCGAGATGGGGGCGCCGTCCCACCAGCCGCTTTCCAGGCGTTCGGGGCCGCGCAGCAGGCGCAGCGGGGTGCCGTAGTAGGGGCGGTTGCCGCGCAGGACCAGGGCAATGGGCTGCGCGAGCAGCCACAGCGGGCGTTCGGCCTCGAAGGCCATGTCCTGCGGGCCGGTGCGGGACGCGGACAAGGCTGGTTGCCAGCCATTGGCGGCTTCCGGCCGATGGTCGGCGCGCGGCCGGGCGGCCAGTACGCGGTCCGCGCCCAGCCGCGCCGTCAGCAGTTCCACCAGGCGGTCGTGGTCGGCCGGGGTGCCGCCGGGGTCGGTGAACAAAGCCTCGGAGGGAGCGGCGCGGGAGACGAGCTGGTCGGCATGCAGGGCCACGGCGATGGCCGGCGCTTCCAGCGTCAGGCGTTCGAGATGTTCCTTGAGCAGGCGCAGCAGGTGGTCGGCCTGCCAGCCGGGCTGGGCCAGGGCCACGGTCAGCCGCGTGGGCGGCCGGGCGTGGCGGCCGCGCTCGTGCTCCAGCAGGAGGTCGATGGCGCTGGCCGCCGTATGCGTGGCGCCCAGCCATCCCGCGAGTTGCTGGACGAGGCGGCGGGCCACGATCAGGACGGCGGCGGTGTGCTCGAGGCGGGCGATCGGTTCCAGGCGCGCGGAAAACCGGAGCGGCGCGCGGATCCAGTCGAACAATTCGGGCGCCTGGCCGCGGGCCTGGGCTAGCATGTGCGGCAGGGCGTGGCCGCAGCGCTTTTGCAGGCCGGCACGCGGCAGCCGCATCAGGGCGGCAAGGGTACGGCACCCTATGCCGTCCAGCCAGGCCTGGTGCGGCCGCGCCGGCGGCAGCAGCAGGCAGGGCAATGGGGCTATCCGGCGCAGCAGCCGATCCAGCCGCAGGACGCGGCGCGGGCCGCGCGTGGCCCGTGCCGCCAGCAGCCAGGCGCCATGGGCGGTCGGCGCCATGCCGACGCGGGCCCGGCAGCCCAGTTGTTCCAGCGTGCGCCGGATGCGCCGGCACAGCGCCAGGGGGCCGCGGAAGACACGCAGGCTGGCGTGGACGTCGAGCAGCAGGCTGGTGTCGGGGCCAAGGGTGACTTCCGGCGTGTATTGCAGCATGGCCAGCGCGGCGGCATCGAGCAGTTGCCGTTCGCGTTCGACATCCCGCTGGATGAACGCGGCATGCGGGGCCAGGGCGCCGGCGCCTTTCTTGCGCATGCCCGGCCGCACGCCCAATTGCGCGGCGGCAGGGGTCACGGCCACGACCGCCTCGTGCTCGAGGACCACCAGCGGGCCGGCCGCGTCATCCGGCCAGGACGGGCTCAGTGCGTCGAGGCTGGGCTGGGTCAGATAGACGCTGATCCACAGGCTCATGGGAAAACTCGGAAAAGGCGGGAATCGGACCCGCGGCCGCTGCCGCGCGCGAAGGCGCGAGCGGCACCAGCAGGCTGGTGTCGTGGACGGGGCCGCGGCGCTTGAGGATGTCCACGCGCAACTGGTCGCCGGCGGGATGCAGCAGCAGGCGCAGCGGCGCGGGCGAGGCCTGGCGGGCCGATTCGGCGGGGCGGAACAGGAAGAAGGCGGTATCGCCGGCCTGGGCGGCCAGGTGCAGCCGGCGCAGGGCGGTCGCGGGCGGGCGCGAGGCCCAGTACAGCAGGGCGCCGCAATGCCCTTGCTTGAGAACTTGCTCGGCCGCCCACAGGGCATCGGCCGCGTGGGCGGGCGCGACCCACAGCAGTTGCCGGCTGGAAAAACGATGGACCTGCCAGGCCTGGACGGACGGCTGGTGGGGCGGGTGGAGCAGGACGATGCTGCGCTGGACGGGCAATTGCCGCAGCGCCGGCAGCAACAGGCGGATTTCGCCTATGCCCGGCTGCGGCAGCAGCAGTTCGGTCAGGCTGCCCAGCGGCCACCCGCCGTCGGGCAACTGGCGGGACAGCTCGGCATGGCCGGTATCCAGGCCGGGACGGCAGTTGCGGGCAAGCTGCGATCCCCGCCACAGAAGGGGGTGGATCGCGGTGCTGGCGCGCGGCGTGGAGGTTCCGGCTGAAGACATGGGGCAACGGCGGTTTACGGCAGAGTACTGTATAAATATACAGTTATCGAGTCAAGCCGTGGAAAGTCATCGCAACGCCGGCGGGGCCGTCCGCCGCCGGCACGCCCGTGTTCTGGTATCGTGGCTTGGCCGTGTCGTTGCATCAATTCCTACGAAGACCCGTTCATTCATGAAACCCATCAACAAATCGAACAAGCTGGCTCACGTCCTGTACGACATCCGCGGCCCCATCATGGATAGAGCCAAGCAGATGGAGGACGAAGGCCAGAAGCTCATCAAGCTCAACATCGGCAACCTGGCCGTGTTCGGTTTCGACGCGCCCGAGGAAATCCAGCTGGACATGATCCGCAACCTGCCCAACTCGGCGGGCTATTCGGACAGCAAGGGCATCTTCGCCGCGCGCAAGGCGGTCATGCACTACACCCAGGCGCAGGGCGTGCAGGGCGTGACGCTGGAAGACATCTACCTGGGCAATGGCGCGTCCGACCTGATCGCGATGGCCACCAACGCGCTGCTGGACGATGGCGACGAGCTGCTGCTGCCCACGCCCGACTACCCGCTATGGACGGCGGTCGCGAGCCTGTCGGGCGGCACGCCCGTGCACTATCTGTGCGACGAGGCCAAGGGCTGGATTCCCGACCTGGACGACATCCGCGCCAAGATCACCCCGCGCACCAAGGGGATCGTGGTCATCAACCCGAACAACCCGACCGGCGTGGTCTATCCCGACCACGTGCTGCGGGAGATCATCGCCATCGCGCGCGAGCACGGGCTGGTCATCCTGGCCGACGAGGTCTACGACAAGGTGCTGTACGACGACGCCCGCCACACCGCGCTGGCCAGCCTGTCCACCGACGTGCTGACGCTGACCTTCAACTCGCTATCCAAGAGCTACCGCGCCTGCGGGTACCGCGCGGGCTGGCTGGTGGTGTCGGGCGACAAGCGCGCCGCCCGCGACTACATCGACGGCCTGAACATGCTCGCCAACATGCGGCTGTGCGCCAACGTGCCGGGCCAGTGGGCGATCCAGACCGCGCTGGGCGGCTACCAGAGCATCAACGACCTGGTCGCCGAAGGCGGCCGGCTGCGCCAGCAGCGCGACCTGGCCTACGAGCTGATCACCGCCATTCCGGGCGTGACCTGCGTCAAGCCGCAGGCCGCGCTCTACATGTTCCCCAGGCTGGATCCCGAGGTCTATCCGATCGAGGACGACCGCCAGTTCTTCCTGCAGATGCTGGAGGCCACGCGCGTGATGCTGGTGCAGGGCACGGGGTTCAACTGGCCGCACCCGGACCACTTCCGCATCGTGTTCCTGCCGCACGAGGCGGACCTGCGCGAGGCCATCGGCCGCATCGCCAAGTTCCTCGAAGACTACCGGCTCAAGCACCCCAGGAAGGCGGCGGGGTCTTCCGAGGCCGGCCCGGACGACCGCGCGGTCGTCGTGTCGGCCAAGTTCGGGGCGAAGGCCGGCTAGGCACTGGCGTCATGCATGCGGGCGCTGCTTCAGCTCCCGCATGGTTGCGCTTATCCAGTCCGCGATGGTGTCCACGCCCAGCGCCAGGTTGTCGACGCTGCAATGCTCGGCGCCGCCGTCGCGCAGCGTATGGACGAACAGTTCGGCCTTGGGGCTGTTGATGCATTCGGCAACCAGCCGTTCGGCCTGGGCCAGCTTGATCTGCCGGTCGTTCTCGCCGTGTGTGACCAGGATGGGGCAGCGTATGCGGTCCAGCACGCCTTCCAGCGTCATGCGGTCCGCCGTGGCCAGCAGGCCTTCCACGCTGGTCTGTCCGAACACCCACATCGCGTGTTCCCAGTAATGCGGAACGGGTAGCCGCGGGTCCTGGCTCTGGTGGCGGTAGCGCTGGGTCGCGCCCCAGTCGTAGTTGGCGCCCCAGGCCACGCAGCAGCGCAGGCGCGGCTCGAAGGCGGCGGCGCGCGGCGCGTGATAGCCGCCCAGCGACAAGGCCATGATGCCTATGCGCGAGGCGTCGACGTCGTCGCGCGTTTCCAGGTAATCGACGCAGGCCGAGGCGGGTTCCTCGGCCTCGGGGAAATTGGTCAGGCCCTGCAGGCGCAGGGCCTCGCCCACGCCGGGGTTGTCCACCAGCAGCACCGACACGCCGCGTTCGCGCAAGGCGTCGCCGATGCCCATCAGGTACAGGATCTCCTTGGTCACGTCCAGGCCGTCGAAATGCACCATGCAGGGTGCGCCGCCGGGCGGCGTCTCGCGCGCCGGGACGTACAGCGCCGGCAGGGTGGTGTCCCGGTAGGGCACGTCCACCCATTCGACGGGCTGGCCGGTCAGTTCGGCGTAGCGGCGAAAGCATTCCAGCATGTCGCGGAAGGCCGCGTCCCGGCCGGGGAAGCGCGGCGCCTGCATGCGCTCGGCCTGCACGTAGTAGATGGCGGCGCGCTTGAACTTGCGGCCCGCGCTGTAGGCGCGGTCGTGCTGGAGGTCCTGCTGCGCCAGCGCCTTCACGCGGTCGGCCAGTCCGGTCCAGGCGGCGAACAGGATCTCGGCCGCGTGCGGGTCGCCGCGGCGCGACGCTTCCTTGACGGGGCCGGAGGCGTCGTCGATCTCGCCGATCTCGGCGCCCATGCCGAGCGCCAGGTTGACGGCCATATTCCAGGTGTAGTTGTCGCCGAAGTATTCAAACATGGTCGATGTCCATTCGTGATTGCGTGAGGGGGGGCGGGGGAGGCCGGCGGCTAGTCGGCCTTGATGTTCTTCTGGGCGATCAGCCTGGCCCACATCGCCTGTTCGGCGACCAGGTCCTTGGCGAATTGCTCGGGCGGCTGGAGCACGGGGTCGTAGCCGTCCTTGCGCAGGCGGGCCTGCATATCGGGCATACGCATGACCCGGGCGATCTCTGTCGCCAGTTTGTCGCGGATATCGGCGGGCAAGCCCTTGGGCGCGAAGACGCCTTGCCAGACGTAGGCCTCCACCGGCACGCCTTCCTCGCGCAGGGTGGGGATGTCGGGGATGGCGGGCGAGCGCTGCGCGGCGGCCAGCGCCAGCCCCCGCATCTTGCCCGCGCGGACCATGGGCTGCGAGTTGCCGACGGAGTCGCACAGGAAGTCCACTTCTCCGGACATGACCGACGTCTGGGCCGGCCCCGCGCCCGAATAGGGCACGTGCAAGGCCTTGATGCCCGCCGCATCCAGCATCTGTTCGCAGGCCAGGTGGCTGCCGCCGCCGGTGCCCGCGCTGGCGTAGCTCAACGCGCCTTGCCTGGCCTTGGCCAGGGCGATGAATTCCTTGAAGGTCCTGGCCGGCAGCTTGGTCGAGGCCACCACATAGGCGGGAAAGCGCAGCGCCTCGGTGATGGGCGTGAAATCGGCGACCGGATCGAAGGCGTGCTGCTTGTGCAGCAGCGGACCGATGACGTGGGCGCTGTTGGTGGTGTAGAGCAGCGTGTAGCCGTCGGCCGGCGCATCCTTGACCAGCCTGCTGCCGATCAGGCCGGTGGCGCCGGCGCGGTTGTCCACGATCACGGGCTGGCCCAGCGCCTCGCCCAGCAGCTTGCCGGCCAGGCGGGCATAGGTGTCCGTGGAGCCGCCCACGGGGAAGGGCACGATCATCCGGATCGGCCGGGCGGGATAGGCCTGCGCGCTTGCCGTGGCCGCGATCAGCAACGACGCGGCGGCAAACAAAAGACGCGGCGCGGTGAGGTAGCGTTTCATGGTGTCTCCGTCCTGTTCTAGGTACCAGGCCATTCTGGACGGAGTCGCGGCTCACGAGAAATGCCGTTTTTCGGGGCGAGCTATAAAATAATTCGATAGCGCAAAACGAGGGAGAGGCAGGCGATGGATCTGGTTCAACTCCGGTATTTCGTGCGCGTCGCGCAGTTGAAAAGCTTCACCAAGGCCTCGGTGGCGCTGCATATCGCGCAGCCCGCGCTGACCCGGCAGGTGCTGCTGCTGGAGGACGAGCTGGGCGTGCAGCTCTTGTTCCGCCACAGCCGCGGCGTGGAGCCGACCGAGGCCGGCATGCGGCTGCTGTCAGGCGCCGAGGCCATCTTTCGCCTGGTGCGGGAAGTCCGCGCCAACGTCATCGCATCCAGCACCACGGTCGCCGGCACCTTGCGGATCGGTTTTCCGCCTTCGCTGGGCGGGTTCGTGATCGGCACCGTCGCGGCCGCGTTCCAGAAGATGTACCCGCAGGCCACGTTCGACCTGTGCGAGGGCCTGAGCAACGAATTGCGCGACCGGCTGCTGGCCGACAGGCTCGACCTGGCGGTGCTGGCCGGGGGCTCGAATCCGCTGCTGGTCAGCACGCATCTGTGCGACGAGGAATTCTGGGTAATGATGCCACGCCGCCGCAAAGGCCGACATGCGCTCAGGACCTACACGCTGAAGGAGTTGGCCGGATTGCCGCTGATCCAGCCCGGGCGCACGCAACTGGCGCGCCAGCACATCGAGACCGAGGCCGCGCGCCTGGGCGTGACGCTGAACGTGACGGTGGAAACCGACGCCTTCCAGGTGATCAAGGATCTCGTGCGCCGCGGGGTAGGGGCCCACATCTCGCCGTACTCGGGCATAGGCGCGGACATCAAGCGCGGGGATTTCGACGGCGGGCCGGTGAAGGGGCTGTTTCTCTCGCGCTATCTCGTGCGGCGCATCGACCGGCCCATCAGTCTGGGCATCACCAAGTTCCAGGAGATCCTGGTCGATACGCTCAGGGACCTGGGGGCTTCGGACCAGGCGATCCGGCTGCCCGCCTGAAGCGGGCAGACATCCGGTGCTTATCCGGCGGCGCCATGTTCGGCCACGATGCGCACCACCACTTCGCTGCGGCCGGTGCGCTTGGCGTGGTCTAGTCCTTCGTTGGCCAGCGCGTCGGCGCGTTCGTTGCCGCGGTGCCCGCTGTGTCCGCGTACCCACCGGAAAGTGGCGCGATGCCGGTCCGCCTCGGCGATCAGCGTCTTCCACAGCTCGACGTTCTTGACGTCCTTCCAGTTCTTGCGCACCCAGCCGTGGCGCCATTGCGTCATGCCGTTCACGACGTACTGCGAGTCGGTGTAGACCACGACCTCGCAGGCTTGCGGTAGCCAGCGCAACGCCTCGATGGCGGCGGTCAGTTCCATGCGGTTGTTGGTGGTGTCGGGCGAGCCGCCGAAGACTTCCACCGTGGCCTCGGTGGTGCGGATCCAGGCGCCCCAGCCACCGGGCCCGCCGGGGTTGCCGCGGCAGGCGCCGTCGCAATAGACGATGGCGCCGCCGGCGGGCGGGGTCTCGTCGCCCGTGGGCTGTTGCACGGCATCCGGCTGCGGCGACGAGGGCGCGTCGGCATCCAGCCAGCGCTGGAAGGGCGCGGCATCGGCGCCGTCCTTGACGTACCACTTCTTCTGCGCCGGCGACCATCTGGCCCCGAGCGCCTTGGCTTCGTCTTTCTCGGCAAAGGGCACTTTCAGCCAGACAACCATGGAGTCACCAATTCGATGCAAGGGGCGTGACCTTAATCGGCGTGGCGAGCCGTTGTCAAGGCGGCGCACCCGGAAAGGACCTTGCCTATTTCGTGGGCGGGGAACCTCGAAGCCTGCTGTGATGCGGGTCGGTTCGCCCTGTTTCGCGGCTGTCCCCAGCCTTGTCCACAGGATGCGGGGATAACTGTTACACGTTATCCAGACGTGCGGCCGGCTCGGCCCGGACCTCGCGATAGACCGTGCGCGGCGCGGCCAGGTGCAGCGTCACGCCGCGCAGCGCGTTGAAGGCGAGGAAGGACAGCCACAGTCCATGATTGCCCAGCAGCGGCAGCAGGCCGAGCGACAGTGCCAGGAAGGCCAGGCCGCAGACCAGCATGGCGCGCATCAGTACGCGGGTCTGGGTGGCGCCGATGAAGATGCCGTCGTACAGATAGGCCGCGACCGACGCGATGGGGGCCAGCGCCAGCCAGGGCAGGAAGCGCCCCGCGGTCTCGCGCAGCGCCGCCTGGTCGGTCAGCAGGCTCACGATCCATGGGCCCACGGCCAGGTAGACCAGGGCATAGGCCAGCGCGCCGCCGAAGGCCCAGCCCATGCACAGCCGCACGGCGCGCCGCAGGCCGGGACGGTCGCCGGCGCCCACGGCGGATCCGACCAGTGCCTCGGCCGCATGGGCGAAGCCGTCCAGGCCGAAGGCCATGAAGGTCAAGAAGTTCAGCAGCAGCGCATTGGCGGCCAGGACCATGTCGCCCTGGGTGGCGCCCAGGTGGGCGAACCAGCCCATGCTGGCCAGCAGACAGGCCGTGCGCACGAAGATGTGGAAGTTGATGCCGACCAGGCGCCGCATCGCGGCGGCGTCGCGCAACACCGCCAGGCGCAGTTGCGGCCAGGCGGCGCGATGCGAGCGCCACAGCAGGATGCCGCCCGCCAGCGTGCCCGCGCCATCGGCCACGGCGGTCGCGGCGCCTATGCCCGCCACGCCCAGGCCGAAGCCATGCACGAACAGCAGCACGGCGCCCAGGTTGACCACGTTGATGAGAATCTGCAGGGCCAGCGCCAGCCGGACGCGCTGGCATCCCAGCAGCCAGCCCAGCACGACATAGTTGACCAGGGCCAGCGGGGCCGCCCAGATCCGGCCCGAGCAGTAGGCCATGGCCTGGCGTGTGGCCTCGGCGCTGCCGCCCAGCAGGCCCAGCACCAGCGTGATCAGGGGCCGCTGCAACACCAGCAGCGCAAGTCCGATGGCCAGCGCAAGCGACACCGCCCGCACCACGCTGGCCGCCAGCGCCTGTTCGTCACCCTTGCCCCAGGCCTGGGCGACGAGTCCCGTCGTGCCCATGCGCAAGAAGCCGAAACCCCAGAACAGGAAGCTGAAGAGCAGGCCCCCCAGCGCCACGCCGGCCAGGTATTCGGGTCCGGGCAGGTGGCCCGCCACGGCGGTGTCCACCGCCGACATCAGGGGCTGGGTCAGGTTGGCGAGCACGATGGGCAGGGCCATCGCAAGCACGCGCCGGTGGGTGAGGGGGGAAGCGTTGGCTGGCACCTGTTGTCTCTGCTTATGGGTCCCTCTTATGGGTCCCTCTTATGGGTCCCTCTTATGGGGCCTTTTTGATCCCCGCATTATCCTTGTCAGCGACCGGACCGCACAAATGAAAACGGACGCCCGGGGGCGTCCGTTTTCATTTTCAATCTTGGCTCCCCGAACTGGGTTCGAACCAGTGACCTGCGGATTAACAGTCCGTCGCTCTACCGACTGAGCTATCGGGGAAAGGAGCCCGCAAATATAGCAGAAAAATGACGTTCGTCAAAGAAAGACGCAGGGCGCGCGGTAAACTCGCCGCATGAGTTCCCTCTTCACCCTCGAGGCGCCTTGCAGCTACCGCGAGGAGGTCCGCAAGAGCCGGTTCGTCGCCCATGCGGCAGCCGTGGCCAGCGCCGACGAGGCGCTGGCTTTCTTCGCCCGGCATGCCGACCCCACGGCCACCCACAACTGCTGGGCCTACCGCATCGGCGCCACCTACCGTTTCAACGACGACGGCGAGCCCGGCGGGACGGCCGGCCGTCCCATCCTGCAGGCCATAGACGGACAGTCGTGCGACCGCGTGGCGGTGCTGGTGGTGCGCTGGTTCGGCGGCACGCTGCTGGGCGCGGGCGGCCTCGTGCGGGCCTATGGCGGCTGCGCGGCCAATTGCCTGCGGCTGGGGCGGCGGGTGCCGCTGCTGGACCTGGCCGAGGCCGAGGTCGCCTGCACCTTCGCCGAGCTGCCGTTGTTCAAGGCGCGGATAAAGGAGCAGGGGGCCGAGGTGCTGGAGGAACGCTTCGACGAACAGGGCGCGACGCTGGCATTGAGCGTGCCGCGCCCCCGGCTGGCGGCGCTGCGCGCGATGCTGTCGGACCTGAGCCGGGGCCGCGCCGTCCTGGCCGTGCGGGACGAGCCCTAGGCGGGGCTAGAGTCCCGCCAGGCGGCACGCGCGCTGGGTCAGGATGCCTTCGGGCGAGGCCAGGTCGTTCAGGATGGTGAAGTGGTTGCGGTCGGGCAGCCGCAGCAGTTCGCCGGGCAGGCCGGCCCGCGCGGCGGCGAAGGTTTCCGACTGGCGCTGCAGTTCGGGCAGTTCGGCGGCGCCGTAGGCCAGGATGAGTTCGCGCTGGCTGGGAGGACGATGCAGGGGGCTGAGCCGCTGCACGTCGGGCGGGCACAGCCGCAGCTTGTCGTTCAGGTAGGAAAGGCGGATGGGTTCGAGATCGTAGATGCCGCTGATGGCCAGCCCGCCGCACACGCCGGGTTCGTCCAGCACCATGGCGGCCAGGTGGGCGCCGGCGGACCAGCCGCTGACGATCATCCGTTCGGGATCGGTGCCCCATTGTGGGGCCTGCCGCGCCAGCCATCCCAGCGCGGCGCGGATTTCGCCGACGATGCCGTCCAGGGATTGTTCGGGTGCCAGGGTATAGCCCACCAGCGCGACGTGCAGTCCGTGGGCCAGCGGGCCGGCGGTCAGGAAACTGAAGTTTTCCTTGGCGCGGGTCTGCCAGTAGCCGCCATGGATGAAGACCATGAGCGGGCCGGGCCGGGCCGCGGGGAAATAGTCGATGCGGTTGCGGGGCGCCGGACCGTAGCGCAGGTCCAGGTATTGGGGATGGGCGGCCCGCAGCTTGGCGCTGCGTTCATCGAATTCCGCCATCAGCACCGCGCTGTTGAGCACGGCGGCGGAGTTGTTGTAGGAAGCGTCCAGCGCTTCCCGGGTCATTCCGTTGTACAGCGCAGTCATGCGGCAGTTCCGGTCCGGGCGGGGGGCAGGGCGATCATGGGCACGGCTTGCAACCAATAGTGTCCGAAATAGAAGAATTCATCCTTTCTCGTCCGATTGCAAGACCCGTGCCGGCCTTCCCGGCACGGATCGCCGCATCAATGGTGGTGGCCGCCGGCTCCATGGCCCGTGGCGCCGGCTCCGGCGCCCTCGACCTTGAAGTCCACCTTGACCTCGCCCGCTTTCTCGAACACCAGGGTGGCGGGGAAGCTCGTGCCTTCCTTGAGCGGCGCCTTCAGGCGCATGAACATGATGTGGTAGCCGCCGGGCTTGAGCTCGACGGTCTGGCCCGCGGGCAGGGCGATGCCGTCGAGCTGGCGCATGCGCATGATGTCGCCGTCCATCTGCATGGTGTGCAGCTCGGCGGTGGCCGAGACGTCGGCGCGGACGGCGATCAGCTTGTCGTCGGCGCCGGTGTTGGTCAGTTTCATGAAGCCGCCGCCGGCGGGCTGGCCCGTGACGGTGGCCCGGCTCCAGGGATGGCCGATCTGGATGGCGCCGGCCGTGTAGCCGTGGGCGAGGGCCTGGCCGGTGGCCAGCAGGGAAAACAGCAGTGACAGGGTAAGCGTGCGGATCCGCATGATGGTCTCGTCTTGGAGATAGGGCCGGCAAGGCCTGCCGGCGTGGCGCGTCGAGGTGGGCATGGGCTCAGGCCGGCGGCGCGCGGGACGAGAAATGCAGGTGGGGCGGAACGGGCGGGGACGACATGGCCCGGATGGGCCGATAGGCGAGGCCGAGGTCGCGCGCGGGCGCGATCTGCGCCTGGATGGCGGGCGGGGGCAGGGCGACATGGGCGCCGGCCGCGCACAGCGGGCATTGCATCGCGGCCAGCGCGTGCGGATCGCCGTCGCGCGGGTCCTGGGGGGCCGGGACGCTGCCCTGCGCGGTGCACAGCACGCCCAGCCACGGCGACGGACCCGCCGACGCGTGCGCCACGGGCAGGGCTGCGTGCCAGAGCACGCACAGCAGTGCCAGCCAGACGAAGCGTGGGGAAGCGTGAACGGCCATGGGCGGGATGATACCCCAGTCCCGCCCATGGCCTGTCCGGGCTATTCGGGCTTGATGCCGGCCTTGCGCGCCACGTCGCCGAACAGCTTGACCTCGCGTTCGATGCGGGCCTTCATCTGGGGCGGGGTCTCGCGCATCGGTTCGAAACCGGCGGCGCGCAGCTTGCCGGCGTATTCGGTGTTGGCGACGACCTTGCCGACCGCCTCGGCCAGCCGCGCGCGGACGGCCGGTTCGACCCCCATGGGCAGCATGATGCCGAACCAGATACTCATGACCACCTCGGGGTAGCGCTCGGCCGCGGCCGGCACTTCGGGCAGCGCGGGCAGGCGCCGGGGCTCCATGACGGTCAGCGGCAGCAGCCGGTTGCTGCGTATGTATTCGACCGACGGCGCATAGGTGGCCGAGGCCAGGTTGATCTGGCCGCCGACGGCGTCGGCCACCACCGCGGCCGCACCCTTGTAGGGCACGTGCACCAGATCGATGCCCGCGGCGGACTTCAACAGCTCCACGGCGAAGTGCTGCGGCGTGCCGTTGCCCGAGCTGCCATAGGTCAGCTTGCCCGGATTGGCCTTGGCGTACTTGACGAGTTCGTCCAGGGTCTTGACCGGGGCCTGGGGATGGGCGAGCAGCAGCAGGGGCGTGCCGCCGATCAGGCCGAGGGGATCCAGGTCGCGCGCGATGTCGAACGGCAGGTCCTTCTGCATGGACGGCGCGATCGTGCGCGCGCTGTCGGCGAACAGGATGGTGTAGCCGTCGGCCGGACCCTTGGCAACCATGTTCGAGCCGATCACGCCGCCCGCGCCGGGGCGGTTCTCGACCACGACCTGCTGGCCGAGTTCGGCCGACAGGTAAGGGGCGATGAGCCGCGCGACGATGTCGGTGCCGCCGCCGGGGCCGAAGGGCACGACGAAGCGGATGGGGCGGGAAGGGAACGTGTCGGCCCGGGCGGGCGCGACCGCCGCCGCGCAGGCCAGGCCGGCCAGCGCGGCCGACAGCAAGGCGCGTCTCTGCATGGTGTCTTCTCCGGTGGTGCGGGCGCGATGGATGCTCGCTGCCTCGTCATGGGAACGGCCGAAGCCCGGCATGCTGCGGAACGCAGGCGCCGGACCGGCCGTGCTGCGGCAAATTACCGGACGGTCTGGCGTTGATCAAGATTGAATGTTGAATGAAGTTTCAGGCGGGAACCGCCCGCGCCAGGGCGGTTCCCGGCGTGGTGGCAGCCGTGGCTTTAGATATCGAACCCACCTTGGTCGGCGATGGCTCCAAGGTCGCGCATGCCGTGCAAAACGCGCACGATTACGACTGCGGTTTCGCTTGCCTGATAGTAGATGGCGTAGGCCCCGTGGAAGACCACACGCAGGTCCCGCCCGAGTTGTCGCCGTTCCGGATGTCCCAGAGGGTATGCCAGCAATCGCTCGCACGTTCCGTACAGCTTGTTCAGGAACCGGGTAGCGGTCGCCTCCGAAGCTCCCTCGGCAATGTACGACCAGATTTCCGCCAGATCCTGTTCGGCGCTGTCGGTTACTTGGAGCGTGCGGCTAATAGCTGCTTCCCCCGGGCGATGATGCGGTCTGCGTCAAAGGTCTTGACTCGGCCTGCGGCTACGTCGGCCAAGCCCTGGTCGATATCCGTCTTGAGAGCGGATAGTTCGTTGAGCATCAGTTGGCGGCGTGTCTTCCATTCGCGCAAGGCCTCGCGTACGACCTCGCTGGTCGAGGCGTATTCACCGTCGTCCACGGCCTGCTTGATGGAGGCGGCCATTTCCGATGGCATGGTGACTGTCAGGCGTTCCAGCGTAGTGGGCATGAGTCGCTCCCGATAACATCTTCATAAATCATACTTTTTCATACTGAAGCGCTCAAGTCCTCCGCCGCGAGAGGCTGGTCGGACACGAGAAGGCCAAATGGCAAGGGAAAAGCAAAAAGCCCTTACGGCGAAACCGTAAGGGCTTTTTGCTTGAATCTGTGGCTCCCCGAACTGGGTTCGAACCAGTGACCTGCGGATTAACAGTCCGTCGCTCTACCGACTGAGCTATCGGGGAATCGAGCCCATAACTATAGCATGGTTCAAGGCTCTCGCACAATCCAGGGCACAGCGGATCCGGCTCCGCCGGTCCGCCAGTGCCGTCCCACGGGGCAGGGGCTCTACTTCAGCACGGCGGCGATGCCGTCGGCCACGGCATCGATGTTGCGGCTGTTGAGCGCGGCCACGCAGATGCGGCCGGTCGAGACGGCGTAGATGCCGTGCTCTTCGCGCAGGCGGTCCACCTGCGCCGCGGTCAGGCCCGAGTACGAGAACATGCCGCGCTGCTGCATCACGAAGCCGAAGTCGCGGGCCACGCCGCGTTCCTTGAGCTTGGCGACCAGGGCGGCGCGCATGGCGCGGATGCGCTCGCGCATCTCGCCCAGCTCGGCTTCCCATTCGGCGCGCAGCTCGGGCGAGGTCAGCACCTGAGCCACCACCGTGCCGCCGTGGGTGGGCGGGTTGGAATAGTTGGTGCGGATCACGCGCTTGAGCTGGCTCAGCACGCGGCCGCTTTCTTCCTTGTCGGCGGCGACCAGGGACAGGGCGCCCACGCGCTCGCCGTACAGCGAGAAGGACTTCGAGAAGGACGAGCTGATCAGGAAGGTCAGTTCGGCGTCGGCGAACTGGCGCACGGCCGTGGCATCGGCGTCGATGCCGTCGCCGAAGCCCTGGTAGGCGATGTCCAGGAAGGGGATGAGCTGGCGCGCCTTGACCACCTCGACCACCTTGGTCCACTGGTCGGCGGTCAGGTCCACGCCGGTGGGGTTGTGGCAGCAGGCATGCAGTACGACCACCGTGCCGGCGGGGTAGCTTTCCAGCGCCGCGATCATGCCGGCGAAGTTCACGCCATGCGTGGCCGCGTCGTAATAGGGGTAGTTCACGACCTCGAAGCCGGCGTATTCGAACAGCGCGCGGTGGTTTTCCCAGCTCGGGTCGCTGATGGCGACCTTGGCCTGGGGAACCAGCCGCTTCAGGAAGTCGGCGCCGATCTTCAGCGCGCCCGTGCCGCCCAGGCTCTGGGCGGTCAGGACCCGGCCCGCGGCGATCAGCGGGGAATCGGCGCCCAG
Organism: Pigmentiphaga sp. YJ18; assembly: GCF_038066655.1. Taxonomy (NCBI): domain Bacteria; kingdom Pseudomonadati; phylum Pseudomonadota; class Betaproteobacteria; order Burkholderiales; family Alcaligenaceae; genus Pigmentiphaga; species Pigmentiphaga sp. YJ18. The sequence continues at coordinate 909,633 of NZ_JBBUKU010000002.1, read as the reverse complement.
CAGCAGTTCCTGCACCGCGCGGTTATAGCCCGGCAGGCCTTCGATGGGCAGGTAGCCGCGCGCTGCGGCGGCGTCGATGCGTGCCTGCTCGGCCTTGCGCACCGCTTTCAGCAGGGGAATCCGGCCTTCGTCGTTGTAGTACACGCCCACGCCGAGATTGACCTTGTTGCTGCGGGTATCGGCGTTGAATTGTTCGGTAAGGCCCAGGATGGGGTCGCGAGGGGCCAGTTCTACGGCGGCGAAGAGCGAAGTCATGAAAAGCGTCCGTTAAGCGCGCGGGGTTGAAGGAAGAAATGGTGCGGAGGATAATGGCAGGTTGCTTTCTGTAATGCGAATCGCATCGGGGTCCCGGAACTCTGGGACCCTTTCGCTGCCGAAGTTTTCCTGATGAAACAAGAGTCTAGCATGCAGACTACGCCTTCCGAAGGGCTGCACGAAGGGTTGCACGACGCCGCCGGCCTGGTGGCGGCCGCGGCCGACGCGCAAGGGTTCGAGCCCCGTTTCGTCACCTACGACGGCAGCCCGTTCCAGCTCTACCAGCCTTATCCGCCCGCCGGCGACCAGCCGACCGCCATCGGGCAGTTGTGCGAAGGCATCGAAGACGGCCTGATGTACCAGACCCTGCTGGGCGTGACCGGCTCGGGCAAGACCTACACCATGGCCAACGTGATCGCCCGCATGGGCCGGCCGGCCATCGTGCTGGCGCCCAACAAGACCCTGGCCGCCCAGCTTTATGCCGAGATGCGGGAGTTCTTCCCGCGCAACGCGATCGAGTACTTCGTCTCGTACTACGACTATTACCAGCCCGAAGCCTACGTGCCGACGCGCGATCTCTTCATCGAGAAGGACTCGTCCATCAACGAGCACATCGAGCAGATGCGCCTGTCGGCCACCAAGAGCCTGCTGGAACGCCGCGACACCATCATCGTGGCCAGCGTCTCGTGCATCTACGGTATCGGCAACCCCGACGACTACCACGACATGGTGATGATGCTGCGCACCGGCGACCGCGTCGGGCAGCGCGACATCATCGCCCGCCTGGTGGCCATGCAATACACGCGCAACGACACGGAGTTCATGCGCGGCACGTTCCGGGTCCGGGGGGAACTGATCGATGTCTTCCCGGCCGAGCATGCCGAACTGGCCCTGCGCATCACGCTGTTCGACGACGAGGTCGAGACGCTGGAACTGTTCGATCCGCTGACCGGCAAGGTGCGGCAGAAGGTGCTGCGGTTCGCGGTCTACCCGGGTTCGCACTACGTGACGCCGCGCGCCACCGTGCTGCGCGCGATCGACACCATCAAGCAGGAACTGCGCGAGCGCTCCCGCCACTTCGTCGACAACGGCCAGCTGGTCGAGGCCCAGCGCCTGGAGCAGCGCACCCGCTTCGACCTCGAAATGCTGCAGGAACTGGGGTTTTGCAAGGGCATCGAGAACTACTCGCGCCACCTGTCCGGCGCCAAGCCGGGTGATCCGCCGCCGACGCTGGTGGACTACCTGCCGCACGACGCCCTGATGATCATCGACGAAAGCCACGTCACGGTGGGGCAGATCGGCGCCATGTACAAGGGCGACCGCTCGCGCAAGGAAACCCTGGTGAACTATGGCTTTCGCCTGCCGTCCGCGATGGACAACCGGCCGCTGAAGTTCGAGGAATTCGAGTCCAAGATGCGCCAGACCATCTTCGTCTCGGCCACCCCGGCGGACTATGAAAAGACGCATGCCGATGCCGTGGTCGAGCAGGTGGTGCGGCCGACCGGCCTGGTCGATCCGGTGGTCGAGATCCGGCCGGCGCTGAACCAGGTGGACGACGTGCTGGGCGAGATCCACGAGCGGGTGGCGCGCAATGACCGCGTGCTGATCACCACGCTGACCAAGCGCATGGCCGAGGACCTGACGGACTTCCTGACCGACCATGGGGTGAAGGTGCGCTACCTGCACTCGGACATCGATACGGTCGAGCGCGTGGAAATCCTGCGCGACCTGCGCCTGGGCACGTTCGATGTGCTGGTCGGCATCAACCTGCTGCGCGAGGGGCTGGACATTCCCGAGGTGTCGCTGGTGGCCATCCTGGACGCGGACAAGGAAGGCTTCCTGCGGTCCGAGCGCAGCCTGATCCAGACCATAGGGCGGGCGGCGCGCAATCTGAACGGCAAGGCCATCCTGTATGCCGACCGAATGACCGACTCGATGCGGCGCGCGCTGGACGAAACCACCCGCCGCCGCGAGAAACAGTTGCTCTTCAACGAGGAACGGGGCATCGTCCCGCAAGGGGTCAAGAAGGAAGTACGCGACCTGATCGATGGCGTCTATGCGCCTTCGGACGGGATGGACGGCGGCGACTCGCTCGAGGCAGCCCGTTTCGAGGCCATGGGCGAGAAGCAGATCGCCAGGGAGATCAAGAAACTGGAGAAGGCCATGCTGGAGTACGCCCGCAACCTGGAGTTCGAAAAGGCGGCGCAGGCCCGCGACCAGCTGCTGGCGCTCAAGCAGAAAGTGTTCGGGGCGGGCGGGCAGCAGGCCGACGAGGATGCGCTGAACGCGACCGGGCCGACGCGAGGATGAACGGAGCCGCCATCGCGGCGGCAAACTTGTGCATCGCGAGATAGTTGCGCACCGAAATGGTGCCTGAAGGCTGGCGGAAGGGGATGCACCCGTGGAACCGCTCTTGTGCGCAACGCATCCCGATAGTGATCATTCTCTAAAGCTTTAAAGGTAACGTACTGATTCTAAAGAGGTTTTTAAAGCACCATATTTTCATGTGCTTATAAAAAAAGCTTGAACTATCCGGGGTTTTCCCGCACACTTCTGGACATGATGACCAAGGTACTGTTTGTGTGCATGGGCAACATCTGTCGCTCGCCGAGCGCAGAGGGCGTGTTTCGCCGCTTGGTGAAGGACGCCGGTCTTTCCGACGTTGTCCGTATAGAATCGGCCGGGACGCACGCCTTCCATATAGGCGAGCCGCCCGATGCCCGTATGCAGGCTGCCGCCCGCAAGCGTGGCTATGACATCAGCGAAATCCGCGCGCGCCAGATCCGCGTCGACGATTTCCGCGAATTCGACATGATCCTCGCGATGGACTGGGACAACCTGTCCTTGCTGCAACAGCAGGCTTCCAAGCAGTACCAGCACAAGCTGATGCTGCTGATGCGCTTCGCCAACGAATACGAGGAAGCCACCGTCCCCGATCCGTACTACGGGGGGCCGGAAGGGTTCGCCAAGGTGCTCGACTATATCGAGGACGCCTGCCAGGGCCTGCTGGAAGTCGTGCGCAAGCGCGCCACCCAGTACCAGGCGGCCTGATTCCGGCTGTCGTTTCATTCTGTTCCCCTTACAGGCCCGGATCGCGTCCGGGCCTTGTTTTGCCGGCGGCGGCCCCGTCGTCCGGTCCGGGTGTAGGTTCCCGCCCGAAAATTTCTGCGCCGCAGCATTCCTCCCCTCCGTAATTTCCCGAACTAATCCCTAGAAAAACATTCGGGAATTGGCTATACTTGAGCAAATCGTTAAGGATTTGCTCCCGCCGGTTCACCTCAGGGGTTTCGAATGCGACTCACCACGAAAGGACGCTTCGCCGTCACTGCCATGATCGATCTGGCGCTGCGCCAGCACAGCGGGCCGGTCACCCTGTCCGCCATCAGCCAGCGCCAGAACATTTCGCTGTCCTATCTGGAGCAGCTGTTCGGCAAGCTGCGCCGGCACGAACTGGTCGACAGCATGCGTGGTCCGGGCGGCGGCTATTCGCTGGCCAAGCTGGCGCGGCACGTCACCGTGGCCGACATCATCTTCGCGGTCGACGAACCGCTGGACGCCACCGATTGCGGCGGCAAGCAGGACTGCTCGCGCGGCAACGACGGCAAAGCCGGCAAGTGCATGACGCACGAACTGTGGTCCACGCTCAATCGCAAGATGGTCGAGTACCTCGATTCCGTGTCCCTGCAGGACCTGGTCGACCAGCAACGCATGCGCGAGTTGCAGGAAGCCAACGCCGCCAAGTCGGTGCTGATGGACCGCCGCTCGGGCGCTCCCGAATCCACCGCGACGGCCTGAGCGCCGGCGCAGCAACACGAGGGTTGGATGTCATGATCAAAACGCCGGTTTATCTCGATTACTCGGCGACCACGCCGGTGGATCCGCGCGTGGTCGACGCCATGGTGCCCTGGTTGTACGAGCAGTTCGGCAACCCGGCTTCGCGCAGCCACGCCTACGGCTGGGATGCCGAGCGGGCCGTCGAAATCGCCCGCCAGCAGGTGGCCGACCTGGTGAACGCCGATCCGCGCGAAATCGTGTGGACCTCGGGCGCCACCGAATCCGACAACCTGGCGATCAAGGGCGCCGCGCATTTCTATGCCGAGCGCGGCAAGCACATCATCACGGTCAAGACCGAGCACAAGGCGGTGCTGGACACCTGCCGCGAGCTGGAGCGGGAAGGCTTCGAGGTCACCTACCTGGACGTGCAGGAAAACGGCCTGCTCGACCTGGAGGCCTTCAGGGCGGCGATCCGCCCCGACACCATCCTGGCCTCGGTGATGTACGTCAACAACGAGATCGGTGTCATCCAGGACATCGAGAAGCTGGGCGAGATCTGCCGCGAGAAGCGGGTGATCTTCCACGTCGACGCGGCCCAGGCCACCGGCAAGGTCGTCATCGACCTGGCCACGCTGAAGGTCGACCTGATGTCCTTCTGCGCGCACAAGATGTGCGGCCCCAAGGGCATCGGCGCCCTGTACGTGCGGCGCAAGCCGCGGGTGCGCATCGAGGCGCAGATGCACGGCGGCGGCCACGAGCGCGGCATGCGCTCGGGCACGCTGGCCACGCACCAGATCGTCGGCATGGGCGAAGCCTTCCGCCTGGCCAAGGAAGAGATGGCGACCGAGAACGAGCGCGTGCGCATGCTGCGCGACCGCCTGTGGGCGGGCCTGTCGACGATGGACGAGGTCTACCTGAACGGCGACATGGAGCAGCGCATCCCGCACAACCTGAACGTCAGCTTCAACTATGTCGAGGGCGAGTCCCTGATCATGGCGGTCAAGGAGCTGGCGGTGTCCAGCGGCTCGGCCTGCACCTCGGCCAGCCTGGAGCCTTCGTACGTGCTGCGCGCCCTGGGCCGCAGCGACGAGCTGGCGCACAGCTCCATCCGCTTCACCCTCGGCCGTTTCACGACGGAAGAGGAAATCGACTTCACCGTCCAGCTGATCCGCGGCAAGGTCGACAAGCTGCGCGAAATGTCCCCGCTGTGGGAAATGGTCAAGGACGGCATCGACATCAACACGGTGCAGTGGGCTGCACACTGAACCAGGAGAAAAAACATGGCCTATAGCGAAAAAGTCATCGATCACTACGAGAACCCCCGCAACGTCGGCTCCTTCGAGAAGGGTGACGACTCCGTGGGAACGGGCATGGTGGGCGCACCGGCCTGTGGCGACGTGATGAAGCTGCAGATCAAGGTCAACGAGCAGGGCGTCATCGAGGACGCGCGCTTCAAGACCTACGGTTGCGGCTCGGCCATCGCCTCCAGTTCGCTGGTGACCGAGTGGGTCAAGGGCAAGACCCTGGACCAGGCGCTCGATATCCGCAACACGCATATCGCCCAGGAACTGGCGCTGCCCCCGGTCAAGATCCACTGCTCGATCCTGGCCGAGGATGCCATCAAGGCGGCCGTGAACGACTATCGTGCCAAGCACGGAAACAGCTAAGAGGAAGCCATGTCGGTAACGTTGACCGAACGCGCCGCGCGCCACGTCAGCCGCTACCTCCAGAAACGGGGGAAGGGCATAGGCCTGAGGCTGGGCGTGCGCACCACCGGGTGCTCGGGCCTGGCCTACAAGCTCGAGTACGTGGACGAGGCCCAGGCCGAGGACCAGGTGTTCGAGAGCCAGGGCGTGAAGGTGTACATCGATCCCAAGAGCCTGCCGTACTTGGCGGGCACCGAGCTCGACTACGCGCGCGAGGGGCTCAACGAGGGCTTCAAGTTCAACAATCCGAACGAAAAGGCATCCTGCGGCTGCGGTGAGTCTTTCACCGTCTGATGCAGCACGATCCCGATCACTTCGAACTGCTGGGCCTCGCGCCCGGCTTTGCCGTCGACCGCGATGCGCTGGACCGGGCCTGGCGCGAGGTCCAGGCGCGGGTCCATCCGGACCGCCATGCGGCGGGCTCGGCCCAGGAAAAGCGCGTGGCCATGCAGTGGGCCTCGCGCGCGAACGAGGCCTACCGGGTGCTGCGCGCGCCGCTGTCCCGGGCGCGCTACCTGTGCGAGCGGGCGGGTGTCGATCTTCAGGTCGAGACCAACACGGCGATGACCCCGGCCTTCCTGATGCAGCAGATGGAGTGGCGGGAGGCGCTGGACGATGCCCGGTCGGGCCGCGATGCGGCCGCGCTGGAGGCGCTGGCGGGCGAACTGGCCGCCGCGCGCAGGCGCATGACGGCCGAGGTGGGCCAATTGCTGGACGAGAAGCACGACTATGCCACTGCCGCCGCCCGCGTGCGGGAGTGGATGTTCATTGAAAAATTCTCCGAAGAGATCGACCTGGCCGTCGATGCTCTGGCGGAACAAGACTGAGAACAACAGGAACGCATGGCGCTTTTGCAGATAGCCGAACCCGGCATGTCCGAAGCCCCCCACCAGCGCCGTCTGGCGGTGGGCATCGATCTGGGCACGACCAACTCGCTGGTGGCGTCGGTGCGCAGCGGCGCGGCCGAGGTCCTGCGCGACGACGAGGGCCATGCGCTGCTGCCCTCGGCGGTGCGCTACCTGCCGGGCGGCGACGTCCAGATCGGGCGCAAGGCACTGGCGGTCCAGGCGCAGGATCCCCACAACACCCTGGTGTCGGTCAAGCGTTTCATGGGCCGCGGGCTTGCCGACGCCCAGCGGCTGCACGTGCCGTACGAGTTCGTCGATGCCCCGGGCATGGTGCGCATCCGCACCGTGCAGGGCGACAAGAGCCCGGTCGAGGTCTCGGCGCAGATCCTGGCCAAGCTGCGCCAACTGGCCGAGGACGCCCTGGGCGACGACCTGGTGGGCGCGGTCATTACCGTGCCGGCGTATTTCGACGACGCCCAGCGGCAGGCGACCAAGGACGCGGCCCGGCTGGCCGGGCTGAACGTGCTGCGGCTGCTGAATGAACCGACGGCGGCGGCGATCGCCTACGGCCTGGACAACGCGGCCGAAGGCATCTATGCGGTCTACGACCTGGGCGGCGGCACGTTCGACATCTCCATCCTGCGCCTGTCCAAGGGCGTATTCGAAGTCATCGCCACGGGCGGCGACACCGCGCTGGGCGGCGACGATTTCGACGCGGCCATCGTGGCTTGGGCCGTGAACGACCGCAAGCTCTCGGACCTGCGTCCGCAAGACCAGCGTGCCATGCTGGTGGCGGCGCGCCAGGCGCGCGAGGCCCTGACCGACGCGCAGCAGGCCGAACTGGCCGCCACGCTGTCGGACGGCCGTACGCTGTCGCTCGCGCTGACGCGTGAACATTTCGAGACCCTGGCGCGCCCGCTGGTGGCCCGCACGCTGTCGAGCGCGCGCCGGGCGCTGCGCGACGCCAGCCTGGCGGCGGACGAGGTCAAGGGCGTGGTCATGGTGGGCGGCGCGACGCGCATGCCCGTCGTCCGGCGCATGGTGGCCGAGCTGTTCGGCACCGAACCCCTGATCAACCTCGATCCGGACCAGGTCGTGGCGCTGGGCGCTGCCATGCAGGCCAACCTGCTGGCGGGCAACCGCACGGCCGACGACGAGTGGCTGCTGCTGGACGTGATCCCGCTGTCGCTGGGCCTGGAGACCATGGGCGGGCTGGTCGAGCGCGTGATCGCGCGCAACAGCACCATCCCGGTGGCGCGCGCCCAGGAATTCACGACTTTCAAGGACGGCCAGACGGCCATGGCCATCCACGTGGTCCAGGGCGAGCGCGAGCTGGTGTCCGATTGCCGCTCGCTCGCCCGTTTCGAGCTGCGGGGCATTCCGCCCATGGTGGCCGGCGCCGCCCGCATCCGCGTGACCTTCCAGGTCGACGCCGACGGGCTGCTGAGCGTGACGGCGCGCGAGCAAAGCTCGGGCGTGGAGGCCTCGATCTCGGTCAAGCCCTCGTACGGGCTGTCGGACGACGAAGTGGCGGCCATGCTGGCGGACGGCATGAATAGCGCCGACGTGGACATGAAGCTGCGTGCCCTGCGCGAGCAGCAGGTCGAGGCCCGGCGCCTGGTCGAGTCGGTCGAGGCGGCGCTGCTGGCCGATGCCGACCTGCTGGATCAGGACGAGCTGGCCGGGATCCGGGCCCAGTTGGACCGTACCGCGAACGCGGCGGCCAGCGACGACAGCGAGACGGTGCGGACCCAGGTCGAGGCGCTGGCGCAGGCCACCGAGGACTTCGCCGCGCGCCGGATGGACCGCAGCATACGCCAGGCGCTGTCGGGGCGCCGCGTCGACGAAATCGTGTAAGGAAGCGTCCGGCGCTTCCGTTCGCATCACTATCAGGTTGCCATCATGCCCAAACTCACCGTGCTTCCGCACGCCGAACTCTGCCCGGAAGGCGCGGTCATCGAGGATGCGCCCTCGGGCACGTCCATCTGCCGCGTGCTGCTCGACAATCACATCGAGATCGAGCATGCCTGCGAGCTGTCGTGTGCCTGCACCACCTGCCATGTCGTCGTGCGCGAGGGTTTTTCCTCGCTCGAATCGGCCACCGACAGCGAGGAAGATCTGCTGGACAAGGCCTGGGGCCTGACTTCCACGTCGCGCCTGTCCTGCCAGGCGGTGATCGAGGATACCGACCTGACGATCGAGATTCCCAAGTACACCATCAACCACGCCGCCGAGAATCACTGACCGGACACCGGCGCGGGCGAGGAGAACTCCGATGAAGTGGACCGACATCTACGAAATCGCCGCGGCGCTGGCCGATGCCCATCCCGGCGTGGACCCGGAGCAGGTGCGTTTCACCGACCTGCACAATTGGGTGCTGGAACTTCCGGGCTTCGACGACGATCCGAAACGTTCCGGGGAGAAAATCCTCGAAGCCATACAGATGGCGTGGATAGCCGAGGCTTAGGCCCGGCCTGCGATGCCGGCCGGCGCCGCGGGAGCCGGAGCCGGAGCGGGGCCGGACCACGGCGATACGGACGAGCATGCGAGTGACGTTTCTGCATTTCCTGACGCGGGCCGTGCCCATCCTGGGGCCGGCGGCAGCGCTGCTGGCGCTGGGCGGGTGCGCGCCCGCCGTTTCCCTGCAAGAACCCGCTACCGCCTCGGTGGTACCCGCGGGCCCGGCCGTGCCGCCGGAGCCGGCCGCGCCCGAGCCCGAACTTCCCTATACGCCGGTGCCCATCGTCTATGCCGTGACCGACCAGGGCACCGTCCGGGTGCCGACCGCGCCGGCCTGGAATCCCGGCGCCGACATGTCGGTGGACACGCGTACCGGCACCCAGGCCTACGATCAGGCGAACCGGCAGCAGTCCAGCTACGAGTTCGAGCAGAAGCTGGACGAGACCTGGGTGGTCAAGCAGAACGTCCGCTATGGCCGCCCGGAGAACCAGCCTTCCGCGGACTGGATCAATGGTTCGCCGGCACCCCAGGACGCGCTGGGGGCGGGGCTGGGCACTTTCAACGTCGGCTCGCAGGCGCAGGCCCGCTTCACGACGCTGGGGTTCCAGCACAGCTTCAAGTTCGGCTTCGACTACGTCAAGTCGCGCGACATCTACGAAAGCCGGATCGCACCGTCGCCGTCGCTGGACATCTTCGACGCGGCCTATGGCACCGCGATCGGACAGCCGCGCATTGCCGCGCGCTCGTTCGCGGAAGAGAGCAAGCTGGGATTCTTCGTGCAGGACCAGGTGCAATACCGGCGCTGGGTCTTGTCCATGGTCGGGCGGCGCGACCAGAACACCCACCGTACCATCGACCTGAACGCGGCCGGAAACGACGGCACCGGCCTGCGCGAGGACGACGTCTACAGCGGCCGCCTGGGTCTGCGCTACCAGTTCGACATCGGCCTGGCGCCGTACGTGAACTATTCGCAAAGCTACGCGCCCCAGGCCGGCACCGCGGCGTCGGCCACCAGCCAGCAGTACGAGACCGGCGTGCGCTACCAGCCGCCGGCTCTCGGCCAGTTGATGACGATCACGGCGTTCAACCAGATCCAGAACAATGCCCAGACCTCCGAGGCGCAGGAAGGCTGCGCCGTGGCCGGGTGCAGCGCCTGGGCCGAACTGCGCATACGCGGCGCCACGGTCGAGAGCAGGATGCAGCCGCTGCAGGGCCTGAACCTCGTCGCCAGCTACGCGGTCACCAGCTCGAGCGTGATCGGCGCGAGCGAGGACGCCTATGCGGCCATGCTCAGCAATCGCTATGCGGACGTGTCCGAGCAGCGCGTCTCCGTGGGGGCGCGGTACGCCGTCACGCGGGGCAGCTTCGCCGGCCTGAGCCTGGACGGCAGGGTGGGGCGCGCGGGCGCGGTCTACAGCAACGTGGCCCAGCCGGGGCTGGCCGTTGCCTATACCCTGGTGGACGCGGGCATCAACTACGACTTCGCCCACCTGAACCCCGACCTGAAGGGCCTGAAGCTGCGCGCCAGCGCCAACAACGTGCTCGATACCAGCTACGCGTCGTACTGCTACACCGACTCTTGCACCGCCGGCGGGCGCCGCTCGGTATCGGCCATCCTGAACTACCAGGTTCCCTGGCCCTGAGGCGCGTCCTGCGCCCCGTTCACTTTCTTCAATAGCCGCAGCAGTTCCCGCCGCTCGGCGGATGACAGCATGGCCGTGGCCTCCTGGTCCAGGTCCAGCGCGGTCGCGGCGGCCTTGCGGTAGAGCCGGGTGCCGGCCGGTGTCAGCAGCAGGATCTGCATGCGCTGGTCCGAGGGCTGGCGCTCGCGGCGAATCAGGCCGCGTTCGAGCAGCCGCGCCAGCACCGCCGCCATGTTGGGCGGCGAGACGTTGATGGCGTCGGCCAGGCGCTTCTGGCTGATGCCCGGGTTGGCGTCCAGCAGCGACAGCACGGCGAACTCGGCCTGGCGCAGATCGTGGTCCGCCATGCGCCGGGCAAACAGCGGACGGATGCCGGACGAGGCCAGCCGCGCGCTGTGACCGACCAGACCGAGCAGGAAGGTCTGGTCCAGGGCGTCCTGCGCCATCACGCGAAGCCCAGCAGCCTGGCCGCGTTGTCCTTCAGGATCAGCGGATGGACCTCGGGGCGAAAGCCCGCGGCCTCGAAATCCTGCATCCAGCGTTCGGGGGTGATCAGCGGGAAGTCGGAACCGAACAGCATCTTGTGCTTGAGCTGGGTGTTGGCGTAGTGCACCAGTTCCTTGGGGAAGTACTTGGGCGACCAGCCCGACAGGTCGATGTAGACATTGGGCTTGTGCAGGCAGACCGACAGCGCTTCGTCCTGCCAGGGCCACGAGGGGTGGGCGATGATGATCTTCATGTCGGGGAAATCCGCCGCCACGTCGTCCAGGTGGATGGGGTTGGAGTACTTCAGCCTGAGCCCGCCGCCGCCGGGCATGCCGGTGCCTATGCCCGAGTGCCCGCTGTGGAAGATGGCGGGCAGGCCGGCTTCGGCGATCACCTCGTACAGGGGGTAGGCCAGCTCGTCGTTCGGATAGAAGCCCTGGACCGTGGGGTGGAACTTGAAGCCCGCGACCTGGTAGTCCTCGATCAGGCGGCGCGCCTCGCGCACGCCCATCTTGCCCTTGTGCGGGTCGATGCTGGCGAAGGCCAGCATCATGTCGCGGTTCTCCAGCGCCGCTTCGGCGATTTCTTCGTTGGGGATGCGCCGCCGGCCCATGTTGGCCTCGGCGTCCACGGTGAACATGACCAGGCCGATGCGCTTTTCGCGATAGCGCGCGATGGTCTCGGGTATGGTCGGCCGGTGCGTGAACTTGAAGTACTTCTCGGCGGCCTCGTCGAACTCCTTGCCGAAGGCATCGGGCGCGCAGCGGCAGGACACTTCGGCGTGGACGTGGATGTCGATGGCGATGAGGTCGTCGATGTTCATGATTGGTTATGAAACATAATAGATATTTTTCATAACTATACGGAGACGGGCCGCCGGCGTCAGGAGGGGAAACCCTGGGGCGAGACCTCGGCGGGGACTTGGGCTATCCTTCCCGGAATGCCATGTGGCGTGATTTTCGATGGAACCGGCCTATGGCTACCGACAAAGACAACGATCCCGACCTGCAAGCCCTGATCCAGTGGTGTACCGAAGTCGAGGGCTTCCTGGTGGCCGCGGGCGCGAGCCGCGAAGAGGCCCAGGACTATATCGAGCAGGAAGCCGAGTGGTTCACCGACCAGTTCTACGACGGGCTGACGCCCGAGGAAGCCGCCAAGGCCAGCCTGAACGACCAGTAGAGCCCGCAGGGGTCATGGCCGTCCGCGGCGTGGCCGCGCCGGCCGGATCAGGGCGATCAACTGGTCCGTGACGGGTTGCAGCGCCTGCCTGGGCCAGACCACGTGGATGGGACGCTCGGGCAGGGCGTGCACGACCTTCAATATCCTCAGGCTGCCGTTGCCGGCATGGCGCTGCGCGACCTGCCGGGGCATGACGGCCAGCATGGGCGTGCCGGGCAGCACGCTGGCGATGGCGTCGTAGGTCCGTGCCGCCACCCGGCAGGCGGGCGGGGGCACGTCATGGCGTTGCCAATAGCGGTCGAACTCCAGCCGCGAGGGCGTATCCGGCGCCGGCGCGGCGAACGGATGCCGCGCCAGCGCCGCGGGCGCCAGCGGGCCGTCCGGGATGCCCGGGCCGGGCACGCCGCACACGAACACATTGCGGTCCAGGTAGAGCTGGCGCGAGAGCAGGTTCGCCGGCATTTCCCCGAACAGCGACAGGATGGCCAGATCCAGTTCTCCCCGCGCCAGGGCCGCGAGCAAGGTCAGGCTGTCGTCTTCCCGCAGATCGATCTCGACCTCGTCGGCCAGCGCACCGGCGGGGCGATGCAGCAGGCTGGGCACGACCAGGTCCAGCGCGCGCGGAATGCAGCCCACGCGCAGGTGCCAGCGGCCGTCGTGCGCCATGTCCTGCAGGCGACGAACGTCGGCGGCGACGCGGCGCGCCACCTGCTCGGCCAGGGAGCCCGCCGCGGTGGCGCGGCTGCCCTGGGACGAGCGCTCGAACAGCCGCACGCCCATGCGTTCCTCGGCCTCGCGCAGCAGCCGCGACAGGGCCGGCTGCGAGGTCTCCAGGGCGATGGCCGCCTGGTGCAGGGATCCGGTCTCGGCGGTGGCCAGCACGGCGCGCAGGTGGCGCAGTTCCAGGGATTTGCTCATGATGGGATGGCGTTGAAGGGGATACGAATCTGATATCGGTATATCTCATATCCATATCATTTTCAAACAAGTCAGGCTTGCGTACGCTGGCGACATTCCAACCCATGCAAGGGGCAAGTCGTGAAAGTGCGAAACGCCGAGTGCCTGGCCGTTCATCCCGGCTGGCGCAAGAACCTGATCTTCATCCGGCTGGAGCTGGAGGACGGCACCGTGGGCTGGGGCGAAAGCTACAGCCAGTACGACCGCGACGAGGCGGTAGCGGCGCAGGCCCGCGAACTGCTGCGCTACCTGGTGGGGCGCGACGTCTTCAACATCCGGTATTTCTGCCAGGTGGCGTTCGACGACTACGCGCAGCGCCGCTCTTCGCTGGAGTTCTGGAGCGCGCTGTCGGGTATCGAGATGGCGATGTGGGATGCCGTGGGCAAGCTGCTCGGCCAGCCCGTGCACCGGCTGCTGGGCGGAAAATGCCGCGAGCGCGTGCGTGTCTATGCGAACGGCTGGGGCTACAAGCTCAAGACGCCCGATGACTATGCCCGGGCGGCCGAGCAGGTGGTGGCCGCCGGTTTTGACGCACTGAAATTCGACCCGCTGCCGCGGCCCTGGCGCACCTACATTCCGCGCGACCACATCCAGCATGCCGTGGCGGTGGTGCGCGCGGTACGGGATGCGGTCGGCCCGGGCGTCGAGCTGCTGCTCGACCTGCACCGCCGGCTGGCGCCGGTGCATGCCATCGAGCTGGCCAGGCAACTGGAGCCGCTCAATCCGTACTGGATAGAAGAACCCTGCCAGAAGGAGAACATGGAGGCCATCCAGGAGGTGCGCCAGGCCACGACCATCCCGGTGGTGACGGGCGAGGCGCTGTACGGCCGCGCGGATTTCCGCGGCGTGTTCCGCAGCCGGGCCGCCGACATCATCAATCCGGACGTATCCAACTGCGGCGGCATCCTGGAGCTGCTGTTCATCGCGGCGCAGGCCGAGACCGAGATGGTCGCGGTGTCCCCGCACAACTACAACTCGACGCTGCTGTCGCTGTCGGCCACCGTGCACGCGGCGGCCTGCATGCCCAATTTCACGATCACCGAGTACTTCGTGCCTTTCGAGGAATTCTCGCAAAGCATCTCGCGCCAGGCGCTCGTGCCCGTGGATGGCCACATCCAGGTGCCCGAACTGCCCGGGCTGGGGCTGGACATCGACGAGGCGGCGCTGCGGTCCATGCCTTCCCAGCGGTATCCGACGCGCAGCCTGCGGCACAGCGAGGACGATCGACAAGCCACGTTCTGACGGCGCGGTCCACGACGACAATCAAGGAGACGATCATGAACTTTCCGGTCCGATGGTGGGGCGCGTGCGCCCTGGCGGGAGCGATGCTGGCGGGCTTGCCGGCGCGGGCGGCGGAGTGGCCCGAGCGACCGCTGCACTTCATCACGACTTCCGCCGCCGGCTCGCCGCTCGACACGATGATGCGCGCGCTGGGCAAGGAGCTGGGCGACGTGCTGGGACAGACGGTGGTGGTGGAGAACCGTCCCGGCGGCACCGGGGCGGTGGGGATGAACATGGCCCTGAACGCGCCGGCCGACGGCTACACGGTCGTCTCGGCCACCGGATCCACGTCGTTCCTGATGGCCGAGAAGGACAGCCGCTTCCAGCCGTCCGACTTCATCTTCCTGCGGGCCTTGCAGACCGAGCCGTCCAGCGTGGCGGTGCGCAAGGACAGCCCGTACCGCAGCCTGAAGGACCTGGTCGAGGCCCTGAAGCGCCAGCCCGACAAGGTCAACATTGGCGGCTATGCCACCGCCGGTTTCCACCAATACGTGCTGTACCGCCTGGAGCAGAAGGCGGGCTTCAAGTCGACCTGGATTCCGTACCAGGGCGGCAACCAGGCGCTGCTGGCGCTGATGGGCGGGCACCTGCACGCCGCGGTGATCACGCCCAGCACGGCCATGGCCCAGATCCGCAGCGGCGACGTGCGCCTGCTGGGCATCAGCAGCGAGTCGCGCAGCGAGTTCTTTCCCGACGTGCCGACCTTTCGCGAGCAGGGGTACGATGTGGTGGAGACGCTGTGGCGCGGCGTGATGGTGACCAAGGGCACGCCGCCCGCGATTACGGCACGGCTGGTGCGGGGCATGGAGGACGTCGAGAAGCGGCCCGCGTGGAAGACCTTCATGCGCGAGAACATGCAGGACGGCATGCCGCTGTCGCAGCCGGACCTGCAGCGTTTCGTCGCCAGCGAGGTCGCCGACCGGCGGCAGTTCCTGATGTCGCTGCAGAAGAAATAAGGCAATGAATATTCTTTGTTCGGAACGCGGCGCGCGGGAACTGAGCGACGCCGGCATCCTGGCGCGCTGGCCCGGCCAGGTCAACCTGATCGGCATCGGGCAGGCCGACCAGGCGGACGTGGTCTTCCTGACGCGCGACGTCGTCTGGCCTTCGACCGACGACTGGCTGGCGCCGGCGACCGCGGCGTTCTACGACGCGATGCTGGCCGCCCCCAGGCTGCGCTGGGTCCACACCTATGCCTCGGGCGCCGACCGGCGCATCTACCACGACCTGCGCGCGCGCGGCGTCCAGGTCACCAACTCCGCCGGCGCCAACGCCGGCGCGGTGGCCCAGACGGCGCTGGCGGGGTTCCTGTATTTCGCCCGCCGGCTGCACACGGCGCGCCGCCAGCAACTGGAGAAGCGCTGGCAGCCGATGGCGCACGACGAGGTCCGCGCGCTGCGCAGCACCGAGGCGATGGTGGTGGGGTGGGGCGAGATCGGCAGCCGCATCGGGCAATACCTGGCCACGCTCGGCATGCCGCTGCGGGTGCTGCGCCAGAGCGCGGAACCGGTGGCGGGCGTGGGCGCCACCGGCGGCTACGAACGCTTTCACGAATGGGTCGGGCAGGTGGATTGGGTGTTCTTCGCCTGCCCGCTGTCGCCGGCCACGCGGGGGCTGTTCAACATGCGCACGCTGGACGTGCTGCGGGCCGAGCGGCCGCTGGGCGTGGTCAACGTGGCGCGCGGGCCCCTGATCGACACGCGGGCGCTGCTGACGGCCCATGAGCGCGGGCTGGTGCGCCATGCTCACCTGGACGTCTTCGACACCGAGCCGCTGCCGCCGGATCATCCATTGTGGGACTGCGACGATTTCCTCGTGACGCCCCACATGGCGGGGACCTCGGACGGCAATCGCGAGGAGGTCGTGGAGCGTTTCCTGGGGCTGTTCGCCCGCTACCTGGAGGCGGGCGGAAGCTGAGGCCGGCGGCCCGGTTCAGGAAAAGAACTGGCGCCGCGCCTCGGCCGACACGTCCACGCCGGCGGCATGGGCGCGTCGCAGCACGTCCCAGTAGTAGCGGTAGCTGGCGCGGTCGTGCAGCCGGCCGGCCTGCGGGTCGCCGTCGCGGATGGGCCCCCAGTCGGCGCGCGCGGCGGCCAGCAGGATGCGCTCGGCATCGGCGACGTCGGCCGCGGTGGGCGACAGGGCCTCGACGATGGGGTCGATCTGCGAGGGATGGATGCTCCACATGCGCGTGTAGCCGAATTCGCGTCCGGCGTGCAGGGCGGCGTGCGAGATGACCTCGGGCGCGTTCAGTTCGGTGACGACGTTATGCGAGGGCACCTTGCCATAGGCGTGGCAGGCCGCGGCGATCTCGAGCTTGGCGCGGGCGATCAGCGGATGGTCGAACTGGCCTTCGGCGGTCAGCGCGTGCGCGGGGATGGCGCCGTGGTGCGAGGACACGAAGTCCATCAGCCCGAAGGACAGGCATTCGATGGCGGGATGGGCGGCGATGCGGAAGACTTCGCGCAGCGCGCCGTGGGTCTCGATCAGGACGTGGACGGGGATCTTGCGGTCCAGTCCCATTTCCATGCCTATGCGTTCGATGGATTCGGCGGCGTTGAGGGCGTCGTTGGCGGAGTTGACCTTGGGGACGGTGATGTAGGCCAGCCTGGCGCCGGCGATGCTGATGAGGATGTCGAGGTCGCTGATGAAGGAGGGGTGGTTGACGTCGTGGACACGGACGCCGACGCGGCCGTGGCGGTTGGCGTCGCTGGCGGCCAGGCGGGCAGCCATTTCGGCATGTTCGGCTTCGCGGCCGACGGCGGCGCCGTCTTCGCAGTCCAGGGTGACGTCGAAGACGGGGCCGGACCGGGCCTGGCGTTCCAGGCTTTTCTGCATCAGCTTTTCGGAGCCGGCATAGTGATCGCAGACGGGAAGCACCGCGGGGGGCTTGGCGGACTGGTGCAGGACTTCGGAGGGGTGTTTCATGGGGCGCTGTTCTGTCTGAGTTCTTGAGACGGCCGTGTCCGGGGCAAAAAAAAAGCACGCGAGACGATATCGTACTCGCGTGCTTCCGCTGCCGCAGCGCCCCCTTCGGGGACGCCAGCGCGCAGAGGGATCAGAGCAGATGCTTGACGCCGTCGCGCTCTTCGGTCAGCTCTTTCAGCGTCAGGTCCATGCGCTCGCGCGAGAAGGCGTCGATCTCGAGGTCCTTGACGACCGCGTATTCGCCGTTCTTCGTGATGACGGGAACGCCGTAGATGATGCCTTCGGGGATGCCGTACGAGCCGTCCGAGGGAACGCCCATCGTGACCCACTTGCCGTTGCTGCCCAGGATCCAGTCGCGGACGTGGTCGATGGCGGCGTTGGCGGCGGAGGCGGCGGAGGACAGGCCGCGAGCGTCGATGATGGCGGCGCCGCGCTTGCCCACGGTCGGGATGAAGGTGTTGCGGTTCCACTCGTCGTCATTGACCACCGACAGGGCGGGCTTGCCGGCCAGGGTGGCGAAGCGGAAGTCGGGGTACATCGTGGGCGAGTGGTTGCCCCAGACGATCAGCTTTTCGATGTCGCCGACGGCGACGCCGGCCTTGGCGGCCAGTTGCGACAGGGCGCGGTTGTGGTCCAGGCGCAGCATGGCGGTGAAGTTGCGGGCGGGCAGGTCCGGGGCCGACTTCATCGCGATGTAGGCGTTGGTGTTGGCGGGGTTGCCCACGACCAGCACCTTGACGTTGCGGCTGGCGACGGCGTTCAGGGCCTTGCCCTGGGCCGTGAAGATCTGGGCGTTGACCGTCAGCAGGTCCTTGCGCTCCATGCCGGGGCCGCGGGGGCGGGCGCCGACCAGCAGGGCCACGTCGGCGTCCTTGAAGGCGGTCATGGGATCGCTGTGGGCGGTGACTTCCTTCAGCAGCGGGAAGGCGCAGTCCTCGAGCTCCATGATGACGCCCTTGAGTGCCTTCTGCGCCTTTTCATCGGGGATTTCCAGCAGCTGCAGGATGACCGGCTGGTCCTTGCCGAGCATTTCGCCGGAAGCGATGCGGAACAACAGGGCGTAGCCGATCTGGCCGGCGGCGCCGGTGACGGCAACACGCATTGCGGGCTTGGTCATATGAGTCTCCGAAGAGGATGGGGGTGAGTGAGAATGACGCGACGCGCAGTGTAACTCCGCAGGGGAAGGTCACGGCGCGATGCACGAAGGGGGATCGGGGATGGGAAGTCGACGGCCACGGCCAGGGAAGGGCGGCTGGGCGCCAGGGTGCTGCGGGCGGCGCGGCAAGCGTGGGTCGGCATGATCGTGGGAGTGTAGAAAAATCGCCGTTGACCGTCAATAAACATATCTTATGTTTTATATAAGACATAAGATTTTTTTACGGGTTGCGTTGGACATCGCGGGTTACGCTGTGACACAATCCCGGCCATGCCGTTCAAGCCCCACCCGCCCTGCCTGTCCGCTTCGACCGACGCGCCCGCGACGGCCGGCCCGGCCGTGGCTCCGGAGCCGGGTGCCCCGGGCGCGGCATTCAGTCCTTTATACAGGCAAATCAAGGGCCTGATCCTGCAAAGCCTGGATCGCGGCGAATGGAAGCCGGGCGAGGCCATTCCTAGCGAACTGGACCTGGCCGCCCGCTTCAAGGTCAGCCAGGGCACGGTGCGCAAGGCCATCGACGAGCTGGCCGCCGACAACATCCTGCTGCGCCGCCAGGGCAAGGGCACCTTCGTCGCCACCCATCACGAGGACCGCGTCCGGTTCCGCTTCCTGCGCCTGGCGCCCGACGACGGGCAGCACGCCCGCTCGCGCAGCCGCTTCCTGGAATGCCGCCGCCTGCGCGCGCCGGCCGAAGTGGCCAAGGCGCTGGAGCTGCGCGCGGGCGACAGCGTGGTGCTGGTGCGCCGCGTGCTGTCGTTCGGCCAAGTCCCCACGGTCATCGACGAGATCTGGCTGCCGGGCTCCCTGTTCCGGGGGCTGACGGCCGAGCGCCTGGCGGAATACAAGGGGCCGATGTACGGCCTGTTCGAAAGCGAGTTCGGCGTGCGCATGATCCGCGCCGACGAGAAGATCCGCGCGGTGCCGGCCGGAGTGCCGGAGGCCGAGCTACTGGATATCGAGGCGGGAACGCCTCTGCTGCAGGTCGAGCGTATCTCGTTCACCTACGGCGATCGCCCGGTCGAGATGCGCCGCGGGCTGTATCTGACTTCGCGCTACCACTACCGGAACAGCCTCAATTGATGCCGTTTTGGGACACGATTTGATACGGTGGCGCTGAATGGGCGAAAATAGCAGGGTTTGCCTTACTCGGCGGCTTTCGGGCGGCTCCACGACGCCGGCTCCTGGAACCCCGACGAAAGCCTGGCCCGCCGGCCCGGCTTTCCTGGACGACTCCTGACGCCCTGTCACGCAACAATGGTTTTTTTCATGGTTCGCTTACTTTACCCGAGGTCGTGATGTCCGACTCTGCCGCAAAACCCCGCCCACAGTTCAGAAATATCAATATCACGCAGATCGCGCGCTACCGCCTGCCGCTGGCCGGCAAGGTGTCGATCCTGCACCGCATTTCCGGCTTCGCGCTGTTCCTGGCGCTGCCGCTGGTGCTGCTGCCGCTGTTCGAGCGCAGCCTGATTTCTGAGATCGGCTTCGCGCAGTTCCACGATTTCGCTTCGCATCCCTTGGTCAAGATCGTCCTGCTGGGCCTGATCTGGGCATACCTGCATCACTTCTGTGCGGGCATCCGGTTCCTGGCGCTGGATCTGCACAAGGGACTGGAAAAGCACGCCGCCCAGCGTAGCGCGGGCATCGTGCTGGTCGTCAGCCTGGCGCTGACCGTCGTCTTCGGTTTGAAACTGTTCGGAGTATTCTGATGTCGGCCCCGCAAAATATCGGTCCCAAGCGCCTGGTCGTCGGCGCGCACTACGGCGTGAAGGACTGGGTCCTCCAGCGCGTCACCGCCGTCATCCTCGTCATCTACACGCTGGTGCTGGGCATCGGCGCGCTGGTCACTCCGGAATTCACCTACGAAAACTGGGTGCGCCTGTTCAATTTCGAAGTGCTCAGCTTCCCCCTGGGCAAGCTGCTGGCCATGCTGGCCTTCATATCGCTTGCCTATCACGCCTGGATCGGCGTGCGTGACATCTGGATGGACTACGTCAAGCCGACGGGCATCCGCCTGGCGCTGGAAGTCCTGACCGTTCTGTGGCTGGTCGGCTCCGTCGTCTATGCCGCTCAAATTCTGTGGAGAATCTAAGTCGTGGCCGCCGTTAAATCTTCTCTTCCGCGCCGCCAGTTCGATGTGGTGGTCGTCGGCGCCGGTGGATCCGGCATGCGTTGCTCGCTGCAGCTGGCCCAGGCCGGCCTGAGCGTCGCCGTTTTCTCCAAGGTGTTCCCGACCCGCTCGCACACCGTCGCGGCGCAGGGCGGCATCGGCGCCTCGCTGGGCAACATGAGCGAGGACAACTGGTTCTGGCACATGTACGACACCGTCAAGGGGTCGGATTGGCTGGGCGACCAGGACGCCATCGAATTCATGTGCCGCGAGGCCACCAACGCGGTCTACGAGCTCGAGCACTTCGGCATGCCGTTCGACCGCAACCCCAACGGCACGATCTACCAGCGTCCGTTCGGCGGCCATACCGCCAACTTCGGCGAAAAGCCGGTGCAGCGCGCCTGTGCCGCGGCCGACCGGACCGGCCATGCGCTGCTGCATACGCTCTACCAGCGCAACGTCGCCGCCCGTACCCAGTTCTTCGTCGAGTGGATGACGCTGGACCTCGTCCGTGACTCCGAGGGCGACGTGGTGGGCGTGACCGCGCTGGAAATGGAAACCGGCGAAATCTACATCTTCGAAGCCAAGACCACCGTGCTGGCCACGGGCGGCGCGGGCCGCATCTGGGCCGCCTCGACCAACGCCTTCATCAACACCGGCGACGGCCTGGGCATGGCGGCGCGCGCGGGCCTGCCGCTGGAAGACATGGAGTTCTGGCAATTCCACCCCACCGGCGTGGCCGGTGCCGGCGTGCTGATCACCGAGGGCGTGCGCGGCGAGGGCGGTATCCTGCTGAACAAGGACGGCGAGCGCTTCATGGAGCGCTATGCCCCGACGCTGAAGGATCTGGCGCCGCGCGACTTCGTGTCGCGCTCGATGGACCAGGAAATCAAGGAAGGCCGCGGTGCGGGCCCCCACGGCGACTACGTGCTGCTCAAGCTCGATCACCTGGGCGCCGATACGATCAACAAGCGCCTGCCGTCGATCCGCGAGATCGCGATCAAGTTCGCGAACGTCGATCCCATCAAGGAACCGATCCCGGTCGTGCCGACCATCCACTACCAGATGGGCGGCATCCCGACCAACTATCACGGCCAGGTGGTCGTGCCCAAGGACGGCAACCCGAACACGGTGGTCAACGGCCTGTACGCCATCGGCGAATGCGCCTGCGTGTCGGTACACGGCGCCAACCGCCTGGGCACGAACTCGCTGCTCGACCTGGTGGTGTTCGGCCGCGCGGCCGGCAACCACATCGTCGGCGCCGATCTCAAGCGCCGCAGCCACAAGGACCTGCCGGCCGACGCCGCGGACTTCACGCTGGGCCGTGTCGACGCGCTGGAAAGCCGCAAGCAGGGCGAGCGCGTGCAGAACGTCGCCAATGACATCCGCAATTCCATGCAGCGCCACTGCGGCGTGTTCCGCACCCAGACGCTGCTGGACGAAGGCGTGGGGCAGATCCTGGAACTGGCCGAGCGCGCCAAGAGCGTCGCCTTCCAGGACCATTCCAAGGTCTTCAACATGGCCCGCGTGGAAGCGCTGGAGCTGGAGAACCTGATCGAAGTGGCCAAGGCGACCATCGTGTCGGCCGCCGCCCGCAACGAGAGCCGCGGCGCCCATGCGCACAGCGACTTCCCCGAGCGCGACGACCAGAACTGGCTGCGCCACTCGCTGTGGTACGCGGAAGGCAACCGCCTCGATTACAAGCCCGTGACGATGAAGCCGCTGACCGTCGACAGCTTCCCGCCCAAGGCAAGAACGTTCTAACCGATATGACCACCCCTTCCCAGGGCGCCGCGGATCCGGCTCCGCCGGTCCGCCAGCGCCGCCCCCTGGGGGGCGCGCGAAGCGCGTAGGGGGGGGACCCCAACTTTTTTGGAGTGCTCTGATGAGTGCTAAACGTGTTGTGAAGTTCGAGATCTACCGCTACGACCCCGACAAGGACCAGCGTCCCTACATGCAGAAGCTCGAGGTCGAGCTGGGTCCCAACGACAAGATGCTGCTTGACGCGCTGGTGCGCATCAAGAACGACGTCGACGACAGCCTGTCCTTCCGCCGCTCGTGCCGCGAGGGCGTGTGCGGGTCCGACGCCATGAACATCAACGGCAAGAACGGCCTGTCGTGCACGACCAACCTGCTCGACCTGAAGCAGCCCATCGTGCTCAAGCCGCTGCCCGGCCTGCCGGTCATCCGCGACCTGATCGTGGACATGACCCACTTCTTCAACCAGTACCACTCGGTCAAGCCGTTCCTGATCAACGACACGCCGCCGCCCGAGAAGGAGCGCCTGCAGTCGCCCGAGGCCCGCGAAGAGCTGGACGGCCTGTATGAGTGTATTCTGTGTGCTTGCTGCTCGACGTCGTGCCCGTCGTTCTGGTGGAACCCCGACAAGTTCGTGGGCCCGGCCGGGCTGCTGCAGGCATACCGCTTCCTCGCGGACAGCCGCGACGAAGCGACCGGGGAACGTTTGGATAACCTCGAGGATCCATACCGTTTGTTCCGTTGCCACACCATCATGAACTGCGTCGATGTCTGTCCCAAGGGGCTGAACCCCACCCGGGCAATAGGCAAGATCAAGGAAATGATGGCCCGGCGGGCGATCTGACGCCGTGGTGCCGGAGTTTTCCCTGCATGACCGGACGCGCCTGCGTTGGCGCGCCCGGCGCGGACTGCTCGAGAATGACCTGATACTGACGCGTTTCCTGGACGCGTACGAATCCCGGCTTACCGACGCCGACGTGGCGGAGTTGACCCGGTTGCTCGAGCTGTCCGACAACGAGCTGATGGACTATCTGTTGGCTCGCAAGGAACCCGAGGGAGACCTTGCTACGCCAGCCATGCGGGACTTGCTGAAGCGGCTGCGCTCGGTGTGAGCGGCCGGAGTCCATGTGAATTGATTTTGATGGAAGAGGAACATCCGATGAAACTGTCCGACAAGAAAGCGACCCTGACGTTCTCCGATGGGAGCCAGGGTGCCGAGTTTCCGGTTTATGAAGGCACGATCGGCCCGTCGGTCGTGGATATCCGCAAGCTGTACGCGCAAACCGGGATGTTCACTCTCGATCCTGGTTTCATGTCGACGGCCGCTTGCTCGTCCAGCATCACCTACATCGACGGCGACAAGGGCGAACTGCTGTACCGCGGCTATCCGATCGAGCAACTGGCGGTCAAGTGCGACTTCCTGGAAACCAGCTACCTGATCCTGAACGGCGAACTGCCCAACGCCAAGCAGAAGGCTGACTTCGACCATCTCGTGACCCATCACACCATGGTCAACGAGCAGCTGCAGTTCTTCCTGCGCGGCTTCCGCCGCGACGCCCACCCGATGGCCGTGCTGACCGGCCTGGTGGGCGCGCTGTCGGCGTTCTACCATGACTCGATCGACATCACCCAGCCCAAGCACCGCGAGATCTCGGCCATCCGCCTGATCGCCAAGATGCCCACGCTGGTCGCCATGGCCTACAAGTACTCGGTCGGCCAGCCCTACGTCTATCCGAAGAACGACCTGTCCTACACCGGCAACTTCCTGCGCATGATGTTCGCCACGCCGTGCGAGGAATACCAGGTGAACCCGGTCATCGAGCGCGCGCTCGACCGCATCTTCATCCTGCACGCCGACCACGAGCAGAACGCCTCGACCTCGACCGTGCGCCTGTGCGGTTCGTCGGGCACCAACCCGTTCGCGGCCATCGCGGCGGGCGTGGCTTGCCTGTGGGGCCCGGCCCACGGCGGCGCCAACGAAGCGGCGCTGCAGATGCTGGAAGACCTGCTGGCCGCCGGCGGCGTCGACAAGCTGGGCGAGTTCGTCGCCAAGGTCAAGGACAAGGATTCGGGCGTGCGCCTGATGGGCTTCGGCCACCGCGTCTACAAGAACTACGACCCCCGCGCCAAGCTGATGCAGGAAACCTGCCGCGAAGTGCTGGAAGCCATGGGCCTGCAGGACGATCCGCTGTTCAAGCTGGCCATGGCCCTGGAAAAGATCGCCCTGGAAGACGACTACTTCGTCCAGCGCAAGCTGTACCCGAACGTCGACTTCTACTCGGGTATCGTCCAGCGCGCCATCGGCATCCCGACCCAGCTGTTCACGGCCATCTTCGCGCTGGCCCGCACCGTGGGCTGGATCGCGCAGTGGGACGAAATGATCTCCGATCCCGACTACAAGATCGGCCGTCCCCGCCAGCTGTTCACCGGCTCGCCCGCGCGCGACGTGCCGGACCTGGGCAAGCGTTGATTCCTCGGCCGGCGGCTTGCCGCCGGTGAGTAAGCGTCATCCCTGAAAACCCGCCTGCTTGCAGGCGGGTTTTTTATTCTCCGATGTTTTACTGTCAACAGTTAAGGAAAGGAAATCTAGGGAAAACCTAGATATGGATACATTGTAAAGCCAGGGTCTATCCATTAATGTGTCAACACATTGGCATGTTGATGGTGATTCAGGACATGGCGTTGGCTACCCCCTCGGCCGCGGAGCGGCCAGAGCAGATCTTTTTCAACGATCCGGTGCTCGATCGCCTCATGGGGGTGACGCTGGCGCTGGCCGCCGAGGTGCACATGCTGCGCGAGCGCGTGCGCGACCTGGAGGAGGCGAGGGGCCCGGGCCTGCCCGATGCCGCCGCGCGGCGGGACGATGCGGCGGCCTTCGCCGCCCATGTGCTGGAGCCGCTGCTGGGACGGCAGTCGGCCAGGGGGCCGCTATGAAGGAAACCAGGCAGGGCCCGGCCGACAGGGACGACGAACGGGACCGGGCCGCCTACCAGCGCTTCGTCGCGGCGGCGCGAGGCTATTGGGCCCGCGAAATGTTCGCCTCGCTGCTCGATCAGGTGGAACGCGACATCCCCGCCTGGAACGCCGCTCGGGCTACCTCCGCCGGGTTCCGCGCCCGGGTCGAGGAACATCCCACGCACCAGGTCTTCGCCTGGATGGAGCGGCACCTGCAGCGGATGCGCTACTCCGGACCGTACGGCCTGGTCGCCGGCGTCGAGGCCTGCCGCGATGCGCTGGGCCGGGTGTTGGACGAACCCCTGCCGCCGGGGCTGCTGAGCCTGGATCCGGACCTGCGGCCGCCCGCCTACTATGCCGAATGGGACATCCACCAGCATCCGGGCGGCCTGGGCGGCGATGCCCTGGCGGCCTTCGTCTACCAGGACGCGGTGGGAGGCGGCGTCGTCGGCAAGCCGGCGCTGCATGAACGTTTCGCGCAGGCGGTGCTCGCCGCCTGCCACCCCAAGCGGGTGCTGGATCTCGGCTGTGGATTCGGCCGCAGCAGCGTGGCGTTCGGCCGGGCGGCGCCCGGCGCCCACGTGCATGGCATCGACCTGTCGGCCAGTTGCGTATCGCTCGCGGCGCACGATGCGCCGCCCGTGCTGCGGTCACGGCTCAGTTTCGCCCAGGCCGATGCGCTGGCCAGCGGGTTGCCGGACGCAGGCTTCGACCTGGTCACGTCCACGATGCTGCTGCACGAGATGCCCGAAGGCGCCGTTCGCGCCTTGATCCGCGAGACGGGCCGCCTGACGGCGGCGGGCGGGATGGTCGCGCACCTGGATTTCCTGCCGCCGGACGATCCGCTGCTGGCGATGCTTTACGCGGGCCATGCGCGGCGCAACAACGAACCCTATCTGCTCGAGCACAGCCGGATCGATCTCGCGCAGGCCTATCGCGAAGCGGGGTTCGAGCGCGTAGAAGTCACCGATTTCGCGGAAGAAGCGGGCGCGCTGTCGCATCCGCCGCACGCCTGGCGCCTGCCGTGGAAGATGATCGTGGCCCGCAAGCCGGCTGCAACCGGCGCGCAAGGAAGGCCGCAATGACGCCCCGCCAGCAGGACATGCAGGCCGCCATCGACGTGGTGGGCGATTACCTGGCCGCGCTGGAAGCGCGCGAGGTGGATCGGGCCCAGGCCCGACTGCACGAAGGGGCGCGCATCGTCGGTCCCGGGGGCAATCCGGCCACGTCGGTGGCCGGGATCGTGGCGAATTCCTCCCGCCGCTATCAGTGGGTGGGCAAGCATATCGAGCGCTACGACGCGATGCCGGCGGACGACGGGAGCGTCATCGTTTACTGCCTGGGCACGCTGCATGGCCGCTGGCCCGACGGCACGGCCTTCGACGGTATCCGCTTCATCGACCGCTTCGAGCTGCGCGCGGGCCGCATCCTCAGCCAGCAGGTCTGGAACGACGCGGCCGAGCACCGGCTCAGGCGCGCGGCGGCCGCCGCCGGCGCCGCGTAGCCGCGCCCACATTTCCCCCCAACTACCGCACGAGTCCCCGCTATGCCGCTCACCCGTTCTCCGAAGTTGCTTGCCCTGTGCCTGGTTCCCGTTCTTGCCGTCGCGGGCCTGCGCGCGGCCGGCGCCCAGCCTTTTCCGTCGAAGCCGATCACCATCGTCGTACCTTACGCGCCGGGCGCCACCGACGGCCAGGCGCGCCAGTTGGCCGAGGTGGCCTCGCGCGAGCTGGGGCAGCCGATCGTCGTCGAGAGCCGGGATGGCGCCGGCGGTGCCATCGGCGCGGGCTTCGTGGCCAAGTCCAGGCCGGACGGCTACACGATTCTTTATGCCGCGCCGGCCGTGGTCACGGTCGCGCCGCTGGTCGGCAACGCACCGTATCGCTACGAGGACCTGCGCGGGCTGGCCCGCGCCAGCGTGACGCCGCATCTGCTGGCGGCCCGCGTCGATGCGCCGTTCAAGACGTTGCCGGAGCTGCTGGCCTACGCGAAGGCCAATCCCGGCAAGGTGACCTTCGGCAGCCCGGGCAACGGCACCGCCGTGCACCTGGCGGGCGAGGCGTTCGCCGACGCCGCGGGCATCAAGCTCAGCCACGTGCCGTACCGAGGGCTGGCGCCGGCGGTAACAGCGGCATCGGGGGGCTTCGTCGACCTGGTCCTGGGCGCGCCGGGAACGATCAATACGCAGATCCAGGGCGGCCGCCTGCGGGCGCTGGCGCAGTTCGGCGCGACGCGCACGGACGAGCTGGCGGCGATCCCGACCTTGAAGGAAGCCGGCGTGGACTTGTCCCTGCGCGCGGATTTCGGCCTGTTCGTGCCCAAGGGCACGCCCGACGACGTCATGAAGAAACTGAGCACGGCTTTCGCCGCGGCCGTCCAGTCCGACTCCTTCCGCAATTTCGTGACGCGCGACCTGGTCGCGCCGGCCTATCTGCCGCCGGCCGAGTACCAGCGCGTGGTGGATGAAGAGCGCGACATCTACGCCCGGGTCGTACCCAAGCTGTCGCTGGGCGCCAAATAGGCCTCAGGCGGCCAGGCCGCGTCGGTTCCACGGCAGCCTGGCCAGAACGCGGGCCAGGCCGCAGAAGCCGGACACGCCGGCGAAAACCAGGCCGCCGCCCACCAGCCCCGACAGCAGGTGAAACCAGGGGCTGACCGCCAGGCCCAGGACCACGCCCAACGTGACCAGCGTGCCGGCAACGATCTGGACCTGCCGCTGGAGTTCCAGCGGCTGGGAGCGGTCCTGCACGACGGGCAGGCCGGCGCGTTTCCAGGCATCGAGTCCGCCTTCCAGGATACGAGCATCGCCAGGGGCGCGAGCGGCCAGCGCCTGCGCATGCATGCGGGTGCGGTTGCCGGACCGGCAGTGAAAGACGACGGGCGTGCCCGAACCGGCCAGCGGCCCGACATCCGCCAGCCGGGCGAACGGAATGTGGCGCGCCCCCGGAATGCGTTCCCGCGCGTGCTCGTCGGCATCGCGGATGTCGACCAGCAGGGCACCCTGGTCGAGCAGGGCGGAGACGGCGTGGGGTTCGAGCAGTCGTGGCGTCATGTCGTGCTGTCCTTGGGCGAGGGGCAGAAGATTCCCTTGAGCGTGGCGATCAGCCGTTCCACGTCGGGATTGGCGATGCGGTAGTGCAGGGTCTGGGATGTCCTGCGGAACGAGATCAGTCCTTCGTCGCGCATCCGGGCCAGGTGCTGGGACAGCGCGGACTGGCTGAGCGGCACCTGCGCCAGCAGTTGGCCCACCGTGAGTTCGCCGTGTTCGATCAGCAGGCACAGCACCAGCAGCCGCGATTCGTTGCCCACCGAGCGCAGCAGCGCCGCGGCCCGGGCGGCTCCTTCCCGCATGAAGCGCTGGTCTTCCGGAGATGAAGGCATGGATGCATAATATTAGAAAATACTAATTTAGAAAATTCTAATTAAATACCCGATGCTTGTCCATCGATGGGGGCAATTCTCGTATCTTGGATCGATTCCGCACATCGCAAAATCGCATTCGCCCAATGGTTGCTCCGCAAAAAAACCGGCTTTCACAAGCCGGTTTTTTGTTTCTCATCATGGAATTTTAATTTCAACTTATTGATTTTATTAAATAAAAAATAATTCTTGTAGAAGACTAAAAGCGTTGATTGCGTTGCAGCATATCTATAGATTGTTTCTTACCCGGCACCGCGGCCGCCAGGATTTCCAACCGTCGTTCACTACCCTTGAAGGAGACATCCATGTCCCAACGCAACGCCGAAATCGAGAAGCTGGAGCAGGAGTGGCGCGAGAACCCGCGCTGGAAGGGCATACGCCGGGGCTACGACGCCGAACGGGTCGTCGCGCTGCGCGGCTCGGTGCAACCCGAGCACACCCTGGCGCGCCGGGGTGCCGAGAAGCTCTGGAAAATGCTGAACGAGGAACCCTTCGTCAATTCGCTGGGCGCGATGACGGGCAACCAGGCCATGCAGCAGGTGAAGGCGGGGCTGCGCGCCATCTACCTGTCGGGTTGGCAGGTCGCGGGGGATGCCAACCTGGCGGGCGAGATGTACCCCGACCAGTCCCTGTATCCGGCCAATTCCGTCCCGTCGGTCGTGCGCCGCATCAACAATGCCTTGCAGCGCTGCGACCAGGTCCAGTGGATGGAGGGAGGCCGGCCGGGCGCGTCGGACTACATCGATTATTTCGCCCCCATCGTGGCCGATGCCGAGGCGGGCTTCGGCGGCGTCCTGAACGCCTTCGAGCTGATGAAGGCCATGATCGACGCGGGCGCCGCCGGCGTGCATTTCGAGGATCAACTGGCCTCGGTCAAGAAGTGCGGCCACATGGGCGGCAAGGTCCTGGTGCCCACGCGCGAGGCCGTCTCCAAGCTGGTCGCCGCGCGGCTGGCCGCCGATACGCTGGGCGTGCCGACGCTGTTGCTGGCCCGCACGGATGCCGACGCGGCCGACCTGATCACCAGCGACGTCGACGAGAACGACCGGCCGTTCATCACCGGCGACCGGACCGTCGAAGGCTTCTTCCGCACGCGGGCGGGCATCGACCAGGCCATTTCCCGCGGGCTGGCCTATGCGGCCTATGCCGACCTGATCTGGTGCGAGACCTCGACCCCCAACCTGGACTATGCGCGCCGCTTCGCCGAGGCCGTCCATAAGCAGTACCCGGGCAAGCTGCTGGCCTACAACTGCTCGCCGTCGTTCAACTGGAAGAAGAACCTGGACGACGCCACGATCGCCAGGTTCCAGCGCGAGCTGGGCGCCATGGGCTACAAGTTCCAGTTCATCACGCTGGCCGGCTTCCATGCGCTGAACTACGGCATGTTCGACCTGGCCTATGGCTACGCCCGCGAGCAGATGACGGCCTTCGTGGCCCTCCAGCAGAAGGAGTTCGCCGCGGCCGAACGCGGCTTCACGGCGGTCAAGCACCAGCGCGAGGTCGGCACCGGCTATTTCGATGCGGTGACCCAGGCGGTGGAGGGCGGCCGTTCGTCCACCACGGCGCTGCACGGCTCGACCGAGGCCGAGCAGTTCGAGGAGCATGCCGAGCAGAAAGTGGCGTGAGCGTGAAGAGGGCGTGATGGCGTCTCCCGATGTGGTGCATGCACCGCATCGGGAGCGGGAGGGCGCTGCGTTGCAGCACCGGAACTTAAGGACATGCGCGGGGTCATCCAGTACAGTGGTTGTCGTCCAAACCGCCACACTGGCTCGGCTTTTCCGAGCAAGGGAATTCCCCAAGTGCTATGCTTTACAGGTTTATTGATTTAATTCCTTCCAACCGAAAGGTTCCATCAACCGCCTTCTGCACTAGCTATCCGCTAATCGGCCAAGCCGTGTCGCGGAAGGTCCGTCCTGCATCGAACGGGTGAAACACCCGGCAAGGTGAAGCGCAAATCATGTCCAGCATCCAAGAATCCAGCACCTCGTATCTGTTCGGGGGTAATGCGCCGTACGTGGAAGAACTCTACGAGGCCTACCTCGACAATCCGGGTTCCGTTCCCGACAACTGGCGCAATTACTTCGACCAGTTGCAGCACACGCCGGCGGTTGACGGCCAGGAATCCACCCGCGACCAGGCCCATGCGCCGGTCATCGAATCCTTCGCCCAGCGCGCGCGTGCCAATGCCTTCCTGCCGCGTACCGCCGAAAGCGACCTGTCGGTCGCGGGCAAGCAAGTCCACGTCCAGTCTATCATCGCCGCCTACCGCTACCTCGGTGCGCGCTGGGCCGATCTCGACCCGCTGCAGCGCCAGGAACGCCCGGCCATCCCCGAACTGGAGCCCAGCTTCTACGGCCTGACCGAATCCGACATGGACAAGGTCTACTCCGCCACCAACACCTACTTCACGACCGCCGAGCACATGACGCTGCGCGAGATCGTGAAGGCGCTGCGCGACACGTATTGCCGCAGCATCGGCGTCGAGTTCATGCACGTGTCCGACCCGGTCATCAAGCGCTGGATCCAGCAACGCCTGGAAAGCACGCAAGCCACGCCCAGCCTGTCGGCCGACCAGAAGAAGCACGTGCTGGACCGCCTGACCGCGGCCGAGGGCCTGGAGCGCTACCTGCACACCAAGTATGTCGGCCAGAAGCGCTTCTCGCTGGAAGGCGGCGAAAGCTTCATCGCGGCCATCGACGAGCTGATCCAGCATGCCGGGGAAGTCGGCATCCAGGAAGTGGTGCTGGGCATGGCCCACCGCGGCCGCCTGAACGTGCTGGTCAACACCCTGGGCAAGATGCCCAAGGACCTGTTCGCCGAATTCGAAGGCAAGTACGACGACGGCGGCCTGGCTGCCGGCGACGTGAAGTACCACAAGGGCTTCTCGAGCGACGTCTCGACCCGTGGCGGCCCCGTCCACGTGTCGCTGGCGTTCAACCCCTCGCACCTGGAAATCGTCAACCCCGTGGTCGAAGGCAGCGCCCGTGCGCGCCAGGAACGCCGCGGCATGGAAGGCGGCAAGCAGGTGCTGCCGGTGCTGGTCCACGGCGACGCCGCCTTCATCGGCCAGGGCGTCGTGATGGAAACCCTGAACCTGGCGCAGACCCGCGGCTACGGCACGGGCGGCACGGTCCACCTGGTCATCAACAACCAGATCGGCTTCACCACCTCCGATCCGCGCGACACCCGCTCCACGCTGTATTGCACCGACGTGGTCAAGATGATCGAGGCGCCGGTGCTGCACGTGAACGGCGACGATCCCGAAGCCGTCGTGTTCGCCACCCGCCTGGCCCTGGACTTCCGCGTCGAGTTCCAGAAGGACATCGTGGTCGACATCGTCTGCTTCCGCAAGCTGGGCCACAACGAGCAGGACACCCCCGCGCTGACCCAGCCGCTGATGTACAAGCGCATCGGCCAGCACCCCGGCACGCGCAAGCTGTACGCCGACAAGCTGGCGGTGCAGGGCGTGATCGGCGCCGACGAGGGCGACGAATTCGTCAAGCGCTTCCGCTCGGCGATGGACGAAGGCCGCCATACGGTCGACCCCGTCCTGACCGACTACAAGAACAAGTACGCCGTCGACTGGTCGCCCTTCCTGGGCCGCAAGTGGACGGACGCCGCCGACACCTCGATGCCGCAGGCCGAGTTGAAGCGCCTGGGCGAGCGCATCACCACGGTGCCGGAAGGCTTCAAGGTCCACCCCATCGTCGAGAAGGTCCTGGCCGACCGCCGTGCCATGGCGCGCGGTGAAATGAACCTGGACTGGGGCATGGGCGAGCACCTGGCCTTCGCCAGCCTGGTGGCCGCGGGCTACCCCGTGCGGCTGACCGGGCAGGATTCGGGCCGCGGCACCTTCACCCACCGCCATGCCGTGCTGCACGACCAGAAGCGCGAGCGCTGGGATTCGGGCGTGTACGTGCCGCTGCAGAACGTGTCCGAGGCGCAGGCGCCGTTCCGCGTCATCGATTCGCTGCTGTCCGAGGAAGCCGTCATGGGCTTCGAATACGGCTACTCGACCGCCGAACCCAATTCGATGGTGATCTGGGAAGGCCAGTTCGGCGACTTCGCCAACGGCGCCCAGGTCGTGATCGACCAGTTCATCAGCTCGGGCGAAGCCAAGTGGGGCCGCCAGTCGGGCCTGGTGCTGATGCTGCCGCACGGCTACGAAGGGCAGGGCCCGGAGCACTCGTCGGGCCGCATCGAGCGCTTCCTGCAACTGTGCGCCGATACCAACATGCAAGTGGTGCAGCCGACCACCGCCGCGCAGATCTTCCACCTGCTGCGCCGCCAGATGATCCGCCAGTTCCGCAAGCCGCTGGTCATCTTCACGCCCAAGTCGCTGCTGCGCAACAAGGATGCCACCTCGCCGCTGTCCGACCTGAGCAAGGGTTCGTTCCAGACGCTGATCGGCGAAGTCGACGAGACCATCGACGCTTCCAAGGTCAAGCGCCTGCTGGTCTGCTCGGGCAAGGTCTACTACGACCTGGTCAACGCCCGCAGGGAGCGAGGCGCCAACGACGTGGCCATCGCCCGCGCCGAACAGCTGTATCCGTTCCCGCACAAGAGCCTGACCGCCGAGCTCAAGAAGTACCCGAACGCCACCGAGGTGGTCTGGGTGCAGGACGAGCCGCAGAACCAGGGCCCGTGGTTCTACGTGCAGCATCACCTGTACGAGAACATGAACGAAGGCCAGAAGCTCGCCTATGCCGGCCGTCCGGCCTCGGCGTCGCCGGCCGTCGGCTACTACTCCAAGCACATGGAGCAGTTGAAGGCGCTGCTCGACCAGTCCTTCGGCCGTCTCAAGGGCGTCGTGCTGACCAAGTGATCCTTACGTCCGGGACCGCCGCTTGCAGGCGGTCCCGGCTCCCGGCCGCCTGGCGCCGGACCCAGAAGAAACTCCCCATACTTGCGGAATAACTGACATGGCCATAGTCGACGTAAAAGTCCCCCAATTTTCTGAATCGGTGTCGGAAGGCACCCTGCTGACCTGGAAGAAGAAGCCGGGCGAAGCCATCTCGCGCGACGAAATCGTGATCGAGATCGAGACCGACAAGGTCGTGCTGGAAGTGCCGGCGCCCGCCGACGGCGTGCTGGCCGAGATCGTCAAGGCCGACGGCAGCACCGTCGTCTCGGAAGAAGTGATCGCCAAGATCGACACGGAAGGCAAGGCCGCCGCCGCTCCCGCCGCCGCTGCTCCGGCGCCTGCCGCCGCCGCCCCGGCTCCTGCCGCCGCACCCGCCGCCGCCCCGGCCGCCGCGCCCGCGACCTCGATCCCGTCGCCCGCCGCCGCCAAGCTGCTGGCCGAGCAGGGCATCTCGCCCGAGTCGGTGCAAGGCACGGGCCGCGGTGGCCGCATCACCAAGGGCGACGCCCTGGGCGCCGCCGCCGCGCCGGCCGCCAAGCCCGCTGCCGCGCCCGTCGTGAACGACGCCGCGACCCTGGTCAACGGCCGTCCCGAGCAGCGCGTGCCGATGAGCCGCCTGCGCGCCCGCGTGGCCGAGCGCCTGCTGCAGTCGCAATCGGAAAACGCCATCCTGACCACGTTCAACGAGGTCAACATGCAGGCCGTGATGGACCTGCGCGCCAAGTACAAGGACAAGTTCGAGAAGGAACACGGCGTCAAGCTGGGCTTCATGTCCTTCTTCGTGAAGGCCGCCGTGGCCGCGCTCAAGCGCTATCCCGTCATCAACGCCTCGGTCGACGGCAAGGACATCGTCTACCACGGCTACTTCGACATCGGCATCGCCGTCGGCAGCCCGCGCGGCCTGGTGGTGCCCATCCTGCGCAACGCCGACCAGCTCAGCCTGGCCGACATCGAGAAGAAGATCGCCGAATTCGGCCAGAAGGCCAAGGAAGGCAAGCTCAGCCTGGACGACCTGACCGGCGGCACGTTCTCGATCTCGAACGGCGGCACCTTCGGCTCGATGCTGTCGACCCCCATCATCAACCCGCCGCAGTCGGCCATCCTGGGCGTGCACGCCACCAAGGACCGCGCCGTGGTGGAAAACGGCCAGATCGTCGTCCGTCCGATGAACTACCTGGCGATGTCCTACGACCACCGCATCATCGACGGCCGCGAAGCCGTGCTGGGCCTGGTCGCGATGAAGGAAGCCCTGGAAGACCCGCAGCGCCTGCTGCTAGACATTTAACCCCCCCTACGCGCTTACGCGCGCCCCCCAGGGGGCGGTACTGGCCGACCGGCGGAGCCGGATCGGCGGTGCCCTGGGTCAATACCCGCGTTGGCACTTGGGGGAGTTGGGTCCTTCTAACTGGAAGAATGAAATGAGTAAGCAATTCGACGTCGTCGTCATCGGTGCCGGTCCTGGCGGGTACATCGCCGCGATCCGCGCCGCACAACTGGGTATGTCGGTGGCCTGCATCGACGCCTGGAGCAACGCCAAGGGCGGTCCCGCCCCCGGCGGCACCTGCACCAACGTGGGCTGCATCCCCTCGAAGGCGCTGCTGCAATCGTCCGAATACTACGAGCACGCCGGCCACCACTTTGCCGACCATGGCATCGAGGTCAAGGGCCTGGGCCTGGACCTGGGCAAGCTGATCAGCCGCAAGGACACCGTCGTCAAGCAGAACAACGACGGCATCCTGTTCCTGTTCAAGAAGAACAAGGTCACCTTCTTCCACGGCACGGGCGCGTTCTCGGGCCAGGTCGACGGCGGCTGGTCGATCAAGGTTTCCGGCCCGGCCGAGGAAGAGCTCGTCGCCAAGCACGTGATCGTGGCGACCGGTTCCAGCCCGCGCGCGCTGCCCGACCTGCCGTTCGATGAAAAGCAGGTGCTGTCCAACGACGGCGCGCTGGCCATCGGCGGCGTGCCCAAGCGCCTGGGCGTGATCGGCGCCGGCGTGATCGGCCTGGAGCTGGGCAGCGTGTGGCGCCGCCTGGGTTCGGACGTGACCATCCTGGAAGCCATGCCCAACTTCCTGCCGGCCGCCGACGAGCAGATCGCCAAGGAAGCCCTGAAGGTCCTGACCAAGCAGGGCCTGAAGATCAATCTGGGCGTGAAGATCGCCGAGGTCAAGGCCGCGGCCAAGACCGTCACGGTCAAGTACACCGACGCCGCCGGCGCCGAGCAGTCGCTGGTCGTCGACAAGCTGATCGTGTCCATCGGCCGGGTGCCCAACACCCAGGGCCTGAACGCCGAAGGCGTGGGCCTGAAGCTGGACGAGCGCGGCTTCGTGGCGGTCGACGAAGACTGCCGCACCGGCCTGCCCAACGTCTGGGCCATCGGCGACGTCGTGCGCGGCCCCATGCTGGCGCACAAGGCCGAGGAAGAGGGCGTTGCCGTGGCCGAGCGTATCGCCGGCCAGCATGGCCACGTCAACTTCAATACGATCCCGTCGGTCATCTACACCTCGCCCGAGATCTCCTGGGTGGGCCAGACCGAGCAGGCGCTCAAGACCGAAGGCCGCGCCTACAAGACCGGCACCTTCCCGTTCCTGGCCAACGGCCGCGCCCGCGCGCTGGGCGACACGACCGGCATGGTCAAGGTCATCGCCGACGCCAAGACGGACGAGATCCTGGGCGTGCACATCATCGGCCCGCAGGCCTCCGAACTGATCTCGGAATGCGTGGTGGCCATGGAGTTCCGCGCGGCGTCGGAAGACATCGCCCGCATCTGCCATGCGCACCCGTCGCTGTCCGAGGCGGTGAAGGAAGCCGCGCTGGCGGTGGACA
This sequence comes from Pigmentiphaga sp. YJ18, assembly GCF_038066655.1. Taxonomy (NCBI): domain Bacteria; kingdom Pseudomonadati; phylum Pseudomonadota; class Betaproteobacteria; order Burkholderiales; family Alcaligenaceae; genus Pigmentiphaga; species Pigmentiphaga sp. YJ18. The sequence goes on along the minus strand of NZ_JBBUKU010000002.1, from coordinate 873,027 downwards.
AGCGTTCCCTGAACTTTTGACCTCTTGAACACTGCCTGAGCAAAAAGAAAACGGCCGCAAGGCCGTTTTCTTTTGCGTGGTGGTCAGGCCGTGGCGCCGCGGTGGGCGGCCACGACGCGGTCCACGAAGGTGCCGGCGGCGCCGGTGTAGGCCTGGGGATCCAGCATGCGGTCGATGTCCTCGGGCTTGAGGTGGCGGGCGATGGTCGGGTTGGCCAGCAGGCCGTCCTTGAAGGTGCCGCCTTGCTCGAACACGTCCATGCAGATCTCGTAGACCAGTTCGTGGGCTTCCTGCCTGCCCAGGTGGTCGCCCAGCTTCATCATGACGGCTTCCGACAGCAGCAGGCCCTTCTGCACGGACAGGTTGCGTTCCATGTTGTTGCCCCGGACGGTCAGGCCGGCGGTGACGTAGGCCAGCTTGGCGAAGGCCGCGTCGGCCATGCAGCACAGGCGGGTGACGAATTCGCGTTCGGTCTGCAGCACGATCTTGTCGCGTTCGTGCTCGGCCATCATCCCTTCCAGTCCCAGCGCCACGGTGCTGCGGACGACGCGCGAGATCGCCACGATGCCCTCGCAGGCGGGCGGATTGCGCTTGTGGGGCATGGTGCTGCTGCCGACCTTGCCCAGGGTGAAGGGCTCTTCAAGCTCGGCGGTCTCGGTTTTCTGCAGGCTGTAGATTTCGTGGGCGATCTTGCCGGCGGTGCTGGTGCAGATCGCCAGCACGCAGGCCAGTTCGGCGATGCCGTCGCGCGCCACGTGCCAGCAGATCTCGGGGCAGGCCAGGCCCAGTTCCTGGAACAGCGCTTCCTGGACCGCGATGCCTTGGTCGCCCAGGGCGGCCAGCGTCCCGACCGCGCCGGAGAACTGGCCGACCAGCACCCGTTCCTTCATCTGCCGAAGGCGTTCCAGGTTGCGGCCGATCTCGGCGGCCCACACCGCGGCCTTGAAGCCGAAGGTGATGGGCAGGGCCTGCTGGCCGTGGCTGCGCCCGGCCATGGTCTGGTCGCGATGCCGTTCGGCCAGCGCGACGACGTGGGCTTGTGCCCGGCGGTAGTTGTTCTCGATCTGCTCCAGCGCTTCCTTGACTTGCAGGATGGTGCCGGTGTCGACGATGTCCTGCGTCGTCGCGCCCCAGTGGATGAATTCCCCGGTGTCGCCGTCGCACACTTTTTTCATGGCCCGCAGCAGCGGAACGATGGGGTGGCTGGTGCGGTCCATTTCCTGCTTCAGCTGCGCCAGGTCGATAAGCTCCACCCTGGCCTTGGCCTGGATTTCGTCGGCGGCGTGCTGGGGAATGATGCCCATGCCGGCTTGCACGCGGGCGAGTGCCGCTTCCACGTCCAGCCATTTCTGGACGGTCTGTTCGTCGCTGAAAATGCTCCGGGTGGCGGCGGTGCTGAACTGGTCTCGGAACAGCGCGCTGTCGATGACGTAGGCGCTCATGGGGCTGGTCTCCTGTCTGGGGGCGTGAATGGACGATGCGTGGCGGGAGCCGCTTTCACGCCGAGGCGTTCTGCTGGAAGGCTTCCATCGCATGCAGCGAATAGACGTAGGCCGCGCCGGCGTTCAGCGCGATGGCCGTTCCCAGCGCGTCGCTTACTTCGGCCTCGGTGGCGCCGGCCTTGACCGCCGCCGCGGCATGCGAGGAAATGCAGCCGTCGCAGCGCGTGGTGACGGCCACGGCCAGGGCGATCAGTTCGCGCGTCTTGGCATCCAGCGCGCCGTTGGTGCCCAGGGCGGCATTCAGGCCCCGATAGGCGTCCAGTACCTTGGGGTTGGTGTTGCCCAGCTTGCCGGACGACTGGCGCAGCGTGCCCAGCAGTTCCTTCCAGTTCTCGAACATGTGTTGCTCCTGTTTAAGGGGATGAGGGGACATCAATCGACTTTGGTGCCGGCGGCGCTGATCACCTTCTTCCAGAGGGCGATGTCGTCGGCAAGGAAAGAGGCGAAGAATTCGGGCGTGCTGTTCATGGGCTCCACGCCCGCCTGCACCAGCTGGGTGCGGAATTTCTCGTCGGCCAGCGCGTCGTTCACCGCCTGGTTCAGGCGCTTGACGATGGCCGGCGGGGTGCCGGCCGGCGCCAGCAGGCCGTACCAGGCGGCCACGTCCATGCCTTGCACGCCGGATTCGGCCAGCGTGGGCACGTCGGGCACGGCCGCCGACCGCTTCGAGCTGGTCAGCCCGACGACCTTGACCTTGTCGCTGCCCATCAGCGCCGACATGGACGGGATGTTGATGAAGGTGAACTGGACTTCGCCCGTCTGCACGCCATTGATGGAGGGCCCGGATCCCTTGTAGGGGACGTGCGTGGCCGAGATGCCGGTGCGCAGCTTGAACAGCTCGGCGGACAGGTGCTGGGTACTGCCGTGCCCCGACGAGGAGAAGTTCAGCGCCCCGGGATGCTGCTTGCCGTAGGCGATGAGCTGCTTGACGTCTTTCACCGGCAGCTTGCTGGACACCACGAGCAGGTTGGGACTTTGTCCGAAGACCGCGATGGGCGCGAAGCTCTTGATGGGGTCGTAGTCGAGCTTGGGAAACAGGCTGACGTTGATCGCCAGCGCCGAGGAACTCAGGAACAGCGTGTAGCCGTCGGGGTCGGCCCGGGACACGTAGGTGGCGCCGATGTTCTGGCCCGCGCCCGGCCGGTTCTCGACGATCACCGATTGGCCGAGTTTTTCCCCCAGCTGCTGTGCGAGCAGGCGGGCCGTCATGTCGGTACCGCCGCCGGGCGTGTAGCCGACCACGATCTTGACCGCGCGGCTCGGAAAGGCCGCGGTGTCGGCGGCCGCCTGGGACAACGGGCTCAGCAATACCAGTGCCGCGCCTGCGGCAAGACGATGAAACATGGAAGTCTCCTGTCGGGCGCCTCTGAGGACGCTTGTTGTGGAAGGGGGTTACTGCTGCCTGGCCGCGCGCACGCGCGCGGCGTACTGCTGGATGCGTTGCTTGAGCCCCGGCCGGGCCGCCGAGCGGGTCAGCAGGGCCAGGTCGAGATCGGCGGCCCGTGGATCCCGCATCGCGAGGTCGAGCAAGGCCTGGGTGCGGGCATCGGGGGTATGCACGGAAGGCGCATCCAGGTTGTCCGCCGCGTCGATGCGCGCCTGGGCAAGGCCGCAGGCCAGGGCCTCGTCGGCGTCGATCCAGCGGCCGGACCGTATCCAGGTCTGGGCCGTGTCGCCGCCCACCAGCGTGGCCAGGCGGCGCGTGCCGAGCACGAGGCCGAAGCCGGCGGCGCCCGGGAAGGCGAACGAGGCGTCGCCGCGCATCAGGCGCCGGCGGCAGGCGGCGAAGAGATCGGCGCCGGCGCCGGCGACGCGGCCGTGGGCGATGGCGATCGTCTCGAAGGGCGCCTGGTGCACGGCCTGCAACAGCAATTCGATGCGGACGAAGCGCGCCAGCAGGGAGTCGTCGGTTTCCTCGTCCAGCGCCGACAGGTCCACGCCGGTGCAGAAGTGGCGGCCCGCGCCTTCGATCACGAGGCGGCGCACGTCGTCGCGGACGCAGGCATCGATGGCCTGGGCCAGCGCGGCGACGAGATCGGCCGACAGGGCGTTGCCGCAGGCCGGGCGGTCGAGCAGGAGGCGACGCACACCCTGGCCGGCATCGGTCTCGATCTGGAGCACGGCCTCAGGCATTGGCGTATCCGGAAACGAAGGACTTGGCGGCGCCCGTTTCGGCGTCGTAGACATGGCGCGACTGCTTGCCGATGTCCGTGCCGTAGACGTGGATGCTGATCGAGACCCGGTCGTCGTAGGCATTGCGCACGAGATGGATGTCGCCGATGGACGGGGACACGCAGGTCGTCTGTCCGGGTTCGATGCGTTCTTCGGTGGAAGAAGGGATCAGGCGCCCATCCTCCCTGGCATAGGCGCGCGAGTATTCGGCGCCGCGCAGCATGCCGATCACGCCCCAGGTGCGATGGTCGTGGACGGGGGTGCGCTGTCCCGGACCCCAGACGAAGCTGACCACCGAGTAGCGGTCGGCGGGATCCCGGTGCAGCAGGTACTGCTGGTAGTGGACCGGGTGGGGACGCGAGCAGTCCTCGGGCAGCCAGTCGTCGTGGGCCACGAGCTCGCGCAGCAGCGCCGCGCAGGTCTCGACGGCGCGAGGCTCGTCCGGTGCGGCATCGAGCGCGGCGTCCATGCCCTGGACGAAGGCGGCCAGCCGGCCGGGAAGGGGGGTCGTGGCCGTCATGCCTGGGTCTCCTGGTTCAAGGTGCCGCGGATTTCATCGCCGTGCTCGCCCAGCGCGGGCGGGGTGCGCCGTATCGGCGGCGATAGTCCGTCCAGCCGGACCGGCGAAGCAAAGGTGCGCGTTTCGCGCCCGCCGGGCAGGCGCAGTCCGCGCACCCAATCCATGTGCTCGACCTGGGGATCGGCCAGCGCCGAGGCATAGTCGTTGATGCGGGCATGGGGGACGCCGGCCTGCCGGAAGACGTCGATCCAATGATCCACGCCGTGCAGCGCGAAGCGGGTCTCCAGCAGGTCCTTCAGCGCCACCTGGTTGCGCGCCCGGTCCAGGATGGTGCCGAAGCGCGGGTCGTGCGCCAGTTCGGGCAGCTCGACGGCGCGCACCACCGCGCGCCACAGATTGTCGTTGCCGGCCGCGATCGCGAAATGGCCGTCCGCGGCGCGATAGGCCTGGTAGGGGGCGTTGCGGGGGTGGGCCGAGCCCAGTTTGCGCGGATTCACGCCGGTGCCGAAATATTCGCTGGTCTGCAGCGCGCCAATGGCGAGCGTGCAGCCGAACATGGGAATGTCCAGGTGCGCGCCACGGCCGGTCCGGACCGCCTTCAGCAACGACGAGGCCACGGTGAAGGCCGCGTACAGGCCCGACGAGAAGTCGGAGATCGGGACGCCGCACTTGACCGGCGCGTCCGAATCGCCGGTCACGCTCATCACGCCGGCGGCCGCCTGCATGGTCAGGTCGAAGCCGCCTTCCTGGGCGCGCGGACCGCTTTGTCCGTAGGCGGAGATCGAGCAATAGACCAGGGCCGGGTTGCGTGCCGACAGCGCGGCGTAGCCCAGCCCCAGGCGGTCCATGACGCCGGGCCGGTTGTTTTCGATCAGGACGTCGGCCCGGTCCACCAGCGACCGGGCGGTGGCGAGGTCGGCGGGATCCTTCAGGTCCAGCACCACCGAGCGCTTGTTGCGGTTCAACGAGGCGAAGTTCTCGCTGTATCCCTCGTTCAGCGGCGGCCAGGCGCGCATCGCGTCGCCCCCGGGCGCCTCCACCTTGACGACCTCGGCGCCCAGGTCGGCCAGCAGCATGCCGCAGAACGGGCCGGCCGCGATCGAGCAGAACTCGATGACGGTGATGCCGGCCAACGGCAGTTCGCGGGGTTCGATGTCGCTCATGAGGGCTATGTCTCCTTGTCGAGTTGGAGAGAGCTTATGGGCGTTCTCAGAAGAGGTACAACTGTTCTAGAATATGGAACGATCTAACGAGATACCGCCATGAACAACACCTTGCTCAAGGGGCTGGCCGTCATCGAATTGCTGGCGCGCAGCCAGGGCGCGATGGGGGTCACCGACATCGCGCGCGCGCTGGGCCTGCCCAAGAGCAACGCGCACCGGCTGTTGCAGGCGCTGGCCGGGCAGCGCTACGTGATCCGCCACGAAGGCGGTTCGTACAGCATCTCGATCAAGCTCTGGGAGCTGGGTTCGGCGGCCTTGTCGGGGTTCGACCTGCGCCGCCATGCCGAAGGCGTCATGGACGCCCTCATGGACGCCACCGGCGAGTCCGTGCACCTGTCGGTCCTGGACCAGAAGGAGGTCGTCTACGTCCACAAGGTCGAAAGCCTGAATCCGGTCCGGGCCTATTCGCAGATAGGCGGGCGCGCGGCCGCCCACTGCGTGGCGACGGGCAAGGCGATGATCGCGTTTCGCACCCAGCAGTGGCTGGCGGCGATGTCCCAGGAGCTGACCGCCTACACGCCCCATACCATCGTCGATCCGGCCGCCTTCACGGCCGAGATGGCGCAGATCCGCAAGCGCGGCTATGCCGTCAATCGCTGCGAGTGGCGCGAGGCGGTCAGCGGCGTGGCGGCGCCGATACGCGACGGCATGGGCCACGTCATCGCGGCCATCGGCGTCTCCGGGCCCGACGCCAGGTTCAAGCCGCGACGGCTGCGCGAGTTCTCCGAGCGCGTGCTGCTGGCCGCCCGCGAGCTGTCGGAGGGACTGTCGGGCGGGCCGCATCACGGCCTGTCCCACGTGGCCAGCGCCTGGCGGCCCTAGCGTCCCCGCGTTCGGCGTTCAGCCGGCGCTGCCGGCCCAGTGGCCGCTGATCAGGCCGTCCGGCCGCTGCCGGGCCTGGATGCGGGCGCTGTCGGCCCAGGCGTCGCGCCTGACCTGGAGTCCGGCATAGATGCCGTAGCCCGCGCCGCAACCGATGTCGCCCCCGGCCTCGACGCCTTCGCCGGCGCGGATCGCGCCCTGGGCCAGGATGTCGCCCAGGGCCTTGATGCCCCATGCCGACTCGATGTGATTGCCGGCCGTGACGTTGCCCCCGGCCAGGATGCCCTGGACGGCCACCAGGTCGTGCCCGGCGCTGATGTCGGTGCCCGCCTTGATGCCGCGGCCGCTGCGCAGCGCGTGGCCGGCCTGGATGCCGCCGTCGGCCTGGAGCATGAGCCCGGCCACGATGTCGCCGCCGGCCTGGATGTCCCACTTGGCGCGGCAGTGTCCGCCCGCGTCGAGCTGGGTGGCCGCTTCGATGCCCCAGCCGGCCGAGACGTCGCCGCCGGCCCGGATGTGGCCGCCGCTGGCCAGGTTGCCGGCCGCCTCGATGTCGCTGCCGGCCACGATGGCGGTGCCGGCCCGTATGCCGCCGCCGGTGCAGAGATGGCGGCCGGCGCGCACCAGGGTGTCGACATTGATGCCGCTGCGGACCTCGAGCGTGCCCGCGAACACGATGGCGTGGGCATCCACGGTATCCAGTCGCAGGACCGTGTCCACCGGCCCGAACTGGTCCAGCAGCCAGCACGCATCGTCGACCCGGCCGTCGGCCACCAGGGCATCCAGGATGGCTTGATAGTCTCCGTGTCCGTTATGGTCGCGAATGAACCAGCGGTAGCCGCCGGTGCAGGGGTTCTTGGCTTTGACGAATTGCTTGGTGAGTTCCATGGTGCCATCCAGGCTGAACGAACGAGCCGGCACGCGCGCGCGAAGGGCAGCGACGTGTCGAGGCGGTGCCGCGGCGCGGCCATGGGGGCGCGCGCCGGTCGGCGTCCGAAGGGGCGGGAGCGGCGCACGGCGCCGCGAGGCCTGGAGTTAGCCCGGTTTGGACCGGGCGTAGGCGCAACGGGCGGCGGCTTCCTGCGCGTCGAGGAAGGTGGCGCGCAGCGGCCTGGAGAATCCTGAAGGCGCGAAATCGCCGTGCATGGCCGTACCTGGCGCAAAGCACCATAGGCGCAGCCCCGTCGGCAGGGGGCCCGGCGGAATCAGGCGGGCGATCTGGGCGGACAACACGGTATCGTCGTGGCAAGGGTTCCGGCCATCCCGGGCCCGGCGGAGCGGGGAAGGATGGCCGACGCGCGGGATGCTACCAGTTATGGGGAATGCGTCAAGTCGGCGGCGTTTCAGGCGTCTTCGCCCGGATCGAAATCCAGGCGCCGCATGGCGTCCGCCAGCGAGATCCGCGACCGTTCGTAGTCGGCCCAGGGCGTGTTGCCCGTGGCCAGCCGGTCGCCCAGGGTGTGCAGCGTCCAATGGGCCGAACCCGACAAGTCGTCCAGTTCCTCCCAGGCCACCGGCACCGACACGGCCAGCCCCGGCCGGGCGCGCACCGACCAGGCCGATACCGTGGTGGCGCCGAAGCCGTTGCGCAGGTAGTCGATGAAGATCCTGCCGACCCGGTTCTTCGGCCCGCTCTTGGCCACGAAATGGCTGGGCAGGGTCTGCGCCAGGTGCTGGACGATGGCGCGCGAGAAGGCTTTGACGGTGTCCCAATCGTATTGCGGCCGCAGCGGCACGATGATGTGCATGCCCTTGCCGCCGCTGGTCTTCAGGAAGGCGGGCAGCCCCAGCTCTTGCAGGAAGGCATGCACGAGCTGAGTGCCTTCGCGGATGCGCGGCCAGTCCACGCCTTCGCCCGGGTCCAGGTCGAAGGTCATGCGGTCGGGCGTGCCGATGGCATCGTCCGTGCCGTTCCAGGTGTGCAGTTCGATGGTGTTCATCTGCGCCGCGGACAACAGGCCCTGCGGGTCGTCGATCTTCATCAGCGGCGGATGGCCGGGATCGATCTCGCGCGGCAGCCGGACCACGCCGGGCAGCGCGGCGCGGTCGGCATGCTTCTGGAAGAAGAGTTCCCCGCCCACACCGTCGGGCGCCCGCACCAGAGCCACGGGCCGGTTCTTCAGGTGCGGCAGCAGCAAGGGGGCCATGGCAGCGTAGCACTGGACCAGTTGCAGCTTGGTGATGCCGCTCTGCTTGTCGATCACGCGTCCCGGATGCGTCACGCGGAAAGAGGCGGGCAGGCCGTTGCTTTGCATGGTGTCGGACTCCTTGGGCGGCGCGGCCGCCTGTTCGCGGGTGACGGCGCCGGCGGGCTTGTCCGTGCGCAGCCCGCGGAAGACGCCCTGGCGGATGTGGCCGCCGCCGGTCCATTCGGCGAAGGAAACCTCGGCCAGCAGTTCGGGACGCACCCAGTGCGCCTTGCCCAGCCCCTTCGTGTTGCGCTCGAACGGCGAGGCGGTCGCGGCCAGTTCGTCCAGGTGCTTCTTCAGGGACAGCAGGGTGCGCTGATCGAATCCCGAGCCGACGTTGCCCGCGTAGCGCAGCCGCCCGTCCTCGTCGTGCACGCCCAGCAGCAGCGAGCCCAGTCCCGCGCGCGAGCCCTGGGGATCGGTATAGCCGCCGATGACGAATTCCTGGCGGTTCTGGCACTTGAGCTTGATCCAGTCGGTGGAGCGGCCCGAGCGGTAGCCGCCGTCCTTGCGCTTGCCGATCACGCCTTCGAAGCCCAACTGACAGGCCGAGGCAACCAGGTCGCGCGGCGCGGCCTCGAACGCGTCGCTGAAACGCACGCGCGCCGGGTCGGCGTCTTCCAGCAGGCTGCGCAGCGTCGTGCGCCGTTCGGTCAGCGGCAGGCGGCGCAGGTCGCGGCCGGCGTAGAAAGGCAGGTCGAACAGGTAGTAGACGGCATGGCGCGCGGAGCCCGTCTCGAAAGCGTTCTGCAAGGCCTGGAAGTCGGGGATGCCGTGGTCGTCGGGCACGATGATCTCGCCGTCCAGCCAGGCGTCGGCCAGGTTCATGGCCGCGATGGCGGCGCGCAGTTCCTCCAGCTTGCGCGTCCAGTCCTTGCCGGTGCGGGTGTACAGGCGCACCTGGCCGCCTTCGATGCGGGCCAGGATCCGGTAGCCGTCGAACTTCAGTTCGTATTGCCAGTGTTCGGGATCGGGCGGCGGCGCGTTCACCAGCGTCGCCAATTGCGGTTCCAGCGTGGCGGGCAGCCTGGCGTAGGCCGGCGCCGGGGCGGACGCCTCCTCGGCATCGGCCTCGGGACCGGTGACCGCGTAGTCGTCCTTTTCCTTGATCAACAGCCAGGCCGGCTGCTTCTCGGCCTTGCGCATCCGCACCAGCGCCCACTGGCCGTGCAGCTTGGCGCCGCGCAGCTCGAACTTGAGCTTGCCGGCCCGATAGCCCTTGCGCGGATCCTCGAGCGGAATCCAGGTCCCGGCATCCCAGATGGCGACGTCGCCGGCGCCATAGTGGCCCTCGGGGATGCGGCCTTCGAAGCTGCCGTAGGACAGCGGGTGGTCCTCGACCTGGACCGCCATGCGTTTGACGCCAGGATCCAGGCTTGGTCCCTTGGGCACGGCCCAGCTCTTGAGCGTGCCGTCCAGTTCCAGCCGGAAGTCGTAGTGCAGGCGCCGCGCCGCATGGCGCTGGACGACGAAGGACAGGGCGTGCGCGCCGGGCTTGCCCCCTTGGGCGGGTTCGGGCGTGTGGGCGAAATCGCGCTTGGCGCGGTAGATCCGCAGGGCATCGTTCCTGGCCATGTCGGGCTCCGGTGGCCGAGGTTAGGCGCTGCGCCGGGACTTGCCGCCGCGGCCGTGCCCGCCGCCGGCGCCCGTGCCGCCCTTGTGCTTGTCCAGGCTGCGCTTGAGCAGTTCCGTCAGATCCACGATGTCGGCGGTGGGGCGGGCTTCCTCCATGGACTCGATGGAGGTGACGGCCTGGGTTTCATCGGCTTCGATCTTGGTCTGCACCAGTTGCAGGATCTTCTCCTTGAACTCGTCGTGGAACTGCTGCGGATCCCAATCGCCCGCCATGTCCTCGATCAACTGGACGGCCATCTTCATCTCGCGCGCCGAGATGCCTTCGGCGTGGCTGCCTTCCTCGGGCAGGTCGAGGTTTTCCCACGACCGGATCTCGTCGCCCCAGCGCAGCAGGTTCAGGACCAGGCCGGGCCCGGCGGGAATCAGCGCGGCCAGGTGCTGCTTGGTCTGGATGACCACGCGCGCCACGCCTATCCGCCCGGTCTTGAACAGCGCCTCGCGCAGCAGCGCGTAGACCTTGGCACCCTTGCCCAGGGGGGCCAGGTAATAGGGGCGTTCGAGATAGATGAACGGAATGGCGTCGGCCGCCACGAAGGTCTCGATCTCTATGGTTTGCGTGGATTCGGGATAGGCGGCGCGGATCTCGTCGTCGGACAGCACGACGTAGCGACCGTCTTCATAAGCGATGCCCTTGACGATGTTCTCGCGCGCGATCTCGCGGCCGGTGCGCTTGTTGACGCGCTTGTAGCCCACCGGGTCCATGCTGCGCTTGTCCAGCCAGTCGAAGTCCAGGTCGTTTTCCTGGGTGGCGGTGTACAGCGCCACCGGAATGTGGACCAGGCCGAAACTGATGGCGCCTTTCCAGAGTGTGCGTGCCGTGGTGGCCATGGCCGTTCCCCTTGTGGTGCGGAATCGTCACGTCCAGCATATCCGAGCCCGGGGCCGGAGGCGGTGAAAATCCTGGGCGAACTGGTAGCAGAGTGTTATCGGGCGGCCCAGGGGCGCGGGGCAGGGCGTCCGCCCGCTGGACGTATACTTTCGTCTTTTGCCCGACCGTAATGAACGTCCGCGAATACTATGAACAAGCCCTGGCCGAGCGCGGGTTCGCCCCGGATTCGGCCCAGCGTGCCGCCATCGAGCGCCTGCAGCGCTATTACGATGATTGGGTGGAGTTCAAGTCGCTGCGTTCCAATGCCCTGAAGCGCCTGTTGAACCGGCCGGGCGTGCCGCGCGGCGTCTACATGTGGGGCGGCGTCGGGCGCGGCAAGAGCTTCCTGATGGACGCCTTCTATGCCACGGTGCCGGTCCAGCGCAAGACGCGGCTGCATTTCCACGAGTTCATGCGCGGCGTGCATCGCGAGCTGGACGAGGTCAAGGGCATGGCCGATCCGCTGGACGAGGTGGCGCGCCGCATCTCGCGCCGCTACCGGCTGATCTGCTTCGACGAGTTCCACGTCTCGGACGTGGCCGACGCCATGATCCTGTACCGGCTGCTGCTGGCGCTGTTCGCCAACGGGACGTCGTTCGTGATGACGTCCAACTACGAACCCTCGACGCTGTACCCCGACGGCCTGCATCGCGACCGCATCCTGCCGGCCATCGCGCTGATCCAGGAAAAAATGGACGTGATGAACGTCGATTCCGGCGTGGACTATCGCCGGCGGGCGCTGGAGCAGGTCGAGATCTACCACAATCCGCTGGGTCCGGAGGCGGACGAGGCGCTGGAGAAGGCCTTCGCCGCGCTGGCCGACACCCCGCCCATCGAGCCGCCGGTGCTGTCGGTCGAGAACCGGCAGATCAAGGCCCGCAAGCTGAGCGGGACGGTGGTGTGGTTCGACTTCGCGACGCTGTGCGGCGGGCCGCGGTCGCAGAACGACTACCTGGAACTGGCCAGCCGTTTCCACGCGGTGATCCTATCGGACGTGCCCAGCATGGGACCGCGGCAGGCGTCCGAAGCCCGGCGCTTTACCTGGCTGGTGGACGTGTTCTACGACCACAAGATCAAGCTGATCATGTCGGCGGCCTGCGAGCCCGAGGAGCTTTACACCGAGGGTGCGCTGGCCAACGAGTTCCACCGGACGGTGTCGCGCTTGCTGGAGATGCAGTCCCGGGAATACCTGGATGCCGAGCGGCGGGAGACGGTGCTCTTGTAGCCGCCCGGAGCCGGCTCAATGGCCGGCTTCCAGTGATCCCAGCGAGGACTCGAGCCCGTCGAGCAGGTTGGCGGCGCTCTCGGGAAGCGCCGGGTCGCGGGCCAGCGACTGCAACAGCAGGAGCAGGCTGCCCGCCGTTGCCGCTTCATAGCCCGCATGCGCGAAATGCGGATCGAGCGACCCGTCGCGCGCATATTTCCCGTGCAGGAAATCGAGCAGGTCGATCTCGAAGTCGGCAACGGTGACGTTGCCGATGCCCATCACGCACGAGCACGGCCCGCCGCGCAGCGGCAGGTGGCGCTGCACCAGGCCCTGCCAGCGGCCGGCCAGGGCAACGGCCTTGAGCCGCGAGGAGGTGGCGCGCGGCGTGTTCACTCGAGCTTGATACCGATTTTCTGCGTCAGGGCGCGGAATTTCTCGACCTCGGCTTTCCTGAAGTCGCCGTATCCGGCCGGAGTCGAGGGCAGCGGCACCTTCGCGGTTTCGGCGAAGGCCTTGAGCAGGTCCGGGTCCTTCAGGATCTTCTGCACCGTGGCGTTGATCGCCGTGACGATGGCGGGAGGCGTGCCCGCCGGCGCTTCCAGTCCCACCCATGACGACAGCGCGAAACCCGGAATGGTCTCGGACATGGCGGGCACGTCGGGCAGGGCCGGGCTGCGATCACGGGTCGTGACGGCCAGTGCCTTGACCTTGCCGGCCTGCACGCTGGGCAGCACCGAGGTGTCGCCGAACAGGTAATCGATCTGTTCCCCCAGCAGCGCGGTGAACGCCGGCGCCGTACCGGGGAAGGGGATGTGCGTGGCCTTGGCCCCCGTGGCCTGGTTCAGCATCTCGCCGGCCAGATGGGGCACGCTGGCTGGGCCCGACGAGCCGAAGTTCATGGAACTGCCCTTGCGCTGGAGCGCCGTCAGCAGGTCGGACAGGCTGCCGTACGGCGAGCGTTCGGGCACGGTCAGGATGAAGGGGCTGTCGGACAGCAGCGCCACGGGGGCCAGGTCCTTGAGATAGTCGTAGGGCAGTTGCTTGAACAGCGATGGCGCGATGGCGTGCTGGGTCACGCTGATCAGGAGCGTGTAGCCGTCGGGTTTGGCCCGCGCGACGTAGCTGGCGCCTATCGTGGTGCCTCCGCCGGCGCGCGATTCGACGACGACGGGCTGGTTCCATTCACGGCCCAGGTACTTGGCGACGGTGCGGGCAAGAATGTCGGCGCCGCCGCCCGGGGCGTAGGGAACGACCAGGATGACCGGCCGTGAGGGAAAGGCGTCGGCGGCCAGGGCCTGGGCCGGGCCGGCAGCCAGGACGGCGCAGGCCGCGGCGCCTATGGCGGCCATGCGGGCCGCTTGCAACGAATCGAGTCTTTCGGACGTCATGGTGTCTCCTCTGGGGTGGAACGGTCAGCCGCGGGCGTCTTGCCTGAGCCGCCTTGTTGCCGTGACGTCGATTCTGTCGTCGTCGATCACGACCTGGTAGATGTCACGCGCGTTGCCGGCGCTGACGTAGCCTTGCCGTACGTCGTCGAGCACGGACTCGGGATCTCTTTCGGCGGGCGGGCCGAAGCCGCCGCCGCCGCCCGCGCGCAGGTGCAGCGTGTCGCCGGCCTTGAGGCGTTCGTTGCGTATCTTGCCGGCCACGGTCTGGGGCTGGCCCGAGCCGTGGCGGGTCACGATGACCTCGTTGGGCAGGCCGGCGTGGCCGCCGTGCAGCCCCCAGGGCGCGCATTGCATGCGGTCGGCCTGGACGTCGACGGACAGGGTCGAGCGCGCCCGGACGACGACCTCGGTGCCCAGCCCGCCCCGGTACTTGCCGGCGCCGCCGGAGTCGGGACGCAGGGCGTGGCGTTCGATCAGGATGGGGTACTTGGACTCGAGCTGTTCGCAGGGGCTGTTGTGGGTGTCGCCGTCGTTGGAACAGACCACGCCGCTCATGCCGTCGGCCGACTGCTTGGCGCCCCAGCCGCCGCCGGTCGGGCCGATGAAGCCGATGAAGAACTGGCCATCCGCCGGGGCGATGCCATGGAACATCGCGATCACGAGATCGGCGTGGTGCGCGGCGATGGTGCGGTCGGGAATCGCGCTTGCCAGCGCCTTGAAGATCGTGTCGACCACGGTCATGGGGAAGGTCATCCACTTGCGCATGGCCGCGGGCTTGATGGCGCTGACCACCGTTCCCTGCGGCACGATCACTTTCAGCGGCCGGAAGCTGCCCTCGTTGATGGGGTAGTCCGTGGGCGAGGTCAGGCACTTGTAGGCGACCTGCGCGCAGGAGTAGCCGGTGCTGGGGCCCGAGTTGAAGAAGCCGCGCACCTGGGGGCTGATGTCGGACAGATCGACGGTAAGCTCGTCGCCTTGCTTGATCACGCGCACCTTGATGGGCACGGGCCTGCCGATGTCCAGGCCGTCGTCGTCCATGAAGGACTCCGCTTCGTAGACGCCGTCGGGAATCGACAGCGTCCGCTGCCGGGCCGCGGCCTCGGACTGGTCCATGATGTTCAGGATGGCGCCCAGGACGGGCCCGCGGCCGTATCGCTCCAGCAGTTCGGAGAATCGCCGCGCGCCGGTGGTGACCGCCACGATCTGCGCGCGCAGGTCGCCCATCGCCCGTTCGGGCAGGCGGACGTTGGTGCGGATGATCTCGACCAGGTCCTCGTTGACGACGCCCGCTCGCTGGTATTTGAGCACCGGGATCTGGATCCCTTCGGCGTAGATGTCCGAAGTGACGCCGCCCAGCGCGCCACCGACGTCGGGCCAGTGCGCCATGCAGCAGGCCCAGGCCGTGAGCCGGCCGTCGAAGAAGATGGGTTGGCTGAAGGTGAAGTGGTTGAGGTGGCTGCCGGTGATGTAGGCGTCGTTGGTCACCAGGATGTCGCCGGGTTCGATGCCGTCGCTGCCGTACCGGTCCAGGTTGGCCTTGATCGTGTTGGCCATGCCGCGGATGAAGCTGGGAAGGCCGATGCCGATGGAGACGGTTTGTCCGTCGGCGGTGAACAGGCCCACGGTGAAGTCCAGCGCTTCATAGATGATCATGTTGTAGGCCGTGCGCATGAGGTTGGTCTTCATTTCCTCGGTCACGGCCAGGACGCCGTTGCGGACGATCTCGGTCAGGACGGCGTCCGGGCGCGGAATGTCCATGTCGGGCAGCGCGGAAGGGGCGGGCATGGTCAGCAGGCTCCAAGTTCGATATGCAGGTTGCCGTAGGCGTCCACGGCAAGGCGGTCGCCGGGAAACACGACCGTGGTGGAGGCGTGTTCCTCGATCAGGGCGGGGCCGTCGATGCCGGCCCCCGCGGGCAGGGCGTCGCGCTGGAACACCGGAGTCTCGACGTCGCGGGCCTCGGCCGAGAAATAGACGCGGCGATATCCCGCGCGCGCGGCTTCGATCGATCTGCCGGGGGACGCGGAGAGCTCCTCCATGGGGGGCTTGGGCATGACGCCGGTGGTGGCGGCGCGCAGCGTCACGATCTCGACGGGTTCGCCGGGCGCGCAGGTGCCGTACCGCTGCTGGTGGACGAGATCGAACTGGGCCTTGATGGCGGGCTTGTCGCCGGATCGCAGCGCGGATTCGTCCAGATCGACCGTCACGGAATGCTCCTGTCCCACATAGCGCATGTCGGCGGAATAGGAGACGGAGGTCGATCGGGGCCGGACGGTGCTGCTTTCCAGGGCCGCGCGGCCTTGGCTGGCGAGTTGGTCGAGCTGTTCCATGACGTCGTCCAGGCCGACGTCGGCCAGCTTCGCGAAACTGGTGCGGACGTAGTCGTAGCGCAGATCGGAGTGCAGCATGCCGAAGGCGCAGAAATGGCCCGGCGCCCGGGGGATGATCACGTGACGCATGCCTATTTCGCGCGCCACGGCGGCGGCGTGCAGGGGGCCGGCGCCGCCGTAGGCGACCAGCGTGAACGAGGCGGCGTCCAGGCCGCGCTCCGTCGATACGCCCTTGACCGCGTAGGACATCTTCGTCGCCGCGATGCGCAGGATGCCTTCGGCCGCCTGTTGCACGTCCAGGCCCAGGGGCGAGGCGACACGGGCGTCGATCGCCCGGCGGGCCGCGTCGATGTCCAGCGGCATCTGTCCGCCCAGGAAGCGGTCGGCGCCCAGGCGGCCCAGGACCAGGTTGGCATCGGTGACGGTGGGGGCCTGGCCGCCGCGGCCATAGCAGGCCGGCCCCGGCGCCGCGCCGGCGCTGCGGGGGCCGACGCGCAGGGCGCCGCCATGATCGAGTTCGGCGATGCTGCCGCCGCCCGTGCCGACCTCGAAGACATCCACCAGCGGGATCTGCACGGGCAAGCCTTCGTTGTAGCCGCCTACCAGCGCCAGGTTGCCGGTCAGGATGCGACCGTCCAGGATGACGCCGGCCTTGGCCGTCGTGCCGCCCATGTCGAAGGCCACGGCATTGGCGATGCCCAGGCGGGCGCACAGCGCGTGGGTGCCGACGACGCCGGCAGCCGGCCCAGATTCCAGCATGCGCACGCATTGCTGCCGGGCCTGGTCGGGGACATACAGGCCGCCGGTCGACTGGACCAGCAGGAACGAGCCGGCGAAGCCCTGGGCTTGCAGATGGCCCTCGATTTCGCCGATGTAGCGGCTGACCGTGGGGCCGACATAGGCATTGGCGACAGCGGTCGAGCAGCGTTCGAACTCGCGGTACTCCTGCGACAGTTCGTGCGACGCGGTCACGAAGGCCTGGGGCAGGCGGGACTGCACGATGGCCTTGACCCGGGCCTCGTGGGCCGGATTGGCATAGCAATGCAGCAGCAGGATGGCAACGGCTTCGACGCCCTGGGCAACCAGGTCGTCGCAGATGCGATGCACCTGGGCCTCGTCAAGCGCGGCATGGACGGTGCCGTCGGCGGTCATGCGCTCGGCGACCTCGAAGCGCAGCGCGCGTTCGACCAGCGGGACATGCTTGGAGAAGAAGAGGTTGTAGGCATCAGGGCGGTTGATGCGGCCGATCTCGTAGATGTCGCGGAAGCCTTCCGTGATCAGCAGCGCCGTGCGCGCGCCCTTGCGCTCGAGCAGGGCGTTGATCGCCACCGTCGAGCCATGCAGGAATATCTCGGCATCCTCGAAGCGTGTGTCCGCCTGGCCGACGCCGCTGGCGATGCCTTCGACCAGATGGTCGGGGGTGCTCAGGGATTTGCCCAGCGACAGATTGCCGGTTCCGGCGTCGAAATAAGCCACGTCGGTGAAGGTGCCCCCGATGTCCGCGGCCAGCCTGCTGCCTGTTCTCATGAAATCCAGCCCTCGTGATGAATCGTTGTCTTTTTTATAAGGTAACCTAGGTTACCTGTAATCGTCAAAGAGATGGATATAAGAAATTAATTCCATTAAAATCAAAAACTTAATGGAGAGTAACTATGGTTTTCATGAAAATTCGAACGGTTGCGAACCATGGATGAACCCCAGCAGGCGCCGGCCCTTAACGACGCGGCGGACGCCGGCGAATCGGCCAAGGTCGAGCAGATCGCCGCCGTACAGCGCGCGTTCGAG
The DNA here is from genome assembly GCF_038066655.1 of Pigmentiphaga sp. YJ18. Taxonomy (NCBI): domain Bacteria; kingdom Pseudomonadati; phylum Pseudomonadota; class Betaproteobacteria; order Burkholderiales; family Alcaligenaceae; genus Pigmentiphaga; species Pigmentiphaga sp. YJ18. The sequence goes on along the minus strand of NZ_JBBUKU010000002.1, from coordinate 855,386 downwards.
GTCGTGGAGGCCCTGGCGGACGCCAGGGACGGGTTGTCGTTCACGGACATCGTCGGCCTGCTGGCGGTGAACAAGGCCATCGCCTTCAAGCTGCTCAACACGCTCGTCGCCTGCCGCTATGTCTTCCGCGATCCCGCGTCCGGGCGGTATTGCCTGACGTTCAAGCTCAGCAACCTGGGCCTGCGGAAGATGTCCCGATCGCTGTTGCTGGACCAGAGCAATTCCATCCTGCGCGAACTGGCGGATGCCACCGGTGAGCTGATCCGGCTGGCCGTGGCCGAAGGCGACAGCATCACCTGGGTCTCTTCCATCCTGGCGCAAAGCCGGCTGTTGCAGCTCAATCCCAGCTATGGCTTCGAAGTGCGGCTGCACCTGCATGCGGCCGGCAAGGCCTGGTTGTCCACCATGAGCAGCGAGCGCGCGTTGGGGCTCGTGCTGCAACGCGGCCTGGAGCCCGCTACCGAGCATTCGCTCGCCACGGTCGAAGCGATCCTGGACGACCTGAAGCTGTCTGCCCAGCGGGGCTATTCGATTTCCTACGAAGAACATTCCCTGGGCGTGGGCGCGATCGGCGTACCCGTGATGGTGCGCCGGTTCGGCGACCACAAGGAATGCGTGGGCGTGGTGACGCTGGCGGCGCCGTGCGCCCGGATGAACCGCCAGGCGCTGGAGGACATCGCCCCGCGGGTCAAGGAAACGGTGGCGCGGCTTGCGGCGATCTGGCCGGTGGGGGACGGCCGCACTTACTCGTGATCTGACAAAAAATGCCCCCACGCTTGCCGCTACGCGGCGGCGCTGCCCCCCGAGGGGGTGCTTTTTGCCTTGGGGCGGCCCGGCGGCAAAAAATGCCCCCACGCTTGCCGCTACGCGGCGGCGCTGCCCCCCGAGGGGGTGCTTTTTTGCCTTGGGGCGGTCCGGCGGCAAAAAAAGGGGAAGCGTGTTCGCTTCCCCTTGGTGAGCCGTCCGGCGTTGCCGTCTACCGCTTCAGCTTCGCGAAGGCCGCGGCCATCGCGCTTTCTCCCGGCGGAGGCGAGCTCATGCCGCGATCGCGCCCGCGACCGCCGCCTCCCGGGCGGCCGGCGCCGGCGCTACCGCCGTCGCCACGGCGCGCGGGGACCGAGTCGTCGTTCAGGCGCATGGTCAGTGCGATGCGCTGGCGCTGCAGGTCGACTTCCTGCACCTTGACCTTCACCGTCTGGCCCACGCGCACCACGTCGCGCGGGTCCTTGACGAATTTCTCGGACAGCGCCGAGATGTGGACCAGGCCGTCCTGGTGGACGCCGATGTCGACGAAGGCGCCGAAGTTGGCGACGTTGGTGACCACGCCTTCCAGGATCATGCCCTGGCGCAGGTCGTTCAGCGTCTCCACGCCGTCCTGGAAGGTGGCGGTCTTGAACTCGGGACGGGGATCGCGGCCGGGTTTTTCGAGTTCGCTGAAGATGTCCTGGACGGTGGGCAGGCCGAAGCGTTCGTCGGTGAACTGCGCGGGCGAGACGCCCTTGAGCGCGGCGCGGTTGCCGATGACTTCGCGGATCTCGGTCTGGAGCTTGGCCAGGATGCGTTCGACCACCGGATAGGCTTCCGGGTGGACGGACGAGCAGTCGAGCGGGTTGTCGCCGTCGGCCACGCGCAGGAAGCCGGCGGCCTGTTCGAAGGCCTTGTCGCCGAAGCGCGGCACGTCCATGAGCTTCGCGCGCGAGGGGAAGGCGCCGTTCTGGTCGCGCCAGGACACGATGTTCTTGGCCAGCGCGGCGTTCAGGCCGGAGACGCGGGTCAGCAGCGGCGCCGAGGCGGTGTTCACGTCCACGCCCACGGCGTTCACGCAGTCCTCGACCACGCTGTCCAGCATGCGGGCCAGTTCGCGCTGGTTGACGTCGTGCTGGTACTGGCCGACGCCGATGGACTTGGGATCGATCTTGACCAGCTCGGCCAGCGGATCCTGCAGGCGGCGAGCGATGGAGACGGCGCCGCGCAGGCTGACGTCGAGATCGGGGAATTCGGTGGCGGCCAGTTCCGAGGCCGAATAGACGGACGCACCGGCCTCGGACACGACGATGCGGGTCAGGTTCAGGTCGGGGTAGCGCTTCATCAGGTCGGCGGCCAGCTTCTCGGTCTCGCGCGAGGCGGTGCCGTTGCCGATGGCGATCAGCTCGATCTGGTGGCGGCGGGCGATGCGGGCCAGGGTCTCGATCGAGCCGTCCCAGTCGCGGCGGGGCTCGTGCGGGTAGACGGTGGCGGTGTCCAGCAGCTTGCCGGTGCGGTCGATGGCGGCCACCTTGACGCCCGTGCGGATGCCGGGGTCCAGGCCCAGCACGGATTTCGGGCCGGCGGGCGCCGCCAGCAGCAGGTCCTTGAGGTTCAGGGCGAAGACGCGGATGGCCTCGGCTTCCGCCTCTTCCCGCAGGCGGGCCAGGTTCTCGGTCTCGAACGAGGGCAGCAGCTTGACGCGCCAGGTCCAGCGGCAGACTTCGCCCAGCCATTTCTGGCGCGGGCTGACGTCCAGGGCGAATACGCCGTCCAGGCCGACCAGTTTGGCGACGCGCGCCACGCAAGGGTGGGGAAGCTGTTCTTCCAGTTCGGGTTCCAGGCCCAGGCGCAGTTCGAGCACGCCTTGCTGGCGGCCGCGCAGCATGGCCAGCACGCGGTGCGAGGGCAGGGTGCGCAGCGGTTCGTTGAAGTCGAACCAGTCGCGGAAATTGGCGCCTTCGGCTTCCTTGCCCTCGGCCACCTTGGAGTAGACCAGGCCGGTGCTCCACAGGTAGCCGCGCAGGTTCTCCAGCACCTCGGCGTTCTCGGAGAAGCGCTCGGTCAGGATGTCGCGGGCGCCGTCCAGGGCGGCCTTGGCGTCGGCCACGCCGGCCTCGGCGTTGACGTAGGTGGCGGCGGCGGTTTGCGGATCGATGGCCGGATCGGCGAGAATGGCATCGGCCAGGGGCTCCAGGCCCGCTTCCCGGGCGATCTGGGCGCGGGTCCGGCGCTTGGGCTTGTACGGGGCGTAAAGATCTTCCAGGCGCTGCTTGGTGTCGGCGGTGGTCAGCGCATCCTTGAGTTCCGGCGTCAGCTTGCCCTGCTGGTCGATCGAGGCCAGGATGGCCGCGCGGCGGGTTTCCATGTCGCGCAGGTATTCCAGCCGCACTTCCAGGTTGCGCAGGACGGTGTCGTCCAGGCCGCCGGTCACTTCCTTCCGGTAGCGGGCGATGAACGGCACGGTCGCGCCGTCATCCAGGAGTTCCACCGCGGCGGAGACCTGCGCCGGGCGCGCGCCGAGTTCTTCGGCAAGCTGGGCGATAATGCGGGATTGGGCCTGGGTGTCGAGTGCCTCGCCCCGGTCGGTGACCATAGCCATCGAGTCCGTCCTACCTTGGAAAATGAAGCCGCGGATTTTGCCACAGTCTGAGAATATGTCCTTAATTGCTTTCCGCCCGGGCGTTACGCAATGTGTCGATGGCCCGCCGGCCACGGGCCGCTGGGCCGCCCGGCTGGCGCGCTGGCTGCTGCCCGCCGCCGTGACGCTTGCCGCCGTGCCGGCGCTGGCGGCCGGGGAGGACGGGCAGTCCGTTCCCGCGCAGGCCTATGCCTCGAAAGAGGCCGCCCAGGCGGCCGCCGACGCCGCCAAGGCCGAGTCCGACCGCATCAAGCGGCAGTACGACATCGATGCCGCCGAGTGCATGCACAAGTTCTTCGCCAATCGCTGCGCCGAAAAAGCCAGGCTCGAGCGCAATGCCGGCGTGACGCGCACGGATTCGGACCGCCGCGCGGCCGAACTGTACATCCGGCGCGAAGAGGCCCGCGAGCGGCACGAGAAGCGCGATCGCGACAATGCCGAGCGCGACGCCAAGGCAACCGACCGCGCCGCACGCAAGGCGGAGGAAGCGGCCAGCCGTCCGCCGCCCAAGGCGGAACCGGCCCCGCCGCCGCGCCCGTCGGCCCCCGCCGCCGCGCCGGCGCCGCGTCCGCCCCGCGACGTGGACGACCCCGCCGTCCGTGCCCGCAACCGCGCCGAGTTCGAGCGCAAGCAGGCCGAGGCGCGCGAATATGCCGAGAAGCAGGCCCGCGATCGCCAGGAAGCCGAGGCCAAGCGCGCCCGGCGCCGGGCCGACCGCGAGGAAGAGGCCGAGCGCCTGAAGGCGCGGCAGCAGGAAGAGGGCGCCCCGGCGCCCGCCGGGAAGCCGTGATGGATGACAGGACCCAGGTGCTGACCGCGCGCATCGTCGAGTTGCAGCTCGAGCACCGCGACCTCGACGCCGCCATCGAGCGGCTGGCGGTCGATACCGCGGTGGACGAACTGCGCCTCAAGCGCATGAAGAAGCGCAAGCTCCAGCTCAAGGACCACATCGTGGCCTTGCAGATGCAACTGATTCCGGACATTCCTGCATGACGGCTTCGATCATGGACATCGGCGCCGACGTGGCCGCCGTGTTCGCTGCCGATGGTCCGCTGGCCGGCAAGCTCAAGGGCTACCGGCCCCGGATCCAGCAGATCGAACTGGCGCAGGCCATCGCGCAGGCCATCGGCGATCGCGGCACCCTCGTGGCCGAGGCCGGCACCGGGACCGGCAAGACCTTCGCCTATCTCGTGCCGGTGCTGATGCATGGCGGCAAGGTGCTGGTCTCGACCGGGACCAAGACGCTGCAGGACCAGTTGTTCGCCCGCGACCTGCCGGCCGTGCGGGATGCGCTGGGGCTGCCCGTCGTCATCGCGCTGCTCAAGGGGCGCTCCAACTACCTGTGCCACTATCACCTGGAACGCACCGTGGGCGACGGCCGGCTGGCCTCGCGCGCGGAGGTCGCGCAACTGCGCAAGATCGAGTCGTTCGCCAAGCACACCCGCAGCGGCGACAAGGCCGAGCTGGCCGAGGTGCCCGAGAACGCGGACATCTGGCACAAGGTCACGTCCACCCGCGACAACTGCCTGGGCTCGGACTGTCCGGCCTTCCGCGAGTGCTTCGTGATGCAGGCCCGCAAGCGCGCGGTCGAGGCCGACGTGGTGGTGGTGAACCATGCATTGTTCCTGGCCGACCTCGCGCTCAAGGACGAAGGCATCACCGACCTGCTGCCGGCCGCCGATACGGTGGTGTTCGACGAGGCCCACCAGTTGCCGGCCGCCGCCACGCGCTTCCTGGGCGAGTCGGTGTCGTCGCACCAGTTGCTGGACTTCGCGCGCGACGCCACGGTCGCCGGCCTGTCCCATGCGCGCGAAAGCGCGGACTGGCCGGTACTGGGGCAGGCCGTCGAACAGGCCACGCGCGAGCTTCGGCTGTCGTGCGCGGCGGTCGAGAAAATGCCGGGCCAGCGCAGCACCTTCGACACGCTGCCCAATCCCCGGGATTTCGGCAAGGCGGTGCAGCAGGTGATCGATACGGTCCACACCCTGGGCCGCATCCTGATGGCCGTGGGCGAACGCCATCCCGACCTGGACATGGTGGCCAAGCGCGGCCCGGACCTGATCGCGCGGCTGGCGCGCTGGACCGAGGCCCATGGCGTGCCGCCGGCGCATGCGGAACAGGCCGCCAAGCCGGCCGAATCCGCCTGGCCGGAACCGGCGCCGGCGTCGTCCTCCGAACCTTCCACCGAGCCGCCCGCGCAACGGGCGGACGACGGCTGGGTGCGCTGGGTGGAAACCGGCGCCAGCCACATCCGCCTGCATACGGCGCCCTTGTCCGTCGCGCAGGCGTTTTCGCAGTATCGGCCGGCGGGGCAGGCCTGGATACTGACCTCGGCCACCTTGTCGGTGCGCGAGGATTTCTCGCATTTCACGCGCCAGCTCGGCCTGTACGAGGCCACGACCGGCCGCTGGGAATCGCCGTTCGACTACGGGGTCAACGGCCGCCTGTTCGTGCCGCACGGCATCCCCGCGCCCCAGGATCCGCGCTTCACCGAAGGCTTCGTCGAGGCGCTGCTGCCCGTGCTGGCGGCCAGCCGGGGCTCGGCGCTGGTCCTGTGCACGACCCTGCGCGCGGTGGACCGGGTGGCCGAGCTGCTGCAGGAAGCCTTCCGCGCGCGAGGGTGGGAATGGCCCCTGTTCAGACAGGGCGACCGTTCCCGCCGGGAACTGCTGGAACGCTTCCGCACCAGCGCGCACGCGGTGCTGGTGGGCAGCGCCAGTTTCTGGGAAGGCATAGACGTGCCGGGCGACGCGCTGACCCTGGTGGCCATCGACAAGCTGCCGTTCGCGCCGCCGGACGATCCGGTGCTGGACGCGCGCATCCGCGCCAGCCGCGAGCGGGGCGGCAATCCTTTCTTCGAATACCAGTTGCCCGAGGCTGCCATCGCGCTCAAGCAGGGAACGGGGCGGCTGATCCGCACCGAAACCGACTGGGGCGTGTTGATGGTGGGCGACCGCCGGCTGGTCGAGAAGCCCTACGGCAAGCTGCTGTGGCGCGGCCTGCCGCCGTTCACGCGCACGCGCAACGTGGCCGACGTCGAAGCCTTCTACGCCGAGCGGGCCGAGGCGGTCTCGCCCGCGGCCTGAGGCCGCTAGCGGACGACCACCGATACGCTGGTCCGGGGCGGGACGGTAATGGTTTCCTCGTACACGTCGCGGATCGCGGGTCGAACGAAAGGAAAGAAGCCGCGCGGCTGCAGATACATCGGCACGCCCGCGGGCAGCCCGTAGTCCGCGTACAGAGAACCGTCCATCGGCACGAGTTCGTAGCCGGCGTCGCTTCTGGCGCCCAGCCCGAAGTTCGGCGGCGAGGCCGCCGGCAGCAGCACGATGGCCGTGCCTATGCGGCGCAGCGTCGTCTGGACGCCGGGGCCGCCCACGTCGCGGATGGCCTTGTCCAGGATGCCCCAGGAATCCGGCGCGCCGGTCTCGTCCAGCAGCCGTCGATAAAGGGCCATGCCGTAGTGGCGCAGCAGGTAGGCGCCCAGGGTCGAGTTGATGTTGTAGCTGTCGCAGCGGTCCACGGCCAGGATGGGGATGGACAGGATGTCGCAGTTGAAGCCCTGGTCGCGCAGCCAGTAGCGGACGAAGAAATCCCGGTTCTCGTGGTGGCGGTTCAGTCCGGGCAGGTAGAGCGCGTCCTCGGCCATCAGCGCCATCAGTTCGACGAACCAGGATTGGTGGAAGTATTCCTGGCCCGGCTCCTGGGCGATGACCTGCCGGTAGCGGGTGGCAAGGTGAGTCAGTTCATGGGCGAAGGTAGCCAGTTCGTCCAGCACCGGATTGTAGAAATTGTCGTCGGAGATGAAGACGACCAGCGCCTCGTTGCTGAGATTGTCCTCCGGCGGGCCGGCCGGGTCGTTCAGCCCGACGTCGTTCCAGTGCACCATCCCGGCCGCCATCATGTCGCGGATGAAGGCCACGTGCAGGTCCTGATCAGGGGCAAGGGCCGGCAACCCGACGTCGGGATACGGCCCCCATGGCGGTCCGGACAGTGCAACGGTTCGATCGTAGACCGCGGTTTCTCCCTGGACCAGGTCGCGGATGAAACCGTCCAGCATCGCGTCCGTCACGCTGCCCGCCGCCTGGGTTTGCGCATCGACCCAGACGTGGATGCCGCGCCCGTCGCGGGCCACGGCCTGGCGGACCAGGGTCGAGCGGCGGAACGCGTCCTCCTCCGTGCCCATCCCGTATCCGGACACCCGCCAGGTGCGCACGTCTCCGAGCCGGGGCGCGGGGCGGCCGCGCGCGGCGCGATGATCCTGGCCGAGGGCGAGGGCTTGCGGCTTTTCAACGCTTGCATCGGATCGGCCGCCATCGGCGGCAGGCCGGGCCGTCGATGGCGGCGCGGGCCTTCGGTCCTGGCCGCGTCCGCGCCGGCCGAAGGGGGCTCCGGCGGCGCGGCGGGCTCGCTGTCGCCGCCGCATCCCGACAGAAGGATCAGGCCGGCGGCCGACAGCAAGGCAGGCACGCGCATGGCGAGGCTCATGGCGGCTCCTAGCGCACGACGACCGACAGGCTGGCATGCGGTGGCACGACGATGTTTTCCCGGTAGGTGTCCCGTACGGCCGGCCGGGCAAAGGGGAAGAAGGCGCGCGGCATCAGGGTCATGATCGTATCGGTCGGCAGGGCCAGTTCGCTCGCGTAGGTAGCGCCGTCGATGGCGGCCAGCGTGTAGGCGCCGTCGGTCCGTTCCGGCAGCCCGTAGCCCTTGGGCGAAGCGGCCGCCGGCAGCAGGGCGATGTTGGTGGCGAAGCGGCGCAGGGCGGCATCCGCGCCTTCTCCGCCCGCCTGCTTGATGGCGTCGTCCAGGATGGCCCAGGAATCGGCAGAGCTGGTGTTGCGCAGCAGTTGCCGATAGAAGCCGATGCCGTACTGCCGCAGCAGGTAGGCGCCGAAGGTCGCCTGTGCGCCAAGGACATAGCAACTGTTGTCGGCTGCGTCCCGCGCGGTCTTCAGGCCGCAGTTGAAGCCGCCCGTGGCGCCCATCGACAGCCAGTACCAGCGGTAGATGTCGCCGACGGGTTGATACGCATCGCTGCCGGGCAGATACAGGATGTCCTGCATCATCAGGGCCGTCATCATGTCGAGCCAGGGTTCGAAGGACTGGTCGTTGGCGGGTAGCGCCGAGCGGTGATAGATGTTGGCCAACTGTGTCAGCAACAGCGCCATGGCTGCGGGCGGTTCGCCGGAATCGTAGTAGTCGTCCGGCTGATAGAAGCGCTCCGTGGTCAGGTACACGGCAAGTGCCTCGTTGCTGGTGCGGACGTATTCGTCGAAGTCGGGATTGCCCGTCTGCTGGCGGATGCGCAAGTCCCGGCTGCCCGGGTAGGACACGTAGGCCAGCTCCTTGCCCAGCACGATGTTCAGGTCCTGCGCCGGTGGTATCGCTCCGGCTGTTTCATGTTGTCCCCACGGTTCGCCAGCGAGTTCCGTGGCTCGTGTGTAGACGGACCGCGGGCCGGCCGCGACGCGTTGCAGGAGGGTGTCCAGCATCGCGTCGTCGACCAACCCGTCGCCGTATTGATCGTCCTCCAGCCAGATGTTGACCCGGCGCGAGCCATCCGGTCCCTGGGCCTGGCCCTGGCGATGCAGTGTGAAGGGACGTTCGACCCGGCCCTCGGTCCACGTATCGACCCACCACAGGCGCGTGGCGCCCACGACGGAGGCAGGGGCGACGGCCCGGCTGGCGGTGGCCTGTTTTTCCGTGGCCAGATTCTCCGCAGCCTGTTTCGAGGCGACCGGCATGGCCAGGGAAAAGGCGGGGGCGCGCCGCGCGGCCGCGGGCACATCCGCCGGATAAGGCGAGCGCTCGAACAATTCGATGCCGGGCATCTTCAGCGGCGCGTCGTCGTGGTTCGTCATGATCAACTGCACGTCCTTGCCGGCCAGGCCCGAGATGTCGATTTCCACCTCGCGCCGTTCGCCCGTCGTGTTCGTGTATTGCCAGATGCCGACGCCGGAGCCCAGGTAGCGATGGGCGTCGACCGCGCCGCAATGGGGGCCGCTGCAATCGACGGCCAGCCGGGCGACGGCCGGGGGCGGCGGCTCGGGGGTGTCGGGCGTCACGGCGCCGTCGCCGCCGCAGGCCGACAGCACGAGCGCCGGACCGAGCAAGGCCAGCCGGAGGGGAAGGGTACGCATGCGTAGCGAAAAGGAGAGCATGGCTTTTCCTTGAGACGATTGCCGGTGATGTCCGGGCCTATCGGATGACCACCGACAGGCTGGTGTGGGGCGGTACGGTCACGGTTTCCCGGTAGGTGTCCTGGATACCCGGGCGCACGAAGGGAAAGATGCCGTAGGGGGCGAGCTGCATGGGCGTGGCCGTGGGGAGTTCGCTGACGGCGGCGTAGCGGGCGCCGTCCATGGGGACCAGCGCATAGCCGCTCTCGTTGCGCGCCGGCATGCCAAAGCCCGCCGGCACGGCCGAGGCGGGCAGCAGGGCGGCGGTCGTCGAGAACCGCTGCCAGGCCTGGGCGAACCCGGCTCCGCCCGCCTGCCGGATGGCATCGTCCAGGACCTCGAACGAATCCTGCGAACTCGTGTTGTGCAGCAGCCCGTGGAAGAACTGCACGCCGAACTGGCGCAGCAGGAAGCCGCCAAAGCTTCCCACCCGGTCATAGCCGTAACAGGCCTGGGTGTAGTCCTGGGCCGAGACGGAACGCAGATCGCAGTTCAGGGAGCCCCATCTGACCAGCCGGAGCCAGCTCGCGAGCCGGTCGTCCCGTATCGGGTGCGCCGGATCGAGATCTTCCCGGTATTGCACGTCCTGCATCATGGTGGCGACCATTTCTTCCAGCCATGTGTCGTTGGTGTAGGAAGTCGTGCGGCTGAAGTCGCGCCCATAGGCGGTGGCCATGTGGGTCAGTTCGTGCATCAGCATCGAAGGTCCGTAGCCGGAAATGCCGAGCGGGTCGTACAGCGCGGCGGCGTGGAGGACGACAACGAGGGCTTCGTTGCTGAAGCGCAGCAGGCTGTCTAACTCCGGAATGCCGGTGGGTACGTCGCGCTTGAGCAGGTTGATCTGGCCGAAGTAGCCGCCGCTGTCGAATCCGCCGGCAATGACGATGTGGAGATCCTGGTCGGGCGGGATGGCGTTTTCGTACGGGCTGGGACCCCAAAGCGGTCCGGCCAGCGCGGACAGCCGGGCGTAGGGTGCATCGTCCCCGGCCAGGACGCGGTCGGCCAACTGGTCCAGCATGGCATCGGTGATGCGATCCGGACCTTCCACCGGATCGGCGACCCACAGGTTCACGCGGCGAGGATCCGTACCCGAGGCCATGACCTGCTTGCGCAAGGTGGCAGGGCGCAAGAGGGGAGGATTCTGTTCGCTGAAGCGGTTGCCTATCCACCATTCCCGTCGGTCTCCGGTCCGGGGCGGGACATAGGCATCGGGAACGGTCCGCAGTTGCGGCGAGACGCGTGGCTGCGCACGCAGTTTTCGCCAGGCAGCCGCCGGAATGCGCTCGTGGTCGAGGGAGCGGGACGGAAGGGGCTTGCCGGGATCTGGAGGGGGGCCGCTCAGGGCTGCCATGGGCGCCTCCAACGGATAGGGCGAGCGGACGAAGAGTTCGAGCGCCGGCAGTTTTTGCGGCACGTCGGAATGGCTGGCGTAGATCAACTGGACATCCTTGCCCGGGATGCCGGCTATCCGTATGGGCAGCGCCACCCGTTCGTCCGTGTCGTTCGTGTATTGCCACAGGCCGATGCCTTGGCCGTCGTAGCGGTCGGAGGCGATCGCGCCGCAATGAGGGCCCGCGCAGTCCACCGCCAGGCTGGCCGCGGGAGGCTCGACGGGCGGGGCCGGCAGGGCTTGGTCGCCATCCCCGCCACAGGCGGCCAGGAGCAGCCACACGCCATGGATGGCCAAAGAACTGATCGGGGCGCGTGTTCGTGCAGAGGTGGTTGTCATGGCGGATCCTTGCTATCGGATGACGATGCTCAGGCTGGAGCGCGGCGGAACGAGCAGGGTCTCGCGGTAGCTGCCCTGGATGCGGGGCCGCACGAACGGGAAGAAGCCGTAGGGTTCCAGGTAAAGCGGCACGCTGTTGGGCAATGCGGTGGTGTCGGCATACCGCGCGCCGTCCAGCGGAATGAGCGAAATCTCTCCTTCATGCCTCTCGGGATAGCCGAAGCCCGAGGGCGAAGCCGCCGCGGGAAACAGGGCCGCGCTGCTGCCGAAACGGCGCAGCATGGCCTGGAAGCCGTCGCCCCCCACCTGCCGGATAGAGTGGTCGAGGACCTCGAAAGAGTTGGTCGAGCTGAAATCGTTCAATAGCGAGACGAACAGATCGGCGCCGTGCTGGCGCATCAGATAGGCCGCCAGCGTATTGACCGTGTTGTAGCCATAGCAGGCCCGGTCCGGCGACGGGATCGGATACATGTCGCGCAGATCGCAGTTGAAGCCACCGCGCTGGCCCCAGATCATCCAGTCTCGGAAACGCGACGCGGTGTCGGAGGGCGCCGGGTCGTCGGGATGGTAGACCAGGTCCTTCATCGCTTCGGCGACCGTTTCGTTCAGCCAGGAGTCGAGGGTGTACTCGTTGCCGCCGAGAATGCCTCGATAGAACCAGAATACGATGTGTGTGAGTTCGTGCGAGAAATTCTGGATGAAGTCGGTGTAGACGTCATCGGGGGCGTAGATGGTCCGGGCGTGCATGTACACCGCCAGGGCTTCGTTGGACTGCTGGATGCGGGGAAGGTCCGGATAGTAGTGACGCACGTAGGAGTCGGTATAGCTGACGTAGCCCAGGACCTCCATCCGCTCGACGATCACCACGTTCAGGTCTTCGCCGGCGCCGATGATGTCTTCGTAGGGATTCTCGTTCCAGATCGGCCCGGCGATCCTGGTCACCCGGTCGTAGGTGGATCGGATCCCTTGCTGTAGTTGGTCCAGGGCTTCGTCGGTCAGCACGCCGGCGTCCGTGACCGCGTCCTCGACCCAGATGTTCAGGGTCCTGGGATCGGCGCCATCGACGCGGAAAGTGCGTCGCAGCGTGGTCGGACGCAGCGCCTTGGCGTCGTCCCGGTACGAAAAGTCATTCACCCACCATTCCTTCGTGTCGCCCACCCGATGGGACGCCGCGGCGGCCATGCGGGTCAGGGCCGGTCCGGAGGCGGTTTTCACGCGCGGGCGGGGCAAGGCACGCATGTCGTAGGGCGCATGAGGCGCACGAGGGAGCCGGCTTTCCGCCGGATTCGAGGCGGGGCCCGCCGCGCGCAGCAGCGCGGTCGATGCGGCCGCGTCGACGTAGGGCGAGCGCGGGAACAATTCCAGCGGTGGCAGCTTCTGCCGCGCATCCGACTGGTTCACGTAGGAAAGGTGCACGTCCTTGCCCGGTATGCCGTCGATGCTGACAGGTACTTCCACGCGTTCGTCGGTGTCGTTGGTGTACTGCCAGACGCCTACGCCGGAGCCGGCATAGCGATGGGCGTCGATCGCGCCGCAGCGTGGCCCGCTGCAATCGACGGTCAGCCGCGGGCCGGTCTCGGGAGGCGGCGGCACGGGGGCGGCGCCGTCTTCCCCTCCGCCGCAGGCGGCCAGGGCCAGGATGGAAAGCAGCGACAGCACGCGCGGCAGCCGGGCGCGGAGTCGTGGGAGCATGGGCGATACCTGTCGGGTGGGGAACTTGGCCGCAAGCGTATCGGAGTGTCCCGCAGCGCGCATTGGCCTAAGGTCCAATGCCTGGGTCTTCCGTCCGTGATAGCGTTGTGCCAGTTTCCGGAATTCCGAGCCCGATGTCCGCCTCCCGCCTTCCCCTTGCCGAACAGCTCCAGGCCGAACAGGCGGCGATACTTCGCCGCAACCTGCCGTTTTCGCTGTGCGGCGCGCTATTGACGGTGGGCCTGGTGTGGGCGGCGCTGCGCGATGCGGTGCCCGTGGGCCAGTTGCTGGCCTGGTTCCTGGCGCAGGCAGCCTGGACGCTGGTTCGTGCCTGGGGCGTGTCGCGGTACAAGCGGGCGGCCGGCAGCGCGGCGGGCCTGGCGCGCTGGCGCCGGGCCGCCATCGCCACGACCGGGGTGGCCGGACTGCTGTGGGGAATTCCCTTCGCCTACTGGATGCTGCACGTGGATCTGCCGCATCAGATGTTCCTGATCGTCGCGCTGCTGACCCTGGGCACGGGGGCGATCTATGCCTATTGCATCGACCTGCCGCTGCTGTATGCCTTCGAACTGCCGTATTTCTCGCTGCCTTTCGTCGCCATCCTGGCGATTCCGGGCACCATGCATACCGTGCTGGCGCTGGCGGCGGCGCTGTACCTGGCCGTGACGCTGGTGTTCGCGCAGCGCATGTCGCGCACGCAGATCGATTCGCTGCGACTGCGCTTCGAGAATCTTTCCCTGGTCGAGAGCCTGCAACGCGAGAAGGAAGCGGCCGAACGCAGCGACCTGGCCAAGTCGCGCTTCCTGGCCGCGGCCAGCCACGATCTGCGCCAGCCGGTCCATGCGCTCAGCCTGTTCATCGGCGTGCTGAAGGAACAACCGCTGCCCGACGAGAGCCGGCGCCTGGTGGACAGCGTGGGCAAGGCCGCCTCGGCGCTGGGAACGCTGTTCGAGGCGCTGCTGAACATCTCGCGCCTGGACGCCGGCGTGGTGCGTGTCAACCGGCGGACCTTCGCGTTGACCGCGCTGTTCGACCAGTTGCTGCTGGAGTTCACGCCGCAGGCCGATGCCAAGTCGCTGGTCCTGCGCGTGCGGCCCACGCGGGCGGTGGTCTACACCGATCCGGCGCTGCTGGACCGCATCCTGCGCAACCTGGTCGAGAACGCCATCCGCAACACCTCGCGCGGCGGGGTGCTGCTGGCGTGCCGGCCGCGGCGGGGGGCTTGGCGCATCGAGGTCTGGGACACCGGGGCGGGCATCCCCGCATCCGAACAGGACAAAGTGTTCTGGGAGTTCCATCAGTTGAACAATCCCGAGCGGGACCGGAGCAAGGGGCTGGGCCTGGGGCTGGCCATCGTGCGGCGTACGGCCAAGCTGCTCGGGCATGCCGTCGGGCTGCGCTCGCGCCCGGGGCGGGGCAGCGTGTTTGCCATTACCGTGCCCCGGATGGCGGAACAGCTCGGCGGCCAGCCCGTCGCGGCGCCGGCCGGCCGCACCGCCGGCGCGCTGCGGGACCGGCTGGTGTTCGTGATCGACGACGACACCGAGAACCGCCAGGGATTGCAGCTGCTGCTGGAGGCCTGGGGCTGCCGGGTCGTGGCCGGCGGCAGCGGCCGCGAGATCCTGCTGGCCGCGGCCCGTCACGACCAGCGGCCGGACCTGATCATCAGCGACTACCGGCTGCGCAACCATGAGACGGGAATCGAGGTGATCGACGCCCTGCACGAGGAATACAACGACGAGAACATCCCCGCGATGCTGGTCAGCGGCGACACCGATCCCCAGCGCCTGGCGGAGGCGTCGGCGCGGACCTGGCCGCTGATGCACAAGCCGGTCGAGCCCGCCGAGCTGCGGGAAGTCATGGTACGGCTACTGGGTTAGCGTCGGCAGGCCCGAGGCTTTACCTGGGTTTGCCGAACAGGCCGGCGCGGCGCGCGGCCAGCACCGCCTGGGTGCGGTTGACCACGCCCAGCGCGGCGAAGATGGCCGAGATGTGGGCCTTGACGGTTTTCTCGGTGGTGGCCAGCCGCTCGGCGATCTCGCCGTTGCGCAGGCCCTCGCACAGCAGGCACAGCACCTCGGTCTGGCGCGGCGTCAGGCGGCCCGGCGGCTGCTCGGACAGCACGGCCAGCGAGGCGGGCAGGGGGCTTTCCGGGGGCCGCACGACCTGTCCGGCCAGCACCCGCCGCATGGCGTCCAGCAACTGCCCGACGTCGGCCGACTTGTGCAGGAAGCCGTGGGCACCGGCGGCCAGCGCCGCCTCGGCGTCCTCCTGGTCCTCGGAGGCGGACAGCACCATGACCCGCAGGCCGGCGCCCGCGCGTCGCAACTGGCGCACCAGCGCCGCCCCACCGAGATCGGGCAGGTAGTAATCCATCAGCGCGATGTCGGCCGTGGCGTCTCTGAGCAGGGCCAGGGCCTCGGCGCCGTCGGCGGCGGTGCGCAGATGCAGCGAGGGGCCGGCCGCTTGCCGCAGGGCAAGCGCCAGCCCCTCCCGGAACATGGCGTGATCGTCGATCAGCAGGGCACTGGTCACGGGCGCGGTGCCCTTACCAGATCTTCCACCACGGGCCGCTTTCCTTCTGGAAGCCGCTCTTGACGAAGGTGCTGTCGGGATAGTTCATGCTTAGCACGCGCGAGGCATCGTCGCGCAGGTCGGTCATGCCCATCTTGTCGTAGGCCAGCACCATGATGTAGAGGGCTTCCTCGACCGCGGGGGCGCCCTGGAAGTCGCGTACGGCGGTCTGCGCGCGGTTGACCGCGGCCACGTAGGCGCCGCGATCCAGGTACAGCCGGGCGACGTGGACCTCGTTCATCGCGATGGAGTTGACGAGGTAGTTCAGCCGCAGGCGGGCGTCGGGCGCGTACTTGCTGTCGGGGAAGCGGGCGACCAGGGTCTTGAACGCGTCGAACGACTCGCGCGCGCCCTTGGGGTCGCGCTCGCTGGGGTCCTGCCGCGTCAGGTTGGCCAGGAAGGCGCTGTCCTGGTAGAAGTTGATCAGCCCCTTCAGGTAGAGCATGTAGTCCAGGCTGGGGTGGTTGGGGTGCAGGCGCTCGAAGCGGTCGATCGCGGCCAGGGCCTGGGCGTTCGAGCCGTCCTTCCAGTAGACGTAGGCGATGTCGATCTGCGCCTGCTGGGCAAAGACGCCGAACGGATAGCGCGATTCGAGCTTTTCCAGCAACTTGGCCGCCTGGGTCCAGTTGCCGGTGTCCATCTCGTCCTTGGCCTCCTTGTACAATCTTTCGGCAGTCCAGCCCACCGTGGGGTCGGGTTCCTTGCCGGTATTGGCGCAACCCGCCAGGACGAAAAAGGCCAGCAGGCAGGCCAGGGCCAGGCCCAGGCCCAGCCGCGTAACGAGGCTCTGCCGCCGGGCCGGGGCCGGATGCCCGCAGGCTGCTTGCATTGCCAGGGAATTCAACTGCATGGTGGTGTCCCTCACCAATAGACTATCCATGATTATATTCGGGCTTCGCGGCCACGCCCTCCAGAAACATGTCATCTTCGCTGCCGTCCCAAGATATCGAAACCCAGGAAGCCGAACCGCGCCTGCTGGACCTGCCTCCCGGCACCCGCGCCGGCCGCCTGGACAAGGTCCTGGCGCAACTGCTGCCCGAGCATTCCCGCAGCCGCCTGCAAGGCTGGATCGAGCGCGGCGGCGTGCTGGTCAACGGCAAGGAAGCGTCCGTGCGGCAGGTCGTCGGGCCGGGTGACCAGCTTACGGTCTGGGAGGAAGCGGCGCCCGAGTCGCTGGCCTTCACGCCGGAAGCCATCGATTTTCCGGTCGTGGCCGATAGCGCCGACTGGATCGTGGTCGACAAGCCGGTCGGCCTGGTCGTGCACCCGGGGGCGGGCAACTGGCACGGAACGCTGCTGAACGGCCTCCTGCACCGCTACCCCGAACTGGCCCAGGTGCCGCGTGCCGGCATCGTACACCGGCTGGACAAGGATACCTCGGGGCTGATGGTGGTGGCGCGCACCATCACGGCGCAGACCTCGCTGGTGCGGCAGCTGCAGGCCCGCACCGTCGGGCGGCGCTATCTGGCGCTGGTGTCGGGCCACGTGCGGCGCGGCGGCACCGTCGACCGGCCCATCGGCCGGGATCCGCGCGTGCCGGTGCGCATGAGCGTGGAGCGGCCCATCGCCGCCAAGCCGGCCATCACCCATTTCGAGCCCCTGCGCCTGGGCCGCTCGCCCGGCGGCATGCCGGTGACCGAGGTCGAGTGCCGCCTGGAAACCGGCCGCACCCACCAGATACGGGTGCACATGGCCAGCATCGGCCATCCGCTGCTGGCCGACACGCTGTACGGCGGCAAGGCGGTGGAGCCCGCCGCGCGGCAGATGCTGCACGCGGCCCGGCTGCAGTTCGACGATCCGGTCCTGGGCCTGTCCCGCGTATTCCGCGCGCCGGTGCCGGACGACATGCAGGCCGTCGTGCGCGTGATCGCCTGGGACGATGACGGACAGGACGCGGACGACTACCTGGACGAGGAGGACGAGGAATGAATGCCGCCGAGCCGTTCGTGCAGGAAGGTCCGGCCTGGCCCGGGCTGCGCATCGTCGCCACCACCCGCGGCGGTGGCGTCAGTACCGGGCCGTACGCTTCGTTCAACCTGGGCGCCCACGTGGGCGACGCACCCGAGGCCGTGGCCGCGAACCGCGCGCGCCTGCGCGCGGTACTGCCGTCCGATCCGCTGTGGCTGGAGCAGGTGCATGGCACGCGGGTGGCCGACGCCGACCGCGAAACGGATCCCGCGCCGGCCGACGCCGCCGTCACGCGCGCGCCAGGCAGGGTGCTGGCCATCATGACGGCCGACTGCCTGCCGGTCGTGATCGCGGCGCCCGGCGCCGGCGTTCTGGCCGTGGCCCATGCCGGCTGGCGCGGGCTGGCGGCCGGTGTGCTCGAGAACGCCGTGGCGGCGATGGCCGTGGCGCCGGGCACGGACCTGCGGGCGTGGATAGGGCCGGCCATCGGCCCGGCGGCATTCGAGGTGGGGGACGAGGTCCGGGCCGCCTTCGCGCGCATGGCCGAACCGCCGGCGCATGCCTTCGTCCCGACGGGCGGGCGCGACGCGGCGGGGGCGCCCAAGTGGCTGGCCGACCTGCCGGCGCTGGCCGAGCAGCGGCTGCGTGCCGCGGGCGTGGCCACGGTCGCGCGCAGCAATCTGTGCACGGTGGCCGGCAACGACCGCTTCTACTCCTACCGGAAGGAAGGCGTCACCGGACGCTTCGCGACGCTGGCCTGGCTCGTCCCCTGACCGCCAGGCGCTCAGGGCGGCGCATGGCCGCCATCTCCATCAGGGTTTCTCTTGATCAGGGTTTTCCGGGGTGTCGCGCGCCGCTTCGCGCGCGCGGCGCAGCCGCTTGCGCATGGGCGCGGTGAAGATGTACAGCAGGATCGCGACCGGCAGCAGGCCGTAGAACAGCAGGGTCGCGATACCCGCCAGAATCGTGGGCTGCGCCAGGGACATCAGCAGTGTCACGTAAAGCCAGCCGATGGCGACGAGGAAGGAAAAATGCATGGGTCGGCGAAGATGAAATATGAGTGAAACGTCGGTCCGATCGGCGCGCCGCGCAGGCATTGGCGCGGGTCTTGCGCGATTTGACAGCCGCAGGCGCGCTATGCACTATGGCATCTAGCGTAATCGAATCAACAAGGTGTTCTAGTGAGTCAGTCCAGGCAGGATTCTACGAACCCCTTGGCGTGGCTGGAAGCATGGCAGCAGATGTTGGATCAGAGGGTCGACATGCCTGGGTCGTCGGCGCCTTCGAGTCGCATGCTGTCGGGCGGGCACGCCATGGCCCCCGAGAAGCTGCTGGAGATCCAGCAGGAGTTCGCGCAGGAATGGGCCGATCTGTGGCGGGCCGCCAGCGCCGGCGAGCTCGAACCGTTGTCCGATCAGCGCTTCGCCGGTGAAGCCTGGGGTGCCAGCCCCGGACATGCCTTCATGGCGCATGCCTACCTGCTGTCCGCGCGCACCATGCTCAAGATGGCCGACAGCATCGAGGCGCCCGAGCACGTCCTGAACCGGCTGCGCTTCGCCACCATGCAATGGGTCGAGGCCATGTCGCCCTCGAACTTCCTGGCGCTTAATCCCGACGCGCAGCGCCGGCTGCTCGAATCCGGCGGCGAAAGCCTGCAGCAGGGCATCGCCAACCTGATGGCCGACCTGCAGAAGGGGCGCATTTCCCATACCGACGAATCCTCGTTCGAGGTCGGGCGCAACCTGGCCACCACCGAAGGTTCGGTGGTGTTCGAGAACCGGCTGTTCCAGCTTATCCAGTACAAGCCGCTCGCGCCGCGCACCTATGCGCGCCCGCTGCTGATCGTGCCGCCCTGCATCAACAAGTTTTACATCCTGGACCTGCAGCCGCACAACTCCTTCGTGCGCTTCGCGCTCGAACAGGGCATGCAGGTGTTCATGGTGTCGTGGCGCAATCCGCTGTCGGCCGACGCCGACGGCGTGCAGCATGCCGACTGGGACGCCTACCTGCAGGAAGGCGTGCTCGAGGCGATCGGCGCGGTCTCGTCCATCTCGCGGCAGCCGCAGATCAATGCGCTGGGATTCTGCGTGGGCGGCACGCTGCTGTCGTCGGCGCTGGCCGTGGCGAAGGCGCGCGGCCAGGACCCGGTGGCCTCGCTCACGCTGCTGACGACGCTGCTGGATTTCGCCGACACCGGCGTGCTCGACGTGTTCATCGACGAAGCCCAGGTGCTGATGCGCGAACAGCAGTTCGCCGCGGGCGGCGTGCTGGCGGCGCGCGAACTGGCCACCACCTTCGCCTTCCTGCGCCCCAACGACCTGGTCTGGAACTACGTCGTCAACAACTACCTGAAGGGACAGGCGCCGTCGGCCTTCGACCTTCTGTACTGGAACGCCGACAGCACCAACCTGCCGGGACCGTTCTACGCCTGGTACCTGCGCAACACCTATCTCGAGAACAACCTGCGGGTGCCCGGCAAGGTGCGCGCCTGCGGGGTGGGACTGGACCTGAGCGCGCTCGACATGCCGGCCTACGTGTACGGCTCGCGCGAGGACCACATCGTGCCCTGGACCTCGGCCTACGCGTCGACCGCGCTGCTGCGCGGGCGGATGCGCTTCGTGCTGGGGGCCTCGGGCCATATCGCGGGCGTCATCAATCCGGCCTCGCGCAACCGGCGCAGCTACTGGGTGCGCGAGGACGGCAAGCTGCCGGCCGACGCCGCCGCGTGGATGGGCGGGGCGCGCGAAGTGCCGGGCAGCTGGTGGAACGACTGGGCAACCTGGATCAAGGAGCACGGAGGGCGCCAGGGCAAGGCGCCGGGCGCGCTGGGCGGCGCCGATCATCCCGTCATCGAACCCGCACCGGGCAAGTACGTGCGGACCAGGGCGGTATGACAGGAGACATACGTATTCTGCGGGTCAAACGGCGGGGGGTTCCGCCGTTTCATAAGGAGGCATCATGAGCGGAAAGATAGCGTACGTGACGGGCGGCATGGGCGGCATAGGCACCGTCATCTGCCAGCGGCTGGCCAAGGCGGGGTTCACCGTCATCGCCGGCTGCGGGCCCAATCGCGATTCTCAGCAGTGGCTGAACGAACAATCGGCGCTCGGTTATACGTTCCACGCCTCCGTGGGCAACGTGGCGGACTGGGATTCCACCGTGACCGCGTTCGCCAAGGTGCGAGAGGAATTCGGTCCGGTCGACGTGCTGGTCAACAACGCGGGCATCACCCGCGACGGCGTCTTTCGCAAGATGACGCTGGAGGACTGGCGGGCCGTCATCGACACCAACCTCAACAGCCTGTTCAACGTCACCAAGCAGGTCATCGGCGACATGACCGAGCGCAAGTGGGGGCGCATCATCAACATCAGTTCGGTCAACGGCCAGAAAGGGCAGTTCGGGCAGACCAACTATTCCACGGCCAAGGCCGGCATCCACGGCTTCACGATGGCGCTGGCGCAGGAAGTGGCGTCCAAGGGCGTGACGGTCAACACGGTCTCGCCCGGCTACATCGGTACCGACATGGTGCGCGCCATCCGTCCCGACGTCCTCCAGAGCATCGTCGACACCATCCCGGTGAAGCGGCTGGGCACGCCGGACGAGATCGGCTCCATCGTGACCTGGCTGGCCTCCGACGACGCGGGATTCTCCACCGGCGCGGATTTCTCGCTGAACGGCGGCCTGCACATGGGGTAAGCCCCGATCCGGCCCGAGGCGTTCCACGCCGGGTTGGACTAAACTTGATGGCTGGTGCGGTCGGCGGACCGCACCGGTTTCATACAAATCTAAGTTGGGGGCAAGCATGGCGCAGCAAGCGGGAGCCGGCAACGCGTTGCGGTTGATAAAAAAATATCCCAATCGCCGGTTATACGATACGCAGACCAGCACCTACATCACCTTGGCCGACGTCAAGCAGCTCGTGCTGGACAACGAGACCTTCGAGGTCGTCGATGCCAAGTCCGGCGAGGACCTGACCCGCAGCATCCTGCTGCAGATCATCCTGGAAGAGGAAACCGCCGGCGCGCCCATGTTCACGTCCACCATGCTGGCCCAGATCATCCGTTTCTACGGCCATGCGATGCAGGGCATCATGGGTTCGTACCTGGAAAAGAACATCCAGGCCTTCATGGAGATCCAGAACAAGCTGGGCGAGCAGTCCAAGGGCCTGTACGGCGGCCAGTTCGGCCCCGAGGCCTGGGCGCAGTTCATGAACGTCCAGACGCCGATGATCCAGAGCATGATGAGCAACTACATCGAGCAGAGCAAGAACCTGTTCGTGCAGATGCAGGACCAGATGCAGAACCAGACCCGGTCCATGTTCACCACTTTTCCCTTCACCTCCGCGTCCAAGGACGACGAGCGCAAGTAGCGCGGGGGGCGGCTGCCGTAACCCGGTAAAATGCCCCCATTCCGCTAATTCCGGCCGCGAGTCGCGCTCGCGGTGCGCCCGATGTCCATCCATTCATCCGATTCCCCGATCAACACCGCCATTCCCCGCGTGGCCTTCGCCAGTCTGGGCTGTCCGAAGGCGGCCTCGGACTCCGAGCAGATCCTGACCCAACTGCGCGCCGAAGGCTACGAGACCTCCAAGACCTACGAGGACGCGGACCTGGTCATCGTCAATACCTGTGGCTTCATCGACGATGCGGTCAAGGAAAGCTTGGACACCATAGGCGAGGCCTTGCAGGCCAACGGCAAGGTCATCGTGACCGGCTGCCTGGGCGCCAAGAAGGAGTCCGACGGCGAGGGCGTGGTGCAGAAGATGCATCCCAAGGTCCTGGCCGTGACGGGGCCGCACGCGACCCACGAGGTCATGCAGGCGGTGCACCAGCACCTGCCCAAGCCCCACGATCCCTTCAGCGACCTCGTGCCGCCGCAGGGCGTGCGCCTGACGCCCAAGCACTACGCCTACCTGAAGATATCCGAGGGCTGCAACCATCGCTGCAGCTTCTGCATCATCCCGTCCATGCGCGGCGACCTGGTGTCGCGGCCCATCCACGAGGTCATGCGCGAGGCCGAGAACCTGGTCAAGGCCGGCGTCAAGGAAATCCTGGTCATTTCGCAGGACACCAGCGCCTATGGCGTGGACGTGAAGTACCGCACCGGCTTCGTCGACGGCCGCGCGGTGCGTACCCGGATGACCGAGCTGGTGCGCGAACTGTCCAAGCTGGGCGCCTGGATCCGCCTGCACTACGTGTATCCCTATCCGCACGTGGACGAAGTCCTGCCGCTGATGAACGAGGTCCACGAGAACGGCGGCCGCGTGCTGCCGTACCTGGACGTGCCGTTCCAGCATGCCAGCCAGCGCATCCTGAAGCTGATGAAGCGTCCGGCCTCGTCCGAACGCAACCTGGACCGCATTCGCGCCTGGCGCGCGATCTGTCCGGACCTGACGATACGCAGCACCTTCATCGCCGGCTTCCCAGGCGAGACCGAGGCCGAGTTCGAGGAAATGCTGGACTTCCTGCGCGAGGCCGAGCTCGACCGCGTGGGCTGTTTCGCCTATTCGCCGGTCGAAGGCGCGGCCGCCAACGAACTGCCCGATCCCGTGCCCGACGACGTCCGGCAGGAGCGCCAGGCCCGCTTCATGCAGGTCCAGGAAGCGGTGTCCCGCAAGCGCCTGGCGCGCCGCGTCGGCAAGGTCATCAAGTGCGTGGTGGACGAGGTGGGCCCCGAAGGCGGCATTGCCCGCTCCATGGGCGATGCGCCCGACATCGATGGCAAGGTCTATGTGGCGCCCGTGGACAAGCCCTGGAAGCGCTACAAGGTGGGCGACATCATTTCCGTCCGCATCGCCCGCTCCGACGATCACGACCTCTGGGGAAGTGTAGGGTAGCCCCGGTTTATCGCTTTATCAGCAGCGGGGCGATTTCCGCCGCCAGGCGTTTCAGCGTGGGCGCGACGGTGGCGGCGACGTGGGCGTCGGTGAACAAGGCGTCCGAGGCGCCGCAGGTCAGCACCAGCGTGCGGTGCCGGTCGGCGGGTTGGACCGGGACGCCGATGGCGGTGAAATGCTCTTGCGGATAGCGCATGAGCACCGCGCCATGCCGTTCGTAGTCGTCCAGCGCCGCCCGCAGCCGGCCGGGGGCCTGGCCGGCATCCCATCGCCCGTCCGCCTGCAACCCGGCAATGATGCGTTCGCGCTCGGCCGGCGGCTGGGCCGCCAGGTATGCCAAGCCCAACGATGAATCGGTCAGGCCCACGGTCGAGCCGATGTGCAGCATCACGCGCCGCACCTGGGCGGGCTCGCAACGCTGGATGACCACCATGCTGGCTTCGTGCCGCTCGGCCAGCAGCACCGTGGTGCCCAGGGTATCGGCGGCGGCCTTCATGAGCGGCACGGCATAGTCATTGATCCCGGTCTGCGCGACCACGGCATAGCCCAGCAGCAGGGCGGCCGCGCCCACGCGCAGCTTGTCGTTGGCGGTGGGCACCAGATAGCCCAGCGCCGCCAGCGTCTTGCACAGCCGCCAGACGGTGGGCTGCGGCAGACCGGTCAGCCGGGCGATTTCCGTGGTGCCCAGTTCGCCGCGCGCGGGCGTGAAGCAGCGCAGGATTTCCAGGCCCCGGGCCAGCGCGGTAACGAACAGCGGATCGGTTTCTTTCATGGCGCGGGCGGGCCTTGACACCCTTCAAGGTGAAGCCCAGAATAAATTCATAAAACGAATTATCAATTCATATAATGAATTATTCAAGCCCCATGCAGCAAGATTGCACGCCGGAGCTGGCCGAAATGCGTCCCGCCATCCGCCGTTTCGTCGGTGAACGGCTGGAGCCCCTGGCCCGCCAGATGGACCAGGACGGCCAACTGGCGCCTTCCGCGCTGGCCGAGATGCGCCAACAGGGCTACCTGGGCATGCGCCTGCCGGCCGAATACGGCGGAGGGGGATTCGACCTGGCCACCTATTGCCTGGTGATGGAGGAAGTGGCGCGCTCGCACCGCGTCTTCACGGTCATGCTCGATTGCACCAGCGGGCTGACGCCTATCGGCATCGCGCGCCATGGGACGCCGGCGCAGCGCGGCAAATACGTCGCCCGGCTGGCCAGCGGCGAATGGCTGGGCAGCTTCGCGCTGACCGAGCCCGAGGCGGGGTCGGACGCGGCCGCCTTGCGCACCACGGCGGAGAAAACGGCGGGGGGGTGGGTGATCAACGGGCTGAAGCAGTTCATCAGCGCCGCGCATCGTGCGCAGGTGGTCATGGTGCTGGCCGTGACCGATGCGGCGCGGCGCGCGCGGGGCGGCATCACGGCCTTCCTGGTGGACCAGGGCACGCCGGGCATGCACATCGCGCGAGTGGACAAGACCATCGGCTCCGATCCCATCGAACTGGCCGAGATCCGCTTCGACGACTGTTTCGTACCCGACGAGGCGGTGCTGGGCGAGGTCGGCGGCGGATTCGGCATCGCCATGGGGTCGCTGGCCAGCGGCCGCATGGGAGTGTCGGCCGCGTGCATAGGCACGGCCGACCGGCTCTTGGAAGAAGCCGTGGCCTACGCCAAGACCCGCGTCACCTTCGGCCAGCCACTGGCCGACAGGCAGGCCATTCAATGGATGCTGGCGGATTCGGCCACCGAACTGGCGCTGGCGCGGTCGCTGGCCTACGACACCATGCGGCGTATCGATGCAGGCCAGGACGCGGGCACGGCCACCAGCATGGTCAAGCTGTTCTGCTCCGAGATGGTGGGGCGGGTGGCCGACCGGACGGTGCAGATACTGGGCGGCTCGGGCCTGATCCGCGGCGTGCCGGTCGAGCGTTTCTATCGCGACGTGCGGCATTACCGCATCGGCGAAGGCGCATCCGAGATCCAGCGCATGCTGATCGCCCGGGCGTTGTTGAAATGACGGCCCGCCCGCCGAACGTCGACGGGGAAAGCCGGCCGCTGGCGCGGCGGCTGGCGGCGTTCGCGCTGGGCCTGCGGCGCGCGGACCTGTCGCCGGCCCGGCGCGGGAAGGTCGCGCTGATCCTGGCGGACTTCCTGGGCTGCGTGCTGGCCGGATCCAGCCTGCCCGAGGCCGAATCGGCCTTCGTGCTGGCGCAGCCGGGCGAAGTTCGGATTCCCGGCGCGCCGGCCGGCCTGAGTCCGGAGTCGGCCGCCATCGCGATGAGCACCCTGGGCTCGCTGCTGCAATGGCACGACGGCTACGGCAGTGGCGGCAATCATCCTTGCAACACCATCATTCCCGCGGTGTGGTGCATGCGCGAGGACCGGAGCATGGCATCGGTCCATATGGCCATCGCGGTCGGCTACGAGGTCGCGAACCGGCTGGCGGCCAGCGCGCATCCGGCCCTGACGCTGGCGGGGCTGGCGCCGACCTCGTGCACCGGCGCGATCGGGGCGACCGCCGCATTGGGACGCCTGCTGGAACTGGACGAGGACACCCTGGCGCGCGCGATCGGCAACGCGGCCTTCTCGTTTCCCGCGGCGGCGCTGCGCGGCCTGACCGAACACGGTTCGGCGGTGCCGCTGCATGGCGGCCTGGCGGCGCGCTGCGCCATCGAATCGGTGAAGCTGGCGCGCGCCGGCCTGGGGGCGGGCGCACGTGTCTTCGAGGGCGGCGCCGACCCGGGCGTCCTGGACGTGCTGCGCAGCCGGGGGCTCGCGCAGGATCCGGAAACCTGGCGCGGCGAGACGCTGGACGGCGTGTACTTCAAGCCCATTCCCGCCTGCCGCCATGCCCAGCCGGCCATCGACGCCATCCAGGCCATCTGGAGCGGCGGGGCGTTGGCCGCGCGGGACATCGAACGCGTCGACGTGCACACCTATCCGGTCGCGCTGCGCTTCGGACAGGCGCCCGGACCGTCGCACGAGCTGTACGACCGCCTGATGAGCGTGGTGTGGACCGTGGCCAGCGCCTTGTGCCACGGCCGGTACGACCTGTCGAACGTACGGCGGCCCGCCGTCGAGCCGGAGGTGACGCGGCTGTATCCCCGCATCCACCTGCATGTGGACGAGGCGTATGCCGCGCTATATCCGCGCTACCTGCCGGCGCGGGTCGAGATCGCGCTGCGCGGGGGCGGCCGGCGCACCGGCACCTGCATGATGGAGTACGGCACGCCGTCCGAACACGGCCCCTATTCGCCGGGCGGCACGCACGTACCGCCGCTGGACAAGGCGGGAGTGGAGCACAAGTTCCGCGAGCTGGCGCGCGCCGCGCTGGACGACGGACAGGCGGACGCGCTGTGGCGCGAGGCGAGGGCGGTGGAGGACTTGACCGGCCAGGCGGCGGCCGAGGTTGGCTGATGCGGCTTTCTAATTGTCCTATTGACAGAACAATAGATCATAAATAAAGTCCTCCGGAGTATCTTGAATGCAAGAGGGGCGCATGTCGGAAGTCAAGCTCGATCCGGTCACGCTGGCGGTCCTGAAGGGGCGGCTGGAGCAGATCGCCGATGAAATGGACGCCACGCTCTACCGCAGCGCGTTCAATCCCATCATTGCCGAGGCCCACGATGCCTGCCATGGGATCTACGACGGCGCGACCGGCGATACGCTCGTGCAGGGCAAGTCGGGCCTGCCGGTGTTCGTCGGGGCGATGGCCTTCGCCGTGCGCGCTGCGGTCCAGGCGGCGCAGCCCCTGGGCGGCATGCGCGAGGGCGAGGTCTGGCTGTTCAACGACCCCTACGAAGGCGGCACGCATGCCAACGACTTCAAGCTGGTCAAGCCCTTCTTCCTGGAGGGGCGGCTGGTTTGTTTCCTGGCCTCGGCGGCGCACTGGCACGACGTGGGCGGCAACGTCCCCGGCAACTACAACCCGGCCGCCACCGAGTGCTGGCAGGAAGCGGTCCAGATCCCGCCGGTGCGCATCGTGCAGCAAGGAGAGGTGAATCCCGACGTGCTGGCCATCCTGCGCGCCAACACGCGGATGCCCGACAGCCTGTGGGGCGACCTGAACGGGCAGCTCGCGGCGCTGGAGCTGGGCGAGCGCCGCCTGGCCGAGCTGTTCTCGGCCTATGGCGAACCGCGGGTGACCGGCGCCATGGGCGCCCTGCGCGAACGGGCGCGCAGGCTGATGCGGGCGCACATCGCGTCGCTGCCCGACGGCTGCTATTCGTTCGAGGACTATCTCGACAATGACGGCATCCGCGACGAGATGCTGCGCGTCGCGCTGGATATGACGGTGGAGGGCGAGCGGCTGGTGCTTGATTTTTCGCGCACCTCGGGTCCCTGCGCGGGCGCGGTCAACATCTCGCGCGCCACCGCGGTGGCGGCCTGCTATGTCGCGCTCAAACATCTGTTTCCCGATGTGCCGGCCAATGCCGGCGTGCTGGACGCGGTCGAGTTCGTGATGCCCGAGGGGCTGCTGATCACGGCGCAGCGGCCCCGGCCGGTCGGCGGCTACACCGAGACCATCCTGCGCATGATAGACGTGGTCTTCAGCGCGGCGGCGCAGGCCGATCCGACGCGCGCCGTGGCCCAGGCCTACGGCACGATCAACGCGCTTTCCATCGCCGGGCTGCGCAGCGACGAAGGGCGCCAGGGCCAGCGCTGGGTGATGTTCAGCTTCTTCGGCGGCGGCCACGGCGGCCATGCCGGCGGCGATGGCCTGAGCCACGGCAACGCGCCCATTTCCACGGCCACGATACCGCCGTTGGAAATCATCGAGGCCGCGTATCCCGTGCGCTTCACGCAGTGGTCGCTGCGGCCGGATTCAGGCGGGCCCGGCATGCACCGGGGCGGCCTGGGCGCGATCTACGAGATCGAACTCCTGGAGCAGTCGGCGCAGGCCTTCGTCTTCGGCGAACGCGGCAAGTCGGCACCCAAGGGCATCGCGGGAGGCGGCAACGGCGCGCTGAACCGGTTCAGCTACCGTGTGGACGGCCAGTGGCGGACCCCGCCCATGGTGTCGAAAATGATGGGCATACCGCTGTCCCGCGGCGACCGGGTCAGGCTGGAGACGCCGGGCGGAGGCGGTTATGGCGATCCCGCGCGGCGCGACGGCGCCGCCGTGGAGCGCGACCGGGCCATGGGATATGTGACGGAGGGTGGGCAGTGAGCGGGCAGCAGCGGGTCGTCGGCGTCGACGTGGGAGGGACATTCACCGACTTGTTCGTGCTGGACGAGGCGGACCAGTCGGTGGCCGTGGTCAAGGTCCCGTCCACGCGAGGCGAGGAAGCGGTGGGCTTCATGAATGGCATCGCGCGGCTGGACGATGCCGCCGACGGCGCGGCGGGTATCGCCACCATCATCCATGGCACCACCGTCGGCACCAATGCGCTGCTGGAGCGCAAGGCCGCGCGCACGGGACTGATCACCACGCGCGGCTTCGCCGACGTGCTGGAGATGCGGCGGCGCGACCGGCCGCATACCTGGGGGCTGCGCGGAGAATACCTGCCGCCGGTGCCGCGCGACCTGCGCAAGGAAGTGGACGAGCGCGTGCTGGCCGACGGCTCGGTCCATACGGAAGTGGACCTGGGCCAGGTCGCGGCCTGCGTGGGCGAACTGCTGGCGCAGGGGTGCGAGGCGGTCTGCGTCTTCTTCATCAACACCTATGCCAACCCGGCCAACGAAGCGGCAGCGGTGGCGCGCGTGCGCGAATTGTGGCCCAACGACTGCGTGACCTCGTCGGCCGAGGTCCTGCCCGAGATCCGTGAATTCGAGCGCGTCTCCACGGCCAGCCTGAACGCGGCATTGCAGCCCGTCGTGGGCGGCTACCTGCGGCGGCTGGAAGGCGACCTGCGCGAGCGCGGCTTCGACGGGCAATTGATGATCGTGCAGAGCAACGGCGGCGTGATGTCGCGGCAGACGGCTTGCGAGCTGCCGGTGCGCACGACGCTGTCCGGACCCGCGGCGGGCGTCATCGCCTGCGCCGCGATCGCGCGGGCGGCGGGCCATCCGGACGTGATGACGGGGGACATGGGCGGAACCTCGTTCGACGTCTCGCTGGTGGTGGACGGGCGGGTGGCGCTGGCCGAGCAGACCAGCATCGCCTTCGGCATGGTCGTGCGCTCGCCGATGATACAGATCGAGACCATAGGCGCCGGCGGCGGGTCGATCGCCAAGGTGGATGCCGGCGGCATGCTGCAGGTGGGGCCGGAATCGGCGGGCAGCCGTCCGGGGCCGGCCTGCTACGGGCATGGCAATCCCTACCCCACGGTCACCGACGCCAACCTGCTGCTGGGCCGCATCGACGCCGCGCGGCCGCTGGGCGGCGGGCTGTTGGGCAAGCTGGACGTGGAACTGGCGCGCGCCGCCATCCAGACCCATGTGGCCGAGCCGCTGGGCCTGGACGCGCTGGAAGCGGCCGAGGCCATCCTGACCGTGGCCAACGCCAAGATGGCCGGCGCCTTGCGCCTGGTGTCCATCGAGAAGGGACACGACCCGCGCCGCTTCGCCTACATGCCCTTCGGTGGCGGAGGCGGGTTGCACGTGTGCGCGATGATGCGCGAAACCGGCGTGGAAACGGGCATCGTGCCGCGCTATCCCGGCGTGACCTCGGCGCTGGGATGCGTGATGGCCGACTTGCGCCACGACGCGGTGCGGACCATCAATCGCGGTCTGGGCGACGTGGATTTCGAAACCCTGCGCGCGCTGGTGTCCGAGTTCCGCGAACGCTGCGACACGCACCTGGCCTCGGCCGGCGTGGCCATCGCCTCGGTGCGCGAGGAACTCTTCCTGGACATGCTCTACCAGGGCCAGACCCATACGGTGATGGTGCCGGTCGAGGCCGACCGCCTGGACGCGCAGGCCGTGGCGGCCGCGTTCGAAGCGGCGTACCGGACCGAGTTCGGAAGGCTGCTGCCCGGCATCCCCGTACGCATCATGAACCTGCGCTACGCACGGGTGGGCGTGCGGCCGAAGTTCGACCTGCGCCTGCTGGCGCCGCCGGGCGACGTATCGTCCGGGCCGGCCGGCACGCAGCGCGTCCACGTCGATGGCGCCTGGACGGACGTGCCGCGCCATGCGCGCCTGGACCTGCCCGTGGGTACGCGGGTAGAGGGGCCGGCCATCTTCGAGCAGCCCGATACCACCGTGTGGCTGGAGCCGGGTTTCTCGGCCACGACCGACGAGCACGGCAACCTGATCCTGAAACCGGTTTGACCCGGGCGGGATGGCCCGCCCGGCATGCGATGCAAGTCCTGTAGACGATGAGGTAGGCGAAATGAGATCCCGCATCAAGCTTCGTGAGCATCTGGCCATCCTGTGCGCCGCGCTGGCGGCCGGCGCCCCGGCCGCGGTCCGTGCGCAGGACTATCCGTCGCGCCCGGTCATGATGATCAATACCTGGGCGCCGGGCGGCCCGTCCGACGCCATCATCCGGCCGCTGCTGGAGAAGTTCTCGCAGAAGTTCGGCCAGCCCTTCGTGCTGGAGAACCGCAGCGGTGCCAACGGCAGCATAGGCACCAGCTACGTGGCGCGCTCCCGCAACGATGGCTATACGCTGTTGTTCGCCAACGTCGGACCGATCGCCATCAGCCCCTGGCTGCCCGACAAGCCCAGCTACGATTCGATCAAGGACTTCCAGCCCATCGGGCAGATCGTGTCGGGGTCCACGGTGCTGGTGGTGGCGCCGTCGTTCCCGGCCGGCAACATGCGCGAGTTCATCGACTACGCGAAGAAGAACCCCGGCAAGATCACCTACGGATCGGTGGGCATAGGCAGCAGCACGCACGTGGCGGGCGCCACGCTGGCCAAGATGGCCGGCATCCAGATGGTCCATGCGCCGTACCGGGGGTCCTCGCAGATCCAGGTCGACATCATGTCCGGCCAGATCCAGTCCGCCTTCGTGAGCCTGGGCGGGGCGCTGGAACTGATCCGCGCGGGCAAGCTCAAGGCGATCGCGGTCAGCACCCAGTCGCGCTCGTCGGTGCTGCCCGAGGTGCCGGCGGTGTCCGAGACGGTGCCGGGCTTCGACTTCAATGTCTGGTACGGGCTGATGGCGCCAGCGGGCACGCCCAGGGACGTGGTGCAGACGCTGGCCGACGCGCTGAAGGAAACGATGGCGATGCCGGACATCAGGAACCGGCTGCTGGCCAGCGGCCTGGATCCCCATCCGACCGGCCCGGCCGAGTTCGCCAGGAAGATCGAGCAGGACCTGGCGGCCTGGAAGCAGGCCGTCGCCAATGCCAACCTGACGCCGTAACCGAGGACGCGATGACCTCACACAGCTACGACATCCCGGCCATCGACGCCGTGGTCAACATCTGGACGCCGGAGCTGCTGGCGCAGCGGCCCAAGCGCGATGCCTTCTACAGCGGCAAGATGAACGTCGATACCGCCGTCATGCAGGGCTTGTCGCACGAAGACATGCTGCGTCGCATGGATGCCGCCGGCATCGAGCAGGCCTTTCTGATCGCCGCCAAGGTCGGGCCCTGGCAGCACCGCGCCAGTTATCACGTGCCCTACGAGGCGGTGGCCGAGGCGGTCAATCGCCATCCGGACCGCTTCCACGGGCTGGCCGGACTGGATCCCACGGAAGGCATGCGGGGCGTGCGCGAACTGGAGAAGGGCGTGCGGGAGTACGGCTTCATCGGCGCGCATTTCTACCCCCATTGGTTCGAACTCGCACCCGACCATGCGAAGTGGTATCCCTTCTACGCCAAGTGCGCGGAGCTGGACGTGCCGGTACAGCTCCAGGTGGGGCAGTCCATGATCTACGATCCCTCGCACCGGCTGCGCAGCGTGGGCCGGCCCATCTGCCTGGACGCGGTGGCCTGCGATTTTCCCGAGCTGAAGATCATCGGGATACACGTGGGCATACCCTGGACCGAGGAGATGATCGCCATGGCCTGGAAGCATCCCAACGTCTATATCGGCACGGATGCCCACAGCCCCCGGTACTGGCCCGAGGCCTTCGTGAAGTACATCGACAGCTACGGCCAGGACAAGGTGATATTCGGCACCGATTTCCCCATCCTGGACTTCAAGCGGGCGCGCGACGAAATCGAGGCCCTGGGCCTGCGCCCCGGCCCGCGCGAAAAGCTGCTGCGCGCCAACGTGCTGCGCGTCTACGGGCTGGACCGATGAGCGCGGTCATGCCGATGCGCGGCGCGAACGTCGCGGACCAGCTGGCCCTGCACGCCAGCCAGCGGCCCACCAAGCCCGCCATCATCCATTGCGAGCGGGTCATCGACTACCGGCGGCTCGACCTGCTCGTGCGTCAGTGGGCCTCGCTATTGCTGGAGACCGGCGTGCAGCCCGGCGACGTGGTGGGCGTGGCGCTGAAGGACACGCCCGAGCACCTGGTGATGCTGTATGCCGTGGCGCGGGCGGGGGCGGTGATCCTGCCGGTGGACTGCCGCTGGCAGGCCGGCGAGAAACTCAGGGTGGCGCGGCATTTCGGCGCGCGCTGCGTATTGGTCGAGCCCGGGGACGATTTCGCGCCCGGGTTGTGCATGGCGGTCGACGAGGCCTGGCTGGCCCGCTCGGAACGGGTGGTGGCGCGCGACCGCTATGCGGACGAGGACCGGGGCTTCTGCCTGTCGCTGTCGTCGGGGACCACGGGGCGCCCCAAGGGGCCGCTGCTGTCGCACGCGCAGTTCATGAGCCGCTTCTTCACGCACTACGCCGACCTGGGGTTCGGCAGCCGCGAGACTTACATCAACGCCACGCCGCTGTACTTCGGCGGCGGGCGTGCGTTCTCGGTCTCGTCGCTGTACGTGGGGGCCACGGCGGTGCTGTGCCCGCCGCCCTACAAGGTCGAAGAACTGGCCGCCGAGGTGGCGCGGACCGGCGCCACGATCACCTTCCTGGTGCCCACGCTGCTGCGCCGCGTGTTGCAGGCCGATCCGCGCGACGTGGCGCCGCTGCGCGGCCTGCGCACGCTGATCTCGTCGGGCTCGCCGTTGACGGCCGAGGAAAGGCGCCGGATCCGCAACGAGGTCTGTCCCAACTTCATCGAGTACTACAGCTCCACCGAGGGCGGCGGCGTGACCGTGCTGTCCAACCAGGAACTGGAGGCGCATCCCGCCTCGGTCGGCCGCCCGGTGTTCGGCGTGCGCCTGGAAATCGTCGACGACCAGGACCGGCCGCTGCCGCCGGGGGCGGTCGGACGCATCCGCTATGACGGCGCCACCGTGGCGCAGGGTTTCCACCGCGACGAGGAAGCCAGCATCGAGGCCTTCCGCGACGGTTTCTTCTACCCGGGCGACCTGGGCTACCTGAACGAAGAAGGCTATCTGTTCCTGTGCGGCCGGGCCAAGGACATGATCATCCGCGGCGGCGTGAACATCTATCCGCTGGAGATCGAGTCCATTCTGATGACGCATCCCGACGTGCAGGAGGCGGCGGTGGTGGGCGTGCCTTCGAAGGAGTTCGACGAGGAAGTGGCGGCCTTCGTGACGACGCGCGGTACGCGCGACGCGGCGGCCCTGGCGGCCTGGTGCCGGGAACGGCTGGCGCCCTACAAGGTGCCGCGCCATTTCCATTTCGTCGACGAGTTCGAGCGCAACTCGGCCGGCAAGATCATCAAGCAACGCCTGGCCGAGGGGTTGGTCCCCCGTTAGCGCGGCATTGCCCATTTTCGCATCATCGCCCGCAAACCCGCATGCTTGCTGGCGCCGGATGATTTGTCCGCAGCCTTTCCCCAGGGTTGTTCACAGTGAGTGGGGATAAGTCCGCCCTCCGGTCCGGGGGCCGGGTAGTATATGCGGGTCCTTCCCGCCTTCCGGGAGATCCCGTGAACCCCGACCGTTCCCCGACCGCCGCCCGCTTGCGCCGGGTACTGATGGATACCGGCGCCTACAGCCTGCACCAGTCGTTCGACTACGGAGGACGGCTGGCCGGCAGCGTGGTGCATTGCAGCTTCGATGCCCATGAGCTGTCGTGTCCGGCGCTGCCTCACATGCTTCTGCTCGTCTCGCACGAGTACCGGCTGAGATCGGCCAGGTTCGATCTGGGCTGGGGATACCGCGACCACTTCGTCAATTTCGCCAATCCGCTGCACCTGATTCCGCCCGGTACCGCCTTTCGCTGGGTAAAGGACGGCCCGGCGCGGGTGTCGCTGCTGACGTTCGACCAGCAGGCGGCGCTGGAGATGTTCGACGAGCTGGGGTGCCGGCGGCCGGTGGACGGCATGTGGTCGCTGGCCCAGCGCGGTTTCGTCAGTCCGCTGATCTACACGGCCCTGGGGGCGTTTTCCCAGGACCTGGGGGCCGGGCACGGGTCGCGCCTGCTGTCCGACAGCTTCGGCGCCCTGGTGCTGAATGAACTGGGCAAGAAATGGCGGGCGGAGCCCGCAGGCGCGACGGCCTCGCGCCTGGGTCCCCAGGCGCTGCGCAAGGTCACCCGGTACATGGACGAACATTTGGCCGAGGATGTTTCTCTGGCCGAGCTTGCTGCCTTGTGCGGTTTGAGCCGCTACCATTTCCTGCGCTGTTTCAAGGCCGCGCAAGGCGTGTCGCCGTATCGCCATCTGACCGCGATGAGGGTGGAGCGGGCGCGCCACCTGCTGGCGACGACGGACCAGCCCGTCTCATATGTCGCCAGCGTCTGCGGCTTCGCGTCGGCGGGCGCAATGGGCCGGGCCTTGAAGAAGGCCCTGGGCAGTTCGGCCTCGGCCTACCGCGCCACGGCCGGCCACTACGACGCCTGAGCCTGCGCGCCGGCCTCGACCTTGCGCGGCGCCGTTTCCTTCAGGAACAGCGACACCACGGTACCGAGCGCGATGCCCCCCAGCGCCAGGTACAGCGTGTACTGGATGCCGTGGTGCTGGGCGATGTAGCCGGCCACCACCGGCGCGACCCCGCCGCCGAATATCTCGCCCAGGCCGCTGACCGTGCCGATGGCCGAGGCCACCATGCCGGGAGGCGCCGCTTCGGTAGCGATGGGGCCCGTCATCAGGGCCAGCAGTCCGAAGCAGAAGAACGACACCACCAGCAGCACGCCGAACAGCGCCCAGGGCGAGGCCTCGGTCCGGATGAAGGCGTACAGGGCCAGCGCGGCGCCTATGAAGGCCAGGAAGGCGGCCGCGCGGCGGCCGATGAAGTCCGAGATGCCCGGCACGGCGAATTCTCCGAAGAACCCGCCGATGCCGATGGCCGAGACCACCAGTCCCATCTGCTGCGGCGTCAGCTTCAGATAGTCGGTCAGGTAGTTGGGCACCATGGCGCCCACCACGAAGATGCCGGTCATTGCGCACAGGATGGAGCCGACCGCGAGCAGCAGGTTGCGCCGGCGCAGCAGCTCTTTCCAGGACAGCGTGGCCCCGGCCGCCGGCGCGGCGGGCAGTCCGGCCTGGACGCCCTTGCCGGGTTCACGGATGACCTTGTACATGAACCACGCCAGGATCAGGCCCGGCACCGCCGACAGGAAGAACACGTAATGCCACGAGGGCAGCACGTCCATCAGCTGGGTCGCGATGATGGGCGCCAGGCCCAACCCGAACAGCGGGAAGGCGCTTTGCTGCAGCCCCTGGTTCAGGCCGCGGCGCCGGGGATGGGACGCTTCGCCGGCCGCGGCCACGCTGGCAGGGCAGAAGGAGCCCTCGGCAACGCCCATGACCGTGCGGATCAGCATCAGGCTGATCAAGCCGGTGGCCAGCCCCGACAATCCGGACAGGCAGGAAAACGCGATGGCGGCCGGGATCAGGACCTTGCGTCGGCCGACGCGGTCCGAGACGCGGCCCATGGTGATGGAGAACACGCCCCAGGCCAGGCCCAGCACCCCGATCAGCAGGCCGAGGTCCTGGTAGGACAGGTCCAGGTCCTTCATCATGAAGGGGAACATGGGGGCGAGCAGCCAGCGGTCCAGGCCCATCAGGCCGAAGCCCAGCGCCAGGATGGTGACGGCCTTCCATTCATAGGCGGTGTCGTGCGCGGATGTCCGGGCCATGGTCATGCTCCGCCCAGCGCGTCCAGGACCTGGCGCGTGGAGACGACCTTGCCGAACACGCGGTCGATGGTGGTTAGCGTGGCGAGGTGCGAGGCGTCGTCGAAGCCGCCGGTGGCGTCGTCAACGAAGAAGACCCGCAGGTCGCGCATGAAGGCGCTGCGCGCGGTCGACTCGCAGCACACGCTGGTGACCGTGCCGGTGATGATCACGCTGTCGACCGCGTTGCGGCCGCGGATGTTGCGTATGACGGTTTCGAGCCGGGTGTTGTAGAACGCGTCGTAGCGATGCTTGGGGATGACGACTTCGCCGGGACGGGGCGCCAGTTCGGCGATGATCTCGACCCCGGGCGTGCCCGCGCGCATGCCGGCCGTCTTCAGGTGCGGCAGCTGTGTCGTTTCCAGCGGCGATACATCGAACTCGTCGTACAGCACATGCTGGGTGTAGATGACCGGAACGCCGGCTGCGCGGGCCTGGGCGACCAGCGCGGCCATGGCGGGGATGCGCTGGCGCGCGGCGGGAACCTCCATGGGCGCGTCCTGCAAGACGAAGTCGTTCTGCATGTCGACGACCAGCAGGACGGCCTTGGCGGGATCCAGGGAAAGGGAAGAGGGCATGCGGTTGGCCTCCGTGGCGATGGGTGGAAGGCCGAACATAGCGCCGGCGGCCGCGGGCCAAGCGCAGGAAATTGCGGTGATCGCGCAAAAGTTGCGCAGCGGAAGAGGAACTTGCCCATTTTTGCGTCACAGCCCGGAAACCCGCATGGAATCTGGGTGGAACGGGGTTGTGCCCGCGCTGTCCCCAGGGTTTTCCACATCGGCTGGGGATAAACCGGGTCAGCCCGGCGGCCGCGGGCAACTTTCCGGCCGGTCGGGCCAGGTGCCGTCGCGCGCCAGCCGTGCCGAGGTCGCGACGACCAGATCCCGGATGCCGGCCACCGCGCTGTGCGAGGCGCCATGGGAGGTCGCCAGCACCACCCGCGCGGCGGTGCGCAGGTCGGACACCGGGGTGGCCTGGACGCGGCCGGCCAGCCATTCCTCGATGAAGGACGAGACGATCATGACCGAGCTGCCGTTGCCCGCGGCGATCAACTGCACGGTCTGGGCCATGGAGTCCAGCTCGTGCTTGATCCTGAGTGCCAGGCCGCGCTGCTCGGCCTCGCGCGACAGCATCTGGCGCACACGGTGGCGCAGCGTGGGCAGCACGAGGTCCATGCGGGCCAGCTCGGGAAAGGGGACGGCCCGAGCGGGGGGCGTGGAGCCATCCGCCGGGGACACCAGGTACAGGGGCTCGTCGCGCAGGGGATCGATCAGATGGGGGCTGCCGGTCTCGCCCACGGTGAACAGGATGGCCATCTCGAGCCGGTTCTGCTTCAACAGCGTTTCGAGTTCGTCGGTCATGGCTTCGACCACGTGCAGCGTCACGTCGGGGTGCGCTTGCTCGACCGTCTGCAGCAGGGGAACGGTCATCATGCGGCTGATGCTGCTGGGAATGCCGATGCGCACGATGCCGCGCGGCGATTCGGCGTCCTGCCGCAGATCGTGTTCGGCGGCCGCCACCATGTCCAGGATGCGGCGGGCGTGGCCGAGCAGCTTGCGGCCGGACGGCGTGGGCTGCACGCCATGGGCATCGCGCACGAACAGGCGGGTACCCAGCGAATCCTCCAGTTTCTGTATCTGCGCGCTAAGCGCGCTCTGCACGACGTGCAGGCGTTCGGCCGCCTGCGAGAAGCTGCCGGTTTCCAGTATGGTGACGAAGTAGCGCAGGCGTCGCAGATCCATGGCGGGCGTGGCCCGGGGGGCATCGCGGATCCAGATGGGGGCATCTGAAAAAACCGTTACCCGGGCTGGGGAACGACTGCCATTATAGGTGGCTGTCCCACCCGTCCTGGTCCCATGTACGCCGCTCCGCCCGATCTGCCCACCGAGGTCTACGCCGCGCTGCCGCCATCCCTGCACCTGACGCAGTCCACGTCGCCCTGGGTGCGCGCGCGGGGAGCCGGCCCGCTGCATTCCTTCCTGGAAGGCCCGGCTTTCGATCGGGACGGGGCGCTGTACTGCACCGACCTCGCCCATGGGCGGATCTTCCGCATCGATCCGGCGGGACGGTTCTCGCTGGCCTGCCGCTACGACGGCGAGCCCAACGGCCTGACGCTGCACCGCGACGGCCGCCTGTTCATCGCCGACCGGCGCCACGGCATCATGGCCATGTCGCCCCGGGACAGCCGTCCACGGACGCTGCTGGCGCCGGACGAGGCGCGCCGGCTCCAGGGCGTCAACGACCTTCTGTTCGCGGCCAATGGCGATCTGTATTTCACCGACCAGGGCGACAGCGCGCTGAACCGGCCCACGGGCCGGCTGTGCCGGCTGCGGCGCGGCGCCAGCCAGGTGGAAACGCTGGTCGACAGCCTGGCGGGCCCGA
Source organism: Pigmentiphaga sp. YJ18 (assembly GCF_038066655.1). Taxonomy (NCBI): domain Bacteria; kingdom Pseudomonadati; phylum Pseudomonadota; class Betaproteobacteria; order Burkholderiales; family Alcaligenaceae; genus Pigmentiphaga; species Pigmentiphaga sp. YJ18. Next base: position 816,727 of record NZ_JBBUKU010000002.1, on the reverse strand, counting down.
ACGGCCTGGCCTTCGCGCCGGGCGAGCGGCTGCTGTACCTGGCCGTGACCCGCGACAACGCCATCTACAGCGTGCCGCTGGACGAGGCGGGGCGCGTCGGCAAGGTGGGGCGCTTCATCCAGCTGTCGGGCAGCCCGACCGGCCCCGATGGCCTGGCGACGGACATGCGCGGCAATCTGGCCGTCGTCCATGCGGGACTCGGTTCGGGATGGCTGTTCAGCGCGATGGGCGAGCCGCTGCTGCGCATCCGTTCGTGCGCGGGCCGCCGCACCACGAACGCCGCGTATGGCGGGCCCGACCGGCGCACGCTGTACGTGACCGAGGCGGAGCAGGGCGTGATCCTGGCCGCCAGGATGCCCGAGCCCGGCCTGCCACCGTACGCACACATGAAGAACGACAACGAGGAGACTCCATGAAACGCATTGCGTTTGCGCTGGCCATCCTGGCCGGCGCGCCGGGCGCCGTGCACGCCCAGGACTACCCGTCCCGCCCGATACGCCTGATCGCGCCGTTCGCGGCGGGCAGCTCGGTGGACATCCTGGCGCGCGCGCTGGCGCAACCCTTGTCACGGCATCTGGGCCAGCCCGTGGTGGTCGAGAACAAGGGCGGCGCGGGCGGCAACATAGGCGTGGACATGATCGCGAAGGCGCCCAAGGACGGCTATACGATAGGGATAGGCACGACGGGGCCGATGACGGTGAACCCGGCGCTATACGGATCGAAGATGCCCTTCGACACCCGCAAGGACCTGGCCATGGTGGGCGTGATCGCCAGCAGCCCCAACGTGCTGCTGGTGCATCCCTCGGTGCCGGCGCGCAACCTGCAGGAGTTGATCGCCTACGCCCGCGCGCATCCGGGCAAGCTGAACTTCGCCTCGTCGGGCGTGGGCAGCACCAACCATCTGGCCGGGGAGCTGTTCAAGTCGCTGGCGCGCGTCGAGATCGTGCACGTGCCCTACAAGGGCAACCAGGACGCGCTGACCGACCTGCTGGCCCAGCGCGTGCAGATCCTGTTCAGCGGCGTGCCGCCGGTGCTGTCCTTCATCAAGTCGGGCCAGTTGCGCGCGCTGGCGGTGGCGGGGCCCGAGCCTTCGTCCGCGCTGCCGGGCGTGCCCACGGTGGCCCAGGCCGGGCTGCCCGGCGCCGAGGTCGTGGCCTGGTACGGCCTGATCGCCCCCGCGGGCACGCCGCGTCCGGTGGTCGAGCGGCTGAACGCGGAACTGCGCAAGGCCCTGGCGCTGCCCGAGGTGCGGGCGCAACTGGCGTCGGCGGGCGCCGATCCTTCCAACGACGGGCCCGAGGCCTTCTCCAGGCTGGTCGATAGCGAGTTGCAGAGATGGCAGCGCGTGATCACCGATGCCAACATCAGAATGGAATGACCATGCAAGCAACCGGTTTGATCGCGGTCTGGCTACACGTGCCGCCGCATCGCGAGGAAGAGTTCCATGCGTGGTACGAACTGGAGCACATACCCCAGGTCGTCGGGCTGGAGGGGTTCGTCAGCGGGCGCCGCTACTACTGCGACGACGCGTTCCCCAAATTCCTGGCGCTTTATGAGACGCGGGATGAAAGCGTGGAGGACAGTCCCGGTTTCCAGCACGTGGTGACGCATCCGACGCCGTGGTCGGGCCGGATATGGACTTTCTTCGGCAAGGACCGCATCCGGCGGAACCTGGTCCGGCTGGCGGCGGTGGCGCACGGCGAACAAGCGGAGCCCGGTGCCGTGCTGCTGCGGGCCTTCCGGCCGCCGCGGCCCCTGGCCGAGGCCGATGGGCTGGAGCAGGGAAGGGCCAGCGGGGATATTCCCGGCTGCACCCGATACCGGCTGTTTCACCAAGTCCGCGATCCCGGGCGCTACCTGGAGATCTTCGATTTCGCCACGCCGGAGCACGCGGGGGAGCCGGCGCTGGCGACCTTCTTTGATCGACCCGCGCGGCGCCGCTTCGACGACGGCGCCCAGGATGCCGTGCGGCATGTCTACACGGCCACCGGGACGCCGCTGGTGAAGGGCGGGGCGGTCAGGGGCGCAGGTAACCCAGGATGACGTCGACCATGTGGGCCAGCCGTTCGTCCAGCGCGGGGGGCGCCATCAGGTCGCGGCCGAAGATTTCCGACAGCGTGTACTGGTTGGACAGATAGAAATAGGCCACGCTGGCGATGGAGATGTAGAGCTGCACCGGATCGACGCCGGCGCGGAACAGGCCTTGCGCCTGGCCGCGTTCCAGGATGTCGGCCAGCCATTGCACGAAGGGCGAGTGCATGTCCCGCACCTGGGACGAGCGCTTCAGGTGGGTGGCCTGGTGCAGGTTCTCGTTATTGAGCAGGCACAGGAACTCCGGGTTTTCCAGGTAGTAGTGCCAGGTGAACTCGACCAGCCTGCGCACGGCGTCGGGCGGATTCAGCGCTTCCAGGTGCAGTTCCCGTTCGGCCTGGCGGATGGCGGCATAGGCGCGTTCCATCACGGCCAGGAACAGGTCGTCCTTGTTGTTGAAGTAGTAGTAGATCAGCCGCTTGTCGACCTTGGCGCGTTCGGCAATGCGGTCCATGCGGGCCCCGCCCAGGCCCAGCGACGCGAACTCGGCGGTCGCGGCTTCCAGGATGGTCTGGCGCGTGCGCTCGGCATCGCGGGTGCGGGGCGCATCCGCCGAGGCCTTGGCTGGGCGTGGTGACATGGCGGGCAAATCCTGAAAATGGGGCTGGACCGTAACACTACAACAGAAGCGGCCGCGGATCAGCCCAGGGTATCCTCGAACCAGTTCAGGATGCCGTCCAGGCCGCAGACGTTCAGCGCGCGGCTGGTCTGCTCGCGCACCACGGGCTTGGCGTGGTAGGCCACGCTCAGGCCGGCCAGTCCCAGCATCTTCAGGTCGTTGGCGCCGTCGCCCACGGCGATCGCGCGCGCCAGCGGCGCGCCGTGGCGCTGGGCGAACTCGCGCAGGTGGCGGGCCTTGGCGTCGGCGTCCAGGATGGCGCCCTGCACCTTGCCCGTGAGCCGGCCGTTCTCCACTTCCAGCGTGTTGGCGTGCGCCTCGTTCAACTGGAGCCGCTGCTGCAGGCGGCTAGTGAACCAGGTGAAACCGCCCGAGACCAGCAGGGTCTTGATGCCCACCCGCTGCGCCGCCAGCAGCAGGCGCTCGGCGCCCGGGTTCAGCCGCAGCCTTTCCACGTAGACCTGTTCCAGCGCGTCCAGCGGCAGCCCCTGGAGCAGCGCCACGCGGCGCGTCAGGCTTTCGCTGAAGTCGGCGATCTCGCCCCGCATCGCGGCTTCGGTGATGGCCGCCACCTGCGGCTTGAGGCCGGCCATGTCGGCGATCTCGTCGATGCATTCGATGTTGATCAGGGTCGAGTCCATGTCCATGGCCAACACCTTCCAGTCGGCCAGCCGGGCACCCGGTTCGACGTAGGCCCAGTCCACGCGGGCCTCCTGGCAATAGGCGGCGACCCGGGCGCGCGCCGCGGGGGCATCGTCGGCCTCGGTCAGGCGGACGGCGCCGGGCGCGAGTTCGACGATGCGCCGGGCATGGGCCAGGGCCGAGACGTGTTCGATGGCTGCCTGGGCGAGGTCGGGGGCCTGGATAACGAGATGGGTCATGGGTAGGGAATGGAAAGGGGAAACGGGTTCAGACCAGCGAGCGCAGCACCGTGCGCACAGCGTCCACGCGCGCCTTCAGGTCGGCGCCCTTGATCTCGATGCGCAGCTTGTCCTGGCCCGACAGGCGCATGTGGCGGTTCTTCTGGACCAGGCTGATGACGCGCATCGGATCGATGGGAGGATTGGGCTCGAACTGCAGCACGGCGGCCGATTCGCTGGCATCGATCTTGATCACGCCCACCGACTTGGCCGCCAGGCGCAGCCGGTGGATCTCGATCAGGGCGCGCGCCGCCTCGGGCAGCTTGCCGAAACGGTCGATCAGCTCTTCCTGGATCGTGTCGATGTCGGCGGCATCTTCGCAGTTGGCCAGGCGCTTGTAGATCGCCAGGCGCGCATGGACGTCGCCGCAATAGTCCTGCGGCAGCAGGGCGGGCACGTGCAGGTTGATCTCGGTGGTGGCCGACAGCGGCGCGTTCAGGTCGGGTTCGCGGCCGTTCTTCAGGGCCCGGACCGCTTCGTTCAGCATGTCGGTGTACATCTGGAAGCCGACTTCCTGGATGTTGCCCGACTGCGATTCGCCCAGCACCTCGCCCACGCCGCGTATCTCCAGGTCGTGCATGGCCAGGTAAAAGCCCGAGCCCAGTTCCTCCATGGCCTGGATGGCTTCCAGGCGCTTCCTGGCGTTGCTGGTGATGGCGTCCTCGCCGGGCGTCAGCAGATAGGCATAGGCCTGGTGGTGGGAGCGCCCGACGCGGCCGCGCAACTGGTGCAGCTGGGCCAGGCCGAAGCGGTCGGCGCGGTGCAGCACGATGGTGTTGGCCGTGGGCACGTCGATGCCGGTCTCGATGATGGTGGTGCAAAGCAGCACGTTGTACTTCTGCTGGTAGAAGGCCTTCATGACCTGCTCCAGCTCGCGCTCGGGCATCTGCCCGTGCGCCACCGCGATGCGCGCCTCGGGCACCAGTTCCTCGAGCTTGGCGCGGCGGTTGTGGATGGTCTCGACCTCGTTGTGCAGGAAGTACACCTGGCCGCCGCGCTTGAGTTCGCGCAGCAGGGCCTCGCGTATGGTGCTGCCGTCCTCGCGCCGCACGAAGGTCTTGATCGCCAGCCGCTTCTGCGGCGCGGTGGCGATGACCGAGAAATCGCGTATGCCTTCCAGCGACATGCCCAGCGTGCGGGGGATGGGCGTGGCGGTCAGCGTCAGCACGTCGACCTCGGCGCGCAGCGCCTTGAGCGCCTCTTTCTGGCGCACGCCGAAGCGGTGTTCCTCGTCGATGATGACCAGGCCGAGGTTCTTGAACCTGACCTTGTCCGACAGCAGCTTGTGCGTGCCGATGACGATGTCGACCCGGCCATCGTTGATCTGCTCGATGGACGCGCTGATGTCCTTGGCCGACTTGAAACGGGACAGCTCGACCACGCGGACCGGCCAGTCGGCGAAGCGGTCGGCGAAGTTCTGCGCGTGCTGCTCGGCCAGCAGGGTGGTGGGGCACAGCAGCGCGACCTGCTTGCTGTTGGCCACGGCGATGAAGGCGGCGCGCAGCGCCACCTCGGTCTTGCCGAAGCCCACGTCGCCGCATACCAGCCGGTCCATGGGCTTGCCCGAGGTCATGTCCTGGATCACGGCCTGGATGGCGGCCGCCTGGTCCGGCGTTTCCTCGAAGCCGAAGGTTTCGGCGAAGGCTTCGTAGTCGGACATGGGCAGCTTGAACATGTGGCCCTGGCGCAGCGCGCGGCGGGCGTACAGGTTCAGCAGCTCGGCGGCGGCGTCGCGGGCCTGGGCGGCGGCCTTGCGGCGGGCCTTCTCCCACTGGCCGGAGCCGAGCTGGTGCAGCGGCGCGGTCTCGGGGTCGGCGCCGCTGTAGCGCGCGATCACGTGCAGCTGCGACACCGGCACGTACAGCGTGCTGCCGCCGGCGTACTCCAGGTGCAGGAACTCCATCTCGCCTTCGCCGATGTCCATGCTGACCAGGCCCTGGTAGCGGCCGATGCCGTGCTGGACGTGGACGACCGGATCGCCCACGCGCAGCTCGGACAGGTCGCGCACCATGGATTCGACGTTGCTGGCCCGCTCCTGGCCGCGCTTGCCGCGGCGGACGGCGTGGCCGGAGAACAGGTCGCTCTCGGTCAGGAACAGCAGCTTGGGGTCGGCCAGGCCGAAGCCCGAGGACAGCGGCGCGATGCCGATCGCGAAGGACGAGGTCCGGCCCAGGAAGTCCTGTACGGACTCGACCGGTTCGGGGTCCAGCCCGAACTCGGCCAGCATCTGGGCGATGGTCTCGCGGCGGCCGGCCGATTCGGCGCACAGCAGCACCCGCTGGTCCTGCCGGGCCGCCAGGGCGCGCAGGCGCGCCACCGGGTCGTCGGCCTTGCGCTGCACGGCGACCTCGGGCGGAGAGGTGAAGGCCGGATGCGGGCGGTCGCCGGACAGCGCCAGGCGGGCGAAGCGCTTCAGGTGGCCGAACAGGCCATCGGTGTCCAGGAAGATCCGGGACGGGGGCAGGATGGGGCGCTCGCGGTCGCTCTTGAGGAATTCGTAGCGGCTTGAGGTGTCCTGCAGGAAGCGCCGGATGGTGTCCTCGGCGTCGCCCAGCGTGACCGCGACGGTCTGTTCGCCCAGGTAGTCGAACAGCGTGGCGGTCTCGTCGAAGAACAGCGGCAGGTAGTATTCGACGCCCGGGAAGGCGATGCCGTTGCCGATGTCCTTGTAGGGCGTGGCGCGCGACGGGTCGCCCTCGAATTCCTCGCGAAAGCGCGCGCGGAACTCGTTGCGCGCGGTCTCGTCCATCGGGAACTCGCGGCCCGGCAGCATCTGGATCTCCTTGACGGGATACAGGCTGCGCTGGGTGTCGATGTCGAAGCTGCGGATGGACTCGATGGTGTCGTCGAACAGGTCCAGCCGGTAGGGCAGGGCCGAGCCCATGGGGAAAAGGTCGATCAGGCTGCCGCGGATGCAGAATTCGCCCGGCGCGGTCACCTGCGTGACGTGCGTGTAGTTGGCCAGCGTCAGTTGCGCGCGCAGCGCGGCCTCGTCCAGCCGGTCGCCCTGCTTGAACGAGAACGTGTAGGCCGCCAGGAACGCGGGCGGGGCCAGCCGGTACAACGCGGTCGTGACCGGTATCGTCAGGACGTCCACGTCCTGGCGCAGCAGGGCATGCAGGGCCTTCAGGCGCTCGGAGATCAGGTCTTCGTGGGGCGAGAAGGCGTCGTAGGGCAGGGTTTCCCAATCGGGGAACTGGTGCACCCGCAGGCCGGGCGAGAACAGGCGGATTTCCTCGGCCAGGCGCTGGGCGTCCAGCGGATCGGCCGTGAGCACCGCCAGCGGCTTGCCGGCGCGGCGCGCCAGGTCGGCCAGCAGCCAGGCGTCGCCGGCGCCCGGGGGGCGGGGCTGGGCATAGCGTTCGCCGGGCCGGAGCGCGGCCAGCACGGCTTGCGTCAACGCCGAAGGCAGGCAGGCGGCGGGCGTGCTGGCGGAAGGGGAAGACGTGGAGGCGGTACTGGCTGGGAGGGACATCGGTTTCGCGGAAAGAGCGTCGCCCAGGGGCCGGCGCGGGCGTGGCGGCAATTCCGTATTATAGAAGCCATGAGACCGATTTCCCGATTGATCGCCATCGTGCCCGCCGGCGGCGTGGGCGCGCGCGCCGCCGATCCCGAGCCGGATCCGGTGGCCGCCGCGGCGGTGCGGCCCAAGCAATACCGGCTCCTGGGCGGCCAGCCCATGCTGCGCCATGCGGTCCAGGCACTGTTGCGCGACGACCGCATCGGCCAGGTGGTGGTGGCCGTCGGCCCGGACGACACCTTGGCCGGCGCCGCGCTGGCGGGGCTGCCCCGGGTGACCTGCCTGCCCTGTGGCGGCGCCACCCGCGCCGACACCGTCACCAACGCGCTGGCGCGCTGCGGGGCCGAGGCCGACGACTGGGTCCTGGTGCACGACGCCGCGCGCCCGGGCCTGCCGCCGGCGGTGCTGCGGGCGCTGATCGACGCCTGCCTGGACGACGAGGTGGGCGGATTGGTGGCCATGCCCGTGGCCGACACCATCAAGACCCAGGGCGGCGGCGCCGTGCCCCGCGTGGCCGGCACCGTGCCGCGCGACGGGTTGTGGCAGGCCCAGACGCCGCAGATGTTCCGGGCCGGCCTCCTGCGCCGCGCGCTGGCCCATGCGGCGGTGCGCGGGCTGGCCGTGACCGACGAGGCCAGCGCGGTCGAGGCGCTGGGGCTGGCGCCCCGCCTGGTGGCGGGCACGCTGTCGAATTTCAAGGTGACCTGGCCCCAGGATTTCGCCTTGATGGAAAAACTGCTGGACGCAACATGAACAAAGACAAGGACATCGACCCCCGCACCTATCCCTACCGTATCGGGCAGGGCTACGACGTGCACGCCCTGGTCGAAGGGCGGCCGCTGATCATAGGCGGGGTCCGGATCGAGCATACGCATGGCCTCCTGGGCCATTCCGACGCCGACGTGCTGCTGCACGCGGTCACCGACGCCATCCTGGGCGCGGCCGGGCTGGGCGACATCGGCCGCCATTTTCCCGATACCGACCCCGCCTATGCCGGCGCCGACAGCCGGCTGCTGCTGCGCACCGCGATGCAGCGCGTGCGCGAGGCGGGCTGGCAGGTCATCAACGTCGATGCGACGGTCCATGCCCAGGCGCCCAAGATCGGCCCCCACGCGGCGGCCATGGTTGCCAACATCGCCCAGGACCTGGGCGTGCCCGGCGCGTGCGTCAACATCAAGGCCAAGACCAACGAGGCCCTGGGTTTCCTGGGGCGCAAGGAAGGCATCGCCGCGACCGTGGTCGCGATGCTGGCGCGCAAGCCCGACCCTTTCCTGTACAAGGACCTTTACGCGGGGGATTGACCCTGCCTGGATGGAGTTGCCGGACATGACCGAACCCCGAGTTTCCACCGAGGCCGTGCGCGCCTTCTGCCATGCGCTGCCCAAGGCCGAGCTGCACTGCCACCTGCTGGGCGCGCTGCGCCGTTCCACCTTCCACGAACTGGCGGGAGGCAAGGGCGGGTTGTCCAGCGAGCAGATCGACGGTCTGTATGCCCATGGCGAGAAGCGCCAGGGGGCGATTCCGGGGCTGCGCGCGCTGGAGGACTACGGCCTGCGCACGCTGGACGATTTCTACCGCGTGACCCGCGAATACCTGGAGGATGCCCGCGCGCACAACGTGCTGTACGCGGAGTTCTTCTGGAATCCGACGGGTTCCGTGCGCGGCTCTGGACTGTCCTACGCCGCGATCCAGGACGCCATGGTGCGCGCCATCCACGACGCCGAGCGGGACCTGGACATCGTGGGGCGCCTGGTGCCCGCCATCGACCGCGAGGCGCCGCCCGCCGCCGCGGTGGAAATGGTCGAATGGATGGCCGCCGCCCGGCGCGACGAGGTGCCGGGCATAGGCATCGACTACCGCGAGGCGCTGGGCCCGCCGGAATGGTTCGAGCAGGCCTATGCCGACGCCCGCAGGGCGGGGCTCAAGACCACCGCTCACGCCGGCGAATACGGCCTGCCATGGACCAATGTGCGGACCGCGCTGGACGTGCTCAAGGTCGATCGCATCGACCACGGCTACACGGTGGTCGACCAGCCGGAGCTGGCGCAGCGCTGCGTCGAGTCGGGCATCGTGTTCGCGGTCGTGCCCGCCAATTCGTACTACCTGCGGACACTGCCGCCGGACCGCTGGGCGCTGGACCATCCCATCCGCAAGATGCGCGCGATGGGCTTGCGCATCCATCCCAACAGCGACGATCCCACGCTGCACAACATCACCCAGACCAAGGCCTGGACCATGATGGTCGAGGACTTCGAGTTCCCCATTGCCGACCTGCGCGGCTTCATGCTGAACGGCCTGGCCGGCGCCTGGGTAGACGCGGGCCAGCGCAGCGCCTGGGGCGCCGACTGGAATCGCCGCTTCGACGCATTGCACCTGCAGCACTTCGGCATCCCCGCCACGCCCTCCCACTCCGCTTCCTGACGACCATGACCGCCACTCTACGACGCGCTTTCCTTGTTTCGGCCCTGGCGCTGGGATACGCCGCCACCGCGCAGGCCCAGTCCCCCTGGCCGGCCAAGCCCATCCGCCTGATCGTGCCGTTCACGGCCGGCGGCAGCACCGACGGCATCGCGCGCCTGGTGGCGCAGAAGCTGGGCGAGCGCCTGGGGCAGTCGGTCATCGTCGACAACGTCGGCGGCGGGGGCGGCACCATAGGCACCTACCGGGCGGCGCAGGCCGAGCCCGACGGCTACACGCTGCTGCTGGGCGTGGACAGCCCGGCGGCCATCGCGCAGTACGTCAATCCGCAGTCGGTCAAGTACGACACCGCGCGCGACCTCGTCGCCATCGGACTCATCGCGACCCAGCCCATGGTCATCATGGGCCGGCCGGGCCTGCCGGCGGACTCCTTCGCCAAGGTGCTGGAGATGGCCAAGGCCCAGCCCGACTCGCTGACCTACGCCACCTCGGGCATAGGCACCGTGCTGCATCTGGCCATGGAAATCATCCAGCAGCAGGCCCAGGTGCGCCTGCGCCACGTGCCGTACCGCGGCGGCGCGCAGGCCACCACCGACCTGCTGGGCAACCAGGTCGACCTGGCCATCCTGGCCTCGGGTTCGGCGGTGCCGCTGGTGGCCGCCAGGAAGGTCAAGGGCCTGGCCGTGACCACCGCCCAGCGCCTGCCCACGCTGCCCGACGTGCCCGCCATCGGCGAGCTGCCGGCCCTGAAAGGCATGGCGATGACGGCCTGGATCGGCCTGTTCGCGCCCGCGCGCACGCCGGCCAACGTCGTCGCCAGGCTGAACCAGGAACTGAACCAGGTCCTGCAGCAGCCCGAGGTCAAGGCCAAGTTCGCCGAGCAGTCCGTGGTGCCCGGTACGGGCAGCGCCGCGCAATTCGGCGATTTCGTCAAGAAAGAGCAGGCGCGCTACCAGCGCATCGTGAAGGACGCGAACATCAAGGAATGAGGCCCCGGCGCCGTTTGACACATCTTCGAAATTACATGTAGAATTTAATTCTTCGCTGCACAAACAGCAGGCGCGTAGCTCAGTTGGTTAGAGCACCACCTTGACATGGTGGGGGTCGTTGGTTCGAATCCAATCGCGCCTACCAGATTCAAAGGCCCGGTACGAATATTCGTACCGGGCCTTTTTGCATGGTTTTTGCCTCTGCGCGCATTGCGGCGTTGTTGCCGGACGGAGGTCAGGCGGTGGGGCCGTTGCCCCGCTGGACGTGCCTGGCCGGCGAGTACCCGGCCCAGCGCGCAAACGCGCGCGAAAACGCCTTCTCCGAGGTATAGCCCACATGCTCGGCAACTTCGATCAGGGGCATGCGGCGCTCTTCGAGCAGGCCCGCGGCCACCGCCATGCGGTGGCGAAACAGATAGTCCATGGGCGTCATGCCTACGAGGGCCGCGAACAGCGCGCTGAAACGCGAGCGCGACATATGGACGGCATCGGCCAGAGAAGCCAGGGTCCAGTCTTGCGCGGGTTCCCGATGCATCAGCGCAATCGCGCTCGCGATGGACTTGTGCGTGAGTCCGCGCAGCCAATTGGCCCGGTGCGGATGCCTGCTTTCCAGGTGCTCGCGCAGAATGTGGACCAGCAGCAGGTCGGCCAGGCGCGCGGCGGCAAGCTTCCAACCGCTCCTTCGCGCCAACGATTCATCGACCAGCAGGTGCATGGCGCCGGCCAGCCCGCCGCCTACGCTGACATCGCTTGCGCGCAAGTGAATGAACTTGGGCAGGATGGCCATCACCGTGCTGCGGCAGTAGGTAGAGAACCAGGCAAGCGTGGAAAACATCGTCGACACCTCGCCGCCTCCGCCCCACGCCATGACGAAGGGAGTGTCTTCCTCGGGCCCTCCGCGGTAGCGCTCGATCAACTCTCGGAACGGTGTCGGGGGCAGCCCGGGTTCGGAGCACATTACATGCGCGCTGCCGTGCGGCAGCATCACCAGGTCGCCTGGCTGAACCAGAAAGGGGAGATCGTCCTCGACCTGCATCCAGTACGGCCTGCCGGCGACCATGCGGATCATCGCGCCGCTCACGCCGGTCGATTGCAGCGACCATGGCCCGGACAGCGTGAACCGCGCCGTGACGGCGCGCTCACAGCGGCAGATGGCCAGGACTTCGCTCAGAGCATCCACGATGCGCCTTGTTCTTGAATCGAGGGCCGAGCAAGTTGAGACGCTCGGTGCCTTTGTTCGATCGCCTGAGTTGTTGTCGGACAGTCATTACAGCAGAAGAATGCCGGCAGGCGCCGAGTCCGGCGCATCAAGGAAGCCTCATGAAATTGCGTCTGTCCCGATTGTCGACCGCTGCGGCCCTGGCCGCCTTGCTGCCCGTTGCCGCCGCGCCGGCGCTGGCGCAGCCGTTCCCCACCAAGACCATCACGATGGTCGTGGCCTATCCGGCCGGAGGGGACACCGACGTGCTGGCGCGCATCCTGGCCGAGAAACTCACCGCGCGCACGGGCCAGCGCGTGATCGTGGACAACCGGCCGGGAGCCAGCGGCGCCATCGGCGCGGCCGGTGTGATGCGCGCCGCGCCGGACGGCCACACCTTGCTGCTGGCGCCCCAGACCATGGCGATCACGCCCCTGGTGCTCAGGCTCGGCATGGGGGTGAACTACGATCCGAGCAAGGATTTCACCCCGGTGGCGAAGCTCGGGATCAATCCCTTGCTGTTGCTCAGCCGTGCCGGCGATGGCCCCCGGGATCTCAAGCAGCTCATCGACATGGCTCGCCACGACAAGGCCGTCAGCTACGCCAGCCCAGGCATCGGATCCCCCATGCATGTGGCCGCCGAGGTGCTCAACCACGATGCCGGTGTCCAGATCCGCCACGTTCCCTATCGCGGCGTGGCGCCCGCCGTGGTCGATCTCATGGGCGGGCAGATCACCGTGGCCTGGCTCTCTCCGGGGGCCGTCGCGCAGCAGCTCGGCACCGGCAAATTGCAGCCGCTGGCGGTATCGGGCGAGCGCCGCTGGCCCACGTTGCCGCAAGTTCCGACTTTTGCCGAGCTGGGGTACAAGGGCGTGGACATCGTACCCTGGTACGGCCTGTTCGGTCCCAAGGGCATGCCCGCCAGCACGGTGACCAGCTTGAATCACCATGTGAACGAAGTGCTGCGCCTGCCGGACGTGGCGGAGAAGCTGCGTGGCCTGGGGATCGAGCCGCAGGGAGGCGAGCCCGCCCGCCTGCGGGAGTCCGTCGATGCCGACTGGCGCAGCTTCTCGCAGCGTGTGAAGGCCTTCTCCATCCAGGCGGAGTGAGCGCGGGGCATCGCGCCCGCACTCATCCCGCGGCGTCGCTGGACATGACCAGATAGCCGCCGTCCACGGGCAGTACCACCCCCGTGACGAAGGCGGCGGCCGGCGACGCGAGAAACATCACGGGGCCGATCATGTCTTGCGGCTGGCCCCAGCGTTTGAGCGGAGTCCGCGCCTCGATCGCGCGCGAGCGCTCGGCATTGTCGGTCATGTCCTGGACCATGGGGGTCTGCACGAAACCCGGTGCGATGGCATTGACGCGAATGCCATCGGCCGCATAGGCGATGGCCAGGGATTTCGTCAGCTGTGCGACGCCCCCCTTGGACGCCGAGTAGCCCGGCACCTGGGCGCCGCCAAAGACGCTCAGAATGGAGGTGGTGTTCACGATCGTGCCGCGCCGTGCGGCCAATGCCGGTCGCAGCGCGCTGCACATGCGCATGGTGCCGTTGAGATTGATGTCCACGACATCGGCGAAAACCGCCGGATCCGTGAGTTCGGCCCCGCGCCTGATCACCCCGGCGCAGTTCACCAGCACGTCCAGGTTCTGGAACCGGGCGGCGAACCGTTGTACTGCCTGCGCATCGCGCACGTCCAGGACGACGCAGTCCACCAGGGCGAGGTCCGCGGCGCCGTTCGCGCGCTCCACTTCATGCCGTGTCGCGCCGGTGGCCGTGACGCGGGCGCCGCCGGCGGCGTACGCCGCGGCGATGGCACGGCCGATGCCCGATGTGCCGCCGGTGACGAGAACCCGGGTATCCGGGGAGAAAGAATGTTCGAACGGTACGGTCACGCTGTTCCTTCGCTGCTTCATGGGAAATGCCCGAGGCAATGCGTGCGGGCAGGGGTCCATGCTAGGGAGCGCCGTGCCGGCGTTCAACCTCCAGCCTGTTCAATGTGAGGTACCGTCCGTCCCAAACGCGCCGTGACGGGGCATGTTGGAAAATTATGAACACGTTCAAAGAAAGTGGCATTTGCGCCACCCATCCGCTAGCATGGGGAGCCGGCGCCGGGCGGCTGTCAGGCGGCCCGCGCCACGGCAGGTAGCCGCGACTATTCCAAGGAGGAGTCCGTGATCGAGTTCATGCTCAATGGCAAGCAGGTGTCGGCCGACGTCGCCGACGACAAACCCCTGCTGTGGGTGCTGCGGGAGGATTTCCAGCTTACCGGGACCAAGTTCGGCTGCGGCATGGCGCAGTGCGGCGCCTGTACCGTGCATTTCAACGGCCAGGCCACGCGTTCGTGCGTGCTGCCGGCGGCGGCGGTGAAGGAGGCCTCGGTTACCACGATCGAAGGGGTGATGGATACCCGCGCGGGCCAGGCGCTGCGCCAGGCGTGGATCGCCCACCAGGTGCCCCAGTGCGGCTATTGCCAGTCGGGACAGATGATGACCGCCGCCGGCATGCTGGCGGGCGCGGACGGGCCGATGTCGCGCGAACAGGTCCTGGAAGGCATGGCGGGCAATCTGTGCCGCTGCGGGACCTATAACCAGATCGCCGACGCGGTGGTCAGCGTCGCCCAGAAGCCCGCGGCCTAGGAGGCGCCATGGAAACGAACAAGCTCACGCGCCGCGCCTTCATCGCCGGATCCGGCGCCGCCGCGGTCGGTATCGTGCTGGGCGGCTGGAGCGCCGCGCGCGGCGGCCTGGCCGGCCTGCTGCCCGAGGCGCACGCCGCCGCCGCCCGTTTCAGCCCGGTGGCCTGGGTCGCGCTGTCGCCGGACAATACCGCCGTGGTCTATTCGCCCGCCTCGGAAATGGGGCAAGGCACGATGACGGCGATTCCGCTGATCCTGGCCGAGGAAATGGAGCTGGACTGGAGCACGGTCCGGGTCGAGCAGGCGCCCGCCGATCCCAGGCGGTTCGGCAATCCCGGCTTCGGCGGCGCGATGGTGACCGGCTCCTCGCGCACGGTGAAGGGCTACTACGAGGCGCTGCGCCTGGCCGGCCTGCAGGCCCGGCTGGTGCTGGCGCAGGCCGCCGCCGAGCAATGGGGCGTGCCGGCCGCCGAGATCCGCGCCGAGCGCAGCACCCTGGTCCATGGGCCCAGCGGCCGCCGCATGACCTACGGCCAACTGGTCGAGGGCGCGCGCGCGCCGCAGTCCCTGCCCAAGGTGGACAAGAGCATGCTCAAGCCCATGTCCGCCTTCACCCTGATCGGCAAGGAACTGCCGCGCGTGGACGTGCCGGAGAAGTCCGGCGGCGGCGCCCGGTTCGGCATCGACGTGCGCCTGCCCGGCATGCTGTGGGCCGCGGTGCTGCACACGCCGGTGCAGGGCGAGCAGCCGCTGGAGGTCAAGGACGCGGCGGCGCTGGCGGTGCCGGGCGTCCGGAAGGTGGTCCGCCTGCCCGGCGGAGTGGCGGTGGTGGCCGATTCGTTCGCCACGGCCCGCAAGGCGCGCGAGCTGCTGGAAGTGAAGTGGAGCGAACAGGCCAAGGCGCGCTCCTACGACAGCGAGGCCGCGCTGGCGGCGTTCACCGCTCGGGCCGAACGCCTGGACGAGGCGGGCGCGGTCTGGCACAAGCACGGCGACGCGGCCGGGAAGATCGCCGGAGCGGCGCGCGTCTTCCGCGCCACCTATACGACCGACCACGTCGCCCACGTGACCATGGAACCCATGAACTGCACGGCGCGTGCCCAGGGCGAGGCCATCGAGATCTGGGTGCCCTCGCAATCGCCGTCGGGCGTGATCGGCACCGTGGCCGCGGGCGCGGGCTACAAGCCGGAAAACATCAAGGTCCACATCACCTTGCTGGGCGGGGGCTATGGCCGGCGCGCCGAGGCCGACTACAGCCTGCATGCGGCGCTGCTGGCCAAGGCCATGCCCGGCGTGCCCATCCAGGTCATCTGGACCCGCGAGGACGATTTCCTGCGGGCCCGGCCGCGTCCGATGACGGCCCAGCACCTGGTGGCCGGCGTCGACGCGCAGGGACGCATCGTCGGCTGGCACCATCGCCTGGTGTCCGAGAGCATCATGGCGCGCACGGCGGCGGCCGCCTACGAGAAGTCGGGCGGGCGGGATTCGCCCGTCATGGAAGGGGCCGACGGCGTCTATGGCATTGCCGACCAGTTGATCGAGCACGGCCGCGAACAGCGCGGCGTGGACGTCAGCTTCTGGCGCGCCGTGGGGGCGGGCTACACGAAGTTCTCCATGGAGTCCATGATCGACGAGATCGCCACGGCCTCGGGCAAGGATGCGCTGCAATACCGGCTGGACCTGACAGCCGACCAGCCGCGCGCGCAGGCGGTGCTGCGCGAGGCCGCCGCGATGGCCGGCTGGGGCCGGGGAAGGGAGGCGGGGCGCGCGCTGGGCCTGGCTTTCTCGGATGCCTGGAACACCTTCATCGCGATGGTGGCCGAGGTGTCGCTGCGCGAGGGCCGGCCGGTGGTGCATCGCATCTGGGCCGCGGTCGATTGCGGCCATGCCATCAGTCCGGCCAACATCCGGGCCCAGGTCGAGGGCGCCGCGCTGTTCGGACTGTCGGCGGCGCTGGGCGAACGCCTGGTCTACAAGGGCGGGCAGGTGCAGCAGCACAACCTGGACACCTACACGCTCCTGCGGGCCAACCAGGCGCCTGCGGTGCAGGTGAAGGTGATGCCGACCGACAATGCGCCGGGCGGCATGGGCGAGGTCGGCCTGCCCCCGGTGGCGCCGGCGGTGGCCAACGCGGTGGCCCGATTGAGCGGCAAGCGGCTGCGCAGCCTGCCGTTCCCGCAAATCACCTAGTCCGGCGGGACGGATCCGGCCGGGCGGCATGGTGCCGCCCGGCCAGGACTCAGCCTTCCATCGCCTTCTTCTTCCACAGTTCCCAGGGGCGGAACATCACGCCGGCCATCATGGTGTCGGCCTTCAGGGCTTCCTCTTCGTCCAGGTAAGTGATCTCGCCGCCCAGGCCGATGGCCTTCTGCTGCAGGGCCGCGTTGCTCTCGGTGTACATCGCGCGGTAGACCGCGATGCGCACGTCGCTGCCGACGGTGACGAAGCCGTGGCCGCGCATCAGCGAGATATTCTGCTGCCCCAGGATCTTCGCCAGTTCCTTGCCGTGCTCGCGGTTGCGCACCAGCAGGTCGGTCGCGCCGAAACAGCAGCGGATGTCGAACACGGGCGCGCCGCCCGACAGGAAGCCGGCCATGTGGTAGATGGGCCGCAGCCGCACCGATGAGCTGGCGAACGGGATGACCGACGGCGAGTGGCTGTGGACGACCGCGTTCACGTCGGGCCGGGCGCGGTAGATCTCGCCATGGATGTAGCGTTCGAGATAGGGCGTGCGCGTTTCGCCGGCCACCGGCTCGGATTCGGCGTCGAATTCCATGATGTCGGCGGCGGTGACCAGTTCCGGCGCGAGCGAGCGCGACAGCAGGAAGTGGCCGGGCCGTTCGGGATGGCGGACACTGACGTGGCCGAAGCCGTCCAGCACGTTGTACTTGGCCAGCACCCGGTTGGCGACGACGAGATCGTCGATCACTTGCTGCAGCGAGCCGGCGGTCGGGGTAGAGGTGGACATGGCGATACCTGGCGAGAGAAGTAAAAGGGAAGAGGGGCGGCGGCGCGGCTATTCGAGCTTGATGTTGGCCCGCTTGGCCAGTTGCCCGTACATGGACAGGTCCTTGTCGACCTGCCGGGCCATGCCATCGGCGCCCAGGGCGTCGACTTCGTAGTAGCGCGACTGGAAGTCCTGGCGCAGCTTGAGGTCCTTGAGCGTGGCCATCACCGCCTGCTCGATGCGGCCGCGCACCTCGGCCGGCGTGGCCGCGGGAGCGAACAGCCCGAACCAGACACTGATGTCCAGGTCCTTGAACTCCGGCGTTTCCGCGATGGCCGGCACGTCGGGCATGAAGGACAGGCGCTTGGCCGAGGCGACGCCCAGCATGCGCAGCTTGCCGGTCTTGGCATGGGGCGCCATGTTGGGAATGGTGCTGAACAGGATGGGCACCTGGTTGCCCAGCGCGTCGCTGACGGCCGGAGCGCAGCCGTTGTAGGGCACGTGCACCATGTCGACCTTGGCGCCCTGGTTGAAGGCTTCGCCGGCGAAGTGCTGGGGCGAGCCGTTGCCGCAGGACGAGTAGTTGGCCTTGCCCGGGTTCGCGCGCAGGTGGCTGACGAGTTCGGCCACGGTGCGGGCGGGATAGCCGCTGTTGACCCCGACGGCGACCGGCGAGGACACGAGCTGGGCGATGGGCCGCAGGTCCTTCCTGATGTCGTAGCCCTGGGTGAAGTTCAGCGCGGCATTGATCGTGATGGTGCTGTTGGTCAGCAGCAGCGTGTAGCCGTCGGCGGCGGCGCGCGCGACGTAATTGGCGCCGATGTTGCCCGAGGCCCCGGCGCGGTTGTCGACGATGACGCTTTGTCCGTTGAACTGGCCGGCGATGTGCGTGGCCAGCAGGCGGGCGACGGTATCGGCGCCGCCGCCGGCCTGGAACGGCACGACGATGGTGATGGGGCGGGACGGATAGGCGCCGGGCTGGGCGTGGGCCGGCGGGGCCAGGGCCGCGGCCAGGGCAAGGGCCAGGAAGGCCCGGCGGGGGCGGGGCATGCGCGGGGTCATGGTGAGGTCTCCTGTCTGCGCCGGCGCTGGCGTGCCGGCGGCAATGATATGTGCAGCGGAGTGTATGGATCGATTTACATCGAATCAATCTCGATTGCATAATCGATGTATTGTCGATTCGACGGGTGTCCGAGGCCCGCCATCAACACCATGGATCCATCAGAGAACGGCGCGGCCGGGCAGGCCTGGGAGGCCGGCGGCTTCGTCGATTCCAAGGAAGCGTGCCGCCTGCTGCAGGTCAAGGCCGCCACGCTGTACACCTACGTCAGCCGCGGCCTGCTGCATCCGGTCGCGCAGCCGGGCCGCAAGACGCGTCTGTACCTGCGCGACGAGGTCGAAGGGCTGCGCACGCGCAGCCAGGCGCGGATGGGCCACGGCCCGGTGGCGGCGACCGCGCTGCGCTGGGGACAGCCCGTGATCGATACGGGCATCACGGAAATCACGCCGGCCGGGCCGCGCTACCGGGGGCGCCTGGCGGCCGACCTGGTCGAGTACCCCGGGGCGTTCGAGAACGTGGCCGAACTGCTGTGGACCGGCGTGCTGCCCGAGGGCGCCAGCATCTGGCCGGCCCAGCCGCTGCCGGCACGCGCCCGCCGCGCGCTGGGCGCCTTCGGTCCGGAGCCGGGCGAGACGCCGCGCATGGTCCGGGTGTTCCAGGCCGCGGCGCTGGCCCTGGGCGGCGGATCGGTGGACGAGGAGGTGCGCGGCGGCGGGGCCGTCCCGGCGGCGCGGCAACTCGTGCTGGCGTTCGCCGGCTGCTGCGGCCTGCTGTCCGTCCCGCGCCGCTACCGGCCGCCGGCCGGCGCCAAGCCGCTGGCCCAGCACCTGGCCGAGGCGATGGGCAAGGAGGCCGCTCCCGATCTGCTGCGGGTGCTGAACGCCATGCTGATCCTGAGCGCGGACCACGAGTTGTCGCCGCCCACGTTCAGCGCGCGCATCGCCGCCTCGGTCGGCGCGGAACTCCATGCCTGCGTGGGGGCGGCGCTGGCGGCTTTGTCCGGCACGGGCCTGGCCGGCGGGTGTGACCGCATCGAGGACACCTTGGCCGCGGTCCGCTCGCGCAGCCAGCTCGACGCGTGGGTGGCGCGGGTGGTGCGCGACCGCGCTCGTTCGTCGGCCTTCGGCATCGAATCCTATCCGCAAGGGGACCCGAGGGCGGCGCTGCTGATACGCATGGCGCGCGAGCATCCGCGCCCGGGCCGCCGGGCGGGGACGCTGCTGCGCTTCCTGGACGAGGTCCAGGCCAGGGTGGGGGTGCCGCCCCGGATCGAGCTCGGCCTGGTCGCGGCCTGCGCGGCCTGGGACCTGCCGCCAGGCGCCGCCAGCGCGCTGTGGGCCATGGGCCGGACCTCGGGCTGGATCGCCCACGCGCTCGAACAGCGCCTGAACGGCTTCTTTCTCCGCCCGCGCGGGCAGTTCCACGCTGGGCCGCAAGGGGGCGCTGTGCTAAAATCCCAGGCAACGTAGACCCTTACTGCAACACGAACGGACAACGGCATGCGCGTCATTTCCATGCTCGATCGAACTACCTCGGGGAACATCGCCGGCTAGCCGCGTTGGTTTCCTGGATCGCATCGTCCGTTCCCGCCGGGCCCCTGGGCCCGGGATCCTGCAGAAAGCAAGAAACGCGGCCCGGTGCCGCGTTTTTTCGTTTCAGGTTCGTCCAAGGGTTTTTCTTCATCTCTTTCGAGGTCGCTTCAATGATCAAGGTAACGCTGCCCGATGGTTCCCAGCGTGAGTTCCCGGCCCCCGTCACGGTGGCAGACGTCGCCGCGTCCATCGGCGCCGGGCTGGCCAAGGCCGCCCTGGCCGGCCGGGTCACCTACCAAGGCAGCGAACCCACCCTGGTCGACACCAGCCACACGATAGACCGCGACGTCCAGCTGGCCATCATCACGGGCAAGGACGCCGACGGGCTGGACCTGATCCGCCATTCGACGGCGCACCTGCTGGCCTATGCGGTCAAGTCGCTGTTCCCCGAGGCCCAGGTCACGATCGGTCCGGTCATCGACAACGGCTTCTACTACGATTTCTCGTACTCGCGGCCGTTCACGCCCGAGGACCTGGCCGCCATCGAGAACAAGATGCTGGAGCTGGCCAAGAAGGACGAGATCGTCACGCGCGAGGAATGGAAGCGCGACGACGCGGTGGATTTCTTCAATTCGATAGGCGAGAAATACAAGGCCGAGATCATCGCCTCGATCCCGGACAACCAGACGATCTCGCTGTACCGCGAGGGCGACTTCGTCGACCTGTGCCGCGGCCCGCACGTGCCGTCCACCGGCAAGCTCAAGGTGTTCAAGCTGATGAAGGTGGCCGGCGCCTATTGGCGCGGCGACAGCAAGAACGAGATGCTCCAGCGCATCTACGGCACGGCCTGGGCGAAGAAGGAAGACCAGGACGCCTATCTGACGATGCTGGAAGAGGCCGAGAAACGCGACCACCGCAAGCTGGGCCGCGAGCTGGACCTGTTCCACTTCCAGGACGAGGCGCCGGGCCTGGTGTTCTGGCACCCCAAGGGCTGGACGATCTGGCAGCAGGTCGAGCAATACGTGCGCGGCGTCTATCGCGACAGCGGCTACCAGGAGGTCAAGGCGCCGCAGATCCTGGACCGCTCGCTGTGGGAAAAGACGGGGCACTGGGACAACTATCGCGACAACATGTTCACGACGGAGTCCGAGAACCGCTATTACGCGCTCAAGCCCATGAACTGCCCGGGCCACGTGCAGATCTTCCGCGCCAACCTGCATTCCTACCGCGACCTGCCGCTGCGCTACGGCGAATTCGGCCAGTGCCACCGCAACGAACCCTCGGGCGCGCTGCACGGGATGATGCGCGTGCGCGGCTTCACGCAGGACGACGGCCATATCTTCTGTACCGAGGACCAGATCCTGGGCGAGTGCGTGGCCTTCACGGCGCAGCTGCAGCGCGTCTACCGCGACTTCGGCTTCACCGACATCCTGTACAAGATCGCCACGCGGCCGGAAAGCCGGATCGGGTCGGACGAGGTCTGGGACAAGGCCGAGCAGGCCTTGATCGAAAGCCTGCGCCGTTCCGGCTGCGAGTACGAGATCAGCCCGGGCGACGGCGCCTTCTATGGCCCGAAGATCGAATACACGCTGAAGGACGCCATCGGCCGCCACTGGCAGTGCGGCACGATCCAGGTGGACTTCTCCATGCCCGGCCGCCTGGGGGCCGAATACGTGGACCAGCACGACCAGCGCGTGACCCCCGTCATGCTGCACCGGGCCATCCTGGGTTCGATGGAGCGGTTCATCGGCATGCTGATCGAGAATTTCGGCGGCGCCATGCCGCCCTGGCTGGCGCCGGTCCAGGCCGTGGTCTGCAATATTTCGGAATCCACGGCCGAATACGCCCAAAGTGTCGCGCAAACCCTGAAAAAACAAGGGTTTAGAGTGGAATCGGATTTGCGCGGTGAAAAGATCACCTATAAAATCAGGGAGCACAGCTTGCAAAAAATTCCCTATATCCTCGTGGTGGGGGAAAAAGAAAGGCAAGCTGCATCGGTGGCCGTACGCGCCCGCGGCGGCATCGACCTGGGGGTTCTCCCGATCGATGTGTTCTCGTCGCGGCTCGCTGCCGACGTGGCCGAGCGCCGCAACCCGGAAGCCCCTGCCAATCCGTCCTGATCGCGTGGTTGGCCGTTCCGGGGGCCGGGCACGGCTCGTGCTGGCGGCGGGGCAACCCGCCGCACGCGGCCGTTTCAATCAAATTCAGGAGTTTTAGACATCGCTACCGACAAGCCGAATCGCATCAATGGTGAAATTACCGCACTTGAGGTGCGCCTGATTGGGGTCGACGGCGAACAGCTTGGCATCGTCAAGCTGGCCGAAGCAGTTAGGCTTTCCGAACAGAATGATGTTGATCTGGTAGAAATTGCCCCCAACGCGCAGCCTCCGGTCTGCCGCCTGATGGACTACGGCAAGTTCAAGTACCAAGAGCAGAAGCGACAGCACGAAGCCAAGCTCAAGCAGAAGATCATCCAGGTCAAGGAAGTCAAGTTCCGTCCCGGTACCGACGAAGGCGATTACCAGGTCAAGCTGCGTAATCTGCGCCGGTTCCTGGAAGAGGGCGACAAGGCCAAGGTCACGCTGCGCTTCCGCGGCCGCGAGATGGCCCACCAGGAACTGGGCATGCGCGTGCTGGAACGTGTGCGCGACGATCTGGTCGAGATCAGCGCTGTCGAGGCGATGCCCAAGCTGGAAGGCCGCCAGATGGTGATGGTGCTGGCGCCCAAGAAAAAGGCCCTGCCGCCCGGCAAGGGCGCAGCGGGCGAATAACGCGGTATAATCTTCGGTTTTCCGGGATGACCGTACCCTTTATGGGGGCATCCCGGCGAATCCCGGTGCGAAATTCCTGGCACCGGGCAATCCGGCTTCCTTGCGACGCCTTCAAATCCGCCAGGCGGGGTACGACCCGCGCCGGCGGTGCGCCGCAGGATCCGGAGCAGGTAAAACAAGTGAATGCGGGTCGTCAAGTCCGGCAGGATATCGCCGGCACCCGTGAGCATGTAAACGTACAGGAAGCAGTCATGCCTAAGATGAAGACCAAGAAAAGCGCCGCCAAGCGCTTTAAGGTCCGCGGTAGCGGTTCCATCAAGCGGGGCCAGGCGTTCAAGCGCCACATCCTCACGAAGAAAACCACCAAGAACAAGCGTCAGTTGCGCGGCTCCACCGCGGTCCACGAGGCCGATGTGAAATCCGTGCGGGCAATGATGCCGTTTGCCTGATCCCAACCCGCTGATATTGGAGTTTTCAAATGCCTAGAGTCAAACGTGGGGTAACCGCCCGGGCCCGTCACAAGAAAGTCATCAGCGCCGCCAAGGGATACCGTGGCCGCCGCGGCAACGTCTTCCGCGTCGCCAAGCAAGCGGTCATGCGCGCCGGCCAGTACGCCTATCGCGACCGCCGCGCCAAGAAGCGCACCTTCCGCGCGCTGTGGATCACGCGTATCAACGCCGCCGTCCGCGAGCATGGCGTGTCGTACAGCGTGTTCATCGCCGGCCTGAAGAAGGCTGCGATCGACCTGGACCGCAAGGTGCTGGCCGACCTGGCTGTGCGCGACAAGGCCGGCTTTGCCGCCATCGTGCAGCAAGTCAAGAACGCCCTGGCCGCCTGAGCTCGCTAGCGACGTCCGCGGGGCGTGGCCGGATCGCCGGCCATGTCCGGGCGCGCGTCGCGAGCCACGAGTGCAACACCCGAACGGGGCTTCTCTTGAAGCCCCGTTCGTGTTTGTGGCGACCCATTTTTTTCCTTACTGATACGAATCCGCCATGTCCCAGAATCTGGACGATCTGATACGCCAAGCCGGGGAGGCCTTCGCGGCCGCGTCCGACCCCAACGCGCTGGAGAACGAAAAGGCCCGGTTCCTGGGTAAGCAGGGCGCCTTGACGGCGCTGCTCAAGGGGTTGGCCAGCCTGACGCCGGAGCAGAAGCGCACCGAGGGCGCGCGCATCAACGAGGCCAAGGGCCGGATCGAGGGGCTGCTGAACGAGCGCCGCCAGGCCCTGGCCGATGCCAAGCTGAACGCTCGCCTGGCGGAGGAAACCATCGACGTCACGCTGCCCGGCCGCGGCCGCAGCCGGGGCGGCATCCATCCGGTCATCCGTACCTGGGAGCGGATCGAGCAGATTTTCCGTTCCATCGGCTTCGACGTGGCCGACGGCCCGGAAATCGAGAACGACTGGACCAACTTCACGGCGCTGAACAACCCCGAGAACCATCCGGCCCGGTCGATGCAGGATACGTTCTACGTCGACATGAAGGACGACAAGGGCCTGCCGCTGCTGCTGCGCACGCACACCAGCCCGATGCAGGTGCGCTACGCGCGCGCCCACCAGCCGCCCATCAAGGTGATCGCCCCCGGGCGGACCTACCGCGTCGACAGCGACGCCACGCATTCGCCCATGTTCCACCAGGTCGAGGGCCTGTGGATAGACGAGAACATCTCGTTCGCCGACCTGAAGGGCGTCTACACCGATTTCCTGCGTGCCTTCTTCGAGACCGACGACCTGGTGCTGCGTTTCCGCCCGTCGTTCTTCCCCTTCACGGAGCCCTCGGCCGAGATCGACATGATGTTCACCTCCGGCCCCAACAAAGGCCGTTGGCTGGAAATCTCCGGTTCGGGCCAGGTGCATCCCACCGTGGTGCGCAACTTCGGCCTGGATCCGGAACGCTACATCGGCTTCGCCTTCGGCTCCGGGCTGGAGCGCCTGACGATGCTGCGCTACGGCGTCAACGACCTGCGCCAGTTCTTCGAAGGCGACCTGCGTTTTCTCAAGCAATTCAACTGATGGAGGCCCCCCCTACGCGCGAAGGGCGTAGGGGGGGACTGACAGACATGCAATTTCCCGAATCCTGGTTGCGGGCGCTGACGAATCCCGCCATTTCGACCGACGAACTGGCTCATCAACTGACCATGGCCGGCCTCGAGGTCGAGGAAGCCGAACCGGTGGCGCCCGCCTTCAGCGGCGTGGTGGTGGCTCAGGTGCTGGCGCTCGAGCCGCATCCCAATGCCGACAAGCTGCGCGTGTGCAAGGTCGACGCGGGGCAGGGCGAGCCCTTGCAGATCGTGTGCGGCGCGCCCAACGTGGCGGTCGGCATGAAGGTGCCGCTGGCCACCGTGGGCGCCCGGCTGCCCGGCGACATCAAGATAGGCGTGGCCAAGATGCGCGGCGTCGAGTCGGCCGGCATGCTGTGTTCGGCGCGCGAACTGGGCCTGTCGCAGGACCACGCCGGCCTGCTCGACCTGGGCGCGGACGCCACGGTCGGCGTGCCCGTGCGCGAATGGCTGCAACTGGACGACACGGTCTTCACGCTCAAGCTCACCCCCAACAAGGCGGACTGCCTGTCGGTGCTGGGCGTGGCGCGCGAGGTCTCGGCCCTGACCGGCGCGCCGCTGGCCGCGCCGCGGCTGGATCCGGTGGCGGTCGCCATCGACGATCGCGTGCCGGTGACCGTGCACGCGCCGGACCTGTGCGGCCGCTACGTGGGACGGGTCGTGCGCGGCGTGGATGCATCCGTTCCCACGCCGGAATGGATCAAGCGGCGCCTGGAACGCGCCGGCCAGCGTTCGATTTCCGCGCTGGTCGACATCTCCAACTACGTCATGCTGGAACTGGGCCGCCCCAGCCACGTGTTCGACCTGGCCAAGGTGCGCGGCGGCCTGCACGTGCGGTGGGGCCAGCCGGGCGAGCAGGTCCTGCTGCTGAACGGCCAGACCGTCGAGGTGGACGAGCAGGTCGGCGTGATCGCCGACGACAACGGCCCCGAGTGCCTGGCCGGGATCATGGGCGGCGAAACCACCTCGGTCTCCACCGAGACCCGCGACATCTATCTCGAGGCTGCCTTCTGGTGGCCCGCCAGCATCGCCGGCCGCGCGCGCCGCTACAACTTCAGCACCGACGCCAGCCACCGCTTCGAGCGCGGCGTGGATTACGCCAACATTCCGGCCGACCTGGAATACCTGACCAGCCTGATCGTGCGGGTATGCGGCGGCCAGGCGGGCCCGGTGGACGACCAGGTCGTCAATCTGCCCGAGCGCAAGCCCGTGCGCCTGCGCGTGGCGCGCTGCCACCAGGTCCTGGGCGTGGATGTGCCGGAAGACGAGATCGCCGACATCTTCACCCGCCTGGGCCTGCCCTTCGTGCGTGAGCCCGGCGTCTTCGTCGTGACGCCGCCGTCCTTCCGCTTCGACATCGAGATCGAGGAAGACCTGATCGAGGAAGTCGCGCGCGTGCACGGCTTCGAACGCATTCCCGATCTGCCGCCGCTGGCGCGGGCCGCGGTCAGCGCCATGCCGGAAGAGCGCCACTCCTTCCATGCGCTGCGCCACACGATGGCCGACCTGGACTACCAGGAGGTGATCAACTTCAGCTTCGTGGAAGCCGAGTGGGAACGCGACTACGCGGGCAATGCGGATCCGATCCGCCTGCTCAACCCCATCGCCAGCCAGTTGTCGGTCATGCGCAGCAGCCTGATCGGCGGCCTGGTGGCCAACGCCCAGTACAACGTGAACCGCAAGACCAGCCGCGTGCGGGTGTTCGAGCTGGGCCGGGTTTTCTGGCGCGATGCGGCCGTGGCCGACGGTCCGCTGGCGGTGGCCGGCGTCAACCAGCCCATGCGCCTGGCGGGGCTGGCCCACGGGCCGGCGGTGGAAGAGCAGTGGGGGACGCAGACCCGGCAGGTCGATTTCTACGACGTGAAGGCGGACGTGGAGGCCCTGCTGGCCGGCGGTTCCAGCCAGGCGCCGCGCTTCGTGCCCGACGCGCATCCGGCCCTGCATCCCGGCCGCAGCGCGCGCATCGTCATCGACGGCGAGACGGTCGGCTGGATAGGCGAACTGCATCCGCGCTGGCTGCAGCGCGCGGAACTGCCGCACGCCCCGGTGGTGTTCGAGCTGGACGCCGACCGCATCGCCGTCCGTCCGCTGCCGTCGCTGCGCGAGATCTCGCGCCAGCCGGTGGTGATCCGCGATCTGGCGCTGTGGGTGGCCGAGGCGGTGACGGCGCAGCAGATGCTGGACACGGTGCGCCATCTGGTGGCCAAGGAGCCCGAACTGGCGGTCGTCCAGGATGCACGGATTTTCGATGTTTGGCGGGATAAGTCCTTGTTAGAAAAGGAAAAAAGCCTTGCCTTCCGGTTCTGGCTACAGGATACTTCGGTAACCCTGGACGACGCCCGAGTCGAGGCGTGCCTGGCCCGTATCCGCGCCGCGCTGGAATCCGAGCACGGTGCGCGGCTGAGGGTTTGATACCGCTTCCCATCCGTGTCTATGCATTCTCTCGTTTCCGATAGCTACGCTTCCCCGGACGCCTTCGACGCCGATTCCGACGCCGACCTGCCGCAAGGCGGGCTCGATGCGCGTACCCTGACCAAGGCTGAACTGGCCGACCTGCTGTTCGAGCGGGTCGGCCTGAACAAGCGCGAGGCCAAGGACATGGTCGAGACCTTCTTCGAGGAAATCCGCGACGCCCTCGAACGCGGCGACATGGTCAAGCTATCGGGTTTCGGCAACTTCCAGGTACGCAACAAGCCGCAGCGGCCGGGACGCAATCCCAAGACGGGCGAAGAAATCCCCATCGCCGCCCGCCGCGTCGTCACTTTCCATGCGAGCCAGAAGCTCAAGAGCATGGTCGAGCAGGTCGCGCTGCGCGAACAGAATCCGTCCTGAGAGGTCCTATGGCGCGCATCGAGCCACCCGTCGTTCTTCCGCCCATTCCCGCCAAGCGCTATTTCACGATAGGCGAGGTCAGCGAGCTTTGCGGCGTCAAGCCGCACGTGCTGCGCTACTGGGAACAGGAATTTACCCAGCTCAAGCCGATCAAGCGACGGGGCAACCGCCGCTACTACCAGCACCACGAAGTGCTGCTGATCCGCCGCATCCGCGAACTGCTGTACGAGCAGGGCTTCACCATCAGCGGTGCCCGCAACCGGCTGGACGAGTCCCGTGGACACGTGGACGATACGCCCCAGGTGGCCCTGGTCTCCATCGAAGAGCCCGAACTGCAGGCCATCCGGACCGAACTGGCCGACATCGTCGGCCTGCTGCAGTCCGCCCGCGAGACCAGCCTGGCGCGATAGGGCGGTTCAATCCATGTGGCCGTAGGTCAGCTTGCGCACCAGGTCGACGAGCTGGCTTTGGCGCGCGGTCTGGGTGCGGCGGAACAGCGACCTGAGCTGCGTCCTGACTGTCTCCTGCGAGACGCCCAGTTGCTGGGCGCATTCCTTGACCTGCCGTCCCTGCATCAACAACAGCAACAACCGGTATTCCGCGGGCGGAATGCCGAACAGCGCATGCAGCAGGCGATGCGCGCTGATGGGGGCGGCCTGGTGGGTATGGACTTTCACCAGGGCCAGGGGCTCGCATCTGGACAGCGGAAACGACATCGGTTCCGGCAGGGGCGTGACCACCACCGCGTAGCGGACCGTGGGCGTACCGAATTCGACATGGGCGCCGGTGGCCAGCCGGGCCTGCCGGGTGCAGGCCGTCACGAGGGCTTCGGCAAGCCGGGAACGCGCCCCCGTTCGCGATGACTTCAGGCCCGAGGCGCCGAAGGGATTGCCGGGCAGGGAAAGCCAGCTCGCGCCGGCCCGGTTGGCAACGTGCACGCGGCCCCGTGCGTCGGTGACCAGCAGCGGGAAGCTGAAATCGTCGAGCAGTTGCTGCGCCAGTTCGGCCCGCTGCTGCAAGTTCAGGAATTCATGGCGCAATGCCGCGGCCTGTTGCAGGTGCGGCGCGAGCAGGCGCAGAAGCGGGGACCTGGACGGCGCGTCGGTGTCGGGCCGCGACAGGGGAAATTGGAGTGAAAGACAGCATTCGGCCACCCCGTTCTTCAGGATGGGGAGCGCATGGACGGAGCCCAGTCCATAGGACCGCATGAATTCCTGATAGAACGGATCACGGTCGAGAGCGTGGCGGCCGAACCATTGCCAGTCGATGTACCAGTGGCCCAGCTGCAGCCGATGGCGCACGTTTTCCGCGGGGTCGTGGCGGCTGTAGTGGTTGCTGTAGTCGTTGAACGCCCGTTCGTCGCCGCCGCTGTGCTCGCCGACTGCGGCGGCCGGCGTGCGCCGGTCCAGGATGACCGTGCAGGCCGATTCGGCTCCGGTCAGGTCCCGGATGCGTTTGAGCGCCGCATGCCATCCCTCCTGCCCAAGGACGCCGCCGTACAGGTCGTGGGCAATGCTAAGGGCCAGTTTTTCCATTCTCGTTTTAGCCGACCGCTCGATTTCCGGAAAGGATATTACGGCGGTCAGCGGCGGAGCAAACGATGGCGGGGCCCGGCCCGGGGCAGTGTATCTTCCGCGCGTCAGGCCTCCCAGGACGGACGAGGATCCGTCCGTATCGGATAGCGGGCGAGAGCTTGCGCGCACAGCTCGCGCGGGCATGCGCCGGCATCGGCCAGCGCATGCAGCGCGGCCAGGACGATGTGGAAGCGGTCGACCTCGAAGAACTGGCGCAGGGCGCTGCGGGTGTCGCTGCGGCCGAAACCGTCCGTTCCCAGTACCGTCATCCGCGCGGGGCAATGGGGCGCGATCAGCGACGGCCAGGCGCGGACGTAGTCGCTCGCGGCGACCACGGGCGCGCCGCCCGCCAGGCACTGCTCGACGTGGCTGCGCCGCGCGGGCTGCTCCGGATGCAGGCGGTTCCAGCGTTCGACCTCGCGTGCGTCGCGGGCCAGTTCCGCGTAGCTGGTGGCGCTCCAGGCCTCGCTGGCAATGCCCCAGTCGGCGGCCAGCAGTTCGCCAGCGGCGATGGCTTCGCGCAGGATGGCGCCCGACCCCACGAGGCGCACGGCGGGTTCGCCCCGGCCGTACGCGCCGTGCCGGTAGAGTCCCTTGATCACGCCCTCGTGGGCCTCGGGCGGCAGGCTGGGCTGAGGTACGTTCTCGTTGACCAGGGTCAGGTAGTAGAAGACGTCTGCCTGTTCCTCGAGCATGGCGCGCATGCCGTGGTCGACGATGACGGCGACTTCCGAGGCGAACGCGGGATCGTAGGCGCGGCAGTTGGGGACGCCTGCCGCGGTGACCAGGCTGGCGCCGTCCTGGTGTTGCAGGCCTTCGCCGCCCAGCGTGGTGCGGCCGGCCGTGGCGCCCAGCAGGAAGCCCCGGGCGCGCTGGTCGGCGGCCGCCCAGATCAGGTCGCCGACGCGCTGGAAACCGAACATCGAGTAGTAGATGTAGAACGGCAGCATCGCGGTGCCGTGCACGGCGTAGCTGGTGGCGGCCGCGGTCCAGGAGCTGATCGCCCCGGCCTCGCTGATGCCTTCTTCCAGGATCTGGCCGTCCAGCGCCTCGCGATAGCTCAGCACCGAGCCGATGTCCTCGGGCTCGTAGCGCTGTCCCACGCTGGAATAGATGCCGATCTGCCTGAACAGCGCCGCCATGCCGAAGGTGCGCGCCTCGTCGGCGACGATGGGCACGATGCGCGGGCCGAGCCGGCTGTCCTTGAGCAGGCTGGACAACAGGCGCACGAAGGCCATGGTGGTCGACATTTCCTTGCCGTCGGCCTGGAGCGCGAAGCCGGCGTAGCGCTCCAGCGGCGGGACCGGGACGGGTTCGGCCTGCGGCGAGCGGGCGGGCACGGGGCCGCCGAGTTCGCCGCGCCGGGCATGCAGATAGCGGATCTCGGCGCTGTCCGCGCCGGGGTGCAGGAAGTCCAGGGATTCGGCCTGCTCGTCGCTCAGCGGCAGCGAGAAGCGGTCGCGGAAAGCGATGAGCGCGTCGCGATCCAGCTTCTTCTGCTGGTGGGTGGTCATCTTGCCCTGACCGGCTTCGCCCATGCCGTAGCCTTTCTTGGTCTGGGCCAGGATGACGGTGGGGCGCCCGGTGCTGCGGGCGGCCGCGTGATAGGCGGCATGGATCTTCACCAGGTCGTGGCCGCCGCGCCGGAGCCGGTCGATCTCGTCGTCCGTCAGGCCCTGCGCCAGCCGGGCCAGTTGCGGGTCTTGCCCGAAGAAGTGGTCGCGGTTGAAGCGGCCGTCCTTGGCCGCGAAGGTCTGCAATTGGCCGTCCACGGTCTGGGAGAAGGCGCGCCGCAGGGCGCCGCCGGTGTCACGCGCGAACAGGCCGTCCCAGTCCGAGCCCCACAGCAGCTTGATCACGTTCCAGCCGGCGCCCGCGAACAGGGATTCAAGCTCGTCGACGATGCGGCCGTTGCCGCGCACCGGACCGTCGAGCCGCTGGAGGTTGCAGTTCACGACCCAGACGAGATTGTCGAGTCCCTCGCGGGCCGCGAGTGTCAGCGCCGACATGCTCTCGGGCTCGTCCATCTCGCCATCGCCGAAGATGCCCCAGACTTTCCGGCCCGTGGTGTCGAGCAGGCCGCGATGGGCCAGGTAGCGCATGAAGCGCGCCTGATAGATGGCGTTGATGGGGCCGATGCCCATCGAGCCGGTGGGGAATTGCCAGAAATCGGGCATGAGCCAGGGGTGGGGGTAGCTGGACAGGCCGCGCGCACCCCGCGCCCGTGCGGTGATCTCCTGCCGGTAGTGCGCCAGGTCGGCTTGCTCGAGCCGGCCTTCCAGGAAGGCCCGGGCGTAGACGCCGGGCGCGGAATGGGGCTGGCAGAACACCAGGTCCGCCTGGCCGGCGGGGCCGCCGCGGAAGAAGTGGTTGAAGCCGACCTCGAACAGATCGGCGGCGCTGGCGTAGCTGGCGATGTGGCCGCCCAGCTCGCCATGCGCGAGGTTGGCGCGGACGACCATGGCCAGCGCGTTCCACCGCATCAGCGCGGCCAGCCGTTCCTCGATGGCCAGATCGCCGGGGAAGGGGGGCTGTGCCTCGACGGCGATGGTGTTGACGTAGGGGGTATTGCGCGACGGGCGCCAGCCGACGGCCGAATCGCCGGCGGCCTCGGCCAGCATGTCCAGGATCTGCCGCACGCGTTCCGGCCCGCTGGTCTCCAGCATCGACAGCAGGGCGTCCCGCCATTCGGCGGTTTCGATGGGATCGGGGTCGGCCGGCAGGCCATCCTGCCGCGCCAGATGCCGGGATTCGTCGTACATGCGTGTTTCTCCTCGTCTTGTGATGGAAAATTCTACGCTTGAGTGCTCGGCATTTTTCTCCGAAAATTCTTTGAAAACAGCAATTCAGCGGTAGAAAATTCTTTCAATGAAGAGAAATAAAGCATGATCGATCTCGATGAAATCGACCGGCGCATCCTGGCCGAACTCCAGGCCGATGCCAGCATCTCCAACGTGGAGCTGGCCCGCCGGGTGCACTTGTCGCCATCGCCGTGCCTGACGCGGGTCAAGGCCCTGGAGGCGGCCGGCCTGATCCGCCAGTACGTCGCCTTGCTCGACCCGCAACAGCTGGGCCTGCACCTGAACGTCTTCATCTCGATCAGCCTGAAGCAGCAGAACCGCAAGGCGCTGCAGGTGTTCGAGGACGCCATCTGCGCCCGCGAGGAAGTCATGGAGTGCTACCTGATGACGGGGGATGCCGACTACCTGCTGCGGGTGGCCGTGCCGGACATCCAGGCGCTGGAGAGCTTCATCCTGGAACAACTGTCGCCCATCGCCCAGGTCGAGAAGATCCGCTCCAGTTTCGCGCTCAAGCAGGTGCGCTACAAGACCGCGCTGCCGTTGAGGTCGGCGGGCGTGCGCTAACGCGACCCCATGACGGTTGACGCCGCCGGTAACGAGAAATACCGGGGATTACGTTTGTGGGTTGTGGTGACAATTGTCACCGACGCGGTGGCGAGGCGGTTCCGGAAAAACAAAAAGCCCGGCGGCTTGTGGCCACCGGGCTTTTTTTTCTTCGGTTCCGACAAATACAGGTCAAGAACTTGTATATGGTCGGGGCGGCGGGATTCGAACTCGCGACCCCTTGCACCCCATGCAAGTGCGCTACCAGGCTGCGCTACGCCCCGAAAGAAAAAAAGTATAGCAAATTTTCGGGGGTGTGGGAAAGAGGCGCTCCGTTTTATTTTGCATGGGGTTGCGACGATCGAAAGGGATGAAACGTGGTGTGCAGTTTGCGGAACTCTGCGCATCGGTTGACAGCCTTAGGAGTGTATACCCCTAGGAGAGACGCCAAAAAAATATCGTGCGTGCGCAACAGAAAGCGAATCGTCCGTGCAGATGCGCCGTATGATGTTTGCAAGGAGGTCGTCCAAGGAGCGTTCCGAATCAGATCGAACATGTCGAGGCAGGATCGGGAGTTGCTGGTTTCGATCGGCCCCGGGCATGGCAGGAAGTTCATCCGGCAGGAAAGAACCGGAAGCCGGCTCGACCGGCACTA
Source organism: Pigmentiphaga sp. YJ18 (assembly GCF_038066655.1). Taxonomy (NCBI): domain Bacteria; kingdom Pseudomonadati; phylum Pseudomonadota; class Betaproteobacteria; order Burkholderiales; family Alcaligenaceae; genus Pigmentiphaga; species Pigmentiphaga sp. YJ18. The sequence goes on along the minus strand of NZ_JBBUKU010000002.1, from coordinate 783,559 downwards.
ACAACAACAGAGTCGTGTAGGCAGTTCTCATTCACTCGCTGTTGGAGGTTGTCCGTGCTGAACATCGTCGAAGGGTTCAAGTCTCAATACGCCAAGACGCAGGAAACCGAACTTTCTCTCGAGGAGTACCTGGACCTCGCCCGCCGGGATCCCATGACCTACGCCAGCGCGGCCGAGCGCATGCTTGCCGCGATCGGCGAACCCGAGCTGGTCGATACGCGCAACGATCCCCGGTTGTCGCGCCTGTTTTCCAATCGCCTGATCCGCCGCTATCCGGCCTTCAAGGAATTCTTCGGCATGGAGGACGTGATCGATCAGATCGTGGCGTTCTTCAAGCACGCGGCGCAGGGGCTGGAAGAACGCAAGCAAATCCTCTATCTGCTGGGACCCGTGGGCGGCGGCAAGTCGTCGATCGCGGAGCGCCTGAAGGCCTTGATGGAAGCCCACCCCATCTATGCGCTGAAAGGTTCACCCGTCAATGAGTCGCCGCTGGGCCTGTTCCACCCCGACCGCTTCGGCGAGCAGCTCGAGAAGGAATACGGCATTCCACGCCGCTACCTGACGGGCATCATGTCGCCATGGGCCATCAAGCGGCTGCGGGAATTCGACGGCGACATCTCGCAGTTCCGCGTGGTCCGGCTCCAGCCTTCGGTGCTGCGGCAACTCGCCATCGCCAAGACCGAACCGGGCGACGAGAACAACCAGGACATCTCCTCGCTGGTCGGCAAGGTCGATATCCGCAAGCTGGACCGCTACTCGCAAGACGATCCCGATGCCTACAGCTATTCGGGAGGACTGTGCCTGGCCAACCAGGGCATGCTCGAATTCGTTGAAATGTTCAAGGCGCCCATCAAGATGCTGCATCCCTTGCTGACGGCGACCCAGGAAGGCAATTTCAAGGGTACCGAAGGGTTTTCGGCCATCCCGTTCAACGGGATCATCCTTGCGCATTCCAACGAGTCCGAATGGCAGACCTTCCGCAACAACAAGCACAACGAGGCGTTCCTGGACCGTATCTACATCGTCAAGGTGCCGTACTGCCTGCAGGTGTCGGAAGAGGTCAAGATCTATCGCAAGCTGCTGCAGAACAGCTCGCTGGCCGACTCGCCATGCGCGCCGGGCACGCTCGACATGATGGCCCAGTTCTCGGTGCTGACGCGCTTGAAGGAACCCGAGAATTCCAGCATCTATTCGAAGCTGCGGGTGTATGACGGCGAGAGCCTGAAGGATGTCGACCCCAAGGCCAAGGTCCTGCAGGAATACAAGGACTACGCCGGCACCGACGAGGGCATGACGGGTGTCTCGACGCGCTTCGCCTACAAGATCCTGTCCAGCGTCTTCAACTACGACCAGACCGAGATCGCCGCCAATCCGGTGCACCTGATGTACGTGCTGGAGCAGCGCATCGGCCGCGAGGACTACCCCGACGAGATCCGCCGGCGCTACCTGGAGCACATCAAGGGCTACCTGGGGCCGCGCTACGCGGAGTTCATCGGCAAGGAAATCCAGACCGCGTACCTGGAGTCGTATTCGGAGTACGGGCAGAACATCTTCGACCGCTACGTCACGTTCGCCGACTGCTGGATCCAGGACGAGGAATTCCGCGACCCCGAAACGGGCGAGAGCTTCGACCGCTCGGCGCTGAACGCCGAGCTCGAGAAGATCGAGAAGCCGGCGGGCATCGCGAATCCCAAGGACTTCCGCAACGAGATCGTGAACTTCGTGCTGCGCGCGCGCGCCAACAACAGCGGCCGCAATCCCGCGTGGACCAGCTACGAGAAGCTGCGCGAGGTGATCGAGAAGAAGATGTTCTCCAACACCGAGGATCTGCTCCCGGTCATTTCGTTCAATGCCAAGGCCTCGGTCGAGGACAAGCGCAAGCACGAGAGCTTTGTCGAACGGATGGTCGAGAAAGGCTATACCGAAAAGCAAGTCCGCTTGCTGTGCGAGTGGTATTTGCGGGTGAGGAAGTCTTCGTGAGCTAGGTGAATATGAATTCACTCATCGATCGGCGGCTCAACGGCCGTAACAAGAGCGCTGTCAACCGGGAGCGCTTCATCAGGCGGTACAAGGACCAGATACGCAAGGCGGTTCGCGAGCTGGTCCAGGAACGGTCCATCGAAGAGATGGACCAGGGCGGCGAAATCAACCTCCCGGCCAAGGACATCTCCGAACCCAGCTTCCGCTACGGCAGGGGCGGGGATCGCGAGATCGTCCATCCCGGCAACCGGGAGTTCGCCAAGGGCGACAAGATCGACCGGCCCCGGGGGGGCGATGACGGCGACCCCTCCGAGCCGGGCGAGGGCGACTCGGTGGATCCGTTCACGTTCAGCCTGTCCCGGGACGAGTTCCTGAACCTCTTCTTCGAGGACATGGAGCTGCCCCACCTGGTCCGTACTCAGTTGGGCGAGATCAACCAGCAGAAGTGGCGGCGCGCGGGCTATACCACCACGGGATCGCCCAGCACGCTGAGCGTGGGACGCACGCTCAAGACCTCGCTGTCGCGGCGCATCGCGCTCAGCGGCGGTTCGCGGCTGGGCCTGCAGGAGGCGCAGCAGAAGCTGGAGGAGTCGGAAGAGGCGGGTGCCCCGGAAGACGAACTCGATGCCCTGCGCGCCGAGGTCGAGGCGCACCGGTCCAGGCTGGCGCGGGTGCCTTTCCTCGATTCGCTGGACCTGCGCTACCGGCACCGCGTGGTCGAGCCTTCGCCGGTGGCGCGCGCCGTGATGTTCTGCCTGATGGACGTCTCGGGGTCCATGGACGAGAACAAGAAGGATCTGGCCAAGCGCTTCTTCACGCTGCTGTACCTGTTCCTGTCGCGCAAGTACGAGCGCGTGGACCTGGTGTTCGTGCGCCACACGGACAACGCCGAGGAAGTGGACGAGCAGACCTTCTTCCACGATCCCAAGAGCGGGGGCACGGTGGTGCTGTCGGCCCTCGAGCTCATGCACGAGATCGTGACCGAGCGCTATTCGCCCGCCACCTGGAACGTCTACGCGGCGCAGGCCACAGACGGCGATTCCTTCGGCGCGGACGCGGCCAAGAGCGCGCGCTTCCTGTCCGAACACCTGCTGCCGCTCACGCGCTACTACGCCTACATCGAGATTCCGGACGTGGACGAGATGCGCAAGAGCAGCCTGTGGGCCGAATACGAGCGCGAGACGGCGCCGCACTTCGCGATGCGGCGCATACGCGAGCGCCGCGAGATATTCGGCGTGCTGCACGACCTGTTCAGGAAGGAGACCGCATGAGCGCCGTCTATCCGCCGCGCGAAGCGCCGCCCGCCCGGGCGGTCCAGCCCATCTCGACGACCTCGGAATGGACCTTCGAACTGATCCAGCGCTATGACGAAGCCATCGGCCAGGTGGCCCGGGAGTTCGGGCTGGACACCTATCCCAGCCAGATCGAGGTCATCACGTCCGAGCAGATGCTGGACGCGTATGCCTCGGTCGGGCTGCCGATCGGCTATCCGCACTGGTCCTACGGCAAGGAGTTCATCCGCAACGAGCAGGCCTACCGGCGCGGCGTGCAGGGGCTGGCCTACGAGATCGTCATCAACTCGAACCCTTGCATCGCCTACCTGATGGAAGAGAACTCCATGGCCATGCAGGCGCTGGTGATCGCGCACGCCTGCTACGGCCACAATTCCTTCTTCAAGGGCAACTACCTGTTCAAGCAGTGGACCGAGGCCGACGGCGTGCTGGACTACCTGGTGTTCGCCCGCAAGTACGTCATGGACTGCGAGGAAAAGTACGGCATCGGCCCGGTCGAGGCCACGCTGGACTCCTGCCACGCGCTGATGGCCCATGGCGTGGACCGCTACCGCCGCCCGCATCCGATTTCCTATCGCGAGGAAATGCAGCGCCAGGCCGAACGCGAGGAGTACGCGCGCCAGCAATACAACGATCTGTGGCGCACGGTGCCCACGCGCGACCATGTCGAGCGCGAGGGCAAGCCTTCGGTGTTCCCGCCGGAGCCGGAAGAGAACATCCTGTATTTCATCGAGAAATATTCGCCTTCGCTGGAGCCATGGCAGAAGGAACTGGTGCGGATCGTCCGCAAGCTGTCCCAGTACTTCTATCCGCAGACCCAGACCAAGGTCATGAACGAAGGATGGGCGACCTTCTGGCACTACACGCTGCTGAACCGCATGCACGAGAAGGGGCTGGTCAACGACGGCTTCATGATCGAGTTCCTGCAAAGCCACACCAACGTGGTGGCCCAGCGGGGCTTCGACCAGCGCGGCTATGGCGGCATCAATCCGTATGCGCTGGGCTTCGCGATGATGCAGGACATCCGCCGCATCTGCGAGAACCCCACGCCCGAGGACAGGAAGTGGTTCCCCGACATCGTCGGCAGCGATTGGCTGAAGACGCTGGACTTCGCGATGCGCAACTTCAAGGACGAGTCCTTCATCGCGCAGTTCCTGTCGCCGCGCCTGATCCGCGAGTTCCGCTTCTTCGCGATCGCCGACCACGAGTCCAATCCCAAGCTGGAAGTCGAGGCCATCCACGACGACGACGGCTACCGGCGCGTGCGCCGGCTGCTGGCGGACCAGCACAACCGCGACATGCAGGTGCCGGACATCCAGGTCGTGCGCTACAACCGGGATTCCGACCGGTCCCTGGTCCTGCGACACGTGACGATGCGGGGAAGGCCCTTGCAGGCCGAGGATGCCGACCAGGTGATGAAGCACCTGGCCCGGCTATGGGGATTCAAGGTCCGCCTGGAAGAGGTCGACGCGGAAGGCAGCGTAAAAACCTTCCGCGAGCGGTCGGGGTAGAGCCCCCCCCTACGCCCTTCGGGCGCCCCCCCGGGGGCGATGCGGGTGGACCGGCGGAGCCGGATCCACCGCATCCTGGGGTACCAACGGGCTGGAGAGGAACTGGCGTTCTTGCCTCTTGTCAGCGCAAACGAGAACGGCCTCGCATCTGATGCAAGGCCGTTCTTGTATTCGCGGTCGTTCCAGACCCAGGGCACAGCGGATCCGGCTTTGCCGGTCCGCCAGTGCCGCCCCCTGGGGGGCGCCCGAAGGGCGTAGGGGGGCTCTACCTCTACCCCTACGGTTTGAAGAAGGGGGTGGGTACCATCAGGTGGTTTTCTTGCGAGACCAGGTTGCCCATCTCCACGCTTTTCTTCAGGTAGACCTGCCAGTCCGGATCCTTTTGCAGCGCGGCGCGGCGCGCCATGCGGTCGGCGGCGTCCTGGTAGGCCCAGATATGGGTGAAGCTGTTGACGTTGCCGGTCTCGGTCTGCAGGTACAGCACCGGGTCGCCCAGGTGCTTGCGCTGCGCCTCGAAACCCAGTTCCTGGTACAGCTCGAGCTGTTTCTTGATCGTGCCGGGCCGGCACGTGTAGGTGCGAACGTCGTACAGCATGGAGCCCCCGCGGTCAGAACGAATCGGTGGAAGTGAACAGGCCCACGCGCAGGCCTTCGGCGGTGTAGATCTCGCGGCCGTCGACGCTCATGGTGCCATCGGCGATGCCCAGTACCAGCGTGCGGTTGATGGTGCGCTTGATGTCGATGGTGTAGGTGACCTTCTTGGCCGTGGGCAGCACCTGCCCGACGAACTTGACCTCGCCCGATCCCAGCGCGCGGCCCCGGCCGGGGTTGCCCTGCCAGCCCAGGAAGAAACCCACCAGCTGCCACATGGCGTCCAGGCCCAGGCAGCCCGGCATGACCGGATCGCCCTCGAAGTGGCAAGCGAAGAACCACAGGTCGGGGTGGATGTCCAGCTCGGCGATCACCTGGCCCTTGCCGTACTTGCCGCCCTGGTCCGAGATGTGCGTGATGCGGTCCATCATCAGCATGTTGGGGGCCGGCAACTGCGCATTGCCTTTCCCGAACAATTCGCCGCGCGCGCAGCGCAGCAGGTCTTCACGGGAGAAGGCGTTCTGTTCAAGCATTAGGAAGTCCTCGTTGGAAACCGGGATTATATCGTCGCCTCGCGGTCAGCTTCGCCCGGGCGCGGCGCCCAGCAGCCGCTTGAGCCCCAGCCATTGCTGGGCCAGGAAGCCCCGGCCGTAGTCGCGGCCCCCCCGCTCGGGAAGCTGGTCGCTGATGCCGGTCGGTCCGTAGTTGCCATCGAAGCGCGCGGTGCGCAGCAGGATGTCCCAGATCGGGAACAGGACGCCGAAGTTATAGTTGGCTTCGGGCCGGCCAGGCACGGACGGCGGTTCGATCGCGTGGTGGTGCCGGTGGAATTTCGGCCCTACCACCAGGTATTGGCCGATGCGGCCGAAGCCCGTCCGCAGGTTGGCGTGCGAGAGGCTTTCCACCAGCCGGGTGATGATCACGACCATCACGAACTGTCCCGGCGGCACGCCCACCAGGTGCGAGACCAGCACGACCACCGCGTCGCGCAGCAGATCGCTGAGCAGGTGGTTGCGGTTGTCGGACCACATCGTCATCTGGCGCTGGCTGTGATGGACCGCGTGCAGCGCCCACAGCCACTGGTAGCGATGCTCGGCGCGGTGGAAGGCGTAGTCGACGAAATCGAAGATCAGCAGGTACAGGATCAGGCTGACCCAGGCACGGTCGGTCACCCCGGGCCAGATCTCGTCGAGATGGAAGGGCGAGAACCCCAGCACATGCAACTGCCCGAACAGATGATCGGCCAGCGGCTGGGTGGTGAAGAACAGCACCAGCCGGAACAGGCCCAGCGAATGGATGGCGGTGTAGAGGACGTCCAGCCGCACCGAGGTCCGGTCCACGATCTTCTCGACCGGGCGCCAGCGTTGCAGGGGGCCGAACACGGCCAGCATGATGATCAGTTGCAGCACGCCGAGCAGCAGCCACATGGTGCCGTCGTAGGCGTCCTCGAGGATGCTGCCGAGACCCAGGTGGAACAGCAGGGGCTGGACGAGGGTCTCGAACAGCCACTGCTGCATGCCGGAAAAAAGATCGCTAAGGATTTCCATGGACGTGATGCGTGGCCAGCCAGGCCCGGTATTGCGGATGGTCGGCCAGCGTGGCGAAGCAATAACCCTTTTGCTTGAGCCCGGTGATGAGCGGTTCCAGCACGGCCGGCGCCCAGGGGTCCTGACGGGACCAGATGCCCAGGTGCGCCATCAAGATATCGCCCGGACGGATGTTGCGCAAGGCGCGCGCCAGCAGCGCGGCGTTGGGGTATTTGTCGCTGGGTAGTTCGTCGCCCAGGAAGCCGGCATCGGCCCAGCCCACGTGCCGGTAGCCGCAGCGGTTCTCGGCCGCCTGGAGCAGCGCGGGCGAGGTCTTGCCGCCGGGCGCGCGGAACAGCGGCAGCATGGTCTGCCCGGTCATTTCCTTGAACCGCGCGGCGCTGCGGTCCAGCTCGGCGCAATAGGCCTCGGCGCTCATGGCCTGGACCCGTCCGGCCTGCGGGCCGAAGGCGGGCTTGGCGCGGAAAGCGCCATCCGGCCGGTCGGCCAGCCAGTACACATGGTCGTAGGTGTGCGAACCGAAGACGTGTCCGCGCGCGGCCATGGCCTTCCACCAGGGCGCCCAATGGTCGTCCAGGCTGGTGCCGCCGTCGCGGGTCTTTTCGTTGGCCAGGAAGAAGCTTGCCTTGACCTGCTGGCGGTCCAGCACCTCGGCCACCAGCGGGGCAACGCCCATGTGGCCGGTGTCGAAGGTGAGGTAGACCGGGCGGGTGCACTCCGCCGCCTGTGCGCCGGCCGTGGCCAGCAGCAGGGCGGCCGCGCCCGCGCGTGCCAGGCTACTGGCGCGGGGCATGGGACAGGGTCCAGACGCCGTGGGGCGAGCGGCCCACCTTGGTCTGGTGCACGACCTTGCGGGTGGCCGTGTCGATGACGGTGAGCTTCTTGGCCCAGCGCGAGGTGACCAGCAGGGTCTTGCCGTCGGCCAGCACTTCCATGCAGTCCGGGCCGCCGGGAGCGGGATAGGCGTCGACCACCGCCAGGGTTTGCAGGTCGATGCGGCTGATGGTGTTGGCCACGCGGTTGCTGACGAACAGATGCCGCCCGTCGCCCTGGGCCCTGAAGGCATGGGCGCCGGCGGCCGTGGGGATGCGCTTGACGAGCTGGGCGGGCGAGGCCGTCAGGTCATAGACCTCGACGTAGCTGTCGCCGGTCAGGGCGACCAGCAGGTAGCGGTCGTCGTGGGTGATGTAGACGTCGGCGGGCGTCTTGCCCACCGGGATGGTCCATAGCGGCGTCTGCGTCGCCAGGTCGATGGCGATCAACTGGTCGCTGTCCTGCAGCGACACGTACAGGCGGCGGCTCTTGCTGTCTATCGTCAGGTGGCTGGGCGTGCGGCCGGCGGAGATGCGCTTGACCAGCTTGGGGTCGGCCGAGCCGGCCTGGCCGTTCCACTGGTAGATGTCGATGTGGTCCAGCCGGTTCGCCGCGGTCACGAACCACTTCATGTCGGGCGAGAAACGCAGCTGATAGGGATCGACGATGCCGGTCAGCGTGCGCTGGACGTCGCCCGTGGCGGGGTCGAAGAAAGTAAGCGAATCGCTGCCGGCATTGGCCACCAGCAGCGATTTTTCATCCGGCGTCAGGTACAGGTGATGAGGTTCCTTGCCGGTGGGAACGCGTCGCAGTTCCGCGTAGGTCGAAGGGTCGAGGATGCTGACCGAGGCGTCCAGCGAATTCAGGACGATGACGGGGGGTGGCGCCGCCGAGGCGGCAAACACCGCGCACAGGCCGAGAGCGCCGGCCAGGCGGGCAAAAAGCTGAGATTTCAAGGTCGGATCCCGCAGGGTCTACAACGCCGCCGGACGCCGATGCGGGCCCGCGGGCAGCCCGCGGCCGGGGGACGGCCGCCAGAGTTCGCATAGTCTAGGCGGCCGGGCTTGCCGTTGCTGTCGTTTTTGGGTGAATGTTGGTTTGCCGCGACAGCCCGGCGCGCGGGCTGTCGGCGGTCAGGATAGCGGGCACTGCCGGTGATAGGCGTCGGGCTGCTTGTGGAAGGGCGTGGCCAGGGTCTTGAGGGTCATGCGTCCCTGTTCGTCCTTGACCGCCTGCAGCACGTGCATGTCCTGCAGCGGGAAGTGATTGTTGTTGAAGCGGAACTCGCCCCGCACCGAGCGGAAGTCCGCCTGCTTCAAGGCCGCCATGAAGGCCGGCTTGTCGGCCACGCGTCCCTGGACCCTGGCGATGGCGGCATCCAGCAGCAGCGCCGCGTCATAGCTCTGGGCCGCGTAGTTCGAGGGGATGCGCTTGTAGCGCTGCTCGAAGGCCTGGACGAAACGGCGGCTCGAGGCATTGTCGAAATCGGGCGCCCAGAAGCCGCCGCTGATCATGCCTTGCGCCGACTCGCCCAGCACCGGCAGCGAGATGGCGTCGATGGTGAAGGTCGACAGCAGCGGCGTCTTCTGCAGGCCCGACTGGGCGTATTGCTTGGCGAAGCTGACGCCCAGGCCGCCGGGGAAGAACGCGAACACCGCATCAGGCTGGCGGGCGGCGGCCTGCGCCAGTTCGGTCGAGAAGTCGAGTTGCTGCAACGAGGTGTAGACCTCGTCGGCCAGCGGGGCCTTGTAGTAGCGCTTGAAGCCGGCCACCGTGTCCTTGCCGGCCTGGTAGTTGGGAGCCAGGACGACGACGCGCTTGTAGCCCTTGTCGGCGGCGTACTGGCCGACCGCCTCGGACGCCTGGTCGCCTTGCCAGGACGTGATGAACTGATAGGGCGAGCACCGCGGCCCGGCGATCTGCGAAGGACCCGCGTTCGACCCGATCACGAAGACTTCGCGGTCGGTCAGGTATTTGTGCACGGCCAGCATGATGTTCGAGAACGAGATGCCGGTGACGATGGACACCTTCTCGCGTTCCACCAGGCGCCGCGCGGCCTGGTTGGCCACGTCGGGCTTGAGCTGGGTGTCCTCGCGCAGGATCTCGACCGGATGGCCGCCCAGCTTGCCGCCGTTGCGTTCGACCAGCAGCATGAAGCCGTCGAGCTGGTCCTGGCCCACGGCGGCCTGCGGGCCGGTCAGTTCTCCCATGAAGCCGATCTTGATCGGCGCCTGGGCGAGGGCGGCGCCACAGGCGGTGATCAGGGCGGCCGCGGCCGCCACGCTGCGCAAGCGGTGGTGCATGATGTCTGTCTCCTGGAAGTGGGGCAGGGCGGGCCTGCCGGGACGGCGGCCGCGATACGTTGCCGCGGCCGGCCGGAAAACGGCTCAGCGCGCCTGGTCGGCCGCGGCTTCGGACTTGCGCAGGCGTTCGAGCGTATGGCGCATGCGCACCGGCCCGAGGTCCACGTTCAGCAGCACGGGCTTCATGTCCCAGAAATCGTTGTCGCCCAGGGCTTCCTGCTGCGCGTCGATGATGGGCTTGTCCTGGTCCTCGAACGCGATGCGGCGCATTTCCGCCAGCCGGGCGTTGGTCTCGGGATCCAGTTCGGGGCCGGGCGGGCGCGCGGCGGCGAAGTGATAGTGGGTGGTGCGGGCGGTCTCGGGCGTCAGGATGTGGATGCCGTAGTACCAGGCGCCGCGTTCGCGCGATTCCCCCGGCGCCTGGACGCCGGTGTCCAGCAGGAAGCAGCCGGGCGGGTCCCAGCGCATGTTGGTCCACATGTCCACCGGCCGGCCGTCGCGGCGGAACAGCATGTCGAACACGCCGGGCACCGAGACGTTGGGCATCCAGCGATTGCACTGCAGGCGGTCGCCGTCCTGCACGACTTCCTGCTTGGCATGGACCTGCTCGGGGCTGCCCAGCAGCCCTTCGTGCAGGAAGCTGATGTGGCTCAGGTCGAGCAGGTTCTCGCCCATCAGTTCGTAGTTGGCGTTGATGTGCAACTGGCCGCGGCTGGTGCGATAGCCCGAGCCTTCGTCCAGCATGCCGTAGTCGGGGATCAGCGCGGGATCGGCGGCGGCGTCCCCCATCCAGATCCACAGCATGCCGTGGCGGTCGTGCGCCGTGTAGGCCTGTACGCGGGCCGCGGCGGGGATCCTGCCATCGCCGTGCGGATTCCTGACGCAGGCGCCGCTGCTGTCGAATTGCAGGCCGTGGTAGCCGCATTCGACCACGTCGTCCCTGAGCTTGCCCATGCTGAGCGGGATGAAGCGGTGGGGGCAGCGGTCGCGCAGCGCCACCGGCGTGCCGTCCGCGCGGCGGTAGAACACGACCCGCTCGTCCAGCAGGGTGCGGGTGAACAGTTCACCGACCTTGACCTCGTCGCTCCAACAGGCGACGTACCAGGCGTTCTTCACGAAGGACATGGGGATCTCCTTTTTCGTTGTCTTGAATGGCTGTCTGGGACGATTTATACAAACAGAGTGTTCGGTTTGTAAGTTACGGAAAACCCTAAGGCCGTCGCTTGCCCGGCAGGGAAGGCTAAGATGCGGCCTTGGCCGTATTGAGGAAACCCGGGAGCGATGCCACCTACCCGCCCAGAGACGATGTCCCCCCCGCCCGAGACCGGGCCGGCGCGCGCCCGCCCGCGGCGCACGCAGGCCAACCGCAGCCGCGACGCGCGCGAGCGCCTGCTGGCGGCGACGATAGAGGTGCTGATGCGTTCGGGCTACAACGGCCTGACCACCAAGGAAGTGGCGCGCTGCGCCGGCATGTCCAACGGCGCCTTGATGCACCACTACGCGACCAAGGCAGAACTGGTGGTGGGCGCGACGGCCGAGATCTACGAGGAATCCATCCGCCGCGGCCAGCGCGAGGCGCATACGCCCGAGGCGATCGAGCGGCCCATCGAGGGCTTCATCAAGGACTGCTGGAGCGTCTACTTCGACTGGCCCTTCATCGCCGCGATCGAGGTCATCATGGTGGCCCGCACCGATCCGGACCTGATGAGCAAGATCCTGCCCGTCATGGAGCGCTACCGGTCCTCGACCAACACCCTGTGGCTGGAGGTGTTCGAGAAGGCGGGTTTTTCTGGCGAGCAGGCGCAACTGGCGCTGAACCTGTCCTTGAACCTGGTGCGCGGCATGGCCCTGAACAACCTCTGGCAGCACGACGCGGCGCACTACGAGCGCTACATCCAGGACTGGGTGCGCATGGTCTACCAGCAGCTTCCCAGGGCCGGCGCGGCTTGAGCTTTGGGGGCCTAGGGTTGTCCCTAGGGCCAGCCTGGGCTAAAATCGAAAGATTCCAATCTTTCTTGAGGCAAGTCGTGGATAACGACGGCAGTAGTTCAGCCGTTTCGGCAAACGCCGCTTAGCAGGTCCGCAGATTTGTCTGCCGCGTCCTGCCAAGCCAGGGTGCGGTCGTCCCTTCACCGGGACTCCCCCATTTTTTCTGCCTGAAGGCAGTTCTCCCCGCGTATGCCGGGCGGCATGGTCCGTCTTCCTGTCTGCCAGGAGGTCAACATGCGTTTCGCCCATATCCTGAGCGCATGGGGCGGCAAGGCCGCGCGCGCCCCCCGCAAGCCGCTCCAGTCCTATCGCCTGACGGTGTTCAGCGCCAGCCCGCGGCTGGACCGGTTGCGCCAGCACCTGCACGCCGAGTTGTCGGCCCGGGACCTGCGCATCTCGCAGATGCGCGTGGCCAGCGCCGAGCCCGGCGGCGACATCCACCGGATGTCCGTCACGCTGCAGTGCGCGCCGCACCTGCGCGGCGCCCTGAACTCGGTGGCGCTGGGCCTGGGGCGCCATCCCGACATCCAGCGCGTGCATTACGAGCAGCTGCAATAAAAGCGTCGGCAACGCCGCGCTATCCTGCGGACGGCGCCCGGCGCCGTCCCAATCGATCGACGACAAGAACAACGAGGTTCCATGAAGGCAATCGCCAACATCCAGACGCTGGATCTGCTCGACACGCTCGTCAGCCTGACGAGCGCGTTCATCCTGGGCGCCCTGGTCGGGCTGGAGCGGCAGTACCGGCAGCGCACGGCGGGCCTGCGGACCAACGTGCTGGTGGCGCTGGGCGCCGCCATCTTCGTCGACATGGCCATGCGCATCGCGGGTTCGGATGGCGCGGCGCGGGTCGCGTCCTACGTGGTCTCGGGCGTCGGCTTCCTGGGGGCCGGGGTCATCATGCGGGAAGAGGGCAACGTGCGCGGCCTGAACACCGCCGCCACGCTGTGGGGATCGGCCGCGATCGGCGCCTGCGCGGGCGCGGACCTCATCGCCGAGGCCGTGCTGGCCACGATCTTCGTGCTGGCCGCCAACACGCTGCTGCGGCCGGTGGTCAACACCTTCAATCGCCAGCCCGTGGATGTGCTGTCGTCCGAGGTGACGAGCATCATCCACGTGATCACCGGCACGGCCCATCGCGGCGCCGCGCTGATGGCGCTGGAAGCCGAGCTGGAAGAGGCGAACTATCCGCTGGCGGACCTGGAGGTCGTGCCCTTCGGCGACGAGGAAATCGAGATCAAGGCCACGCTCATGGCCACCTCCATCCACGGCAGCGACCTGGACCGCGTTACTGGGAAGCTGGGCCGCAATCCCGCCATCGCCCAGGTCTTCTGGGCGCCCAGTATTTCCGACTGAGGCCGCTCAGCGGCCGCGCTTGAGTTCCAGGCTGGTCACGAGTTCTGCGCGGGCGGCCGCATAGTGAATCGCGTCCAGGCGGTCGTGCATGCGTTCGCTGGCCGCGGCGCGTGCCTGTTCGGCCCGGACGTCGTCCAGGCCGGTGGTGCGCACGGCGGTGTCGGCCAGGACCGTGATGCCGCGAGGCATGACTTCGGCCAGGCCGCCCGACACATAGACGTATTCGTCGCCTTCGGCCCGCCGGATGGTGATCATGCCTTCCTTGAGCAGCGTCAGCAGGGGGATGTGGCCGGGCAGTATTCCCAGCGATCCGTCCTTGCCCGGGAGCTGCACGTAGCTGCCTTCGCCCGAGAAGATCGTGGCCTCCGCATTGACGATGTCGATCTGCATGATGTCCTTTGGGCCGGGCGAGCGTCCGCTGCTCGCCTTTTGGGCCATTTGTTTCAAAGCCTGCTGCCGCGCGGCGCGGGCTGCGCTCCCTTCATGCTATCCCCAAGCTTGTCCACAGAAGTGGTGGATAAGCCGACAAACCTTTTTTCACGGCTTGGCATTCACTTTTTTATATCTTAAGATATGTCGTAAGATATGTTTTTAGATATTCTAACGCCCTGAAAAGGCGGGAGGCCACCATGCAACGCAACGACATTTCTTCCGGCGGGCGCGGCGTGGGCATGCGCATGGGGCGCAAGCTCGCCGCCGAGGACCTGCAACTCGTGCTTCTGGCGCTGCTGGAAGCGCAGCCCAGCCATGGCTACGAACTGATCAAGCAATTGGCCGAACGTTCGTCGGGGTTCTACAACCCCAGTTCGGGCATGGTGTATCCCGCGCTGGCCTACCTGGAAGACGTGGGCCATGCCGTCGTTTCCGTGGAAGGCACGAAAAAGCGCTATCGGCTGACAGACGAAGGCAGCGCCCACCTGGCGCGCCACCGCGGGCAGGCCGAGCGCATCCTGGCCGACCTGGCCAAGGTGGGTGCCCGTATGGCGCAGGTGCGCCGCGTGTTCGAAGGCGAAGACGGCCTGGACACCATTGCGCCGGGCACGCCCGAGGACCTCATGCTGGCGCGCTATGGCCTGAAGCAGGCGCTGCACCAGGCAGGCCCCTGTGAGGGCGGCGAGGCCATCCGCATCGCCGCCATCCTGAGACGCGCCACCGCCGAGATCCTGGGCAAGTAGGCGCTCCTCCCAACCTCATTCTGGAAAGATCCATCATGGAAAAAACCGAACGCGCGGTGCGCCGCGTCCGCCACGAACTGAAGTTCCGCCTGCTGCGCGTGCGCGCGGTGCGCAAGGTCACGCCTCGCCTGCTGCGGGTGACGCTGGAGGGCGGCGACCTGGCCGGCTTCTCCAGCGCCGCGCACGACGACCACGTCAAGCTGTTCTTCCCGGCGCCGGGCCAGGAGCGGCCGGTGGTGCCCACGCCCGGCCCCAACGGCATGGTGTTCCCCGAGGACCAGCCGCGTCCGGCGGCGCGCGACTATACGCCGCGCCGCTACGACGCCGAGGCGGGCGAACTCGACATCGAGTTCGCGCTGCATGGCGATGGCCCCGCCGCCGAGTGGGCGCTGCGCGCCGAAGCCGGACAGTATCTGGGCGTGGGCGGCCCGCGCGGCTCCTTCGTGATGGAAGGGGACTTCGACGGCTATCTGCTGGTGGGCGACGAAACCGCGCTGCCGGCCATTGCCCGCCGCCTGGAAGAACTGCCCGCGGGCGCTCGCGCCGTGGTCGTGGCCGAGGTGGCCGACGCGGCCGAGGAACAGTCGTTCGACACGCGGGCCGACGTGGAGGTCCGCTGGGTCCATCGCGACGGCGTGGCGCCCGGCCGTCCGGAACTGCTGGCGCAGGCGGTGGCCGCGCTGGGCAGGCCGCAGGGCGACTGGTATGCCTGGGTCGCGGCCGAATCGGGCGTGGCCAAGCGCGTGCGCCAGGTCCTGGTCGAGAACTGGCAACTGCCCAAGGAGTGGATCAAGGCGGCCGGCTACTGGAAGCTGGGCGCCGCGGCCACCCACGACAAGCACGAGGATTGAAGGCATGAGCGCACACCGCTCCGTGGCCGTCGTGGCCACGACCGTGAAAGAGCTGCCGTGCTGGCGCCTGATCTCAAGGCATGGCGAGGCGCTGGTGGCGCGCCAGGGCGCGCAGGTCCTGTACTACGCGCCCAACGGGCAGCCGCCGGTGGTATGGCTGAGCGACCAGGCCGAGTTCCGCAAGGGCTCGTCGCTGCGCGGCGGGATCCCCGTCTGCTGGCCGTGGTTCGGCCAGTTCGACCGCAACCCTGAAGCGGTTCGGGCCATGCTGGCGGCTGGCGCCGATGCGCCGGCCCATGGCTTCGCGCGGGCGCTGGACTGGCAGGAGGGCGGCGCGCGGGTCGATGGCGACGCCGCGTGTCTGCGATTGCAACTGGACCTGCCCGCCGGCCATGGCGGCTGGAGCCACGCGGCCGCCGTGACGCTGGATATCCGCCTGGACGATGCGCTCACGCTAACCCTGTCCACCCGCAACGCGGGCACGGACACGCTGGTGCTGAGCCAGGCGCTGCATACCTATTTCGCCGTGAGCGACGCGCGCGACGTGACGATCGAGGGCCTGGACGGCGCGGCCTATGTCGATACGCTAAGGGACTGGACGTCGCAGGTTCAGGACGGCCCGTTGTCCATCCAGGGGGAAACCGACCGCATCTACACCGGCCTGTCCGCGCCGGTGCAGATCCGCGATCCCGGCTGGCGTCGAACCATCGCGATCGAGGCAACGGGCTCGCGATCGGCCGTGGTGTGGAACCCCTGGGTGGACAAGTCGCTGCGCCTGTCGCAGTTCCGTCCCGATGCATGGCGCGACATGCTGTGCATCGAGACCGCCCGGGTCTGGGACGATGTGCTGGAACTGGCGCCCGGCGCCGCCGCGGACATGCGCGTGACGATGCGCGCGATGCGCTGGGACGCCTAGCGCGGCCGTCAGTCGACCGTCGCGCCGGACTTCTTCACCACGGCCTCCCACTTGGGGATTTCGGTCCTGACCAGATCGGCGAATTCGGCCGGCGTGCTGGAGGTGGCTTCTATCCCCATGCCCGCCAGCCGGCGCCGCGCGGACTCGTCCGCCATGCCTCGGACGACGGCGCCGTGCAGTCTATCCACCACGGCCGCCGGCGTCCCCCGCGGGGCCAGCAGCCCGAGCCAGTTCGAGACGTCGTAGCCGGGCAGGCCGGCTTCGGCGATCGCCGGCACGTCCGGCAGCGCGCTCATGCGCTTGAGGCTGGTGACGCCCAGCGCGCGCACCTTGCCGCTGCGTATGTGCTCGGCATATACCGCGTACGAGTCGAAGGTCATGGACACGCGTCCCGCCAGCACGTCGTTCAACAGCGGCGCGCTGCCCTTGTAAGGGACGTGCAGCAGCCGCACGTCCGCCATCGCAGAGAACAGCGCGCCCGACAGATGGCTGGAACTGCCGTTGCCGGCCGAGCCGTAGGTCAGCGCGCCGGGCTGCGCCTTCGCCAGCGCGATCAGTTCTTCCACGGTCTTTGCTGGCACCGAGGGATGGACGACCAGCACGCGCGGCGTGGTGTGGGTCAGGCTGACGTACTCGAAGTCCTTGATGGGGTCGTAGCGCAGCTTGGGGTACAGCGAGGGATTGATGGCTTGCGTGCCCATGGTGGCGAAGAACAGGGTATAGCCGTCCGGCGTCGCGTGGGCGACCGCCTCGGCGGCCGTCGTGCCGCCCGCGCCGCCCCGGTTCTCGATCACCACCTGCTGGCCCAGTTGTTCCGTCAGTTGCTGGGCCAGCCCGCGCGCCATGATGTCGGCGGCGCCGCCGGCCGGAAAGGGCACGATCAGCCGCAGCGCCCGGTCGGGAAACCCGGCGGCCCCCGCGCCGCCGGCCACGGCCAGCAGAAGCGCCGCCTGTGTCAGCGCCAGGCCGGCGCGTCGTCGATGAAAACCCATGGACATCTCCTCCGTTGTGGTTCTTTTCAGGTGGTCGGCCACACTTTAGGAGGAGGATCCGGACCCGCCTATCGCCGGGCCATCAAAGCTGTTATGCGTCCCGAGCCTAGGCCAGTTGGCGGTGCCGCCCGGCGTACAGGCCGAACACGGCCTGGGCGCAGGCGAAGGCCAGGCAGATCAGCAGGGCGACCGTCCATCCGCCCGTCAGGTCGTGCACCGCGCCAATGGCGGTGGGGCCGCCCGCGGCCAGCAGATAGCCCACGGCCTGGGCCATGCCGGACAGCGCGGCCGCCTGCTGCGCATTGCTCACTCGCAGACTGACGAAAGCCAGTCCCAGGATGATGGAGGCGCCGCCGCCGCAGCCATACAGGATGGCCCACGCCGCGGCCCAGGACGGCGCGACCAGCAGGCCCAGCAGGGCCACGATGGACAGGCTCGAGCAGCCGACCGCCAGCCAGCGCTGGTCGCGCGCGCGGCGCACCAGCGCCAGCAGCGGCAGGCCGACGACGGCCGAGGCGATCTGCAGCATGCCATGGACCGAGCCGGTCGAACCGGGCGGGTAGCCGGCGTCGTGCAGCATGGAGGGCAACCAGCTGGAAACGATGTAATAGACCAGCGAGTTCAGGCCGAGGAAAAGGGTGATCTGCCACGCCAGCGCCGATTTCCAGACCGGCCGGGGGCGGGCGTGGATCGGACCGGCCGGCGCCGTGGCCGGAGCGGGGGCGCGCAGTTGCGGCAGCCAGACGAGGACGCTGGCGACGGCGATCACGATGGGGGCGAACAGGGCCAGTGGCCATCCGGGGCCGGCGGACCAGAGCGCCAGCGGTACGGCGATCATCGAGGCGAGGCCCGAGGCCACGCCCATCGTCAACGCATACGCGGAAGTCAGGCTGGCGATGCGTCCGGGGAAATCGCGCTTGAGCAGGCTGG
This sequence comes from Pigmentiphaga sp. YJ18, assembly GCF_038066655.1. Classification (NCBI taxonomy): domain Bacteria; kingdom Pseudomonadati; phylum Pseudomonadota; class Betaproteobacteria; order Burkholderiales; family Alcaligenaceae; genus Pigmentiphaga; species Pigmentiphaga sp. YJ18. Next base: position 765,313 of record NZ_JBBUKU010000002.1, on the reverse strand, counting down.
GCAGCAGCACGTTGCCGAAGGCGATCGCGCCGCCGATCAGCACGGTGCCGGCGAACAGGGCCCAGACCGAGCCCGAGGACCGCAGGCACAGGCCCGCCACCAGGGTCAGCAGCGCCGCCATCAGCGTGCGTTCCAGGCCATGGCGGCGGGCGGCCAGCGCGGCGACGGGAGAGCCGGCGGCAAAGGCCAGCAGGGGCAGGGTGGTCAGCAGGCCGGCCTGGGCGGCCGTCAGGTCCAGGCTGGTTCGGATCATGTCCAGCACGGGCGCCACGCCGGTGACCGGGCCGCGAAGGTTGGAAGCGATCAGCAGAATGCCGGCGATGAGCCAGGCCTGGCGGGGCAGGGAGCTTGAAGCGGAAAGCGGGGCCATGGGCGAAGCAATCGGAAAGGATACCCATGGACTGTAGGCATTTCGCGGGTGTCTGTCTTTGGATAAAATGACAATAAATTGCCAAAACCAGCCAAGCATTCGCCATGCCCGCCTTCGAAGCCGCCTTCGCCGAATTCGATCCGGACGCCACGGTCGCCCCGGTAGTGGCCGTGCACCTGACGGCCCGGCAGCGCCGCAGCGAACAACCGGTACACCGGCATCGCAAGGGCCAGTTGATCCTGGCGCTGCGGGGTTCGGTCACCTGCCATGTGCCCACCGGGCTGTGGATGGTGCCGCCGCAATGCGCGGTGTGGATCCCACCGGGCATGGCGCACAGCAATCGGGTGTCGCAGCACGGCCAGGTCTGTCTGCTGTTCGTCGAGCCGGACACGGCCCCGTTGCCCGAGGTGTGTTGCACGCTGTCGATCTCGCCGCTGCTGCGCGAACTGATCCTGTACCTGGCGGCCGAATCCACCGACTATCCCCCGGACGGGCCGACCCACCGCCTGGTGGGCGTGCTGCTGGAACAGCTGGAACGCATGCCCACCGAGCATCTGCACCTGCCCGTGCCCGCTCACAGCCGCCTGCGCCGCATCGCCGACGCGCTGGCCTCCGATCCCGCCAACCGCAGCACCGTGGCCGAATGGGCGCAGCTGGTGGCGATGAGCGAGCGCAGCCTGGCCCGGCTGATCAAGGCCGAAACGGGCATGAGTTTCGGCCGCTGGCGCCAGCAGCTGCACGTCATCGTCGCGCTGCAGCGCCTGTCCGCCGGCATGACGGTGCAGCGCGTGGCGATGGACCTGGGCTACGAATCGGTCAGCGCCTTCATCACCATGTTCAGGAAGGCCATGGGCAAGCCGCCCGGCCGCTATCTGGCGGAGCGCAACCGGGGCGAAGGGTAGGGCGGCGCGGTATCATCGCCGGCTGATCGATCGCAGGCCACGCCCTTGGACATCTCGCTGCTCTGGATTCCCGCCACGCTCCTCGCCGCCGCCGCCCAAACGGCGCGCAACACCATGCAGCACCGGCTGACGGAAACGCTGGGCACGCTGGGCGCGGCCCAGGTCCGCTTCCTGTACGGCCTGCCGTTCGCACTGATCTTCCTGGCGCTGGTGCTGGCGGTGGGGGGCGATCCGCTGCCGCGGGTCGATGCCCGCTTCCTGCTGTATTCGGCGGCGGCCGCCGCGGCGCAGATTCTGGCGACCGTGCTGATGCTGGCCACCATGCAGTTGCGCAATTTCGCGCTCAGCACGGTCTACGTGAAGACCGAACCGGTGCTGGTGGCCATCTTCGCCGTGGTGGTGCTGGGCGATCCGCTGTCGCTCATGGGCGCCTGCGCCGTGCTGGTGGCGACGGCGGGCGTGGTGGCCATGTCCTGGAAGCCCGGCGCGGGAGCAGGCAGCAACTGGCGGCCGGCGCTGCTGGGCATCGCCTCGGGCGCCTTCTTCGCCTTGTCCGCGGTGGCCTTTCGCGGCGCCATCGTGTCGCTGGACAGCGGATCGTTCGCCACGCGCGCCAGCGTGACGCTGGTGGTGGGCCTGATCATGCAGACGGGAGCGCTGGTGCTGTGGCAGGGGCTGTTCCGGCGCGACGTGCTGCGCGGCGTGCTGGCGCAATGGCGCGCATCGCTGCCGGCGGGCTTCATGGGCGCCTTCGCGTCCCAGTGCTGGTACATCGGCTTCGCGCTGACCTCGGCGGCCAACGTCCGCACGCTGGGCCTGGTGGAGGTCCTGTTCGCGCAATTCGCCTCGCGGCGGATCTTCGCCCAGCATGCCAGCGGCCGCGAACGCGGCGGCATGGTGCTGGTCGTGCTGGGACTGGTGTTGCTGCTGTACGGCACGCGAGGCGGATCCTAGCGCCAGCGGCCAGGTCCGCCCGCATCGAAGCCTCAGGCCGCGGCGGCCAGTTCCTCGGCCAGCAGGCCGGCCTGTTCCAGCGCCTGGTTGACGGCCGTTTCGCGCGCCTCGCCGCCCAGCGCGATACCTTCGGCGCGCAGCACGCTCACGTCGGTCACGCCGAAGAAGCCGAGCACCGCGCGCAGGTAGGACTCCTGGTGATCCAGCAGGGTCTCGACCGGCGTGCCGGCGTACTTGCCGCCGCGAGAAGAAACGATCACGACCTTCTTGTCGCCGGCCAGTCCCTCGGGGCCGTTGGCGGTGTAGCGGAAGGTCTTGCCGGCTTGCGCGACGCGGTCGATCCAGGCCTTCAACTGGGAAGGAATCGAAAAGTTGTACATCGGGGCGCCGATCACGACGACGTCGGCGGCCAGGAATTCGGCCAGCAGTTCGTCGGTGTAGGCGACCTCCTTGCGGAATCCCTCGTCATCCGGAAACACGGCGCCGGGCTGGGGGCGCAGCGACTGCAGCAGGGCGCCGTCCAGGTGGGCCGGCGGCTGGGCCACCAGGTCGCGGAGCTTGACCGTCGATCGCGGTTCGTTCTGGCGCAGGGCCTTCACGACGGCGGCGGTCAATTCGCGGGAAACGGAGGCGGCGCCGGTGGAGCTCGAGTCGATGTGCAGGATTTTCATGAGGATTCCTAGTATGCGTCGAATTCTTAGGGTTAATGCGGATGACTTCCGCCACCTCGACAAGATATAGCGTCAATAATTCTTTTTAAACTGGCACTACTGGGAATAACTTTTCCATATTTAGAATAATGCTACGTCCTGGGGGGACCATGCAGGACCTCAACGACATGTACCTGTTCGCCAAGGTGGTCGAACACGGCGGCTATACCGCCACCGCCCAGGCCCTGGGCATTCCCGTCTCGCGCATCAGCCGCCGCATCGCCGCGCTGGAGGACGAGCTGGGCGTGCGGCTGCTACACCGCACCACGCGCAAGATCTCGGTGACCGAAATCGGGCAGACCTATTACCAGCACTGCGCGGCGCTGGCCGCGGAGGCCTCCGCCGCCCGTGAAGCCGTGGACCGGACGACGTCGCAGCCGCAGGGGCTGATTCGCTTCAGCTGCCCCGTTACGTTGTTGCATAGCGACATCGGGGCCATCGTGGCGGACTACCTGGCGCAATATCCGCAGGTGCGCGTGCAGATCGATGCCACGTCCCGGCGCGTGGACGTGGTGGAAGAGGGTTTCGACCTCGCGCTGCGGGTGCGCACGCCGCCGCTGGAGGACTCCGAGCTGGTCGTGCGTCCGCTGGCCACCAGCCGCCTGGTGCTGGTGGCCACGCCGGATTTCTTTGCGCGCCATGGCGAGCCGCAGGAAATCCAGGACCTGGGCCGGCTGCCCACGCTCAGCATGATGCAGGCGGCGGAACGGCACGTCTGGCGCTTCGTCGGGCCGGATGGCGCCGAGATATCGGTGGCGCACGTGCCGCGCCTGTCGGTCGACGATCTGAACACCCTGCGCAGCACGGCGCTTCAGGGATTGGGCATCGCGTGCCTGCCGTGGCCGCTGGTGGCGGCCGACGTCGAGGCAGGCCTGCTGCGCGTCACGTTGGCCCAGTATTCTCCGCCGGAGGGAATCGTGCAGGCGGTGTTCCCGTCGCGGCGGGGCCTGGTGCCGGCGGTGCGAGGTTTCCTGGATGCGCTGGTGGCGGCGTACGACCGGCAGTCGCCCGCGCCGGGCTAGGGCGCTTCCCAGGGGAAAGCACTACGGCGGGCAGGGGGCTCATGTACAATCCGAGGGCACTCGGCGGGCCGGAAACGGGCGCGGGACCGGAGCCGGAACCGTCAAGCAACCGGGTGGCTGCCCGGCTTTCCGGACGACACTAGCCCGCAGGGAGGCCGTGCGGGCTTTTTTCATCCCGCGGTAACGCCAACGGGAGATCGCATTGCGTAAGAGGTCTGGGCGATAGATGTTGATACTGATTTCCAACGACGACGGTTATTTCGCGCCCGGACTGGCTGCCCTGGTCGAGGCGCTGCGGCCGCTGGCCGAACTGATCGTGGTCGCGCCCGAGACCAATCGCAGCGGATCGTCGAATTCGCTCACGCTCGATCGCCCCTTGTCGGTACGCACCGCCGCCAACGGCTTCCTGTATGTCAACGGCACGCCGTCCGATTGCGTCCACGTCGCCCTGACCGGACTCCTGGACCGGCGCCCCGACCTGGTGGTGTCCGGCATCAACGACGGGCAGAACATGGGCGAGGACACGCTGTACTCCGGCACGGTCGCCGCGGCTACCGAGGGCTATCTGTTCGGCCTGCCGTCGATCGCCTTTTCCCAGGTGTCCAAGGGCTGGACGCAGCTGGACGCGGCGGCCGCCGCCGCGCGCAGCTTCGTCGAGCGTTTCATCGCCAGCCCGCTGGCGGCGCCCAGCCTGTTGAACGTGAATATTCCGAACCTGCCGCTGTCCGAACTCAAGCCGCCTCGCGTGACCCGGCTCGGCCGGCGTCATCCCTCCGAGCCGGTGGTGCGTTCGTCCACCCCGTACGGCGAGCCGGTCTACTGGATCGGCCCCGCCGGCAAGGCGGCCGACGCCACGCCCGGCACGGACTTTCATGCCTGCGCCGACGGCGCGGTGTCGGTCACGCCGCTGCGGTTCGATCTGACGCACAACGCACAGCTCGAACCCATGCGCGAATGGATTCCCACGGAATGGATAGGCGCAAACCGCTGACCCCGGCGCAGGCGTCGCGGCAAGAGGGGGCCCAGGCCTCCACCGCCGCCCGCCGGCCCGCCGCGCCCTTGCCTCCGGTCACGGCGGCGAACAGCAACACGCGCGTCACCACCGGACGTCCGCAAGCCGTTCGCGCCGGAGCGCCCGCGCGGCCGGTGCGTCCCGACGAGGCCAGGCCCACGAACAGCAACACCCGGGTGGCGCCGGCACGGCTGGTGGTCCCGGCCCCCATCCAGGCCAGGGTCCCGGCGCGCGAAATCAACCACGGCCTCAATTCCGAGCGCATGCGCGCGGCGCTGGTGGCGCGCTTGCGCGCGCAGGGAATCACGGATGAACGCGTGCTCGAAGCCGTGCATGCCATCCCGCGCCATCGCTTCATCGACGAGGCGCTGGCCAGCCGCGCCTACGAGGACGCGGCGCTGCCCATCGGCCATGGGCAGACCATCTCGCAGCCCTGGATCGTCGCGCGCATGATCGCCGCGGCGCGCAACGGGCGCGAACTCGGCAAGGTGCTGGAGGTCGGAACAGGGTGCGGCTACCAGGCCGCCGTGCTGGCGGGCGTGGCGCGCGAGGTGTATTCCATAGAACGCATCAAGGCCTTGCACGAACTGGCCCGCACCCAACTGCGGCCGTTGCGGCTGCCCCATGTGCGCCTCGTCTTCGGCGACGGCATGCTGGGCGTGCCGAGCGCCGCGCCGTTCGACGCCATCGTCGTCGCGGCCGCGGGGCTGAAGATACCCGATGCGCTGCTGGCGCAGTTGGCGGTCGGCGGCCGCCTGGTGGCCCCGGAAGGGGGCGCCAGGCAGCGACTGGTCATGATAGAGCGCACCGGAGCCCAGAGCTGGGTGCGAACCGAACTGGAGGCGGTGCGCTTCGTGCCCCTGCAGTCCGGTGTGTTGTTGTAATGAATAGGAGATCTGGGATGCAGAATTGGCGCAAGCCGAGCCGCGAGGAATCCAATCGACCCCGCCCGGATGCGGGGATGCTCGGACGGACCGCACGGCAGGTGCTGCTCTGGACGGGCTGCGCATTGGTGCTCGCGGCCTGCGGCACGGCCCCCAGGACGGTTCCGGTCGTCGACCGGACCACGCCGGCCAAGCAACCGGGCGGCCCCGCGGCCACCGCGGGCCGTGAATCCTCGCGCCTGATCGATGCCGATACCTACATCGTCAAGCGCGGCGATACGCTGATCCGCATCGCCCTGGACCATGGCGAGGACTGGCGGGACATCGCGCAGTGGAACAGCCTGGAGGATCCCAACCAGATCCGGCCGGGACAGGTCCTGCGCGTGACGCGTCCGGGATCCACCGCGGCCAAGCCGGCCGACAACGGCGTGGCGCAGGTCACGCCGGTACCCGCGCCGTCGCAATCGGCATCGCGGCCGCTGGGTACGCCGGCGCCCGCGCCCACGACACCCCCGGCCACGCCCGAGCCCGTCGCGCCGCCGGCGACTCCTGTCACGCCGCCCGCCGCGCGCAACGACCCGGCCAGCGAGCGGGTGGAGTGGGGCTGGCCCGCCAGCGGCAAGATCATCGAGAACTTCCACGAGACCCGCAACAAGGGCCTGGACATCGCCGGCGCGCCGGGCGATCCGGTGCTGGCCGCGGGCGACGGCAAGGTGGTCTACAGCGGCAGCGGCCTGCGCGGCTATGGGCAGTTGATCATCATCAAGCACAACAACACCTTCCTGTCCGCCTACGCGCACAACCGCGCCATGCTGGTCAAGGAAGGGCAGGCGGTGCGGCGCGGGCAGAAGATCGCCGAACTGGGCAGCACCGACGCCGAGTCGCCGCGCGTGCATTTCGAGATCCGGCGCCAGGGCCGTCCGGTCGACCCCGCCGGCTACCTGCCGCCACGCTGAGGCCCCGCCATGACACCGATGCTGGTCTTCGACCTGGAAACCATTCCCGATGTGGAAGGCCTGCGCGCGCTGAACGGGTGGGGCGAGGACGTCTCCGATGCCGAGGTGGTCGAACGCGCCACCGCCGCCCGGCGCGAAGCCGTGGGGCACGACTTCCTGCCGCTGCACCTGCAGAAGATCGCCGTGGTGGGGTGCGTGTTCCGCGATGACGACGGGTTTCGCGTCAAGTGCATAGGCAAGGCCGACGACCCCGAGGCCACGCTGATCTCCGGCTTCTTCAAGACCATCGATCGCTACACGCCGCAGCTCATCAGCTGGAACGGCTCGGGCTTCGACCTGCCGGTCCTGCACTATCGCGGACTGATCCACGGCATCCAGGCCTCGCGCTACTGGGACATGGGCGAGGACGATCGCGACTTCCGCTACAGCAACTACATCAGCCGCTACCACAACCGGCACTGCGACCTGATGGACCTGCTGGCGAAATACAACGGACGCGCCAACGCGCCGCTGGACGAACTGGCCAAGCTGTGCGGCTTTCCCGGCAAGATGGGCATGGACGGCAGCCAGGTCTGGCCCGCCTGGAGCTCCGGACGCCAGGAGGAAGTGCGCGCGTATTGCGAAACCGATGTCGTCAATACCTGGCTGGTCTTTTGCCGCTTCCGGCTGATGCGGGGCATGCTGTCCCGCGCCCAGTACGACGCCGAAGTGGACCTGGTGCGCAGCACGCTGGAATCCCTGGACCTGCCCCATTGGCGCGAATACCTGGCGAACTGGCCCGCCTCGCGCTAGGCCGGCCACGCGGGAAAACTGATATTCCGAACATGAGTCAAGAAGCAGACATTGCGGCCGCGGACGGCCTGGAAGGGACGGCTGCTGCCGTCGAATTCGACGACGGTTCCGTGGCCATCGAATCGGTGGATCTGGAAGGGCGCGGCATCGCGCGCCGCCAGGGCAAGGTGGTGTTCGTCGACGGCGCGCTGCCCGGCGAACGCGTGATGCTGAAGATAACCAAGCGCAAGCCCTCCTACGAGCTGGCCGAAGTCGAGAGCGTGGTGCAGGCGTCGTCGCAGCGCGTGGCGCCGCGCTGCGCGCATTTCGGCGTCTGCGGCGGTTGTGCCATGCAGCACGTGGATCCGGCCGCGCAGGTGGCGATCAAGCAGCGCGTGCTGGAAGACACGCTCTGGCACATCGGCAAGCTGGTGCCGCAGCGCGTCCTGCCGCCCATCCACGGCCCCGCCTGGGGATACCGCTACCGCGCCCGGTTGTCGGTCCGGGTGGTGGTCAAGAAGGGCGGGGTGCTGGTGGGCTTTCGCGAGCGCAAGAGCAGCTACGTGGCCGACATGCGCGAATGCCACGTCCTGCATCCGCACGTGGCCTCGCTGCTGGTGCCCCTGCGCGAGATGGTCGCGGCCATGCCCGCGCGCGACCGCGTGCCGCAGATCGAAGTCGCCGTGGGCGACAACCAGATCGTGCTGGTGCTGCGCCACCTGATCCCGCTGGTGGACGAGGACCTGGAGGTGCTGCGCGAGTTCGCGGCGCGCCATGGCATTCATTGGTGGCTGCAGCCCAAGGGACCGGATACGGTGCACCCGCTGGAGCCCGAGGACATCGACGGACTGGCCTATACGCTGCCGGAGTTCGGGCTGCGCATGCCGTTCAAGCCGACCGACTTCACCCAGGTCAACCACGCGATCAACCGGATGCTGGTGTCGCGCGCCATCGCGCTGCTCGACCCGCAGCCCGAGGACCGGGTAGCCGACCTGTTCTGCGGGCTGGGCAATTTCACCCTGGCGCTGGCGACCCGCTGCCGCGAGGTCGTGGGCGTGGAGGGCAGCCAGGCCCTGACCGACCGGGCGCTGGAAGCCGCCCGCAGGCATGGCGTGGATGCGCACACGGCGTTCTCGACCCTGAACCTGTTCGAAGTGGACGAGACCTGGCTGCGCAGCCTGGGCCGCTTCGACCGCATGCTGATCGACCCCCCGCGCGAAGGCGCCCTGGCCGTGGCCAAGGCCCTGACGACATTAGGGACCGACCGCCCCCGGCGCATCGTCTACGTCTCCTGTAACCCCGCCACGCTGGCCCGCGACGCCGCCATCCTCGTCCACGAGGGCGGCTATACCCTGAGAGCGGCGGGCGTGGTCAACATGTTCCCCCATACGGCCCATGTGGAGTCCATAGCCGTGTTGGAATAGCCCCCCCTACGCCCTTCGGGCGCCCCCCCAGGGGGCGGCACTGGCGGACCGGCAAAGCCGGATCCGCGGTGCCCTGAGTCTGGGGTACCTGGGATATGAAAACGGCCTTGCTTGAGAGCAAGGCCGTTGTTCTTTAGATGCCAGGTAGTATCGCCAGTCCCCGCCAGCCCGTTGGTACCCCAGGATGCGGTGGATCCGGCTTTGCCGGTCCACCCGCATCGCCCCCTTGAGGGGGCGCCCGAAGGGCGTAGGGGGGGTTATTCCCTCTCTCCGCCGAAGATGCCCAGGAGCATCAGCAGGTTCACGAAGACGTTGTAGATGTCCAGGTAGATGGCAAGGGTGGCCGAGACATAGTTGGTCTCGCCGCCGTTGACGACGCGTTGCAGGTCGACCAGCATGAAGGCCGAGAAGATGCCGATGGCCAGGACCGAGATGGTCAGCATCAGCGCCGGCAGCTGCAGGAAGATGTTGGCCAGGGCCGCCACGAGGATCAGGATGGCGCCGACGAACAGCCACTTGCCCAGGCCGGACAGGTCGCGCTTGATCGTGGTGGACAGCAGGGCCATGGTGCCGAACACCACGGCGGTGCCGCCGAAGGCCGTCATGATGAGCGTGGAGCCGTTGGCCATGCCCATGACGAAGCCGATCATGCGGGACAGCATCAGTCCCATGAAGAAGGTGAAGACCAGCAGCAGGGCGACGCCCAGTCCGTTGTCCTTGTTCTTCTGGATGGCGAACATCAGGCCGAAGGCGCCGATCAGGAACACCATGGTGGTCAGGCCGGGGCTGCCGCCCATGACCTGGGCCAGGCCGGTGCCGACGCCGATCGCCGCGCCCAGCACGGTGGGGATCAGCGACAGCGCCAGCAGCCAGTAGGTGTTGCGCAACACGCGATTGCGCGCGACCTCGCCGGGCGCAGCCCCGGTCCGGTTGAAGGGAGAAGTGCGTAGATCGTTCATGGTCGAGCGACTCCTTGTGGTCTTTTTGCTCTGTTTCGCCCCGCGAGGGCATGGTGTGTCTGACACCAAGTATGCCGCAGGGTTCCGCCTGGTTCCAGTAGGGCCGGCACGGTGCGTCCGGGGTGGGCAGGGGTAGCGGTCCTGTCAAGGAGCCGTGATACAATTTAACGTTTAAGTTCCCCTCAAAGTATTTGTTTTTATTGGAGTTTTTGATGGCTATCGAGCGCACCCTTTCGATCATCAAGCCGGACGCCGTTTCCAAGAACGTCATCGGCCAGATCGTTTCCCGTTTCGAGGCTGCCGGCCTCAAGGTCATCGCCGCGCGCATGATGCAGCTCTCGCGCAGCGACGCCGAGCGCTTCTACGCCGTGCACGCCGCGCGCCCGTTCTTCAAGGACCTGGTCGACTTCATGGTCTCCGGTCCCGTGTTCGTGCAGGTCCTGGAAGGCGAGAGCGCCATCCAGAAGAACCGCGACCTGATGGGCGCGACCGATCCCAAGAAGGCCGAGAAGGGCACGATCCGCGCCGATTTCGCCGACAGCATCGACGCCAACGCCGTGCACGGCTCGGACGCCGTCGAGACCGCCAAGGTCGAAGTCGCCTTCTTTTTCCCCGAACTGAACATCCACAGCCGCTGAGCCTGGATGTCCGTTTTTCCCAGGAGGCCGGGATGAATCCGATCTCGCCGCTCGCCGAAGCCGCCCAGGCCGAGGCTACACGTTCCGAATCCCCGCGCATCAACCTGCTGGGGCTGGACGGGGCCGAGCTCGCCTCGCTGGTGGAAAACTGGGGGGACAAGCCGTTTCGCGCCAAGCAGCTTCAGCGCTGGCTGCACCAGCGCGGCGTGGACGATTTCGAGCAGATGTCGGATCTGGCCAAGTCCTTCCGCGAGAAGCTCGCGCGGCAGTGCGAGATACGGCTGCCCGAGGTCGTCACCGCCCACAAGTCGGCCGACGGCACGCGCAAGTGGCTGCTCGACGTCGGCAACGGCAACGCGATCGAAACCGTCTTCATTCCCGAGGACGACCGCGGCACGCTGTGCATCTCGACGCAGGCGGGCTGCACCGTGGCCTGCCGGTTCTGCTCCACCGGCCACCAGGGCTTCAACCGCAACCTGGGGGTGGACGAGATCATCGGCCAGCTGTGGCTGGCGCGCCGCACGGTCGAGGCCGACCGCGAGGGCGCGCGGCTGTCGGGCGGCATGCCCGCGCCGCTGGGTACCCAGGACGACCGGGTCATCAGCAACGTCGTCATGATGGGCATGGGCGAGCCCCTGCTCAACTACGACAACACGGTCTCGGCGCTGCGCCTGATGCTGGACGACAATGCCTATGGCCTGTCGCGCCGCCGGGTCACGGTGTCGACCTCGGGCGTGGTGCCCATGATGGACCGCCTCGCGCGCGACTGTCCGGTCGCGCTGGCGGTGTCGCTGCACGCGCCCAACGACGCGCTGCGCGACGACCTGGTGCCGCTGAACCGCAAGTATCCGCTGCGCGAACTGATCGCGGCGTGCCAGCGCTACCTGGAGTTCGCCCCGCGCGACTTCATCACGTTCGAATACGTCATGCTCGACGGCATCAACGATGGCGACGAGCATGCCAAGCAATTGATAGACATTGCGCGGCAGGTGTCGTGCAAGTTCAACCTCATTCCGTTCAATCCCTTCCCGCAGTCCGGGCTCAAGCGTTCGCCCATGGCCCGGGTCCGGCTGTTCGCGCAGCGCCTGATGGACGCCGGCATCGTCACCACCGTGCGCAAGACGCGCGGCGACGACATCGACGCGGCCTGCGGGCAGTTGGCCGGCGAGGTCAAGGATCGTACCCGCCTGAAGGAACGCCTGGCGGGCGAGACCCGGTTTGGCCGTATCGTGGAGGTGCGCGAATGATGCAACCGCGGTGCCGGGCCGGCCGTTGCGGCAGGGCCGGACAAGGAGTCGTCGATGTCTGAACCCCACGAAACCGGTGCCGCCGGCAGGCAGGAGGGCCCGGCGCCCGCTGCCGGCTCGCCGTCTTCGTCGTCGGTCGGCCGGGAACTGGCGCGCCTGCGCGAGGCACGCGGCTGGTCGCAGGAATACGTGTCCGACCGCCTGAAGTTCGCCGTGCGCCAGATCCGCGCGCTCGAGAACGAACAGTGGAACGAGCTGCCGCAGGGCATGCCGCTGCGCGGCTTCGTGCGCAACTACGCGCGGTTGCTGGACCAGGATCCGGCGCCGATGCTGCAGGCGCTGTCGCCCCAGTTGCAGGTGGCCGATCCGGTATCGCTGGAACAGGCCTCGTCGCTGTCCAGCCCGCTGGCGCATTCGTCGGGTCGGACCTGGCCGGTGGCCGCCAGCCGCAGGCGGCTGGCCCCCTGGCTGGTCGGCGGCGTGATGGCGGTGCTGGCGCTGGTGCTGCTGGGCTACGCGCTCAGCCAGCAAGGCAAGCTGTCGTTCGGGCAGGCTTCCACGGCCAGCCTGGATACGCCCGCGGCCGGCACGACCTCGGGTCAGACCGAGGCGCCGCTGGCCCCGGCCGAGCCGCCGCCCGCCGTGCCGCAGGAAGTCGTGCCCGCGGCGGCTGTGCCCGTCGCGCCCGAACCAGCGCCGGCGCCCGAGCCGCCGGCGGCGGCCCCTGCCCCGGCGCCCGGCCTGTCGATGACGATGCGGCAGGCAAGCTGGGTCGAAGTGCGGCGCGCCGACGGCACCGTGGCCGTGTCGCGGATCATCGCCGCTGGCGAGCCCTACGAGCTGGATGTGGCGGGAGCGCCGTACCGTGTCGTGATCGGCAACGTCAACGGGGTAGACTTGACCTGGCGCGGCACGCCCGTCGACCTCGCGCCGTATCGCCGGGACAACGTCGCCCGGCTCACCCTCCAGTAGCCGCATCATGAATCCTAGCCCGTCCACGATCGCCAACGCTTCCGAGGCGGAGCCGTTTCCCGCCGGCCCGGCGGTCCGCCGGCCCACGCGCCAGGTGCGCATCGCCTGGGGCGGCAAGTCGGTCGCCGTCGGCGGCGAGGCCCCGGTCATGGTGCAGTCCATGACCAACACGGACACGGCCGACGCCATCGCCACCGCGATCCAGGTCAAGGAGCTGGCCCTGGCCGGCTCCGAGGTCGTGCGGATCACCGTGAATACCGCCGAGGCCGCCCGCGAGGTGCCCGCGATACGCGAGCAACTCGACCGCATGGGCGTGGACGCCCCGCTGGTGGGTGATTTCCACTACAACGGCCACAAGCTGCTGAGCCAGTATCCGGAGTGCGCGCAGGCGCTGTCCAAGTACCGCATCAACCCCGGCAACATGGGGGCGGGGAAGAAGCGCGACGACAACTTCGCGCAGATGATCGAGGTGGCCTGCCGCCACGAGAAGCCGGTGCGCATAGGCGTGAACTGGGGCAGCCTGGACCAGGACCTGCTGGCCCGCATGATGGACGAGAACGGCCGGCGGGCCCGGCCCTGGGACGCCCAGTCCGTGATGCGCGACGCGCTGGTGGTGTCCGCGATCGACAATGCCCGGCGTGCCGAGGAATTGGGTCTGCCGGGCGACCGCATCATCCTGTCGTGCAAGGTCAGCAACGCCCAGGACCTGATCGCGGTCTACCGCGACATCTCCCGCCGCTGCGACTACCCGCTGCACCTGGGGTTGACCGAGGCGGGCATGGGCAGCAAGGGCATCGTGGCCTCGACCGCGGCAATGGGCATCCTGCTGCAGGAAGGCATAGGCGACACGATCCGCGTGTCCCTCACGCCCGAGCCCAACGGCGACCGCGCCCGCGAGGTCGTGGTGGCCCAGGAGATCCTGCAAAGCCTGGGCCTGCGCGCGTTCGCGCCGGTGGTCGTCGCCTGTCCGGGCTGCGGCCGTACCAGCAGCACGGTGTTCCAGGAACTGGCGGCCGACATCCAGAGCTACCTGCGCGCGCAGATGCCCGTCTGGCGCCTGAAGTACCCCGGTGCCGAGAGCCTGCACGTCGCGGTCATGGGCTGCGTGGTCAACGGCCCGGGCGAAAGCAAGTTCGCGGACATCGGCATCAGCCTGCCCGGCACGGGCGAGCAGCCGGTCGCACCGGTCTTCATCGACGGCCAGCGCTCGGTCACGCTCAAGGGCGAACACATCGCCCGTGAATTCCAGGCATTGGTGGAAAGCTACGTCGAGAACCGCTACAGCAAGAGATAACCTTATACACCCCTAGCAGCCCCTGGACGCCACTCCAGGGCACCGCGGATCCGGCTCCGCCGGTCCGCCAGTGCCGCCCCCTGGGGGGGCGCGCGAAGCGCGTAGGGGGGGGACCCCATATGAGTGATAGTTTCAAGAAAGTGACCGCGATCCGCGGCATGAACGACATCCTGCCAGCCGATTCGGGCCAGTGGGAGCGGCTGGAGTCGCTGGTGCGCGAATGGCTGCGCAGCTACGGCTACCGCAACCTGCGCACGCCGGTGCTGGAACAGACGCGGCTTTTCACGCGCGGGATCGGCGAAGTCACCGACATCGTCGAGAAAGAGATGTACAGCTTCACCGATTCGCTGAACGGCGAGTCGCTGACGATGCGTCCTGAGTTCACCGCCGGCATGGTGCGCGCCACCATCGAGCACAACCTGACCTACGACCGGCCCCAGCGCGTGTTCGCGATCGGACCGGTGTTCCGCCATGAGCGTCCGCAGCGCGGCCGCTACCGCCAGTTCCACCAGATCGACGTGGAAGCCCTGGGTTTTGCCGGGCCGGACGTCGACGTCGAGCTGATCCTCATGCTGGCGCGGCTCTGGAAGATCCTGGGCTTGGCGGACATCCGGCTGGAGATCAATTCGCTGGGCTCGGCCGAGGAACGGCTGGCGCACCGCCAGGCCCTGATCACCTACCTGGAGGGGTTCAAGGACCAGTTGGACGAGGACGGCCAGCGCCGTCTCTACACGAATCCGCTGCGCGTCCTGGACACCAAGAATCCCGCGCTGCAGGAGATGGCCGACAACGCGCCGCGCCTGCTGGACTACCTGGGCGAGGCCTCGCTGGCCCATTTCGACGGCGTGCGCCAGCGGCTCGAGGATGCCGGCATCGCCTACCGGGTGAACCCCCGCTTGGTGCGGGGCCTTGATTACTACAACCTGACCGTGTTCGAGTGGGTGACGGACCGCCTGGGCGCGCAGGGTACCGTGTGCGGCGGCGGCCGCTACGACGGGCTGGTCTCGCTGCTGGGCGGCAAGCCGACGCCGGCCGTGGGCTTTGCCATCGGCGTCGAGCGCCTGCTGGACCTGTGGTCCCAGGCGCAGCCCGCGGAACCGCAGCCCGAGTGCGACGTCTATGTGTTGCACCAGGGCGAGCCCGCGGCGCGCGCGGCGATGCAGCTGGCCGAGGACCTGCGCGATGCGGGCCTGGACGTCGTCCTGCACTGCGGCGGCGGCAGCTTCAAGTCGCAGATGAAGCGCGCTGACGGCAGCGGGGCGGAATACGCCGTCATCCTGGGAGAGGACGAGCTGGCCGAAGGCGCGGCCAGCGTCAAGGCGCTGCGGGCCGAGGGCGCGGCCCAGCGGCGCGTCGCCATGGCCGAGCTGCCGGCTTTCCTGGTGGAAGAACTGGTCCGGACGGGCGGTCCTGAATAGCCGTGCGCCCGGGCCTGAATACGAATCGACGCCGAATCCGTTAATCTTGCGGCTCTCGGAGTCCGCGCGGGCCGCCGGCCGGCCCGCCACAACTCTTGCGATCACCACATCAACCGGGGCATAAATGGCCTACGACATCGAAGAACAGGAACAACTGGAATCCCTCAAGGCATGGTGGGCGAAGTACGGAAACTTCATCCTTGCCGTGGCGACCATCGTGCTGCTGGCCGCGGCGGCCTGGAACGGCTGGCAGTGGTACCAGCGCAACCAGGCAGCGAACGCGCTGGCCCAGTTCGAAGCGCTGGAGAAGGCGGCCGAGGCCGGTGACCTGAGCCGTGTCAAGGACACCGCCGGCACCATCCTGGAACAATATTCCCGCACGGGCTACGCCCCGCGCGCCGCGCTGCTGGCCGCCCATGCCTATGAAAAGGCCGGCGATGCCCGCTCGGCCCGCGCCCAACTGCAGTGGGTGGCCGATCGCAGCGGCGACGAGGCCCTGGCCGCCGTGGCCCGCCTGCGGCTGGCGGGCCTGCTGCTGGACGAGAAGAGCTACGACGAGGCGCTGGGTGTCCTGGCGCCGCAGCCGCCCGCGCCCTTCGTGGCCCTGTACGCCGACCGCCGGGGCGACGTGCTGGCCGGGCAGGGCAAGCGGGACGAGGCGCGCAAGGCCTACGAAGAGGCGCTGGCCAAGCTTGACGCGTCGACCGACCTGCGCTCGTCCATCCAACTGAAACTCGATGCCCTGGGAGGCGCTTGATGACGTTGCATAACGGCTTTACCGGCGAGCGCCAGGGCTGGCGCCGCCTGCGTCGCGCCGCCGCGGTGGCGGCCGTGCTCGCGCTTGGCGGATGTTCCCTGTTCTCGAGCGAGAAACCGCGCTATCCGCCGGCTCCGCTCACGAATTTCAACGCCACGCTGCCGGTCAGCAGTGGCTGGTCGGTGTCGGTGGGCAGCAAGGGCGGCGTGGGCTTCGTACCCGTGGTCGTCGGCGATGCCGTCTACGCCGCCACCGGCAACGGCTCGGTCGGCAAGTACGCGCTGGCCACCGGCGCCGAGATCTGGCGCTCGTCGGCCAAGGCCGACCTGTCGGCGGGCGTGGGCAGCGATGGCCGCGTGACGGCGGTCGCGACGCCGCGCGGCGAAGTGATCGCCTTCGACGATACCGGCGCCATCAAGTGGCGCGCCCAGGCCTCCAGCGAGATCACGGTTCCGCCCCTGGTGGGCGAGGGCCTGGTGGTGGTGCGCAGCGGCGACTATCGCATCCAGGCATACGACGCCGAGAGCGGCAAGCGCCGCTGGAGCGTCCAGCGCCCGGGGCCGGCCCTTGCCTTGCGCGCGCCGGGCGAAATGCTGCTGTCCGGCGGCTATATCTTCACCGGCCTGCCGGGCGGCAAGCTGATCGCGATCGCCACCAACACCGGCGCGGTGCGCTGGGAAGGCACGGTCGCCAATCCCAGCGGCTCCAGCGAGCTCGAACGCGTGGCCGACGTGGTCGGCGCGCCCGTCATTTCGGGCCGCCATCTGTGCGCCGTCACCTACCAGGGCCGCATCAACTGCTTCGACGTGGGATCGGGCAACTCGACCTGGTCGCGCGAGTTCTCCAGCGTGACGGGCCTGGGCGCCGACGTGCGCTTCGCCTATGCGGCGAACGATCGCAGCGTGGTCTTCGGCTTTGACCTGGACAGCGGGGCGAACATCTGGAAGCAGGACGTCCTGCAAAACCGCGGCCTGACCGCGCCGGCCTCGGTGGGCCGCGCCATCGCCCTGGGCGACTACCAGGGCTACGTGCATTTCCTGCAGCGCGAGGACGGCTCCCTGCTGGCGCGTATCGCCACCGACGGCAGCGCCATCCTTTCCCAGCCCGTGGCGACCGACCGCGGGGTGCTGGTACAGAGTTCCAAGGGCAATCTGACCCTGATCAATGTCGGTCAATGAGCAAGGCTTTTCGACGATGAAACCCGCTGTCTTCAAACCGGTGGTCGTCCTGGTGGGACGGCCCAACGTGGGCAAATCCACGTTGTTCAACCGGCTGACCCGCTCGCGCGACGCGCTCGTGGCCGATTTTCCCGGGCTCACGCGCGATCGCCACTATGGCGAGGGCAGGGTGGGGGATCATCCCTTCATCGTCGTGGACACCGGCGGTTTCGAGCCGGTGGCCAAGAACGGCATCATGGCCGAGATGGCCAGGCAGACCGTGCAGGCGGTGGACGAAGCCGACGCCATCGTGTTCCTGACCGACGGCCGCGTGGGCCTGACCGGCCATGACCGCGAGATCGCCGAACGGCTGCGCCGTTCCGGGCGCAAGGTGCTGCTGGCGGTCAACAAGGTCGAAGGCATGTCGCGCGCCGCCGCCGCGGCCGAGTTCTACGAACTGGGGCTGGGCGAACCGCACGCGATCTCGTCCGCCCACGGCGACGGCGTGGTGGACATGATCGAAGAGGCGCTGCAAGGCCTGGTCGAGACCGCTCCCGAGGTGGACGAGGACGAAGCCGTCGAGGCCGCCGCAAGCACGGACGAGGGCGCCTTCTCGCCCGTCGACGCGGTCGACCACCGCATCAAGCTCGCCATCGTCGGTCGTCCGAACGTCGGCAAGTCCACGCTGGTGAACACGCTGCTGGGCGAGGAACGGGTCATCGCCTTCGACCAGCCGGGCACCACCCGCGACGCCATCGAGATCGACTTCGAACGGGGCGGGCGCCGCTACACCCTGATCGACACCGCCGGACTGCGCAAGCGCGGCAAGGTGTTCGAGGCGATCGAGAAATTCTCGGTCATCAAGACGCTGCAGGCAATCGAGGCCAGCAATGTCGTGCTGCTGATGCTGGACGCCAGCGCGGAAATCTCCGAACAGGACGCCCACATCGCCGGCTTCGTGCTGGAGACCGGGCGCGCGCTGGTGGTGGCGATCAACAAATGGGACCGCGCCGACAGCGAGCGCCGCGACGAGATCAAGCGCGAATTCGAACGCAAGCTGCGCTTCCTGTCGTTCGCCAAGATGCATACGGTCTCGGCGCTGCGCGGCGCGGGCATCGGGCCGCTGCTCAAATCCATCGAGGGGGCCCATGCGGCGGCCTTCGCCAAGCTTGCCACGCCCAAGCTGACCCGCGCGCTGCAAGCCGCGGTCGAGCAGCAGCAGCCTCCGCGCAAGGGCATTTTCCGGCCCAAGCTGCGCTATGCCCACCAGGGCGGCCAGAACCCACCCCTGATCGTGGTCCACGGCAGCGCGCTGGACGAGATTCCCGATTCGTATCGCAGGTTCCTCGAAACCCGGTTCCGGGAAACTTTCCGGCTCGAAGGCACTCCATTGAGAATCGAGTTCAGAAACTCGAGGAATCCTTATCTCGACAAGGCGGGGTAACCGAGTATCTTCCGGGACATGCTCTTGTGGGAATGCAACCGCGTCCCCACATAGGATATTGGGGAAAAAAGGCGGTCTCTCTCAGTTTTGAGATTCGCTAGTTTCCCTGGGGAAAACCCGGTACAGTAACAGAGTTGGCATCCGCCAAGAAAAACACATCCAGGAGCCCACTAATGAGCAATAAAGGGCAATTGCTACAAGACCCCTTCCTTAACGTGCTGCGTAAAGAGCACGTACCTGTCTCCATTTACCTCGTCAACGGCATCAAGCTGCAAGGCCAGATCGAATCCTTCGATCAATACGTGGTCCTGCTGCGCAACACCGTGACGCAAATGGTCTACAAACACGCCATTTCGACCGTCGTCCCCTCGCGTCCGGTCAACTTCCAGGTTGAAGCAGCTGCAGACTAATCCTACGCCTACCGGGCAGAACCACGGGCCGCTGATGCGCGCGCTGATCGTCAGCGTGGACTTTGGCGAGCCCGAGTTCCAGGCCCAGACCGACGAATTCATCATGCTGGCCCAAGGGGCTGGCGCGCAGATCGTCGATACCATGATTGCCCGACGGGCGCGTCCGGATGCGGCGCTCTTCGTGGGGTCGGGCAAGGTGGAAGAAATCGGACTGGCGGCCGAGGCCGGCCAGGCCGAGATCATCCTGTTCAACCACAACCTGACGCCTGCCCAGCAGCGCAACCTCGAACGCGCCCTGAAGATACGGGTGGTGGACCGGGTCGCGCTCATCCTGGACATCTTCGCGCTGCGTGCCCAGAGCCACGAGGGCAAGCTCCAGGTCGAGCTGGCGCAGTTGCAGCACCTGGCCACGCGCCTGACCCGGATGTGGTCCCACCTGGAGCGCCAGCGCGGCGGCATAGGCATGCGGGGTCCGGGCGAATCGCAACTGGAAATGGACCGCCGCATGATCGGCGACAAGGTCCGCTACCTGCGCGAGCGGCTGGACAAGCTCGAACGCCAGCGCCAGACCCAGCGCCGCTCGCGCGCGCGGGGCGGGGCGCTGTCGGTTTCGCTGGTGGGCTATACCAACGCCGGGAAGTCCACGTTGTTCAACGCGCTGACCCGCGCCGAGGTCTATGCGGCCGACCAGCTCTTCGCCACGCTGGACACCACGACCCGGCGCATCTGGATCGAAGGGGCCGGCTCGGTCGTCGTGTCCGACACGGTGGGGTTCATCCGCGAGTTGCCGCACACGCTCATCGCCGCGTTCAAGGCCACGCTCGAGGAAACCGTCCACGCCGACCTGCTGCTGCACGTCGTGGATGCGTCCAGCCCCCAGCGCGACGAACAGATCGCCGAGGTCGACAAGGTCCTGGAAGAGATCGGGGCGGCGGACATCCCCCGCATCCTGGTCTATAACAAGATCGACCGCAGCAGCCACGAGGCGGGAGTCGAGCGCGACGAGCATGGTACGATCTCGCGAGTGTTCGTTAGCGCGATCGAGCGTACTGGCCTGGATGCACTGCGGGGTGCCATTGTCGAGGCCGGACGGGCAGATCCCGTGGTCCCAGGTAATAATAGTAGCGACCCACGCTTTCGTACGCTGTCTTCGTCCGTCGGCCCTACGGCTGACGCCCGATCCTAGGCGACGGGTTCGACCCGTCCGCTTTGCTTACTACAAAGATGCGTCTGCCTGCGATAACTCGAATATTCAATCTCAACGACTCGAACTGGGGCCGCGGAAGCGGCGGTGGCTCCGGCAACGAGCCTCCCCGGCGTCCGCAGAACGACGGACGGGACAACAATAACGGCGGACCGCCCGATCTCGACGAGTTATGGCGCGATTTCAACCGCCGGCTGAGCGGATTGTTCGGCCGCAAGCCTTCCGGGCCTCCCGGCGGCAACAATAACGGCGGCGGCCGTTTCTCGCCATCCTCGCGGGGCACGGGCGTCGGCCTGCTGGTGGTCGTGGTCGTGGTGGCGCTGCTGTGGCTGGCCTCGGGCTTCTTCATCGTCCAGGAAGGGCAGGTCGCGGTCATCACGCAGTTCGGCAAGTACAAGGAAACCACGCGGGCCGGTTTCCAGTGGCGCATGCCGTACCCCATCCAGAGCCACGAGACCGTCAATCTCTCGCAACTGCGCACCATCGAGGTGGGCTTTCGCAATACCTCGCGCAGCAAGGTGTTGCAGGAGTCCCTGATGCTGACCGATGACGAGAACATCGTCGACATGCAGTTCGTGGTCCAGTACCGCTTGAAGGAAACGGGCGCGCGCGACTACCTCTTCAATAACCGGGGCCCGGACGAAGCCGTCAAGCAGGCCGCCGAGACCGCCATGCGCGAGATCGTCGGCAAGAAGAAGATGGACTTCGTACTGTACGAAGGGCGTACCGAAGTCGCCACGGAAGTGGCCGCGCTGATGCAGCAGATCATGGATCTGTACCGCACCGGCGTGCTGATCAGCACGGTGGCGATCCAGAATGCCCAGCCACCCGAGCAGGTGCAGGCCGCGTTCGACGATGCCGTCAAGGCCGGCCAGGACCGCGAGCGTCAGATCAACGAAGGCCAGGCCTACGCCAACGACGTGGTTCCCCGTGCGTCGGGCGCCGCCTCGCGCCTGGTCCAGGAAGCCGAGGCCTACCGCCAGCGCATCGTCGAAAACGCCGAGGGTGATGCCGCGCGCTTCTCGCAGGTGCTGGCCGAATACAAGAAGGCGCCGCAGGTCACGCGTGACCGCCTTTATCTCGAAACCATGCAGCAGGTCTTCACCAACACCTCGAAGGTGCTGGTCGATACGCGCAACGGCAGCAACCTGCTGTACCTGCCGCTGGACAAGCTGATGCAGCAAGTGTCGCAGGACTCCGCGGCCGGGACGCGCTCGCCGTCCGCCGCGGGCGGTTCCTCGTCCGTCAACGTGCCGCCGCCGCTGGCCGGCAGCGTGCTGCCGGAAGCCGGACGCGATGCCCTGCGCTCGCGGGACCGCAACAGATAATTGAGAAGGAATAGCATGGATCGTTTGATTCCTGCGGTAATCGGTCTGCTCGTGGGGGTGGCCGTATTGTCGTCATGCGTGTTCGTGGTCAACGAACGCAACTATGCCGTCGTCTTCGCCCTGGGTGAAATCAAGGAAGTCATCGACGAACCCGGCCTGTATTTCAAGCTGCCGCCGCCGTTCCAGAACGTGCAGCAGTTCGACAAGCGCATCCTGACCATCGACTCCGCCGACAGCGAGCGGGTGCAGACCTCGGAAAAGAAGAACCTGCTGATCGACGCGTTCGTGAAGTGGCGCATTTCGAATCCGCGCACCTACTATGTGACCTTTGGCGGCAACGAACGCGCGGCGCAGGAACGCCTGCTGGCCTTGATCCGCGATGCCCTGAACGCCTCGATCAACCGCCGCACCGTGAACGACGTCACCTCCAAGGAGCGTGACAAGATCATGCAGGAGATCCGCACCAACACCGAGGCCGCGGCCAAGCTGCTGGGCGTGGAGATCGTCGACGTGCGCCTGAAGCGCGTGGACTTCGTGCCCGAGATTTCCGAGTCGGTCTACCGCCGGATGGAAGCCGAACGCAAGCGCGTGGCCAACGAGCAGCGCTCCATCGGCGCCGCCGAAGGCGAGAAGATCCGCGCCGACGCCGACCGCCAGCGCGAGGTCATCCTGGCCGAAGCCTATCGCAAGGCCCAGGAAGCCAAAGGCGAGGGCGACGCCAAGGCCTCGGCCGTCTATGCGCAGGCCTTCGGCCAGGACCGCGACTTCTATCGCTTCTACAAGAGCCTGGAAGCCTACCGCAGCTCGTTCGGCTCCAAGTCCGACATGCTGGTGGTGGACCCGAGCTCGGAGTTCTTCCGCTTCATGAAATCGCCAGCGGCGAATTGACCCCCCTACGCCCTCCGGGCGCCCCCCCGGGGGGCGGCACTGGCGGAGCCGGATCCGCTGTTCCCTGGGTCTGGAGACGCTCAGGAAAGAAAAACGGCCTTGCTTGCGTGCAAGGCCGTTTTCATTTTCAACCGAACCGGATGCTAGGCAATATCGCCAGTCCCCGCCAGCCCTTTGGTACCCCAGGATGCGGTGGATCCGGCTTTGCCGGTCCACCCGCATCGCCCCCTTGAGGGGGCGCCCGAAGGGCGCGGGGGTGGGCTTCCCTTCCGGTCCGCCAGTGCCGCCCCCTGGGGGGCGCGCGTCAGCGCGTAGGGGGGGGCCCCCTACTCAGGGGTGATGCCGGCGGCTTTGACGACGGCGCGCCATTGGGGGATTTCGGTGCGGATGCGGTCGGCCATTTCCTTGGGAGTGCTGGGCAGGAGCTCCACGCCCAGGTCGACGAATTTGTCGTGCGTGGCGGGTTGCTTCAGGATACGGACGACTTCGCTGTTGAGCTTTGCGACGACGGGGGCCGGCATGCCGGCAGGGCCGGACAGGGCGAACCAGACGTTGGCGCTGAAGCCCGGCAGCGTTTCGTTGATCGTGGGCAGGTCGGGCATGATCTCGGTGCGCTTTTCACCCGAGGTGGCCAGCGCCGTGAGCTTGCCGGCGCGCACGTGGGGCAGGGACGAGGCGCCGCCTTCGAACATCATGTCGACCTGGCCGGCGATCAGGTCCGTGCTGGCGTTGGAACTGCCCTTGTAGGGCACGTGCAGGATGTCCACGCCGGCCTGTTTCTTGAACATTTCCGCCAGCAGGTGGTGCGAGCTGCCCGAGCCCAGCGAGGCGTAGGTGAGCTTGCCGGGCGAGGCCTTGGCGGCCGCGATCAGGTCGGCCACGGTGCGCATGGGCAGGGCCTTGTTCACCACCAGGTAGGTGGGCGTGTCGAACAGCATCGAGATGGGGGTGAAGTCCCGCTGCGAGTCGTAGGGCAGTTGCTTGCGCAGGACCGGATTGAACACCATGGCGCTTTGCGTGGCGATCAGCAGCGTATAGCCGTCCGGCGGCGCCTTGGCCACGGCTTCGGCGGCGATGGTCTGGCTGGCGCCGGGGCGGTTCTCCACGATCACGGGCTGGCCGACGGACGCCGACAATTGCTGGGCGATGTAGCGGGCGAAGGTATCGCCCAGCCCGCCGGCCGAGTGGGGGGAAACGATCCGGATCGGCTTGGTCGGAAAGTCGGTCGCGGCATCCTGGGCGGATGCCGGCTGCCAGGCGATCAGCCCCGTGGCGGCAAGCGCCGCGAGCAGGGTACGGCGATGGGATTCCAGGCCGGCGGGATGCCGGCTCAGCGGTTGGGTCATGGCATGTCTCCTGTGCGGGGCTGGTCGGCCGTGCCGCCACCTCGTCGTTTGCCGTGGGAAATCAGCGGAAGTGGTAGCGGCCTTCTTCGTCCCGGGCCAAGGGGCGCTTGCCGGCCGTATCCTCCAGCCAGCGCACGATCTCCCGGCCGTCGTTGCTGCCGGTCGCGGCCATCAGTTCCTCGAAGTACTTGGGGCCGTCCTCCAGCGCCGCTTCGATCGAGGCGAAGCGGGCGCCCTCGTAGCGCGGCGCGGCGGGAACCCGGTAATCCAGGGGGCGTTGCGCACCCGGGGCGAGCAGGGGCAGGGTCAGGTCGAAGCCCGCCTTGGCGCCCGTGCGGGCGCCGTTGAGCGACGGATCCAGCGGCATGGCGCGCATGCCGGTCTGGATCACCAGGTCGCGATCCGCCTGGAATCGCGTGCCCAGGGCCCAGTCCATCTGCGCGTCCGAGAAAATGTCGATGTCCGGGTCGACCACGAACACGTGCTTGACGTTCGAGAGCGAGCCGAACACCGCGGCGATGGCGTTGCGGGCTTCGCCCGGCACGCGCTGCTGCAAGGCGATGCGCACGTTGAACATGCCGCCGTTGGCCGGCGCGGCGAAGACGCCGCGGACTTCGCGCACCGCGGTCTCGAGCGCGCGCCAGATCATCACTTCGGTGCGCAGCGCGTTCAACTGCGCGGTATCGGTCCACGCCATGTTGGGGCCGCTGATGGTGGCGGTCTGGAACACGGCGTCGCGCCGGCGCGTGATGGCGGTCACGTGGAACAGCGGGTTCTTCTTGACCACGCCGTAATAGCCCAGGAACTCGCCATAGGGGCCTTCGGGCTCGACGTGGCCGGCTTCGTCCAGATAGCCTTCGATGATGAATTCCGCGTCGGCCGGCACCATCAGGTCGTTGGTCACGCACTTGACCACGGGCAGCGGCGCGCCCCGCAGGCTCGAGAGCAGACCCAGTTCGTCGCCGGGGATGCGCATGGTGGCGGCGATGTGGTCGATGGGGTTCGAGCCCACCGCGAAGGCGATCGGCATGCGCTGGCCGCGGCCGGCCTGTTTCAGGTACAGGGCGCGCAGGTCCGACGGCGCGACCAGGTCTATCCCGGCGGTGCGGCGGCCGCGCAGCATGAGGCGGCGCACGCCCACGTTGGTCCAGCCGGTGTCCGGGTCGCGGGTGAAGTCGATGGAGGCGGAAATATAGGGCGCACCGTCCAGGCCATGCTGCAGGTGGACGGGCAGCTGGGTCAGGTCGCACTCGTCGCCTTGCAGGACGACCTGCTGGACGGGGGCCTGGGACGCGGGGATTTCGACGAATTCGGGCCGGTTGCGCAGCCGGCGGGTCACTTCGGCGGGCAGGTCGGCCGGCGTAGTGGAGAAGGCCAGGGCAAGCCGTTCACGGCTGCCGGCGGCGTTGCCGCACAGGGGGATGTCCGAGTCGCCCGGGCGTTCGATCAGAACCGCCTTGGGGCTTTGTTCCAGGATGGCGGCAATGTCGCGCAGCGCCGCTTCGGGCTGGCGCAGAAAGGCGCCCTCGTCCAGGGATTCCAGGAAACGCCTGAGACGGAAGGCGTCCAGGTCGGGCAGGGCGGGGGAAGGCGAAGGCACGGCGGTCTCCGATTGCGGGTCCGGGAAAAAGAACCTGTGGGCCGCCGCTGTCGCGGCGCTGCCCATCGGTCCAGGCTGCCGCGTTATTTAAATGCACCCTACCCAGGGAAGTAAGCAAAACATTTGGATGACGTGATAGAAGAACGCGAACAATGCGTCGGCCGCGCGCCACGCAAGCTTGATTTTGTCGTGATTCGAGCGGACAATAGCGTGTAAGCCAAGAGGTACGTCCGAATTAGTCACTGCACCAAATTGGTGCGAATCGGACAACCCCAGCTTGGAAGAAGCGGTTGATGGGCTTGCACGTGTGCATACCCGCAGCCGCTTTTTTTTCGTCCATCGTTTTCATTGAATCGTTTGCGAGATCCCCGCATGGGCAAATGGCTGTTGCCCGAAAGCCTGGCAGATATCCTGCCGGCCGAGGCCCGGCGCATAGAAGAATTGCGCCGCTTGTTGCTGGACCTGTATCGCACCTATGGCTATGAGCTCGTCATGCCGCCGTTGGTGGAGTACCTCGACTCGCTGCTGTCGGCCAGCGGAGGCGACATGGACCTGCACACCTTCAAACTGGTGGACCAGATGTCGGGCCGTTCGCTCGGCATCCGGGCCGACATGACGCCCCAGGTGACGCGCATCGACGCGCACCTGCTCAATCGGGCAGGCACCACCCGCCTGTGCTATTGCGGAAGCGTGCTGCACACCTTGCCGCGCGGCCTCTGGGCCACGCGCGAGCCGCTGCAGATCGGCGCCGAGCTGTATGGCCACGCCGGTCCCGAGGCCGACATCGAAGTCCTGCAACTGGCGCTGGAAAGCGTCCGGCGCGCGGGGGTGGCCGATTACCGGGTCGACCTCAGCCACCTGGACGTAGTGCGCGCGCTGCTGGAAACCGACCCGGCCGCCGCCGCCCGCGCCGACGAGATCTTCAACCTGCTGCGCGAGAAGGACGTTCCCGGGCTGGCGGCGCTCGGCCCCGCGCTGGCGCCGGCCACCGCCCAGGCGCTGCAGGTGCTGCCGACGCTGTACGGCGAACTGGACGTGCTGGAGAAGGCCCGCGCGGCGCTGCCGGCGCTGCCCCGGATCAGCCAGGCGCTGGACATGCTGGCCGCGCTGGCCAAGGCGCTGCCGGGCGTGGACATCGGCATCGACCTGGCCGACGTGCGCAGCTTCAACTATCACACCGGCGTGGTCTTCGCCGTCTACTGCGGCGGCTGGCCCAACGCGGTGGTGCGCGGCGGCCGCTACGACGACGTCGGCAGGGTATTCGGACGGGCACGCCCGGCCACCGGTTTCAGCCTGGACCTGCGCGAACTGGCGGGGCTGCTCGCGCCCGCCACCGCGAGTTCCGCAGTCCGCGCCCCGTGGGGTCTCGAGCCCGATCTGGCGGAGGCCGTGCGCGCGCTGCGCGCCGCCGGCCAGATCGTGGTCCAGATACTGCCCGGACATGAACACGATCAGCAGGAATTCATCTGCGATCACGAGCTGGTGCTGCGCAATGGCGCCTGGCGGGTCGAATCCCTGGCCAGCGCCGAGGCCGCCCGGCCATCCCCATCCACCGCAATCTGACGCCCGTCGCGGGCGGAATTTAGAGAAGCAGAAGCAACATGGCTAACAACGTCGTGGTTATCGGCACCCAGTGGGGTGACGAAGGCAAAGGCAAGATCGTCGACTGGCTGGCGGAGTCCGCCCAAGGGGTGGTGCGCTTCCAGGGCGGCCACAATGCGGGCCATACCCTGTGGATCGCCGGCAAGAAGACCATCCTGCGCCTGATCCCCTCGGGCATCATGCACCCCGGCATGACCTGCTACATCGGCAACGGCGTGGTGCTGTCGCCCGAAGCGCTGCTGCGCGAGATCGAGGAACTCGAGGCCGCCGGCGTCGAGGTGCGCGCCCGCCTTCGCGTGTCCGAGGCCTGCCCGCTGATCCTGCCGTACCACGTCGCCGTCGACCAGGCGCGCGAGGCCCGCAAGGGCGCCGGCAAGATCGGCACGACCGGCCGCGGCATCGGCCCCGCCTACGAGGACAAGGTCGCGCGTCGCGCCATCCGCGTCCAGGACCTGTACGACCCGGCCTCCTTCGACGCCAAGCTGGAAGAGGCCCTGGACTATCACAACTTCGTGCTGACCCAGTACCTGGGCGCCCAGGCCGTGGATGCCGCGCAGGTGCGCGACCAGGCCATGGCGCTGGCGCCGGTGCTCAAGCCCATGGTGGCCGACGTGGCCAACGCGCTGTACGAAGCCTCGGCGGGTGGCCAGAAGCTGCTGTTCGAAGGCGCGCAGGGCGCGCTGCTGGACGTGGACCACGGCACCTATCCCTACGTCACCAGCAGCAACTGCGTGGCCGGCGCGGCCTCGGCGGGCTCGGGCGTCGGACCGCAGAAGCTCGAGTACGTGCTGGGCATCACCAAGGCCTATGCCACCCGCGTCGGGTCGGGCCCGTTCCCGACCGAGCTGGACGACGACATCGGCGCCCGCCTGGCCTCGGTAGGCAAGGAATTCGGCTCGGTCACCGGCCGGCCGCGCCGCTGCGGCTGGTTCGACGGCGCCGCGCTCAAGCGCTCGATCCGCCTGAACGGCATCTCCGGCCTGTGCATCACCAAGCTGGACGTGCTGGACGGCCTGGAAACCATCAAGCTGGGCGTGGGCTATCGCGTCAACGGCGAATTCCGCGACGTCCTGCCCTACGGGGCGGCGGCCGTGGCCAGCAGCGAGCCCGTCCTGGAGGAAATGCCGGGCTGGAGCGAGTCCACCGTGGGCGTGACCGAATACGATAAACTTCCGGTCAATGCCCGTCGCTACCTGGAGCGGATGGCCGAAGTCTGCGGCGTGCCGATCGACCTGGTGTCGACCGGTCCGGACCGCACCGAAACCGTCGTGCTGCGGCATCCCTTCAAGGCCTGATCGGCTCCTTACTCATCCTGGCGCCCCGGTTGATCCGGGGCTTTTTTGCAGTATCCGGACACCATGCAGCAAGATACCGACAAAGATCTCTGGATCAGCTGGGACCGCTACAACCAACTCATCGAGCAACTGGGCCTGCAGGTCCACCAGTCGGGCTGGAAGTTCGACCAGATCGTCTGCCTGGCCCGCGGCGGAATGCGCGTGGGCGACGTGCTGTCGCGCATCTACGACGTGCCGCTGGGCATCCTGGCCACCAGCAGCTACCGCGAGGCGGCGGGCACCGAGCAGGGGCGGCTGGACATCGCGCAGTTCATCACGATCACGCGCGGCACGCTGGAAGGCAAGGTGCTGCTGGTGGACGACATGGTCGACACCGGCGTGACCTTCGACCGCGTGCACCAGCACCTGCTGCAGCAGTTCTCGGCGATCACGGAAATGCGCACGGCCGTGCTGTGGTTCAAGGGGCACTCCAAGGTGGTGCCGGACTACTACGTGCAGAAACTGCCGACGAATCCGTGGATACACCAGCCCTTCGAGGACTACGACAGCATCCGGCCGTATCAGCTCGAGGCCTGGGTGCGCAAGGGCAAGAGCGACTGATCGCCGCCGGCGTTCCACGAAAGCCCGGTCGGGAGCCATCCCGGCCGGGCTTTCTTGTTTCAGGCCGCGGCGATTGATCTGACTCAAGGTGTGTGCAATAAACCCGGCGTAGCATGAACGACTGCAGGCCGCCTACGACGTCCGGTCGACAGGAGCAACCATGTATCAGAAGCTACTCGTTCCCATCGACGGCAGCGCCACGTCCCGCCTGGCCCTGGAGGAAGCCGTGATGCTGGCGCGCCTGAGCGGCGCCAGGATAGAACTCCTGCACGTCGTGGACGAACTCGAACATATCTGGGGCCGGCCCAGCCCTGCGGTCTACATCAGGGAGGTGCGCCCCATGTTCCTGAAGGCGGGCCAGGACCTGCTGGACGAGACCCGGGCCGAGATCGAGTCGCAGGGCATCGAAGTGGACACCGTACTGCTGGAAAGCCGCGGCACCCGGGCCTCGGAATTGATCGCCGCCCAGGCGGCCAAGGACGGCGTGGACGCCATCGTCATGGGAACCCATGGCCGGCGGGGCGTCGACCGCGTGCTGATAGGCAGCGATGCCGAGCAGGTGGTGCGACTTTCGGCGGTGCCGGTGATGCTGGTCAGGCAGGCCCGGCCATCGATCGCGGCGGGCTAGGCTCCGCGGCCGTATCCGCGCAGGCCTCCAGCTCGGCCAGCCACCGCCACAGCGTCGAACGGCTGACGCCCAGCAGGCGGGCCGCCTCGGCGCGCCGGCCTCCCGCCTGGTCCAGCGCAGCGCGTACGCGCTGTGCCAGCGGCCGTTCCACGGTCGGGCCGGCTCCCGAGGCGAACAATTCCGGACAGTCATGGGCCAGTGCATCGAGCGGGATGTCGCGCGCATCGGCATACTGCGCCAGCGTGACCGCGATCCGCTCCGCCAGGTTCTCCAGCTCGCGGACGTTGCCGGGCCAGTGGTAGCGGCGCAGCGCGTCCATCCACGGCGCCAGCGCGACGGCGGCGTCCAGGGATGAACCCAGGCGCTTCAGGCAGCGGTCGGCCATGGGCAGGATGAGGACGGGAATGTCTTCCCGGCGTTCGCGCAGCGCGGGCAGGGCCAGCCGCAGGATGTTGAGGCGGTAGTACAGGTCGCGCCGGAACCGGCCCTGTTCGATCAGCGCTTCCAGCGGTTGATGCGTGGCGGCGACCACGCGCACGTCGATGGGCAGCGGCGCGGTCGCGCCCAGGCGCATGACTTCCCGTTCCTGCAGCACGCGCAGCAGCCTTGTCTGGAGCGGCATGGGCATGTCGCCGATCTCGTCCAGGAACAGGGTGCCGGTATGGGCCGCCTCGAACAGGCCGCACTTGCCGCCGCGCCGCGAACCGGTGAAGGCGCCTTCCTCGTAGCCGAACAGTTCGCTTTCCAGCAGCGACTCCGGAAAGGACGCGCAGTTGACGGCGACGAAGGGGCGCCCGGCCCGCCGGCTTTCGTTGTGGATGGCCTGGGCGAACAGTTCCTTGCCGACGCCGCTTTCGCCGGTGATCAACACGCCCAGGTCCGTGCGGGCGTAGCGGTGGGCGCTGGCGACGGCCGTGCGCATGGCCTGGCTGCCGCCGGCCAGGCTGGAGAAAGTGTGGCGGGCCGTGTGCTGCTGGCGCCGCTGCAGGATGCGCAGGCTGGCGTCGGCCGCCTGGATGGCGCTGGCGTCGTGCAGCGTCAGCGCCGCCCCCACGATGTCCCCATGTTCCCGTATCAGGGTGCGGTCGACCACCCAGTCGCGCTGCCCGAAGCGCAGCGCGATGGCCCGTTCCTGGCGGCCGCTGGCCAGCGTGGCACGCAGGGACAGCGCCGGCTCGAGTTCGCCCAGCGGCCGTCCCCGCAGCAGCGCGTCGGGCTTGCCGAGCAATTGCCGCATGGGCGGGTTGATGGCGATGATGCGGTCTTCGCGGTCGACCGCGACCACCGCTTCCTGCAGGTTGTGCAGCACGCTGTGCAACTGTTCGTAGCGGCCGGCCTCCAGGCGCGCGACCCTGGCCAGTTCCAGGGCATCGTCGAAGCCCTTGCGGATGCTGGCCAGGGAATAGGCCAGCAGGCCCCGCAGCCCGGCCTGCTCGGCCAGTTCCACCACCAGGCTGGAGCCGACGATGACCTGGTATCCCTCCCGGCGCAGCGTCTCGAAGCGAAGCCGGGCGTCGTCCGGCGTACGGTAGGCGTGCTGGCTGATGCCGATGTTGAGCAGATCCTTGACGTCGTCCAGCTCGGGTATGGTCTGGCCGTACATCACCACGCCGACGCGGTCGGCGATCCGGCGTGCCTGGATCAGCGCCTGCAGCAGGTCGAAGCCGCCCAGGTGGATGGTGGCCACCGGCGCCTGCAGGCCGGCCCGCAGGATGGCTGCGTTCGAGCCGGCGCTGACGAAGGCGTCGGCCATGCCGCGCTCGACCCGGTCCTGCGCCAGGGCCAGGGCGTCGCCGAAGGTGGCGTCGACGACCTCGATCCGCGCCCGCTGCGCATATTCGGCAACGACCGGCATGGCCAGTTCGCGAATGTGCCGGTAGCTGACGAAACACAGGCGCGGCAGGCCCGGGGGAGGCGAGGAAAGGGGAAGCATGATCGTGTCTTGGTAAGACGTCCTGTCTGTTCCATGATTGTTCCATGAAACGTCCGGACAAAGTCGCCAGACCGGGAAAACGCCGATGAATCAAGGCCTTGCCGCGGAGTTCGCAGGTGGCACGGGGATTGCACCGTCCCGGCATCGTCTTCAAGGAGATAGCGGATTGGCCCTCGAACACATTACCGTGCTGGACTTGACCCACATGCTTTCCGGGCCCTACGGCACCATGCTGCTGGCCGACCTGGGCGCGCGCACCATCAAGGTCGAACCTCCGGGGAAGGGCGAAGGCACGCGCCGGCTGCTCGAGAACGATCCGCAGCATTCGCGCGACGGCATGGGCGCCTACTACGTCACCCTCAACCGGAACAAGGAAAGCGTCTGCGTCGACCTGAAGCAGCCGGCGGGCCGCGAGGTCTTCCTGGACCTGGTGCGGCGCGCCGACGTGGTGTTCGACAACTTCAGCGTGGGAGTGACCGAAAGGCTGGGCATCGACCATGCGTCGCTGGCCAAGGTCAACCCGCGCATCGTCACCTGCTCGGTGACGGGATTCGGGCAGACCGGGCCGGCCACGCAGCGGCCCGCGTTCGACCAGGTGGTGCAGGCCATGGGGGGCGGCATGTCGATCACCGGCACGCCGGCCACGGGGCCGATACGCAGCGGCATCCCCATTGGCGACCTGGGCGGCGGCACCTTCGGCGCGATAGGCGTGCTGGCGGCCCTGGTCGAGCGCGAGCAGACGGGCAGGGGACAGCACGTCGACATCGCCATGCTGGACGTGCAGGTCTCGCTGCTGAACTACATGGCCACGATGTACTTCATGTCCGGCCAGGTTCCCGAAGGCATAGGCAACGGCCACTTCGTGCACGTGCCCTACAACTGCTATCCGACCGCGGATGGCCACATCATCATCGCCTGCATCGGCGACGCCTTCTTCGAGCGCTTCGTGGACTTCATCGACGTGCCCGAACTGCGGCGGCCCGAGTATCTCCAGCAGCCGGTGCGCTTCGCCGACAAGGCGCGCATCGACGAGATCATCTCGGAGGAGCTGCGCAAGCAGCCCACCGCCCACTGGCTCGCGCGGCTGGAGGCCGCCCGCATTCCCTGCGGCCCGGTCAACGACTTCGCGCAGGCGCTGGCCGACCCCCAGGTCGTGGCGCGGAACATGGTGGCCGAGGTGCCGCTGCCCGACGGAACGTCG
This sequence comes from Pigmentiphaga sp. YJ18, assembly GCF_038066655.1. Classification (NCBI taxonomy): domain Bacteria; kingdom Pseudomonadati; phylum Pseudomonadota; class Betaproteobacteria; order Burkholderiales; family Alcaligenaceae; genus Pigmentiphaga; species Pigmentiphaga sp. YJ18. The sequence continues at coordinate 732,387 of NZ_JBBUKU010000002.1, read as the reverse complement.
CTGCGCATGCCGGGCAATCCGGTCAAGCTCTCGGGCGCGGCACCGGCATCTTTCGGCGCGCCGCCGCGGCTGGGCGCCCAGACCGACGCCGTGCTGGGCGACTGGCTGGGCTATGCGCCGGACCGGCTGGCCAGCCTGCGCGGGCAGGGCGCGATAGGCTGACGACAAGATCAAACCAAGGAGGAGACAACATGGCGATACGATGGTCATCCGCGCTTTGCGCACCCGTGCTGGCCGCGCTGTGCCTGGCGGCCGGCGGCGTCCGCGCCCAGGACTACCCCAGCAAGCCGATCCGGCTGATCGTGCCCTTCGCGCCCGGGGGCGTGACCGACACCGGCGCCCGCATCGTGGCCGAGCACCTGAGCCACCGCCTGGGCCAGCAGGTGATGGTCGAGAACAAGCCCGGCGCCTCGGGCAACATCGGCACCCAGCTCGCGGCCACGGCCGCGCCCGATGGCTACACGCTGGTGGTCGGCTTCGACGGCACGCTGGTCATCAACCCGCACGTCTATGCCAAGGTGCCGTTCGACACCTTGCGCGACCTGGCTCCCGTCAGCAAGATCGGCGATGCCGCGCTGGTCATCGTGACCCATCCTTCGCTGCCGGCAACCGATTTCGCGTCGCTGGTCGCCTATTCCAAGCGCAACCCGGCCGGCGTCTCGTACGGCAGCGCGGGCACCGGCAGCACGCCGCACCTGGCAGGCGAGTTATTGAAGGTGCGCACCGGCGCCAATTTCGTCCATATTCCCTACAAGGGGGGCGGCCAGGCCATGGCCGACGTGGTCGGCGGGACGCTGCCCATGCTCTACACGGCGGTGGCGGGGGCGTATCCCTTCATCCAGCGCGGCCAGATGCGCGCCGTGGCGGTGTCCAGCGCGCAGCGCCTGGCGTCGCTGCCGGACGTGCCCACGGTGGCCGAGACGGTGCCGGGCTTCGAGGTGACGTCGTGGATAGGCATCCTGGCGCCGGCGGGCACGCCGGCCGCGATCGTCGACCGCCTGCAGCGGGAGATCCGCGCCGTGGTGTTCCAGCCCGAGGTCAAGGAACGCCTGGCGGGGCTGGGCATCGTCGCGTCGGGCAATACGCCGGCGGAATTCCGCGGCCAGATCGAGGCCGATCTGCGCAAGTACGCCGACGTGGTGAAAGCGGCCAACATCCGCATCGATTGAGGCGCTGATGCCGGCAGGCAACAAAAAACCCCGCCAACTGGAGTTGCGGGGTTTTGCTTATCAGTGGTGCCCAGGAGAGGACTCGAACCTCCACGCCGTTAAGCGCTAGTACCTGAAACTAGTGCGTCTACCAATTCCGCCACCTGGGCACTGCTGCACAACTAAAATAACCCTTTGAGCGGGTATTCCAACTATCTGGAAGGCTTGCGCCTGCCAAAGAACTGGTGCCCAGAAGAGGACTCGAACCTCCACGCCGCTAAGCGCTAGTACCTGAAACTAGTGCGTCTACCAATTCCGCCATCTGGGCATTGTCGCAACTACCTAACATTTGCTGCGGTAAACTCAAGTTATTCCTTGCGTGTACCGTTGCATGCGGGGCAGTAGCAACAGAAGCTGCGCATTATAAAGAGAACCTGACACTTTGACAACTCGATCCCATAACAACCTTCCCTCCACGCCCGCGGACTTCGATCCCGACGTGCCCACTCGCGAGCAAATCCTGGGATTGCTGCGAGAGGCGAATGCCCCCATCGCTCCGGCGGAACTGGCACGTCGACTGGGTGTGGACCCGGGCAGCGTGGGGTTCGAGCGCCGGCTCGCGGCCATGGAGCGCGATGGCCAGTTGATGCAAAACCGCAAGGGCGCGCTGTTGTTGTCGACCAAGCTCGACTTCATCGCGGGCCGCGTGCAGGGGCATCGCGACGGCTTCGGCTTTCTGATCCGCGACGACGGCCAGAACGACCTGTTCCTGCCGCCCAAGGAAATGCTGAAAGTCCTCCACGGCGACCGCGTGCTGGTGCGGCCGGCCGGCAGCGACTACCGCGGCAAGCCCGAGGGCACCATCGTCGAGGTCCTGGAGCGGCGCACCAACAAACTGGTGGGGCGCTTCCTGAACGAACGCGGCCTGGCGCTGGTCGTGCCCGAGGACCAGCGGATCAAGCACGACATCCTCGTGCCGCCCGGCGAAACCGGCCAGGCGCAGCACGGCCAGGTCGTCACGGTCGAGATCATCGAGCAACCGACCCGGCATACGCAGCCGCTGGGCCGCGTGGTCGAGATCCTGGGCGAGATCGACGATCCCGGAATGGAAATCGAGATCGCCGTCCGCAAGTTCGACGTCCCGCACGAATTCTCGGCCAAGGCGCTGGCGCGCGCCGAGCGCCTGCCTTCCGAGGTGGTCAAGGGCGACCTGGCCGGCCGCTACGACCTGCGCGACGTGCCGCTGATCACCATCGACGGCGAGGACGCGCGCGATTTCGACGACGCGGTCTATTGCGAGCGGGTGGAGCTGGGCACGGGAACGCGCAAGCGGGCAGGGTGGCGGCTGATCGTCGCCATCGCCGACGTGGCGCACTACGTGACGCCTGGCGATGCGCTGGACGCCGACGCGCTGGAGCGCAGCACCAGCGTGTACTTCCCGCGCAAGGTCATCCCCATGCTGCCGGAGAAGCTCTCCAACGGCCTGTGCTCGCTGAATCCCAACGTCGATCGGCTGGTGCTGGTGTGCGACATGGTGATCCCCGCCACGGGCGCCAAGGGCGGCACGGTCCAGGCCTACCAGTTCTACAACGCCGTCATGCACTCGCACGCGCGCACCACCTATACCGAGGTGTGGGCAGCGCTGCAGCAGCCCGACGGCCCGGCCGCCCGCAAACATGCGAACGTGCTGCCGCAGATCCAGGACCTGTATGCGCTGTACCAGTTGCTGGCGCAGGCCCGCGAGAAGCGGGGCGCGATCGATTTCGACACGGTCGAGACCAAGATCGTCTGCAACGAACTGGGCCGCATCCAGAGCATCGTTCCCTACGTGCGTAACGACGCCCACAAGCTGATCGAAGAATGCATGCTGGCCGCCAATACCTGCGCCGCGGACTTCATGGAGCGCAGCAAGCATCCGGGCCTGTTCCGTATCCACGAAGGGCCCACCCCGGAAAAACTCCAGGCTCTGCGCGATTTCCTGAAAACGCTCGGCCTGTCGCTGGGCGGCGGCGACAAGCCGGCCGCGGCCGATTATTCGGCGCTGCTGGCCAGCGCCAAGAACCGGCCGGATGCGCCGCTGTTGCAGACCATGGCGCTGCGGTCCATGCAGCAGGCCATGTACAGCCCGGACAACGCCGGCCACTTCGGCCTGGCCTACCCGGCCTATGCCCACTTCACCTCGCCCATCCGGCGCTATCCCGACCTGCTTACCCACCGCGTGATCAAGGCGCTGCTGCATGGCAAGCGCTACGTGCCCAACGCGCTGGAAGACATGCCGGTCATGCCGGGCACGGCCAAGGAACAGGAGCACGCGCTGTGGGAAAAACTGGGCCTGTTCTGCTCGGCCAATGAACGCCGTGCCGACGATGCCTCGCGCGACGTCGAGGCCTGGCTCAAGTGCTGGTACATGCGCGAGCACGTGGGCGACGTCTTCAGCGGCACGGTCACCGGCGTCGCGCCTTTCGGCGTGTTCGTCACGCTGGACGAACTCCACGTGGAAGGGCTGGTGCACGTGTCCGAGCTGGGCGCGGAGTACTTCCAGTTCAACGACGGCCTGCACGAGCTGCGCGGCGAACGCACGGGCATGCGCTATCGCCTGACCGACAAGGTGCAGGTACAGGTGGCACGCGTCGACCTCGAGGCCCGCCGCATCGAATTCAAGCTGGTCAAGGGCGTGACCTACGAAGGGCTGCGCAAGGCCATCAAGCGTGACAGCGCCCCCGCGCCCGAACGCAAGCCGGCCAAGCCCAAGGCCGTGCTGCTGACCGACATGTCCAAGATGCCCAAGGGCAAGAAGGCCGCGCCCAAGAAGCATACGGCCCCGGAGAAGCCCACCAGCGCGCGCAGCGGCAAACGCGCGGCGGCCAAACACGGTCGCGGCAAGCGGCACTGAATCTCTGGTCTAATAACGGCATTGCGGCGCTGCCTGGGGCAGCGCCGCGTCGTTTTTGCCGCCGCGCAGCGGCAAGCATTCATGTTGGGGTGAAAGATGGCAGCTAGCCAGGTTTTGGTCGGATTCCACGCGGTGGCCGCACGGCTGCGCCATGCACCGGGGTCGATCAAGGATATCTACGTCGAAGAAGCGCGCCGCGACCGGCGCATGCTGACGCTGGTCGAACAGGCCCAGGCCGCCGGATGCAAGGTGCATCCCGTGGCGCAGACGCGCCTGGACGGGCTGGCCAAGGGACAGCGCCACCAGGGCGTGGTCGCGCTGGCGGAGTCGCTCGAATTGGCGATGGATGTCGACGAGGTCCTGGACGATGCCGAGGGCCCGGCCTTTCTGCTGGTGCTGGATGGCGTCACCGATCCGCACAACCTGGGGGCTTGCCTGAGAACCGCGGACGGGGCCGGCGTCCATGCCGTGGTCGCTCCCCGCGACCGGGCCGTGGGCCTGAACACGACGGTCCAGCGCGTGGCCTGCGGCGCCGCCGACAGCGTTCCCTACCTGACCGTGACCAATCTGGCACGGACGCTGCGCAGCCTGAAAGAGCGCGGCGTCTGGGTGGTCGGTACCGACGACGAAGCCACCGAGACCATGTACGACGTGGACGCTCGCCAGCCCATTGCCTGGGTCATGGGGGCCGAAGGCGAGGGCATGCGCCGCCTGACCCGCGAGACCTGCGATCAACTGGTCCGGATTCCCATGCAAGGGTCCGTGGAAAGCCTGAACGTCAGCGTGGCGTCGGCCGTCTGCATGTACGAGACGCTCAGGCAACGGGGAGCGAAGTAGGCTTCGGCTCTAGAACAATTTCTCGGATGCCTCGATCCTCCGGCACGGGCCGCTGGAATGGGGCCCGCTCAACTTGCCGCTGATCCTGTCCAGGCGGTAGCGCGTCGGTTCTGGTTTATATACTCCATTGATATAGAACCGGAATTCCCAGGCGATTCCGCTATCGGACCATTCGGTGATGCTGTATTCCCAGCGCAGGTTTTCTCCGTTCTTGACATCGGTTCGCTCGGTCTTCCTGCCTAGTTGCAGGACCTGGCCATCGTAGGTCAATTTCTTTTCCTGGACGTTGACTTCCAGGGATGACGTCCATTTCAACGCCGCATCGTTGGCCGCGGTTTGTTCGCATTTCAGCAGGATCATGCTTTGCGCCGCCAGCCCGGGAGAAAAAGCGGATGCGGTCAGGACCAGGCTCAGGCTCAGGAGATGGTGTTTTTTCATTTTGTCAGGGCGGAATTCAAAACTTGGTGTCCGGGACATAGCTTCCCACGCTGCATACGCCGCTGAAGTTGTTAGCCATCTCCGTGGTTTCAATGCTTATTCGGCCGGTTTTTCTATTGATTTCCCCTCCGGTGTACATTCTTCTGTTGCTGATCAGCCTGCTGTGGAAAACGATTCTTTCGGACAGGACTTCGTAGTCTTGAGAGTAGTCGCCGGGGGTTCCATAGCCATTGTCTTTCCGTATGTCATAAACCAATTCATTGGATCGGTTCCTGATCTCGAACCTTCCGCCGATGTTTATGAATATATGGGTCTTGAAGCCATCGCTTCTTTCCCCCACGCATTTCAGCTGAAGTGGATCTGAATCGCTAAAGGCATAAGCCGGCCAGCATGCCGCCCATGCGATCAGACCGGCCATTGCCGCCGTTGCTCGGCCCCTGATTTGCCCGCGTGTCTTCATGGCTGGCCTCTGGCGGCTATTTGAACGAAATGCGGGCGGTGACCGTGCATTCGTGGGTGTCGACAGGACCTGTGGGAGGGGGCATGCCTGTTTCCATCGCGTATTGAGCCTGCAATGCCGGCTGCCACGGCTTGGTCTTGGTGGAGGAGCAGTCGCAGGCGCCCAGGCTGATGTCCTTGAAGTTGCTCTTGCGCTGGGCGAACTCCGAGGCGCGGGACTTGGCCCGAGCACAGGCCGCCGCGCGAGAGCTGTAGCTGATCGCGGCGGACTGTTCCTCGACGGCGCGGGGGCCGTCCGAACCCGAGCCCGAACCCGAGCCTCCGATCGATCCGCTTTGCGCGATCGCGCTGGCGCACCAGACCGATGCGGCCGCAGCCGTGGCAAGTACCGCGAGGGCGTGAATGACGTGGGATTTCGCTTGCATGATGGCCTCTTCCGGGGTTGGCGCAGCGAGTGGAATGGAGCAACCAGCCTAGCAATGAGTACGAAAAAATACATACTCCAAACGGGGGGTTATGGCTGGGTTACAACACCTTCCGAACGGGTGCCGTCGTGCCTGCAAGACGTAAAAAAGCCCACGAGATTTTGAAATTCGTGGGCAATGGAGCATCGGGGCGAGGGCACCGCGGCAGTCGGTTCTGCCGCGAGTACCGTGGAGAGACTCAGGCGTTCCAGCCGCGAGAAAACAGCAGTGCCAGCGCGGACGGATAGCCGCGGCTGCTGCCAGCGCCGCGACGCTGCTTGAAAGGCCATGGGCTGCGATTCGCCGGGGCCGGCTTGGCGTGCGGTCCATGTTGTCCGGTACGCGGGGTGGCGGGTCGTTGCGCCGGCAGCGTATCCGCGTCGGTGCCATGCGTGTCCGTTTCCTCGGCGGAGCGCGTGTGCGTTCCCGCCACGGCAAGTCCGGCCGCACGCTTGAACCCCGGTTTGAACCCCGCGCGCGCCGTTTGCTGGCCGATGTCCAGCGTGACCGCGCCTTCGCTGCCTTCGGCAATGGGGGCGATGCGCTGGAGCCGGATCTGGCCGGGCTGGCTCATGTCCGCCAGCAGCCGCAATTGGGATGCCGAGGTCGTGGCGGGCGTGCTGCAGGTATGGAACAGGAAGGCGGGGCACCCGGACAGCCGCGCGGCCATGTACAGCCGGCGGACGGTACTTTCGGATTGCGCAGCCGCATGATCAGGGGGCAGGATGGCGACCAGCGCGGCGAACTCGCCCGCCCGCACGCCGGACTCCAGTTGGTCCAGGCCATCCAGGGGATGGTCGGTGCGCACGAGCTTGACGCATTCCAGCGAGACGCCGTGCTGGATCAGTGCGGGCGCGTAGGACAAATAGGGCGGCACCAGCAGTGCCACGGTGCGGCCGGCCTTGGTGAGCCGGCTCAGCAGCGGGCCGAGCAGGTTCAATTCACCATGCCCGACGCGCGGGACCAGGATTTCGGTCAGTGCGCCGACGGGCCATCCGGCCTGGGGCAGGGTGGCGTCGAGCGCGGGGAATCCGCTGGAAAGACTGGAGCTGGGCGTGCTGTGTTTCATGATGGTCGTCCGTCTAGGTCTTCAATGCACCAGGCCGGCCCGGATCAGGCCGACCGCGATGCCCTCGAGCGCGAAATCGTCGCGCTCGCGATCGACTTCGATGGGTTGGAAGTCGGGATTGGCCGGCAGCAGGCTCAGGCCGGTTTCGGTGTAGCGCAGTTCCTTGACGGTGACGTCGTCGCCCAGGCGGGCCACGATGATCTGCCCGTCGCGGGCCTGGGCGGCTTTCTTGACCGCCAGCAGGTCGCCGTCGAGGATGCCGGCGTCGCGCATGCTGTTGCCGCGTACCTTGAGCAGGTAGTCGGGCCGTTGCGAGAACAGGGCCTCGTCGACGCCGATTTCCTTGTCGATATGTTCGGTGGCCAGGATGGGGCTGCCGGCCGCGACCCGGCCCACCAGCGGCAGGACGAGCTGCGCCAGCACGGGATGCGTGAGCTGGAGCGGCGGTTCGGCCACGACCGGATCTTTCAGCCGTATCCCGCGGGACGTGCCCGCAGACAATTCGAGC